>OZ240685.1:0-1745000 GCA_965199135.1 Acidobacteriaceae bacterium | reverse complement strand
CTCTCTCGCGCTTCATGAAGAGCCGTCAGACGGGCTCGCTATAATCAGTCGCACCGTTTCAAGATTCTGCGAGCACCCGCAAGGAGCCTTCACTATGCCTATCCAACCCACTGCCAACATCTGGCGCAATGGCGAACTCATCGTCTGGGACCGTGCCCAGATCCATGTCATGAGCCATGTTGTGCACTACGGCTCCTCGGTGTTTGAGGGCATACGCTGCTACACCCAGCCAGAAGGCGCAGGCGTGTTCCGGCTTGTGGAACACATGCAGCGCCTGATTGACTCGGCCAAGATCTACCGCATGGCTATCCCCTACACACTCGACCAGCTCTGCTCTGCGGTGGTCGACGTGGTCGAAGCAAACAAGGTCGCGCCCTGCTACATCCGGCCAGTGGTGCTGCGCGGCTACGGCGAGATCGGCGTCAACCCCAAGGGCGCGCCGGTTGACGTTTACATCGCGAATTTTCCCTGGGGCAAGTATTTCGCCAACCCGGACGAGGGCGCTGATGTCTGTATCTCGTCCTGGAATCGTCTTGCGCCGAACACCATGCCGTCGCTCGCAAAGGCCGGTGCCAACTACATGAACTCGCAGCTGATCCGCATGGAAGCTGACATCAACGGCTATGCGGAAGGCATCGCGCTTGACGTAAACGGCTACCTCTCCGAGGGTTCGGGCGAGAATCTCTTCATCGTTCGCGGTGGCACGCTCTACACCTCACCGCTCGCGAACTCCGTGCTCAACGGCATCACGCGCGATTCCGTGATCACGCTTGCACGCCACTTCGGCATTCCCATCGTGGAACAGCCGCTGCCACGCGAACTGCTCTACGTCGCCGACGAGGCTTTCTTCACCGGTACGGCAGCCGAAGTCACCCCGCTGCGCTCGGTCGATCGGATTCTGGTCGGCAACGGCAAGCCCGGCCCGGTCACCAGGCAGCTTGCCCAGGAGTACTTCGGCATTGTGAACGGCACGATTCCGGATCGTTTCAACTGGCTGACCAGCGTCAACGTTCCAGCAGCGCAACCCGCGACGGTTTAGGCAACGGCACGCAGGCGATGAGACACAGGCGAGGAGGCGCAGCCCATGGCTGCGCCTCTTTGCCTGCGTGCCTGATTGCTAAACCCCCTGCAGGTCTCCCGCGGTCTTGAGAGGCGCAGTATCTGCGGGGCGGCTGACCGAGGGATCACGGAGCCCCTCCTTCTCCTGCCAGCCCTCGAGGACCGGGCTTCCGGTAATCAGGCGCGAGCCGCGCGAGAGGAAGAGGTACGTCCAGCCCCACTGCATCAGCACCGAAATCCGGTTGCGAAAGCCGATGATGAACACAAGATGCACCATCAGCCACGTGACCCAGGCCGGAAAACCACCCCAGTGCGCCTTGAACGGCCACTGGATGTCGGCCACCGCAGAGTAGCGGCCGATCGTCGCCATGTCCCCCTTGTCGAAGTAGCGAAACTCCTGCCGCGGCTGCCGCTTCAGGTCCTGACCGATCATGCGCGCAGCATGTTCGCCCATCTGCAAGGCAGGCTGCGCCACGCCGGGTAGTTCCTTACCATCCTGCACAAAGACTGCCAGGTCGCCGCATACGAATACTTCCGCGATGCCCTCTGGGTTGAGCGTTTTGTCGACGATCACGCGCTTCCGCTTGTCCAGCGGCACGCCCAGCATCGCGCCCACGGTCGACGACGCAACGCCCGCACCCCAAAGGGTAACCACCGAGTCGAGCTCCGTACCGCCCTTCACCTTGACGTGGCCAGGTCCGATGGACTCGACCATCATGTTCGGGTGCACCTCGACCCCAAGATGCTCCAGCTGCCTGACAGCTTTCTCGGTCAGATCTTCGGGATAGCTGGGCAAAATGCGCGGGCCACCCTCGATCAGGATCACGCGAGCCTTCTTCGGATCGATGTGGCGGAAATCCTGCTCCATGAAATACTTCGCGATCTCGGCCACGGCCCCGGCAAGTTCCACCCCGGTCGGGCCGCCGCCAATTACCACGAAGTTCAAGGGCCGGTGTGACCCTGTCTCGACCGCCTGCCGCTCTGCCAGTTCAAATGCGAGGAGAACCCGGCGCCGGATCTCGACTGCATCCTCGACACTCTTGAGTCCGGGAGCAAACTGCTCCCACTCGTTATGCCCGAAGTACGACTTCGTCGATCCCGTTGCCACGATCAGGTAGTCGTACTGGATCTCGGGGCCGTTCTTCAGCCCTACCCTGCGCTGCCTGACGTCAACCGACTCCACTTCTTCCATCAGCACGTCGACATTGCGCGCCCCACGCAGCACCGAGCGGATCGGCGACGCAATATCCGAGGGCGACAGCAGCGCCAGCGCGACCTGGTAGAGCAGCGGCTGAAAGGTGTAGTGGTTGCTCTTATCGATCAGCGTTACATCCACTGGCATCTTGCGCAACTTCTGAGCTGCGTTCATCCCCGCAAAGCCGCCGCCGAGGATCACAACGCGAGGCTTCCGCTTTTCCTCGATTGCCGCGTTGGTAAACACCTTACCGGTTGATTTGCCTGCCGCCATCGCTTCCTCCTGGGCACGCATCGCGCCGTTACAGGGAAGATGCACATCCCTGCGGAAGCGAGGCTTTTTCGTTGAAGCGAGGCAGCTAGTTGGCTGTTCCCCTTCGCCCAAGACGGCGGATAACGGGCGATCCCCACGCACCAATCGCCAGCAACGCCCCGAAAAGAACCACCGCGTCGATACTCTCCCGGCCTTGCCGCGACCAGTACGCTGCTGCATCGAGATTCAGCCAGAGCGCAAACTCATCGAGCGTCAGCGCTGCTCCGACTCCGTAGCTGAGCGCGATCAGCCGGCTGAGCAGGATCGACAGTGAAGACGCACCGGTACCTACCTCGGCCAGCTCTGCATAGCCCGTGATCAGCAGCAGCAGGATGCCCCACACGAGGTGGTGGATGTGCCGGCCGCCCATCTCCACGTAGTTGAACGGACCAACGTGGTGAGTAATCGAGGCGACCAGCAGCCGAACGGCAAGGAACGTGATGAAGAACGAAATGGAAGCCAGGAACAGCCGGCGGTGCGGCCGGTCCGGAATGCCCTGGTGCACCAGCCGACCGAGCCTGGTCAGGTGAAGCAGCACGAGGATCGCAGCCACCATGATCACGGCAAAGAGCAGCAGGATCAACGAGCCGGAGACATGCTCAGCAGTATGCATAGAAACCTAGTATGCCGCTTCAGGCCCAGGCGTCCCCGGTCCCGTGGAGTCATGGATGCTCGGTCAGGGTGAAGGAGAACGATCCCTGATTTCCCGTGGCCGCCTCCACGGCGATCACAGCAGGCTGACCACTGCTCGACATTGGCGTGAACGTCACCAGGCCATTGCTTCCGGATACCAGCGTGGCGGCCGAGGAGCCAAGCAGCGGTGCAGTGGGGCATCGCCCGGTTGTGGGACATGGAGGCTCCCAGGCTGTCATCTGCTGGTAGACGTTCACGGTGGCCCCTGCGAGCGGGTGCCCGGCGGCGTCTACCACCTCGAGCGTAACGGGAAGCAGCGTACCGGACATACTGATGACCTGCCCTATCCCGCTCACGGGTACTAGCGACGCCTGCTCCGCTTGCACAGCGTTAATCGCGAAGGTGGCACAGGCGCTCGGTACCCCCTCGCATGCCGTCACCGTGGTGGCGCTGCCCTCGGCGAGAGGACCAACCACCGCGTTGGCAAGGGCGTCCCCGGCCGCGTTGGTCAGTGAAGTCGCGCCACCAAGGGTGACATTCGCCCCGGCGCTCCAGGAGACCGTGGCACCCCCAACCGGACTCCCGCCGCTCAACACCAGCGCGACCGGCTGCCAGTTCACCATCACCCCGCCTGCGATATAGAGGGTGTTGGTCGCTGCGATCTGCGGCGGAGTTCCCCCATCAAACTCGGCGACAAGGCTGGCGCCGGTGCTGAGCGACGCACTCACGGTGGTCGCCTGCGCTGTCATCGGAGTGACCAGGATCGTCACCATGCCTTGGCCGTTGGAGACAGCGCTGCAGGGGCTTGATCCACAACCGAGCGTGGCCACGCCACCTGTCACCGCGAAGGTGACGGTCACCCCGGCAGCAGGCGTCACCTCGTCCCCGGAAAGCACCTGCATCGCGAGGGGAACCGGAACACCGATACTGACCGTGCCACTCGGCGCGGCGATGATGCGGAGATGATCAGTTCCATGCGCGTCGTAGCTGAACCCGTCCAGGATCTGCGCCGTTCCGAGCGTTTGCGGATCCTCTACCTCGACCGGAACCGTCCCGGTAGCTGCCGAAACCGCGGGCGCGATCGCCGTGATCTCCGTCGGCGTGACACTCGTCACCGCCGCCGGCTGCCCATTGACGAGAACCACCGTGCCTACATGAAAGCCCTGGCCCTCGATCGAGAGTGTGCCGCCTGCCAGCGGCATACGCGGTGGGGTCACCCGGTCTGCGTACAGCACGCGCGCACGGTACAGAAAGTCAGGGCGCCCATCACCCCGCTCGTCCCCGAAAGCAATGCGGATCTCTCCATCCCCCGAGGTCTGCGCCGTCAGGTTCGACAACCCCACCTCTGCCCCATTGAAGGGCGTCACGGAGGCCAGGTCCGGGCTCGCTCCGAAAGCGTCTGCACCATTCCAAAGCCCGATCACCATCGCGGCCTTGCTTTCGGTCCCAAGCCCGCTGCTGTCGAGAGCCGCGGCCTCGACAGTGAACACCCGGTTCGCGCGGGCGTGGAATGCGAACCACCCAACGTGCCCGAAACCCACCAGCTTGCTGATCCATTCTCCGTTCACGGCAACTGCGTTGGGCTCGGGTTCGACGCCATCATCCGTTGCCGAGCCATCGGCCGAATCCGTGAGGGTAAAGTTCTGCGTTGTGACCGAGCCAGCCGACAGGGTGCCGAGCGAGACCACCTGCACCGCGCCGGAGGGGCTGACCTGGCTCACGTCATACGGGCCGACTGCGTTTGCGCCGGTATACAGCGGATCGACTGGCTCGATCGAAAGCTGGTACTGGGCTGCCGTCGCGCCCGGCGGCAGCGGCACACCTGCGAGAACGAAGGCGCCCTCCATCGCAGAAGCATCCGTGCCGAAGCGGCCCAGCGGGTTGCCGTAGACATCGGACGAGCCGGTAATCACGTTGCCGCTGTCCCGGCGAAAGTAGGCACCACTCACCGCCGCGACCGTGTACTGCAGCTCCGGGCTACCCCCGGTCACCGGCGTCAGCACCACGTTGACCCCCTGCATGCCCTGGCCGCCGCGAAAGCTCACCGTGCCCTGGACGGTCAGAGTCGACGAGGCTGTCAGCGTCTTGCCGGGCCACTGAGCGATGTTTCCCGTGGTCACCGGGTAGAGCTGGTTCAGCCCCGCGATGTCATCGGGGCGCAAAGTCGTCGGGTTGGGCATGCAGCTGGTCATCGAGCCGGTGCAGAGGCGCTCCAGCGGATGCATCACGGGCCAGCCTGCAAGTCCCTCCGTGGTTGGATCGCTTGGCCACATCGACTCATTCACCTGCGACCAGTCCAGCCCCAGTGCCTGCCCGAACGCCCGCACCAACTTGTACTGCAAGAGCCCCTCGAGCGCAGGGCTGCTGGCGCAAAGCCCATTCACCACGATCAGCGCGTGCGCGATCGTGCCCGCGGCCGACAGATTGTCGACCGAGGTATAGACCCCGTCTTGGGTGCATGCCGTAGGGTCGCTCGACCCTGGACCGTAGATCGCGTTGATGACGCTCCCATCAGCGTCAAACACCACCGCGACCGGCTTGGTGATCGCCGCCGGCTGCACATCCGCCGGCAGCGTCGCACCGGTGCCCCCAGGGGTGTTCGCCGTGACATTGCTCCCGTTCACATCCTCGGCGAGCGACCCTCCCTGCTGAATCCTCACGGCCGCTGTCGGCACCGACGACCAGACGGCCGCTGCCCCGGCCACCAGCATGGCAGCCTGGCTGTTCGAAACAGACGTGGACAGCGCCCCCTGGTCGAGGTAGTACGAGACCACGCCGTTCGCCCAGACCACGGGCGTTCCCTTCGCCCCAGGACTGAAGTAGCTCCCACCTGCCACCCACTTCGGTCCGCTCGCGGCGCCGGTACCCGGATGGAGCAGCAAGGCGAGAATGAGCAGAAGCAAGAACAGACTGCGGGCTGGAATCCCTGAGATAGGCATGTTCGGCACCTCGGCTCCCGAACTTTCGCGAGCGCATCCCTATTTCGCCACGGCCCGGCCGCTTCGCCCCCGCATTCCGCCTGCTCTTTCCACACCCCGCACCAGCCTGGGAGCAACACGACAGGGCTGTGCCAGATCGGCACAGCCCTGTGGTTTTCCCGCGCTGGCAGCGTATTCACCCTCGCTACAAGCGGCGATTTACCTCGCTTTGCCTCGATTTAGCACAGGGCACGCACGATGCCACTCGCATTCCGGAGTTCGCGCAACAGCTCAGATCTCGGGGAAAAAGTCGAAAAACGCATCGATACTCTGCCGCAGCTGCGCCTCGATCTGCTCCCGCGAACCCTCCAGGATGTGCATCGTCACGCGTGCCTCGTTGCCATTCTTCAGCGCCACAGGGGCGTCACTTACGCCGGAGATCTCGTCTGCCGGCAACAACCGCATGCCATACACCAGGGTCAGGTTTGCCATACCGTCATGGTAAAGCCCCGTTTGCATCCACCTTCCGGTCTCCGCATCCCTTGTATGCCCTTCCCGCACAAAACCGCGGGCGAGGCAAAGGTAAGATGGACCTACCCTATGGCAGAGAATGATGTACGCAATGTAGTGATCCTGGGCTCGGGCTGCGCTGGCCTCACCGCCGCCATTTACACCGGGCGCAGCAACCTGAAGCCCCTGGTCGTGGAAGGCCACGAGCCGGGCGGCCAGCTGTCCATCACCACCCTGGTCGAGAACTTCCCCGGCTGGCCGGAAGGTATCCAGGGCCCCGAACTGGTCGAGAACATGAAGATCCAGGCCGCGCGCTTCGGCGCTGAGTACCGCACTGGCCACCTGGTCTCTGCTGACCTGTCGGCGCGTCCGTTTGTGCTGAACTTCGGCAAGGACCAGGTGCTGACCCATACGCTTGTGATCGCGAGCGGCGCGTCCGCGCGCTGGCTCAACCTGCCTTCCGAGCAGGAGCTGATCGGCCATGGCGTTTCCTCCTGCGCCACCTGCGACGGCTTCTTCTTCGGCGGCAAGGAGATTGCGGTCGTCGGCGGCGGCGATTCCGCTATGGAAGAAGCCTTGTTCCTGACCCGCTTCGCGTCCAAGGTCACGCTCTTGCACCGCTCCGATACCTTCCGCGCCTCGGCGATCATGCTCGAACGCGCCCGTGCCCACGAAAAGATCGAGTTCCGCACCAATGTTGCGGTCGAGGAAGTGTTGGGCGTTGAGGAGCGTGAGGTCCGGGGCGTTCGCCTGCGCGACCGGCGCACCGACGAGCTGACCGACCTCCCCATCTCCGGCCTCTTTCTCGGCATCGGCCATGAGCCAAACGCCAAAGCCTTTGCGGGACAGATCGAGCTGGACGAGGACGGCTACATCAAGACGCATGAAAATGTCTTCACCAGGGTCGCGGGCGTGTTTGCCTGCGGTGATGTGCAGGACCGTCGCTATCGCCAGGCCATCACGGCCGCTGGTTCGGGATGCATGGCCGCGCTTGAGGTTGAAAAGTACCTCGAAGAGCACGGCAAGTAATTCCGTGCCGGGCGTCCAGCAAAACCTCGAACGCGTTCGTGATGCGATTGCCACGGCCTGCCGCAAGGCAGGCCGTGCCCCCGAAGACGTACAGCTCATGGCTGTTTCAAAGACGCACCCGGTGGAGCTTCTGCTTGAAGCGGCAGCGGCCGGGCACCGGCTTTTTGGCGAGAACCGGGTGCAGGAGTTCGGCGACAAACTCGAAGCGCTTCATCAGGCCGACAGTTCTGTTGGAGGTGTTGACCCAGATGGGGTGCTTGCCGTTCACCTGATTGGCCATCTCCAGTCGAACAAGTCCACCCGCGCCGCCGAGGTCTTCTCGGCGATCGACACCGTGGACTCGCTCAAACTTGCTGAGCGTCTCCACACGGCGGCTCGCGAGCGTGGACGCACCCTGGGAGTCTTGCTCGAGATCAAGCTGAGCGATGAAGCCGCGAAAGAAGGCCTGCTGCCTCGCTCACCGGAGCTGTCGCAGTTGCTCGAGCGCCTGCCCGACCTCCGCGATCACCTGCCCTTTCGCGGCCTCATGACCGTGGCGCCGATCTCGGATGACCCGGCGGTCGCCCAGCTCTGTTTTGGCAAGTTGCGAGAGCTGCGCGAGACGCTCGCCCGGGAACACCCGAAGCTTTCCTTTGAGGAGCTTTCGATGGGGATGTCCGGCGACTTCGAGGCCGCAATCGCCGAGGGCTCGACCACCGTGCGCATCGGCACGGCAATCTTCGGAGCCCGGCCGAAAACGCACTCCTGAGCCGCCATGCCCGAGTGGATAGTGTCGTCCTGACACTTCCCGTTCAGGGGCGACACCTCCCGCGCAGAATCACGCCCTGGGCGAGGCGATCACCGCCTACTTTCACGCGGGAACCTGGCGCCTGCTCGCTGCGTATCTTCAACAGGAGGCGCGTACTCGCGCTCACGAAACCATGCTCCCATTCCTGCTCTGGATCTTGCTGCTCCTGCTCTGCTGGCCGCTCGCCCTGCTCGCGCTGGTGCTGTACCCGATCGTCTGGCTGATTCTGCTACCCTTCCGCATCCTTGGCTTTGCCGTCGGTGGAGTGCTGCATCTCGTCGGTGCATTGTTCTACCTGCCGGTCCGGATATTGCGGGCGATCTAGCCCGCACCGGCGCGATACCGCTGACGTTGCTCTTCGTCCCTGCGCGCTGATAGCGTGCTCACGGCAGTTCCGGGGAAACCCGCTATCGGGCCAACACGCTCGCCACGGAGCAGAGCGACCATGCGCATTGCTCGACTTCTCGTTCTGGGACTCACCCTGCTGGAAATCCTGCACGTTGCACTTGCCATGCAGCCTGGACAGCCGACAGGGCCTCGCGCTGGTGGCTCCTGTACGCAGCCGGAGAGCTTCGAAGGCTGGACGGCGCCCTACCGGACAGCGCCAGAACACGGTGCCTGGGGGCGGCGGCCTGCTCACTGGGCGGTCACAATCACCCGGGCTGGCCCGCACGATCTCGTCTCTCTGCCTGGTCCTTCTCATCTGCTGTCCCTGAGTTCGCCTTCGGGCGCCTGCGAAGCCTGGGAGCCCACGCAGACCTACTTCATCTCGGACGAGGGCACCACCTCGTGGGTCTGGCTGACCGGCGGAGGCTCGCATGGGGGCGGCACAGAAATTGGGGCTGAGCCATTCCGGCACTTCAAGCTGCTAATGGCGCACCTGCCTCCGGGGTTGCACCGGCTGCCTCCGCCTTCGCGAAGACTGGTAACCCAGGTGGTGGAAGCATCCGGCGTCGCGGTGCGCGTTTACGACCAGGCGCAACTGCCGAACGACATCCTCGAGCTCCTGAGGCTGCTGGGTGCTGATACCTGGCCGGTGACGGACTACCCTCAGTTTCAGCCGGAGAAACGCTGTACGGCGGCAGCGTTTGCCACTGCCGGCAGTCCTGCAAGCCTGGAGACCACGGACCCGAGCCAGCTGCATCGCGCTGTTCTCGCAACGGGCCTGCACCACCATCTCATCGTTACCGAGACCATTCCCAGCATGGGCCCGACCACGGTGATTGCAGAGGATGCCCGGGCGCCCAGGCAGGCTCCCTATGATCCCGGCCTGCAGAGTGTTCTGCGGATTGAGACCGCGCCCGCCCGCGGAGATGCCGGGGCAGTGCTTCATGAGTTCCGCACACCGATGAACGGCCGTACCTGGATTCGCACCTACGCTGCCCGCTTCACCCCGGATGGTCGTTATCTACTCACGATGAACAACGCGCCCGGAGTGCAGTTCTACGACACCGCTACCTGGCAGCCGGTCGCCCACATTGCCGGAATCCCCGACCGACTTCTTGCGTACTATCCCTCGGCGGACTGGGCGCGCGCATTGCCGTGTTCCCAACCGGCCAGATCGCTCTCCTCGACGGAAAGACGCACCGCAGAATCGCCACTATCGATCCAGGCTCTTCGCTGGTTTCAGCAGTTTTCTCCCCGGACGACACGGAAGTTGCGGTGCTAACAACGAGCGGCGAGGCGCGACATCTCGGGGTCTGGAAGACTGTGGATGGCGCCTTCGTTCACGCCCTCAGAACCAGGGAAGAATCGTCCCATCCCGAACTCGGAGATCCGATCTGGACCCCGGGCGGCCGGTATCTGCTGGCCCCGACCCGCGAGGGCTCCAGCGGTCCAAGCGTAGTCGGAATCTGGGACGTCCAGGCAGGTCGCTATCGTGGCTCGCTCGCCGGATGTACAGAGCTCGGTACCCCTGCCGTCGCGTTCTCGCTCGTGGGGTCCCGCTTCCGTAAGCGTTGTTCGATTGGTGATGTGCTTGCGTGGGATCTCGACACGGTGCTCACCGGCCTGAAGGCATTCTGGGCAGAACTCAGCCGGTAAGCGCCGGGTATCCCGAGCAGGGTCCTTGGCCGAATGGAGACCGCCACCCCGCCACGCTTCCATTTCAGCAAAACCGCCCCTCACGCTACACTCATGCATCGATTCCAGCCCTGCCGAGGAGACCTGTTGAGCCCACTGTACGCCGCTGTTCTTGGCGCCATCCTCCTGATCCTGCTTGCTGTTTCGCTCTCCCGTCTTCGCAAGACCCATACCAAGCAGGACTACCTGCTCGCCGGGCGGTCGCTTCCGGCCTTTGTGCTGGTTTTCACGCTTCTTTCGTCCTGGATCGGCTCGGGCTCACTGCTTGGGACCTCGGAGAACGCCTACAACAATGGCCTGGTTGCCCTTTGGCAGCCGGCAGGCGGATGGGCCGGGCTCCTGCTCATCTACTTCATCGCGCCGCGTGCGCGGAAGTTTGCACAGTACACCATCCCTGATCTGCTCGAGGCCCGCTACAACCAGGGCGCGCGGGTGCTTGGCGTGATCGCGATCCTCTTCGCCTACACCGCGATCACCTCCTACCAATTCATTGGCGGTGGCGACGTCCTCAGCCTGATCTTTCCGCAGACCATCACGCCCGAGCTTGGACGCTACATCATCGCGGCGTTTGTGATCTGCTTCACGGCGCTTGCCGGCATGAGTTCGGTCGCGTACATGGACCTCTTCATCGGCCTGCTCGCGACCGTTACCCTGCTGGTCTCGCTGCCGGTTCTGCTGCACGGGGTCGGAGGCTTTGCGGGGCTCCATGCAGCCTTGCCCGCATCACACTTCACCGTTCTCGGCAGCTATACGCCCGTGCGCGCGATGGAGCTGTTCCTTCCGACCTGCCTGCTGATGCTGGGCAACCAGTCCATGTACCAGAAGTTCTTCTCAGCCAAGTCTGCGAGGGACGCCCGGCGCGCGGTCGTCGGCTGGGTCATCGGCACCATCATCCTTGAGACCACGATCGTGCTGATCGCGATGCTGGGCCACGTGGTCGCGCTGCGACAGCATGGCACGCCCAAACCCCGCGAGATCATCGCCTACACCGGGCTTCACGGCCTGCCGACGCTGCTGGGTGCGTTGCTGATGGGCGCGGTGTTTGCAAAGGTGATCTCCACTGCAAACAACTACCTCTTTTCGCCCGCGACGAACGTTGTGAACGACATCTTCGCGCGCTACATCGCTCCGAATGCCTCGAACAAGCAAGTCCTCATCGTCTCGCGGCTCACCGTCGTGCTGCTGGGGATCTGGTCGCTTTACCAGGCGCTCCATACCGGCTCGGTGCTGAAAGCCACGCTCTACGCCTACACCGTCTATTCGGCGACGCTCACACCGGTGGTGCTTGCGGCGTTTTACTCGAAGCGGGTAAATGCCTATGGGGCGGTCTCGGCGATCGCCGCTGGGACGGTCATCACGGTTTTCTGGGAAACGCCGTTCGTGCACGGACACCTGCCAGCAGCGCTTGCAAATCGCGACGCCATCCTGCCTGCTCTCCTCGCGGCGCTTCTCTGCCTTTTCGGAATCAGCTGGCTGACACCGCCGCCGGACCCGGCGCAGTTGGCCCGGGTACAGGCCACGACCGAGGCCTGAACCATGATGAAAATTGCCGCCCCCGGTGAACCGTTCGCCCAAACGGTTCATCCATTCCTATATGGCGACAGCAACGACGAATTCCCCGCATAGCACCACCATCAACGCAGCCGACAGCGGCACCTTCCAGCTTGGCGGCGACCTCACCGTGAACCGCCTGGGCTACGGCGCGATGCGCCTTACCGGCGAAGGCATCTGGGGCGAGCCCAGGGACGCTGAAGAAGCGAAGCGTGTGCTCAAGCGATCCGTTGAGCTTGGCATCAACTTCATCGACACTGCGGATGCGTATGGTCCGGAGGTCTCAGAACGGCTTATTGCCGAAGCGCTGCACCCGTACAAGGATGGGCTGGTCATTGCGACCAAGGGTGGCCTGACACGGACCGGCCCGCAGCAGTGGCATCCGGTGGGACGCCCTGAGTATCTGCAACAGTGCGTCGAGCTCAGCCTTCGCCGGCTCAGGATCGAGCGCATCGATCTCTGGCAGCTCCACCGCATCGACCCCCAGGTTCCGGTTGAACAATCGATCGAGCCGATCCTCAAGCTTCAGGAGCAGGGCAAGATCCGCCACTTCGGTCTGTCCGAGGTAAAGCCGAAGGAGATCGAGCAGGTTCAGAAGCTGATCAAGGTGGTCAGTGTGCAGAACCAATACAACATCGGCGATCGCCAGCACGAGGACACGCTCCAGTTCTGCGAGCAGAATGGCATCGCGTTCATTCCCTGGTTCCCAGTCGCCGCTGGCAAGCTGGCGAAGGAAGGCGGCCCACTCGACACGGCTGCAAAGCGTCATGGTGCGTCGGTGTCGCAGCTGGCGCTCGCCTGGCTGCTCCACCGCTCGCCGGTGATTCTGCCGATCCCGGGCACCTCGTCGGTCAAGCACCTCGAAGAGAACACGGCAGCGGCCTCGCTCAAGCTCTCCGCAGATGAGTGGAATGACATTGAGGCCGAGGTCAAGCAGGCACAGTAGCATCGCGCTTATGCTCAGAGGGGGGAGCCATCCGGCTCTCCCCTTCTTCTATGCCCGTTGCCACGCTCACACTGCAGCTAGCGATCCCGCACTCCCAGTCGCTCAAGGACCGGCGGCAGGTGGTGCGCAGCCTGAAAGAGAAGCTGAAGCACGGTTTCAACATCTCGGTGGCGGAGATGGATGAGGCCGTCACCTGGCAATCCGCGGTAATCGGGGTGGCTGCCATCTCCGGATCGCGTCCTTACCTCGAAGGCCAGATGCGGGAGGTAGGGGACGCAGCGCAGCGAATCCTCACCGCGCTGGGCGCGGAACTCACCGATAGCTGGTGCGAGTTTGTAGACTAGAGAGAGTCGCACTTCTCCGCAGAGCACAGATCACGGACCAGTGGTGACAGATGTGACAGATCAGGAGCAGGACCATGCCCGAACACCGCGCGCGCAAATACCACCAGGACCGTATCGCCGAGACCATCCGCGAAGAGATTGACGCGATGATCCTGGGCGATCTTTCGGACCCGCGCATCAGCTCGGCGCACGTCACCCAGGTGTTGCTCAACCCAGGCGGCAAGTCGGCCGAGGTCTTTGTGCAGGTGGATGGCGGGGCAGCCGCGGAGCTCAGCACCGTTGAAGGCCTGATGGCCGCCCGTGGCTGGATCAAGGCAGAGCTCAAGAACCGGACCGGCAAACGCCATATTCCGGATCTTGCCTTTCACGCCGATCGTTCGGAGCGGATGGCCGGCCGGATCGACGAACTGCTCACCCGCACCCGCCGTCGCAACAACAAGTACGCGTCGGAGAGCGTTGTGGAAGCAGCTGTCCCCGAAGCGCCTCTTCCGGGACCAACCAGCCAGGACTGAACCCACCAGGCTCGTGTCTCCCCCACTCTGGTAGCCTGAGGAGCAGCATCAGTATGGGCTGTCCTTGGCTTCAGGGGCCGCGCTTGCTTCGGGAAGCAGACCGCGGGCGGGTATGCCGTGTTCCCCATCAGGCAGACGGAATTACGTGAAGGAAACTGAGATCGGCAAGACGAAGAAAACCGTGAACCGGCCCAGCGCCTGGTATTCGCGGTTCTGGCAGCCGGTCACCGCGCTGGAGCTTTTCACCCTGGTCGGGCTGACCGGGATCCTGTTCTTCTATGGTCTCGTCCCGATCTTTGGTGGAGCAGGCCTCGGCCTCGTCGGCGCCGACGAACCCCGCTACGCGCAGGTCGCCCGCGAGATGCTCAGCCGTCACGACTACGTTACCCCTGTGCTCTACGGCAAACCCTGGCTCGAGAAGCCAGCGCTCTACTACTGGCGCGCGATGTTCGCCTTCCGTGAGTTTGGCGTGCACGACTGGTCTGCACGGCTGCCGTCTGCATCGTTCGCGTTCACGCTGGTGGTCCTGATCTACCTGCACATGAAGCGCTTCCGTCCGGGCGGTCACCTCGACGCCGCGCTGATCACAGCCTCCTGCGCCGGCATCCTGAGCTTCGCCCGTGGCGCTTCGACGGACATGCAGCTGGCTGCGCCGTTCGGGATCGGCATGCTGGGCTGGTATGCCTGGTACGAGACCGACTCGAAGTTCTGGCTCTTTGATCTCTACTTCTTTATTGGCGCCGCCACGCTCGCGAAGGGGCCGGTCGCCCCGTTTCTGGCGCTCATCATCATCGTGTCCTTCGCCGCGCTGCGCCGCGAGTGGACCGTGCTCCGCCGGACCTTCTGGTGGCCCGGCGCCCTGCTCTACGCCGCGATGGTGCTGCCCTGGTTCATCGCGGTGCAGCGCCGCAACCCGAACTTCCTCCGGGTCTTCTTCCTCGAGCACAACCTGGAGCGCTTCGCGACCAACCGCTTTGAGCATGAGCAATCCCTCTGGTACTACGCCCCCGTGGTGCTGCTCTCGCTGATGCCGTGGGCCGTGATCTCCGTCGCCGCCATGGTCTCGGCCGTCCGGGAAAGCTTCGCCGAATGGAGAGCACGCCGGGCCAAGGGTGCCTACCGCGGGTTTCAGCGGGCCGGGGATGCCTTTCCGGAGTTCCTGGTGATCTGGGCGGTGCTGCCGATCCTGTTCTTCACCACCTCAGACTCCAAGCTCCCCGGCTACATCCTTCCTTCGATTCCCCCCATTACAATCCTGACCGGCGATTACCTGAATCGTATGCGGGCGCGTGGGCTCTCCCCCTGGCTACTCGCCACGCATGCCATTCTGGCCGGATTGCTGACGACCTTTGTGCTGCTCGCACCCTCGTACTTTCTGCTTGGCGACCTTCACCCGCCGCTCCAGGCGAGCATTGCTGCCGCCATGGCAGGCTTCGGATCGGCGGTGCTGATCCTGGTCATCACCCTGCGCTTTGGCCTGGCCCGGCTACGCGCGGCAACCATGGTCCCGTTGCTGACACTGCTGATCTTCATCTTCGGCGTAGGGCCGGTCTTTGGTCTGCCGGCGATTGCCGCCACGAAGCGCACGATCCAGCTCCTGGACCTTACCTACTCGCCCCGGCCGCTTGCCGACATCCTGGCCAAGATTTCTCCGGAAAAGGGTTCGGTCGCCGTCTACCGGGTGCGCCGCGACACCGAGTATGGCCTCTCTTTTTACAGAAATCAGCGAGTGCTCGACTATGACCGCAACCCGATCCCGGAGGGCCGTCACATCCTGGTTTCCCGCGAACCCTTTGTGCGCGACCTGCCGGTGCGGCTTGCCGGACGGCATTACGACGTTCTGCTGACCATCCCGGAACAGGGACTGATCGTGTACGTCGTCGACGCCCGTTAGCCTCTGGTGTATGACCGAGACGTCACGCCGTTGCACAGAGGAGTATGCTTCGTAAACAAGGCTTGCGATAAGGACCCGCCCGTGACCTCCCCGACCCAGTTCGAGCGTGATCCGCTCCAAATTCTCGACCTGCGCCACTACTCCGCAGCTAGCCTGCGCCCGGTGCTTGAGGCCGAGAATGCCATCTGGAGCGAGCGCCTCGAGTGGGATTACCGCGCCTCCACCAACCTGCTTCTGCAGTACCTCGACGCCCGTGTGCTCCCGGGCTTTGTGGCTGTGGAGCATGGGCGGGTCATCGGCTACACCTTCTGCGTCTACGAAGATCGCAAGGCTGTGATCGGCGATGTGTTCGCCCTCGGCAACAGCAAGCAGGGCTACACCCAGACGGAGATCGAGGCCACCCTGCTCCGCCACCTGATCGAGCTGTTGCAAAGTTCCCCCGGCGTCGAGCGTATCGAGTCGCAGTTGCTGCTCCATGCTCATGAACTGCATGCAGAGCTCTTTCGCGCCGCCGGCTTCCACGTGTACCCGAGAATCTTCATGGATCTCGACCTGCAGGAACAGCCTGCCGCGAGTGGCGCTACAGAAGCCCAAGAGCAGGCGCTCGCGCGGCATAACCTGGTGGTGCGGAGCTGGCAGGAGACCGACTTCCACGCTGCCGGTTCCGTGATCGCGAACGCCTATGAGGGGCATCTGGACAGCACGATCAACGACCAGTACCGCTCGGTCGCAGGGTCGCTGCGCTTCCTGCACAACATCATTCGCTTTCCTGGCTGTGGCGTCTTCGATCCGCAAGCCTCGCATGTGCTGGCGCACCGGACCACAGGAACCCTCTCGGGGCTGATCCTCTGCTCGCGGGTGCGCGAGGATGTGGAGCATGTGACACAGCTGTGTGTCGCGGTGCGGGCGCGTGGTTCCGGGCTCGGAACGTTGCTGCTCGACGTAGCGGCTCGCGCGCTCGCGCAGCGCAGCTTCCGCAAACTCTCGCTGACCGTGACGGGAGGCAACCAGCGTGCGGCCGCTCTCTACCGTCGCGTCGGCTTCCGGGGCCAGCACATCTTCAATGCCATGGTGTGGACCTCACCCAAGACGCTGGGCCTGGTGCGCAAGGCTGAGACTACGCCGGAAGCGCAGACCGCCTAGTATCTGCGGGCGATCTGTAACCGCGTTAGTGACGGATCAGGAACATCAGCCAGCTCACCACGATGACCACCCCGACAAACGAGACCCAGCAGGCGATTCCGTAGCGCACCATGGCGCGTGTGGTCGTGCGCTGCGTGATGCCGAAGACGATCGATGCGGAACTGGCGAACAGCACAACCGCGGTGAAGTGCGAGGGAGTGAACGTCACTGCACACCGCCGCTCAGCTTGCGGCCAATGCGCAGGTTGTGCGCATCGACTGCAGCGATCACGTTCAGGAGGCTCGCCACCACGATGAACTTGGTACCGTAGTCTGCGGTTGCGACCGTGACCACGCCCCGTCCGAGCCCACCCAGGTAGCCGATGAGGTAGAAGAGCCCTGAACCGAGGTCCCCGACAAAGCCGAGCAGGCTCAATGGATCGCCGCCGTCCGGGAGGTAGAGCCGGCCGTTCATGGCAATACCCAGCCACCACATCGAGGTAATCGCGAGAAACAGCAACAGCGCACGCACCCAGTGGCGCGTGACAAGGTGGCCTGCACCGGGGATCACCCACCCGAGAAGCAAAGCCAGTGAAACAGGACTGCCAGTGCTTTGGCGTGTGTCAGGCATCTTGTTGACTATAAATCACGAGCCCGTTTGCGGCGCCCAAGCCCGAGGTACGCCGCACCCATCCAGGTAAGCCAGATCGGAAATGGGTACGCTGCAACGCGCTCGACCAGTCCCCCGCCGAGAACCGCGCCCACCGGCCCCATGGCAAACAGGAGCAGCACATCCCCGAAGCAGGCGACGCCCGCAAGCCAGAGCGTCGTGCTCGCCATTCGGGTTGCGTCGCGCTCCCGCTGCCACGCGATCAGGAGCGAGAGCCCCCAGCACAGCATGCCCAGGGTGCTTGCACCAAAGTGCGACCGCGCGCCCATGATGTGGACGTTGATATTGACGTCGACGGGGTTCAGCCCGACCACCGCGACCGCAAGCGCGGAGAACAGCAACAGCGCACGCGCGACACCACCCAGCAAACCGGGCGAAAACCGCCTCGGCAGCAAGAGCACACCGGCCGCGATCAATACGCCCTGCAGAAAGAACGACGTGTTCATCAGCCCGTGCAGGCGGGAGCAGGAGTCGGCGCAGGTCACCGCTCCGAGATCGCTGATGAAGTGGCGGCGGAACGAATAGTGCCCTCGCCAGCCAAGTGCCGCAACCTGCTCGGCCACAAAGAACTGCAGGCAGAGAAACCACGAGGCCGCGCCCAGCCGCTCACGGGTGTTCTGTAACCGCGGCGCGCTCAAATGCGCAGCAGCTCGGTTTGCAGCCGACCCGTCACGACCGCGTCATCTGCGGAGGTGATCATGTTCACCTCGCTGCGGATGCCAAAGGCGTCGAGATACACCCCGGGCTCGACCGAGAAGCAGGTGTTCGGCAGCAGCAGCCGTTCGTCATGCGTTTCAAGATCATCGAGGTGCGCGCCTGAGCCGTGGATCTCGTTCGCAATGTTGTGCCCGGTGCGATGCGTGAAGTACGGCCCGAAGCCGGCATCAGTGATGACCGCGCGGGCACGCGCATCGGCCTCCCAGCCGGCGATCGGCGCGCGCGCGCGAAAACGCTCCTGCACGAGCGCAATCGCTGCATCGCGGCCGCCGCTTACGGCGCGAAAGACCTGCTGCTCGCGCTCGGACGGCTCACGGCCAATCGCGCCCGTCCAGGTGATGTCGTAGTACGTGCTGCCTTCGCGGTCGGCGCGGCCCCAGATATCGACCAGCAGGAAATCGCCGTCGCGGATGGTGCGCGAGCGCTGCTCGGTCGGGTCGTAGTGGGAGTCGGCGCTGTTCTCGTTGACCGAGACATTCGGCCCATGCTCCCACGTGAGCCCTGCGCGCCGCAGCCCCTCGGCGAGCCACTGCTGCATCCCGTACTCGGTCACGGTCGAGCCACGATCAAGCGTGGCGCGCAGCCATGTCCAGGCCTCGGGCAGCAGCGCATCGATCGCGCGCTGCGCCTCGTAGTGGCTCGCGATCTGCTCCCCGCTCAACACTGCTTCGAACTCGCTGATCAGGTCAGCCGAGCTCACCACCTGTTTGCCAAACGAGCGCAGCAGCTCCACCGTGCCCGCATCGACCATCGAGACATACATGATCGCGTTGCGCGGCGAATACTGCATCGCAACGTTCGTGTGCCCCGCAAGCATCGCCGCGAGCTCACGCTCAAGCTCCTGCCAGGACGAGTACACCGCACGCTCGCCCGGCAGTGCATCGAGACGGCCGGCCTCGATACGATGCACCAGCTTTCGCGGCGCACCGGCGGCGGGCACAACGTAGTACCAGCGCCGCGTCACATGCGAGGCCGGCGGCAGCCCCAGCACGCGGTACGCCAGGGGATCGCGCCCATGGTGGTCATAGAACAGCCATGCGTCAATGCCGTGCTCCACGAGCGCGGCCTGCACCGTCTCCAGCGAAAAGTCAGCCATGCGCCGATTGTAGCTTTCCTGCCTTTTCGGCGCGGGGCTGCTGGTAAGCTCCTTCGGAGACCCTTCGCGTCCGTACGCGACCCGGTTTCGTCCAAAGGAGCAGCGCCCACGATGGAGACACGCGAGTGACCTGGTATCACCTGTTAACGCCGGACAGGGAGGAACTCGACGAGTTCGCCAAGCGCTTTCATCTCCACCCGCTGCACGTCGAAGACGTGCGCAGCGACGATGAACGCGTCAAGGTGGAGGGCGCGCCGCACTACACCTTTGCGCTGCTCAAGACGCTCTGCACCGAGAATCCCTCGAACCCGGTGCTGGCCACTGTGTCAATCTTCGCGGGCCACCCCACCAGAGACGCGACCAGGGACGCGACCGGGGACGCGACCAGCCGCGCGGGCGCCTCGGAACCCGACCCAGGGGACGCCACTGCTGACGACGAGAACGGCTTTTTCCTGATCATCGCCGACACGCGCCGAGCCGAGGTGGCCGCGGCGCTGCGACGCGCCGAGCAGGAGAAGACCACTGGTACCCCGGGGCGCCTGCTCTACCTTGTCTTCGACTCGATCGTGGATTCGTACTTCCCTGCCATCGATGCGCTCGACGACAAGATCGACGCCCTCGAAGACCGGGTGATCAACCCGAGCCGCAACCTGCTCGACGAGATCTTCGACGTGAAGCGCCAGCTCGTCGATGCCAGGCGGCTGCTCGTGAGCACGCGCGACGCCAGCATGCACCTGCAGCGCGATGGCGGCATCCCGCTCGACAGCGAACACCAGCTTTACCTACGCGACTTATACGACCACATCTCGCGCCTGCTCGACACCGTGGAAACCCAGCGCGACCTGCTCAACAATGCGCTCGATATTTATCTCTCGAGCATCGCGAACCGCACGAATGAAGTGATGAAAGTACTGACGGTGCTCTCGACGATCGCGCTCCCCGCGCTGGTGATGACCGGGGTGTACGGGATGAACGTGAAGGGGCTGCCGTTTCTGAACTCGAATTATGCGGCGGAGTACGTGGCGGGGATCACACTCCTGATGACGTGTGGGTTGCTGGGGCTGTTAAGGTATTTGCGGTGGTTCTAGCTTGCCGAAAGGTTATCGGCTTGCCGATGACCGCGCTTTCCAACTTGCGCTTCCCGAATCGTGTTGTTAGCTGCCCTCCGTGTGGATCTGAGGAGCAATCCTTCATCAAAACTCGTCGGGTTTGGTTCTGCGCTGGCTGCACACAGCAATTCTGCCTAAAGGTTGCACTATCTTCGAAGACAGCCCGCTGGGACTCGACAAGTGGATGTGTGCTTACTGGATTCTCTGCAACAGCAAGAACGGCGTTAGCTCCTGTGAGATGGCCCGCACACTCGGAATTACGCAGAAGTCGGCGTGGTTTATGCTCCACCGTATCCGCCTCACCTTGCAGAACAGCACACCCGATAAGCTCTCGGATGAAGTCGAAGCCGATGAGGCATTCATTGGAGGCAAGGCTCGCTACATGCACCTGAGCGTCAACGCCCGTCCCACAACAACCGCAAGAACATGGACGATCAGGCCCGTTTCGAATTCGCTATGTCCAAGGTATTCGGCCATCCGTTGACAAACTCCGCGCTTACGGGAGCCGCGACCTCACACCAAGAAACGGCAAGGAAGAAGCAAGCGCAAACGTTAGTCCTTGCTGGTTCCATCCCTCGGTTTGGTACGGGGCGGCTTGAATGGGCTTTCGGGCTTGGGCGCCTGGAACAGCTTCTTCATGCCTTCCTCAAACTTCTTCAATGCTTGAGGTCCTTCAGTGTATTCAAGTGTTTTAGCAATCGCGCTTCTTCTCCGGGGACCACAACAGGCCCGTCATGCAAATGCTAAACCCGCAGCAACCTACAGCCAGGCTGACGGCCATGATGGGAATAGACCACCAAACGAATCGCGTTCCTACAGTCCTGTAGACGAACCAGCAGCCGCAAACAACACAAATTCCTATCAATGGAAGTCCGCAGATCAGCCGATACCGTGGTGGGACCACAAGTGGGTCGGATCCCTGATTGCTGTCCTCGGTCTTCTCATCAACGCTGCGGGTCTTTGGCTCATTTACAAGCAAGTGAAAGCTAACGTCGATTCTGCGCAAGCCGCGCAGAAAAGCGCCGATGCGGCCTTGCGCCAAACCGATCTCCTCAAATTGGGTAACCGTCCTTGGCTCCTCGTGAGGGCTTCCTATAACGGTATGGGTTACACCTTTACCGCACACAACACCGGCAAGAGTCCGGCCATCATCACGTGGCGCGATCCGTTGATACCCGCTCGCCATGTACCGGTCGGCGAACATCTGCCACCACAGCCATCCTACGGATACGGGTTTGCTGAGGGTGGAGAGCTTGTAAATGCTATATGGGTCGAACCGGGAGGAAGCGAGATTATCGGCATATTCGACAGCTTCGCCGCGTTCCCCATAAGTGCCCGCTTGATGGTTTTCTCCGCACTCAAGTACAGGAACACACACGACAGCGTAATTCACGAAAGCCGATTTTGCTACCGCATCAGCGATGGCACCATAGCGTTGGATGGTCCTCCTGCTTACAACCGATACACATAACAAACACGCAAGCCCGATCAGGACAAGTCGGCAGTTACCCTAAATGCTTTGTGGGTCAAGTACGTAACTTTGCAAAAAAGGCCCGCGCTCACGCGCGGGCCTTTCCATTCCAACCGACTGACTAGGTCGTTGCCACAACCGCCGGGGCGGGTTTTGCCGAGGTCAGCTCTGCAGCTACGCGCTCGACCGTGAAGGCCTCGATCACGTCGCCCTGCACGAGATCGCTGAAGCCTGCCACGCCCACACCGCACTCCATGCCGTTTGTGACCTCGCGCGCATCATCCTTGAAGCGCTTGAGCGACTGCAGACGGCCCTTGTGCACCTGTTCGCCGCCGCGCATGACCCGGATCTCGGAGTCGCGCTTGAGTGAGCCATCGGTGACACGGCAGCCCGCGATCGTGCCGATCTTGGGGATGCGGAAGACTTCCAGAACCTCGGCGCGTCCAAGGTAGTTCTCCTTGAAAACCGGGTCCAGGAGGCCAAGCATCGCCTTGCGGATCTCGTCCTGCAGCTCGTAGATGATCGAGTGCAGACGAATCTCCACGTTCTCCTGGTCAGCGAGATCAGCGGACTTGCGTTCCGGCCGCACGTTGAAGCCGATAACGATGGCATTCGACGCAGACGCGAGCAGAATATCGCTCTCGGTGATCGCGCCGACTCCCGAGTGAATGACCTTGATGCGCACCTTCTCGGTCGACATCTTCTGCAGTGAGTCGGCCAGCACCTGCACCGAACCCTGCACGTCGCCCTTGAGGATGAGCGCCAGCTCCTTCATGCCAGCCTGCTTGATCTGGTCGGCCAGGCCTTCGAGCGTCACACGGGAACTCTTGGCAAGCGTCGCCTCGCGCTCCTTCATCTTGCGGTACTGCGCAATGCCCTTGGCCTTGTCGCGATCCGCAACCACGAGGAAGGTATCGCCCGCATCCGGCATCGCTTCGAGACCCAGGATCTCGACCGGGGTCGAGGGACCTGCGATCTCGATTGGCCGTCCGCGATCGTCAAACATCGCGCGGATCTTGCCGAACGTGTTGCCGACGATAAACGAGTCCTGTGCGCGCAGCGTTCCGTTCTGGACCAGAACCGAGGCCACCGCGCCACGCCCACGATCGAGCTTGGCTTCGACCACCGTTCCGACTGCCGAGCGGCCCGGCGTTGCCCGGAGGTTCGCAACATCGGCGGTGAGGCAGATGTTCTCGAGCAGGAGGTCAAGGTTGAGACGCTTCTTCGCCGAGACGTCGACAAAGATCGTATCGCCGCCCCAGACTTCAGGCACCACCCCACGGTCGCCCAGCTGTTTCATGACGCGCGCTGGATCGGCTTCCGGCTTGTCGATCTTGTTGACCGCCACGATGATCGGCACACCAGCCGCCTTCGCATGGTCGACCGCTTCGAGCGTCTGCGGCATCACGCCGTCATCGGCTGCGACCACGATCACGACGATATCGGTCACCTTGGCGCCACGGGCACGCATGCGGGTAAACGCTTCGTGACCCGGCGTGTCGAGGAAGACGATCTCGCGGCCGAACGCCGGCGAATCGGGCTTGGTGATCCGAACCTTGTAGGCACCGATGTGCTGCGTGATTCCGCCCGCTTCGCCGCCTGCCACGTCTGTTTCGCGAATCGCATCGAGCAGCGAGGTCTTGCCGTGATCGACGTGACCCATCACCGTGACGACCGGCGAGCGCGGCACTTCGAGCTCGTCGATGTTGTCCTGCGACAAGATGTTTTCGATAGCCTCGTTCGCCATCTGGTCTTCAAAGGTGATGACCTCGGTATCTGCGCCGAACTGGGCCGCCACATCCTTGACCAGCTCACCGTCGAGCGACTGGTTCACGGTGACGAAGACGCCACGCATCAGGAGGCTCGCGATCAGGTCCTTGCCGCGCACATCAAGCTTCTCGGCGAGATCCTTGACGCTGATGCCTTCGGTGATCGTGATCTTGCGGGTGATCGGTACCGGCTCGTTCGAGAGCATCGCACCGCCAAAACGCGGCGGCGGATTGAAGCCCTTCATCGGGCCTTCCTTGCTCTTCGGGTACTGCTGACGGCCACGGCCCTTGGGACCGCTCGGACGCTGCGGACGCGGAGCCTCGCCCGGGGGCGGCAACGCGCCCGGGGCGCCGCCCATCCCCGGGCGTGCACCGAACCCGCCAGGGCGTGGGGCGCCAAAACCGGGGCGACCACCAGGGCCGCCCGGACCACCGGGACGCCCACCCGGACCACCCGGCGTGAAGCCAGGGCGGGTCGGGTGCATGGGTCGACGGGCACCCGGAGGGCCTCCCGGACCACCCGGCGACCCAGGACCGGCATAGCCGCCGCTGGGGCGCTGCCCATAGCTGTTGGAGGAGCCACCAGGACCGCTCGGGGCTCCGCCAGGGCGACGATCAAAGATGGGACGGCCACGCTGGACCGAGCCCGGCGCTCCGCTCGCTGCCATGTTGCTCGAAGGCGGCGGCGTGGGGCGGGCGACCGGTGGTGGCGCCGTGTAGACCGGACGTGGGCCCGTCTGGGGCATGATCACGCGGCGCACCGGCACTGCCGGCGCCTCGACCACGGGAGTTGCCGGGACCGCATCCGCAACCACGGGCGGCGCGGGAGCCGCTGGTGTCGAGGCGGCGGCCGGTGTTGCAGCCGGGGCAGGCACGGAAGCAGCCGGTTGTGCCGGGGCGGCGACCACAGGGGAGGCCGGGGGACGCGCAACCACTACAGGCGACGTCGGCGCGCTCGATGCGATCGCCGGGCGCTGCGGGGCCACGCCGCCCACAGGCGGCCGGGCAACAACGGGCCCCGCGGGCGGCTTGGA
This sequence comes from Acidobacteriaceae bacterium, assembly GCA_965199135.1. GTDB lineage: Bacteria > Acidobacteriota > Terriglobia > Terriglobales > Acidobacteriaceae > EB88. Next base: position 1,720,241 of record OZ240685.1, on the reverse strand, counting down.
CGCAATGGCAGGTGGGGCGATGATCTGCGGCGCCTGGCGCGGCTGGGGAACGATACGACGGGGCGCAGGGCGGTTTTCGCCGTACTGTGGCGCCGGAGGCGCGGAACGCACCGGGGTCGTCGGAGCAGAAGGCGTGGCAGGCCGCTGCTGAACAGGAGCAGCGGACGGGCCGGAGGGCGCCGCCGGGGCCGCAGCGACCGGCGCTGATGCCGGAGCTGATGTCGGAGACGAAACCGGAGAGGAAACCGGGGCTGCCGTCGCCTGGGGCGCTGGTGCTAGGGTCGGCGCGGGAGCCGTCGGTGCTGCAGCAGCCGGGGCCGGGCTCGCAGTCGCCACGGGAGCCGGAGCCTGTTGCACAGGCTGGGGCGCAGCCGTGGGCGCAGGCGCAGAAGCCTGTGCCACGGGGGCGGGGCTCTGCGGACGCACCACGCTCGCGACTGCAGGCGGAGTGCTCGCAACGGGCGCAGCAGCCACAGGTCGAGCCGGTGGCACGGCAGCGACGGCCGGACGCGGAGCGGGCGCCACGGCAGCGGCCGGGCGATTGCCCTGATTGGCCACCGCGGCCTGGCGCTCCTGGATCGCGCGCATCACGTCCCCGGGCTTGGACACCCGGGACAGGTCGATGCTGGGGCGATTTTCGGGTTCGCGCCGCGAAGAGGATCCTCCACCGCGGCTGCCGCCCCGAGTGAGCGCTCCACGCACACGCTCGGCCTCATCGGCCTCAAGGGAGCTGGAATGTGTTTTCTTTTCGGTCACACCGACCGCCGTCAGCACATCCAGGATGGCCTTGCTTTTTACTTCCAATTCACGCGCTAGATCGTTGATTCGAACCTTACTCATTCGCCCCTTTGTGTTTCGTCCAAACCGCTTACATGCTCATTAGAACCTCGGCACAGCGGGAGTACTTGCATCTTCCATTATGGCGCGAAACGCCCTGATCTGCGCCTCGCTCTTTGAGCTGCCACAAAGTAGGGGAGAAACGGCGCATTATGCGCCGCCCTCATCTACCTTGCTGTCTTCCTTGCGCTCATCCCGGGTCTCGTCCAGGTTGCCCTCGACGATCGTCTCGGACCGCGCGATCTCTGTGTTGGGGTGGTGCTCGCGGATCACCGCGCTCGTGTCGTCGCGACCCGGCGTGAGCGCCTCGGCGCCTTCCTCATCCAGCATCGGCCCGGTCTCGGTGACCTCGGCAAGACGCTCCTCCGCCGTGTCGTCCGTGATGCGGCCGGAGCCGTCGCGGCTGTCCGGGATCTCATCTTCCCCGTACAGGTTCACCGTCAACGCGTCGATCTCTTCGGCGGTCTCGGCATCCAGCTGGTCAAGCTCCTGCGCGGTCGCACCTGATGCCTGCGCCCCATCGTTCACGATTGCGGGCTCATCTCGATCGCCACCCGCGATCGCCTCGAGGCGATCAATCGTCGCCGCGTCGGCCACGTCATCCCCCGATGCGCGCGCCGGCTCCGGCTCATCCTTGCCGTATACCGAGCTCTCGCTTAGGTCGACTTCCCTGTGTTCCGTTTCTTCTGCCACGGCTCCTCTTTCCTCGTCGCCCGCAGCGGCCTCTCCTTCGTACTGGCCGAAGTAGTGGCGAACCGCGCTGCTGATCTTTTCAAGTGTCCGCTCGCCAATTCCCGGAACCTCTTCGAGCTGCTCAGGGGTCATGTCGGCCAGCGCTTCCACGGTTGTGATGCCGGCAGCCACGAGCTTTTCGATGATCTGCTCGCCGAGCTCTGTGACCTGCTCAATCGGAGTCGCGCCGCCGCCGGACATGGCGGACATCTGCTGTTCGACTTCCTGGCGCTTCTCTTCCTCACTCTTGATGTCGATCTTCCAGCCCAGGAGCTTGGCGGCAAGCCGCACGTTCTGGCCCTTTTTGCCAATCGCGAGCGACAGCTGGGTGTCATCGACGATCACCTCGAGCTGCTTCTCGTTCAGATCCGCAATCGAGACGCGGCTGACCTTGGCCGGCTGCAGTGCCTTCTCGGCGAAAGTCGTGATCTCTTCCGAGAACTCGATAATGTCAATCTTTTCTCCGCGAAGCTCGCGGATGATCGACTGCACGCGCATGCCCTTCATCCCCACACAGGCGCCAACCGGGTCCACATCCTTGTCGCGCGACTGCACCGCGATCTTGGTCCGCTCACCGGCCTCCCGGGCGATCGCCCGTACCTGCACCGTGCCGTCGTAGATCTCCGGCACCTCGCTCTGGAAGAGGTTCTGCACCAGGTCCGGCGCGGCCCGGCTCACGATCACCTGTGGGCCCTTGGCAGCACGGTCGACACGCAGCAGCACCACGCGGACGCGCTCGCCGATGGCGAACTGCTCGAGGCGAGACTGTTCACGGCGCGGCATCCGTGCCTCGGCCTTGCCCAGCTCAAAGATCACATCCTGCGGCTCGAGGCGCTTCACCGTGGCGGTGATGACCTCGTTCATGCGGTGCGCGTACTCCTGGAAAACCGTATCGCGCTCGGCTTCACGAACCTTCTGGAAGATCACCTGCTTGGCCATCTGCGCAGCGATGCGGCCGAGCACCTCGGTCGGCTTGTAGTAGCGGATCTCACCGCCCACTTCAACCTCGGGCGCCAGCTCCCGCGCGTCTTCGAGCGTGATCTGGTTGACCTCGTCTTCGACCTCTTCCGGCGTTTCCACGACCGTCTTGTAGGCATACGCCCGGATCTCGCCAGTCTCCTTGTCGAGCTCCGCGCGCATGTTTTCCTGCGTCTTGTAGTACTTGCGGGTCGCGAGCGCAATCGCGTCTTCCACAGCCGTGACGACGATCTCGGGCTGAATGCCCTTGTCGCGGCTCAGGATCTCAATGCTCTGGTACAGCTGACTTGCCATGCGTTGCCTCTCTTTTCCGCCGCTCGTAGCGTGGCGGCGTTGGTGCCCGCCTCAGAACTCTGGGACGAGCTGCGCTTTTTCCACGTTGCTCAAGGGAAGCTCGACTTCTTTCGCGGCTTCCTTTGTCTTCTTTTTCGCCTGCTTGGCGACAACCGGCGCGAGCGTCATGCTCGTCTCGTCCGCCCGCACGATGTGCCCCTGCCAGTGGCGATTTCCATCCACCGGGGTAAACAGCTGCACCTTGCACAGCCGCCCCGCGAACCGCGCGAACTCTTCTGGCTTCGCCAGCTTGCGGTCCAGCCCGGGAGAGCTTGCCTCGAGCAGGTACTCTGCCCCCGGCACCAGGTCTTCCACATCGAGCGCCGTGCCGAAATCCCGCGAAAAGCGCTCGCAGTCGCCGTGCGTGATGCCGGAAAGCTGCCCCACCGGGATGCCGTCCGGCAGCTCCCGCAGGTAGGCCAGCTCATCCTCCTCCGGGCTCAGTCCGGCTGCTTCCCCCGCGTCCACCAGGTCGAGCACGATCGAGCCATCGTCGTCTTCGGTCTCGGTATCGCGCGCTTCTTCGTTCTCTTCTTCCGGGGGTTCGGGCTCTTCTTCGTGATCTCGCCGGAGCACCTGGAGGCGCTCCTCGAGGGCCGCGCGTCCCGCGGCATTCCGCTCCAGAAAGATCCGCAGCGTCCGGTGCTTGCCGCCGCCGCCGAGAAATTCCAGGTCGACGACTTCCAGTCCGTGCGACGCCGCGACCCGCTCCGCGAGCGCACGAATCTGCTGATTGATTCCGCTCATGTTTTTCGTCCGCCTGCGTTCCACCGAGGTTGAGGGAGAAGAAGTTTCTTCCAAAGAAAAAGTGGGCTTTCGCCCACTGCTCCCGTCCGACCTACGCGGCCCCAGGGGGCGGCATGCAACGTCAGAAGGTACGCAATACTCTACTGATCATACGCCTGCCTCCTGGGAGGAGCAAGATGCTAGGAGCTCGCGACATGCTGCCCCTGGAAGATCTCGGCCAGGGCATGGATCGACTCCGCGGAGCGGCGCAACGAGAAGCGCTGCTGGAAGACGCTCTCCGCGCTGGCTGCCATCTGACCGCGTTGCTCGGGAGTGAGTTCGAGCCAGTTCCGCAACAGACGGTGGGTTCCCTCGAGCGTGTCCGGCTCGACCAGCCCCACGCCACTCTCCTTGATCTCGCGCCAGATGTTTACCTGGTCCGAGATCAGCACCGGGGTCCCGCAGGCCAGGGCTTCGGCGACCACGATCCCGAAGTTCTCCTGGTGCGAGGGAAGAACAAACGCCTCGGCCGCACGGAAAGCCCCGTACTTGGCGACCCCTTGCAGCATCCCCGGCCAGTGCACCCGGCGGCCGATCCCGGCACGCTCTGCCTGCGCCTGAAGCCGTGCCTGGAGTTGCATCTGGTCTGGACCCGCAATGACCAGGTCGACGTCGGGGTGCTCCAAAGCAATCCGGCTGAAGGCATCCACCAGCAGATCGCAGCCTTTCTTCTCATGAATACGGGACAGAAAGAGCAGAAAACGCCGGCCACGGAGCGCCGGCAGCACGCTGTGGAAGGCAGCCAGCTGCAGCTCGGGGTCGCCCTCCGGCCGGTTTGTGCCGTATGGTACGACCACGCTGGTCCACTGGTTGGGCCGAAAGCTTGCCAGTGCCAGCTCCCGTTCGAGCTCGCTCGTGAACAACACAGCAGAGGCCCGCTTCAGGATCTGATACTGCAGAGGCCAGTAGATTACCTTTTTCAGGTGCTTGAGGGGATACCGCTTCTTGAAGAAGACATCGAGCGCGCCATGGGTGAAGACAGCGTAGGGCACGTTGGCCTGGGTGGCGGCGATCCACGCGGCGACCGCCGGGAACAGCCAGACATTGTTGATGACGATCAGGTCAAATCGGGGAGCGTTCGCGCGGAGCCACTGCAGCAGGCGTGTCGACAGGCCATATTGCGAGTACCCGGGGCCGAGTGCGTGAACCGTGAACCGGCAGTGTTGCAGATAAGGAGCTGACGGATCATCGAGCGTGGCAACTTCCAGGGTGTCGCCGATCGCCAGGTAGTTCGCGGCAAGCTGGCGCAGCATTTCGGGTGGTCCACCATCGGCCGGAGCGAGGCGATTGATCACATGCAGCACCCGCAGTGACCGGCTTGGCACATGCGAGGAAAATGGGGCATCTCCAGCCACGCTCAACCGCTGCATCAGGGCTGCCTGCAAGGCAGTCGTTGACAGTGAGTCGCCTGTCGACGATACAGGTGGTCGGACCAGAAAGGTTAAAAACCGCCGCAAGGATAGACCTCAAACCGAAAGTGAGGGTTCACAGCTGCTTCACGTGAGTGCAACCATGCTGCTATCGAGAATGACTAGGATGTCACGCTCTCTCCATAGTGTTCAGCTTTCGAGGCGGAAAGCAAGCGAAATGCGACGGGACTGCTGCCATGCCTCTTCCTTAAAAGACGCTTGAACACCGCGGGCGGATGACACATTCCGGGAAATCGCGTGGTTACCCTGGTACGCGGCAATCCTAAACTACTCTGGCCCTGAGGTCACGCCGCGGGAGCGCGTTCGTGGCAAGATCCTCGCGCCTTCAGGGGACAAGCTCGGTTGCGGAGGCGTAGGAGAGCTGATGGATGGCGAGCCAGGTGGCCTCGTATGCGCTCAGGGCATTCGCCGTGGTTGAGCGTGAGTCGCGCAGCGCATCGAGGTAATCGATCAGCGCGATCCCCCCATGCTGGTAGGCGAACTGCGCGATCGAGAGCACATCCGCGGCTTCATCGAGATAGTGGTTGTACCGGTCGGAGAGAGCCTTCGACTGGGTGTACGCGATCCAGGACTGATCCACATCGGAGTAGACCTGGTTCTTGGCGGCAATCACCGTAAACTGGCTGGACTCGAGGCTGTAGTCCGCGGTCTTCTTGTTGCCCTGGTTCCTGTCGAAGAGGCGGATCGGGATATTGATATTGAAGCCTGCAGAGTTGTAGGTGCCGCTTCGGTCGTACTCCCCCTCGAGGGTCGGGTCAGCTGTTCCGTTCGCGTAAGCCAGCTTTACATTGCCCTGCGCCACAGCGACGGCAGCGAGGGTCGCCTGGTAATCCGGCCTCGCGGCCAGAGCCCTGGCATCGAGCGACGGGAGGTCCAGCGGGATCGCGGGAGGCACGATGCCGCCGAGGATGTCGAAGTCAGTTTTCGGACTCACCGTGCCCATCAAGGTCTGGAGCTGATCGCTCGACTGGCGGAGGCTGATCACTGCGTTCGCCTGGTCGCTCTCGAACTGCGCCAGTTGGAGGTCGAGCCGCTCGATATCGAGCTTGCCGATGTCCCCGGCGGTGTACCGGTCATAGTTGATGGTGACCTCGCGCCGAAAGTCTGCAAGGTTTGCATTCGCGAGCATCAGGGAGGCTTTGGCCACCAGCATGGAGACAAATGCCTGTTTAACAGAGAGGATCGTACCTCGTTCCAGGTCGCGCAGTTGCGCTTCGGTCTGGGTAGTCGTGGCCTTGGCGATGTCGATGCGCCACCGGCGCTTCTCTCCCCGTTCGAACAAGCGGGAAACCTGCACAGCATAGGCGTACGGGTTGGAGGCACCCTCGGCCGGCAGCGAAACGTTGGAGCCATTGAGCCCGAAGTTCGGATTCTGCCGCACCGCTGCCTGGAGCTCCTGCGCTTGTACCGAGTCGAGGTTCCGCCGCGCGGCGATCAGCGTCGGGTTCTGGCTGCGGGCCAGCGTAATCACCTGGTCGAGCGATAAGGCGCCGGGGAGCGCGCCCAGTGGCTGGCGGGGATCGGCCGGCGGTGGCGGTGGCGGACCGATCTGCTTCAGGTTGCTGCCCTTCTGATGTTCGGGGTGGGCTGCCGGATTATCCAGGGGCGCGCCGTTCAGCTCCGGGACGCCATCCGGAACATGCGGGGGCGCGGTCGGCACCGGCTCGTCGGGAAGCGGTTGCTGCGCGGGGGACGGCTGTGCGGCCTGCGACCAGCCAAGGGCCGGGACCGCGAGGAGAAGCGCCGCCAGGGACCACCGGGTAGTGCACTGCGAAAAACGAGTCATCAAGCTTCCATCTCCCTGTTGACGGCCGGGAGTCTGTCGCCGTCCCGGGCCACCCAGACGTACAGGGTCGGCAGCAGGAAGACGCTCAGCAGCAACGCCCCCAGGAGTCCGCCGACGATCACGATGGCAAACGGCCGCTGCGAATCCGAACCGATGCCATGCGAGGTTGCGGCAGGCAGGAGACCCAGCGTCGCCACCAGCATGGTCATCATGATGGGCCGGAGGCGAAGCACCGCCCCCTCGATCGCGGCCTGCTCGACGGTGTGGCCATTGGCACGCAACTGGTTGATGTACTCGAGCATGATCACGCCCGTCTGTACCGAGACGCCGAAGAGTGCCAGGAAGCCCACGCCCGAGGACACCGAGAAGTGCGTGCCTGTCAGCCATAAGGCCAGCATGCCGCCGAATGGCGCCATGGCCACGTTGCCCATGATCAGCAGCGCCCACTTGAAGGAGCCGAACATCGCGTACAGGATGATCAGGATGGCGAAGATCGTGATCGGCACGATCAGCGCGAGGCGCGCCATGGCACGCTTTTCGCTCTGGTACTCGCCCGCCCACTCGGTCTTGTAGCCCTTGGGCAGCTTCACCTCGCGGTCAACTGCCTTGATGGCTTCCTCAACCGTGGAGCCGAGATCGCGGCCGCGGACGCTGTACTTGATCGGCACGTAGCGGATGCCGCCCTCGCGATAGATCTCTTCCGCGCCGTCGGTGGTCGTGATGCTGCACAGCTGGCGCAGCGAAACACGTTCGCCGGTGGAGCCCACCAGCCGGACGCGGTCGAGCGCCTCCTCGGTGTCACGGTACTGCGCCTTGTAGCGCATGGTGAGGTCGTACCGAGCCTCGCCGCGCAGGACCTGGGTCAACGGCGCCGCTCCCACGGCGTTCTGCAGGGCGTCCTGCACATCGCTGACGTTGATGCCGTACCGGGCCGCTGCTTCGCGGTTCACGGTGTAGTTGAGGTTGGGCTGCCCGATCACACGGAAGACGCCAAGGTCAGCAACACCGCGTACGTGACTCATGACGCTCTGGATCTCGTCAGCCTTGCTTTCCAGCGTCCTGAGGTCGTCGCCATAGAGCTTCACGGCGAGCTCTCCCTTGACGCCGGAGACGGCTTCTTCGACGTTGTCCGAGATGGGTTGAGAGAAGTTCCAGATCACCCCGGGGATCACGTTCAACTGCCGGTCCATGGCGTCGATCAGCTCGTCCTTGTTCTGGCCGAACACAGGGCGCCACTCCTTTTTCGGCTTGAGGTCGACGAAATATTCGGTATCGAAGAAGCCAGTGACGTCGCTTGCATCGTCCGGGCGGCCGAGCTGGCTTACCACGTCGGTGACCTCCGGGAAGCCGGCGAGGATGATACGGGCGCGATTCGTGACCCTCTCGCCCTCGCTCGGACCGCTCGAGGGCGCGAGCGTACCGCGCACCCAGATCGCGCCTTCATCGAGGTGGGGGAGAAACTCGGAGCCGACGACCCCGCTCAGGCCCATGAAGAGGGTTGCAGCAAAGGCAAGGCCGGCGATGCTGACAGTGATGGTGCGATGGGTAATCGCCCATGTGGCTGCGCCTCGGTAGCGCGCGATGACCCAGACCAGCACCGGGTTCTCCCACTCGGTGGTGCCGCGCGGGAACAGAAAGCTCGAAAGTACCGGGGCGAGAACCATCGAAAAAATCAGTGCGCCGAGCAGGGCGAAGGCCACGGTAAAAGCCATGGGGCGGAAGAGACGGCCTTCCACGGCCTGCAGGGTGAAGATCGGCAGATATGCGGTGATGATGATGCCGATCGCATAGAACACTGGCCGCTGCACTTCGTGCGCCGCGCCGCGGATCAGGTCGATCGGCTTCCTCTTCGGGTCGGTGTTGTGCCCGAGGTGGCGCACGATGTTCTCGACCATCACCACTGCGCCGTCGACGACCATGCCGAAATCGAGTGCGCCCAGCGAAAGAAGGTTCGCCGGTACATGCGCCAGGTCGAGCAGGATCGAGGCAAACAGCAAAGCGAACGGAATCGTGAATGCGACGATCAGGGCTCCGCGTGCGTTGCCGAGGAAGAGGAACAGGATAACCACCACGAGCACGATGCCTTCGGTGAGGTTGTGCAGCACCGTATGCGTCGTGAAGTGGAGCAGATCCGACCGGTCGAGAAACGGAACGACCTTCACACCATTCGGCAGGATGCGCGTGTTCAGCTCGTTTGTTTTTGCATGGATGCCGACCAGGGCTTCGTCGGAGTTGTCGCCCTTCTGCAGCGCAACGACGCCTTCAACCGTGTCGGGATTATCGACCAGTGTGCCATCAGCCCGATGAACCGTTTTTCCGATCTGCCCCAGGCGGATCTTCGCGCCCTGGTCTACGGTGGCGATGTCGCGAACGCGCAGCGCCGTGCCGGCCCTGGTCAGGAGCATCGTGTTCTCGATGTCGTGCACGTTCTGGTACAGCCCGCGGCCCACCACGTTGATCTGCTGCGCACCCTCCTGGATAAACGAGCCGCCCGAATCGGTGTTGTTGTTCTCAAGCTGCTGCTCGACCTGCGCGAGCGTCAGGCCGTAAGCCACCAGCTTGTCGGGATCGAGGTGCACCTGGTACTCGCGGGTCTGGCCGCCGAAGCTCGAGTCGTCGACTGCCCCGGGCACTGATTTGAACTGCTTGATCAGCGTCCAGTCCTGGATCGACTTCAGGTCCATGCTGTCGTAGGCGGGGTTCGTGCTTTCGACGGTGTACCAGTAAATCTGCCCGACCGGGCTCCAGTCCGTACCGATCTGCGGCTGCAGACCATTCGGCAGGGTCACCTGCGACAGGCGCTCGAGCACCTTTTCACGATTCCAGTCGTTGACCGAGCTGTCGTCAAAAACCATGTTCAACGCGGAAAGACCGGCGAGCGAGGTGGAGCGAAGCGCGGAAAGATGCGGGATCCCAGCCATCGAAATCTCAAGCGGCACCGTGACCTGCTGCTCGACTTCTTCGGCAGCACGACCGGGCCACTGGGTCAGGATGGTGACGTAGTTGTTCGCTACGTCCGGGTAGGCCTCCACGGGCAGGTTGTGAAAGGAGACCATGCCCCAACCGAAAAGCAGCACCGCCAGGATGAGCACGATGAAGCGGTTGTTGAGGGAGAAGTCGACGATGCCGCGAATCATAGGAAAAACCGCCCATCCCGGTTACTCGAGCATGGAGAGAAGGACGCCGCGAGTGGCGCAGCCGGAAACCGGAGGCTCACTGGGCCGCCGTATTCTGCAGCTCAAGCGCATTGCGCACTACCCGCTGGCCGGGGGCGATCCCGCTATCTACCTCCTGCACGCCATCCGGAAGCATGTCGCCGCCGACAACCGCGACACGACGAAACTCTCCATTGCCGTTTGGCACGTAGACCCACTCACGGTCATGCAGGTGCAGGATCGCAGTGGCCGGGACGGTTGCATGCGTTTCAAGCGAGCGCCCGTGGAAGGTCGCGGTTGCAAACATGCCCACGCGCATGAAGTAGCCGGGGTTCTCCACCTGTACGCGCACCTGGCCAGTACGCAGCGTTGGATCGAGGATCGCGCCGATGTCGCCGATGGTGCCGGACAGCCTGCGATCCGGATAGGCGCTCAGACGGATGTCCGCTGTCTGCCCAAGGTGCACCTGCGCCAGGTCGTTCTCATAGACGTTGCAGATGATCCACACATGTGTGAGATCCGCGATCACAAACGCGTTGGGTGTTCCGGAGACAGTGTTGCCGGCTGCAGCAGCCTCGGTGACATTCTGCTGAATGATAAAGCCGGATGCGGGCGCCAGTACCTTCACCGTCTCGCCGGGGTGCTTCGGGTCCACGCCGAGCACATGCAACTGCTGCTCCGCCGCGCGTAGATCCGCAGCGGCATCGTCTTCTGCATCCTGCGCAATCTCCTGCTGCGACTGGGGGATGGCACCCTTCGCGTAGAGAAGGTTGGCGCGGTCAAGCTGCACACGCGCAAGCCGCTCATCATTCAGGGCCTTGAGGTACTGGGCGAAAGCGTTGGTGATGTCGGTGCTCTGCACCTCGAGTACGAGCTGGCCCTTGTGCACGTAATCGCCGAGCCGCACGTGGGTCGCGACGACCCGTCCATTCGCAAGCGAAATCACCGGGATCTCGCGCGACACATCGGGCTGCACCTGGCCCGTCACATTCAGCGACGACGTTGCCTGGTAGCTTGCGGCAGCAACCGTGGGAAAGAGGTCAGGATGATCGAGGTGCACGATCGAAGGATCGCCTGCTGTCACGATCGCCTTCGGAGCAGGCGGCGCTTCTGCGTTGGGGTCGTGCTCCTTCTGGCTGCATCCGCAACACAGGAGCGCTCCGGTGACACACACAGCAAAGAAAGGAGCGCGATATCTTTCCGTAAAGTGATGCAGATGAAACTCCTTGCGTGATCACAGCGCCTGCTTCTCGTCGCACCAGCTACGCGCCTGCCCGGCGTTCACGGGTCATCGTGTCTGCTGCTCTGCCCGGCGCCTGTGTTTGCCGGCGCCCCCGCTTCGAGTCTAACGCGACCGCTTGCGAGACCTATCTATCTTTTGATTAAGATGAAGGGCTTTGCTCTGAGCATACGGAGCGAGTTGTAAAGAAGCTGGAAGTAGTTGGTAAAGAATCCTCAACGCGGCCGGGGCACGCTCTTCTGTCAAGCAAGACGCAGGAAGAACCCTGGAGGGCTCAGCACCACCGACTATCTTTCGGCCAATGGAAGACGACGAGCTCGCATCCCCTCTGTCTTCGATGTACAGCAGTAGTACGAGTTCCTGTTCCCTCCTATGGCCGCTCCTGCGCTCCTCACAGCTCCTCCGCTCGCCCCAGGCAGTCAACGCCACGTCGCGCTGACGCTGCTCGAAGCCGCTGCGCTGATCGTCACGATCGCCTTTCTCGACTGGCGTGTGAGCGATGCAGTGCCCCTCGGCTGGCTCTACCTCGTGCCCATGGCACTCTCGGCTACGGTGCTGCCGCGGCTGCCCCTGCTGCTGCTTGCCTGCGTCTGCACCGGGCTTGCAGAGCGCTTCGATGGCTACGTGTGGGACTGGATCTCCGGTGTGCCGCGGGAGGTTCTCTACTTCAGCGCTTTCGGGGGCGCAGGCTTCTTTGTGCAGACAGTGGTTCGCAGCCGGCGAGTCGCGGTGGAGCACCTCCGCGCACTGCAGGAGGAAATGGCCGCACGCCGCGACGCAGAAGAGCAGCTGCAGGTACTGGTCGCGAATAGCCCGGTCGCTGTATTTACAGCGGATGCGGACGGCACGGTTCTGCTCGCAAATGACGCCGCCCATCGCCTCTTTGGTCTTGAACCGGGGGCGTTGTTCGGTCGCTCGTTTGCGCCTTTTCTGCCCACGCTTCTGGAGCTCCCAGCCCTGCGGACACCCGAGTCGGGCGAGCCGCTGTTCCGCACCTCCATGCAGTGCCGCGGCCATCGCGCGAATGGCGAAATCTTCCAGGCGGACGTGTGGTTTTCCACCTACGGCACCAGCACCGGCCCACGCCTCGCCGTCTTTGTCGCCGACACGTCGGAGGACCTGCGCGACCGCGAAGAGGCCAGCCTTCACCAGCTGCTCACGGGCTCGCGCATTCTTGTCGGCGCCGTCTCGCACGAGGTCCGCAATGTGTGCGCGGCGATTGCAGTGGTGCATGAAAATCTGCGTCGCTCTGGTTCGCTTGCAGCGTCGAAGGACTTCGAAGCCCTCGGCACTTTGGTGCTTGCGCTCGAGCGAATTGCGTCGGTCGAGTTGCGTGGGGCCGCGGAACAGTTTTCTGCCGTCGATCTCCATTCGCTACTGGAGGAGGTACAAATTATCCTGGCTTCGTCGCTGCGCGAGCAGGAGATCACCTTGCGCTGGTCGGTTCCGCGGCTGCTGCCTGCGGTGTGGGCGGACCGCCAGAGTCTCGTCCAGGTTCTCCTGAACCTCGCCAAAAACAGCGAGCGAGCCCTCGGGGAGGACGCTCCGGGAGCGGAACGCACCATAACGCTGAAGGTCCATGCTGAGGGCAAGCGGGTGCTGATCACGCTTGCTGACACGGGTCCGGGCGTGCCGCATCCCGAGCTTCTCTTCAAGCCGTTCCAGCAGGCAGCCCGGGCTTCGGGGCTCGGGCTGTACCTGTCCCGGGCGCTCATGCGCTCTTTTTCCGGGGACCTGTACTATCAGCCGGGGTCTCCGGGGGCCACCTTTGTCGTCGAGTTACGCACGACTCCGGATGAGGGGGAGGAATGAGTTCCATTCGGCTGCTGCTGCTTGATGATCACGTCCTGTTTCGCGAGGGACTGAGCCGCCTGCTCAGCGAGGAGGCAGACTTCCTCGTCACCGCGCAAACTTCAAGCCCCGGAGAGGCGCTGCAGGCCCTTGCGGATGGTGCCAGCCCGGACCTGATCCTGCTCGACTTCGACCTGGGCGAGCAGAATGGTTTCGCGTTCCTGCAGGTGGCGCGTGCGCAGGGTTTCGCCGGGCGCGTGCTGATGGTCACCGCCGGCATGAGCCCAGGAGACACGGTGCGCGCGATCGAAGGCGGCGCCTCTGGGCTGTTCTTGAAGCATGCTCCACCCGCCGACCTGATCGACGCCATCCGCAAGGTGATGCGGGGCGACGCCCTGCTCTCGGCGGCAGAACTCTCCCGCCTGCTCGAGGCAGCACGCAGCGAGGAGAGCCGCCGGGCGCCTCGCCTGCAGCTCTCCGACAAGGAGCGCGCGGTGCTCCGCGGCATCTTTGCAGGGCTCGCCAACAAGGAGATTGCCGTGCAGCTTGGCATCTCGGAGGGCTACGTGAAAGCAGTGCTCCAGCAGCTGTTTGGCAAGACAGGCGTGCGTACCCGGGCCCAGCTGGTGCGCATTGCACTCGAACATCACTTCGAGACGGCAGTGGGGCCGGCAGAGGCGCGTGGGGGTATCGGGACCGAAAGATAGGGATCCGGAAGAGGACGGCCCCAGCAACTTGAGGGTAAAATCAGGGTTTGCCATGAAAGCGGGTGACTTTCGCCTGCTTCATCGGTTACACCCGCTGCCAGCAAGGCGAATTTGAGGATTATGCCCGAGTCGATCCAGGATCGCGTACTACGCGTCATCGCAACGACCAAACGGATACCGTTGGAGACTGTGAAGGCGGATAGCAGCTTCGAGTCTTTGGGCATCGACTCGCTGGACCGTCTGAACATCCTGTTTGATCTGGAAAGCGAGTTCGACATCGAGATTGACGATGAAGACGCCAAGCAGGTGAGCAGCATCCCGCAGATGGTCGATGGGGTCACTGCCCTGGTCCATGCAAAAGAAGCCGGCGCCCCAACCCCGCACCTCGCCACGGCCGCTGAGCCTGAGCCGAAGGCGGGCGAATAGCGTGGGGGCACCACACCGCGTCGTCATCACCGGCGCAGGCGTTATCAGCGCACTCGGACACAACGCGGCGGCCTTCTGGCAGTCGCTCATCGAAGGACGCAGCGGCATCGCCAACCTGCACACCTCGCTGAACCGCGTCGAGGCCGCCCCGCTGCGCTTCTCGAACGTCGCGGAAGTGCGCGACTTCCACCCCGAACTTCACTTTGAAGCGCGCGAACTTTCCTTCATGGACCGCTTCGCGCAGTTCGCCGTGATCTCGGCGCGCGAAGCCATCGAGCAGTCCGCGATCGAGTGGACGCCGGAGTTGCGAGCGAAGGCCGCCGTCATCACCGGCTCCTGCATGGGCGGCCGCGGAGCCGAAGAAAACGGCTACTGGGAACTCTTCCACAACAAGCGCACACGCGTGCACCCGCTGACCATCCCGCTCGGCATGAGCAATGCCGGCACCAGCCACATCACCATGCAGTGGGGCTTGCAGGGGCCGGCGTACACGGTGTCGACCGCGTGCGCTTCTTCCGCACACGCGATCGGGCAGGCCTTCCACATGGTGCGCGCCGGCATTGCCCCGGCAGCCGTAGCCGGCGGCAGCGAGGCACCCTTGTTCCTCGGCGGCATGAAGGCGTGGGAGGCGATGCGCGTGATTAGCCGCGATACCTGCCGGCCCTTTTCAGCCGATCGCAGTGGACTCATCGTTGGCGAAGGCGGTGGGACGCTGCTGCTGGAGCCGCTCGAAGCGGCGCTTGCCCGCGGCGCAAAACCATTGGCAGAGATCGTCGGCTTTGGCTCAACCGCAGACGCAGGGCACATCACGCAGCCCACGGCCAGCGGACCCACACGCGCCATGCAGCAGGCGCTGAGTGACGCCGGCATCGCGCCTGAGGCTGTCGGCTACATCAACGCACATGGCACCGCCACAGAGGCCAACGACCGCACGGAAACAGAGGCGATCCGCGAGGTCTTCGGCGCACATGCAGACCGGCTGGCAGTCAGCTCTACCAAGTCCATGCATGGCCACACGCTTGGCGCAGCCGGTGCGCTCGAGGCCGTAGCCACTGTCCTCGCGCTGCGCAACGGCATCCTGCCGCCGACCGCCAACTACACCCGGCCCGACCCGCAATGCGACCTTGACGTCCTTCCGAACGAGGCGCGGGCTGCCGAAGTTGAGTACGCCATCTCGAACTCGTTCGCCTTTGGCGGCCTCAACGCCGTGCTGGCTTTCCGCGCATACCGGTAGCTTTCTGGCGTCCTCTCCACTCGCAGATCTCTCAATCAAACTTGGACGACAAAGTCAACGGTACACAGTCGCCGCTGCATCTGGTACGAATGGTTGGCGGAGGCTGCGATGCAGGCTGTGGCAGCGGAACGAGAAGAAACTCTCTTTGAGCGATGTTGGTGGCTCTACGCCATGTGTCGCGAACACCTTTTTACCGATCACACCCAGGAGATTGCAACGGCGCTTGCTCCGCTGCTCCAGACCACCGGACCCCATCACCTTCTCGAGGTAGGCTGCGGTCCGGGCTTTTACTCGCGCCGGCTCGCTGCGCTATTCCCGCAGCTTGAAATTACCGGCATCGACCTTTCGGAGCCGCTCCTGCGTCGCGCCCGCAGCGAAGCACGCCGCTCGCAGCTGAGCAACTGCCGCTTTCTGCGCTCAGATGCACTCTCTCTCACCGAACTTCCGCATCAGGTCGATGCCATCGTCGCTTCGCGACTCTTCCTGATCCTGGCGAATCGCACGCTTGCCCTGCAGTCGATGTTCAATGCGCTGCGGCCAGGCGGACTGTGTTTTATTGCCGAGCCACAGTCGCGGCTGCGCGCGCGTGTGCCGCTTCACATGATGAAAATGGTGGCGCAGGCGAGCGGGCCTGCCGGGCTCTCGATGCCCGTATGCTGCGACGTCTTGAGTGAAGACCAGTTTGAAAGCTTTCTCGGCTCGCAGCCTTGGAGCCGTATCCGCATGTGGCGCAACCGCGGCTACCAGTGCGCGGTCTGCGAGAAGGCGGCATGAGCCACCCCTACCGCATTCTCGATCCCCGTGCGCCAGGCGCCGAATTTCGTGGCCGCTGCGCGTTCACGGTGATGGCGAAAGCGCCGGTGCCCGGCAAGGTAAAGACGCGGCTCAGCCCGCCGCTTACCCCGGAAGAGGCTGCAACCCTGAATGCTGCTTTCCTGCGTGACACGATCGAGAACCTCGCAGCTGCTGGTCACTCCGCGGCAGCCGACGTCGTGGTTTCGTACACCCCAGTCGGCGAAGAGGAGCGCTTTCTCGGGATCTTGCCGCCGGGCACACTGCTTCTGCCACAGCGCGGCGACGGCTTCGGCGAGCGGCTGCTGACGACAGCAGAGGATCTGTTTCGGTGTGGTTACACTTCCGTCTGCCTCATCGACTCCGACAGCCCAACCGTGCCGAGCAGGGAGTTTGCGGCGGCCGCAGGTGCACTACTCGCACCCGGCAGCCGCTGTGTGCTTGGACCCTCCGCGGATGGAGGCTACTACCTGATCGGGCTGCAGACAGCAGAACCGGTTTTGTTCGAGCGCATCAGCTGGAGCACGGCTGCGGTTGCCGCGGAGACGCTTGAGCGCGCACGCGAGTGTGGTGTGGACGTTGCGATGCTTGGGGAGTGGTACGACGTGGATGATCGCGAGACGCTGGCTCGCCTGATTGCGGAACTCGAAGGCGAGGGACCCCAGGGCTACGCTGCACCGCACACGCGCGAGCAGCTGCCCATCCTGAAAGCCGCGATAGGCCATGAACCCGCTCTGGCAGGAAAGAACACATGAGGCTGCTGGCTCGGGGGCGTACCGAGGGAGGCGCGTGGCTGACGAATCTTGCACTGGTCCTCTTCGGGCTGCTCATCGTTCAGTTCTGTCGTGTCGGCGTGAACGAGTTTCATCACTACACCTATGGGCTGAGCGCGGATATCTTCGGACAGATCATCCTCTTCCTAGGCGCGATCTCGGTCACTGAACGCTGCGCGACGAATCGCTGGACGCTGCCCATCATCCTCAGCTTCGCCCTTCTCGCGCGGCTGGTCTGCGTCTTTCACCCGGCATTCCTGTCAACCGACGTCTATCGCTACGTGTGGGACGGCGAGGTGCAGGCCGCAGGCATCAACCCCTTTCGCTACATCCCGGCTGACCTGCACCTCGGCTTTCTCCGCGATCTCGCGATCTACCCGCACATCAACCGTCGGGATTACGCGCACACTATCTACCCGCCGGGGGCGCAGCTTCTCTTCCTCCTGATCACGCGCATCAGCGCAAGCGAGCCCTTCATGAAGCTCGCGATGGTCGGCTTTGAAGCTGCTACCTGCCTCGTGCTGATGCGCACGCTGCCCTTGCTCGGACAGCCCCGCGAGCGCGTGCTTCTCTATGCGTGGAACCCGCTCTGCTTCTGGGAGATTGCAAGCAGCGGCCATGCCGACGCGGCAGCACTCACCTTGCTTGCGCTCATGCTCTACGCAGCCCTGCGGAAGCACACCACCGCAGCCGGAGCCTGGCTTGGAGCAGCGGCGCTGGTCAAGCTCTACCCTGCGGCATTGCTACCGACACTGTTACGCTTTCCACTGCGTAAGGCCGAATGGCGCACGGTCACGGCAACGCTCGCGGTCGTCGCCGCCGGGTACGCCTGCTACAGCAGCGTCGGCAAAGGAGTATTCGGTTTTCTGCCGGCGTATGCGCAGGAAGAAGGCATCGAGAGTGGAAGCCGCTACTTTCCACTGACCTTTGTGAATCGCATGCTGCACACGAAGCTTCCCCCGAGCGTATACCTCGCATTTTGCGCAGTGGCGCTGCTCGCAGTGTGTGCTTGGGTGCTTCGTCGTGCGACACATCCGGAAGCTGTCGTGTTCTCATCGCTGGTACTCGCAACTGCACTCAACCTCTGCTATGCGCCACACTATCCCTGGTACTTTCTCTGGCTGCTGCCAGCGCTTACGCTGTGCCCGTGGCGCCCGACCTTCTATCTCGTTACGGCGAGTACTTTTCTGTTCTCAACCCAACTCGGTGCACCAGGCGCGCCGATGTACCGGCTGAATGAACTGCTCTACGGCGGCTTCGCCGCCGTCCTCGCCTTCGACGTAGTCTCCGCGCGCATCGGCATGCGCGTCACGGACGAAAACACCAATCACTACCAGCCGGGCGCCTCGGCCCTGCACGAACAGCTCGCTAATGTGAGGGAACTATGACTCCTGCCACGCTCCCCGAACCAGTCCAGAAGATGCGCCGCTACTTCGAGAAACCAGAAGACGAGCTCTCGAGCCGCGTCGATACGGAACCCATTTGTATCTACCTCGAAGTCACGAACCGTTGCAACCTGCTCTGCACCACATGCCCGCGAACGTTCGAGCAGCTCGAGCCCGAGGCGGATCTCTCGTGGGAACTCTTCACGAAGATCGTCGATGGTGTGCAGAATCTGAAGCGCGTTGTGCTCCACGGCGTCGGCGAACCGATGCTGGTCAAGAACCTGCCGCAGATGGTGCGCTACCTCAAAGACCGCGGCGTCTATGTGCTGTTCAACACCAATGGCACACTGCTGACGGAAAAGAATGGGCTCGCTTTGATCGAAGCCGGGCTCGACGAAATGCGCGTCTCACTCGATGCCGCCGACGCCACCGTTTTCAAGATGGTGCGCGGCAAGGACATGTTCGATCGAATTGTCACCAACCTGCGCACATTTCGCGAGATGCAGCAGCGGCTGGGAACAGAGACGCCGCGTGTCTCCATGTGGCTGACAGGCCTGCGTGAAACACTCGACCAGCTGGACGGCTTTGTTCGTCTTGCAGCTGATGTGCGCGTTCGCGAGATCTACCTGCAGCGCATGGTCTTCTTCGGCGATGGCAGCCAGGGCCTGGCACGGGCCGAGAGCGCTCTTTTTGAGAAGACCACCGACGACGAGGAAGCGACGATCCAGCGCGCCGTCGCGCTCGCCGAGAGCCTCGGTGTCAGCTTCAACGCCTCTGGCGCGACCGAGCCAGGCACCAGCATCAAGAAGAGCGCGGAAGACGCTCCATGGTCGCTCTGCCGCCGTCCCTGGACGCTGATGTACTTCACCGCAACCGGTCGCGCACTGCCCTGCTGCATTGCGCCGTTTTCGATGCATGGCTACGACAGCTTCACGCTTGGCGATGCCACGCAGCAGACCCTGCAGGAGATCTGGAATGGGCCGGCCTACCAGCAGTTTCGATCGAGCCTGATGACCCCGCAGCCGCCCCGCGCCTGCGCCAATTGCGGATTGCGCTGGAGCCTGTGAGCGCACGCATCACCGTTATCATTCCGGCCCTCAACGAAGAAGATGCGATCAGCGATGTGGTGCGCGGCTTTCTGCAGCCGCTTGTGCGCGAGTGCCTCGTCGCGGACAACGGCAGCACCGACGCCACAGGTGCACGCGCGCTCGCCTCGGGCGCGCGCGTCGTGCGTGAGCCCCGACGGGGGTATGGGCAGGCTTGCTGGGCCGGCGTTGAGGCTGCGGATAGAGCCTCGGACGTGCTGGTCTTTGTCGATGGTGATGGCAGCGACGTCCCGGAGGATCTCGCCGCGATCGCAGGGCCGGTGCTGCGTGGAGAGCGCGACTTTGTTATCGGCTCGCGCACCCGCGGTGTACGCGAACCCGGAAGCCTGCTTCTGTCGCAGCGCTTCGCTGGATGGCTGGCTGGCGTGTTACTCCGGCTGCGTTACGGCGTCTGCTACACCGACATGGGCCCATTTCGCGCAATCCGACGATCGTCACTCACGCAGTTACAGATGTCGGAGATGACCTACGGCTGGAACCTCGAGATGCAGATGAAAGCAGCCTCGCAGGGTCTCCGCATCCTGGAGCTGCCGGTCCGCTACCGCATGCGCCAGGGCGGGGTCTCAAAGGTCGCAGGCTCCCTCCGGGGCTCGCTGAAGGCAGCCGTTCGGATCATGGAAGTGTTTCTCCGCATCGGGCTTTCGCGCGCCAGGCGGTAGTGTTTTGACAGGGGATGTGTAGACAATAGCGGATGCGCAAGCCTCTACTCGCCCTGGCCCTGTCTGCTTTTGGCATCGGCACCTCCGAGTTCATCATCATGGGGCTCCTGCCGGATCTTAGCCGCAGCTTCCACGTCTCCATTCCCAAGGCAGGCCTGCTCGTCTCGGGCTACGCGCTCAGCGTCACCCTCGGTTCCCCCTTCGTCGCCCTGCTGCTCTCTCGCATGGATCGCAAGCATGCGCTGATGATCCTGATGATGGTCTTCCTCATCGGCAACGCACTCTGCGCGCTCGCACCCACGTACGGCCTGCTGATGACTGCGCGCGTCCTCACCGCGCTGTGTCACTGAGCCTTTTTCGGCATCGGCAGCATCGTGGCGTCTCATCTTGTGCCGCGCGGCGAGCGTGCGCAGGCCATTGCACTCATGTTCAGCGGTCTTACGCTTGCAAACGTATTGGGCGTGCCTGCAGGCACGGCGCTTGGGCAGGCCTTTGGCTGGCGCTTCGCCTTCTGGGCCCTGGTGCCGGTCGGCGCGATCGCCAGCCTCGGTCTCTTTCGCCTGGTTCCCTCGCAGATGCCCGAGCGCATCCACATCAAGCATGAGTTGCATGCTGTGCTGCGGCCACAGGTGCTGCTGGTACTCGCGCTCAGCACGCTCTCCTCGGTCTCGCTTTTCTGCGTCTTCACCTACATCGCGCCGATCCTCGAGAAAGTCACGCATCTTGCCCCGTCTACCGTAACGTGGGTGCTCGTCATCTTTGGTGTAGGGATCACGCTCGGCAATCTCACTGGTGGACGTCTGAGTGACTGGCGACAGATGCCGACGATCCTTGGCGGCATCGTTCTGCTCATCGCGATCTTTCTGCTGCTTCCCTTTGCGGAGCGCACCATGATCCCGGCGGTCACACTGGTTTTCGTCTGGGGCTTCGTGCAGTTCGCTGCAGGCGCGCCCTTGCAGGCGCGGGTGGTTGACCAGGCGGTCGGCGCCCCCAATCTTGCATCCACGCTCAACCAGGGCGCCTTCAATCTCGGCAATGCGACGGGCGCGAGTCTGGGGGGCCTCCTGTTGACGATGGGCTTCAGCTATCCGGAGCTTTCCTACGGGAGCGCGATCGTGGCAACCATCGCGCTGTGTGTTGCGCTCGTCGACGCGCATGGAGCGGCAGGAGGCGCAGCAACGGAGCCTTGAGATGGCTTCCGCTTAGCGGCGCAAGGGTCTCACGGAGCGGGCAACCCCCTCGTCGAGCGAAGTCGTGGGGCGCCATCCAAGCTCACGTTCTGCTTTGGCGGAGCTGTATTGTTGATCCCGCGCAAGCAGGTAAACGGCGTGCCTCGTCAACAGCGGCCGACCCGGGAGGCCGGCCTTGTGCGGCAGCTCGCTCACTGCTGCAAGTGCCATTGCCGCCGGGAACGGAAGCTGTAACCACGGCAGTGGCAGATCGAGCGCACGTGCCAGCGCATCCACGTACGTCCGCCAGCTGGTCGCCTCGACGCTGCTCAGGTTGTAGTCCTGCATCAACGCGACCGGCGACGCAGCCGCCGCGATCATCGCAGCACACACATCGTCTACATACACGAAGCCGCCCGGAACCCGCCCTCCCTCCACCAGCAGCATCAGCCGCTGGCGCAGAAGCGCCACAATGTCGGTGACAAATGCTTTGCCGCCTGGGCCATAGATACTTGCGGGGCGAACCACCGTCACCGGGACCCCTCGCTTCGCCGCAGCCCACACGAGCTCTTCGCCGGCCAGCTTGGTGGCGTTATACGGCAGCCCCACATCACGTCGAGGCATCGTTTCATCGCCCGCGTGCTGTGGGTAGCCAAACACATCAGTCGTGCTCACATGCACGAAGCGTTCGAGCCGCGGAGCTCCGGTCTCCACCGCTTCGAGCAGCACGCGCACGTTCTCGACGTTGCCTTCCTGGTAGGTCCGCAGGGGGGCCCAGTCGGTCGAACAGCCTGCACAGTGAAAGACGTGTGTGGTGGTTTGAAGCAGATCCTGTGGAGGCGGCCCGGCGCTCCGGACGATCCTGACCCCGGCTTGCTCAACAACAAGCGAGCCGGGCCGGGCCAGGATGGTCACAGAGGCTCCACGTCCAAGCAGCAGGGCAACGAGACGACCGCCCAGGAAGCCGCTGGCGCCGGTGACAAGCGCCTGCAACTACGCGTCTCGCAGGGTCGAGAAGACGTCGAGCGCGAACTGCAGCTGATCCTTCGAGTGCGCCGCGGTAACACAGAGTCGCAGACGCGACGAGCCCTGGGCCACCGCCGGGAACATCACTGGCGAGGTCAGGATGCCGCGGTTGCGTAGCTCGCGCGCAAACAGAGCGGTTCGCGTGTCGTCATAGAGCATGAGCGGGATCACCGCGGTTTCCGAGAGCCCGGTATCAAACCCGAGCGCCTGGAGACCTTCGCGCAGGAACGTCGCGTTGCTGCGAATCTTGTCGACCCGCTGCGGTTCCTTCTCAAGGATCTGGATCGCCGCGAGTACCGTCGCAGCCGAAGGCGCAGGCATTGCGCCAGAGAAGATAAACGGTGCCGAGGCATGCTGCAGGAAGATCATGAGCTCACGCGAGCCCGCAACGAAGCCACCACCCGACGGGATGCCCTTCGCGAGCGAACCGGTCCAGATATCGACATCGCTCGTGTCTACGCCAAAATGCTCGTCGGTGCCGCGACCGCCTGCACCCAGGACACCGGTCGCATGCGACTCGTCCATCAAGAGGTAGCAGCCGAATTCTTTCTTGATCGCGATCAGCTCTGGCAGGCAGCAGATGTCCCCGTCCATCGAGAAGACGCCATCGGAGATGATCAGGGTGCGATTTGCCTGCGGGCCATTCTTGATCTCGTGCCGGAGAGAGTCAGGGTCGTTGTGCTGGAAGCGTTGCACCTGCACACCCGCGAGACGACAAGCATCCATCAGGCTGCGGTGCGAGAACGTATCTGCGATCACGCGATCGGCCGGCCCGAAGAGCGACGAGATCACGGCAAGGTTCGCAACGTACCCCGAGGTGAAGGTCAGCGCGGCCTCGGTGCCCTTGAAGGCGGCGAGCGCGGCTTCCATCTCCTTGTGCAGCTCGAGCGTGCCGGTCAACAGGCGTACGCCGCCGGTGCCGGTGCCGTAACGCTTGATCGCCTCGATCGCAGCAGCGTCGATCCGCGGATCGCCTACCAGGCCGAGATAGTCGTAGCTCGAGAGCATCAGCATCTCGTGCCCATCGGTCAGCACACAGGGACCAGTCTTGTGGGTCAGCGGTGCCTGGAAGGGGTAGGCGTCAACCGAGCAGGCCAGCGCTGCGGACTCGAACAGGCGGCGTGCCCGCGCATCCAGCAGGTCCTGCTTCTTGAAGCTCCAGGTGCGGCCCTCAGAAAAATAGCCGTCGAAAATCTCACCGGAGGACGAGCGGAAATGTTTCCGCGAAGAAGAAACGTCTGCGGCAGGCGCAGGGGTGTCGAGAGGAGCTTTCATCTGGAGACTCGCAATTGGTGCAAGATTGAGGCTGAGTCTAGCGGATGAGAAGACCGAAAGGAAGCATGTTGCCAGACTGAGCGGGGGGAGAGAATAGGTGGAATCAACATGAAGAATGGCGTCCCCGACGGGATTCGAACCCGTGTTACCGCCGTGAAAGGGCGGTGTCCTAGGCCACTGGACGACGGGGACACACAAAGCGCAAAGCGCCAGTGACAACAGTAGCAAGCACGAAGTTGGAAGTCAAAAGGCGCGTTTGATCCCGCGGTTGCCGGACGGCCGTGGAGTAAGACCTTCTTCCCACGGGCTACAGCTTCGGTCACCACCGAAGCCCGTTTGTCCTCGACAGAGTCTACAACAGACGAGACGCTATCTCCTATTCGCAAGCAGACCGACCGACTCTGCTTAGAGGCTTACGCTTCAACTACTTCCCGCAAGGCAGAGCTTTCCGGGACGCGTGGAGCAGGCCACACAGCAAAGTGGAAATGCATCGTAACTAGCAGTAGAAAGGGTAATCTTCAGATACTCTCCGATGATTACTTCAAGACTCCAGCAATGGAGAAAGCTGCGCGAAAGCTGAGGACTCCCGTTATGGTAAATAACTGCGCAAACCCCCAATGCAACAAGCCCCTTCACTATCTGCGGGATGGCCGCGTTTTCGTCTTTGATATGGCCAGCGCCCAGGTCGGTCCCGACGGAAAACGCACCCGCCACCTCGAACACTATTGGCTGTGCGGTGACTGCTCGCCCGCAATGACCCTGGAACAGAATGGCGACCGGGGCATCCTGGTGCGATCGCGCGACATGGCCGGTCACTCCGGCTCCGCAACGGCTCTGGTCTCCTAAGAACCTCGAGGGCGAAATCCCCGTTTAGCCCTACCCCCTTCGTACCGTTGTACGAGATCGGCATCCCCTGCACACTTATCTTGGCTGCCCAAACATGCATCTATGACCCAGAAGCGGGTGACATGTGCGGCCGCGGGGATTTCATGACTACAAACTCCATCACCATGACCAAAGCGAATCTCGTAGAGGAAGTCCTGACCCTCGGCGACCTGACGCGTCGGGATGGCGAAGTGATCGTCGACACTGTTTTTGAAGCGGTTATCGGTGCGCTCAAGAAGGGTGACAAGATCGAGGTACGCGGTTTCGGCTCCTTCCGAATCCGGCAACGCAAACCGCGCGTCGGGAGGAACCCGAAAACCGGCGCCAAGGTAGATGTGCCGGCAAAACGCGTGCCGTATTTCAAGCCCAGCAAAGAACTGCGCGACATGGTGAACCCTGGCGCAGCACGCAGCCAGCCAGCTGCTTAGCGCGATGTGCGGGCGATCACACTCAGCATACGGCCGGTAAACCCGGCCTCTTCCCGGTAGGAGAAAAACAGGTCGGTCCGGCATCGAGTGCACAAATCCATGTCGTCGATATTGTTTGTCTCCAGGCCGCTGGCGAGCAGCTGCTGCCGGTTCGCGGCGGCCAGGTCGAGTCGACTCGGCTCTTCACCGGATAGCAGCACGCCCGCATACCGAAACTGCGCGTGAAATGCATCGACGACCTCCCGGCCAACGGAGTAACAACACCCGCGGATCGAGGGGCCAATCGCAGCCACCAGCTCTGCGGGGTCAGACCCGTACC
This sequence comes from Acidobacteriaceae bacterium, assembly GCA_965199135.1. Taxonomy (GTDB): domain Bacteria; phylum Acidobacteriota; class Terriglobia; order Terriglobales; family Acidobacteriaceae; genus EB88. Next base: position 1,694,989 of record OZ240685.1, on the reverse strand, counting down.
TCGCTCGCATCATGCCCACGCCCTGCTCCACGATCCGCGCCAGAGTACCTCGCCATCCCGCGTGGAAGGCCGCGACCACTCCGCGTCGGCGATCGGCCACCAGCACGGGCACACAATCTGCGGTCTGGATGCCGAGGGCGAGAGCGGGCTCGTCCGTCACGAGCCCATCCCCCTGTGATGTTGCTTCCTCGCCCGCATCAATCGTTGTGACTTGCACCGTCAACGCGGAGTGAACCTGGTGCAGCGTGACCAGCGGAAGCGCTGACCCAAACACATCGACAAGCAGTTTCTCGCGATTCCGAAGCACGTTGTGCCGCCCATCCGAAGCCGTGAATCCGAGATTCAGTTCGCCGGCCCCCGCCTCCTTGCGGCAATACGCGGTGCTGGAGCCCCCCGTGCGTGTGGAGAAACCATGCGGTATGCCGGCTGCCATCAGGAGCGGCGACCGCACCGTCTGCAGGAGCCCCTGCGAACGATCGAAAGGTTCGGTCCGGGGAGCAGTTGAGGGCGTCATCGGCTCCATTCTAAGCGGACCACACGCGCCACGTACCACCCCATATCACAGGCGCCACGCACTCGCGCAGAGGCCCTAGCCCGGCATCGTTTGTTGACTTGAACCGGATTGGATACTACCGTACATGCAACCCTGCATGGCCTTTGTTGACGGCTGGCTGGAGTCCCTCAGACCTCTTCGCGCCCCCGCTTTTAGCGCTACTCCCCCCCCCGACCAGGAGGTCGCTTGACGTACCGCAGCAGAGCCGTCGCTCTTTCCACCCTTGTTGTCTCCGCCGCTTCCGTAGCCTATGCCCAGTCCACTGCCACGCTCTCCGGCAACGTCACGGATCCATCCGGCGCCGTGGTCTCGGCAGCACAGGTCATCGTGCATGGGCTTGCCACTGGAGTGGATCGCAAGGTCACCTCCGACTCCGCCGGCAACTACTCGGTGCCCTCGCTCCAGCCCGGGAACTACAGCGTCACCATCTCGGCCTCCGGCTTCGCCGACTACAAGGTGCCCAGTGTCACGCTTGAGGTCGATCAGAACGTCACCTCGAACGTGAAGCTCGGCCTCGCCTCCGCCGGAGAAGTTGTCCAGGTCGAGGGTGCGGCCCCGATCCTCGATGCGCAGACGATCACCGTCGGCCAGGTCATCGATCAGAAGACCGTGCAGGAGATCCCGCTCAACGGACGTCACTTTCTCGATCTCACCAATCTCACGCCCGGCACTGTGGTTCCGCCCGTGACAGGCAGCCTCACCAGTGCGAGCCGCGGCCTGGGTGCAAACTCCTTTGATACTGCCGGCCAGCGCGAAGACTCCGTTGACTTCATGATCAACGGCGTCAACCTCAACGACATGTCGCAGAACCAGATCACCTTTCAGCCTTCGATCAACACCACCGCCGAGTTCAAGATCATCAACTCGACGCCGTCTGCGGAGTATGGGCGGTCGTCTGGTTCAGTCGTCAATGTGGCGACCCGTTCCGGCACCAATGCGTTTCACGGTGAAGCCTTCGACTACCTGCGCAACAACTACTTCGACGCGCGCAACTACTTCAATCGTTCGCCTGCGCGGCAGAACTCGATTATTCGTAACAACTTTGGTGGCGCATTCTCGGGTCCTGTCTGGAAGGACCGGACATTCTTCTTTCTGAGCTACGAAGGGCTCCGCCAGCAGCAGGGCATCCTCTTCAACGGCAACGTGCTCAGCCCCGCGCAGCGCACCGCGCTGCTTGCGAGCCCTGCTGGACCTGCGTACGCGCAGCTTGTGAACCTTATCCCCGCCGGCAATAATGCGACCGGCACCGTCTACCAGGGCTCTCAGCCGGGTCCAGTCAAGACCGACCAGTTTTCGGGCGATCTGCTGCACACCATCAGCGCGACGGATAATCTCCATGCCTACTACGCGTGGCAGCAGGACGCCCGCACGGAGCCCAACCTGCAGGGCAACACCGTGCCGGGCTTTGGCGATCACCGCACCGCGCACCGGCAGATCGGCACGTTGAATGAAGTGCACATCTTTTCGCCGAACGTGGTGAACGAAGCGCGTCTCGGCTTCGATCGCATTGCGATTTCTTTTACGCCGAACACTCCGGAAAACCCGCTTAACTACGGCATTCAGAATGGCGTCACGTACAACAACGCGCTGCCACAGATCACCGTCCAGGATATCGGGCTCAACTTCGGAGGCCCCTCGGGCTTTCCCCAGGGCCGCTTCGATACCGGCGGCATCTTTTCCGACACGCTCTCGCTGAACTACGGCAGGCACACCGTTCGCACCGGTGGTGAGTTCCGTCGCTTCATCAACGCCAACTTTTCGCAGAGTCCCGGCAGCCTGACCTTCAGCACGACGGCTAACTTCATCAATGGCATAGCAAGCACCTTCAGCACCACGCCGACGCAGGTAACGAGCCGCATCTTTGAAAATGCGGCCGATGGCTTCGTCACTGACAATTACAAGCTCACCAACCGCTTCCAGATCGAGGCCGGCTTCCGCTTCGAGTGGAACGGCAGCCCGACAGAAGGCGGCGGACGCTTCGTCAACTTCGACACGGTCACTGACACCTTGAACCACATCGGACAGGCCTACAACCAGAACTACAACTACGAGCCACGGGTTGGTTTTATCTATGACCTGCGCGGCGATGGCGACACGGTGCTGCGCGGCGGCTACGGAATCCTTGCGGATCAACCGGTCACCGATGCTGTCTCGGGGCTTGCAGGCAATCCTCCCAATGCAAATCCGGTCAGCGATTCCGGCGCGCTTCCAGTCGGTTCGTTGTACGCGGATGCCGCGCTGTCCTCGCTTGCGCCTTCAGCGATCAATTCCAACCTGCGCAATGCGTATGTGGAGAGCTACAACCTGAACCTGCAGCAGCAGCTTGGGCAAGGTGTGGTGATGGAGCTTGGCTACATCGGTTCCGAGGGCAAGCATCTGCGCGACGCTCTCAACCTCAACCAGTACACGTACCCGAATGGAACGACACCGGTCCGTCCCTATCGCACGCTCTCCGCAGCGAGCACGATCCGCCCCGGGGGCGCGCTTGGGAATATCGGGTACATCGACTCCACATCCATTTCGAACTACAACGCACTCTGGTTCACGGTGCGCAAGGCGCTGAGCCACGGTGTGCAAGTGAATTCCACGTACACCTGGTCCAAGTCGCAGGATCTCAACTCGCTTGGCTCGCAAGGCACGGATTCGTTCCAGAACAGCCTCAATCCGAAAGGCGACTACGGCCTCTCGGACTTCGACGCGCGCAACCACTTCGTCTTCTCGGGCACATGGAACCTTCCCTTCCACGGCAATCGCATTGCTGAGGGTTGGCTGCTTGCCAACATCACGCAGCTGCAAAGCGGCAACCCACTCAACGTCGTCACAACCTCGACGTACAGCGGCGTGACGGGCTACATCCGCCCGACTTTGCTGGGCACTTACAGCACCGGCACAGGCACGACACTCGGCAATGGCAACGTACCCTTTATCCACGCAACAGTCTGTGCGACGCCCGCTGCAGGCTGCTCGTTCTACACGCAGCCTGCGGGCTTTGGCGACCTCCGGCGCAATGCGCTTCAGGGTCCCGGCTTCGCAGACTCGGACCTTTCGCTCGAGAAGACGACAAAGATCACCGAAGGCACCGCGCTCGTTGTGCGCGCGGATGCCTTCGACATGCTCAACCACGTCAACTTCGGCAACCCCAATCTCACTGCAAGCAGCGCCGCGACGAGTACGTTTGGGCAGATCTCGTCAACACGTACACAGGTCGGGGATGCAGGCTCGTCGCGTCAGTTGCAGTTCGCGATGCGCTTCGAGTTCTAGCAGGCGCAGGCAAGCAACAAGGAGTGACAGCCTGCGCTGTCACTCCTTTTCTTTTCTCCGTGACTACCTACGCTTTCGGTGGAACATCCGGCTACTGCCCAGGCTCTTCTGTCAGTGCCGCTTTGCGTTGTGCCAGGTCATCCAGCTGCCGCCGCCAATCGAGCGTATCGAGGAAACCCCGCTTCTCACGCCAGCCCGGCTCGACGATAATGTGCAGTTCAAGAAACACGCGCGTACCCAGCAGCTGCTCAATCTCCTTGCGCGCCGATGCCCCGATTGCTTTCAGCTTCGTGCCGCCCTTGCCAATCAGGATAGCCTTCTGCCCTTCCCGCTCGCAGTACACCGCTGCAGCGATACGCGTCAGCGGCAGCTTCTGGTGCTCGGGATCAAGCTTGCTCTTGCGCGTACTCACCGGCGGCTCTTCCCACTGTTCGATCACCACGGCACTCGCATACGGAACCTCTTCGCCGGTCTCCATCAGGATGCGTTCGCGAATGAGCTCGGCCGCAAGAAAGCGCTCCGGCTGGTCGGTGAACTGGTCCTTCGGGAAATACCGCTCGCCCTGTGGCAGGTACTCGACGATCTTCTCGACAAGCAGTTCAAGCCCGTCACACTTGCGCGCTGAGAGCAGAAGCACTTCCTTGAACGGGTGCCGCGCGCTAAGCTCGGTGATCATCGGCAACAGCTCTTCGCGCGGGACAAGGTCGATCTTGTTGATCAGGAGGAAGACAGGGCACTCGAGTTTACGGATGAGCTCAAAGACAAACGCATCTTCGGAATCTTCCTTGCTGCGCTTCGTCGCCGCTTCATCTCCAGGCGGGATAGGAGCAGCCTCAGGCAGCTTCAATCGTCGCGATGCGTCTACCATGACGAGCACGATGTCGCGGCTTTCCAGCGCATCGTAGACCACCTGCATCATTTGCTTGTCGAGCAGGGTGCTGGGTTTGTGCACGCCTGGTGTGTCGACGAAAACGATCTGGGCTGCCGGGCTCTTGCCTTTTTTCGGAACATCGACGATGCCGTGAATGCGAGTCCGCGTGGTCTGCGGCTTGCTCGTCACGATCGCTACCTTTTCACCGGTAAGCGCGTTGACCAGCGTTGATTTGCCAGCATTGGGACGCCCCAGGATCGATACAAAACCACTTCGCACGTTGTTGCCTTTCCGCTATGCTGCCGCCCCGACGCGAGAGACGCGCATGCGTTCAATCCTGCGATCGGTGGAGGCGAGAATTTCAAAGCGCAGTCCGTTTTCTTCCACGACTTCGCCGGTCATGGGGATGCGGCCGGCGGTCTCGCTGACGAGCCCTGCGACCGTGGTCGCTTCGTAGTCCTCTGGGGCTTCCCACTCGCCATCGAGCAGGTCTTCGAGTTGCGCGACTTCAAAGTCACCCGGCACCGTCCAGACGCCGGGGCCTTCTTCGCGGATCGCTTCCGCGTCTTCCTCTTCATGCTCGTCGGCAATGGTGCCTACGATCTCTTCGACGAGATCTTCAATCGTGACCAGCCCTGCGACGCCACCGTACTCATCGATCACAATGCGCATGTGCTGCTTCTCGCGCTGCATCTCGCGCAGCGCTTCGTTGGCGCGCTTCGTCTCCGGGATGAACGTCGCAGGACGGGCGATCGAGGCAACACGCTGCGTGGCTGCATCGACGTCGGTGATCTGTAACGTGTCGTGAGCAAATACGATGCCGGTGATGGTGTCGAGCGAACCGGAGAAGACAGGCACACGCGAGAAGACATGCGTATCGAGCAGCTTCAAGAGCTCCTCGATCGTGATTTCCTCCGGCACGGCGAAGATGCGCGGCCGCGGTGTCATGACCTCGCGCACCACCTTGTCGCCGAACTCCACGGCAGAGCGAATCAGTTCGTGATCATCTTCCTCGAGGATGCCTTCTTCCTGGCCTGCCTCGATCAGGGCGTCGACCGCGGCGCCCGAGTCTTCCTCGACGCGCTCCTTCGCCGGTTCTCCGGCGAGCGTAACGATCGAAAGCAGGAAGCTGATCACGAGCGTCAGCGGCTGAAAGACAGTGAAGAGCACGCGCAGCGGCCACAAGAAGCGGACCAGCCATTCACCGCGGGTGCGCGTGAAGAAAACGTATGGCAGGAGCCGATTGAAGACCACGATCAGCAGCACCACGAGGAACACGGCCTGCCCGATATGCGCAGCCGTTGGCGTCGTGGTCGAGACACGCTTGTCAACCAGCGCCATGCCGATCAGCAGGGTGAGCGAGGCGAGCGAAAGCTGCGAGAGCACCGCGGCGGAAAGCGCCAGCTGTTCGCGGCCAATGCCGAGTCTCGGCTCGACGCGCTGCTCCCACACATCGATATTCTCCTGGAAATCCCGCGACAGGAATTTGCCCATCTCGGAGTAGAGCCGGTCAATGTACGAGGCCATCGTCAGCGTCGCGAGAAGCAGAAACACCAGCACAGCGAGGAAGACAGTCATCGCGCACGCACCCGGGCCCGCGCCGATGCGGTTTGCGCAGCGCGACGAAGGGAAATCACCGGCGTTGCTGCTGTGCGCTGGATCAGGCCGGCAGGCAGTTCGAACTGACGGCGCAGTGCACGCTCACGCCGAGCCATCTGTCCAGTATCGGCCTCGTGATCGAAGCCGGCTAAATGTAACAGCCCGTGCAACAGGAGAACCTTTACCTCGATGAGCAGCGCATGTCCCCATTCATCGGCCTGGCGCTTTGCTGTATCGAGCGAAATGGCGAGGTCGCCGGCAAGCACCGCCTGCCCGGGAAACCCTTCCGTCGCTGCGGGAAACGACAAGACATCTGTGGGCTTGTTTTTGCGACGATACGTCCGGTTCAATGCCTGGATGGCGTCGTCCGTGGTGAGCAGGACCGACACCTCCCCGTCCAGCGGAACCGCCGTGCAGGCGTCACGCAAAAAGGCTCCAAGCTCCCGCCTGGGGAGCGAGCCACGGGGTATGCGTACTTCCGGCGCTATCGCGATCATGATCTCGGCCCCACACTCCGGGCCAGCCTTGTCTCCTGCAAACAGCAACAGGAGAGCGATGCTCTCCTGTTGCCCTGCTAACTCTTATGGTACCGCATTGCGCCCCGGCGAGAGCGGAAAAGCTACTGCGGTTTGCCCGCCTGCGGCTGCGAACCATTCTCCATCCCGAGCGGCATCTGCTCGGCGCGGCCGAAGTGATCGTAGGCGCGGATGATGCGCTGCACCAGGTGGTGCCGTACCACGTCGCCATCTTCAAAGTGAATGAACTTAATTCCATCGGTGCCGGAGAGGATCTTGATCGCTTCTACAAGGCCTGACTTGCGTGGGTTGGGGAGATCGATCTGCGTGACATCGCCCGTGATCACTGCCTTGGAGTTGTTGCCAAGACGCGTCAGGAACATTTTCATCTGTTCGGACGTCGTGTTCTGCGCCTCGTCCATGATGATGAAGGCGTCATTGAGAGTGCGGCCACGCATAAAGGCAAGTGGCGCCACCTCGATGATGTTTTTCTCGATCATCTTGTCCACCCGCTCGGGCTCGAGCAGATCGTAGAGTGCGTCGTAGAGCGGACGAAGGTACGGATCGATCTTTTCCTGCAGCGAACCAGGGAGGAAGCCGAGCCGCTCGCCGGCCTCGACCGCCGGCCGTACGAGAACGATGCGGCTGACCTTCTTGGCGAGCAGCGCGGCAGCGCCCATCGCGACCGCGAGATAGGTTTTGCCGGTGCCGGCCGGACCGATCCCGAACGTCATGTCGTTCTGTTCGATGGCTTCGACATAACAGCGCTGGTTGACCGAGCGCGGCTGCACGATGCGCTTGACGCCGCCTGTAGCACGCTGCTTCCCGGTCTCGATCAGCGAGCGCAGCGTGACCGTGGGATCGCAGACGACCAGCTTGAGCAGGGAGTGGAGCTCGCCGTTGTGCGGGTGAACGCCACGCTGGCGGAGGTGTTCGAAATCAGCAAAGATACCTTCTACCCGGTTCAGGCTTTCTTCGGGGCCACTGACGTGCACCGCATCGGAGCGAAGGTCGATTCGCACCTGGAGCTCACGCTCCATCAGCTTGAGATTTTCATCGCGGGTCCCGAAAAGGGGCTCAAGGTTTGGCGTGATTTCAATCAGTTTAGTCGTCATCAAGTGGCGAATAGGCCTCCGTCTACAGGCGCACGCGGGCGTCTGTAGAGATACGATGCTTTGGCTGTTTGAGGAGGAGCAGGGCACGAAGCAGTGCGGTGTGTATCCGCTGGAATGCTTCGCCGGCGCTGCAACGAGGGTCGATGCGGAAAGAGTAGCGCCAGGCTACCCGGGCGTCAATGGCCGCACGATGAATCTGTTATGACCCTGCGTGACCAGAGTGTGCGGGATGTGGAAGACAGGGACGCAACTCGGCAGAGCAGCCAACGCCCTACGAAAATCAACCGTCTCATTACATAGGGCGGTCACTTACCCCCTCAGAGGTCCCCCATGGGTTTACTGACACCGAACGAGATCAAGAACTTGGAATCGCTCTACAACCTGCAGCTTCGCTACCTGCTCTCGGCAGAAAACCAGATCATCGAGGGTCTGGACAGCATGATCCAGCATGCAACCGATACGCAGCTGAAGCAGGCATTCCAGTCACACCAGCAGGAGACGCGCGTCCAGGCGGAGCGCCTTGAGTCCCTGTTGAGCGAGCTGAATGGCAGCGCAGACGACAAGAAGTGTGCCGTGACGGCCGCCCTGATCGTGTCTGCAGAGAACATCGTGAAGGAGTCCGACGAGGGTCCGGTGCGGGATGCGGGTCTGCTGGCCAGCGGCCAGAAGGTGGAGCACTTCGAGATCGCTTCCTATGGCGCAGCGAAGAACTGGGCCCTCCAGATCGGTCTTCCCCGCCATGCGGAGCTTCTGGAGAAGACGCTGCAGGAGGAAAAGCATGCAGATATGCTTCTCAACACGATTGCGGAGCGGGCAAACAGCGAAGCGGCAGTTTCAGCCTAGAGAGCATTCAGCAAAAAAAAGGGCAGCCGTCCGGGCTGCCCAACTGCTGTCCTAGACTGTGCATGCATGTATCCTCCGCTCCCTAGGGCAGGAACACTGCCTCCTGCCTGCTTGACCTTCCGGAACGATTTACATAGACTTGGAGATTCGAGGGAGAGCGGATGTCCGCGCATCCCGACTCATCCCAAGACTGTTTAAGGATCCTGTTCATGGCAAATCATGTCTCCGCGCTGAAGCGCGTTCGTCAGACCAAGCGCAAGACCACCGTCAACCGTGCCAACAAGAGCCGCATCCGCGGCAGCCTGCGGCTCCTGCGTGAGGCCCTGCAGAAGGGTGACGCGAAGGTTGCAGCCGAGCAGTTCCGCCTCACCGTGTCCGCTCTGGACAAGAGCGTCCAGAAGGGTGTTCTGCATAAGAACACGGCTTCGCGCTACAAGAGCCGCCTGAACGCTCGTGTGAAGGCTCTTGCGGTTCCCGCGACTGCCTAGGTCAGGCATTTTGGAGTGAGAGTGGCCGGGGCAGATGCCCCGGCCTTTCTGTTTCTCGCGGATCTTTGCTCGGACCGTCCCCTGCTTCTCTGCAACTCTGCCCACGTCCGCTGGCTGGCCTACTGAGGCTTCCAGCCTGCCCGGGCTTGTGAAAGGACTCAGGATCTGGTGCCTGGGGGCTGAGGATGACGGCGAACTGGTGCAGGGCGGCTGCTACCGGATTTCGAAGACGTCTTCTCCCTTGCCCTCGAGCTCCGCGGCCCTCGCCGCGACCTTGCGAGCGATCCCGTAGAACTCTCCGGCGAACGCCGCATTCTCGCCAGCCGCCGCGATCGGGGTTCCATGGTCGCCTCCCTCCCGAATTGCAGGTGCCAGCTCGATCGAGCCGAGAAACGGCACCTTGAACTGCTCTGCCGTGCGCACGGCCCCACCCTTGCTGAAGATATCGATCTCGCTGTGGCAGTGAGGACAGGTGAAGTGGCTCATGTTTTCGATGATGCCAAGTATCTCCACGTTGACCTGCCCAAACATTTCAAGCGCCTTGCGCGCATCCTGCAGGGCTACGTCGGAAGGGGTGGAGACCACGACGGCTCCAGTCAGCGGGACGGTCTGGACGAGCGAGATCACGACATCTCCGGTACCCGGCGGCAGGTCGATCAACAGAAAGTCGAGCTCGCCCCACTCCACCTGCTGCAGGAACTGTCGGATGATCTGGTGCAGCATCGGGCCGCGCATCACCATGGGCTTGTCGCCGGGCGAGATCAGCCCGACCGACATGACCTTGACTCCATGCGCCAGGTTCGGCTCGATCTGGTTATTGGCCAGCACCTTCGGCTGCCCTGTGGTACCGAACATTAGGGGGATGTTCGGCCCATAGATGTCGGCGTCGATCAGGCCGACGCGTTGTCCCAGACCGGCGAGGGCAATGGCGAGGTTCGCGGCGACCGTGCTTTTGCCGACGCCGCCTTTGCCGGAGCCGACAGCAATGATGTGGTGCACGCCAGGCAGCGATGCCGGTGGCGGTGGTGTTTGTGCGTGAGCCATCGTACGAGGTTCCTTTCGGTGGTGCGGTTAGTGCGCCTGTTCGTCGCTGGAGTGCGTGTTCACCGTGAGTTTCCCGGCTTCGCGCTTGCGTGCGAGTTCAAGCTTGCGCTGTTCGCGGCGGCGGCCGGCATCGGCGAAGCGACGCTCGCCGTCCCCATCTTCGACAACGAGTTGAGGAATTGGAACCGGGACGCCCAGGGACGAGACAGCGACAAAGGTTAGATACGCTGAGGCTACATGGCGGCGCGTACCCTCGGTGGCATTCTCTGCCCAGACTTTGACGCCAACCTCCATCGAGGTGCGGTAGCCCCGGTTGACGCGCGACTTGAGGATCAATAAGTCGCCCACATGCACCGGCGCAATGAAGTCGATGTGATCCATCGAAGCAGTCACCACATGGGTGCGTGCATGCCGGTAAGCCGCCATGGCGGCCACCAGATCGATGAAGTGCATGAGGCGCCCACCCAGCAGATTGCCCAGGGTGTTGGTGTCATTGGGCAGGATCAGCTCTGTCATTTCCGACTGGGAAACATGCGCTCTGCGGGTCAGGTTCTGCTCTTCAGGCATGGTCTTCCTTTCATCAGGCCAACATAGCCCGGCGGGTACAATTAGATCAGTTTCAGCGCTCGCAAGCCTTTCTAAAAGTGCTGGCGTCCCGCGCGGCCCACGTGGAATCTACTGCAGAGATCGAAAGAGGGAAAGCATTGGACAAGGAAGCGATGTTGCAACGGATCCTCGAAGATAATCCCGCAGACACGTTCGCACGGTACGGGCTGGCGATGGAATATGCGGGCAAGGATCAGTTCGATGCATCGCTGGCGCAGTTTGCCACCCTGCTTGAGATCAATCCAGAGTATGTACCCGGGTATTTCATGGCGGCCCAGACACTTGCACGAGCCGGCCGCGTGGACGAAGCCAGGCAGCACCTGGAACTTGGCATTGCATGTGCGCGCCGCACCGGCAACACGCATGCACAAGGCGAGATGCAGGCAATGCTTGATGAAATGGAACTGGATAGTTAGCGATTCCCTTTCACCCATGCGACAGTAAGGAACCAGCTTGTAGACAGGGGCCCGCAACGTACGGACTCCATTCCCAGCCACTTGTAAGCAGCGGCTTCAAGGGGATGGCGAACTCGCCTGAAAGGCACTGATTTCGGATGAAGATCGCCCTGTTCCCCCTCGATGTCGTGCTGTTTCCAGGTGTGCTGCTTCCGCTGCACATCTTTGAAGAGCGCTACAAGGAAATGGTAGGCGAGTGCCTCGGCGGCGACCTTTCCTTTGGCGTGGTACGAGCGCAGCGGGAAGGTCTCGCCATTGTGGGCTGCACTGCGGAAATCTCCCGCGTCCTGCGTCGCTATCCCGATGGCCGCATCGATCTGCTTTGCGAGGGCAAACAGCGCTTCGAGATCGAGCAGCTCGATAACTCGCAATCGTACCTGCAGGCTGAAGTGGACTTCTTTGACGATGAGCCGAACCCCTCCTCCCGCGAGGAGCGGGCCGAGTGCGTGGCCCTGCACCTCGAGGTGCTCGCCCTGGCTGGCATCGGGCGTGAAAGCTACTCCCTGAACCTCGACCGGGATCTATCGTTTCAGCTCTCCTGGGAGCTGCCGGCGGATCTTGGCTTCAAGCAGCAGCTGCTGATTTGCCGCTCGGACCAGGAGCGTACTCACCTCCTGCTCGCGTTCTACGGCGAAATTCTTCCCAAGCTGCGCATGGGCGCGCAAAGCCAGACCGCGGGCTCCCGCAACGGACACGGCACCGTGATGTAGCTTGCCGCTGGCCACCATCTCATGAATGTGGGCCGGCCTTGTCTCCCCGGCTCTCCCGGAGCAGCCCTACCGGTCAGTTATCCTTGAGTAGGGAAAGGCTTCTTCTTCCTGCATTCCGCCGGCTCCTTTCCCTGAACTCCCGGCAGGTGCCTTCGTTTCGGCGCTCAAGTGCGCCCCCTTCGTTTTCAGGAGCCCTCATCGCGATGCCCTCATCGAACCCAGTGGTCCCATCGACCCCATCTACCCACGAAGCACTGCCCAAGACGCTGGGTGAGCTTCGCCAGCATCCTCTCTATGGCGAGGCCCGCCTCCGGAATCGGTCCGTCAAGGATGAGCTTCGCGAGAATCTGATCGAGCGGCTGCGGGCGAATGGCTCCCGTCGCGAACCCATCTTCCCCGGCATCGTCGGCTACGAAGACACCGTGGTGCCGCAGATCGTGAATGCGGTTCTCTCCCGGCACAACTTCATTCTTCTTGGCCTGCGTGGCCAGGCGAAGAGCCGCATCCTGCGCTCGCTGACGCACCTGCTCGATGAATGGGCGCCCTACATTGCAGGCTCGGAAATCCGCGATAACCCGTGGAAGCCGCTTGCCAAGCACTCGCGTGATCTGATCGCGCAGCATGGCGACCACACGCCGATCGCCTGGATGAGCCGCGATGACCGCTATGTTGAAAAGCTGGCCACGCCGGACGTCACGGTCGCCGATCTGGTCGGTGACCTTGATCCAATCAAGGCTGCGCGCGGGGGGCAGGACCTCTCCAACGAACTCACGATGCACTACGGCCTGCTGCCGCGTGCCAATCGAGGGATCTTTGCGATCAACGAGGTGCCGGACCTCGCCGGCAAGATCCAGGTCGCACTGTTCAACATCATGCAGGAAGGTGATGTCCAGATTAAGGGCTACCCGGTACGCCTGCAGCTTGATGTGGCCATCGTCTTCAGCGCGAACCCGGAAGATTACACGGCGCGCGGCAAGATCGTGACGCCGCTCAAGGACCGCATTGGCTCGGAGATTCGCACGCATTACCCGGAGACGCTGCAGGAAGGCATGGCGATCACCGAGCAGGAGGCCTGGGCAGAGCGCGCGGCAAGCACCATTGAGATCCCAAAGTACATGCGCGAGATCGTCGAGCAGGTCGCGTTTACAGCACGTGGAGACAAGCGGGTCGACAAACGCTCCGGTGTGTCGCAGCGACTGCCGATCTCGACGATGGAGCTTGTGGTCTCGAATGCAGAGCGGCGCGCCCTGCTCCATGGCGAGTCGCTGGTGCTGCCGCGGATCGGCGACCTGTACACCGCGATGCCTGGCATCACCGGCAAGATCGAGCTTGAGTATGAGGGCGAGATGCGCGGCGCAGATGTGGTTGTGCGCGAGCTGATCCGCTCCGCTCTTGGCACGGTGTACGACACCTACTTCGCTGACACCAACGTGCAGCAGATCGAGCAGTGGTTCAACCTGGGCGGCTCGCTCAAGGTGGAAGATTCGGAACCTGCAACCGCGATTGCCGCAGAGTTACAGCAGATCCAGGGGCTGATCGAGAAGCTTGCGCCACTCGGCATCAAGGCAGCCGATGCACCAGAGCGGCTGGTTGCAGCGGCAGAGTTCCTGCTGGAGGGAATGGTGGCGCATCGCCGGCTCAGCCGCAGCGAAGAGCGCACTTTCTCTGCCGGCGAAAAGAACCGTCGCGGCGACCGGGAGCGCAACGCAGGCAATGACGAGCAGCAATACGAAGCCTGGCAGTCGCGTCGCTCGAAGCGTGGCGGATTAAACTAGCTCATCTCGCAGCAAGAAAGGAAAAGCCCCGCAGATGCGGGGCTATTCCTTTGCTCCTGTACGTCGGTCTACACAAAGCCAAGATTAGCCGAGGAGAAGTTCGAGAGACCCGGGAACATGCCACGCAGCGCAGAGCTCGGCACACCGAACCAGGATGCGAGGGTCGCCATGTACTGGGACAGAGCGGTTGTGGGCACATACCGGCCGGTCCCGTCGATGTCGTTGACACCATTGATGGTGAGATCCGGGAAGGTGCCATAGATCTGTCCGCCCTTGACCGCGCCACCAAGCGCGATGTGATGGCCGCCCCAGGCGTGATCAGAACCGCCAGCGCTGTTCATCTGCAGGGTGCGCGAGAAGTCAGACGCCGTGAACAACGTGACGTCGTCGTAGACGCCGAGCTCCTGCATCACGGAGACGAACGTGCCGACTGCCTGATCCAGCATCGGATAGAGCTGGGCCAGGGCGGCTGCCTGGTTCGCGTGCGTGTCGAAGCTGCCCGCATCGATCATGAAGATCTGCCGACGTGCGCCGATCGCTGCGCGCAACTGCATCATGGTGGCGACCGTGTACAGGGCAGGCGACAAAGGATTGCTAGGCGAGAAGTTGGTGCGGAAGCCAACCGCACTGCCGAGCACGCTGTTGTAGAACGCGTTCCACTTATACGCGTCCTGGTAGATCGCCTGGTCGGCCTGCAGCAGCGTCACACCGTTGTTGAAGGTAAGCAGCTGCTGTGCAGCGGTCGCCCTTGGATAACAGGCCATGCCTTCAGAGCACCAGAACGATGCCTGCTGCGCGGCTCCACCCGCGGTGAACGGCACAGAGCTGTTGCCGCGACCGAAGTTAGTAGCGGCCCCAAGCAGCGTCACCATCGGCAGATTCGATGCGTTATAGGACGAGCCGATCAGGTCTGCAGTCAGGCCGGTCCAGCTGGGTGCAACGCCTGTGCTGTAGTTCCCGATCTCCCACGCTTCCTGCTGATCGTCATGCGCCATGAGCTGCTGTGGCAGGGTGACGCTTTGAGCCTTATACTGTGCGGTCGTTGTTGGCTGCACCAGCGGACCAACATTTGCGATCACAGCAGCGTGGCCAGCCGCGTAAGCAGCATGCAGGTTCGGCAAGGCTGGGTTCATCCCGTAGGCAGAGTTCGCGAGCGACAGAAGCTGGTTCTGCCCCACAGCATAACTTCCGCGAGCCTTACTATACGCGGTGTACTGCGACCCCGTGATCGGGATGATCATGTTATTGCTGTCGTTGCCGCCGCGAAGAAAAAGGCAGACGATTGCTTTGTAATCATTGGCGCTCTGCGCGTGTGCTGCGATCGAGCGAAGCGGGGAAACCCCGGCGAGTTGTGCAAGCGCCGCCCAGGACGCACTCTTCACAAAAGTTCTGCGTTGCATGATATCTCCAACTACATAGTCTGCGGACGTTCAGCCTAAAGGATGACCCGGTATTGCGGGGAGGTGGCGACCAGGTACACAGCGCAGCGCGCCATGGTCGCGGGATCGTCGTATCGCACAGCATTCACAATGGCGTTGAACATATCCTGAGTCATTTCACCGTGCATCATCAGCGCGTCGAGATACTTTGTCAGCCCCGTAGCACCCTGGGTCGCCGCGATGTTAAACACTGTGCTCCCAGGACCGAGATTGAGCGAGAACTCGTTGCCTTCGGTGCCAGTCAGGTTGAAGCTGTTGTTTACGGCATCTTGCAGATGCAGTGCCATCCAGGTCACAGTGTTTGCATTCTCGTTCTGAAACTCAGGTGCATAGAGACCTGTTCCCTGCAATTGAAAGTTTGGCGAGTAGAAGCTGAAGACGCTTGGCGCATCCCGTGGAACTTCGTCCATGTTCGACAGCCACAGATCGAAAATACTCTCAAAGAGGCCGACATTCGGAAGCGATGCTGATGTGCTTCCCTGGAGCGCGCGCATCACGCCCGCCCACCAGACGATCGGGTCCCGCAACTTACCACCCGTCGGATCGGAAACGCCAGGTGCATCCTCTGCACGGGCCTCCGGGTCGGTGAGAATTGCGGTCAACACTGCCTTCATGTCGCCGCGCACGTTGTTGCCGTCATTGGTGAACACTGCGGACACGCGACTGATGTAGGCGGGAGTGGGATTGCTCTTGACGAGCGACTGGATCAGGTAACGCGAGACAAATGGCGGCAGCGAGGGACTCTGGAAGACATTCTGCAGCGCGTCGTTCAGATCGTTCACGGCGCTCTGGCCTGCAGGCAGAACAGTTCCGTTCATCAATGTCTTGGCTGCTGTACTGTGCTGCCCTTCCAGGGCAACCATGGGGCAGTTCTGGCCTGGAGGATAGGCATAAAAATAGGTGTTCTGGGAGCTGGGTGTGCTGCAGTCATTGTTCGCGAAGGTCCAGCCGGTGTACGCGAGCGCGAAAGATTGCACCTGCGCCGAGTTGTAGTTAGCAACGGGGTTACCGTTCGCGCCCATCTGCACAGATCCATCGGCATTGAGCGCATAGGTGCCGATCGAGAACAACTGCATCAACTCACGCGCAAAGTTCTCATTGGCCTGCTGGCCTGCGCCGGGCGCAGAGCTATTCGCCATGTTGAGGTACGTACCCATCGCAGGCGACAAAGCAACGTCATGCATCAGCGTGAACCAGTTACCGAACGCGTCATTCGCCAGGGTGTTGAGGTAGTTCGGCATGTACCGGGGATCGACACTGTCGAGCGAAACAACGAACAGGCGGCTCAGGTCAAAGGCAACACGCTGCCGCAGCTGATCCTGGCCAAAGAGAACGTCATTCCACCAGAAATACTCGGTCTCGCACTCGAAGGACCCGCAGTCGCCATAAGTGACAGCCTTCGGATTTGCCAAGGGTATCTGGTAGGCGGCCTGCGCGAACTGCTGATTCAGGTAGCCGGAGACACCAAGACTTTCTACCTTCGCGATCCCGGCACTGGTCGGTCCGAAGCCAGCCTGGTCCAGCAGTCTACCTGCCGTCTGCAGGGATGTCGGTGTACCTGAGTTATAGCCTGTACTAACGACGGGGCTTGATTGCGCGCCAGCGGCAACCACGGTACATGCCAGAACCCCGGCACTTGCAACTTGCAAAAGCTTGCTTAGGTGCATTGTGTAACTACAGCAGTGGCTCATTGTTCCCTCGCTGTGAGTACAGTACCCAAGAATTTGCCGGCAGCTAGAAGACTTTTTGATTATTTTTTCGAGTCAGGCATCTTTACGCGAGTTTGCACATCTTACGCGTTCATTCTGAACTAATGACATGATCCCCGGACTCGCGCGAGTGCCATTAGTCATGCACGGGTGCGTCTTTATTGCAGCTTCGTGAAGAAGATATTTCCCTGGGGTCTCGGGTTGAGGGGGGAGAGGAGCTCGTTTCGAGTGCGCCCGGGCGCTTTCCATGGGAGCAAGTCGGATTAGCTCAAGCGCTTGGGCGCCGGCGCGCATTCGGTTGCATTGCTCTCCACACGAGCGGAAGATAGAGGCTATGAAGCGTGTGCGCTATACGAAGTACAACGGGGACCTGGCTTCCGAGCTGGACATGGAAGACCTCCTTGAGGCGCTGTCGGATTACCTCCTGGACTCGGGCTTCCAGAACCCGATGACAGAGTTCCAGGATCTCGATCAAACGATGGAGGACCTGAAGGAAGCGCTTCGGCGTGCGATGGAGTCTCGCCAGCTTTTCGACGAAGCAACCCAGCAGAAGATTGACGAGCTACAGGCCGAGGGCAAGTTCGAGCAGTTCCTGGACCAACTCATGGACCGGATGGAGCAGGAGAACTATATCCAGAGTCAGGGAGAGTCTTCGCCCGAGCCCGGCCAGGGACAGGCAGGAGGTGGCGAGAACGAGGCTCGTTTCGAGGTCACCGACAAAAGCCTCGATTTTCTGGGCTTCAAGGCGCTGAGCAACCTGCTTGGATCGCTGGGTAAGGCAAGCGCCGGGCGACACGATACGCTGCACTACGCGACCGGGGTTGAGGCCAGCGGCGGCACAAAGCCCTATGAATTTGGCGACACCCTGAACCTGGACACCACGGCGACGCTTTCCTCGGCGATCGCCCGCCAGGGGACCCATATGCCGCTTGAGTTGGAGTACTCGGATCTGCAGGTCCACCAGTCTGAGTACCAGAGCTCCTGCGCGACCGTCGTGATGCTCGACTGTTCACACTCCATGATCCTGTACGGCGAGGATCGCTTTACGCCGGCCAAGCGCGTCGCGATGGCATTGTCCCACCTGATCCGGACACAGTACCCGGCAGACTCGTTGTCGCTCGTGCTGTTCCACGATTCAGCGGAGGAGCTGCCGATCTCGCAGTTGCCACGTGTCAAGGTCGGCCCTCACTACACCAATACTCGCGAGGGGCTGCGGGTGGCGCGTCGCATCCTGGACCGCCAGCGCAAAGACATGAAGCAGATTGTGATGATCACGGATGGCAAGCCTTCGGCGCTCACGCTGCCGGACGGCCGCATCTACAAGAACGCATTCGGGCTGGATCCGCTGGTCGTCAGCGAGACACTGGAAGAGGTGAACCGCTGCAAGCGGTCGAATGTGATGATCAACACGTTCATGCTTGCCTCGGACTACGGCCTGATGCAGTTCGTGCAAAAGGTCACTCAGATGTGTCTCGGCAAGGCCTACTTCACCACACCGGACACGCTGGGCGAGTACCTCCTGATGGACTACATGCAGCGCAAGATGAAGACGGTCCACTAACCACGGGAGCGCTCCAGCTGATTGCGCAATGTGCCGGCGAGCGTGGCGACGGTTTGCAGGCGGGCGTTCAGCTGCGCGGGGATCGTTGGATCGGCCATGCAGAGCTGGGAGTGCAGCAGGATCCCGGTGACCGTATCCCGCAGTTCTGATTCCATCGCTGTTGCGGCGGCGCGCGTTGCGACGGTCTTTTCATGCTCCCGGCGCTGCAGCGCGGCACGCATCTCGCGAACCAGCCGGTTGGTGCCGGAAATAGCGAAGTTGATCTGAAGCGGCGTAGCCAGGCCGGCCTGTCTCCAGAGGATGTCGTTGCTCTCGGAGGCTGCTTCCGCGATGGGCTCATCGACGACAACCAGCGTGTACTCCCTGCGCCGCAAGGCCAGGAGGGCGTCTTTGCGATTCGGCGCGACCTCGACCGTCAGATTGAGTTGCTTGGACAGCAGTGCGGCACACTGGGCTGCTTCAGGTACCGCGGTGATGATCAGTGCGCTTTGCATTGCTTCCTCCGTGTTGCTTCCCTCGTTACCCTGCGGTGCAGCTAGGACGCGTGCGCGCTGATCTCGTTGAGCCCATACTCTTTCAGCTTCCGGTAGAGCGTGGTTTTGCCGATGCCAAGCAGCTTTGCCGCCTGCAGCTTGTCTCCGTTGAGGCGCTGGATCGCGTCGAGGATCGCCTTCTTCTCCATCTCCGCCAGCGAGGTCACGCGGGGCGATGCAGCGGCTGCTGTTTCGAGGACTTCGCGGAGCGGCATGGTCAAGCGGCGTTGCTGCAAGTGGAACTCCTGAACCGCGGAAGGCATATCACCCAACTGCACCACGCTCCCTGATGTCATCGAGCAGGCGCGTTGCAACGCGTTTTCGAGTTCGCGTACGTTGCCGGGCCAGTCGTACTCGTTGATGATCCGCAGGGCTTCGTCGCTGAGTTGGAAGACCCGTCCATCTTCCTTGCCGATCCGGTCGAGGAAGTAGGCCGTCAGCAACGAGACGTCCTGGCGCCGCTCGCGCAGGGCAGGCAGGCGAAGGCTGACGACGTTCAGTCGGTAGTACAGGTCCTTGCGGAAGCGTCCCTGCTCCATCATCTGCTTGAGATCTCGGTTCGTCGCTGCGAGCACGCGCGCCTTGATGGGAACCCTGACGCTTGAGCCGACCGGACGCACTTCACGCTCCTGAAGCGCCCGCAGGAGCTTAGCCTGCAGGTCCAGGGGCAGTTCCCCTACCTCGTCGAGGAAGACGGTACCCTCGCCTGCTGCCGCAAACAGGCCTACCTTGTCGCGCATGGCACCGGTGAAAGCGCCCTTCACGTAGCCAAAGAGTTCGCTCTCCACCAGGGTGGGCACCAGCGAGCCACAGTCCACCGGCAGAAACGGCTGTTGCGCGTGCGGTCCGTTACAGTGGATCGATCGCGCAACCAGCTCCTTGCCAGTGCCGCTTTCACCCAGGATCATCACCGGGTGATTGCTATGGGCGACCTTGGACAAAATCCGGTAAATCTTGTCCATCTCCGGGCTCTGCCCGACGATCGTGCCGAGCGCTCCGGGAGTGCGGAGGCGCTCTCGCAGCCTGCGGCTCTCCGCGTCGATCTCCCGCCGCTCGGCTGTGCGCTCAAGCATGGTCGCCAGTTCTTCCATGGCGAACGGCTTAGTGAGGTAGTCGGTAGCCCCGGTGCGCATCGCCTCGACCGCAGAGGTAACCGTAGCGTAGGCAGTCATGACGATTACCGAGGTTTCCGGACGAAGCGTCTTCACCTCGTCGAGCAACTCGATCGCCTCGCCGCACGAGGCCTTGAGATCGAGCAAAAGGACGTCCGTGCTGTTGCCGCGCAGGTAGGCGCGAGCGGCATCGACAGAGTCGACGGTTTGCGGTTGAAAGCCCTGGGCGCTTGCAATATCGCAAACGGCAGACCTGACAGCCGCGTCCTCGTCCAGAATAAGGACGTGCATCTTCGCAGGCAGTAAATTAGCCATAAGTTGTGTGTTGTACGAGTGTTGGGCCCATTCTAAGACTAAGTCTCCCTGGGCTCTAGTTACGGAAGTTCTGTACCTTCCTTTGCTAAGTCGAGACAAGGTATCTTTAACTCGAAAGTTGTACCTTTTCGTATCGTACTTGCTACTCGTATCTCTCCGCCTGCTCCTTCGATAATTTCCCGAACAATGGCTAATCCTAACCCTCTTTCCTCTGAGTCCGCAGCAGTACGTTTGGAGCTAAATCCCGGTCGAAAGATCTGGTCAAGCGCGTGAGCAGGGATGCCGTCGCCGGTATCCGCAACATGGATCAAGACCGATGGTGCCGTGCGGCTCAGACCTCGGCGGGCGGTGATGTGGATGACGCCCCCATTCGGCATCGCTTCGCTGCTGTTCTTCACCAGGTTCATCAGCACGCGTGTCAGCGACTCCTCACTGACCGCGAGCACTGGTAATGCAGATTCTGTCGAGACGTACAGCTCCACCTTTGTGCCCGCGAGCGCGCGCAGCATCCCGGTACAGCCCTGGAGATACGCGCCTGCACTCTGAGCCTTTCGAAACGCTCGCTTTCCGACCTCTCCCTTGCCTGAAAGAGCGCCGGCAGGAGCGGCACTTCCGTTTGCCAACTCTCCTACAAGCTCTCGTAAAACCAGCGCGACCGACACAAGATCCTTGCCGCACTGAGAGTAAGCGGGCGCGAGAACGCCCGGTTCCGCAACCAATCCTGCGATTAACTCCAGAGAGGTCAAGGCGTTCCGAGCGTCGTGTGCCAGCAACTCGGGTCGCGACAACTCCCTGGGAGCGCCAGGCGAGGAAAGAACGCGAGCCGGCTGCAATGCGCGGATCTCTCGTGCAATGGAAGGTGTTTCCCGACGGCTAAATGGCAGTAGGTTGGTAGCTTCGATCCGAAGGTCCTGATGGTTCTGCATGCCGATACTCTCCTTAGTCCTCGATCAAAGCTTCCGAGTGCACTTACACGCCCAAATCACCAGGTTTTGTAACTCGCGGCAAAGACGGCAGTTAGCCTGGACAGAGCTCATCCCTGGTTTCAGCACCTTGTTCCATCCCGGGAACCTGCCGCGAGCTTGCCGGCGATAAGTGCTGCGCCTGCACCCACTTAGGCTGATTCCCCAAGTAGGCCAGTCAGCAAAGGCTTTCCCAATCCGAAACCTGCCGCTCTACAATGGGAAACAATGACGCCCAATTCTCTCTTCCGCTCCAACGGCCGATCTGCCGGGGAACTTCGCCCCCACTCGCTGACCCCGGATTACGTCGGTACCGCGGAGGGCTCGGTGCTGATCCAGATGGGGAACACTCGCGTGCTTTGCAACGCCTCCGTGGAGCAGGGCGTTCCCTCCTGGATGCGCGGACAGGGCAAGGGCTGGGTGACAGCTGAGTACGGGATGCTTCCCCGGGCAACCCTGACTCGCAGCGCCCGGGAGTCGGAACGCGGCAAGATCGGCGGCAGAACTCACGAGATCCAGCGCCTCATAGGCCGCTCACTCCGCGCCGCGGTGGATATGGCGGCGCTCGGCGAGCGCACGGTGATCCTGGACTGCGACGTACTGCAGGCCGATGGCGGCACCCGGACGGCGGCGATCACCGGCGCCTGTGCCGCGCTCGCACTGGCCTTCGGCCGACTGACCGCTTCAGGGGGTCTGAAGGCGAACCCGATGCGTCAGATGATCGCCGCGGTCAGCGTCGGGATCGTGGACGGCGCGACGCTGCTCGACCTGGCGTACGAAGAAGACGCAGCGGCCGAGGTCGATGCCAATGTCGTCCAGAGCGCCGATGGCAGCCTGATCGAAGTGCAGGCGACAGCCGAGCGTAAGGCCTTTCCCCGGACGCGTCTCACCGAAATGCTCGACCTGACGGATCGAGGTCTCCAGGAGCTGTTCCGGGCGCAGGCGGCGATGCTCGATAGCTGCGGCCTTCGAGTGCCCGGCGTGGAGTCGGAGCCAAGCCGCGCCTAGGCTCGCTCGCACGCAGGCAGACGAGTTCAGGCTGCCGGCCCGCGCTGTGGCAGGTACGATAGAGCAAGTAGCTCCAACTGGACGCACCAACAACAGGGAAGACGACGGAGAGCAGACGATGCCGATTCAACTCACCCCAGGCAAGCTGGCCGGGCTGAAAGCAGTCTCAAACGAGCGTGGCGTCATCGCCGCGGCTGCAATGGATCAGCGTGGATCCTTGCAGAAATCGCTGGCCAAAGCAAAGGGCGTGGAGGACGTTCCGGACTCCATGCTGGAGGATTTCAAGTCGATGGTGACGGATACGCTGACGCAGTATGCCTCGGCGATCCTGCTGGACCCGGAATTTGGTCTGCCGGCGACCAAGAAGCGGCATGGCAAGGGCCTGCTGCTGGCGTATGAAAAGACAGGCTACGACGCAACCGAAAAGGGCCGCCTGCCGGATCTCCTGGATCACTGGTCGGTGGCGCGACTGAAGGAGGCTGGTGCGGATTGCATCAAGATCCTGCTCTATTACACACCGTTTGAGACCAGCGACGTCAACGACGTGAAGCACGCGTTCATCGAGCGTGTGGGCGACGAGTGCCGGGCGCATGACATTCCCTTCTTCCTCGAATTTGTCGGGTACGACGTGCACGGTGAAGACGAGAAGGGTCTTGAGTATGCGAAGCGCAAGCCCGCGATCGTGACCGGATCAATGGAAGAGTTTGGCAAAGCAAAGTACCAGGTCGATGTGCTCAAGGTGGAAGTGCCGGTGCAGATGAAGTTTGTGGCCGGAACCAAGGCCTTCAGCGGCCAGCAGGCATACACCCGCGAGGAGGCTCTTGAGCACTTCCGCACGGCTGCCTCGTCGACACACAAGCCGTTCATCTATCTCTCGGCCGGTGTGACCAACGCGATCTTCATTGAAACCCTCGAGCTTGCTGCAGAGAGCGGCACCAGCTTCAATGGTGTGCTCTGCGGCCGCGCGACCTGGGCCGATGGCGTGTCGATCTTCGCGAAGGACGGCGAGAAGGCATTTGCCGACTGGCTTAACACGCAGGGCGTTGAAAACATCTCAAACGTCAACAAGGCGCTTGAAGCCGCAAGTTCCTGGCACGACAAGGTCCAGGCGTAGGTCGCCTCCGCAAACGAAGCCCCTCTGCTCGCGCGGAGGGGCTTCTGCGTTGCAGCGGTAATCCGAACGAGGCAGCGTCGATGCCGCCATTTACCCGGAGGCCCGCTCCGGCGACTAGGCTCGCATCACTCGGCGCAGGAAATACAGCGGCTTTCCTGACCTCGCTACCCGTGCCCATGCGTCCCAGAGAGGCCAGCCCCGATCGTGGTCTCGAGCAATCTCCGTACTCGCTGCTGTTGCCATGGGTATCCCGGCGTGCGGATTGGTCCCGGGCCAAGCACGTTGCTCGATTGATCCTGCCCGCGCCACCGCTGCAAGATGCAGAGCCGCTGCCGCAAGCCGCGCCTCTCAGCGCGGGCTAGTCAAGCTTCGACTGACCATATTCAAGCAGTGTGACCAGCAACACGCCACCACAGATGTTTCCTGCTGTGGCCGGGAGCAGCCAGGACAGAAAACTCAGCAGTGCCACATGACCCAGCAGAACACTTGAGAGTATTTCGCCGCTCGACGCGATGCAGTGCGCGAAGTGGCCGATACCAACCACAAACGTCATCGTCCAGATCAGCAGCACCGACCCTGTGATCGAGTGGGACGCGGAGACGAGCCAGGCAACAGTGGCGATGATCCAGCCGCCAACCACACCCGACCAGAATGCGTGGGATGCAGTAATGCCCACTGCCTCCACACCAAGCTTGCTGAGCTCCGTCATAACTTCCGGCCGCAACGCACCCGTCCTGACGGCGAGCAGCGCGAACAGGAGCGCGCCGACGATGTTCGCGGGGAACACGAGTGACCACAGGCGCAGCGTCGAGAGAAAGTGCTTTTTCTCGGCAAGCATCAGCGCGACTGGGTAGAGCGTGTTCTCTGTGAACAACTGCGACCGCCCGAGGATCACCACCATGAAGCCAAGCGGGTAGAAAAAGAATGCGGTGAGTTTGCCCGCGGGTGTGGTGCCTACCATGGACATGATGATGGCGACACTAAGTCCGGTAAGGCCCATGAGAAGGCCGCCCGCGACGCCCGAGATCGCAAGGGACACATTGGAGCGGCGCAGCTCGCGTTTGCCATTCAGCGCGACCTGTTCGTAGATCTGATTGGCTGTGGGCCGATCGAGGTCGCGCTGGGTGGATTGATCTGGACTTGCTTCTGTTCGTTCAACTGCCGGAAGGGCCAAGTGAATCCTTTCTGGTCCTGGTCGGGCGTGCTGCGTTTGGCTGCGGTGGAACCTCGGTGCTTAAAGCTCTACGCGCGCGTGTTCGCCGACCGTTGTTTTGCCGCCAGTGGCGGCCCGTGCCAGCACCTGCACCTTGCGTACGATCGCGCTTGAAGGGGCGTCCCAGTACTCTGCCTGGTCGACCTTGACGCGCAATACGCGGATCTCGGGATCGCTTTCACCGCCCGGGAACCAGGCCTTGAACATAGGGTTCATAGTGCAGCGATCAAGGCCTTGTCCTGCGACAGGGTCGCGCGGCCAGCCATGGTCACAAAGGACGACTTCGCGTCCGAGTAGCAGAGGTTCACCTCGGCGTCCTGCTTGATCTCGTCTACCTTGCCGGAGTGTTCGCGGGTCAGGAACACGACCTCGCCATTGAATGGCGAGCCCTGCGTCGCCATCGGACGGCTGTGCAGCGAACCAGAAGGGCTCACGGTAGTCAGCATGCACACGCGGATGTCCTTGATCAGCTCTGCGATGCGGGCGATCGCCTCATCGCGGCTTTGTACCTCTTCCCCGGCGTGGTTTTGCTGCGCTTCTGTAGTGCTCATCTGCGTCTCCCTTGTCCGGCTGAAAAGCCGGTCTCGCTCACTGTGATGCGCCTCATCCCCCGCGTGGGTTCTATGCCGGCGAGGAGGCGATGGTGTAGTTTGAACCATCCCACCCAGGGGAACGCTCTGAAGGGGGCAGGCTCATGCAGACCGGTCGGCAGGAACGCAGTCACCTCGGAACGCTGGTCGCCGATATGGAGCGCTGGGGATCGGGCTCGCTCGCCATCGTGGAGCATCGCGGCGTGCGCAGCTTCCCCACCAGCTATGGCGCCCTTGCGAGGCTGGCCCGGCGCTTTGCAGCGGAGCTCGATCGGCGCGGCATTGAGCCCGGTGACCGCGTGCTGCTGTGGGGCCGCAACAGCGCGGCATGGACGGCTGCATTCTTTGGCTGCGTACTGCGCGGGGTGCTCGTGGTCCCGCTGGATGCCATGGGCAGCGTGAGCTTTGCCGAGCGGATCGCCCGCGATGTGCGACCCAGCCTCATCGTCGCCGACCAGGCGCTGCTCGATCGCTGGAGCTGGGCGGACACAGAAGCGCCTACGCTGGCGCTCGAAACGCTGGAGACGGTCCTTCCCTCGCCGTCCCGCCAGCCTGGCCCTCCCCTCACATCCGAGAGCCCGCTGCAGATTCTGTTTACTTCGGGAACGACCGGCGAGCCCAAGGGGGTTGTGCATACCCATCGCAACCTGATCGCCAGCATTGGGCCGATCGAGCGCGAGATCGCGAGGTACCGCCGCTACGAGCGCCTGGTGCACCCCTTGCGCTTCCTGCATACCCTGCCGCTTTCCCACGTCTTCGGGCAGTTCATGGGGCTCTGGATCGCTCCTCTGCTGGGCGCGACCGTGCACTACGAGAGCCGGGTCACGGCCTCGCGGCTGCTTGCGCTGATCCCCCGCGAAGGAATCAACGTTCTGGCCGCGGTGCCACGGACGCTCTCTCTGTTGCAGGCGCAGTTGCTGGCCGATGACGCCATGCTCGCGGAGGAGATCGCCGGAGCGGGACAGCTTCCGATCGCCAACCGGTGGTGGCGCTTTCGACGAATCCATCGCAGCCTCGGCATCCGGTTCTGGGCCGCGGTCTGCGGAGGCGCGACGCTGCCGGCAGAACTGGAGCAGTTCTGGACGCGGCTCGGCTTCGCGTTGATTCAGGGCTACGGCCTCACCGAAACAGCCGCACTCGTGACCCTGAACCACCCGTTCAAGACGGCCCGGGGAAGCCTGGGAAGCCCTCTACCTGGTCGTGCGCTGCGGCTCTCCCTCTCGGGCGAGCTTGAAGTGAGAGGCGACATGGTGTCGCAGCAAAGCTGGCAGGACGGCAGGCTTGTGGAGCGTACGAACGCGTGGCTTGCAACAGGCGACCTCGCCGAGTTCGATGAGCAGGGTCGGCTGCGCTTTCTCGGCCGCACCGGGCAGCGCATCGTCACGGCGGCGGGGCTGAACGTCTACCTCCAGGACATCGAGCAGGCGCTTGCGAAGCAGCCTGGCGTACAGGAGTGCATCGTCTTTGCCCTGCCCACGCCGAACGGCGAGGAAGAGCCGGCGGCCGTGATCATCGCTCGCGCGGGGGAAGCGGTCGCGGACGATGCCGTTGCCGCGGCCAATGCCGGCCTGCTGCCCCACCAGCAGATCCGGCAGTGGTGGCTCTGGCCCGAGCTGCAGTTTCCGCGAACCGCTTCAAGCAAGGTGCAGCGGCGTGCCATCGAGATGTGGGCTGAAAACCAGGCCTTTCACATCCTGGACCCGGGTCTCGAGAGTGAGGAAACAACCATCGTGACCTCGGACACGGCCATGCAACTGCTACGGCGCGTCAACGGGCATACAGGGCCGCCTGGCGATGACGCCGCGCTCGACGCCGACTGGGGACTCGACAGCATGGGCCGGGTGGCACTTGCGGCGGCTCTCGAGGAAACCCTCGGTGTGCCGGTCGCAGACGCACTCGTCTCCGGGATCACCACTCTTGGCGATCTGCGGGACGTTCTGCGTGGGGAGCCGGTCACCGAGCGCAAGCCGGAGGTGGTGCTGCTGCGGGTTCCGGCCAGGCGCCTCGCCGGAGGAGGCCGCACCGCTGTCGACGAGCTACCGCAACGAACGGCGGCCAGCCCGGCGGTTGCGACTTCACGATCCGGGGTGGCGGTGCAGATTGCCCCGGCGGTGAAGCCGACACGCTCCCGGTATCCGCGCTGGCCCTGGTCCCGGCCCGTGCAATGGCTGCGCATTGCGTTCCTCGAGGCGGTGCTGCGGCCGCTGGTGCGGGTGTTGGGTGCGGCTCGCGTGCGCGGCGCGGTGCGCCCGCTGCGTGACACGCGCGGTCCCCTGCTCCTAATCAGCAACCATCGCACCGCGTTGGATGTGCCTCTGATCCTGTTCGCGCTGCCCGCACCGCTTCGCTGGCGCGTGGCAGTCGCCATGTCAGGCGAGATGCTGGCGGGGTGGGAGCGGAGCTGGAGCCCGGAGCGCCTGC
This sequence comes from Acidobacteriaceae bacterium, assembly GCA_965199135.1. Lineage (GTDB taxonomy): Bacteria > Acidobacteriota > Terriglobia > Terriglobales > Acidobacteriaceae > EB88. The sequence continues at coordinate 1,667,177 of OZ240685.1, read as the reverse complement.
CGGCCGCGCTCGCGGAACATCGTCGCTGGTGGGGTCCTCCCGTGGCATTCCTGCTACGGGCGCTCCTGAACGTCTTTCCCCTGCCACGGACGGCTGGTTTCCGGCGCAGCTTCGAGCACGCGGGAGCGGCCCTGGACCGGGGTTACAGCGTGCTGATCTTTCCAGAAGGCCGCCGCGCGCCCGCCGGCACGCTTTCCCCCTTCAAACCCGGACTGGGGCTCTTGGCGCAGGAGAGCTTCGTTCCTGTACTGCCGCTACACCTGTCGGTTCCGGCAGACACGGAGCAGCAATGGTTCCGAAGCGCGCCGGAGATCAAGGTCGGCAGGCCGATTGTGATCGATGCGACGGGAGAGGCGGAGCAGCTGACCCGGGATCTGCAGGCCGAGGTTGAGCGGCTATCGAGGCCCAGCAGCTAACGCCCTTACCTCAGGCTCGCGAAGGACCTGCGGATCGAGTCTGCACAGAGACAGCAGGCAGCAGATCCTTCGCTACGTTCAGGATGACACGGCTTTGCGGGTTCCCCTGCTACCGGACCCCAGCCTCGTCCGGCTGCAGTTCCGCGACTGCTTTGAGCGGTAGCCGCACGCTCGCAGTCGTGCGCCGGGTCTCGCCCAGGTCGTTGCCGAGGCGCAACGTTCCACCATGCTTTTCTACAATGCCCTTCGACACCCACAGCCCGAGGCCTGTGCCATGCGCACCCTTTGTGCTGAAGAAGGGCTGGAACAGCCGGTCGACCTGGTCGTCGGTGATGCCGGAGCCATCATCATGCACCAGGATTTCCACCCAGGACTCGCCACTGCCCTGCACCACGTTGCCTTCCACGTCGATTCGACCACGCTGCGCGACCGCGTCGATCGCATTGCTGATCAGGTTGATCAGTACCTGGCGGATTTCACCCTTGATCGCCTGGAAGGTGAGTCCCTCTGGAACACGCAGCGAGGTCTGGATCCCCTTTGCCGCCATGCGCGTTGCAAACAGCCGGAGAACATCCTCCAGGATTTGCCGCGTGTCGACCGCAACGGGCGACGAAGGATCACGGTAGAACTGCAGCGTCTGCTTGGTGATCGACGAAATCCGTTCGAGCTCATTCTCGGTCATATTGAGATAGCTCATCGCGCGCTCATTCTCAGCCGACTCGAGCTTCACCAGGAAAATCAGGTTGGTCAGCGACTCGAGCGGGTTGTTGATCTCGTGTGCGATCGCTGCGGCCATGCGGCCCGTGACCGAAAGCTTCTCCGCCGTGCGCAAAGCCTCTTCGTTCAGCTTCTGATCCTGCAGATCGGTCGCTGTTCCAAGCCAGTTGATCTCGGTCTCGCCTTCCCTCGCGGAGTCCACCGTCATCGGAGTCACACGAAGCAGATGCCAGCGCCACGTGCGATCCGAACGACGCAGGAGACGGATTTCCAGGCTGAACGGCTCGGTCCGCTCGATCGCGCCTCTCCAGGAAGTCATCAGTCTGTCGTAGTCATTCGCGTGGTACAGACGCGGGTCTGGCCAGTGGGTCGCATCGACGGCCACGCTGTCATGCCACATCTGGTTGCTGTAGGTGAGGCGGCCTTCCGGCGTGGCTACCCAGATCAGCTGCGGCACTGCGTCGATCACGTGACGGAAGCGTACTTCGCTCTCGCGAAACTTGGCCTCCACCTCCATGCGCGTGGAGTGTTCTTCCGCCTCTTTGAGAGCTCGAACCACGGCAGGCACCAGCCGCTCGAGGCGGTGCTTCAACACGTAGTCGGTCGCGCCGCGCTGCAGCGTGTCGATCGCGACTTCTTCGCCGACGCGGCCCGATATGAAGATGAAGGGGGTATGCGGCATCCGCTCGCGAGCAAGCCGCAGGGCGGCAATCCCGTCGAAGTCAGGCAGCGCGTAGTCGGCAAGCACCAGGTCATAGGGCCCATGCTGCAGCGCGTCTTCAAAGCTGGCGCGGTCGCGGGCGAGCGTCACCTGGGGCTCAAGCTGAGCCTTGCGCAGCCGTGCCACGGCAAGCTCCGCATCAAGGGCGCTGTCTTCCAGCATGAGGATGCACACCGGTTTGCTTTGTGTCTCTTCAGCCATTCCGAACAACCCGCGCACTACCGGGAGGGGGCTCGTTCAGCACGGCCCAGAACACACCAAGGTCCTGGATCGCCTGCACGAATTCGCTGAAAGCTACCGGTTTCACAACGTACGCGTTCACTCCGAGCTTGTATCCGTTCACCACATCCCGTTCTTCTCTGGATGAGGTCAACAGCACAATCGGTGTGCGGCCGGTCTGTTCATTTTCGCGGACCATCTTCAACAACTCGAGGCCATCAATCTTTGGCAGCTTCAGATCAAGCAACACCACAGCGGGATTGCCCACTGGGCGATCTGCATAACTGTTCCGGCGGAACAGGTAATCCGCAGCTTCGGCTCCATCGCGCGCGACCACAACTTCGTTCGCAAGGCGGCTTTTCTCGAGTGCGTTCAGCGTTAATTCGAGATCGTTGGGACTGTCTTCCACGACCAGAATCGGTTTCAAGGTACTCATGCTTTCTCCTGCGGGAACACGGCGGGCAGCGTGAAGAAAAAGGTAGCACCCTGTGCTACTTCACCCTCGGCCCAGACTCGCCCTCCATGGCGGTTGATGATGCGACGCACGTTCGCAAGGCCGATGCCTGTTCCCTCGAAATCTTCCATTCGATGCAGCCGCTGAAACACACCAAACAGTTTTCCGGCGTACTGTTGATCGAACCCAACTCCATTATCCGTAATGGAAAAGATGAACTCCTGCTCCTCTGCGTGAGCCTCGACCCGCACCCTCGGGTTCTCCTTCTGGCCTGAATACTTCACTGCATTTGAGAATAGGTTCCGTAATACCTGTCGGATGAGCTGAGGATCACCCATAACACGGGGCAGCGGGGTACGGGAGTAATCCACGACTCGCCCTCGCGCCTCGTCGTAGACCACGCTGTTCCACTCCGCATCCACCAGTTCTTCCATCCCGATGGGCACCATGGAGATGGTGGCCCGGGCAAAGCGTGAGAACTCAAGCAGGCTGTCGACCAGCTGGCCGGCGAAGTGGGCCGAGCTCATGATGGTGTTGAGATAGTGCCTGCCGCGATCGCTCATGCGCGCGGCTTCCTCCTCCTTGAGCATCTCGGAGAACCCGGAGATGTGACGGAAAGGCGCACGAAGATCGTGCGACACGGAGTAGGAGAACGCCTCCAGCTCTTCGTTCGCGATCTGGAGACCGGCTGCCATGTCTGCCAGCTCCTCCGCACGGTGCAGCACAATCTCAAGCACCGCGGCGCGAAAGTCACTTGCAGCACTGACCTGTTCGTCGGTCCAGGGTTCGGAACGCCCGCGAACGATCTGCAACCACTCCTCAAAGGAATGCCGCGGCTGTACGATCCCTGCCGGAAGGTGGCCGCTGCGTGGCGGCACGGCAGGCTTCTGCGGATTGCCCGCCCAGCGGACCGTCTGCACCAGCTCTCTGCGAAACCAGAGCACCTGCGTACCCCGCAGCTTTGAGACCGCGATTGCGATCAGGCCGCTTCCATTGGGGGAGAACTCCCCGGCCGCCGGGAAGTCCAGAGAGAGATTGTTGGTCGCAAAGAAGTCTTCTTTTCCGGTCTCGCGCAGCCACTCCACCAGTTGCATCACCTGCGGTTCGGTCGGAGTAACGCCGATCAGGTTTGCAGAGACTCCGCTGATGATTGCAACACCATCGGCGCCGACCAGGTCTCGCAGCAGTTCCGGCGCCCGCGCCAGCCCCTCCATGTAGCTATCCTGCGCAGCCATCGAGGCAAGCAGCCGGCCGTGGATTTCCTTCGCATGAAGGGCGCGCTTCAGATGGAGACCATTCTGTTGTGACTCGATCTGCGAGGCGACGATCTGCATGACGAAATCACAGGCTGAGCGCAGCCGCAGGGGAACATAGCGCGGCTCATGGTGGTGGTTCGAAACCAGTCCCCACAGCTTGCCGTCGATGATGATCGAGATCGACATGGAGCAGACCGTCCCCATGTTCCGCATGTACTCACGATGGATTGACGAAACCGAGCGGAGCACGGAACTCGAAAGATCAAGCTCGGCCGCGTCGCCCGAGTTGCTCAAAAGAGGCGAGGGTTCGTAGTCGACGTTGGGGATGATGCGAACACGGCTGAGCTCGTACATGCGGCGTGCCTGCGCGGGCACGTCGGAGGCGGGAAAGCGCAGTCCCAGGTACGAGGTGAACTTGTCGTGGGCCCGGTCCTCCGCGAGCACCAGCCCGTGGCCTTCTTCGTCGAAGCGGTACAGCACCACGCGATCACACCCGGTCAGGGCACGGATCTCGGTCACCGCGGCGTCGCAGATTGCCTCGGTACTCTCAAGCGTTCGGATGGACCCGACAAAGTTGTATAGCCGGGAGTTGATGAGCTCAATGTCGACCGGTTGGGTGGAGCGCTCGAACTCAAAGACCGTCCGCGCCTGATCACCCTCCCCAAGCCGGTGCGCGATTACTTCGAAGCGTTGCGCATCGCGTGCCCCGGCCGGCAACGCCGCACTGAGCAGCAGACGAGTCGCCGAAGTCAGCGGCTCCCGGGTCGTTCCCTCGAGCAGGGTTCGCCCAACCTGCCGCCCAAAAAGCTCAAACAGGGACTGGCCGAAAATCTGCTCGATGGGAAGACGCAGGTAGGTCGCGGTGCTGGCACTCGCGGTCTCCACCTCGCCGGCGTCATTCAACGCGATCAGAAAACCATGGGGCTGGATGCTGCCGGGGACATGGATCGGCTCGCGATCACAGGAGGTCAGATCCAGTTCCTCCGCCCGGGGCGCAGGCGGCGCCTGGAGTTCCGGCGCGCTTGCCGCCCCTGCGAGTTCAGCGGTTTGCTCGGATGTGGGATCGCTCATTGTGTCCGCTCTTACCAGAAGCCGCGCGGGTAGAGGCACGGTGCGGCTACTCGGGGTTCTGATGCCGGTTGCGCGGGCCCCGTTATCTTTCGGGGACAGGCTCGGTCGCGTGCGACATCCCCGATCTGGCAAACCCGCCTTGCGCAAACCAGGCAGCGAACGCGGAAAATGTGTGCCGGGCGCCACGAACGATCGCGTCGCCATCCTCCTCCGGGGCTGCTTCGAGCAGGGCGGTGAACCCTCGCCACTGCTGCCCAACGGCCCGGCCATAGCTCTGAAAAAAGCTGTAGCCCACCCCATTGCGGAAGCCCTGCATCGCCTCCAGACGCCGGGAGATCACCTGCCCACCCAGCGTCGATCCCTCGACCACGTACATGGATCCGAGCAGAACCCCTGGTTCTGCGTCGAAGGACGGAAGCAGCGAGTCTTCCATCCTGGAGCAGTGCGCGGCCTCCATGCCGAAGGCGGCAAGATCCGCTGCCAGGAGCGGCAGCTTGGCCCGGGAGTGAATCACGGACGCGAGCTCCGGACCAGCATGGGCCTCGGCCTGCTCTTCCCAGGTGGCGTAGAAACCATAGAAGCGACGGAGCAGGCCGCTGTACTCGTCGCGGCCGAGGTTCGCCTGGCCGAGCGGTAAAGCCTCTTCGAGTGCTTCGTGCTGCAGCCGGGTTTCGTCGCGGAGCCGGCGAAGAATCATGTCGTATCGTACCGCCCGCGCAGGGGAGTTGCCTCGATGCCAGCCCGGATGGTCCCGGCTCGCTTTGACGGCATGGTGGCGAACCTTCCAGGGCGAAAGACCCTCCCTGCATCGAAAGGACCCATGAACTCCCCTACCAGCGTCCCGGAAGCGGCTCCCCACCCTGTGGCGGCGCGCCCGCCTCGTACGTCCCCCTCCCGCAGGACCTCGGTCCCGTGGGACCGGGTGATGCGCGAAGCGAAGCAGCACTTCGGCATCACTCGGCTGCGCCCGGGCCAACGAGAGGTGCTGGAGGCGATCTTCGAGGGCCGCGATGTGCTGGCGCTGATGCCGACCGGCTCCGGCAAGAGCCTCTGTTACCAGCTTCCCGCCATCGTCTTTCCGAAACCGGTACTGGTGGTTTCGCCCCTGATTGCGCTGATGCAGGATCAGCAGGAGAAGGCAGTGGAGGCCGACCTGGCTGTCGAGCGAATGGACTCAACCCTGCGAGCCCACGAGCGGGCCGAGGCTGAGCAGGCGATCGCCTCTGGCACCGCGCGCCTGATCTATGTCACGCCGGAGCGCCTCGAAAAGCGGGAGTTCCTTGAAAGCCTCAAACGGAGCGGCGGGATCAGCCTGCTGGCGGTCGATGAGGCCCACTGTGTCTCGCAGTGGGGCCATGACTTCCGTCCCGCCTACATGGCCCTGGGCGACGCACGGCGGGAGCTGGGCAATCCCCCGGTGGTCGCGCTGACCGCCACGGCCACCGAACAGGTCATTACGGATGTGCTCGAGCAGCTCCATGCGACGAAGCCCGTGATCGTAAACACCGGTACCGAGCGCGAGAACCTGGTCTTCCAGGTGCACTACACCGTGAACCGGCAGGCAAAGCTTGAGCGAATTCAGGAGCTGCTGGCCACGGGGGAAGGTACAGGCATCCTCTACACCGCAAGCGTGAAGACAGCGGTCGAACTCTACGACTGGCTCAAAGAGCTGGGTGTTTCGGTCGGCCGCTACCATGGCAGGATGCGGCCCCGGGAGCGCGAGGCCGTGCAGACGCAGTTCATGGCCGGCGAGTACCGCGTGCTGGTCGCGACCAAGGCCTTCGGCATGGGCATCGACAAGCCGGATATTCGATTCGTCTGCCACTATGAGTTCCCGGACTCGCTTGAAAGCTACTACCAGGAAGCTGGTCGCGCCGGCCGGGATGGGCAGCCCGCCGAGTGCGTACTCCTGTACCGGCTGGAAGACCGCAAGATCCAGCGCTTTTTCCTGCTCGGCCGGTACCCTCGACTGGAAGAGATGAGCCGCGTCTGGGAGGCGACGGATGAGCCGGCTCATGCGCCGGAACTGGCGGAAAAGACCGGTCTGGCGAAACGCCGGGTCCAGGGCATCCTCCACATTCTGAAGTCCGCAAAGCTGGTGCGCCGGACGGCGCGCGGCTACCAGCGCGGCGCCCACGAGATCTCCTACACACGCCTCGAGGAGCTGATCTCCGAGTTCGAAGCATGTGCCGCCGAGGACCGCAAGCGCCTGGGCGAGATGATGCACTATGCCGAAAGCACGGAGTGCCGCAAGCAGTTTGTGCGGGCGTACTTCGGGGAGGAGCAGGCCTCGCCCTGCGGGCAGTGCGATAACTGCCGCAATGAGCGGGGCCGGCAGGATCGTGAGCTGCCACAGAGCGCCCGGGCGATTGCTGACAAGGCAGTGGCCATCGAGACAGCGATCGGCACCGTGACCACCACCGCGCCTGAGACCCTGCTGGAGCGCGAGGCGTGCCCGTTCCAACGAGGCCGCCCGGTGCGCCATGCCAGGTTCGGCGTCGGCAAGGTCATCGATCTGGACGGCGAAAACCTGGTGGTGCGGTTCTCTATGGGAATGAAGCGGGTGCGCCCAACATTCGTTCGAGCTGCCTGACAGGCCTTTCTCTCTAGAGCGTGGGCGCCTGCTCCGGCTTTACCCGCCACGAGGCGCCCAGGACCACCAGGCCAAGCAGCACCGCAGGCAGCCACCCGCCCGGGAAGTGATGGTGCAGGGCGAAACCTGTGCAGGCGGCCGCGCCGCAGTAGGTCGCCAGCACGGCCACCTGCATCAACACCCGACGCAGCCAGCCTCGCTTCTTTTCGCGCGGCTCTTCCCCGTCAAAGAGCTGGACCCAGCCGATCGTCATCGTGGTCCATGTACCGCTGATGTAGGTCGTGGTGATTCCCGGTTCGTCCATCGCGTTCATCGTCGCGCTCTGCATCCCGATGGCGATTGCGCCCAGGCCCACCAGCACATGCGCCAGCCTCCCGCTTCGTGGAATGCCGTGTGCCCCGGCGAAGGCGCCGACTGCGGCCGCAAGCAGCACCAGAAAGAACTCGATGGCAAGGATGACTGTGACGCGTTTCGGCCAGAACACAGCGCGTGGTGGCAGCCCTGTGGCGATCGACGAGATATTCTTCTGCCTCTCCTCTGCGCTGGCTGCCGAGGCCGCCCGCCTGACCGGCTTCGCCAGGATCGCCCCCAGGCTCACACCCAATACGTAGCAAGCAATGGCCCCGCCTGACGCGGCAGCTCTGGCCAGGTTTCCTGTCACCAGCGAGTACCCGAGAACCACAGTGTTCCCGGTCATGTTGGCGATGAAAACATGGGCAAGCCCAAAGTAGCTCCAGGTGTCGAGCGAGCCGGCCGCAGCGGCAAGGCCCATGATCAGAATTTCCCGTTGGCCTGGACGCATACACCTCTTGGGATGCGGAAAAGCTGTGCATCTTTCAGGAGGACAAAAGGCGAATAAAAGGCGATAATGACCTTGGTACTGAAAGGTACGTCTTTTCCGGCTGAAGTCCGCTTTTCCACAGCCCGTAGGGGTTCGCACTGCCAAGTACACAAGATATAGTGTGAATACTTCAGAGGCGCACACACCCTGTTGTGTCGGCGCCCCCAACCGGAGCCGAGACGCCCGACCACTCGACCACCCCCCTACCTTCACGACAGACCGCCGGCTCCCTCATGAGTGCCGGCAGAAAAGAGCCCAGCTTGGCCGACCTGCAAACCACCCTCGCCGATGTGATTCCCGACTTTCCACTGCCCGAAGCGCCGCCACAGATGCAGGTGCGCAAACGCAATGGCTCTTCCGAGCCGGTGGACGTCAACAAGATCGTGCGAGCCGTGCAGCGGTCTTCCCATGGGCTGACCCACATCGACCCCATGCGGGTAGCGTCGAAGACGATCGGCGGCCTGTTCAACGGCGCCACCACCCGCGAGCTCGATTCGATCTCCATCCAGACCTCGGCTGCGCTGATTGCCGAGGAGCCGGAGTACTCGAAGCTGGCCGCGCGCCTCTTGCACGCGACGATCATCAAGGAAGTCGCCGGGCAGAACATCTACTCGTTCTCGCAGTCTGTCGAACTTGGCTATGAGCAGGGCCTGATCGGCGAGGCAGCAATCGAGTTCGTCCGCAACAACGCCCGCAAGCTCAACAACGCGATCGATGACGAGTTCTCGGATCGCTTCGAGTACTTCGGCCTGCGCACCGTGTACGACCGCTACCTGCTCCGTCACCCGATCACCCGCAAGGTCATCGAGACGCCGCAGTACTTCTTCCTGCGCGTCGCCTGCGGCCTGGCGCTCACCGTCACCGAGGCGATCCCCTTCTACAAGCTGCTCGCGGCGCATGACTACATGCCCTCCTCGCCGACCCTGTTCAACTCGGGGACCAAGCACCCGCAGATGTCGAGCTGCTACCTGATCGACTCGCCGCTCGATTCGCTCGATGCGATCTACGACACCTACAAGCAGGTGGCGCTGCTCTCGAAGTTCTCGGGCGGCATTGGGCTCGCCTTCCACCGGGTACGCTCGGAAGGTTCGCTGATCCGCGCGACCAATGGCTTGTCGAATGGCATCGTGCCCTGGCTGCGGACGCTTGACGCCTCGGTCGCCGCGGTGAACCAGGGCGGCAAGCGCAAGGGCGCGGCCTGCGTCTACCTGGAGCCGTGGCACGCGGATGTGGAGTCCTTCCTTGAGCTGCGGGACAACACCGGCGACAACGCCCGCCGCACCTACAACCTGAACACCGCCAACTGGATCCCCGACCTCTTCATGCGTCGCGCGGACACCGATGGACAGTGGTCGCTGTTTGATCCCAAGGTCGTGCCGCACCTGACCGATCTCTTTGGGCCCGAGTTCGACGAGGCCTACGAGGCGGCCGAGCGCGAGGGCAAGGCAGTCCGCGTCGTCAAGGCTCGCGACCTGTATGCGCGCATGATGCGCACACTCGCCGAGACCGGCAATGGCTGGATGACCTTCAAAGACACAACCAACATGCGCTGCAACCAGACCGGCAAGCCGGGCAACGTGGTGCACCTTTCGAACCTCTGCACCGAGATCACCGAGGTGACTTCGGAAGACCAGACCGCGGTCTGCAACCTGGGCTCGGTCAACCTGGCGCGTCACGTCACGAACGGCAAGTTCGACTACGAAAAGCTTGCAAACACGGTGCGGCTGGCTGTGCCAATGCTCGACCGCGTGATCGACATCAACTACTACCCGGTGCCGCAGGCTGCCGGCTCTAACTCGCAGTGGCGCCCGGTGGGTCTTGGCGTGATGGGCCTGCAGGATGTGTTCTTCCAGCTCAACCTCGCCTTCGATTCTGAAGAGGCGCGGGAGCTCTCGACGCGCATCCAGGAAGAGATCTACTACCACGCGCTGTATGCGTCGTGTGAACTCGCCGAAAAGAACGGCCCGCACCCGGCGTTCGCGGACACGCGCGCTGCCGAGGGTCACCTGCAGTTTGACCTGTGGGGCGTGAAGCCGAAGGACCTGGCGCGCTGGTCGGTGCTGAAGGACCGCATCCGCAAGCATGGGCTGCGCAACTCGCTGCTCATCGCCATTGCGCCGACGGCAACCATCGCGTCGATCGTCGGCTGCTACGAGTGCATCGAGCCGCAGATTTCAAACCTGTTCAAGCGCGAGACCCTCTCGGGCGAGTTCCTGCAGATCAACCGCTACCTGGTGGAAGAACTGAAGGCACGCGGCATCTGGAATGATGATGTGCGCACGCGCATCAAGATGGCCGAAGGCAGCGTGCAGGGGCTGACCGAGCTGCCGGACGATGTGCGCCTGAAGTATCGCACCGTGTGGGAGCTGCCGATGCGCGCCATCATCGACATGGGCGCGGCACGCGGCGCGTACATCGATCAATCGCAGTCTCTGAACCTGTTTGCCGAGTCGCCCAACATCGGCCGCCTCTCTTCGATGTACATGTACGCATGGAAGAGCGGCGTCAAGACCACCTACTACCTGCGTTCGCGGCCGGCCACACGCATCGCGAAGACCACGGTCGGCCAGGCAGCCCAGGGCAACGTCGTTGCGCCAGTTGCCCCTGTGGCCGCGAGCAGCGCGGTCGCCTGCTCCCTCGACAATCCGGAATCCTGCGAGGCCTGCCAGTAACAGCCGCGCGACTGATCGAAACAGCACGTCACAGGTTTGTAACTAAAGGAGTTACACATGTCTTCATCCGTTGATGTACCCGATTCCATTCTCGACCCAGGGATGTGCCTGACCCTGCGTCCGATGAAGTACCCCACCTTCTTTGAAATGTTCAAGGATGGCATCAAGAACACCTGGACCGTGGAAGAGATCGACTTCTCGACCGACCTCGTCGACCTGAAGCAGCGCCTGACGCCAGCCGAGGTGCACGTCATTCAGCGCCTGGTCGCATTCTTCGCGACCGGCGACTCGATCGTCTCGAATAACCTGGTGCTGAACCTGTACAAGCACATCAACTCGCCGGAAGCGCGCCTGTATCTCTCACGCCAGCTGTACGAGGAAGCTGTGCATGTGCAGTTCTATCTCACGCTGCTCGACAACTACATTCCGGAACCTGCAGAGCGCAACGCAGCATTCGCCGCCGTCGACACCATTCCGTCCATCTCCAAGAAGGCGGACTTTTGCCTGAAGTGGATCGACTCCATCCAGGAGATCGACACGCTCGAGACCGAGGAGCACCGTCGCCAGTTCCTGCTGAACCTCATCTGCTTTGCGAGCTGTATCGAAGGGCTGTTCTTCTTTGCCGCATTTGCCTACGTCTACTTCTTCCGCTCGCGTGGCATGTTGCACGGCCTTGCGGCGGGCACGAACTGGGTGTTCCGCGATGAGAGCGCGCACCTTGAGTTCGCGTTCGAAGTAGTCAACACGGTACGTGCGCAGCACCCCGGTATGTTCGACGCCCGCATGGAACAGCAGGTGGTCGAGATGCTGAAGGAAGCAGTTGATGCCGAGTTGCAGTTCTCGGAAGATCTGCTCGCCGGTGGTGTAGCCGGCTTGTCCACGCGCGATATGCGTGAGTACCTGCAGTATGTTGCCGACCAGCGTCTTGAGCGTCTCGGCATGGCGAAGGTGTTCGGTTCGCAGAACCCCTTCCCCTTCATGGACCTGCAGGATGTGCAGGAACTCACCAACTTCTTCGAGCGTCGCGTGTCGGCCTACCAGGTCGCGGTCGAAGGCGAAGTGGCCTTCCACGAAGAGTTCTAATCAACGAAGAGTTCTAATTAGCGCTGAGTTCTGATCAACACCCTCCAGACAACGGAAGCGGAGCCTCGGGGCTCCGCTTCTCTGTCTGGAACGACTTACTTTTTCTGCTTTTCTGGTGGCACCGGCTTAGGATCCGCCATCTGGGCCGGAGCTTTCTTCGCCGCCTTCTTCGCAGGCCCCACTGCACTTACAACCGGAGCAGGCACAGGTGCTTCGGCGTCGCTCTTCAGATCGTCCATCCGCTTTGCGATTTCCGGCTCGGGCGCACCTGGTGCAAGTGGCTTCCGGCGCGGCTTCGACGGCGGGATCACCGCTGTCTTCACAACAGCGGCCTCCGGATCCTCCGCAACAACCGCTGCGAACTTCCGGATCGCAGCGCCGGCATGCTCCTCCTCGGTTTCATGCGCTCCATTCTTTCCGGCAAGCTGGTAGCCTGCCTTCTCCGCAGCCTGCAATGCAGCGTGGATCTCCATGGCCAGAGGCTCGACCTCCTGTGGATCGAGGACACTTTGAGTCGAGATCTGCAACAGGTCTGGCAGCGCATGCCACCAGAGCATCTGCTCGAATGATTCCTTGTTGAAGTAGGTTTTTCCGGCGTGCTCGTGAACGCCCGTCAACCAGCGCACATCGCCATCCTGCCATGCGGCGCCTGGTAGGCCAAGCTGCTTGTCGGCAGGAGCAGCAAGCAGTTCCTCCGCATGTTTACCGCGCGGTTGGGCCTCCGCAGGCTGCACCCCGGCAGAGAGCGCGATGCGCACACGTGCCGCGGCACGCCATGTATCCTGACCCGAGAACTGGACGGCAGCAAACGCCTCTGCAAGCACCGAGCGCAGGCCGAACTGATCGAAGGCACAGAGCGCCGGCGTCGCCGGAGACGCCATGTCGAGTGATTCGCCGAATGCCGCGAGCACAACATAGGCTATGACTGGCGCCCACACCCAACCTGCGTTGGCCAGTGGACTCGCACTTGGCAACACCGTGCGTGCTTCTCGCGACCAGGACCCCGCGAAACTGTTCTCGGTGAGTGGCAGACGCAGCACAGCCTGCATGCGCTCACGCAGGCGGGTCGACGTGAGCGCCTGTTCATTGATCGCCTCTGCGTCAAGGATCGCACTCTCCTCAGCAGCAATCCGCGGCTTGTCCGGCGGTGGCGGCTGCACTCGCTTGAAGTACTCGGCACGTGCTTTCTGAATAAATGAGCCCGCATGCTCGAACCAGTGTTCGAGCATTTCGCTGTGCGGCAGCAGCGTGGGATCCTCCTTGACAACGGCAGGTGTCTGCACAGCAAGCGACGCTATTTCGCGCACGAGACGCGGCTCCAGCGTCTGACGAAGCGCATGGTGCACATGCTCGAGTTCAAGCGCGAGCAGCGCCTTCTCCATGTCTTCCACACCACGGCCGCCCAGCAGATCACACAGGCGATCCCACGCATGCGTTGCATCCGGCCGCAGCTCGCGCCAGTCCAGCAGCGTCATGTACTGGTAACCACGCAGATCAACATGGAGACCACGTTCATGGAACTCGTTCGCGCGCCGCAGATGCTGCAGGCCAGTCGCAGAATTGCGATACGCGAGAATCACGGAGTGATCCGTCGGCAGTCCGAGCGCATCGGTCAGCGAGCGCTGCCGCAGCTGCCCGGCCCCCTTGTCCATATAGGCTGCGGACTGGTGCAGCGTACCGCGTGCGCCGGTATAGCTGTTGTTGTAGACAATCAGCGCGCGGCGCCCGTCACGCTGATTCGAGTACGCAAAGACATTCTCTTCCACGCCGCCATGCTCGTTCCACAGGTCATAGAGCAGGAAGTGATCGCTCTCTGCGAACAGCGACCGGTCGTGCAGCAGCGGCGCGATTTCACGATTATGCCGCTCGACAAGCGCATCGTTCGACCACTCTTCGTAGCGCGGCTTGTAATACTCCATGCCGTACTTCTCGGTGAAGCCTTCCACCTGCCCATGCCCGAACATCGGCAGCCCAGGCAATGTGGCCATCATCGTGGCGACGCCGAAGAATTTGTCACCATTCCCGAACTGATCGATCGCCGTACGCTCATCCGGATTCGACATGAAGTTGACATAGCGCTTCATGATGCCCGGATCGAACTCCAGCGTGTTCTTGAGCACCTTGCGATAGTTCGCATTGTCCTCGTCGCGCAGCATCACCATGAACGCCGAGTTGTAGACGCGGTGCATGCCGAGGGTGCGAACAAAGTAGCCTTCCATCAGCCAGAAGGCTTCGGCCAGCAGCAGCGTCCCGGGCACTTCCCTCGCGACCCGGTCGACCACTTCGCGCCAGAACTCCTCCGGGATCGCGCGGTCGAAGTCCTCTGTTGTCATCGCAGACTCGGCCCGCGACGGGATAGAACCACCGGCACCCGGCGCCGGAAACCAAAGCCGCTGGATATGCCGTTTTGCAAGCGTCATCGCTGCGTCGAAGCGGATAATCGGGAACTGCCGCGCGACCTGCAGGATGGTCTGGATCACCTGCTCGCGCACCACGCCGCTCAGGTAATTGAGCTGAGCCGTGTCATTCCACGGGAAGCTCGTGCCATCGTTGCCGTGGTAAATAAACTGCGTATCACCGGTCCACTTGTCACGACGCTGAAACACCACGGCAGCATCGGTCTGCTCGTAGTAATGGTCTTCAATCTTGATCTCGATGCGGTCGTCGCCCGAGAGATCGGGGCCATTGAAGGTGTAGGCAGGGTAGGGCGTGTCCCGCCGCGAAAGAAACCATTCCGGGTGCTCGATGACCCAGGTGGAATCGATGCCCATGTGGTTCGGTACCATGTCGCTTGCCAGGCGAATCCCGTAGCGTGCGCACCGATCGCGAAGATCGCGATACGCTGCTTCGCCACCAAGATTCTCCGCGATGCGGTAGTCATACAGCGAGTACGCGCTGGCCACAGCGTCGGCATTGCCGCACAGGCGCTTGATTGTCTGCGAGGCGCGCGAGCGCTCCCACACACCGATCAGCCACAGCGCATTCATGCCGCGGCGCGCGAGTGTTGCGAGCTCCTCATCCGGGATCTGGTCGAGCCGCAGCACTTCCTGTCCGTAGAAACGCGACAGCTGGTTGAGCCAGACGTAGGTGCTCTTCGCGATCATGACGGTGCGCGGCATCCAGTCCTGGTCGGGCGAGAAGCCTTCGTACTCGTCCGGCGTGGTCGTATATGTGGGCACCTCGGCATGTCCATCGCCCCAGCCGCCGAAGCGGGTCCGACGCGCCGCAGTCTCCGCGGTGGGCGGGTTGAACTGCAGCCACAATGCGACTTCTTCTTCCTTCAGCACATCGCCCGCAAGCATCAGCCGGCGGAGGAAAGGCTCGACGGCAAAGCCCCATTTGCCGCGCAGCAGCGACAACTGGTCGCTCAGGACGCCGCCAGCCGAAAGAATGGTCGTCAACAACGCGAAAACGCCGCCGCCGCCCTGCCCGATCTCGGGCTGGCCTGCGAAGAACTCCGGCAGCGCCGCCGCGACGTCCGGATACACGGTCGACGCAATCAGCGGCGTTTCATCGAACAGCTCGCGAAAGGGCACGAATGCCGGGTTGCGGTTCTCAAACCACAGCAACATCAACTCTTCGAGGGCGGCTTCGCGATGGGTCAGATCCTCGCTCGTGCCGAGCAGCCACTCCTGCGCTGTCTCCCTGCCGGTGTACACGCTCTCGCCGGGGAAGGTCTCCACAAAGGTGAGCAGGAGCTTCTCGAGCTCGGACTCGCCCACCTGCGCCCCGAAGAACGCCAGCGCCTCACTCAAAAAGTTCGGAGCGACATGCTTCCGGTAGTACTCGAAAAGCGCATGTGCGGCTTCATCGATCAACCCCATCGCAAACAGGGCAGCCGGCTGCACCGGCTCGAAGGGCTCCTTCGCTGCCGCGCGCACTTCATTCATCCGGTGCGCCAGCGCCCGGCTGGCAGCAGGGTTGGCAAACACGGCATTGCCGTCGAACGAGAACAGGACTTCCGAGACGCCGTAGCGGTCGCGGGCAGCACGCGAGATGTGAAATTCAAACATGCAGAGCGACTTTCTCCTCAGCCGTGGGGCTCATAGCAGGCGCACAGGCGTGACGCCCGCAATACAAGGTAGATGCAAACCGGCTGGCTGAACGCATCCATCCTTCTAGCAGGATCACCTCAAGGATGGCATACCCGGATGGCCGTACACACACAGCAGCCCCCCAGCACCACTGGCACGAGGAGTTTTGACGCCGCAGAGCTTACGCCCATGGACAACTACAAGCTGCTCGCTGGCTCCGTGGTGCCGCGCCCGATTGCTTGGGTCTCTACAGTCAACGCAAGCGGCGTGCGCAACCTGGCGCCTTTCTCCTGGTTCACGGCGGCCAGCGCCAACCCGCCGGTTGTATGCTTCTGCCCCTCGCTCCGCGAGGCGAAAGATGGCCTGAGATCGACCAAGGATACGCTTGAGAACGTCCGCGCCACTGGCGTGTTCGTCGTCAATATTGTCTCGGACGAGCTGGTTGAAGCAATGAACCAGACCGCGGCCCAGCTGCCGCCCGATGTAGACGAGTTTGTACGGGCTGGCGTCACGGCAATCGCCGGCGTCGCGGTGGATGCTCCGCGTGTTGCCGAAGCCAAGGTGCAGATGGAGTGTCGGCTCACGCAGATTGTCGAGGTCAGCGACAAGGTGATGGGTGGCTCGATCGTGCTCGGCCAGGTGGTGCGCTTCCATGTGCGCGAGGACGTGCTCGCGGCTGGGATGCATGTGCTTCCAGAGGAGTTGAAGGCAGTGGGCCGCATGGCGGGCTCGACCTACATCCACACCAGCGACCGCTTCGACCTCGACCGCCCGAAGTAGCAGCCCTGCGACGACGGGGGTCGCAGGGCTACGCAAGGCCCTAGGCCGGCCGGGAGCGGATAAAGGTGAATCGGCTCTTCAGACGCAGAAAGGGCATCTCGAAGTAGCGGTAGGACACCGTGCCCACAGCCACCGAGAGCAGGAGCGTCATCGCGTAGATCGCCGTAAGCTGCAGCGCGAAGGGAAAGTGCAGCTTCTTGACCGCGACCGCCACGATCGCCAGCAGCGTGTAGTGGAAGATGTACATCCCGAACGAGATCTTGCCCAGCCACGTCATGGGGTGCAGCCACGAGGGAACGTGCATCCCCAGCAGCGCAAGGCAGAGCATCACGCAGCCGGCATCGAGACACAGGTAGCCGGCCAGTGTCTGGAGCGGCGTCGCCGGCATGAAATCGTTGATGAAGTGGAAGGGTGTGCCGGAGAGAAAGAACGCCGCGGCGCCGCCCAGAAAGAGCAGCCCACGCCGCAGCCCGGAGAGACGCAGCGTCCGGCGGTGGGTCAGCACTGCGAGCACCGAGCCGAGCGCAAAGAACTGAAACTGGTTCACGCTGTTGCACCAGAGCACGGGGCTGCGGGTAAAGTGCATCGCGGGCAGCATGTAGTCGAGCGCCCAGGCCAGCGGCAGCAGGACCAACGCGCTGCGCAGGATGCCCTTGACGCCGAAGGCAAGGTACAGCAGCGGCCACAGCAGGTAGAACTGCTCCTGCACAGGCGTACTCCACAACGGCGTGAGCAGCGGGTTATGAAACCAGCCGTGACTGGTAATCACAAAGTTACCGCCCAGCAGCAGGAAGGGCAGCAGCCAGCGGCCGATCGGGTCGAAGCTGTGCGCCACATGCGGCAGCGCAAATGCCAATCCAAGCGCGAGGAAATACAACGGCCAGATACGCAGGATACGTCGCACATAGAAGGCGCGAATGTGCACCGTGCCTGTGGCTTCATGCTCGCGAAGCAGCAGTTCCGTGATCAGGAACGAGGTCAGGATAAAGAAGAGCGGCACGCCGCCCGAGACGCCCTCCTGCACCGCGGAGAGCAGAGTGAAGTCTGCGGCAGCGTGGGGAAAGGGCAGCACGTGCGAGCTGAAGACCAGCAGAAATGCCAGCGCGCGCAGTACATCGAGTTCGGGCCGGTAGTAGCGAGCATGGGACCGGGCGACGGCGGGCGCATCGGCATGCAGGGAGACAGGGGCAACGGAAGGCGCCAAAGGCGCAAGCTCTTCAACTGGCATAAGTTTCGGTCGGCTCTGGGGATGGCCTGTTACTGACTGCGCCGAGTATATGGAGGGGACTTACCTGGAAAGAAACGAAATCGTCATATTCTAGTTTGCTCTTCAGTAACCTCAACCTTGCACCCCTGCCTTTAGGTGAGTAGCCTGCCCGGGATGAACAAGTAACAGTCGCAGTTGCAAATAGGCCCATTCTGCGCAGAAAGCCTCCCAGCCTGTGGTGCGATACGCACCGCGTGCGGCAAAGCTGGCCTGCGTCGGCCCAAGAGCAAGGAGTCTGAGAACAAGTTGCTACAATAAGGCGAAGGCCGGGCGACGGTTATCTTTCCCCGCGCGGTAACTTCATCATGATTGAACATCCGATCCCCGAAGCACTCACCTTTGACGACGTCCTGCTCGTTCCTGCCTTCAGCGAAGTGGTTCCGAACCAGGTAAGCACCGAGACGCGCCTCACCCGCAAGATCACCCTCAACACTCCCCTGCTGTCAGCGGCCATGGACACGGTCACGGAATCCCGTCTGGCCATTGCGATGGCGCAGCAGGGCGGCCTTGGTGTGATCCATCGCAACCTCTCGATCGAGCAGCAGTCCGCCGAAGTGGACAAGGTCAAGCGCTCCGAGAGCGGCATGATCGTCGACCCTGTGACGATCGGGCCCGAGAGCCTGATCGCGGATGCACTCGAGGTGATGCGCCGCTACAAAATCTCGGGCGTTCCGGTCACCCAGGGCAAGCGGCTGGTCGGCATCCTGACAAATCGCGATCTCCGCTTTGAAACCCGCACCGACATCCCTGTGTCCGACGTCATGACCAAGAAGGACCTGATCACGGTCCCGGTCGGCACCACGCTTGAAGACGCCGAGGCGATCCTCCATGATCACCGTGTCGAGAAGCTGCTGGTCGTCAATGACGCATACGAGCTGAAGGGCCTGATCACCGTCAAGGACATCCAGAAGAAGCTCAAGTACCCCAACGCCTCGAAGGACGAGCAGGGCCGCCTGCGTGTGGGGGCCGCGATTGGCGCGACCGGAGACTTCCTGGAGCGCGCCGCCGAACTGATTGCCGCCAAGGTGGACGCACTCTCGATCGACTCTGCGCACGGGCACTCCTCGCGCGTGCTCGAAGCAGTGCGTGAAGTGAAGAAGCATTTCCCGAACGTCGACCTGCTGGCCGGCAACATCGCGACCTACGAGGGCGCCCTCGCGCTGATCGATGCAGGCGCAGACGGAGTCAAGGTCGGCATCGGGCCCGGTTCCATCTGCACCACGCGCATGGTCACGGGCGCAGGCATGCCCCAGATCACCGCGATCTCCGAGGCCTTCCGCGCAGGCCGTGAGCGGGATATTCCAATCATTGCCGACGGCGGCATCAAGTACTCGGGCGACCTGACCAAGGCGATCGCAGCCGGGGCAGACGCGATCATGATCGGCTCCCTCTTCGCCGGGGTCGACGAGAGCCCGGGCGAGACGATCCTGTACCAGGGCCGGTCATTCAAGGCTTACCGCGGCATGGGTTCACTTTCCGCGATGGCCCAGGGTTCCGGGGAGCGCTACTTCCAGAGCTCGCGCGATCTCGAGCAGGCGCCGACCCGGGCCGAAGCGGTCGTCGACCGTGAGCGCAACGGGCAGAACCGCCTGGCGAAGTTTGTGCCGGAAGGCATCGAGGGCCGCGTGCCCCACCGTGGGCCGCTCGAAGCCATGGTGCACCAGCTGGTGGGCGGTCTACGCTCCGGCATGGGCTACCTGGGCTGCGAGACCATCGCCGCCCTGAAGCAGAACGCGCGCTTCGTGCGCATCTCGAATGCAGGCCTTCGCGAGAGCCACGTGCACGACGTCATCATCACGCGGGAAGCACCGAATTACCACGTAGAGTAGTGCATGCAAGGCAGCTATCTTTAGCTGCCTCCCCACGTCAGACGGAATGTACTTGCTTGAGGTGTGCCCCGTGTTTCCGAACCTGGCCTGCCGCACACTCCTGTGTTCCTCGCTGGCGATCGCAGCTGTCGCGAGCGCGCAGGATACTGGCACCGTCAGCGGGGCCGTGGTGGACTCTGTCTCCGGGCAGCTGATCGCCCGGGTGCTGGTCGAGTCGCCGACCAATGGGCCCGCCCAGCTTACCGACAGCTCAGGTCACTTCTTCTTCACCAACGTGCCGCTCGGCGCGGCAACCCTGCGGTATCGGCGTCCCGGCTATTTCGCACCGGGAGGCAGGCAGGAGATGGCTTTTCGCCCGGTCACTGTCGCCCCCGGGGTGAACAGCGTGTCGCTTCCACTGGAGCCTGCGGCATCCGTGCACGGCAGTGTGCAGATCGCGGACAATGATTCGCCAGCTGGCGTGCGTGTCGAGTTGTATGGCGCGCGGATCACTGATGGGCGACGCAGCTGGCAGCTGCAGGCGACCCAGGCAGTCAACGGCGACGGCAGCTTCGAGTTCGATGACCTCCCACCCGGCACCTATGCGGTGCACACCCAGGCCTCACTCGATCCCACGCCCTCCACGGCGAAGCCGCGCATCCGCACCGGCTATGCCCCCGTCTTTGCTCCCGACACAAATGATCTCCATACGGCCACACTCTACGCGCTGGGTGGGGGACAAGTGGCTGAGGCGCGCGTCCGTGTCTCCCGTGTGCCGTTTTACCCTGTTTCGATCCGGGTGTCAGGCGCGCAGGGTGCCCGTATGTTCCAGGTGACCGGCGGCGGCTTCACGAACTGGCCGGTGCGCCTGCAGGGCGAGGACGGCACCGTGGAAACCGAGCTCCCGAATGGCAGCTATACCCTGCGCTCCGTGAACGGTGGGCGGCAGAGTGCATCCGGCGAGTTGAACTTTCAGGTCTCCGGAGCCCCCGTTTCCGGGCCGGTCATCACGGTCGCGGCAGCTACCGGGATGCCGGTCGAGACCGACGTGATTGCACCAGAGGAAGGCTCGGGCGGCACTGCCGATGCAGCCCCGCCACGCATCGCGACTGTCACGCTGGCCTCAGCAAGCGATCCGGAATCGCCCATTCTCAGCGACCGCGTCGAATACGACGATGCAGGTACCGGTACGCTCCGGCGCAGTGTTCCACCAGGGGTGTACTGGGTCTCTGCCATGGTGAATGGCAACGGATACGTAGCGGCGCTCACAAGCGGCGGCACGGATCTTTTCCGTAATCCCCTCAGCATTGTCGGCGGCTCGGCGCCGGCGCTCCACGCGACCGTCCGGGAGGACGGGGGCTCAATCGCGGTGACGCGGTCCGGGGAGGTGCAGTCCGAGCCATGCGCCGTCGAGCTGATCCCGCTCTCGCCGGGTGGCACTGACCAGGTCTCCTCCTCCGAGACAAGCGGCAACACGGCGGCCGCGATCGACTTCAGCAATCTCGCACCCGGCGACTACCTGATACTCGCGACTCGCAACCGGGTCGGGATCGCCTTCCGGGAACCGGGAGTGCTCGAGCGATTAGGTGGCACCCGGGTCAGCGTCACCGCCGGGGCGAGTGCCCAGGCCACGGTGTCCACCTTCGTAACCCCGCCGGTGGGCATCACGGGGAGCCGCTAGGATGCGGCGCTGCTCGACTGTTCTTGTGGCCTCGCTCCTGCTGCTGGCTGCGTCTGTGTGCAGAGCGCAGGGATTCACCGTCAGCGGCCGCGTGGTCGATGCGGTGACGGGGTCGCCACTGGGCCGGGCGACGGTCGCCATCGAGAGCACGGCCGATGGAGCCGCTGCCAGTCCGGGCAGTGACCCGACGGCAGAGGCGCGAACCGGGGCTCGGCAATCCCGGGGCTCCGCCCTGGCCGACGTCACGACGGGCGCTAATGGCGGCTTCCAGTTCTCCGGGGTACCGGCGGGGCGCTACCAACTCCAGGCGAGCCGTCGCGGCTACCTCGCTGCGAATCTTGATCAGCATGGCGGCTACTTTGCTGCAGTGGTAGTCGGCGCAGGCAAACCGACCAGCGAGCTTCAATTTCCCCTCCTGCCTCTGGGTCACATCACGGGTACGGTTCTTGACAGCTCCGGAGACCCGGTGACGGGCGCGCAGGTACGCCTGTTCACGAAGGCTTCCGATGGGACCGGAGCGATCCGCTCAACACGCTCCGCACAGACCGGACAGAGCTCGAGGTACTCCTTCGACAATCTCGCGCCCGGGACCTACTACGTGTTGGTCACGGGTCGGCCCTGGTTTGCTTCATCTCCAGCCCCTGGCGACGAAAGCGGGCCCCTGGATGTCGCATACGCCCCGACCTTCTTCGATGGCGGAACGACCTCGGCAGAGGCGCAGCCGATCGCGCTCGCCGCCGGAGGAGCAGCGATCGCGAATGTGACACTTCATGCTGTACCGGCGGTCCATGTGCAGCTTTCTGTGGAGCAGGGTGGCGCCTCCCGCGACTCGCTAGCGGTACCTGCATTCGGCGGCGCCGTGCCGCTCTATGCGATGGGGGGAGTCTTTCAGCAGGGAGGCGCCGAGGGCTACCTGTCCATGACCCTCACCGTCGCCCCAGGCGCTTACGTCCTGCAACAAGGCGCCAGCCGGACACCGCTTGCAGTCTCGGGCGACACGCAGCTCGCGAGCGGCAGCGAAAACCCTGGTGTCAAGGTGGCTGGTCGTCTTGCCATGGCAGATGGTTCGGCATTGCCAGCCGGAGCAAGCTTGCTGCTGACGCCAGCCTCCGAGGCAGCAGGCGGCTTCGCGGACGATCTGCCAGGTCGACCGGGCGGCATGCGGCGGCGGCCGGGGCAGTTCAGCAACGGACGGATGCCGATCACGTTCAATCTGCCCCTGAAGCCGGATGGGACCTTCACCTCGGATGCACTTCTACCCGGCGACTACCGCTTCGTTCTCGACGGGGTGCGCGGCCTCGAGGTCACCGGCGCCGCTGCCAGCGGCGCGACAATCTCGGACGACCTGTTGCTCCACGTTGCGAGTGACCCTGTAATGGTTGCGGCCACCGTGTCGGCCGCCGCGGCTTCCCTCTCCGGCGTCGCCGTGGACGGCCGCGGCATACCGGAAGCAGGCGCCATGATCCTGCTGGTTCCGGCAAATGGCTCGGCTGTGCTCTTCCGGCAGGACGAGAGCGACAGCGATGGCACATGGACGGTGCGGGGTGTGGTGAAGGGCCAGTACCACGCTCTTGCCATTCGCGACGGCTGGGACCTGAAGTGGAAGGATCGCGCGGTGATCGCCCGCTACCTGGCCGGCGCAGTCGACGCCACGGTGAGCGCGTCGGGTGACCTCATGCTGCCAACACCGCTCCTCATCCAGGCCCGCTGATCGCCCGGACCGATGAGCTTGCATGCTGCTCCGGAAGGCGAGTAGAGTGGCCGCGCTCTTCCACAGGAGGCTCCATGTCTTCGCCAACGCACGTTTCACGACGAGATCTGCTCGGCTTCGCATCGGCTGTTACCGCAACGACCGCTGTTCCGGCGTTTCTTCTTCCCCCGGCCGCAGAGGCCCAGGTGACACCCGGGAGCGTTGTTTCTGCCGGTGAGGAGTTGCTTGCGTCCCTCGAGAGGGCCCTGGCGTTTCAGGACCTGATGATGGATGCGTACGCGACAGGCTCCACCGTGCGGCTCGCCCAGAGCTATAGCGACGCAGCACTTGGCGCGACGGCCTTCACCTATGACAATGCCGTAGCGATCCATGCCTACCTGGCGAGCGGCACAGCGGACAACCTCGCCCGCGCCGAAGTGCTTGGAATGGGCCTGCTCTACGCGCAGGCGAATAACTTTCCCGTTGCAGATGGAAGATTCGCGCAGGGCTACTACGTGAACGTAGCGGCCCCTGACGGCAGCGGCACATACATCACCCCCGCTGCAGCGCCCTACTACTTCTACACGAGTGCCGTGGGCGACCAGGCGTGGGCCGGAATGGCCCTGGCGCAGCTCTACCTCCGGACCAGGAACAGCCGCTACCTTGCCGGGGCGATCCTGGTCGCGAACTGGATTGTCACCAACACCTACAACACCGAGGGGCCCGGTGGCTTCCTCTTCGGCGCAACCATCAATCCCGAAAACATGTCAGTGCCTTCCACCAACGGCAAGTCCACCGAACACAACATCGACACGTTCGCCTTCTTCACCATGCTGAGCACACTGACCCGAGACGGGAATGCGAGCAATGGCGCAAGCTGGTCGGCACTGGCCGCGCACGCCCTCGCCTTCGCGGTGGCCATGTACCAGCCTGGAGGTCCCTATCTCTACACCGGCACGCTCGGCGACTTGGTCACGATCAACACCTCGCCCATCCCGGAGGACTGTCAGACCTGGTCCTACATGGCCGTGCTCGATAGCCCCTCTGCGGGAACAATCGACTGGGCGCTCGCGAATCTTGTGACTACCGACATGGCCTCAGCGCCCAACACAACCCTTACCGGCAGCGAAGCCATTCGCGGGCTCGTCTTCGACACTGCGAGCCTCACGACTACGCTCGCAGGTGCCGACCCCCGTGCGGTCTGGATCGAGGGCACTGCGCACACCGCAGCAGCGTTCGTGGCGCGTGCGCTGCGCGGCGGTGAGGCCGTTCCGAAGTTGCTCTCGGACCTGACGACCGCGGTCAGTCTGCTCAGCCAGTGCATCACGGTGCAGCAGCAACTTGGCGCCGGCCAGACCGCCGGCGGCAAAGCGATCCCGCAGGGCCTGGGGCTGCTTGCCTCCACCAGCGTGATGGACACGGGCTTTGGCTACACCTACGGACCCTCGCTGCACATCGGAGCCACGGGCTGGTACCTGATCGCCGGACTTGCGGCCAATCCATTTCACCTGGGCTACCGTGTCATTGGGTGATCCGGGTTCCTGCCGGGGGTGATCCGGGTTCCCGCCGGCTTCTGGATGCTCCAGGCGAGCACAAACAGCAAAGGGCGCAGACGGGAGGGGACCCCGCCTGCGCCTTTGCCTGTCACAAGGTGCCTAGGACTGCTGTGGCTCTTCGCCTTCGGTGCCGGGTGTCGGGCCATTCGCGGCGAGTGCTGCCTGCATCTCTTCGCGACGCTTCTCGCGCGCTTCCGCACGCTTCTGGCGCTTCTCGTCTAGCACCTGCTCGGCGCCGAGGAGCTCGATCATGGCCGTTTCGCCACCATCGCCCTTGCGGAAACCGGTGCGGATGATGCGAAGGTAGCCACCGGTGCGCTCACTGTAGCGAGGGGCCACAGTGTCGAACAGGCGGGTCACGGATTCGCGCGTCATCATGAACGACAACGCCATCCGGCGGGAGTGGAGATCGCCCTTTTTACCGAGGGTGATCATCTTCTCGACATGAGGACGCACGGCCTTGGCTTTGGTAAGCGTCGTCTCGACGCGATCTTCCATAAGAACAGACGTGACCAGGTTGCGCAGCAACGCGCGGCGATGCGGGGTCTTGCGTCCGAGTTTGAATCCTGCTTTGCGATGGCGCATGGCGATCTCTCTTTACTCAGCGGATCGGCGGGGACCGGGCGTAGGCCCGTCCCCGCTCGGTGGTGCAGTTAGAAGTTCTCTGTTTCGTTCTGCATTGACAGGTCCGTATCGTCGTCGAGGATCTCGTCTTCCTCGTCGTCGAAGCGGCTGTACTGCCCGGCAGCCAGCTGCGCGGATGGCAGGACGCTGGTCGGGCCTGGAACCGCGTTGCCCTGATCGTCAATCTTCATGCCCAGCGACAAGCCCATCTGCGCCAGGATTTCCTTGATCTCGTTCAGGCTCTTGCGGCCGAAGTTCTTGGTCTTCAGCATCTCGGCTTCGGTCTTCTGGACCAGCTCGCCGATCGACTGAATGTTCGCATTCTTCAGGCAGTTATAGGAACGGACACTGAGCTCCAGCTCTTCCACCGAACGATTGAGGTTGTCGTTGCGAAGCAACGCACGCCCATCATCCATGTGGCCTTCAAGCTCGATCTCTTCCTCGAAGTTAATGAAGATTGACATGTGGTCCTTGAGCAGCTTGGCCGCAAGCCCGACCGCATCCGCAGGAACCACTGACCCGTTCGTCCACACTTCGAGCGTCAGCTTGTCGTAGTCGGTGATCTGACCAAGACGCGCCGCGTCCACTGCGTAGTTGACCTTGCGCACGGGTGAGTGCACGGAGTCGACCGGCATAAAGCCGATGCCGAGATCCTGGTCAAAATTCTTGTCCGCCGAGATGTAGCCACGGCCGCGCTTGAGGCGCATTTCCATGTCGAGCTTGCCGCCCTCGCTCACGGTCGCGATGTACACGTCCTTGTCGAGGATCTCGACGTCGCCGTCGGCCTCGATCATGCCGGAGGTCACAATGCCCGGCTCTTCGACGCGCAGGTACAACGCCTTCGGCCCATCGCCGTTCAGCTTGAACGGGATCTGCTTCAGGTTCAGGATGATGTCGGTCGCATCCTCGACAATGCCGGTGATGGACTGGAACTCGTGCAGCACGCCTTCGATCTTGACGGCTGTGACCGCCGCGCCTTCGATCGAGCTCAGGAGCGTACGACGCAGCGAGTTGCCGATCGTTGTACCAAAGCCACGCTCAAAGGGCTGGGCGCTGAACTTGCCGTAACGATCGGTCAGTGTCTCGGTATCGACCTGAAGACGCTTGGGACGCTGGAAACCTCTCCACAACATAGGTGTTTCTCCTTGGCGCGCTCGTGCGAAGCATTCTGCCCGAGTCCGCGCGGTACTGCTAGTTCAAACGAGACCCCTGCGATGGAGGCTCCACGCCAGCCGCGCAGGCGGTCTTTCTTTCGCTCGAGGACGGCAGCAAAACCAGCGCCGCCGTCCGCCGGACTACTTGCTGTACAGTTCGACGATCAGCTGTTCGTTGACCGGGAGCTGGATATCCTCGCGCTTCGGCAGCGCGATGATCTTGCCCGAGAGCTCGCCTGCGTTGATCTGCAGCCAGGTCGGGGTGGGCTGGTGCGAGGCGAACTCGCGCGAGCTTTCAACAACAGTGAGCTTGGCGGAGTTCGGGCGGATCTTGATCTCGTCGCCTACGGAAACCTGGAACGAAGGGATGTTGACCTTGCGGCCATTCACTTCGATGTGACCGTGACGAACGATCTGGCGTGCCTGGCGACGCGATGCCGCATAGCCGAGACGGTAGGCAACGTTGTCGAGGCGGCGTTCGAGCTGCTGCAACAGGAGCTCGCCGGTCACGCCCGGCGCCGTGGCTGCCTTCTCGTAGTAGGCGCGGAACTGGCCTTCCAGGGCAAAGTAGATGCGCTTGGCCTTCTGCTTTTCGCGCAGCTGGAGGCCGTAGCCAACAATCTTGGCCTTGCGGTCGCGGCCATGCTGGCCGGGCGCAAAGTTGCGCTTCTCAATAGCGCACTTGTCTGAAAAGCAGCGGGTGCCCTTCAGAAACAACTTCATGCCTTCACGACGGCAAAGGCGGCAAACTGGTCCGGTGTAACGTGCCAAAGTCTTTCTCCTGGTTCAGGTGACAATCGGTTTACGCGTGCTGTGCACGTTCCATCCCGATCCAATGATTTCTCGCCATCATCCTGTGCGGTTGCGAAGGAACTGTGATCGCCCTGGGGTGCAGCTCTCACAGATCCTTCACTTCGTTCAGGAGACAGTTAACGCTTGTGGCCCGGGAGCGCGGAAGACACCCCACGAGGTGGGCGCCAGCCGCGCACGCGGTTTTGCTTCCCGATCAGACGCGGCGGCGCTTGGGCGGGCGGCAGCCGTTGTGCGGGATCGGCGTCACGTCGCGGATCGAGCGCACATCGATGCCGGCGGCAGCGAGCGCGCGCACCGCGGACTCACGGCCGGAGCCGGGACCCGAGACACGCACATCGACCGAGCGGAGACCATGATCGCGAGCCTGGTTGGCTGCATTCTGTGCTGCTTGCTGGGCTGCGAACGGGGTGCCCTTGCGCGATCCGCGGAAGCCGAGCGAACCCGAACTCTTCCACGACAGCGTGTTGCCCTGGCCGTCGGTGATCGTCACGATGGTGTTATTGAAGGTCGCCTGGATGTGCACCAGGCCATACGGAACGTTTTTCCGTTCGCGCTTCTTGAACTTCTTGTTCTTGCCTGCCTTGCCGGCAGAGCCCTTATTGCCACCCTGTGCTTTGGCCATTTACTTGGTCACCTTCTTCTTGCCGGCTACTGTGCCCTTGCGCGGTCCCTTGCGGGTACGCGCGTTGGTGTGCGAACGCTGGCCGCGGACCGGCAGGTTGCGGCGGTGGCGCAGACCGCGGTAGCTCTGGATGTCGATGAGACGCTTGATGTTCATCGAGACGTCCTTGCGCAGGTCGCCTTCGATGCCGCCTTCCTGCTCGATGACCTGACGAATCTTGTTGATCTCGTCTTCGCTCAGGGTCGCGAGCTTGCGGAACGGGTCCAGATCCGCCTTGACCAGGATCTTCAGGGCACGCGGATTTCCGATGCCATAGATGTACGTGAGTGCGATCCGCAACTGCTTGTTGTTCGGCAGATCGACGCCAGCAATACGTGCCATGCTTGCCTCTTCGTTGCCTCGACTCGGAGCTGCTCCGTCTGGGCGGTTCTGGGCTGAGCGTCCTGCTCAGCCGGTGATCGAGGGATCCAGGTTCATCGCACGCTCTCCTGGGGTCTTCACCCGCCGGAGCGAACTCGCCCGAACCCTCGCTGTTCTGTGTTCCCTGCCGCATCGGCGGCCGGGCTGCGCCCAACTAACCCTGGCGCTGCTTGTGCTTGGCTACTTCGCAGATCACCCGCACCACACCGCGGCGGTTGATCACCTTGCACTTGTCACAGATCTTCTTTACCGATGCACGAACCTTCATGATATTCCCTTCCCCAACTCTTTACTTGTAGCGGTATACGATCCGGCCACGGGTCAGATCGTACGGGCTGAGTTCGACGGCCACCCGGTCGCCCGGCAGGATCCGGATAAAGTTCTTCCGCATTCTCCCTGAGACGTGGGCCAGCACCTGGTGCTTGTTCTCGAGCTCCACCTTGAACATCGCATTCGGCAGGGTCTCGACGACCGTTGCCATCACTTCAATCGCGTCTTCTTTCGACACCCGTATTCCAATTCCGCCCCGTACGGCCCCTTGGGCCTCCGAAGCATCCTGCTCTCGTTCCGGGTACCCCCGGAAGTGCGCTGGTCCCTGGCCTCGGCCCGGGAGGCTAGCGCGTCAGTACCTCCACGCCATTCGCGGTGACCGCGACGGTGTGTTCAAAATGTGCGCTCAGGCTTCCGTCGACCGTGACCGCCGTCCAGCCATCCTTGAGGACCTGCACCGCGGCCTTGCCGGCATTCACCATTGGCTCGATGCAGAAAACCATGCCTTCCCGCATCTTCATGCCGCGACCGCGCTGGCCGTAGTTTGGCACCTGCGGATCTTCGTGCAGGTGCGTTCCTATCCCGTGGCCAACGAACTCGCGAACCACGCTGAAGCCTTCCCGCTCGACCATCTGCTGCACCGCAGCGCCCACATCGCCAAAGGTCGCGCCCTTGGCCACGGCGTTGATCCCGGCCTGCAACGAGGCTTCTGTCACGGATAGCAGCTTCGCCGCCTCCTCACTCAACTTCGTGCCCACAGCGATCGTCGTCGCCGAGTCGCCGTAGAAGCCGTCGATCACGACGCCGGTGTCGATTGAAACGATATCGCCCTCATGCAGCAGCTTCTTGGCCGACGGGATGCCGTGCACCACTTCCTGGTTCACGCTGGTGCAGAGCACGCACGGATACCCGCGATAGCCCTTGAACGCCGGCGTGACCTTGAGCTCGTTGACCTTGGCGGCGGCCACCTCTTCAAGATCCAGGGTCGAGGCGCCGACCTTCACGTATGGCCGCACCGTTTCGAGCAGCTCACGCACAACCCCGCCGGCGCGTCGCATGCGCTGTATCTCTTCCACGGTCTTGAGCATGACTGCCATCGCTTACGTCTGCTTCCTTAACTGCTCTACCGCAGCCTGCACCCTGCCGGTGATCGTCTCCAGAGAGCCCTCACCGTCAACCTCAACCAGTCGCGACAATGCCTTGTAGTGTTCGAGCACGGGTGCTGTCTGTGCCTCGTAGGCACGCATCCTGCCCTCAAACACCGGCTCTGAGTCATCATCCCGACGCTGCAAGGGAGTACCGTCCAGGTCGCAGTGGTCTGCCCGCACTGGAGGCTGTAGATAGATGTTGTAGATACTGCCGCACTTCGAACAGATACGCCTGCCCGTGATTCGCCGCAGCAATTGATCATACGCGACCCGGATAGAGATCGCAACTAGCGGAAGACCGCTCCCGCCACTCAGCTTTCCTTCGAGTTCTCCGTCCAGCCACTCGGCCTGGGCGAGCGTCCGGGGGAAGCCGTCGAGAATGTAGCCGTGGGCTGCGTCCGGCTTCTCCAACCGCTCCTCGACCATCTGGTTGACGAGCTCATCCGAGACCAGGATGCCCTGGTCCATAAGCTTCTTGGCCGATCTCCCAAGCTCCGAGCCAGCAGCGACATTCGCGCGGAGCAGGTCCCCGGTCGACACCTGGGGAATACTCCAGCGGCTGACCAGTTCCTTGGCCTGTGTTCCCTTGCCGACACCAGGCGCGCCCATCAGCAGGATCGGGCCTGGTTCAAATGCGCGAGCCGAGTCAGCCAACTACCAGGACCGCCTTCCACGCACCCGGCTCTTCGTGGAAAAGCCTTCGTAGTGCCGCATGATCAGCTGCGACTCGATCTGGTTCACCGTGTCCATAGCGACGCCAACCACGATCAGGAGCGAGGTGCCCCCAAAGTAGAAGTTGAAGCCGAGACCGTTTGTCATCCAGAGTGGCAGGTGTTCGAAGATGCCACCGACCAGCGGGAGGTGGTTCAGATGAATACCCGAGATCAGGATGGTCGGGACCAGCGAGATCAGGATGAGGTAGATCGCGCCAACCAGCGTCAACCGGGTCAGGATGTCGTTGATATAGTCCGAGGTGCGCTTGCCGGGGCGGATGCCTGGGACAAAGCCGCCATACTTGCGCATGTTGTCGGCGATGTCATCCGGACGGAAGACGATCGAAATATAGAAGTATGCGAAGAAGATGATCGCTACCGCCTGGAGCAGCACGTACCAGGGCTCACCAGCACGCAGGCTGTCGAAGATACGCGTGAGCACCGCCGAGTTCTTCACGAACGAGGCCTGTGCAAACAGCAGCGGCGCCGACAGAACAGAGGCTGCGAAGATCACCGGCATCACACCGCCGGAGTTCACCTTGAGCGGCAGATGCGTCGACTGGCCACCCATCATGCGGCGGCCGACGATGCGCTTTGCATACTGCACGGGCACGCGACGCTCCGAGCGCTCGACGTACACGATGAAGGCTACGAGCAGCGCCATCGCGATGACCAGCAACACGAGCGCAGGTATGGTGAGGGCGCCGAACTTCTCCGAACGAGCGGTATCAATCAGCTCGCCAATCGCGTGCGGCAGGCCCACCACGATGCCCGCAAAGATCAAGAGGCTCATGCCATTGCCGATGCCGCGGTCGGTGATCTGCTCACCGAGCCACATGATGAATGCAGTGCCGGTTGTGAGTGTGACCACTGTCATAAAGACAAAGCCAAAGCCCGGGTGGAGCACCAACTGTTCGCCGCCGGAGCCATGGGAGAGCGCAATCGCAATCGCCGCGGACTGCACGATTCCGAGGAGTACGGTCACATAGCGGGTCCACTGCGTGATCTTCCGCCGCCCTGCCTCGCCTTCCTTCTGCAACCGGGCCAGTGGTTCGTAGACCACTGTCAGAAGCTGGAAGATGATCGATGCCGTGATGTACGGCATGATGCCGAGCGCGAATACCGTCATCCGGCGCAGGTTGCCGCCATTGAACAGGTCCGCCAGCGCAAGCGGCGAGCCGCCCTGGTGGCTGAAGAAGCTATTCAGCGCGTTCGCGTTGATGCCCGGAATCGGGATATAGGAGCCAAGCCGGTACACAGCCAGCATGCCAAAGGTAAACAGCACCCGGGTACGCAGCTCAGGGATACGGAAGATGTTGAGGAACTTCTCAAGCATGGTGGAGGTCTTCTCTGGAAGGCGGTCTGTTCAGGATACAGGCAAAAGGCAGGGTCCGCCCGGCGGACTCTGCCTTCTCCCGGTGCATCAACTGGCTGTTAGCTGGCGATGAGCACAGCCTGGCCACCGGCCGCCTCGATCTTCTCTTGCGCCGACTTCGAAAACTTGTGCGCATGGATCGTGATCGCGGTCGTGATATCCCCGGTTCCGAGAATCTTGAGCAGCTCGTTGCGGCGCTTCAAAAAACCGAGCGCCAGCAGACGCTCCTGCGTCAGCTCGGTCTCACCCATCTCCGCGATACGGCTCAGGTTGAGCACGGTGTATTCGGTGCGGAAGATGTTGGTGAAGCCACGCTTGGGGAGACGGCGGTGCAGCGGCATCTGGCCGCCCTCGAAACCACGCATCAGGCTCGAGCCCGAACGCGATCCCTGGCCCTTGTGGCCACGGGCTGAGGTCTTGCCATGGCCCGAGCCCATACCTCGCCCGACCCGCTTCTTGTTCCGGTTCGCCTTTGCAGGGGCCCGGAGATTCGAAAGATTCATTTGTTCCTCGCTAACGCCAGCTTCGCTGACTCGCATGATTGATAAAACTCGGCCGCTTGACGGCTCAGGACACCCTAAGGCCGGGTACGTGTGGTACTTGCTGCCTGGGCCGCTCCTGCCGCTACACTCCGCGCTATTGTTTTCATCGCGAAGGATCGGCGGTCTGTTCCGCGGCTTCAGGCCTGGAGGATACGGACGAGGTGAGGGACTTTCTTCACCATGCCGCGGATCGACGGGGTGTCTTCCCGCTCGACAACCTGCTGAAGGCGGGTAAAGCCAAGGCCCTTGACCACCAGCTTGTGCTTGGTGGGTGCCTGGATCACGGACCGGTAGTACTGGATCCGCAGCGTCTGCTTTGCTTCCTGTGTCTCTGCCATCGCTCTACAGCTCCTGTATCGACTTGCCGCGGAGAGCCGCGACTTCGGCGCGGTCACGCAGTTGCACCAGCGCGTCAAAGGTCGCCTTGATCACGTTGTGCGGGTTCGCGGTGCCGAGGCTCTTGGTGAGCACGTTCTGTACGCCGGCCGAGGTCATCACGGCACGCACCGCGCCGCCAGCGATTACGCCGGTTCCTTCGGGAGCCGGCTTCAGCAGCACCTGGCCAGAGCCGAAACGGCCCAGCACCTGGTGCGGGATCGTGGTCTCGGTCAGGTTGATGCGCACCAGGTTCTTCTTCGCCGACTCGATCCCCTTGCGGATCGCCTGCGGCACTTCCTTTGCCTTGCCGGAGCCGTAGCCAACCACACCCGATGCCGGGTCGCCTACCACGACCAGGGCCGCGAACGACATATTCTTGCCGCCCTTAACGACCTTGGTGACACGGTTGATCGCCACAACCTGATCCTTCAGGTTGTACTGTCCCGCGTCGAGCTTTTTCTTCAACATTGCCATTCTCGCCTCAGTCCTTTATCGAAACCTGCCCCTTGCGGGTGCGTTTAGAAGTCCAGTCCGGCTTCCCGGGCAGCGTCGGCCAGCGCCTTGATGCGGCCGTGATACAGGTAGCCACCACGATCGAACACGACCTTCTTGACGCCCTTCTCCTGCGCGCGCTCGGCGATCAGCTTGCCGACTTCCCTGGCCGCTTCGATGTTGCCGCCCTTGTCGAGCTTGGCCGTAACCGTGGAGGCCGAGGCCAGGGTCACACCCTGGTTGTCGTTGATCACCTGGGCGTAGATGTGGTTGAGCGAGCGGTACACATTCAAGCGGGGACGCTCGGTGGTGCCGTGGACCTTCTGCCGGATACGTGCGTGAACGCGGCGGCGAATCTCGTTGCGCTTGATCTTGGGAATCATGGTTTCTGTTCCTTCCTAAGGGCGGAGCTGCCCTGCAACCCCGTTCGGTTTACTTGGAGCCGGTCTTGCCGGCCTTCTTCTTGAGCTTCTCGCCGGCATACCGCACGCCCTTGTTCTTGTAAGGGTCCGGCTTGCGCAGCGAACGCATATCGGCCGCCACCTGGCCGACCCGCTGCCGGTCGATCCCGGAGATGGTCAGCCGTGTCTGCTTCGCATCGATCGCAGCCGCGATGCCCATAGGCAGCGGAAACTCGATCGGATGGGAGTAGCCTAGGGTGAAGACCACCATGTCCTTGCCCTTGAGCTCCACGCGGTAGCCGATGCCGACGATGTCGAGGTCCTTCGACCAGCCCTTGGTCACGCCCTCAACGGCGTTGAAGACGAGCGCCCGGGTCAGGCCATGGATCGCTGCCTGCGAATCATTCTCACGCACCGCATGGATGTGCCCATCGCGGCTCTCGAGCTGGATCCCCTGTGGGATAAACTGCTTGACCTTGCCCCGGGGGCCCTCGACCAGCAACGTGTTGCCATCCACCGTGTACTTCACACCCGCCGGGAGCGGGATCGGCTGTCTTCCGATACGCGACATCTTGAATCCTTTATGGCTTGCGAGTCCCGGCTGGCTTGCGCCCGATCCGTTCCACTGCAGCCAGCGAGCCGTGCCCGCCTCGAACCTACTGCTCGACGTGACACCGTCACGTCTATCCAACACTGCCAGTCCGAACAAGGCTCACGCGAAGCGTGACCGCCGCCCGGCCGGGAAGCTTTACCAGACTTCGCAGAGCAGCTCGCCGCCGACGCCTTCGCGGCGGGCCTGACGCCCGGTCATCACGCCACGGGGTGTAGTCAGAATCGAGATGCCGAGACCACCCTGAACGCGACGGATCTCGTCACGGCCGATGTAGACGCGGCAGCCAGGGCGCGACACGCGATGCAGATCGCGAATGGCTGCTTCATTGTTGGCGCCGTACTTCAGGTACACACGCAGAACCGCGTGTCCATCTTCTTCGGCGGCCTTGTAGTTCGCGATATAACCCTCTTCCTTCAAAATGCGCGCGATCTCCGCCTTCAGCTTGGAGGCGGGAACATCGAGCTTCTGATGGCGGGCCCGGATCGAATTCCGGATGCGCGTAAGAAAATCAGCTACTGGGTCGGTCAGATTCATGCCTTCTCCTCATCTCCCGTTCGCTCTGCCCTGTACATCACAGAGAACCAGCGAAGATGGTTGGTCAATCATTCAACAATCACGTTCTCGGGTGGCTTACCAGCTCGACTTGACGACGCCAGGAATATGGCCTTCATGCGCGAGTTGCCGGAAGCACAGACGGCAGATACCGAACTTGCGAAGGAAGGCGCGCGGGCGACCGCACAGCTTGCAGCGGTTATGCTGCCGGCTTTTGAACTTCGGCTTCCGTTCATCTTTGACGCGCTTTGCTGTTGTAGACATCCTGCTCTCTTTCCTTGGCTCGTGTTACGCTGCGGTCCGGAAGGGGATCCCGAAGGCCTTCAAGAGCTCGCGTGCCTGGTTATCGTCGGGCGCGGTGGTCACGATCGTGATGTTCATGCCCTTCAGCTTCTCGACCTTGGAGTAATCGATCTCGGGGAAGATCAGCTGGTCGCGCATGCCGAGCGTGTAGTTGCCGCGGCCGTCAAAGCTCTTGGTCGAGACACCGCGGAAGTCGCGCACGCGCGGCAGACCGATCTGGATCAGGCGGTCGAGAAACTCGTACATTACCTCGCCGCGCAGTGTCACCATCGCGCCGATCGGCATGCCCTCGCGCACCTTGAAGGCGGCAATCGACTTCTTGGCACGGGTGGTCACCGGCTTCTGACCGGCAATGGACGCCAGGTCCGCAACGAGCGGATCGAGCAGCTTCGAGTTCTGTGTCGCTTCCCCAAGGCCCATATTCAGCACGATCTTTTCGAGCCGGGGCACAGCCATCGGGTTCGTGAGACCAAGCTCCTTCTGCAGGGCCGGCTTGATTTCCTTGAGGTACTTCTCTTTCAAACGTGCTGCCATGATCCTATCCTTCCCTTTGTCTCCGGTCTCGGGGTGGCTGCCCTTCGAGGCACGCCGTCTACCGTTGCGGAGTGTAGTGCCGTTGCTACTTCTTTTTGATCGGCAAGGTCTTGTCGCATTTGCGGCAGACGCGGACCTTGGTGCGGTTCTCGCCTTCGCCTTCAAACCGGAACCCCACGCGGGTGGGACCACAGTCCGGGCAGACCAGCATCACATTCGAGATCTGCAGCGGCGCTTCCTGCTCGGCCACCCCACCCTTGATATTGCGCTGGGGG
Organism: Acidobacteriaceae bacterium; assembly: GCA_965199135.1. Lineage (GTDB taxonomy): Bacteria > Acidobacteriota > Terriglobia > Terriglobales > Acidobacteriaceae > EB88. The sequence goes on along the minus strand of OZ240685.1, from coordinate 1,631,089 downwards.
TTCGGCTTCACGTTCTTCTTGATGATGCGAATGCCCTGGACCAGAATCTTGTTCTCATCCGGCATCACGCGGAGGACGCGGCCCTGCCGTCCCTTGTCCTTGGCCGATCCGGTCACCACCTGCACCGTGTCGTTGCGCTGAATCTTCAGTCCTGCCATATCCCTGCTCCCAATCTCTTCGAGGCGCTCGCCTAGATAACTTCCGGCGCGAGCGAAACGATCTTCAGAAACTTCTTGTCCCGCAGTTCCCGGGCAACCGGCCCAAAGACGCGTGTTCCGACCGGCTCGCCGGCTTCGTTGATCAGCACGCCCGCATTTGAGTCGAAGCGGATGTAGGTGCCGTCCTTGCGTCGCACTTCCTTGCGCGTGCGCACGATCACCGCCTTGACGACCTTGCCCTTCTTGACCTGGCCATCGGGCGAGCTTTCCTTCACTGCCGCGGTAACCACATCGCCGAGCGACGCGATCTTGCCGGTGCCGCCGCCCAAGGGGAGAATCACCTGGAGCTTGCGGGCGCCGGAGTTGTCCGCGACCTCGAGCATCGATCTCATCTGTACTGCCATTGCGCTCTCCTCCGGCTGCCTCCGGCGTCTGCCGGCTGCTGCCCTTGCCTCTGCTGGTACTGGTCGTCTGTTTCCGAACTACGTGGTCGCGGGGAAGGCGGGCTTACTGCGCAGCGACGCGCGCTGCTTCCTCGGCCTGTGCCAACGCAGAACGACGAACGATCTCTTCAAGGCCCCAGCGCTTCAGCTTCGACAAGGGACGTGTCTCGCGGATACGGACGATGTCGCCAACGCGGGCCGAGTTCTGCTCATCATGCGCGTAGAACTTCTTGCTGGTGCGCATCACGCGCTTGTACTTCGGGTGGGCTTTGGCCATCTCGACCTTGACCACGATCGTCTTGTCCATCTTGGTCGAAATCACGGCGCCGACCTTTTCGTTACGCCGTGACTCGCGCGCCTCGGTGCCCTCTGCCGCTTCCCCTGCCGGGGCTGCCTTCACTGCCTGCTCGTCTGCCATCGGTTAGCTCGCCTTCTCTGCGCCGGCCTTGGCCTTGCGCCCCTTCTTTGCCGGTGCTGCACTGCCTGCAACAGCGGACGCGCCGCGAATGCCCAGTGTGCGCTCGCGTTCGATCGTCTTGATGCGCGCGACATCCCGTTTGAGCTCCTGGAGGCGCTTCACGCCGTCCTTTTGCCCAAGCTTCAACTGAAAGCGGATCCGGAACAGCTGTTCGGCAGCCTTGCGCGCTTCATCGCGGAGCTCGGCATCGCCAAGCTCACGTACCTTGGTGGTTTCCATGGATACTTTCTCTTCCCGGGACGCCGATCCCTTGAACCTGTCGCCAGGCGAGGACCGGGTCTCCCTTCGTCAGAACTGCTTCCCTGCTGGCTCACTCCTCGAGCATGCCCGCGGGAAAGATAAAAGCGCTATGCCGCTCGCGCTGAAGACCAACCTGTTTATCGTACACAGTTTCCATGAGGAGTGCCACTCGTGCGGCGCCCCCCTCACGAAGATCTGTCAGGAACTACTTGGCGGTTACCGTCGCCTTCACATCATGGCGCTGCACAAAACGAACCTTGAGCGGCAGCTTGTGTGATGCGAGACGCATGGCTTCCTGTGCAATCTCGGGAGACACGCCTTCCATCTCGAAGAGCATCTTGCCTGGCCGCACCACCGCAGACCAGTGATCCGGGGCTCCCTTGCCCTTGCCCATACGGGTTTCAGCAGGCTTCTTCGTGATCGGCTTGTCCGGGAAGATGCGCAGCCAGATCTTGCCGCCACGCTTGATGAAACGCGTCATCGCAATACGGCTCGCCTCGATCTGACGATCCGTGATGTAGCCGCACTCCATCACCTTCAGGCCGTACTCGCCGAACGATAGTTCGGAGCCGCGCCAGGCCTTGCCCTTCATGCGTCCGCGCTGCTGCTTGCGGTACTTGACCCTCTTTGGCATCAACATAGTCGAACCCTTCCACTCTCAACCCGCGGCTCTCGCCGCGGTGGCTAGAAAACTGGTGCAGTGGCCCCGGCAACCTGCGGCGCCTGACGACGCTGCTGGTAGATATCCCCGCGGTAGACCCAGGTCTTCACACCGATGATCCCGTAGGTGGTGTGCGCCTCGGCAAAGCCGTAGTCGATATCGGCGCGCAGTGTGTGCAGCGGCAGACGGCCCTGCAGATACCACTCGGAACGCGCGATCTCGTTGCCGTTCAGGCGGCCCGACACGCGGACCTTGATGCCCTTGCAGCCAAAGCGCAGCGCCGAGTCCACAGCCTTGCGCATCGCCCGGCGGAAACCCACACGCTTTTCAAGCTGCAGCGCGATGTTTTCGGCAACCAGCTGTGCATCGAGCTCCGGCTTGTTCACTTCAAGGATGTCGATGAACACGTCGCGATTGGTGCGCTTCTGGATCTCGAGCTTGAGCTTGTCGATCTCGGCGCCCTTGCGGCCGATGATGATGCCTGGACGCGCGGTGCGGATGATCAGGCGCAGCTTGTTGCCAGGGCGCTCGATCTCCACCGACGAGACACCGGCAGCCTTCAGCTTTTCCTTCAGCTCGCGCTTGAGGTGCACGTCCTCGACGAGAAGCTTGTCATAGTCGCGCTCCACAAACCAGCGCGAGCGCCAGGGCTTGTTAACGCCAAGGCGAAATCCATACGGATGTACTTTCTGACCCATCGTTTCCTCTTCTCTTCCGCCGCTGCCCCCGGATGGCGCTGGGGGTACTCTGCGGTCCTGCCAAACTTGTGGGGCGCTTATGCCTTTGCGGCTGCGCGCCGCTCGGACTTCGCCTTGGACTTCGCTGCAACCTTGGCCGCCGGCTTCGCAGCAGCCTTGCGACCACCCTTGCCGGTCGCGGCCGCTGCCGCGGCATCACTGCCTTCGCCTGCTGCTTCTTCCGTGTGCTCGGCAACCGAGATCGAGATGTGCGACATGCGCCGCTGGTACCGGAAGGCACGGCCCATGGGGGCCGGGCGAATCCGCTTCATCCGCGGACCGTCGTTTGCAATCGCAGTCTTGACGTACAGGTTGTCGACATCGACGTCCAGGCCCTGCTCGCCGCTGAGATAGTTCGCGTTCTGCAGTGCGGAACGCAGAACCTTTTCGACCAGCGGGGCAACGCCCTTCTTCGTGAACATGATCGTGGTCAGGGCCTGTTCCACCGGCATCCCCTTGATCAGGTCGAGTACCAGCCGGGCCTTCTGCGGGCTGACCCGCTGGAACTTGGCTTCTGCCCGGAACTCTCGTGTGTCTCGCTGCGGCATTTCTGTTCTCGCTATCTTGCCTGGCCCAGGGCCCAGGAGGATGTGTGGCGCTTAGCGCGCCTTGGCTGACGACTCGTTGGACTTCGCGGTGTGGCCCTTGAATGTGCGGGTGGCGGAAAACTCACCCAGCTTGTGCCCCACCATGTTTTCAGTCACATACACCGGGATAAACTTCTTTCCGTTGTGCACTGCAATCGTGTGTCCCACGAACTCGGGAAAGATGGTGGAGCGACGCGACCAGGTGCGAATCACCTTCTTTTCATTCGCCGTGTTCATCGCCTCAACCTTGACCATCAGGTGCCCGTCGATGAAAGGACCCTTCTTTGTGGACCGTGCCATACCTTGACTCCCTTGCGGCGCTGCTCACGCCTTCCAAACTCTATGCGCCTACACTTGGCATCGCACCGCGTGGCGCGCCGCCGTCTGCGAACCTACTTCTTGCGGCGGTTGACGATGAAGACGTCGGTGCGCTTGTTGTTGCGGGTCTTGTAGCCGCGCGTCGGCTGGCCCCACGGCGTGACCGGGTGACGTCCGCCCGAAGTCTTGCCCTCACCACCACCATGCGGGTGATCGACCGGGTTCATCGAGACACCACGGTTGGCCGGGCGAATGCCCTTCCAGCGGTTGCGGCCTGCCTTGCCGATCGTGACGTTTTCGTGGTCCGTGTTGCCGACCTGCCCGATGGTTGCCATGCAGGTGACGAGCACCCGGCGCGTCTCCCCGGAAGGCAGCTTCAACAGGGCGTAGTCACCTTCCTTTGCGACCAGCTGCGCAGATGAACCAGCAGAGCGAACCATCTGTGCGCCCTTGCCTGGGCGCAGCTCCACATTGTGGACCGTGGTGCCGGCTGGAATGTTCACGAGCGGCAACGCATTGCCCACGAGGATGTCGGCCTCCGGGCCGCTCATCACCTGCATGCCCACCTTGAGGCCGACGGGCTGGATGATGTAGCGCTTCTCGCCGTCCGCATACGAAACAAGTGCGATTCGCGAGGAACGGTTTGGATCGTACTCGATCGTGGCCACCCGGCCCGGCACGCCGAACTTGTCGCGCTTGAAATCGATCAGGCGCAACATCTTCTTGTGGCCGCCGCCCTGGTGGCGCATGGTCAGGTCGCCCGAGTTGCGGCGGCCGCCAGTACGCTGCTTCACCACCACAAGCGGCTTGTAGGGCTTGTCGGTCGTGATGTCGTCGTTCACCAGCGTGGTCTTGAACCGCAGCGTTGGTGTAATCGGTCGGAATGTCTTGATCGGCATCGTTTCGCTCTTCTGTTCCAGTGGGCGCGCTCAAAACGCTGGCCTCACTTGCTCAAACTGCTCTTCGCTTCGGCGACTCTCGGGGTTAGAGGCTGTCGACGTACTCGGGCATCTTCTCGCCGGCCTGGAGGCGTACGTACGCTTTCTTCCAGTCAGGCTTGTAGCCAGAAAACTTGCCTCGGCGACGTTCCTTGCCCAGGTAATTCGCGGTGCGGACCGTGGCCACCTTGACCTTGAACAGGGTCTCTACTGCCTGCTTCACCTCGGTCTTGGTCGCCTTGGTCGCGACTTCGAACACCAGCGTGTTTTCTACTTCCTTGACCAGGAGGCCCTTTTCGGTGATCACCGGGCGGCGCAATGTAGTGTGAAGGGTTGGCATCTTAGGCCACCTGTGCCTTTCTCACGGACGCCAGCTTCCGCTTGGACACGGACTTGCGTAGTGATTCCTGCAGGGTTTCGATCGCGGACTTCGAGAAGATCGCGCGGTCGTGACGCAGCACGTCGTACGGGTGCACTTCGGTGGACATCAGAAGCTCGACCTGGTCGAGATTGCGTGCGCCGAGGATGGTGTTCGGCGCGAGCTCCTGGCTCGACTCCACGAGCAGCACAGTCCGCTTGGCCTCGAGCGTATCGAGGGCCTGGCGATACAGCCTGGTCTTCGGCTCACCGAGCTCCAGGGTGTCGACGATGATCAGCTTGCCCTCGGCATGCTTTGCAGCCAGAGCCGAGCGCAGGGCGCCGAGGACCTTCTTGCGCGGGAATGCATAGTCATACGAGCGGGGCTGTGGTCCATGGACCGTTCCGCCATGGCGCCAGAGCGGCGAACGCACCGAACCCACACGGGCGCGGCCTGTTCCCTTTTGCTTCCACAGCTTCTTGCCCGAGCCCGAAACGAGCTTGCGGTTCTTGGTCGCCGCCGTGCCCTGGCGCATGGCCGCACGGAAGTGCTTGACTGCTTCCCAGACCAGGCCTTCGTTCACCGAGTCGGGTGCGAAGATCTCGTCGGCCAGCTCAAAGGTGCCGACTGTCTCCCCGCGGAGATTGTGTACATCGATAGTTGCCATTGTCTTCCTGTCTCTCGCGCTGCGACGCTCGCGGCGTCGCAGCATACTCACTAAGGTCTCGCGCCCTGGGGCGCCTCTGCCCGACCTGGCTCAAACTACTTCTTCTTTGCGGATGCCTTCTTCGAAGCCTTCAACGGATCCACCGTGCCCGAACCAGCAAACCCACGACGCTCGCGCGGCGGAGCCTTCGGCTTCGAAATCAGAACCCAACCTTCACGCGGCCCGGGCACTGCCCCCTCGACCATGATGAGGTTCTCGTCGAGGTCAATTCCGCGGATCCGGAGGTTGCGCACCGTGGTGCGATCCACGCCGTAGTGGCCCGGCATACGCTGACCGGGGAACACCCGCGACGGGAAGCTCGAGGCACCGATCGAACCCTGCACCTGGAACATATGACCGTGCGACTTGGGACCGCCGCCGAAGTTGTGCCGGCGAACCACGCCCGCAAACCCCCGGCCCTTGCTGGTACCGACGATGTCGACATACTTCTCGTCCGAGAAGATGTCGACCAGAACGCGGTCCCCGGCCTTGACGCCAACCTGGGCCTCTTCGCCCTCGGCAACCGGCTTCACTGCTTCAACGCCGACCTCGCGGATCACGCGCACGGGCGCGACATTGTTCTTCGCAAAGTGCCCGGCCTGCGGCTTCGTAACCTTGGAGGCCTTCACAAACTCCACAAGGCCGATCTGCGCGGCATCGTAGCCATCGCGCGCCATCGTCTTTAACTGCGTGATCACACAGGGGCCTGCCTGCAGCACGGTGATCGGGTGGACTTCACCCTTCTCATCGAACACCTGCGTCATCCCAATCTTCTTGCCCAGAATTCCTGTCACTGCCATGGTTGCCTTTCCTCATCATGCGCCGCACTTCGTCAGGCGCACTGCCGGGTTGATGGTCTCTCTTGTGTTCGCTGCCTCGGGTCAGATACCCGGCAAATGGTTCCCGGCCGGTATCCTCCTGAGCGAAGCGGGGGATCTGTCGCGCTACTTCTCGAAGGCCTTGATCTCGACGTCCACGCCGGCCGGCAGATCGAGCTTCATCAGCGCGTCCACCGTCTGCTGCGTCGGCTCGAGAATATCGATCAGGCGCTTGTGGGTGCGGATCTCGAAGGCTTCCCGCGACTTCTTGTCGACGTGGGGCGAGCGGAGCACGCAGTACTTGTTCTTCACGGTCGGCAGCGGAATCGGCCCGGCAACCTGCGCGCCGGTGCGTTTCGCGGTGTCTACGATCTCGCCTGTGGATGTATCAAGAACCCGGTAGTCGTATGCCTTCAACCGGATGCGAATTCTCTGTCCTACCATCGGAATGCCAAATCTTTCTGCCGGACGGGCGGGGTGTTTTCCCCGCCGCGGCTTGCGTACGCAAAGAGCAAAACCACTTCTGCCAGGCGGTGCCGAAGCTTGTACGGCCTCGGTGCCGCCCCTGTGCCAGCTCGTGCTAGCTGATGATCTCGGAGATCGTGCCGGCGCCGACCGTACGGCCGCCTTCACGAATCGCAAACCGCAGACCCTTTTCCATCGCGACCGGCGTATGCAGCTCGATCTCAAGCGCGATGTTGTCGCCCGGCATCACCATCTCCGTGCCTTCCGGAAGCTTCGCCGTGCCCGTCACATCCGTCGTGCGGAAGTAAAACTGCGGGCGGTAGCCATTGAAGAACGGCGTGTGACGGCCGCCTTCTTCCTTCGAGAGCACGTAGATCTCGCCCCGGAACTTGGTGTGGGGTGTAATCGAGCCTGGCTTCGCCAGCACCATGCCACGCTCCACATCTTCCTTCGCCACGCCGCGAAGCAGCAGGCCCGCATTGTCGCCGGCCATGCCTTCGTCGAGCTGCTTCTTGAACATCTCCACGCCGGTCACAACCGTCTTGCGGGTGTCGCGGAAACCCACAATCTCGGCTTCTTCGCCAACCTTGACCTTGCCACGCTCGATACGGCCCGTCACCACCGTGCCACGACCCGAGATCGAGAAGATATCCTCGATCGGCATCAGGAACGGCAGCTCGATCGCACGCGCCGGCAACGGAACATTGTCGTCGACCGCCTGCATCAGCTCGTCGATCTTGGCTTCCCACTGCGCTTCGCCATTCAGACCGCCAAGCGCCGAACCACGAATCACCGGCACATCGTCGCCAGGGAAGTTGTACTTCGACAACAGCTCGCGGACTTCCATCTCCACCAGATCGATCAGCTCTTCGTCATCGACCGCGTCGCACTTGTTCAGAAAGACCACGATGTACGGCACACCCACCTGGCGCGCCAGCAGCACGTGCTCCTTGGTCTGCGGCATCGGACCATCCGTCGCTGCGACCACCAGGATGCCGCCGTCCATCTGTGCCGCGCCCGTGATCATGTTCTTGATGTAGTCGGCGTGGCCCGGGCAGTCGACGTGCGCGTAGTGACGGTTCTTGGTCTCGTACTCCACGTGCGCCGTCGCGATCGTGATACCACGCTCCCGCTCTTCCGGGGCATTGTCGATCGTGTCAAACGAACGAAACTTGTTGTTCGGGTTGTGCTTCGACAACACCTTCGTGATCGCCGCCGTCAGCGTCGTCTTGCCATGGTCAATGTGCCCAATCGTGCCCACGTTGACGTGCGGCTTTGAACGGTCAAACTTTTCCTTGCCCATAACTCTCCTGTAGCTCCCAAACCTGCTCTAGCAATGCCGCGGTCGAGAGACCGCGACTAAATTCAGCTGTTACCTGCCCGAAGTTATTTCCCCTGGCCCTGGTTGCGGCCGATGATCTCTTCCGAGATCATGCGCGGCGCTTCTTCGTAGCGGGCAAAGGTCATCGAGTAGGACGCGCGGCCCTGTGTGGACGAGCGGATGTCGTTCACATAGCCGAACATTTCCTTCAGCGGCACCATCGCCTTCACGACCTGCGAGCCACCGACATGCTCCATGCCTTCGATCCGGCCGCGGCGCGAATTGATGTCGCCAATGATCGTCCCCATATGCTCTTCCGGAACCGTGACCTCAACGGCCATCATCGGCTCAAGCAGCACCGGGCTTGCCTTGCGCGCGGCTTCCTTGAAGGCCATCGATCCGGCGATCTTGAAGGCCATTTCGTTCGAGTCAACATCGTGGTAGCTGCCGTCGTAGAGCACAGCCTTGAAGTCCACCATCTCGTACCCGGCCAGGATGCCACCCGTCAGTGCTTCGCGGATGCCCTGCTCGGTCGGCTTGATGTACTCCTTCGGCACGACGCCACCCTTGATTGCGTCGACGAACTCGAAGCCGGCGCCGATCTCGTTCGGCTCCAGGCGGATCTTCACGTGGCCATAGTTACCCGAACCGCCGGTCTGGCGGATGTACTTGCCTTCTGCCTCGGCCGTCTTGCGGATCGTCTCGCGGAACGCGACCCGGGGCTCGCCAACATTGGCCTCCACCTTGTGCTCACGCTTCATGCGATCGACCAGGATCTCGAGGTGCAACTCGCCCATCCCCGAGATGATCGTCTGGCCCGACTCAAGATCAGTCCGCACCTTGAAGGTCGGGTCCTCGTCTGCCAGGCGGGACAGGGCAACGCCCATCTTCTCCTGGTCTGCCTTGGTCTTCGGCTCGATGGCAACCGAGATCACCGTCTCCGGGAAGTCGATGGCGCCGAGTGCGATCGGATCGTTCGGTGAAGAGAGCGTGTCGCCGGTCTTGATGTCCTTGAGGCCCACGCACGCGCAGATATCACCGGCCATGATCTCCGTGATGTCTTCGCGCTTGTTGGCATGCATCTTCACAAGACGACCCACGCGCTCGGTCTTGCCGGTACGCGGGTTGACGATGGTGTCGCCAGTCTTGAGCGTGCCCGAGTACACCCGGATAAACGCGAGCTTGCCGAATGGATCATTGATCATCTTGAAGGCGAGCGCGGACAGAGGTGCGTCGTCCTTGCATTCGCGGGTCAGGATGTGGCTCGGATCCGATGGATCGATGCCCTCAACCGGCTTCAGGTCGATCGGGCTCGGCAGATAGTCGACCACTGCATCAAGCAGCGTCTGTACACCCTTGTTCTTGAACGACGAACCACACATCACCGGGAACACGTGCATGCCGATCGTGGCATTGCGCAGCCCTACCTTGAGTTCCGCCGCAGTTGGGATCTCTCCTTCAAGAAACTGGTGCAGCATGACGTCATCATGCTCGGCGACTGACTCGATCAGCTGCATGCGGAAGGCTTCTGCCTTCTTCACGAGGTCTGCCGGGATCTCTTCAACCGAGTACTTTGCGCCCATCGTCTCGTCGTTCCAGACAATCGCACGCATCTCGATCAGATCGATCACGCCCCGGAACTTCGCTTCTGCACCGATCGGGATCTGGATCGCAACAGGCTTTGCGCCGAGACGCTTGCGGATGGTGTCGATCACGTACTCAAAGTCCGCGCCCGCCTTGTCCATCTTGTTCACGAAGCAGATACGAGGCACCTTGTACTTGTCGCCCTGGCGCCACACGGTCTCGGACTGTGGCTGCACACCGGAGACCGAGTCAAACAAGGCGACTGCGCCGTCGAGTACACGCAGCGAACGCTCCACTTCGGCAGTGAAGTCGACGTGACCCGGCGTATCGATGATGTTGATGCGGATGTTGTTCCACATGCAGGTGGTTGCAGCAGACGTGATGGTGATGCCACGCTCCTGCTCCTGCTCCATGTAGTCCATCGTGGCGGTGCCTTCATGAACTTCGCCGATGCGATGGGTGATACCGGTGTAGAAGAGAATGCGCTCGGTCGTTGTGGTCTTCCCGGCGTCGATGTGCGCCATGATTCCGATGTTCCGGCAACGATTTAAAGGTACTTGGCGAGCCATGGTGTCTCTCTTTGTTCCTTGCAGCCCGGGGCTGCATCTGTGAAGCGGTTAGCGGGCGGCGCGGCCCTCGTTATCAAACCAGGCCACGCAGTTGAGGGTCGTGCGGCTTACCAGCGGTAGTGCGCGAAAGCCTTGTTGGCTTCGGCCATGCGGTGCACGTCTTCCTTCTTCTTCATCGCGGCGCCGCGGCCATTGGCTGCGTCGAGCAGCTCGTTCGTAAGCTTGTCGATCATGCCCTTTTCGCCACGGGCGCGGCCATAGCCAACCAGCCAGCGGATTGCGAGCGAGGTGCGACGCTCCGGGTTCACTTCGATCGGCACCTGGTAGTTCGCGCCGCCCACACGCCGGCTCTTCACTTCGAGCAGCGGCTTGCAGTTTTCGACAGCCTTCTTGAAGAGCTTGAGCGCGTCGTCTCCGCCGCCCTTCTCCTCGAGGTTGGTCATCGCGGTGTAGAAGATTCCCTGCGCGGTCGACTTCTTGCCGCCCCACATCATGGAGTTCACAAACTTGGTGACCAGCGTTGACTGGTACACGGGATCCGGAGCTACTTCGCGCTTGGCGACATGACCTTTTCTTGGCATCGTTTCGTCTCTTCTTGTCTGCTCTTGCTGAATGTCTGGCGGAGTCCAGCTCCGCCCCTACCGTTTAACCGGAACTACTTCTTCTTTGCGGGTGCTGCGGCTGCGCCACCCTTGGCGCGCTTCGCACCATACTTCGAGCGGCTCTGCTTGCGGCCAGCCACACCGACCGAGTCAAGCGTCCCGCGCACCACGTGGTACCGCACGCCTGGCAGATCCTTCACACGGCCGCCACGGATCAACACAATCGAGTGCTCCTGGAGGTTGTGACCGATGCCAGGGATATAGGTCGTGACTTCGATCCCATTGGTCAGGCGAACACGCGCGACCTTGCGCAGGGCCGAGTTCGGCTTCTTGGGGGTCTGCGTATACACACGGGTGCACACACCACGCCGCTGGGGAGAGCCCTGCAGCGCAGGGGAAGCCGTCTTGTACCGCGGCGCTGTGCGCCCTTTGCGAACCAACTGACTAAATGTAGGCAACTGCTACTCCTTCAGATCCTGAAACCACGTACCGCCTGGCACATCGAGCCCGGCGCACAGGCGCTCACGCCACGTTTGCGCAGCCAAGGCTGCGCTCTCTCAATCTTCCGCCCGTCACTCCGCAGCCCACCGGAAGAACACGCGCGCACAACAAAAACTTCAGCGAACGACCCCGACGGTGACCATGCGTATCGCCTGCTGCCGAAGCAGCCAGGAAAGCCTGGTTCCGTTTCGCGAGTCTCGGGTCCACATAGCCCGCCAAGGTAGCGGGTGTCGCAGACACATGCGAAATGCTGTTCCCCTGTTCCGACTCACGCTCGCGCGTACTGCGGATTCACTTGCAGGAACCAGCCCTGGAGCTCGATCATCCGGCTTGAGCCGGACTCCCCAGAAAAAACAAACGGTTCGCCGAGTCGCGGCTCGCATCCTCTGCGCGCCTATCCACTCTTGCAGAACCTTTTTAGACTAACAAGCGTGGTCTGCCCCGTCAATGCAGCGCGGGCAAAAGCAGCGTTTTCTCGGAGAGCGCTGCTTGGCTCGCGGACAGATCAAGCATCTCGTTCAAAGATACTGCCCGAGAGAGCAGCCAGGTGCCCCGTGGCTCGGATGGAGGACGTGGGGTCCGGATGCTGCGCGCGCCCAGTCCACATCTCGGGAGCGAGAGGTGGGCACCCTCGACCTATCACACTGATACCAGACTGCGGCTCGACCTGAGGCGTTTCCGCCCACCCCTGCTACCATTCACGCCATGCCGCCCGTCGCTGCTTCGCGTGTTCTCTCGCTCGCCCTCTTCTCTGTGTTGCTCGCGCCTACCACTCTCCCGGCACAATCGCCTGCCGGCTCCTCGGCCATGGGTTCGCTGCTCTCCTCGCTGAGCCAAACCAGGCGCGTCGGCGATGTGGCATTGTCCCCGGACGGCAAGCTCCTCGCCATGGAAGTGGCCGGCGAGCTCCGCATCGCACCCCTCGCCAACCCCTCTGCCACCCGTCGCGTGCAGCTTTGCGGCTCAGGGCGCGAGAGCGTCTCCGCCCTCTCCTGGTCCCCGGACAGCACCCACCTTGCCGCGCTCGCAAGCTGTGGCGACGAGACCCAGGTCTTCGTTTCGGGTACCGAGGCGGGTGCGAAGCCGAAGATGCTGGCCACTGTCCATGGCTTCGCCAAGAGCCTCGAGTACGCGCCCGACGGCGGCTCGCTCGCCATGCTCTACGTCGAAGGCGCGACCCGCCCCTCGGGCGCGCTCGCCGCGATGAAACCACCCTCCGGGGAGATCGGAGTGGAAGGTCTTGAGATCCAGCGAGTTGCGACCATCGATGCGAACAGTGGACAGCTGCAGCAGGTCACGCCGCCGGGACTTCATGTCTACGAGTTCTCCTTTGCACCGGACAGCAGGCAGCTTGCCTTTGTGGCCGCTGCACCCCCGGGGGAGAACAACTGGTGGATTGCGAAGCTCTACACCGCAGCGGCTACACCGGGCGCAACCCCCAAGGTCGTCCTCGACCCGAACACCGTCGAGGGCTCGCTCCACGGTCTCCAGATCGCCGTGCCCCGCTTCTCCCCTGATGCTCATCGCATTGCCTTTATCGGTGGCCTGATGAGCGACCAGGGCGCCACCGGCGGCGATCTCTACACTGTCCCGGCCGACGGCTCTGCCCCGCCGACCGACACCACCCCCGGCACCCATGTCTCCTTCCAGTGGATCGACTGGCTCTCCTCAGGCGCGATGATCGCGACAGCAATCGACGCGGGCGAGGAGGAGATCGACACGGTTCTGCTCCCCGAAGGGGCGAAAGCAGAGCACCACGAGATCCAGACTGTTCCTTACTCGATTGGCGACGGCCGCCTTGCCGGCTCCTTTGCTCTTTCAGGTGACGGCAAAACTGCCGCGTGGTCCGCGTCGAGCTACAGCGTTGCGCCCGAGATCTACGCCGGCCCTCTGACCAAGGCCCTCCTGCCGCAGATCACGCATGTGAATGACAGTGAAAAACCCTCCTGGGGCAAGGCAGAAAACATCCGCTGGACCAACGAGGGCTTCAAGGTGCAGGGCTGGCTGCTCTACCCGGCGAACTATGACCCCGCCAAGAAGTACGGCCTGATCGTCATGGTCCACGGCGGCCCATCCTCCGCAGTCACCCAGCGGTGGCCTCGTGCCGGCTTTGGCGCCGCGCCGCTCGCAGCCTCCGGCTACTTTGTGCTCGAACCCAACCCGCGCGGCTCGTATGGCGAAGGAGAAACATTTACCGAAGCGAACCGGAAGGACTTCGGCTACGGCGATCTGCGCGATATTCTGGCCGGCGTTGATGCCGTGGAAAAGGAGATCCCGGCAATCGATGATGCGCGGCTCGGCCTCACCGGCTGGAGTTATGGCGGCTTCATGACCATGTTCTCCGTTACCCAGACGCACCGTTTTAAGGCAGCGGTCGCAGGCGCCGGCATCTCGGACTGGCTTTCCTACTACGGCGAGAACTCGATCGACCAGTGGATGACCCCGTTCTTCGGCGCCTCCGTCTACAAGGACCCCGCGGTCTATGCGAAGAGCTCGGCGATCAACTACATCGACAAGGTGACGACGCCTACCCTGATCGTTGTTGGCGACCGGGACGGCGAGTGCCCAGCTCCGCAGAGCTTCGAGTTCTGGCATGCGCTCAAGGCCTTCAACGTGCCCACCACGCTGGTCGTCTACCCCAACGAAGGCCATGGTTTCGTTGACCCGGAGCACCAACGTGATGTGCTGGAGCGCTCGATCCGGTGGTTCAACGAGTACCTGAAGTAGTCAGCATCCCGGCGCGGCCCAGCAAGAGAAAACGGCACGGGCCGCGCCTTGGATGCCTACCCAGGCAACCGTGCTGTAAACTTCAGTGGCAATCACTCTTCTCCGGAACGATCCCAAACGAGCGAGTGGCAATAACCGTCTGTGCACCATTTCCGGCAGGCGGGGAGGTTTCATGCAGCGGTTTTTCACCCTTGTGGCTTTGCTTTTGTTAGCGCTTCCGGTAGGCCTTTCCGTCACTGGCTGCACCACCAACGTTTCCGCGTACTGCAACGATGCAGGCTACGGGCCCAAACTGACGGCGATCACCCAGGTACTGCTTTCCTCCACACAGTCGACCGAGGGCATCTCGCTGGCCTACGGCCAGATCGGGCAGGTTGGCACCCCTACGGCGAAGAACTGCAAGGGAACCACGTTGACCACCGGCTCCGCCACCTACGGCAGCAGCAACCTGACGTTTGCTGATATGAGCCCGACCGGCGCCGTATGCGGCGGGACCTGGAATCGCACCAGCGCGGGCGGCATCCCTGACTTCACCATCTGCACCCCGCCGACCGCGGGCGGCACAGCGACCGTGACCGCCAGCCTGGGCGGCGTTGCCAGCAATCCGGTGCTCGTCTACGTGCATCCGCAGATTTCGGCGATCACAATCGCGCAGCCAACAGACTGTATTCTCCCCGGCTCCCCCGGCGGGGACCTTGTTCAGAGCACCGAGGTCTACGGCCCGGATGGGGCCCTGATCGGCTCTGGCGCCAACGTGAACTCGGCAAGCGCCATCACGGACGTAGGCACCGTCACCTTCACGCCGCAGACGCCCTCTGTAGTCACCATCAACAACACGTCTGTTATCGGTGAGACGACAGTCGCAGCAGGCACTGCTGCTCCCACGGCGTCGAACCCGAACGGCTACACGCAGGCGAACCAGCCCGGCGGCACAGTGATCACCGCGACCATCGCGGGCACCGGTTCCACCTCGGTTGGAACCAGCTCCGCTGCCGGCTACTTCTACACCTGTCCACCAAGCAGCATCGCCCTCTCGCTGCCAAGCAGCACCGGCGCGACCAGCTCGAACGGCAACGTCACCGTCACGCAGGGCAACCCGCAGACGCTCACCTCGGTGATCACGGTCACCGACCCGCAAACGCAGGCGACCGTCGCGCTCACACCCATCTCGGGTGCCGGGCCGGACTTCACCTCCACCCAGCCGGAGGAGATCAACGTCACCTCGGCCGGGGTCGTCAGCAATCCAAGCGGGTTTCCGGGCACTGCGACCATCTCTGGCATCTGCCAGCCTGGTACCCCGACCTCGTCGACCGCAACCACCTCAAGTAGTTCAAGCACCGCCACAGGGTTGAGCTGTAATCCCACGCCGCTGAATGTGCTTGGCACCTACGGCACTGGTTTGCCGATCGTCGCGAATCCCATTACCGTCACCTCGCCCGGTGTGGACAGCACCCTTGTCTGGGCAGCCTCCCCCGACTCCCAGCTGTTTACCCCCTTTGACCTGAGCCAGGGCACGGGAGGGACGCCCATTCTTCTCCCCTACCCGCCGAATTCCATGGTCATTGACCCCACCGGGACAGACCTGTACTTCGGCACCTACCGCGAGCTCATGGTCGTGAGCACGACCACGAACACGGTCAGCACTCAGGACACCACTGTGCCCGGCGTGGTGCTCGCAGTCTCCCCTTCAAACAACCAGGTGGTCATCGCCGACCAGCTGCGCAAGGTGATCTATCTCTACACCCCGTCGACCACGACGACGACCGCAGGTGGAACAACCGGCACCACGACCTCATCCGTCATCAGCACCGGCGGCGTTGCGACGCACGCTGTGTACTCGCCTGACGGCAAGAACGTCTACATCACCGGACCCACCGCACTGTACGTCCACAACATCGTGAGCGGCTGGAGTTCCTACCCTCTGACCGCAGCAGCCGATGCCACCAGCTGTACCCTGGACAACACCAACAGCACGCCATTCTGCTCGCCAGACGTTGCGCTCACCGTACCCTCGGTCGCTGTCTTCCTGGGCGGTGCGCCGATCACTGCGCGTTCCTTCTGCCCGGACACCACGACCACGCCCGTGACCTTTAACCCGCTCGCGGCAACCATCACGGGCACCGATGCGCAGCACGTCGCCGCGACCTCTGACGGCACCCACATCCTTGGAGCCAGCACCACGCAGCTCTCCGACATCGAGCACGCGCCCACATCCGGCAGCAGCCGCGTGATCGCACCAGCAGGCCCGTGCCCCGGGATCGCCACCCCCGCCGGGGCGCTTGCCATCAACACCACTCTTCGCCAGCTCGCTCTCACTGGGATAACGCCTACCCAGATCGACCAGGTGTTGACCTCGCCCGATGCCTCGCATGCCTTCATCACCTACGCGGCGACCGCGGCGACAGGGCTTCTGCCGCTCTATACCCCATCGAGCACCGCCGGCGGCACCGGCACCCTTACCAACGTCCAGCTCTCTTCCGGTGCGGAAGCTCCGATCGCCGGCGCCTTCAGCCCCGACTCCTCACTGTTCTTCGTGAGCACTACGGGGGATAACCTCATCCACGTCATCAGCACGGGCACCGCGAAGGAAACAGAAACGCTGAAGCCCTCCCTGACCAACACCAACGGTCAGACGGTACCAGCGCAGTTCATCGTGGCCAAGCCGAGACTCACCACCTAACCCGGACAGCTGCATTGTTCGCACGGTGAAAGGCCCGCATTTCTGCGGGCCTTTCTTCATTGCGGAGGAGACAGGTCGGGAAGCTTCCTGCATCCAAAGGAGAAGATAAAGCGAAGAGAGGGCAACATGGAAGAGTTACAGAAGAACGGAATGATGGCACATCTGATCGCATCGCTTGAAGAGGGGAAAGACATCGGTCACTATGGCCGCCTCACGTTTGCCATGGTGGCGCGCCACTTCCTCTCCGAGGAAGAATTGCTCGCGATGCTCACCAAGGATCATGACTTCTCCGAGGCACAGGCCTCGCTGTTGATTCGGCAGGTAGAAGGCAAGGACTATAACCCGCCGAAGCGCGACCGGATCCTGGCCTGGCAGAAGGAGCAGGAGTTCCCCATCATCCCGAATCCAGACGACCCTGACTCCGGGAACGTCTACAAGGACCTGAACTTCCCGGACCACGTCTACGAGCACATCCAGCACTACGTAGAACAGAAGGCGGAGAGCGGGGCGTAAGCGCGTATCACCTCTGTACTCTATCCAGCCCTGGCAGATCCGGGTACACTCCCGGGACGATGGCGCTCCTCTCTCCAGGCTTCCGAAGCAACGCATGGCAGGCGGGTCTTGCTTTTTTGGACCGTCTGCCTGCTGCGCACCGCCTCGGCTCCCTGCCGAGTCATCTGCGCACCGGCAAACAAGGAGAAGCTGCGGCGTTCTTCTACCTTCGAGAGCTTGGACTCATTGTGGTGGCACGCGGATGGCAGAACCGCAAAGCTCCGGGAGACATCGACCTGGTTGCGTGGGATGGCGACACGCTGTGCTTTGTGGAAGTGAAAACGCGCTCGTCGAGAGAAGTGGCGAGCGCAGAGTCAGCCGTCGACGCGATGAAGCGCAGGAGCCTGCGAAGGCTCGCCTGGCACTACCGGCGGCAGGTGCTGGAGGAGTGCCCGACCCGTTTCGATGTGCTTTCGGTTTACCTTCTTGCCGGCAAAGCCGCTCGTGATGCAGAGTTCGAGCATTTCCGTAATGCTTTTGGCTGGGAAGAGTAGCGCGACTACTTCTGCGCGTCCTGCCACTCTTCGTACCAGGCCATCTGAATTGCCTCGAGACGCGGCTCCGTCGACTTCAGCGGATCATCCGCAAAGCCTGCGAGCTCGGTCACATACTTGTGGAGCTCGGTAAAGCGGACCTTCAACGGATCCATGTCTGGGTATTTCTCCTGCAACTGAATGCCAAGCTCTTCAGCATCGGTCCACATGATCTCTTGGGGCATCGTCTCTCCTGTGTCTATGTAGCGTTATTTACCGAGAGCGAGGGGCTTGCCTTCGGAGACGTAGTTCTTGTTCCAGCTTGGGATCTCCACGACGTAGGTGCCGGGACGTTCGATCACAGCCTGGCAGCCCAGACGCGAATTCAGTTGCAGCCCGGGAGCTTTCTCCATGCGGTCCAGCTCATCCTCGGTTGGCTCGTTCAGGTTCTTCTCGCCCTGCTTGATGTGGACGTGGCAGGTCGTGCATGCGCAAACGCCGCCGCATGCGTGATCGAGAAAGATGTTGTAGTTTTCTGCCACGTCGAGAAACGACATCGGCAGGCCGTGATGATCGTACGGCATGGTGCCGAAGGCGAACTCCACGGTACGACCCTCCGGCTCGAAGGTGACACGCACCATGTTCTCTGCTGGAGGCTGGCTCAGATCCACTGTTTGCTCGGGTACTGCGTGCTCGCTCATTTGTATCTCTTTCGGTTACGTTTACTGAATTTCTGCCTTGGCGAAAGGATGCGGTGCGCTGGGACCTTCGCCCAGCTTGTCGCTGGCCTCGGCCATGGTGCCACCGCCGATCGCTGACGTGACTGCCTGGTCCATCATCAACTCGGCCAGTCGACGCGTCGCGCGATCCAGCGCACTGATCGCATCCCGCAGGGTCTTGCGGTCGTCGCCTTCCTTGAGGATGTGAATCTCGTCCGCCACCAAGCCGATCTCTGTTGTCTCGTCAAAGCTCAGATGCTTCCATGCCGGATGCGCCTTCGCCTTCGCCACCCGTGCAAGGATGTCTTCCGCTTCGACGCGTGTCTCGATAAGTTGCCGCTGTTCGAAGTCTGCCTCGGCATTGTCGAAGGAGTCGAGAATCATCGTTTCAACCTGCTCATCCGTGAGCCCGTAGGTTGGCTTGACCTCAATCTCCGCCTCCTTGCCCGAGCGCTGCTCACGCGCCGAGACATGGAGAATGCCATTTGCATCGATCAGGAACTTCACCTCGATACGTGGCAGCCCGGCCGACATCGGCGGAATGCCCTTGAGATCAAAGCGTGCGAGCGAGCGGCAGTCTTTTGCAAGCTCGCGCTCCCCCTGGACAACGTGCACCGCCACATTTGTCTGCCCGTCGACGCCTGTCGTGAAGTGTTCTGTCTCGCTTGCCGGGATCGTCGAGTTGCGCTGGATGATCTTCGCGACAACGCCACCCAATGCTTCAATGCCCAGTGAAAGCGGCGTCACGTCGAGCAGCAACATATCAGCGGTTGCTGCGGAGCCACCGCCGAGGATGCTCGCTTGCACAGCCGCACCGAGCGCAACCACCTCGTCCGGGTTGAGCTCGGTGTGCAGCACGCGCCCACGGGCTTCAAGCTCGAAAAGTTCGCCCACCAGCTTCTGCACCAGCGGAATGCGGGTCGAGCCACCCACCATCACGACTTCATCGATCTCACTGGGGGTCAGTTTGGCGTCAACCAGCGCCTGCCGGACTGGCGCCAGCGTGCGCTCGATCGTGGGGCGGATCAGCTGTTCGTACTGTGCCCGCGTCAGCTCCCGTGCGTAGGGCTCCTGCCCCGGCAGCTCGACATAGATCTTCGTGCTTGGCTCCGAGGAGAGCTCGATCTTCGCATCGGTAACAGCCTTGCGCACCGATTGCACCGCCTCGCCATTCACGCGCACATCGACGCCGGTGGAGCCGGCGATGTCATCGAGCGCGACTGTGAGCAGGAGATTGTCGATGTCGTCGCCGCCGAGGTGCGTGTCCCCTCCGGTCGCCACAACCTCGAAGATACCGTCCTGCAGGCGCAGGATCGAGATGTCAAAGGTGCCGCCGCCGAAGTCGTACACGGCAACGAGCCCTTCCTTCTGGCGGTCGAGCCCATATGCCAGTGCTGCTGCCGTCGGCTCATTGACCAGCCGCAGCACATCAAGACCTGCCATGCGCCCGGCATCCTTGGTTGCCTGCCGCTGCGCGTCGTTGAAGTATGCCGGTACCGTAACGACTGCCTTGGTCACTGGCGCGCCGAAATACCGTTCGGCATTGCGCTTCAGCTGCCGCAGCACCTGCGCACCGATCTCAGGCGGCGTGTACTGCTGGCCGCCGATCTCAAGCCGCAACGCCTCGCCAGGCGCGAGGTCCGATGCAAGGTGGAAGGGGAACAGCTTCAGCTCTTCCCGGACATCCTCAAGACCACGGCCCATCAGGCGCTTGGCGGAATACACCACACGGTCGGCAGACTCGCTCAGGTACTTGCGCGCAGGATACCCCACGACGACGCGCCGCTCGCCGCCCGCAGGGAATGCAACGACCGACGGCACGAGGTTGGTGCCGTCCTCGCCGGGAATCACCATCGGCTGCTCGCCCTGCATAAACGCAACCAACGAATTGGTCGTGCCGAGATCGATGCCGACGATGCGTTCGTGGCCGCTGTCTCCACTCTCGATCGAAACCAGACGTGTTTCTTCCATGCTCATTCTCTTTCCAGTCTAGCTGCCAAGAGCTTCGCGAACATCATGCACGAGATTGCGCACGTAGCGACGCTTGTCGAGCAGCGCCGCCATGCGCTCGGCGACGGGCTTCTGCGCCGCATCATCCCCTGCTTCCACCGCAGCGTCCCACCGGTCCCACTCGGCTACCAGTTCACGATCGATCCCGGCAAACTGCGCCTCGAACTGGGCTCGTGCCTGTTCCAGATCCCGCCGCAGCTGAGGGTCGTCTTCCCCCATCTTCGCGTTCATGCGCATCTCCTCAAGCTGCATATTCAGCTCGAAAACCTCGGCAAGCAGCTCCGGGGGGACGTTTTTCTTCTCCTGGCGATCGGCCTTTGTTGCATCATCGGCAAGCGTGATCCCTTCGAGCTGCAGGAGATACTCGGTACGCGCTACCGGATCTTTGAGAGCGCGATAAGCGTCGTTGAGCAGCGACGTCTGCTCAAGGCTCCACTGCTGCTCTGCTGCACTCGCGCGGGCGAAGCGATCCGGATGAACCTCGCGGCTTCTCCGGTAGAACGCGCGCTCCAGCGCCCTGGTGTCCACCGCAAGCTTTCGTGGCAGCGCGAACACAGAAAAATAATCCGCGCCCGGGGGCGCGGAGGCGGAGGAAACATCGTTCTGCTCTGTCATTGAACTCTCATGCAGAAAATGACGAACCACAGCCACACGACTTCGTCGAGTGCGGGTTGATGAAATTGAAGCCCTGGCGCATCAGTGTTTCTTCGTAGTCGAGCACCATGCCGTGCAGGTAGAGGAACGACTTCGGATCAACGAAGATCCGCACGTCGTGGAACTGGTAAACACGGTCGCGTTCCCGTGGCTGCGTGTCGAAGCGGATGTTGTACGAAAGTCCCGAGCAGCCACCACCCTGGATTCCAAGACGGAGACCACCCTCTTCCGGGGACACTCCCTCCTTTGCCATCGCAACCCGAATGCGAGCAAGCGCACGCTCGGTCACCTGGACGCCCTTCTGGTTGGCGGCCATGTTGTCGGGTTGGAGAACTGCTGGAAGTGTGCTCATTGTGTCGAGGTTTCTTTCACGGGTGCTGGCAGAGAGACGACTGCCACTCGGTTGGTACGCAGCCCCTGCAGTTTCCACTGCAGGGGCTGCGCCGTGACCCCTCGGCGAGGGGGAGAAGACCTTACTGGTGCGCCGCAACGCCCTCGGAAGGTGCCGTCTCGGCGACGCCGTTCTTTGCCTTCCAGTCACCAATGGCCGCGCGAATAGCATCTTCTGCCAGCACCGAACAGTGGATCTTCACGGGCGGCAGCGCGAGTTCCTTCACGATATCCGTGTTCGAGATCGTCAGCGCCTCGGCGACTGTCTTGCCCTTCACCCACTCGGTCGCGAGCGAGCTCGAGGCAATTGCCGAACCGCAGCCGAAGGTCTTGAACTTTGCTTCCTCAATCACCTGGGTCTCAGGGTTTACCTTGATCTGGAGACGCATCACGTCGCCACACTCGGGTGCGCCCACGAGACCGGTACCAACCTCGCTCGAGCTCTTATCCAGGGTACCCACGTTGCGGGGATTGCTGTAGTGATCGACGACCTTATCGCTGTATGCCATGTGCTGTTCCTCCTGGAACCATCTCGTCTAACTGTTCAAGAACAAGTACAAATCGCTTCAGCCCTGGAACGGACCTTAGTGAGCCGCCCACTCGATCTTCGAAAGGTCGATGCCTTCCTTGACCATCTCGTACAGGGGGGACAACTCCCGAAGTTTCTGCACCACGTCGATCAGCTTATCGGCCACGTAGTCCACTTCTGCCTCGGTGTTGAAGCGGCCCAGGCCAAAGCGGATCGACGAATGTGCCACATCGTCGCCCAGACCAAGAGCCTTCAATACATACGATGGCTCCAGCGTCGCCGAGGTGCAGGCAGAACCGCTCGAAACCGCGATGTCATTGATGCCCATCAGCAGCGACTCGCCCTCGACGTACACAAAGCTCATGTTGAGATTGCCGGGCAGACGATGCTCCATGGTCCCGTTCACGCGGACGTAGTCAAGCGCTGCTTCGAACTTCTTCTGCAGCCGTGTGCGCAGAGCAAGCTCGCGCTCACCTTCCGCCCTCATCTCCTCGCGCGCAATCTCGGCAGCCTTGCCGAAGCCGACGATTCCCGGGACATTCAGGGTGCCGGAGCGCATGCCACGCTCATGGCCGCCACCGTTGATCTGCTCCGAGATCTGGACGCGTGGGTTGCGGCGACGCACATACAGGGCGCCCACACCCTTGGGGCCGTAGAGCTTGTGTGCCGTCATGCTCAGCACGTCGATGTTCATCGCGATCACGTCGACCGGGATCTTGCCAACCGCCTGCACACCATCCGTGTGGAAGATGACGCCGCGCTCGTGGCAAAGCTTGCCAATCTCGGTGACGGGCTGGATCACGCCGATCTCGTTGTTCGCAAACATGATCGTAACCAGGATCGTCTTATCCGTGATGGCGGCCCTGAGCTCTTCGAGATTGATCAGGCCATCTGCCTGGACTGGGAGGTACGTGACACGGTAGCCGCTCTTCTCGAGCCGCTTGCAGGTGTCAAGCACAGCCTTGTGCTCGGTGACCTGCGTGATGATGTGATTGCCGCGCTCCTTGTACATCTCGGCGATGCCCTTGATCGCAAGATTGTTCGACTCGGTCGCGCCGGAGGTGAAGATGATCTCCTTTGCCGTCGCACCGATCAACTTCGCGATCTGCTCGCGCGCACCCTCGACACCCTGCTCTGCTTCCCAGCCAAAGCCATGGTTGCGGCTCGCCGCGTTGCCAAACTTGCCGGTGAAGTACGGCACCATCGCTTCCAGAACTCGCGGGTCCATCGGCGTCGTGGCATGGTTGTCCATGTAAATCGGAAGCTTTACTCCACCGGCTGCGGTCCCGGCTTCGCCAGTCTGCGCGGGAACGATCTGATCGCCTTCGGGCGCATTCAGTGGCGGGTTTTCCTGCATCTGCGTTGCTGTACTCATAAACTCTCCTGAAAACTCGAACACTGTGGCGATTTCTCGTTGCCCTGGAGCCGGCGTCCCGCCGTCACTACATCTGGATGGAAACCAGCGGCTGGGACGGCTTCTGTGCACGCTGTGCACCGGTTTCGACCAGGTCGCCGATCCGGATCCCTTTGAGCAGGTCTGAAATCGACTCGTTGACCCGCGCCATCGGTTCTTTGATGGTGCAACTATCGCTCAGGTCGCATCCCTTCTGCCCAACGGTGCACGCTGTCAAAAATTGCGGTCCATCCACTGCCAGGATCACTTCAAAAACGGTGATGCTCCCCGCGTCGCGCGCGAGCACATACCCGCCGTTCATTCCGGCGGTCGAGCGGACCATGCCGACCTTGGCCAGTCGCTGCAGGATCTTGGCCAGCAGCTGCTGGGGGATGTGGTAAGCATCCGCGATATCCTTGGCGCTACGGGCTGCCGTCCGGGGGTTCTCGGCCAGGTACTTCAGCGCCATGAGCCCGTAATCCGCTTTTTTTGTCAGCCGTAGCATGCGCTCCCAGTATAGGTCCCGCTCAGGACACAGGCAATGCTCCGGGGCGCTCTTTTTACAGCTTTCTCCTTCAATAATTATTATCGTTTGCCCGAGATGCACCATTTCCTGAGCAGACGCCCCTGCTTTTCGCTCGGGATGCCACCAAAGATCAGGCAATTGCCGGTGCAGGGTGTTGGAGCATCTGCACCGCAGCGCTACAATCTTCGCTACGAGGCTGCCCGCGCCCGTATCCCATACCATGCAAACTGCTTGCAAACACCCCAGAGTACGCGTTGTTTCACGTCAGGATGACGTCGAGTTCGTGGAATGCCAGGACTGCGGAGAGGTTTTCGACTCCGATGAATTCCGGGACATGGAGATAGAAGAGAAAACGGGGCTCAACAAGGGCCCGGACGCCGGCCTCGTGGATGCCGAACTAGACGAAGCCTAGGCCTCGTCCAGCGCTTCCTGCGGCTCTGGCGCTGCCACGCTGAGCCGCCAACCCATCTTCATGGCATAGTCGAAGCCCGAAACGCAGGCGAGCACCCCGGTCGCGACCAGCGACCAGTGGCGGACAAAGGCAACCATCACCCAGGGCTCAAACTGCGCCAGCATCACCGCGACCACAGCGATAATCTGCGCCAGGGTGTTGGCCTTGCCGAAGATGCTGGGACGGAAGTTGCGCAGACCCAGCGCGGCAAACAGGATCGCGCCCACGATCAGGATGCCCAGGTCGCGCGCGAAAACCATCAGCGTCACTCGCCGCGAGACCAGGCCGACATGGTGCAGCGCCAGAAACAGCGAGGACAGCATCAGCTTGTCTGCAACGGGGTCAAGGTACTGTCCAAGCCGCGTCTGCTGCTTGAGCCAGCGAGCAAGCAGCCCATCGAGCGCGTCGGAGATCCCCGCCACCACAAAGAGTCCAAACGCCAGCCGATAGTGCCCTTCGAGAACAGCGAGCAGCAGGAAGGGCACCAGGCAGAGCCGCAGGAAGGTGAGTTGGTTCGGTGCAGCACGGAGTTGACTCATCGACGGCTCGCATTCAGGGACACGCAGGTGGGCTTTCGGCGGAGGGGGACCACCCGTGATCGTACCTGATTGCGGGGGGAGGAGATAGGGGCTGGAACCCTGCCTTGACACGCTACGACCCTATGGTTAGCGTTATGGAAGAGCAAGCGCATGTTCAGCCGTCGCCATCTCGCGCATCGTCACCATCACCATGGCGTCACCATGGCGGCGGGGATCGTTCGACGAGTCTGCACCGACTGACTCGACAGGATTCTGAAAAGATCGAAAAGGCCCGCCCGCCGCAGACACCAGCGCAGGCGGGCTTTTTTGCGAAGTGGGCCCCGGAAAGGAACCGATGCAGGACGCAGCAATCGACTTTGAAAAGATGGAGGGCCTGGTGCCCGGCGTGGTCCAGGATCACGCAACGGGCGAGGTCCTGATGCTCGGCTTTCTCAACCAGGAGAGCCTGGAGAAAACCCGCGCCTCCGGCTACGTCACCTTTTGGAGCCGTACGCGCTCCAAGCTGTGGATGAAGGGCGAGACCAGCGGCAACCGCCTGCGCGTGGTTTCCGCATCCACCGACTGCGACCAGGACACGCTGCTCTTTCGCGTCGTGGTTGAAGGCGATGGACTGGTCTGCCACGAGGGCACGGTAAGCTGCTTCACGCGGCCCCTTGCAGTCGGCGCAGAGAACACAGCAACACAGGCGGGGGGAAAGTAGTGGCAAACGCAAAGAAACTTCGCCTCGGGATTCCCAAGGGATCGCTCCAGGACGCCACCATCGACCTGTTCGCCAAGGCCGGCTGGAAGATCTACGCCAGCGGCCGCTCCTACTTCCCGCAGATCGATGACGCAGAGATCGAGTGCATGCTGATCCGGGCGCAGGAGATGGCGCGCTATGTCCACTCGGGCGTAATTGATGCGGGGCTCACCGGCATTGACTGGGTGGTCGAAAGCGGCCTGAAGGTCGAGAGCGTCTGCTCCCTCGTCTACGCGAAGCAGAGCCGCCAGCGCGTGAAGTGGGTGCTGGCTGTGCCCGAAGACGCTCCCTGGAACTCCGCCGAGGACCTCGCCGGCAAGACCATCGCGACCGAGCTCGTCGAGGTCACCAAGAACTACTTCGCGCAAAAGAACGTACCGGTACGGGTCGAGTTCTCCTGGGGTGCCACGGAGGTCAAGCCGCCCATGCTGGCCGATGCCATCGTGGAAATTACAGAAACCGGCTCGTCCTTGCGAGCCAACCGCCTCCGGATCATCGACACGGTGATGGAGAGCGAGACCCGGCTGATCGTGAACGAGGCAGCCCAGGCTGACCCATGGAAGCGCAGCAAGATCGAGATCCTCGCACTGATGCTGCGCGGCGCGATCGATGCCCAGGGCCAGGTGGGGTTGATGCTGAATGTCCGCAGGGACCAGCTGGACGCGGTACTCGCCGTGCTGCCCGCGCTCAACTCGCCCACGGTCTCGCCGCTCAGCAATGGCGGCTGGTCCGCGATCAACACCATCCTCGAGGAAGGCGTCGTCCGCGATGTGATCCCCAAGCTCAAGGCGGCCGGGGCTACCGGTATCGTCGAATACCCACTGAATAAGGTCGTCCTGTAACAGTCGCTGTAGCAAGAGCCGCCGCTCGAGAGGAAACCGATGGAGATCGTTCGCACAACCGGGCTGGGTGGGCGCAGAGGCCGCGCCCGCATTCAGGAGCTGACAGAACGAGGCGCGGCACTCGACCGTCGCGTTCTGCCGACCACCGAACGCATCGTCAACGCGGTGCGCAAGGACGGCGACAAGGCCCTGCGCGCATGGAGCGCCAAGCTCGACGGACTGGACGCGAAGTCGCCTTTGCTGATCCCCGCAGCGCAGATGCAGGCAGCGCTCGCCGAGATCCCCACGCGGATGCGTGAAGCGCTCGAGACCGCGGCGACCAACATCCGCGCGTTTGCTGAGAAGCAGATGCCGCAGAGCTGGGATTTCGAGCCCGCCCCCGGGCTCACGGTGGGGCAGCGTGTGCGTGCTCTCGACTCGGTCGGCTGCTATGTCCCGAGCGGCCGCCATCCGCTTCCCTCCACGCTCCTGATGACGGCGATCCCGGCGCAGGTCGCCGGGGTGAAACGCATCGTCGCCATCTCGCCGCGCCCGGCCACCGAGGTGCTCGCAGCCGCGGCCCTGCTCGGCATCACGGAGTTTTACCGCATCGGGGGAGCGCAGGGCGTTGCCGCGCTCGCGTATGGAACCAACACTGTGGCAAAAGTCGACAAGATCGTCGGCCCCGGCAATGCGTACGTGACCGCGGCGAAGCGCCTGGTAGCCTTTGACGCCAGCATCGACATGCTGGCTGGCCCAACCGAGATCGTCGTCACCAGCGAAGACGGCAGCGCTCGCGATATCGCTGCGGATCTTGTGGCACAGTCCGAGCACGACCCCGATGCGGTCGCGATCTTCATCACCACCAACGCGGACCTCGCCAAGAGCGTGGTCGCGGAAAGCAAGCAGCAGGCGCGCATGAACCCGATCGCCGCGCTCGCGCTCGATCGCAACGGCGTAGCAATCATCGCGGGTTCGATCGAAGAAGCACACGCCATCACCAACCAGGTCGCAGGCGAGCACCTTACCGTGGACTCTGCGGCAGATCTGGAATGGGTGCGGCACGCGGGTTCGGTGTTCATCGGTCGCTGGTCCCCGCAGCCCATGGGCGACTACGTCTCGGGGCCGAATCACACGCTGCCGACCAGCGGCGAAGCACGCCTGCGTGGCGGCCTCAGCGTCTACGACTACCTCAAGCTCATCACGGTGCAGGAGTACACGCCGACCGGTCTCCGGACCTTTGGGCCCGCGGCCATCCGCATCGCCGAGGCAGAAGGCCTCACCGGCCACGCCGAGGCGATTCGCTCGCGTGGAGTGAACGGATGACACCCGAGCCCCGTCGCATCGTCCGCGAGATGAAGCAGTACCACCCGCCGCTCGGCGGCCGCGACGGGCTGCGTCTCGACTTCAACGAGAACACGCTGAGTTGTTCGCCACGCGTCCGCGAAGCACTCGCACAGGTCACAACAGGCGACCTTACGCGTTACCCGGAACGCGGCCCTGTCGAGGCCGAAGTGGCTGCGCATCTCGGCCTGCCTCCCGGGCAGGTGCTGCTCACAAACGGCGTGGACGAAGCGATCCACGTGCTCGCGCAAACCTACCTTGACGAGGGGGATGAGATCCTCCTGCCTGTGCCGACCTACTCCATGTACGAGGTGTATGCGTCGGCAACCGGGGCCACCCTCGTTCGAGTGCAGGCGAACCGCGCAGACTTCGGCTTTCCATTTGACCAGGTGCTCGCAGCGATCACGCCGAAGACGCGCATCCTCGCGCTCGCCAACCCGAACAGCCCGACCGGATCGGTTCTCCACCGGGAACAGATCCTCGAGATTGCACGCCACGCGCCCCACGCAATGGTGCTTGCCGACGAAGCTTACTTCCACTTCTTCGGCGAGACCGTGATGGACCGTGTCGGGAGCGCGGAGTATCCGAACCTGGTCGTCGCGCGCACGTTCTCAAAGGCCTACGGCCTGGCTGGCCTGCGACTGGGCCTCCTGGCTGCTGCGCCCGAGGCCATGCACTGGATGCGGCGCGTGATCTCGCCCTACAGCGTGAACACGCTCGCGCTCACCTGCCTCCCGCCCGCGCTTCGCGACACCGACTATCTCGACTGGTACGTCGCCGAAGTGAAGGCTGCGCGCACAGAGTTCTACGCAGTCTGCGCAGAACTCGGACTGCGCACCTGGCCCTCCGAGGCAAACTTCATACTCCTCGAGATCGGCGCGGAACACCGCCGGTTCTGCGAGGCGATGCACGCCGAGGGAGTGCTTGTGCGCGACCGCTCTGCTGACCCGGGCTGCGATGGCTGCGTGCGCATCACGATCGGTACACGCGAGCAAATGCACCGGAGCCACGCCGCGCTGCGCACCGTGCTCGCGACGCTGCAGAAGAGCGAGGCGCTACGATGAAAGCAATGACTCCCAAAGAAACACCAGCAACACCCGGGCGCGCCACGGTGCGCGACCGCAAGCCTGCGTCCCCTGCCGCGGGCGAGACACCGCAGAAGCGGACCGCTGCGATCGACCGGGATACCACCGAGACCAGGATCCGCCTTCGCCTCACGGTCGAAGGCAGCGGCCGCTACGACGTGAAGACCGGCATCCGCTTCTTCGATCACATGCTGGAGCTGTTCACTCGCCACGGCGCATTTGATCTGGAGCTTCTCTGCACAGGCGACCTTGATGTGGATCAGCACCACACGGTCGAGGACGTGGGCATCGCGCTCGGCGAGGCGTTCGACCAGGCACTCGGCGAGAAGAAGGGCATCATGCGCGCGGGATACTTCCTGATGCCGATGGATGAAACCCTCGCTATCGCTGCGATCGATCTCAGCGGACGCGTCGCATGCAAGATCAAGACCAAGGTACGCACCGAGCTCGTTGGCGATCTCCAGTCCGAGCTGGTGGAAGATTTCTTCGACGGCTTTGCCCGCGGTGCCCGCGCGAATGTACACCTGAAGACGATGTACGGCCGCTCGAACCATCACAAGCTGGAGGCGATCTTCAAAGCGTTCGCCCGCGCGCTGCGGGTCGCCTGCTCGCGCGATCGCCAGCTCGGCGAGATGCTGCCCTCCACCAAGGGGCTGTTGTGATCGCAGTCGTCGACTACAAGGCCGGCAATCTGACGAGCGTGCTCAAGTCGCTCCGTGCGGCCCAATCTGTCACCGGCGAAGAACTGATCGTCACAGAAGATCCGGCAGTTGTGCGCCACGCAGACAAGATTGTGCTGCCTGGCGTCGGCCACTTTGCCGCGACAGCGCACCTGCGTGAAAAGGGTCTGGAACAGGCTGTCCGCGAGCAAACCGCCAGCGGCGTTGCCTTTCTCGGCATCTGCGTCGGCCTGCAGTGGCTCTTCGCCGGCAGCACGGAGGCTCCTGCAGTAGCAGGTCTCGGAGCATTCGAGGGCGAGTGCGCCCGCTTCGATGACCTCTCGTTGAAGTGCCCGCACGTCGGCTGGAACTCCGTCACGATCGCAAAGGCGACGTCGCTTACTGAGGGCATCCGTGATGGGGAGCACGTCTATTTCACGCACGCTTACCGCGCCCCGGTTGTCCCGGAGACTACTGGCATCTGTAACTACGGCGGTGGCTTTACCGCCATCGTCGAACGCGACAACATCATGGGCGTCCAGTTCCACCCGGAGAAATCCGGCACCGCTGGTCTGACACTGCTCGCAAACTTCATGAGGCTCTAGGCATGCTGACCAAGCGCATCATCGCCTGCCTCGACGTCCGCGACGGACGCGTCGTCAAGGGCATTCAGTTCGAAGACATCATCGACGCCGGCGACCCGGCCGAGCTTGCTGCCCGCCACGCACTCGAAGGCGCAGACGAGATCGTCCTGCTCGACATCACGGCGACCCACGAAGGCCGCGGCACGCTGCTCGACACCGTACAACGCACCGCACAGCGGCTCTTCATTCCCTTTGCTGTGGGTGGTGGCATCCGCACCAGTGACGACGCGACCGCGGTCTTCGATGCCGGCGCAGACAAGGTCTCCATCAACTCTGCCGCGCTTGCGTCTCCCGAGCTCATCGATGCGATTGGCCGCCGCTTCGGCGCGCAGGCCGTGGTTGTTGCCATCGACGCACGACGCGCAGGTGGCTCGCCCGAGGACGCCGAAGTCTACGTCAGCGGCGGCCGCAAACCCACGGGCCGCAAGGCAGTCGAGTGGGCGCGTGAGGCCGAAGGGCGCGGCGCAGGCGAGATCCTGCTCACCAGCATGGACGCAGACGGCACCCGCGCGGGGTTCGACTGCGCGCTCACCGCAGCCGTGAGCGATGCGGTGCAGATCCCGGTCATCGCCTCGGGCGGCGCCGGCAAGGCGGCGCACTTCGCCGACGTTTTCAAACGCGGCCATGCCGATGCAGCACTCGCCGCGAGCATCTTCCACTTCGGCGTCTCGAGCGCGCGCGCGCTCAAAGCGGAACTCGCCCGCGAAGGCGTCGCGGTAAGGCTCCCATGCTGATCCCGGCGATCGACCTTATGGGCGGCCGTATCGTGCAGCTGGTGCAGGGCGAAGAGCTGCGCATCGCGTCCGATGACTTCGACTACTGGATCGATCGCTTTCGTGGCTATCCGCTCGTGCAGCTGATCGACCTCGACGCGGCGAAGCGAGAGGGCAACAACCAGGCCCTGATCGCGCGGATTGCGCGCGAGCTGCCCGTCCAGGTCGGCGGCGGTGTCCGTACCCCGCAGCAGGCGCAGGCGCTGCTCGATCTGGGGGTCAAGCGCGTGATCTTTGGCTCGGCCTTGTTTCCGCCGGATGGCGTCGATACGGCGCTCGCCGCGGAGATCGCCGAGAGCATGGGCAGCGAACACTTTTTTGCCAGCATCGACACGAAGAATGGACGGATCGCTATTCGTGGCTGGCGCGAGGAAACAGCGCTCACCCCGGATGACGCGATCCACGCCCTTGAGCCATACTGTGGCGGCTTTCTCTACACCCATGTCGACACGGAAGGCACGCTGCAGGGCTTTCCACTTCCTGTCGCCGAGCGGCTCCGCGCGCTGACCGGGCGCACCCTGATCGTTGCCGGGGGCATTCGGGAGCAGCAAGAGATCGACGCGCTCGACCGGCTCGGCGTAGATGCCGTGGCCGGCATGGCTGTCTACACCGGCCTGATTCGGGCCTAAGTCAACAGCTAAGGCCGCCTGCTGTCCGCAATGGCAGTCCGGCGGCGCACAATCCCGCCAACCACCGCAAACAGGAACGCCATCCCGAACATGACCACCGCAGGACGTTCGCGGTGAACCAACAGCGCAGCAGCTGCCTGCAACGCCCACAGCACCGCAAGCACCGCCCAGATCATCCAAAGCCGCATACTTGATCAGCCTAAGGCATTTCCCCTCTGGTGGAGAGGCAGAAGAACAGCGCGCGTGGCTTTTCCGTCGCGAAAGGCCATAGTGGAAGAGCCTGCGCGTCACGCGGGACCAGGAAAATGCCGCAGCACCCAGCTCAACGGAGGCTTCACCATGCCAGACACCACGCTCCACACGCTCCAGGTCGCAGACCGTCTCCAGGACGTGGGCTTCTCCGACATTGTCCAGATCCGGAACAAGGTGCTGGCCCTGCGCGAGGCCGGTGAGCCGGTGCATGCCTTTCACGGCGGCGAACCCTTCTTTGAGACGCCCGAGCCGATCAAGTACGCGGCCATACACGCGCTCACACACAACCAGACCCGCTACGCGCCTTCGTCCGGCATCCTCCCGCTGCGCGAGCTGATCGCGACCAAGCTGCGGAGCTTCAATCAGCTCGATGTCTCGATCGAGCATGTGCTGGTCACCGCGGGCGGGGCGCACGCCCTCTACATCGCGTTCCAGGTCGCGCTCAACCCAGGCGACGAGGTGCTCGTCTTCTCGCCCTACTGGACGCCGATTCGCGACATGATCGCCGTCGCTCAGGCGGTCCCGGTGCTGGTTCCTACGGACGAAGCACGGGAGCACGGCATTGCCGCGACGCTCGCTCGGTATCTCACGCCCCGCACCAGGGCGATCTACTACAACACGCCGCAGAACCCCTCGGGGCTTGTCTTCCACCGCGATGATGCCGAGGCCGTCGCCTCGGTCGCAATCCGCGAGAACCTGGTTGTCATCGCAGACGAGGCGTACGAAGACCTTGTGTACGGTGCCGAACATGTCTCGATTGCGTCCCTGCCCGGTATGCTGGAGCGCACGCTCACCACCTACACGCTCTCGAAGAGCTACGCCATGACCGGCTGGCGTGTCGGCTATGTGGTCGCAGGCGAGCCGTGGATGTCCGGCCTCCGGAAGCTTGTCCTCTACTCGACCAATGGCGTCTCGACGCCGCTCCAGTACGCCGCCGCGGAAGCGCTGAAGACGCCACGCAACGCGCTCGAAGCCCGTCGCGAGGAGTACCGCGAGCGCCGCGACCTCCTCGTCGGCGGGCTGCGGGCGTTGGGTCTGCCCTGTGAGCTCCCCGAGGGTGCGTTCTATGCATTCCCTGACGTGCGCCGTGTAGCCCCCAGCAGCCGCGAGGCAGCCGCCCTGCTGCTGGACCGGGCGCATTTCGCCACCATCCCCGGCTCCGTCTTTGGACCTCACGGCGAGGGTCATCTACGGCTGGGTTATGCGGTACCGATGTCGGCAATCACCGACGGACTTGAGTCGCTGGCAAAGCTTTTGCAGTAATAAAGCGTCTTCCCCCTCCGGCTGAACGTCCAAGCTACGGCACCGCGTTCAGTTCGTAATCACTCGCCGCCGAACTTTGCACACCCTCAAGGAAGGTTTGTGTATCCAACAAGCATGAATTCTGGCTCCCTTGCTTCTCGCGCCTGCGAGGCATCGCGTTTTTGCACCTCTTCGGCGGTCCTCGCCTGCTTTCTCGGCGTTGCCCTGTCTGCCAACGCGCAGCGGGTCGCAGATACTGCGTCGACCGCAGCGATACCAGACGCGCCCTCGGCCGTGCTGGCCCGGCAAAACAATGCGCACCAGGTGGAGCAACAGACGACGCCCACACAGCAGACCCCAAATGGCCCGGTCAACCCGGATAATGGCGGCCAACCCAAGCAGACCAAGCGCATCCTCGGAGTGATTCCGAACTTCCGGGCTGTTTCAGCAGACACCAAGCTGCCGCCCCAGACGGTCAAAGAAAAGTTCACGAGCACGGTCCAGCAGAGTTTCGACTACTCCGACTTCATCTTCGACGCCGCGCTCGCCGGGATCGCGCAGGCCAACAACTCCGAACCCCAGTTTCATCAGGGCGCCGCAGGCTTCGGCCGTTATTACTGGCATACGCTCGCAGACCAGACCGATGAGAACTTCTGGGTGCAGGCGATCATTCCCTCGGTCACGCACGAGGATTCCCGCTACTACACGCTGGGCCGCGGCAATATCCTCAAGCGCGCAGTGTATGCCTTTGACCGCACCCTGATCACGCGCGCCGACGATGGCAGCCCCACCTTCAACATCTCGGAGGTGCTCGGTGCCGGCGTTGCTTCCGGGATCTCGACCGCGTACTACCCTGGCGCGGATCAGACCTGGACCAAGACCGGTCAGCGCTGGCTGCAAAATGTCATCATCGACGGCGGAACGTACATGTTCCAGGAGTTCTGGCCCGACATCAACAACGCCATCTTCCACCAGAAGGATTAGCCCGAAACCCGCATGACAGAACCCGCCGCGCAGCTTCGCATCGCCATCCCCAGCACCGTCGAGGACTCGCTCCTCCGCTTCCTCCCCCGCGATGTCGAGGTGGTCCGGTATACCCCCGGCGAAGCGACCAGCCTTACGGTCGATGTCCTGGTCCCTCCGTCGTTCGGGAAGCAGGCTGCCGACGTACTCCAGCACATACGGACCCGCTACGTGCAGACCGTCTCTGCCGGCGTCGAGACCATCCAGCCGATGATCCCGCAGGGGGTCATCCTCTGCAATGCGCAGGGCGTTCACAACAGCTCGACCGCGGAGTGGGCGGTTACTGCCATGCTTGCAGCGCTCAAATGGCTTCCCTTGTACCGTGACCTGCAGGGGGAAGGCCGATGGGGCGGCCGGGCCGAGGCTGACGCCTACTGGCAGTCCACTTATGGCGTTCCTCAGCCGTCAAGCAACGTGGTGCTGGTCGAAGAAATCTGGGGCAAGACCATCCTGATCGTCGGCTACGGCTCCATCGGCAAGGCCATCGAAAACCGGCTTCTCCCCTTTGAGCCGGGACGCATCCTCCGGCTGGCGCGCACGGCGCGCGAGGGCATCGCCGGCGCCGATCAGCTGCATACGCTCCTTCCCGAAGCCGATGTGGTCGTCTTGATCACGCCGCTGACTCCAGAGACCCACCACCTGATCGGCCGGGAAGAGATTGCGTTGATGCGCCGAGGCGCCCTGCTGGTCAACGCAGCCCGTGGAGCGGTTGTCGATACCGACGCCCTGGTTGAGGCGCTTAACGCCCACCAAATCCGCGCCGCACTCGACGTCACCGACCCCGAGCCTCTCCCTGCCGGTCATCCTTTGTGGAAAGCGCCGGGGCTGCTGCTCACCCCACATATCGCCGGGTCAACGCCCCTGTTCCTCGAGCGGGTTTACCGCTTCGTCGGCAAGCAACTGGAACGCATCGCACGCGGAGAACAGCCGGAGAACATCATCTCCGGCCACTACTAACCAGCGAGCTTCAAGCGGAGGTGCAGCGCGGCAACCTACGGGCTGGCAAGCTCCCCCGAGATTCCAGAGCGGCTTCGCCGCAGGAAACTCCTGCGCGAGTACAGTCTTCAGAGCTGGCGGTCACAGACAGCGATTTCACTCACACCTACCCGGGGCGAAAAACCCGGACTGACCCCTTGGGCGCTCTCGCCAGCTTCTCCGTGGCGATAGGGCACCAGCGTCTGGATCTTTCGACGGAGCCCGCCTCTCTCCCTGGCCACAATGCCGTGGCTTCTGCTCGGCGGCCTTCATGCGGGGCAGTCGCTCCATGGTTGGAAACGCTACCACTCGCACCATTCCACCATTTTCAGTACAGGGGATGCGCCCTGGCAGGACACGCAAACCACCGGGCCATAGTACCCTTGCGAGTGGCACTGCAAACTTTTTCAAATGGGGACAGTTCTTTTCGATGGCGAAGTTCACGGTTGGCGTAGATATGGGTGGTACCAACCTGCGTGTTGCGGGCTATTCCTCAGAGTGGGAACAGCTGGCCACGGTGGCAATCTCGACCCGCGTCAGTGAAGGCCCCGGGGTTGTTCTCGGCGACATGGCAGCCGCTATCCGGCACGTGATCGATCAGTGCGGCGGAACCAGGGAGCTCGACGGCATCGGCGTCGGCAGTCCGGGGCCGATTGAACTCCCCGAGGGACGCTTGCTCCAGCCTCCCAACCTGCCCGGCTTCCACGCACTCGAGCTCAAGACCGAGCTCGAAGCGCTGCTGGATCTCCCGGTCATCATCGAAAGCGATGCCAATGCTGCGGCCCTTGCCGAAGCGCATGCCGGCGCGGGCCTCCGCTACAACGTCGAGTCGCTCTGCATGCTCACCCTGGGCACCGGCGTTGGCAATGGCCTGATCTTCGATGGCCACATCTGGCATGGCTTCCGCGGCATGGCAGGCGAGGCCGGCCACGTTGCGGTCTGGCCCGATGGCATAGCCTGCGCCTGCGGCAACCGCGGCTGCCTGGAGCTGTTTGCCTCCGCGACCGGCATCGCCCGCATGGCGCGTGAAACCGCTTACGAAGGCCGCTCGCCCCGCACCCGCGAGCTGATCGATCGCAACGTGCAGGTCACGGCGCGCGACGTTGCGCACTTCGCCGAAGAAGGCGATGAAGGCGCGTTAATTGTCTATGACACGGTGGGACGCGCGCTGGGGCTCTCCCTCGCCGGTCTCGTGAACACGCTGAATGTGCCGCTCTATGTCATCGGGGGAGGCGCTTCGGCAGCCTGGCACCTGTTTTCGCCGGCCCTGTTTCTCGAACTCGAACGCGCCAGCTATGTCTACCGGCTCACCATGCCAGACGACAAGTACACGTTCGACCCGGGCCGCAGCAACGTGCTTCCCGCCGTGCTCGGCAGCGACTCCGGCCTGCTCGGGGCAGCCATGGTACCTCGGTACGCGCGGTAGCTCTGTCCGCTGGCGATGAGAGGCACCCCCTCGTTGTTATATGCTTAGGTCCTCACTGACCATATGCAACGAAAACCAACAATGAACGATGTAGCCCGCGCAGCCGGCGTCGGCACCATGACGGTCTCGCGCGTACTGAATGGCTCGCAGCACGTCTCGCAGGAAACCGCAGACCGGGTCCGGGCCGCGGTCAACGACCTTGGCTACCACCCCAACGAGATGGCGCGCTCCCTGCGCAACTTCAAGTCCCGCACGATCGGACTGCTCCTGCCAAACCTCCATGACACCTTCTATGCCATGTGCGCCCATGCCCTGAACATGGTGGCCAAGGAGCACGATTACACCGTGCTGCTCACACTCACCAACGACGACACCGCCAACGAGTACAACGAGGCGCTTCGCATGCTGCAGCGTCACGTGGAGGGCCTCGTCGTGATCCCTGCAGACTCGAATCTCTGCAGGCTGGGGGAACCGCAGTTCCGGGAGATCCCCGTCGTCACTCTCGATCGGCCTCTGGTCAACAGCGAAGCCGGCACCGTGGACAGTGTGGTCACGGAGAACGAGCTCGGTGCTCGCCTCGCCACCGAGCACTTCATCCAAAAGCACGGGCTCCGCCGGGTGATGTTTCTCGGCCACAAGAAGGGCCTGTACACCATGGAAGCGCGTCGTGATGGTTATGCAGCGGCGATGGAGGCCGCAGGTCTCCACACCGAGGCGAGCTTCAACTGCACCTCGGATCAGGCCACGCGAACCACAGTGGAAGAAGCAATGGCGCGGCCCGACCGGCCCGAAGGGATCTTCTCGGCGAACAACGTGGCAACCCGCCGCATCCTCTCCGCCCTGCTCTACCTTGGCTGGCGCGTCCCCGAGGATGTAGGGCTGATCGGCTTCGACGATCTTGAGCTCGGGGACCTGCTGCACCCGGCGCTCTCCGTCATCAGCCAGCCTGCCGAGGAGCTGGGAAAGATCGCCGGGCGGCTCCTCTTCGCAAAGATGAAGAAACAGGTCGCCCTGACGGAGACCTCCGAGGTCGTCCTTCCGGTCGAGCTGATCATCCGCCACTCCTGCGGCTGCACCTACGAGCCCAGAGACAGGCAGACGCCGGCAGAGGTGCCGGCGTCTGCCTGAGAGGCTTTGCTTAAGAGTTTGCGATCGAGCAGCCCAGCGCCGCGTGCTTTGCCGGATCTTCGATCGGCAGCCGCACGATGAACTCCGTATTGCCCGGCTGCGTCGTGAACTGGATATCCCCATGGAAGTTCCCGACCACGATGCGATGGGCGATATCGAGTCCCAGCCCCGTGCCGACACCCGCTTCCTTGGTCGTATAGAACGGCTCAAAGATGTGGTCCCAGTGCTCGGGTGGAATGCCGGGCCCATTGTCGCGAATGCCGACGCAGACGAAACCGCCCTCGGTCCACAGGCGGACATGGATCTCGCCATTTTCGGGCGCCGCGTCCGTGGCATTATCGAGCAGGTTGGTCCACACCTGGGTCAGGCCGGCGCCCACGCACGAGATCCGTGACTCTGCTGGTGGCAGATCGCGATCCACGTGAATGCTCTTCTGGCGGAACTTGTGGTTCAGAATCGTCAGCGTGCTGAGCAGGCTATCCCGCACATCGACCATCTGCTGCTTGTTCTTGTCGTCATAGGCATATTTCTTGACGGCGGTGACCAGGTCAGTCACGCGCGCGATGCTCTCCTCGATCGTGTTCACATGCTGCATGCTGCTGATCAGCGCGTCGAGGTAGTTGAGCGTGTCCGAGAGGGTCTGCTCTGTGAATCGATCGCGGGCGCAGCCGATATCATCCTGCGTGATGCCGGCGCTGACCATCGTCGGCGCAAGCCGCCACGCATTTTCAACGTGTACGCTTTCAAGCCACTCAGAGAGCGCTTCTTCCTGGTCCGACTGCTCGAGCGTCGAAAGAACGGCAGGCTTCTGCTGGTGCAGCACCTGCTCCTGGAGGCGCGCGATGCACTCAAGCTGCTCCGGCTCGAGTGGAGTCCGTACCATGCGTAGCGAGATCTGCTGCAGCCGCGACATATTCTCTCGGAGCTGGGACGAAGCGCGACGGGCCGCGGCGCCAGGGTTATTCAGCTCGTGCATCAGCCCGGCTGCCAGCGTACCGAGGGCGACCAGTTTCTCACGGTGCAGCGTCATCGCCTGGTAGGTTCCGTAACGGCGCGAACAGTCGGTGAGAATCAGCTCACGCGTCTCCGGCGAAGCCGCCATGAGCTTCCAGAAACTCTGCTCGGGGATGCTGTACCCGACCGTCGGTTCCATCGCAACACAGAGTGAAGAGGGCGAGCGCATCCCGAGCAGCAGCGGAACCTCACCAAACCCGTCGCCCGCTCGCTGCGTGTGCATGAGGATGATGTTCTTGCCGTCTACCTTGCTGATCGATACCTCGCCCTCAATCAGGACAAAGTAGGCGTACTGTCCTTTGCCGGGGCTTAGCAGAATCTCGTTGGCGGCCAGCTGGACGCGCTCGATTCCTTCAAGCAGGGGAAGATGCTCCGCCTGCAGGTGTCGCAGCGTTGGAATCGCTTTCAACTCGGCAAGCAGCTCTGCGTCCAGCTTTGCCGGCGTGCGCACTCCACCGATTTCCAGTTGATCCTGCATGTCACTCATCGACGGACAGCCGGAGCCGCCGCACCTTTCCATGCCGCCTGGCTTAAAACTGCGCCAGATACTGATGCATGAACTGCACTGCGATGGAACCCTCACCAACCGAGGACGCCACCCTCTTTACTGATCCAAACCGCACGTCTCCGGCTACAAATACTCCAGGAACGCTTGTTTCCAGCAGGAACGGATCGCGATCTTCGGTCCACTGCACCGGCAGCTTTCCATTCCTTTTCAAATCCGGGCCTGCCAGCACAAAGCCCTTGTCATCCCTCAGGATCGAAGGCGGAAGCCAGTCTGTACGCGGCGCCGCTCCGATAAAAATGAACAACGAGGACGCCTGACGCTCCTCGATCGCACCGTTCTTGCGGACCCGGATGGCGTCAAGGTGGGTGTCCCCCAGCAACTCAACGATCTCCGTACCCGTATCTACCTCGATATTCGATGTAGCAGCAATCTGATCGATTAAGTATTTCGACATGCTGTCTACCAGGGAGTCGGCACGGACCAGCATCGTGACCTTCCGCGCGAATGCCGCGAAGTGCACCGCCGCCTGCCCAGCAGAGTTCGCACCTCCCACAATGAAGATTTCTTCATTGGTGCAGGTCGATGCTTCGCTGAGAGTCGCGCCATAGTAGACGCCTGCGTTGAGGAGTCGATCCGCTCCCGGCACATTCAGGAGCCTCCAGTACACCCCGGTCGCCAGGAGGCACACCCGGCAGCTCACCTCCCGCCCATCCCCCAGCCGGACACAGTGGTACTGGTCCCGCGTGGAGATGCCGGTGGCGCATTGCGTGATGAACTCAGTGCCAAACCGTGTGGCCTGCGTGATCGCGCGGCGGGCGAGATCTTCGCCGCTCACCCCGGCGGGAAAGCCGAGGTAGTTCTCGATGCGAGAGCTGGAACCGGCCTGGCCGCCTGGCGCCTCCGGTTCCACGAGCAGCGTCTTCAGCCCCTCCGAGCTTCCATACACGGCCGCACCGAGCCCCGCCGGACCACCGCCCAGGATGACCAGGTCATAGAAGTCGTTCTTGGCCGCCGTCTTCAGACCCACCTTGGCGGCCAGATCCTGCAGCTCCGGTTGGACCATCGAGGTTCCATCCGGAAACAACACCGCTGGCAGGAGCGCATCCGCGATCCCGTAGCGATCGAGCATGGCGGACGCCTGGTCTGTGCGTTCCGGGTCGAGCCACTTGAATGGAATCTGGTTGCGGCTGAGGAAGTCGCGTACCTGGTGATCCTGTGCCGACCAACGAAGACCCACCACCTGGAGCCCCTCGTACCGGGGCTTGTGACCGCTACCCCACTGCTCGAGCAGGTCATTGAGCACCGGGTAAAGGCGCTCCTCCGGAGGATCCCACGGCTTGGTCAGGTAGTAGTGGATGCGC
Organism: Acidobacteriaceae bacterium; assembly: GCA_965199135.1. Taxonomy (GTDB): domain Bacteria; phylum Acidobacteriota; class Terriglobia; order Terriglobales; family Acidobacteriaceae; genus EB88. The sequence goes on along the minus strand of OZ240685.1, from coordinate 1,590,339 downwards.
GCGCTGTTGATCGCCTGGATCGCGGCTTCTGTGTCGGCGTATGCCGTGAGCAGGGTTCGCTTGGTATCGGGATAGAGCTTGCCCACCTGCTCGAGCAGCGCCACTCCGCTCATCCCGGGCATGCGCTGGTCGGACACAATCAGCGCGACGGCGTCGCCACGCTTGTACAGTTGCTCACAGGTATCGAGCGCCGCCTGACCGGAGGCAGCCCGCAGAATGCGATAATGCTCGCCATACTGGCGACGGAGATCCTGAATGACCGCTTCCAGGACACTGATGTCATCATCTACGGCGAGTATGACGGGCTTAGGCATGGCTTACAGATTGTACTGCTACAAAGCTTGCCCCTTTACCGTGTATAAATTGCACGATAACTGCGTACTTCTTACGAACAATTGGCGAATAGTCCCATAAACGTGTGATTACACGAATGTTGCATGAGAAATATTATGAAAATTCTTCTTGCATTGCACGGAAATCACGGTACTCTGGCGTCACCAACAGTACTTGCTTCTCTCATAAATCAGAGAAGGAATGGCCAGACCGGCTACCCTCTGAGAGCTGTCGCTCCGAACTGCGGTACCTCTTCCCTAGATTCTGTGTGCCGATCTCCCAGGTAGTCAGGTAATGACTGCCCGGGCGTAAATGGATCATGCCAGACGTTCGCAACATGGTGTGACAGGGCAAGCCACTGAGGCCACAAGGATCAATCCATGAACAAGGTCATTCTCGCTGACAATCAGGCTATCTTCCGTACCGGAACTGCCAAGGTTCTCTCGATGGAAGATGATTTCCGGATCATCGCGCAGTGCCCCGATGCAGAGCGTTTGCAGAACGCACTGGTCACGTTTCGCGGCGTCACCGTCCTGTTCGGTTCCACCCTCAAACAGGACCCTAACCAGCTCATGCAGCAGATTTGCTCCCTGGGTAGCCGCGGTATCGCCATCCTCGAGAACAACGAGTCGCCGCAGCCCTTTCTGGCCGCGCATGTGCACGGGCTCTTCTTCCGCTCCATCACTGGTCCGACCCTGGTTGACTGCGTGCGTCGCGTCGGCAAGGGCGAGCGCGCCATCCACTCTGCATCCAACAGCACCGCGGCTCCTGATGAGGATCTGGTCGGCGCACGTGTTCGCGATCGCCTGACGCCGAAGGAAATGAAGATCGTTGCGCTGATCGTGCAGGGCTGCAAGAACAAGGAGATCGCGCTTCGTCTTGGCACCACCGAGCAGGTCATCAAGAACTACCTGCGCGGCGTCTACGACAAGACCGGCGTCTCGGACCGTCTCGAGCTCGCGCTGTTCACCATCCATCACCGCATCCTCGCAGAAGCCGCTGCAGCCGCTGGCAGCCTCATCATGCAGGCGCAGTAAGCCCCCTTTACCGCCGGTACCAGCTTGGCTACTGCGATCGCACCAACAATGGCGATCAAGGAGAGCGGTCAAGCTGGTACCAGATATGCAGCACTTCTGGCCTGACGCACCATAACCTGGTGTTTCAGGCCTGTTCTTCGTGCGCTGCCGGGTTCAGGGACGCAGCCGCTCGGCCAGAGTCTTGCCCTGGGTGAAGTGCAAGAGGTAGTCCGGTCCACCAGCCTTGGAATCCGTCCCCGACATATTGAAGCCGCCAAACGGATGCGCGCCCACCATCGCTCCGGTGCACTTGCGGTTCAGGTACAGGTTCCCGACATGGAACTCGCGTTTTGCCCGGTCGAGATTTGCGTCCGATGACGAGTACACCGCACCGGTGAGTCCAAACTCAGTTCCGTTCGCCACTGCCAGAGCCTCGGAAAAGTTCTGGACCTTCATGATTGCCAGAACCGGCCCAAAAATCTCTTCCTGGGCGATCCGGCTCTCCGGCTTCACGTCCACAAACACGGTCGGCTCGACGTAGTAGCCGCCGTCCTCGGTCGCCACTGCATGGCCGCCGGCTAACAGCCGCCCGTCGTTCATGCCGGATTCGATATAGCTCAGCACCCGCTTGCGCGCCGTGGCGTTGATCACGGGACCCATCCGGGGGTTCGTCCTTGGGTCGCCGACGGAGATTGCTTCCATCCGGTCCCGCACCTTCTCGACAAAGACGTCGTAGATCGAGGCCTCAACGATCGCCCGCGAACCCGCGGAGCATTTCTGCCCGCTGTAGCCAAACGCCGCAGCCAGCACACCCTCGACCGCCTCGTCGACATCGGCATCGGCTGCAACCACGGTCGCATCCTTGCCGCCCAGCTCGAGGATCGTCCGCTTGATCCAGATCTGTCCCGGACGCGGCTTCGCTGCCTTCTCGTGGATCTCGAGACCCACCGGACGCGAGCCGGTAAAGGCGATGAAGCGAACCTTGGGGTGTTCGACCAGCGCGTTGCCGCAGTTCGGCCCGTCGCCCTGGATGAGGTTCACCACGCCCTGGGGCATGCCTGCCTCTTCGAGCACATCGAGAAAGCGCGCTGCAATCGTGGGCGCATCCGGGCTTGGCTTGATCACAACCGTGTTGCCGGTCACGATCGCCGCTGCGGTCATGCCCATCGCAATGGCGAGCGGGAAATTCCACGGCGGGATCACGGCCCCGACACCCAGGGGGATGTAGATCAACTCGTCCTTCTCGCCGGGATACTGGATCGGCGTCTGCGAGCCTGCCAGACGCAGCGCCTCGCGGGCGTAGAAGTCGAGGAAGTCGATACACTCGGCCACGTCGGCATCGGCTTCGGCCCAGTTCTTACCCACCTCGTAGACCAGCCAGGCGCAGAACTCGAACTTCCGCCCGCGGATGATCTCGGCCGCACGCACCAGGAGCGAAACGCGGTCCTCAAGCGGCGCAAACCGCCAGGTCTCAAACGCCTTGGCCGCGGCCTCAACTGCCGCAGCGGCCTCCTGCGGGCCACCCGCCTGGTGGATCCCGATCACTTCTGCCGGCCTGGCCGGGTTGTGCGACTCAAACTTGCCGGCAGTATGCACCCGTTCCCCGCCGATCGTCAGCGGGTACTCCCGGCCCAGCTGATCGCTGACCCAGGAGAGAGCAGCCTGCATGTCATGCGCATGCTTGCCGTGCGAGAAGTCGGTGAAGGGCTCATTGGTGAACTTGCCCTGCGGCATACGGAGCTGGATCTGGGTCGTGGGAACGGTCGTCGCCATAGCGTACCCAGTGTACCGCCGACGTCGGCGCCCGTTTTCTCTACTGCTTGTCGACCGCTATGTAATAGAGGTCGGTTGCCGCGTTGAAGTGGTCGCGGTAGGCCGCCGCGGTCATCGTCCCGGGCAGGTACTGCCAGTCCACGGAGGGGGTGATCGTCTGCCAGTGGTCTGGTTCCCCGACTTTCACGGGCATGGAAAACTTTACTTCGTCTACCACCCACCGGTAGGAGACGCGCCCGACTTCCGGGTCAAAGCGCAGCTCGAGCTTCGGGAGCGCCGCGTGGCGGAGGTACTGGTCGAATTCCGGCGTGAGATCCATCCCTGTGTGCTGGTTGAAAAATCCGACCACATCCTCGGTCACGATCGTCCGGTACTTGAACTCCTGGTAGTAGTCGTGGATCAGCTTGAACCACTGCTTGTCGTCATCGATCACACTTCGCAGCGTGTTGAGAAACAGCGCGCCCTTGAAGTACTGATCCTCGGTTGGCTGCCGGTTGATGAAAGGCTGCGTGATGATCGGCTCCTTGTTCTCGACCTTCCGCTGGTAGCCGTTCACGTACTTCAGGCCGTCCGCCTTGCCATAGAGATATTCGACGTAGAGGCCCTCGATGTAGGTGTCCCAGCCCTCGTGAATCCACATGTCGGAGACATCCCGCGCGCTCACCGCGTTGCCGAACCACTCGTGGCCGCTCTCGTGAATGATGATGAAGTCAAAGCGCGGGCTGATGCCGACCCCGGTCCAGTCGCGGCCATAGTAGCCGTTCTCGAAGTGATTGCCATAGGTCACGGCGCTCTGGTGCTCCATGCCGGTATACGGCACGTCGATCAGCTTGTAGCCATCCTTGATAAACGGGTACTCGCCGAAGTAGTGCTGGAACGCGTCGAGCATCCCCTTGGCCTGCACGAACTGTTTTTTGGCCTTGTCTAGGTCCGCGGGCAGCGCGTAAAAGTCCACCGGCACGTGGCTGTACGTGTCGCTCCAGTGCTCGTACTTGCCGATGTTGAGCGACACATCGTAGCTGTTGATCGGGTAGTGCACCTGCCAGTCCCAGCGTGTGTAGCCGTCGCCGAGATCAGTCTTCGCGACGAACTTGCCGTTTGATACATCGGTGAGGCCGTTCGGCACTTCCACCGAGATCTCCATCCCGTCCTGCGGCTCGTCGCGCCACTGATCCTTGCTCGGCCACCAGATACTCGAGCCCTCGTCCTCGCACGCCGTCACAACCCATGGATTGCCTGCGGGATCCTTATCGAAAACGATGCCGCCGAAGCGCCCACGCGCCTTTGGATGGCCACCATAAAACACGTCGACGGTGTAGTCGTTGCCGGCGTGCATTGCCTCCGGCGTGTCGACATAGACCGCGCCACCCTCGCGCGTGTACTTCAGCGGTGTCGGATCACCCGCCATCTGGATGCGGTCGATCGCAAGGTCAGGATAGAGATCGACCTGGATGCGCGAGCCCTCGGTCAGCATCCGGAAGTGAATCTGGTTGTCGCCGCGAATCGAGCCATCGGCAGGGTTCACGCGCACATGCAGCTTGTAGGAGAGCAGATCGTTATTCGCGCGGTAAGGCCCGTAGGCTCCACGCAGGCGGTCCGCCTCGCTGAAGTCCGGCTTGGTTGCGCTCGCGGCATATTTCGCGGTCGCCGTTGTGTCGCTTTGCTGCGTCGTGTTTTGTGCGAGCAGTGGAGAGGGCAGCAGGAAAGAGACAAGCGCAAGCCGAAGAAGCATGCCGAAAGCCTAACCCAAGTTGTTCGTCAAAAGAACCTGAAGCGCTAGGCTGGAGGCAGCGAGAGCAGAATGCTGCGCAGTTCCACCTTGAGCAGCGCAATCGCTGCGCCAAGATCCCGCAACATCGCCTCGCGATCTGCAAGCTCGCCTGCGGTCAGCTTGACGCCCTGGGTCGGGTCCGTGGTCACGCTCGCGAGACTCGCGCCGTCATGGCTGCCGCCCTGCTGCAAGCGGTGCAAGCGAGACCACACCGCACGCAGAGAAGCCTCTGGAGCCTGCCCGTCCGGTAACTGCCCGTCGCCGGCTGTGGGCGAATGCAGATACGCGACCACCAGCGCGGGATACTGGCTCTCGGCATTCGGGGTCTGCCCCAGCACCTCGGCAAGCATGTTGTAGGGGGACAGCAGCACGCGCCGGCTGTGATCCGAACGCAGCTGCACCGCAGACAGCGTAAGTGCCGTGGCGCCTGCGGCAACCCCAAGCGCGTTTCCCGCATGGTCGAGTGAGCGCGTCAGCTGCATGGCAGAGCCAGCCGTGCCGAGTGCCCCGCTGATCGCGAAGGTCGCGATGTTCAGCCGCGCATCGCGCCGCTCTTTCTCCGACGTCAGTACGTAGCGGCTATCACCGGCATGCGTGGCTTCGGCATCGATGCGGCCCAGCACCTCGTCTACATCGAACGAGGCCAACATCACGCGCTCCAGGATCTCCTGCCGCAACAGGAGCGCCTGGGTGGTGCTGCCTGCCCCGCCCTGGCTCAGCGTGCGCAACTGCTCGAGGGGTTCGCCGATGCCGAGTGCCGCGACAACTGCCACGGGAGCGGTGGCCGGTGCAGGCTGCGCCCCGTTCGCTGCCGGCGCGAAGAGCAGGAGCGGCAACGCGAGGAGCATCGCTAATCCCCTGCGGTGATGCTTTCAGTCTGCTTCGACATCTTTGCCGTGCGCTCGAGCTTGTCCCAGTTGAACGGCCGACCGTCGATGGCGCGCTTCAATGTTTTGAACAACACCAGCGAAAACAACTGCCGGTACGAGAAGCGCTGCAGCCAGATGTGGAAGAGCAGCAGCCCATCGCCCTTGCTCGCCGGGTGCCGGCGCTCCAGTGAAAATGCCAGTGCAGACGTTACGAAGTCGATGATCAGAAAGGTGACAAAGTACGTCAGCAGTTTCTCGAAGTTGCTTGCGCTCGCCGCCTCCGGGTGGAAGTAGCGCTGCCAGAGGTAGCTGCCCAGGCCTGCCAGGAACATGATGTCGATAAAGGGCGACACAAGCGGCAGCAGGATCTGGAAGATCAGGATATTCGGCAGCGCGAACAACCCCATCGCGCGGTTCGTCCGCACTGCCTGCTTGTGCTTGAACACTGCCTGCAGGATGCCGAAGGACCAGCGGAAGCGTTGCCGCATCAGTCCCTTCGCCGTTACCGGGGCTTCCGTGAACGCAAGCGCACTGTCCTCGTAGATGACCTTGTAGTTCTGCTCGAGCAGGTTCATCGTCAGGTCGGCGTCTTCGGCGACAGTGTTGATCGGGTACAGGCCACCGCGTCGCACGGCATCCGTCCGCCATGCGCCGATCGCACCCGGCACCACCGTGACCACGTCGAACAGGTCGAGCGCCCGGCGCTCGAAGTTCTGACTCGTGATGTATTCGAGCGCCTGCCAGCGCGTCCATAGGTTTACACGGTTGCCGACTTTCGCGTTGCCCGCGACTGCACCGACCCGTGGGTCCGCAAAGTGGCAGACCAGTTTCGAGATCGCATCGGGAGCGATCACCGTGTCTGCGTCGATGCCGACGTAGAACTCTTCCTCAAGTTGTTCGACTGCGAAGTTCAGCGCCTCAGCCTTGCCGGCGTTCGGTTTCGTCAGCACCGTCACGCGGCCCGAGGCGATCTCATCATGGTAGGCTTCGCGCGAGACTGCGAGCGTCGCATCGCTTGAGCCATCATCGATCACGATCACGCGCAGCTGCTTGTAGTCCGAACGCAGCACCGACCGCACCGTGCGCACGATCACGGTCTCTTCGTTGTAGGCCGGCACCAGCACCGCAATCTGCGGCTCGAAATGCCCCGGGGGCGTCTTGCGCTTGCGGAAGCGATCGATCAGGGCGCACACGCCGATAATCAGCAGCCGCCCACTCATCAGCACATCGCCGACCACAAACACGCCGACAACAAAGTGCGAGATCGACGAGAAGAGGAAGAACGCCGCCTGATCGACCCGCGCCTGGAACCACATCTTCTGCGACAGTGGCGGCATCACCTCGGCGCGTGTCTTTCCCATCAGTTCAGAGACAGGCACGAACTGGTAGCCCTGGCTGCGCAGGGTTGTGATCACCAGCGGCAGCGCCGCCACCGTCGCGCTGCGATCGCCGCCGCCATCGTGCATCAGGATGATCGAGCCGCGAAAGTCCGGCCGCGTCTTCATGATGTCGAGCTGCTGCTCGATCCGCGCAAGGATCTGCTGCGGTGTCTTTTTCGGATGCTCCGACCAGTCGTCGGTATCGATCTTGTCCCCGATGATGGTGTAGCCCATCTTCTGGATCTGGTACGCGGGAGCGGCCTGGTCGTTGGTATCCGGCTCCTGGTCGATTGAGTATGGGGGCCGGAAGTACAGCGGCTGGATGCCAAGCTCTGCGCCGAACAACCGCTCGGTCAGGTTCAGCTCGAGCTTCACCTGGCGATCTGAGACTTCTGCAATGTTCGGGTGCGTGAAGGTGTGATTCCCGATCTCATGGCCCTCGCGCAGGTAGCGCTTCAGGAGACCGACATTGTCCTGCGCCTCCTCGCCGATCACCATGAACGCGGCCTTCACGTTGTACTTCTTGAGCACGTCCAACACGCGCGGCGTCCACGTCGGGTCCGGGCCGTCATCGAACGAGAGCGCCAGTTTCTTGGGCTCATAGCCGTAGTAGCGGATCTCGAAGGGGTGCGGCAGAGACGTCATCGTCTCATCTGTAACCGTGACGTGATCAGCATCCAGAAAGACATCGCGATGCCCGATCTGCGGGGTTCCTGTGATCTGCAGGATGTCGCCCTCGCCCTCGGTATGGACGTCCGCGCCTGGTGGCACGTTCTGCAGTGCAGCCGGCGCACCGGGGTCCGACGGATGATCCCACACATTCCACGTCGTGGGGTCTTCTTCACCAAGCCGCCACAACGCAAACGTCCGCAGGCCCATCTGCCGCGCGGCGCGTAGTTCATTAAGCGACGTCACGCCATCGAGCATCCACACCTGGTGCCGCACATGCTCGTCGTCATCGTCGTAGGCAAAGTGCGGGTTCAACTCATCGCCGCCGAGCTGCACCGTCGCGCCTGCGTCGGAGGCGCGATCCCATGCCTCCTGCACCGCGATGGAATCGGCGCCCTCTACCTTGTTCGACTTGAGCTTGCCCTTGGCGTCGATCGGCTGTTGCCAGTCGTAGCCGTAGTTGCCCATCGCGATCAGCAGCTTCTGCTTGGGCACATACTTCAGCGCGCGCGCCATGTTGGCTTCAAACCAGTCCTGGGCAGCGATCGGTCCCGGCTCCGAAGTGTCCTCGTGCTGGTCGTAGTTCATCAGGATGACGCCATCGGTCGCATTCGCAAAGCCGCGCAGCACGCTCGGCTCGGCTTCCGCCGCGACGTTTACATAAATGCGCAGCCCCTTCGCCTCGAAGTCACGATGGAGAGCGCCCATCCATTCGGCATAGAGCTTCATCTCGTTGTCCGGCACTTCTTCGAAGTCCATGCAGATGCCGCGATACTTGGGGTTCGCCGAGAGCAGCTTATCGATATCCACATGCAGCCGGTGGCGCGCGACCGGGTCCTTCAGGATCTTGCCGACCAGCTCGCCGTTCCACTGGTTTGTCACTGTGTTGTAGTCGTTCAGCATGGGGAAGATCTCTGTGTCTTCCTTGGCTGTCGAGATCACATGGTCGACAATATTTTCCGGATCAATGCCGTGCACGCCAGCCGAATCGACGACGTTGTAGAAATGCGCGGGGTAGAGGTTGGTCACCGCCTGCAGCGCACCATCCGTCCCGGTCACATGCAGCCAGTCCGGGAACAGAATATCGATCTGGTGCACGTGTGCTTTGAGCGAGGCCTGGCTCGAAGGATCATCCGTGTAGAACGCAGCGCGCAGTCCTTCATCCTGGTTCAGCACGATCTGCGAAGGATGCAGGCGGCTCTTGCGCCGTGTAGGCCGCGTGCCTCGCAGCCGCGTACTCGCTGCCGGGACGTAGGCGTGCATGTTGTGACGGGAGCCGGGCGCAGCAAGGCCTGCCATCGTCTGGTTGTGCAGCACGCCTGCGGAGAACAGCACAAGCACCAGCGTGGAGAGGACGGCGACCACATCGAAGATCCGGCGTAGTCGCTTCCAGCGCTTCCGTTCTGGATCGTAAAAAACAGCCTTCATGCGGGTCGGGATCTTTCCGAGGAGAGGACCGTGCGCCGCTCACCCAACGAATCCATCCTACCCGAGTCCCCCCGCCCGGTATGATCCAATCCAGTGGCGACTACCCGCACGTACCGGATGGAGAAACGGGCCCAACGCCTGCGACTCGGCCGCACATGGCCGATCGTGCTGCCGCTTCTCCTCGGCCTCGCACTGCGCCTCTTCTTTATCCATCACAATCCCGACCTGACCGGCGACCCACTCATCTACGGCGCGATCGCGCGCAACCTCGTTCAGCACGGCGTGTACAGCTTCTCCGCTGTCGGCGGGGAGATTGTCCCCACGCTGATCCGCCTGCCTGGCTACCCGCTCTTTCTTGCAGGCGTCTTCCGCATCTTCGGCGTCGAGCATTACTACCCCGTGCTCTACCTGCAGGCTGTCATCGACCTGGCAACCTGCATGCTCGCCGCCAGGCTCGCCGCGCGTCTCGTTCCCGCGGACCGGCGACGCCGCGCCTTCTTCGCCACCCTGTGGCTCGCGGCGCTCTGCCCCTTTACCGCCATGTACACCGCGGCCCCGCTCACGGAAACCCTGGAGCTCTTCGCGATCACCGCAGCCTTCTTCGCCTTTGCGCGCGCCCTCGGCATCGGCGAAACCGGAACGATTTTGCGCGGACGCTGGTACGCACTGGCAACGCTCAGCTTCCTCCTGGCTGCGCTGCTTCGCCCCGACGGCGCCCTGCTTGCCGTAGTGCTTGCGCCGGCACTCGTTCTCTATGGTTGGCGAAACGGTTTCTTCCGCGCATCGCTGCGCATGGCCGTTGCCTCGGCACTCGGCTGCGCACTAGCCTTCTCGCCCTGGGCCGCACGCAACTGGCACACCTTCCACGTATTCGAGCCGCTCGCGCCGCGCTACGCGACCGATCCCGGCGAACCCATTCACCCCGGCTTCCAACGCTGGACCAAGACCATCTGCGCCGACCTCGCCTGTACCTCCGAGGTCTACTGGGCTGCCGATGATGACAGGATCGGCCTCGCGCAGCTGCCCTCCCGAGCCTTCGACTCTCCACAGCAGCTGCGCGCCACTGCCGACCTGCTGGGCGACTACAACCGAACCACCACCATCACCCCTGCGCTTGACGCGCGTTTTGCCGCGCTCGCCCGGGAACGTGTCGCGGCCCACCCCGTTCGCTCCTACGTGGACATGCCGCTCCTGCGCCTGGCGGATATGTGGTTTCGGCCCCGGGTGGAGCTGTTCAACATCGACCTGCGCTGGTGGAATTACAACGCAGAAGGGCCGGACACGATCCTGGCCTGGGCCCTTGCCGGGCTCAATCTCGGGTATCTGGGCCTGGCGGTTGCAGGCAGTCTACGCCGGCCGCCGATGCTCTGGGTCTTCCTCGCCTTTGTCGTGCTCCGCTGCGCGCTGCTGCTGACGATCGAAGCCCCGGAGCCGCGCTACACCCTCGAGTGCTACCCGATCGTCTTTATGCTTGCGGGCGTCGCTCTCGCCCGCAAGGCTACTTCCGGATCACGGTGGTCCCGGAGGGGATCTTCAGCTTGAACAGATTCTCAGGCGCCGCGTTCAGCTTGATGTTGGTGTACAGCGCCGTCCGCATGTCGCCGCCCGCGGTGTAAAACACCTGCTTGCGCGAGGTCGCCGTTGCCGGGTCAATCCAGATCGTGATTTTGGTGAACATCTGGTCGGGAGCGGGGTTCTTGGGCGCGAGGTCCAGCTTCGCGACTGCCACGCCGTTGATCGTGTCCGCGCCGGCATAGCTCACGTTCCAGTTCGCTTCGAGATCCTTGCCGCTGCCGCCGAAGCCGAGCGTTGCATAGGTCTCGAACTGGCTCCGGTTCTTGCCCGCCTGCAGAAGCGTCTCCTGCTTGATCTCGGGGTTGTAGAACGCCAGCACACCGTCGCGAAACAGCACATCCTTCGGCTTGGGCTGGCCTTCTTCTGTCAGTACATGCACCACCATCTCGGTGACACCTGAGGCCCGTTTGAAAGCGATGGTCCCCTTCTGCACGTCATGCTCCTGCACCACAACCGTCAGCTGGTCCCACGAGAAGTCGGCCTGCGCGCTCTGGAACTTGGCCGCGGCTGCGTCCATCTGCGCCAGCACCCTGGTGAGTTCGGGATTCGCAGCAGCCTGCGCATGGGCGTCACCCGCGCCAAAGAGCAGCGCGAGCGACAGTCCTGCAGCGACACACGAATGCTTCATCGGAACCTTCACTGCTGCACGTTTCGGAGCGCCGCGATGTGGCGCTTGACGATGCCGTCGGTATGCGCCGCAAATGGCTTGAAGGCGCCGGTGCCATCCTCGGCTTCCTGGGCAAACAACTTCTCGTCCTTGTCGTGAATCGACGTCATGTCGTCGACGTACGCCGCGTCGAATGAGCCCGCAGGCGCACTTTTCAGCTTCTCAAGCCGGGCCTCGAACTCGTCATTCAGCTTGGGTGCGATCGACACTCCATCCTGCTTCGAGATCGCCATCAGCCGAGCGTTTACCCCCTCGTGGTCGTGCACCTCGGTCATGGCCAGCTTCTTCACTGCAGGGGACTGCGCCCGCTCCTCCGCAACCTTGCTTGCCTCCACCTCGTACCGGCCGCCCTGCGAGACCTTTCCCACAAAGGCGGTGTCTGTTTCCGACGCGGTCGCTGCCGCAAGTGAACTCATCCCAACCAGCAGCATGCATGCTGCCAGCGAAGAGCCAACCACCATTCCCCTACGCTTCATTCCCCTGCTCCTTGCGAAACGCCTGCCTGGTACCTGTTGATCCAACGTGGAAACATCGCTTCCGGTAGAGGAGGGTTACCGGTGCGCCCAGACCCTGTACGCCGTGACCCGCCCACTCACATCCTTGAGCGGTTCATAGCGATCGATCGTCACCGGGCCAGAGACCGGGGCGATCGCTGTTGCAAGCGAAGCACCCAGCTGCCGCGCCAGCACACCCTTGGCTGCGTGCACCTGGTCGGCCGGCACTTCATAGACGGCCCCGGCTTCTGTGGGTTTCACCAGGATGGTGCTCGGCGAGAGATTGTCCGCCACCGGGTGGTCCCGGTAGTTGATGACATGCGGCGAGATGAAAAGAAACAGAAGGATCAGCGACACCATGACGTCGTAGTGAAAGCTGCCGCGTTCGTACTTCCAGAAGATGTAGTTTCGGACCAGTCCCATCCTTACCGCCGCTCCCTTGTGCTGATCACGTGTGTGCCACCCATGTACGGCTGAAGAACTTTCGGCACGCGGATTGTTCCTTCTGCTTCCTGGTAGTTCTCAAGCACCGCGACCCAGGTGCGCCCAACCGCCAGCCCCGAGCCGTTCAATGTATGCAGATGCTCGGCCTTGCCCTTCGCGTTGCGGAAGCGAATATTTGCTCGCCGCGCCTGGAAGGCCTCACAGTTCGACACCGAGGAGATCTCGCGGTAAGCATTCTGCCCCGGCAGCCAGACCTCGAGGTCATAGGTCTTTGCGGCGGAGAAGCCCATATCGCCCGCGCAAAGCAGCATGCGCCGATACGGCAGTTCCAGCCGTTCCAGGATGGACTCCGCATCGCTCGTCATCTGCTCGTGCGCGGCGGCGCTTTCTTCCGGCTTCGCAAACTTCACCAGCTCCACCTTGGAAAACTGGTGCTGCCGGATCACCCCTCGCACATCGCGGCCATACGATCCGGCCTCGGATCGGAAGCAGGCAGTCAGTGCGGTTACAGAAAACGGCAACTCGGCTCCATCCACAATCTCGTCGCGCAGCAGGTTGGTCAGCGGCACCTCGGCTGTCGGGATCAGCCAATGATCGTTCTCGCGCAGCACGCCCGGGTCGTAGCCCTCGCCATCCGCCGAACGAAACAGGTCCTCGGCAAACTTCGGAAGCTGGCCGGTGCCAAAGAGCGATCGGCTGTTCACCATCAGCGGCGGCGCCACCTCGGTATAGCCGTGCTCCTGGGTTTGCACATCGAGCATCCACTGCCCGAGCGCTCGCTCCAGCCGCGCGCCGTCGCCCCAGTACACCGCAAACCGCGCGCCGGAGAGCTTGGCCGCCCGCTCGAGATCCAGAATGCGCAGCGATTCACCCAGCTCGTAGTGCGGCTTCGGCTCAAAACCGAACGCCGGCGGCGTTCCCCAGCGTTTGATCTCGACGTTGCTGTGCTCGTCTGCGCCCGGCGGAACATCGGCAGCAGGCAGGTTCGGCAGCGCTGCCAAGGTTGTGCGCAGCTCGTCCTCAGCCTCGGCGGCAGCCTTCTCGAGCGCTTCGCCCTCGGTCTTCAGGCGCCGGACCTCGTCCATGATCGAGGTGGCATCGGTCCCGGCGCGACGGGCGCGCGCAACCTCGTCACTCAGGCTGTTGCGCTCGGCCTTGAGCTTCTCCGCCTCGGTGATACGGGCTCGCCGGTGCGCATCGAGCCGGTGAAAGCCGCCAAGAACCAGCGCAGGGTCCAGGCCCCGGGCACGAAGGCGGTCCTCCACCAGGGGAAGCTGCGTTCGCAGCAAAGAAAGATCGTGCATACAGGCACCATCTTACAAGTCACTCCGCCCCACCGACGACAGGCAGTCGCAGTGGTCAGATTTGCTCCGTCCGCCAGAATTCACACAATTTCGTATGCTTTTGCGGAGACGTGCGTGAGAACTTGCATTTACAGTGAGCGAATGTTTCCGCGGGTGGCACGCTTCCACTTTCTGCACTTGCCCTCCCTCTGCCTTGCTTCCATCCTTGCTCCTGCGCTTTGCGCCCAGGGAGCCGACCGGGTCGCGGTACCTCCACCCGCCTCCTGCCCCACCCCCACGGAGGCGAGCCTCCCCTCGGCGACGTTCCGGCAGGACTACAACAGGATCTTTCTCGACGACAGGCATTCCCTGCACTTTCCCGCGGAGAGCCACTGGCTGGGCGAGGGCGAGCACTACACCGTGCTTGAGACCTCCCCGAACAAGGGCAGAGACGGAACCAGGCTCGTCGACCTGGTCTCCTACGACACCGGCACCGGCAAACGCAGCGTTTTGGTGCCGGGCAGCCGCTTCATCCCCGTGGGAAGCAAGACCCCGCTCGAGGTAGAAGACTACAAAGTGTCTGCGGACAAGACGAAGCTCCTGATCTATACGAACTCTCACAAGGTCTGGCGCAGAAACACGCGCGGCGACTACTGGGTGCTCGCGCTTGGAGATGGCGCGCTGCGCAAGCTCGGCGGCGACGCGCCCGAGGCCACGCTGATGTTCGCCAAGTTCTCACCCGATGGCCACTCTGTCGGCTACGTGCACAGCAACAACCTTTACGTGCAGGACCTCGGCAGCTTCACGATCCGCCAGCTCACCCGCGACGGCTCCGCGGCCGAGATCCCGGACATCATCAACGGGACCACCGACTGGGTCACCGAGGAAGAGCTGGATCTGCGCGACGCCTTTCGCTGGAGCCCGGACTCGCGCTCGATCGCCTACCTCCAGTTCAACCAGGCCGCGGTCGGCACCTACACGCTGATCAACGACACCGTTGCGCTCTACCCCGTGCTCCACCAGTACAAGTACCCGATCGCTGGAACAACCAACAGCTCGGTACGCGCAGGCGTCGTCTCGGTCGCCGAGGGAACCACTCGTTGGATGGAGCTTCCCGGCGATCCGGCCAACCACTACATCGCGCGCTTCGAGTGGGTCGGCCGCGGCAACGAGCTCGCGCTCGAACAGCTCAACCGCGAGCAGAACAGCAACAAGGTCTTTCTCGCCGATGGCACGACGGGCGCGGTGCGGCTTCTGTTTGAAGACACCGACGCCGCCTGGGTCGAGCCGATGGATGCGCTCCAGTGGGTCGCTGGCAGCGACAACAAACCCTCGGACCTGCTGTGGCTTTCGGAGCGCGACGGCTGGAAGCACGCCTACCTGATCTCTCGCGCCACCGGCAAGCTCCGCCTCATCACCCACTTCGACGCAGACGTCATCTCAGCCGTCCAGGTTGATACGCGCGGCGGCTACTTTTACTTCATGGCCTCGCCGGGCGACCCGACGCAGAGTTACCTCTACCGCAGTCGGCTCGATGGCACCGGCACCCCCGAACGCGTGACCCCGCAGAACGAGCCTGGCACCCATGAGTACGGGGTCGCCCCGGGCAGCCACTGGGCCATCCACACCTGGTCCAATGTCACGACGCCCTATGCGACGGATCTTGTGGAGCTTCCCTCGCACACCCGCGCCCGCATGCTGGGGAGCAATGAAGACATACTCGCCTACCTGAAGTTCCTTGGCGCGAGCTTCCCTCAACTCTCCAGGACCCCGATCGGGGACGGCCTCGCACTGCCAACGCTCCTCGTCACGCCGCCCCACTTTGACCCTGCAAAGAAGTACCCGGTGCTTGTGTGGGTGTACGGAGAGCCTGCAGCCACGACTGTTCAGGACTCCTGGGCGATGGGCAGCTACTTCCGCCTCTTCGCCGATGAAGGCTACATCGTTGCCTCCTTCGACAACCAGGGCACGCCGGCACCGCTCGGCCGCGCCTGGCGCAAGGTCGGCTACAAGGCGCTCGACGTCGAGGCGACGAGGCAGCAAGCCGCGGCCATTCGCGCGCTCGCACGCGAGCACGCCTACATCGACCTCTCACGCATGGCGATCTGGGGCGCGAGCGGGGGCGCCACCAACACGCTCAACCTGATGTTCCGGGACCCCGGTCTCTACTCGACCGGCATCGCCGAAGCGCCGGTGCCGGACCAGAGCCGCTATGACACGATCTACCAGGAGAAGTACATGGGGACGCCGCAAGCCAACCCGCAGGGCTATCACGACGGGTCGGCGATCAACTTTGCGGCTGGGCTTCGCGGCAATCTCCTGCTTATCCATGGCTCGGGCGACGACAATGTCCACTTCCAGGGCTCGGAGTTACTGGTGGACCGGCTCATCGAGCTGGGCAAACCATTCACCTTCATGGACTATCCGAATCGCACCCACAACCTCAACGAGGGTCCGGGAACCGACGCCCACCTGACCACCCTGATCGCCCACTACCTTGAGGAACACGTGCCACCCGGGCCTCGCCCCGAGTAGCCTCCGCACTGGCCGCGCGCGAAGTACCATTGGGAAAGCCGCTGTGCGGCCGAAAGGTCTTCCCAAGGAATGGTCAAGCGCTTCCTGTCTGTGCTTCTTTCGCTCTCGCTGCCACTGGCCGCGATCCCTGAGGCACATGCCGCCGCCTACGACGGGCGCCCCAAGCTCGTAGTGATCCTTGTGATCGATCAGTTCCGCGCAGACTACCTCCAGCGCTTCCGCTCCGAGTTCAAGGGCCGTGGCTTTCGGCTTCTGCTCGATCATGGCGCGTACTTTCCCGATTGCTACTACGGCTACGCCAACACCAAGACCGCTCCCGGCCACGCCACGATCGGCACCGGCGCCTACACCGATGGGCACGGCATCAACTCGAATGAGTGGTGGGACCTCGCCCGCAACAAGCAGCGGCCCATCACCTCGGTCGAAGACGATCGCTACACGCTTGTCAGCGCCCAGACGGCAGCCCAGACGGCAGCCCAGCCAAACACCCCCGCCGGCGCCACTCCTACCGCCGTGCAGCAGGAAGAGGCCAACGCCGCCGCAACCACGGCCACCCCGGCCGCTCCAACGGACGGCAAGCAGCCTGTGCTGGGTGCGTCCCCACGCAACCTGCTCGCCTCCACCATCGGCGATGAACTCCGCCTCGCCACCGGTGGCGCGTCGCGGGTCTATGGCGTATCGCTCAAGGACCGTGCCGCGATCCTGCCCGCGGGCGCGGCCGCGAATGGCGCGTTCTGGATCGACGCCACGAGCGGCCAGTTTGTGACCTCCTCCTACTACATGACCGCGCTGCCACAGTGGGCGATCGACTTTGACAACGGCCCAGCGATCCAGGCCGCGGCTACCGAGGCAGGCGTCACGAACCTCACCAGCTTTTACTCCCAGGTCGGCGTGACCAATGCCGCCAACACCTACGAGATCAACTTCGCCGAGGCCCTGATCACCGGCGAGCAGCTGGGCGCCCACCCCACGACAGACATGCTCGCGCTCTCGCTCTCGCCGAACGATATCGAGGGCCACCACTATGGTCCCGACTCGCCCGAGGAACACACCATGGTGCTCGGGCTTGACGCAGATCTCGACAGTTTCTTCTCCTGGCTCGATACCCACGTGCCCGGCGGCCTTGCCAACGTTGTGGTCGCGCTCACCGCCGACCACGGCATCGCCCCGACCCCTGCTGTCTCCGCTGCACTGGGCCTCCAGGGCAGCTACGTCTCCTCCGACAAGCTGGTTGCCGACCTCAACGTCGCCATGAACGCGAAGTTCTCCCCGGGTGAGAACGTCAACTATGTCCTGCTCCACGGCGAGCTGCCCTACCTCTCGCTGAACCGCCCCTCGTTTGAGCGTGCCGGCATCAACGAGCAGGAGGCCGAAGACGCTGTGCAGGCAGCAGTCGCCCCCGCGTTCACCGCCCTCGATGCCCAGGCCAACGACGCCGCAAAAGCCGCTGCGGCCGCCGCGGCCAAGAAGACAGCGATGACCCCACCGGTCGGCACGACCGACACGACCGCCCCCCCGGCAACAGCAGCAGCGGCTGACCAGCCGGCTGCGCCCCCGACCCGGGTCACGCCGACTCCGGAGCTCTTCCGCTCCTACACGCGTGAGCAGCTCGCCGCGGGGCAGGTTCCACCAACCGAGTTCGGCCAGCTGATGGCCCACAGCTATAGCCCGAATGGGGGGTGGTACGTCGCGGTCTTTCCCATCGCTTTCCAGATGGAGGGCTACGGCAATGGCGGGACGACGCACTTCTCGCCCTACTCCTACGACCGCCACGTACCGCTCGGCTTCTATGGAGCGCCATTCACCCCCGGCACCTACCGCGGGCGTGTCCAGCCGGTCGATCTTGCAGCAACGCTCGCCTCGGTGCTCGGCGTGAACCAGCCCTCCTCCTCGATCGGCGCAGTGCTCACCGAAGCCTTGAAGCCGGCTGGCGACTTCCAGTATCCCAAGGCACCTGTTCCCGTACGCCACGGCCGGACCCGCCGGTCTGTACACGCGACCGCCGAGGCTTCCGGCGACACCACCGCAATGCCGGCAAAGCCGGCAGCCACGGAGCAACCCAGACCGTGAAGCCCAACATGCACGTACGCGTCGCAGGGATTGCACTCCAGACACCGGTGCTCGCCGCCAGCGGCACCTTCGGCTACGGCGTCGAGTTTGAAGACATCGTCGCGCTCGACCGGATCGGCGGCTTTGTCACCAAGGGCCTCTCGCCGCAGCCGATGGCGGGCAATGCCGCACCCCGCATGATCGAGACCTCGGCAGGCATGATCAATGCCATCGGGCTCCAGAACGTCGGCGTCGACAGCTACGTGTCGACCAAGCTCCAGGCCTTCAGCCACAACCCGCCACCATGCGCCATCTTCGCGAATGTCTTCGGCTACGAAGTCGAGGACTACCTTGCGGTCATCCGTGTCCTGAACGCTGCGGACGGCATCGCTGCCTATGAGATCAATGCCTCCTGCCCCAACACGAAGCATGGCGGCATGGTCTTCGGCGCCGATGCGACACTGCTCGCAGAACTGGTCAAGAAGACCAGGGCCCTGAGCCACCGGCCTGTCTTCATCAAGCTCTCGCCGAACGTGACCTCGATTGCAGCCATGGCCAGGGTCGCCGAGGAAGCAGGCGCCGACGGCCTCACCCTCGTGAACACCTTTCTTTCCCTTGCGATCGACATCAAGACCCGCAAGCCAAAGATTGCGAACGTCACCGGGGGACTCTCCGGCCCCGCGATCAAGCCGATCGCGCTGCGCATGGTCTGGGAGGCGGCCCAGGCCGTGAAGATCCCGATCCTGGGCGTCGGCGGCATCCAGACCGGTGAAGACGCAGTCGAGTTCCTGATGGCGGGCGCCTCGGCGGTGCAGGTCGGGACTGCCTCCTACGCCGATCCCCGCGCAGTCGAGCATGTTGCCGAAGAGCTCGAACACTGGTGCTCCCGCAATGGCGTCACCGCGGTTCAGAGCCTCACCGGATCGTTCTCCGTCCACTCCCCTGCGGCTGTGCCCGCACCAGGCATGGTCTCGAGTCTGCCCGATGGCGCGCCCTCGATACCGGAGCTGGGCAAGACGCCGGGCAGCCGCGCAGCCGACGCTCCCTCGGCGGAGAAGCCGGTCGCAGGCACCAGGACATAGACAAGAAAAAGCCCCGCATCGGCGAGGCTCGGAGTCAGACCGCTTCGAACCGGGTCAGGCGATTTTGCGGGGCGTCCGGTTGCGAATCTCACGGGCCTGCGCCATCGCGACTTCGCTGAGAAAGGTCGGCGCCGGGGTGACCACCGCGATCAGGAGCCACAGAAAGATCGAGACCAGGAGGCCGGCGATGGCCATGTCCTGGAGGGTCAGGGCAAAGTTGATCTGTCGCAGATGCAGCGCGATTGCCCAGGTGCGCAGCGGCTCAAGGTGATGGATCACTGCAATCGCCAGCAGAAACGCCAGGATCGACAGCGTAGCCAGACCGATCAGCGTGACGTCGATGGTGCGATGGAGGCGCTGCCGCGTGCGGCACTGCCGGCAGTCGCGGAAGTGCTCTTCCAGGTCACCACGCACCGCCGGAGAAGAACCCGAGATGTCATAACGCCAGGACGAGAGAATGTCGCCCACAACGGGATCGCTACATTTATTCATGCTCACCCCTATTCTGTTTCGATGCTCCCGGGTATCCGGAGTGTCCAAATTTCTGATTCAATGCGGAACACCTTCTGCGGGCCGGCTCACGCCAAAGGTGCCAGGGAGCGCACAGGCTCTGCCTGGAAGGGCCGGCGATGGCCGACCGTCTCCCTATCTTAGGCGTTCCACGTCATAAATAGCGAACTGCGGGTCTGCGCCGATCGCTTGCTACAGGCAAATCGACTCGGTGGGCACATGCTGCTGCGCCACCACGAGCTTGTTGGCCAGCAGGTTCATCCGGTCCCGCAAGGCCCACTCTGCAGCCACCCGCGCCAGCTCCGGCATGTTGTTGCTCTCGGAAAGATGAGCCAGCACCACGTAGGCAGCCTGCCCGTCATAACCCTTCTCAAGGAACTCGGCCGCTGCCGCATTCGACAGGTGACCTACCCGTGACAACACCCGCTGCTTCACCGACCAGGGGTACGGCCCATCCCGAAGCATGTCAAGGTCGTGGTTCGACTCGAGCATCACCACATCACACCGGCGGAGCTGCTGCGATACATTGGCAGGCATGTAGCCCAGATCGGTCGCGAGACCGATCCTGACGCCTTCCCCCTCGAGCACGAACCCGACCGGGTCAGTGGCGTCATGCGGGATTGTGAACGCGGTGATCGTCAGGTCGCCGATCGAGAAGGCCTTGCCGGCGCGGAAATACTCGACGCCAGGCAGTGCACATGGGTCGGTTGGCAGGCGCAGAGGCTCTGCTTCCTGCCCAGCTTCCTGAACCGCTTCCTGTTCCGCGGCAAACTGGGCCTGTTCTGCTGCACATTCAGCCAGCCCGGCCTCGCGATAGAAGGGATTCGCGGTCTCCGCATCGGGCGCCTGCTGAGCCCGCGCAGCGTCCTCGGCCTTTTGCTGCGCTTCGGCCTTGCGGGCAGCAAGCCAGTCGGCATAGGTCATCCGGCGCTGCGGGGTCATCCATCGCATCCAGGCCCGGTGGGTCGCCTCGGTGAAGTACACCGGGATTCCAAGCTTGCGGGCCAGTACCGAGAGCCCCTGCACATGGTCCTGGTGTTCGTGGGTCACGAGAATGGCGTCGAGGGAGCGCGGGTCTTCCCCGGCCTCAGCCATCCGCTTCAAGATCTCCCGGCAGCTGACCCCTGCATCGACCAGCACCGAGGTGCGCCCACCTGTGACGACCGTGCAATTGCCCCGGGAGCCACTTGCGAGCACTGTCATTCTCACCATTGCTTCACGATACGCCACCCGATCGCCGCGGTCCGCGAAGAGTGGGTGGCTGGCTTGGTTCCGGGCATGCTTCCTGTCAGCGGCGCTTGGAGCCGTCAAAACGATGCACACGCGGAGCGTTCAGCTAGACGATTTCGAGAAGCAGCACCGTGATGTTATCCCGGCCACCAGCCTCGTTGGCTGCTCGAAGCAGCGACTCCTTGCGGCTGGCCAGGCTTTCCTGGCGGCGCAGGATCTGCTCAATTGCCACATCTCCCAGCTCGCGGGTCAGCCCATCCGAGCAGAGCAGAAACAGGTCTCCGGGCTCGGCACCCAGCGCCTGGACCTCGGGCAACACCGAACGCCGGGTGCCCACGGCGCGCGTGATCACATGGCGCATCGGGGAACGCTCTGCCTGCTCCTCGTTGAGGATGCCCATCCGCAGCTGCTCGGCGACCAGCGAATGGTCCTCGGTACAGCGACACAGCTCCCCGCCGCGCAGCCGGTAGCAGCGGCTGTCGCCTACATGCACCACCGCGACTGCCTGGTCGCTGATCGAAGCGAGCGCCACGAGGGTCGTGCCCATGCCGCGGAGCGCCCGGTCCTGCACACCACGGGCATGCACCCGGCGATTCGCCGCACACACCGCCTGGGTGATCATTTTCACGGTCCGGTCCTCGGCCTCGACCCCTACCAGCGACTCGAGGAAGGCCTCGACCGCAGTCTGGCTTGCCACCTCCCCGCCAGCAGTGCCACCCATCCCGTCACACACCACAAAGACGCCGGCCTCGAGCGAGTAGCTCCAGCTGTCCTGGTTGGTCGACCGAATCCGGCCCGGCACACTGCCGGCAGCCACGGCGGATTGGAGCACAAGCGACACGAGGGCTATCCTACATCCGGTCCCACTCCCCTGGCTCGCTTCCCGGTTGGTGTTTCAGCAATCCATCGTCACTTCAGGACCGGCGCGCCGGCTATTCCCGGTTGGGGAATGCTCCAGCAGCTGTCACGAGAAGCTCCGCACTGGGTGGCCCTGCGGACCGGGATCAGCTCCGTCGCCGCTGCATCTGCCGGGAGCCGCGGATAGCCAGCGGGACAAGCCCCATCCAGCAGCGGATGCCGCGCAACGCAGCAACCCGGCACACACCACCGAGCCCCAAGCAGGAGCACCCGGCTGCGCGGCCTGCCGGCGAAGCGGGGCCGGGGCTGCGAAAAGAAAAGCGGGTGGAGAGTCTCTCTCCACCCGCTTCCATCAACTGTGAGCCGCCGGGAGCTACGACCCGGAACGGCCCAGCTTGGCCTCGGCTTCCAGCACCGTCAGGCGTGCCGCTGCGTACCGCTGCGGGTCATCCCCAGCATCGGACACCTGCTTCTGGCCATCCTTCAGCTGCTGCTCGGCGGCTGCCTTGTCAACCTTGTCCGGCTCCTCGGCATACTCGACCAGCACCGTCACCCGGTCTGGCAGGATCTCGGCGAAGCCACGCGCCACCACGAACCGCTGCTCGCCACCCGCGTCGCCGCCGGTGATCAGGAGATCCCCCGCACCGATCGCGGTCAACAGCGGCGCCGCGCCCGGCAACGCTTCAAGCACGCCGGTCTCGCCCGGAAGCGTCACCGAGGTCGCGTTAGTGTCGACCAGGATGCGCTCCGGGGTGACCACCCGGATCTTGAGCCGGTTCTGTTCGAACTGCTTGGGGTCCGCCATCGCTAGTTCTGGCCCTTCAGCTTCTCGGCGGCTTCGAGCACGTCTTCGATCGTGCCCTTCAAGTAGAAGGCCTGCTCCGGCACATCATCGTGCTTGCCCTCGATGACTTCCTTGAAGGAGCGCACGGTGTCCGCCACCTTGCAGTACGAGCCCGGGATGCCGGTGAACTGCTCGGCCACGTGGAACGGTTGCGAAAGGAACTTCTGCACCTTGCGTGCCCGCGAGACGGTCAGCCGATCCTCTTCCGACAGTTCATCGATACCAAGGATGGCGATGATGTCCTGCAGATCCTTGTAGCGCTGCAGGATCCGCTTGACGCCCTGGGCCACGTCGTAATGCTCCTGCCCAACGATGCGCGGCGAGAGAATCCGTGACGACGACGCCAGGGGATCGACGGCAGGGTAGATGCCAAGCTCCGACAAGGGACGCGACAACACGGTCGTCGCATCGAGGTGAGCGAAGGTCGTCGCCGGGGCGGGATCGGTGTAATCGTCGGCCGGCACATACACAGCCTGGACCGAGGTCACCGAGCCGCGCTTGGTCGAGGTGATGCGCTCCTGCAGTTCGCCCATCTCGGTCGAGAGGTTCGGCTGGTAGCCGACAGCCGAGGGCATACGGCCAAGCAGCGTCGAGACCTCGGAACCTGCCTGGGTGAAGCGGAAGATGTTGTCGACAAACAGGAGCGTGTCGGCGCCTTCCTGGTCGCGGAAGCTCTCGGCGATCGTGAGCGCGGTCAGCGCAACACGGAGACGCGCCCCTGGCGGCTCGGTCATCTGGCCATAAATCAGGGCGGCCTTGGACTTCGGGAGGTCGTTCAGGTCGATCACGCCGGCTTCCTGGAACTCGAGCCAGAGATCGTTGCCCTCACGGGTACGCTCGCCCACGCCGGCGAAGACCGAGAAGCCGCCATGCTTGGTCGCAACGTTGTTGATCAGCTCCTGGATGATAACCGTCTTGCCGACGCCAGCACCACCGAAGAGGCCGGTCTTGCCGCCCTTCACAAAGGGCTGGATCAGGTCGATGACCTTGATGCCGGTCTCAAACATCTCTTCCTGCGTGGACTGCTCGTCAAAGGCAGGCGCCTGCCGATGAATGGGCATGTGCACCTTGGCGTTGACCGGTCCGAGTTCGTCGACCGGCTCTCCGATCACATTCAGAATGCGGCCCAGCGTCTCGCGCCCGACCGGCACCATGATCGGCGCGCCCGTGTCGATGACCTTCATGCCGCGGACCATGCCCTCGGTCGCCTCCATCGCGACGCAGCGAACGCGGCCATCGCCGATGTGCTGCTGCACTTCGAGCACAACGTTGACCGGCGACGGAACCGTGAAGCCCTCGCTGGTCACACGCAGCGCCTGGAAGATACCAGGCATCTTTGCTTCTTCGAACTGCACATCGACCGCTGGCCCGGAGATCTGGACGACGCGGCCGATGTTCTGATTTTCGGTGCTCTGGCCTTCGGCATAGTGCTCGGCCATCGTGTCTGGTGATGCGTGCTGCACTGCTTCTTCTGGCATAAGCTCTCTCTTCTGAAGGGCGCGTTAGACCGCGGCCGCTCCCGAAACAATCTCGATGATTTCCTTGGTGATGGCTGCCTGCCGCACCCGGTTCATGTTCAGCGTCAAGGCGTCGATCATGTCCGATGCATTGCTCGACGCTGCATCCATCGCCGTCATGCGTGCGGCATGCTCGCTCGCCACCGACTCCAGCATGGCGTAGTAGAGCAGGGCCGATACATACCGGGGCAGCAGCGCGGCATAGACCTCCTCGGGCGACTGGTCATACAGGTAGTCGACCTCGGCGGTCCCAAAGCGCTTCGCTTCATCCTCGTACTGGGCGCGCATCGCTTCCTGCTCGTCATCGCGCAGGGTCAGCCCGGCAGACATCGCGGCTTCGGCGATCCGCTGCTGCTCTTCCTTGGTCGGCTCCACGCTCGCGGCTACGTCGGGATCCTTCAGCCTGCCCTCAGGGTTGGACACGAGTGGCAGGATGCGCTCCACCACCACGCGCTGCGCGATCACCGACTTGAACTCGTTGTACGCGAGGTACACCGCGTCCACATCGCCCGAGGCATACCGCGCCACGATCTCTTCGCCGAGCTTGCGCACGTCGTCAAAGCGCATGCGATCGAGCACGATCGAGGAGGCATGCTCGTCGTTGATGAACTCGACGTCCGCCTTGCGCGTGCGCTCGGGGCGCGGCTCGTTCTGGTGGATCCCACCCGGACCCTCTTCGCGCGTCGGCGGCGGGGGCAGCTCGGCGACCGGGTAGCGGCGACGGAAGAAGTCCCGGCCCTTGCGGCCCACAGCCTCTACGTCCACCCGCTTGCCGCGGTCCCGGGTTGCATCCGCGATGAACTGCGTCGAGGCACGCACGATATTCGTGGAAAATGCCCCCGCAAAACCCTTGTCGCCCGAGATCACGACCAGCAGGACATTCTTCTCGTCACGCACCGCAAGCAGCGGGCTCCGCTCGGCGTTTGTCACCGGATCGATCGCTTCCATGCGGCGGCGCAGCGACGCCAGCACGCTGACCAGCGACACCGCGTATGGACGCGCATGCGTCATGCGATCCTGCGCGCGGCGCAGCTTGGCCGCGGCCACCATCTTCATGGCCTTGGTGATCTGGCGCGTGTTCCGTACGCTGCGAATGCGCCGTCGTAAATCGAGTACGTTCGCCATCGGCTACCTTGCAGCCCCTGCGGTTGTGGCCGCGCCGGGCTGCGAGCCAGCCGGCGTCTTCTCCGCAGCTTTTTTCTTTTCGTCGTCGCTCAGCGGCGCAACCGTGTCCCGGCCTTCCGCCTTGCCATGGTCCGCGACAAAGTCCTTCTTGTACTCGGTCACCGCAGACTTCAACCGGCTACGCAGGTCATCGTCGAGTGCACGCTTCTCTGCAATGTCCTTGAGCAGGGCTGCCTGCGCGTTGTCGAGGTACTGGTGGAAGCCGGCCTCAAACGAGCGGATGTCCTCGACCTTGACGTCGTCAAGCAGGCCCTGCGTCCCGGCAAACAGGATCGCGACCATGTGCTCGGCGGTCAGCGGCTGGAACTGGTCCTGCTTGAGCAGCTCGGTGAGGCGCTTGCCGCGGTTGAGCTGGTTCTGCGTGACCTTGTCGAGGTCGGAGCCGAACTGCGCGAAAGCTGCCAGCTCGCGGTACTGCGCCAGATCGAGCTTCAGGGTCGAACCCACCTGCTTCACCGACTTGTAGGCCGCCGAGAAGCCGACCCGCGAGACCGAGAGACCCACGTTCACGGCCGGGCGGATGCCGGAGTTAAAAAGATCAGTCTCGAGGAAGATCTGGCCGTCCGTGATCGAGATCACGTTGGTCGGGATGTACGCAGACACGTCGCCGGCCTGCGTCTCGATGATCGGGAGCGCGGTCAGCGAACCGCCGCCCTTCTCCTTGTTCATCTTGGCCGAGCGCTCGAGCAGGCGCGAGTGGAGGTAGAACACATCGCCCGGATACGCTTCGCGTCCCGGCGGACGGCGCAGGAGCAGCGAGAGTTCGCGGTAGGCGACGGCGTGCTTCGAGAGGTCGTCGTAGATCACCAGCGCGTGCTTGCCGTTGTCGCGGAAGTACTCGCCCAGTGCGGTCGCTGCAAAGGGAGCCAGGTACAGCAGCGGGGCGGGCTCGGACGCCGAGGCCGCGACAATGATCGTGTAGTCCATCGCGCCACGCTCGGTCAGGGTCTGCACCACCTGGGCGATCGACGAGCGCTTCTGCCCGATCGCACAGTAGATGCAGATCAGGTTGTTCTTGGCGTTGTTGAGGATCGTGTCGATCACAACCGCGGTCTTGCCGGTCTGGCGATCGCCGATGATCAACTCACGCTGGCCGCGGCCGATCGGGATCATCGCGTCGATGGCCTTGATGCCGGTAAGCATCGGTTCCTTCACCGGCTGGCGGTCGATCACGCCCGGAGCAAGCCGCTCGACGGGCAGGGTTTCGGTCGTTGCGATCGGGCCCTTGTCGTCGATCGGCTGGCCGAGCGCGTTGACCACGCGTCCGATCATCGCTTCGCCCACGGGAATGCTCATGATGCGGCCGGTCCGCTTCACCTGGTCGCCTTCGCGAATCTCTGAGCCTTCGCCCATCAAGACCACGCCGACCTGCTCTTCTTCGAGCGACAGGGCCAGGCCTTCAATGCCGTGCGGAAACTCAACGATCTCGCCGGCCATGACCTTGTCGAGGCCATGCACGCGGGCGATGCCATCGCCTACCGAAATCACAGTGCCGACCTCGTCGACCTGCATGCGGCTGTCGTAGTTCTGGATCTCCTCACGGAGGAGGCTTGTGATCTCGTCTGCGTTGATCTTTGCCATCGTTTCCTGCTGTCCTTCTTTGGAACTCGTTGTGGGGCTAGCTTGCGGCCAGCCGTTCTTTCAACTGCTCGAGCTTGCCGCGCACGCTGCCGTCGTACACCGTGCTGCCGATGCGCAGACGGGCGCCGCCGAGCATCGCCGGGTCTGTCGTAAACGTCGCCTCGACCCGCTTGCCGGTCAACTCGTGGATTCTCGCCTGGACGGCCTGCCGCTGGTCTTCATCAAGAGGCCGCGCACTCGTCCACTCGACCTTGTCGATGCCGAGGTCGCCACGCACCATCCGCTCAAACTCGCCCAGGATGTCGCGGAAGCCTTCCATGCGCTCGTGTTTGATCACGACCGCCAGGAAGTCCCGCAGCGGCTTTGTCATGTGCAGCCGCTCGTTCAGCTTGTCGAGCAGCGAGATCTTCTTCTCCGCGGTGTAAGAGGGATCAAGAAACACGTGCCGGAGCCCGGGGTTGCCTTCCCACGCCGCGCTGAAGTCGGAGAGCAGCGCATTGGCCTCTTCAAGGTTCCAGTTGCCGGCTTCGAGTACATCGACCAGTGCCCGCGCATACCGCGCGGCGTATGCCACGGCCATCAGTTCTTCCCCCGGAGAGCAGGGTCATTGCCCAGGCTCTGCAGAAACTCATCGATCACGGCCTGGTCGCCCTCGGGCGTCAGGCGGACTCGCTCGATTGCGCGATCCACGGCCAGGTCGGAAGCATAGCGCTTCAGGCCGCGCTCGGCCGCGCCCTGGGCAGCCTGGAGTTCCTGCTCGGCGGCATGCACGATGCGCTGGCGCTCCTCTTCCATGGCAACCTTGATGCGCGCTTCTTCGGCGTGGCTGGACTCGGCGGCCTGCTGCCGAAGTGCATCGACTTCAGTGCCCAGCGAATTGAGTCGTGCTTCGATTCGCCCGAGACGAGCCTGCGCGTCCGCAGTCTGCTTTCGTGCATCTTCGAGATCGCGGTCAATCGCCTCACGGCGCTCCCGCAGCTTCGTCGGAATGTACTTCACGACGAAGTAGAGGATCACCAGGATCAGCACGCCGGAGTTGAAGTCCTCGAAATAGCGCGACGCCGCATTCGTGGAGAGACCGAGGTGCCGGGCAAAGGCCTGCACCACCGGCGCATGGGCATACTGCTCCAGTTCATCATTGGTCTCAGGTGCATCGGCGCTGCTCTTGGTGGTGCCGGTAATGATTGGCTGTGGCTTGTGGGTTGCCCCGGCTGCCGCGGGAGCAGCCTGCGCTGCGGCTGGGCGCGGCGCTGCAAGCAGCAGCAGCGAGAGCGACAGCGTCAGGAACACCGCGGCCCGGCGAAGTGGGCGATGGGAGAAGCGCATCAGGACTGTGCTCCTTGCACGGCAGCAGCCTCGTCGCGTGCAGCCGGCGGAAGCACGGAATGGAGGATCTCGGCGGCCAGCTGATCGATCGAGCTGTCGAGCGAAGCACGCGATGCGGCGGCATCGCGCTCAAGCGCGGCACGGGCAGTGCGCACCCGGGCCGAGGCGGCCTCGCGGGCCTCGGTCATCGCCTGCTCCCGCGTAGCATTCCAGGCAGCCACCTGGCGCTCGCGCCCCTGCTGGATCTCCACACGAGCAGCACGCAGACGAGCCTCGTACTCCTGGGCTTTGGCTTCTGCGACCGAAAGCGCCGCATGGGCCTTCTCGACCGCGCCCGCTGTCCGTTCGCGGCGTTCATCCAGGACCTTCTTCAGGGGACGATGCACCAGCGCCGTATAGCAGGCAAGCAGAATGAGGAACAGAACCATGGTCGGAATCGAACCAAGGAAGAAATCACCGATTTGGCGCAGAAGTTCGTCCATGCAGGTTTCGTCTTAAGTAGTACGGGTAAAAGTAGGCGTCGCGGCGGAAAACAGGAGCGAAGAGGCCAGGCAGGCACACCAGCCCCAACATGCGCGCTCCTTATAGATACCACAGGGAGACCGGCGGAGGCGACCCGCCGGGCCCTCGCCGCGGTCCGGCTCAAAGCTGCTCTTCGAGCTGTAAACTCCCTGTTTTGTTCATCCTGGCCAGGATGCCATCCGTTGCGCCGCCGCCGGAAAGAGCCTCAGCGCATTGCGGCCGATCGCTCGCTTTTCCTCCTCGGTCAGCCCCGGCGACGCGAGCATCGCGAGCAGGTTCGCGTCCATCGTTGCGTCCGTCGTGCAGGGGACCCCGCAGTCTGACCCATAGACGATGTGGTCCGCTGTGGTCATCGTCAGAGCCGCTGGGAGGTTTGCGGGCATTGTCGCCGCGGTATCCAGGTAGAGGCGGCGCAGGTACTGCCGCATCTCGGTGTGCGTCGTCCCATTCGGGTTCGGAACCCAGTTCTCATTTCCGAGGAGCATCAGCCGACCGGAGAGCGCCGGCAGCGCTCCCCCGCAATGCGCCACCACCAGGCGCACATTCGGATATCGCCGGAAGGTTCCTGCGTAGAGCATGTCGGCAAAGGTACGCGCCGTCTCAAAGGCAACTTCCATCAGCGCCGCTGGCCGTCCCATGACCCCGGGGGCGTAGGCATCCGGGTGGGCAAAGACCACGGCACGCCGCCGATCAAGCTCCTCCCACATCCGGTTGAGCTTCGGATCGCCCAGGTAAACCTCGTTGTACCGACAGGTCACCGCGAAGCCATCCGCCTGGAGTTCCCCATACCCGCGCTCGATCTCGGCCAGCGCCGCGTCGGGATTGTCCGTCGGGAGCGCCGCCAGCAGGCCAAAGCGCCCCGGGTACTCGCGCACCAGCAGGGCGCCGTACTCGTTTGAGCTCTTCAGCGCGGCGAGCGTCTTCGGGATGTTGCTGAGCATCTGCATCCCGATCCCGGTCCGGTCCATATAGGCGAGCGTCGACTCGGGATCCCACCGCGGCGGCTCCGTTGTCAGCCAGCAGCCCCGATGCATCGCGTCGAGCCGCGCCTGCCGCTGTTCTTCGCTTTCGGGCGGGTAGAAGTGCGCGTGAACATCCATCCACTGGTTGGCAAGTCGCGCGTGGGAGTGCGTCATGCCTGCTTGGATGGCGCGCACCCCTGCCCAGAAACGTGCTCCCCGGAGAAGCGGAAGGTCTCGATCAGCGCCAGCTGGTGCTATGAGCGCTCGCGACCTAGACTTCAGGGGAGTGAGCCGCCGGCCGGCTGACGGGCCGTGGCCTGCGAATGCCACGCAGAGGGGGCAACACACATGCAAACGCGTTCATTGGGAAAGAGTGGGCTCACGGTTTCCGCCCTGGGGTTCGGCGCCATGGGCATGAGTTTCGGTTTCGGTAAGCCAGGCGACACGCGCGAGATGATCGCGCTGCTCCGCGCCGCGGTCGATCGCGGGGTCACGTTCTTCGACACTGCCGAGGTCTACGGCCCGTATGCAAACGAAGAGCTTGTCGGCGAAGCCCTGGAGCCGGTGCGGGAGAAAGTCGCGATCGCCACCAAGTTTGGCTTCGGCTTTGACCCGGAGACGCACAAGCAGACCGGGCTCAACAGCAAGCCTGCGCACATCGCGGAAGTCGTCGAGCAGCAGCTGAAGCGCCTGCGCACCGACCACATCGACTTGCTCTACCAGCACCGCGTCGATCCCGAGGTGCCGATCGAGGACGTAGCCGGCGCAGTCAAGCAGCTGATCGAAGCCGGCAAGGTGAAGCACTTTGGCCTCTCCGAAGCAGGCGTCACGACAATCCGCCGCGCCCACAGCGTGCAGCCGGTCACCGCGCTGCAAAGCGAGTACTCGGTCTGGTGGCGTGAGCCCGAACTCGAGATCCTGCCCGCACTTGAGGAACTGGGCATTGGCTTCGTCCCTTTCAGCCCGCTTGGCAGGGGCTTCCTCACCGGCAAGCTGACCAGCACCGAGGATCTCGAGAGCACCGACTTCCGCAAACAACTGCCGCGGTACACCCCGGAGTCGATGAAGGCGAACCAGGGCATCCTCGACGCGCTCAACGCCGTTGCCGCGGACAAACACGCAACGCCGGCGCAGATCGCGCTTGCCTGGCTGCTCGCCCAAAAGCCCTGGATCGTTCCCATTCCGGGTACAACCAAGCTCCATCGCCTGGAGGAGAACCTGGGCGGGGCCGAGGTTCTCCTCACGCCACGGGACCTCCAGCGGATCGCGGACGCAGCCTCGGAAACCCACTTCGGCGGGGATCGCTACCCGGCGGCGCTCCAGAAGATGGTCGACCGGTAAGCGAAGAGGCTCGGGAAAGCCTCCCTGCCCGGGCACGGTGTCCCCGGGGCAGGGAGTTCCCGCTGGCTATCCATCGGCGTTGTTGTTCCTGTGTGCGCGGCGAGCAAGCCGGGGAGTCCGACGGACGCCCACAAAAGTGCTATGCAGACAACGGGCAGCGCCCGGGCCGGAGTTCGTCAGCCTCGTCGGCACATGTGCGTGTCTCGACCCGTGTCCGGATCAACGCACAGGAAGCGCTCCGCGGGCAAAACAGACCGGGCATCGCCAGGCAGGCCGAAATGCCTCCTCGGCCGGGTCGCCGTGGCAGGTACGGGTAAACAGCAGGTTCGCGACAGGAAGTCGAAAAGAAATACTCCGTCAAGTAGGTAGGGAGTAGACAGATGTATGCCCGAACTTACACCCGCCTGCTTACATGCTGTTAGTGGGGAACGAACCCAGGTGCCTCTTTGGATTCCTAAACAGGGCTGCAATTCGCCCTTCCCGCACCCCATTCAAATTCTTGGTACGAAAGTCACAAAATGTCTGAAATCAGTCGATTACTCCCCCATAAGAGGGCTATGCTGGCCAACGAACTCGGTTAGTCAGCCCCCTGCTCATCCAGATGCTGAACACGCCCGTTCCTTCAAGTAGGAGAGGTACTTTCGTGGACAAGAAATTGACTGGGCTTATCGATAAAGCTCTTTCGCGCCGAAGCTTTCTAGCCGGTTCGGGATCAGCTGCCGCCGTTACCGTTTTGGCTGGCTGTGGGGGAAGTTCGACACCGACTCCCACCACCACGACCACCACCACACCGACACCCACCACCACCACTACCCCCACCCCCACAACTGTTGCGTACACCGATGCGGACTACCTCAACTTCGCGCTGAACCTCGAATACCTCGAAGCCGAGTTCTATCTCCGTGCAGCAACCGGCTCTGGCCTGTCGACGGCCGATGCAGGCAGCGGCGCGGGTGCGGTCACGGTTCCAACCACGACACTGGTGGCGAACCTTAACGGCGCACAGCAGCTTTACTTGAACGAGATCGCGCAGAACGAACTTGACCACGTTCGCTTCCTCCGCTCAGCTCTCGGCTCGTCTGCGGTAGCGCGGCCGGCGATCGATCTCTCTGCCAGCTTCAGCGCCCTTGGCGGTCTCCTGGCGACCCCGGTCGCGAACTTCAACCCCTTTGCGAGCTACGAAGCCTTCCTGCTCGGCGCCTTCATCTTCGAGGACGTCGGCGTCACCGCGTATGCGGGCGCTGCCGGCCTGCTGAGCAACAAGACCTACCTTGCAGCCGCCGCATCGATCCTCGCGGTCGAGGCCTATCACGCCGCGGAAGTCCGCTCCCTGTTGATCGCTGACTCGGTGGCGAACGCGACCACAGCAGGCGGCACCACCACACCGAACGACACCTACATCACCATTGCGGCCAACATCAGCGCACTGCGTGGCTCCCTGGGTGGCGGGAACGAGACTGCGCCGGTTGCGCTTTCTCCCTATCCGAGCCCGTTCGTTGCAGCCAACTACACCTCCGGAAGCGCCATCGTTGCCGCCAGTGCAACGACCTCCGTCGGCTACGCCCGTACGACAGACCAGGTCCTCCACATCGTCTATGCCACGGCAAACGGCGCAGGCGTCAAGAGCGGCGGGTTCTTCCCGAACGGCTTGAACGGCAACATCAGCGTGACCAACAGCTAAGGACAGAGACACATGGCGACTCAGGAAACACAACTCATCGACGACGTCATCGTCAGCACCCGCCGCAAGATGCTTGCGCTCGGCGGTGCAGCGATCGCCGGCCTGGCCTTTGCCGGCGTCAAGGCTCCCGCGGCCGACGCACAAACCACAACCATTGCCTACTCAGACGCCGACATCCTCAACTTCGCGTTGAACCTGGAGTACCTGGAAGCGCAGTACTACACGCTTGCGACCGCTGGTACCACCATCGACCAGATGGGCATCGGCATTGGAGCCGGCACCACCGCAGGCGGCTCCAGCGTCGTCACCACCAAGAACAGCAACAACTACGGAAGCTGCAAGGTGAACTGGCAGTTCCCTTACATCCAGGCCTATGCGAACGAGACAGCCACGGAAGAGCGCAACCACGTCACCTTCCTGCGCACCGCTCTTGGCGCCTCGGCCGTGGCCCAGCCAAACCTGGACCTCTACAACAGCTTCAACGCGCTGGCAGCTGCGATCAACTTCCCAACCCAGCCATTCGATCCGTTTGCGAATGACATCTTCTTCCTGATCGGCGCCTACATCTTCGAGGATCTCGGGGTCACGGCGTACAACGGTGCGGCTCCGCTGCTCACGGTCTCTGGCAACCTCTCCGCAGCAGCCGGCATTCTTGCGGTTGAGGCCTACCACGCAGGCCTGATCCGCACCTCGATCTTCGGCCTTGCCACCCAGCTCTCCACGGTCAACGCCACGCTGGCCCAGTCACTGCTGACGGCAACCTCCGAGATCTCGGCTCTGCGCATGATGGCAGACGGCAGCACGACCACGGACGACATCGGTGTGGGCATCCAGACCGTGGCGCTCGAGGGTGCAAGCACCAATGTGGGTGGATCGGCTTCAGTCGGCGCAGCCACCGTGGTGGACGCGCAGACAGGCTCCACGAACTACTCCAAGGTGTACAGCCGCACCTCGGTCGAGGTTCTCAAGATCGTCACCGGGCAGATCACGGCTCCGGCCGCCGGCACAAAGTTCACCGGCACGTTCTTCCCCCAGGGCCTGAACAGCACGAGCGCCACCATCGGTCTGTTCTCCTAAACCCGGGTCACTCTGACCGGCAACAAACAGCCCCGCCATCCGGCGGGGCTTTTTGTTGAACCCTCTTGTTCCGCTTCCCTGACTCTCTAAGATACAAAGCAGACGCGTATGACGATCCTTGAGTCCAATGCCCTCCCACTGATCTTCGTCTCTGTCGCTGCCTACCGGGATCCCCAGCTCGTCCCCACGGTCCTTGACTGCCTTGCCAAAGCCGAGCACCCGCAGCGGCTCCGCTTCGGCATCTGTTGGCAGCATGGCCCCGAGGAAACCGTGCTCCCCTTCGCCGATGACCCACGGTTCCGCATTCTGGATGTGGACTGGCGGGACAGCCGCGGCGCCTGCTGGGCACGTGCGGAGTGCATGAGCCTCTTCAGGGACGAAGCATGGTTTCTTCAGGTGGACTCGCACTGCCGCTTCGTGGAACGCTGGGACGCGAAGCTGATCGAAACAGCCGGCTCCACCGGCAGCGCGAAGCCCATCCTCAGCACCTACGCCACGCCCTTTACGCCCGGCGAGAACGAGGTGTTGACCGGCGGCCCGCTGCAGATTGCCTTCCAGGCATTCACGCCGGAAGGAATCCCGCAGCTCAAGCCTGTCGGCCTGACCCCTGCCGAACTGGTCGGGGACCTTCGCTTTCGCGCGCGCCGCGCCCGCTTCGCCTCCGCCGGCTTCCTCTTCGCCCAGGGCTCGTTTGTTCACGAGATCCCCTACGACCCCGAACTTTACTTCATGGGCGAAGAAATCAGCATGACCGTGCGCGCGTTCACGCACGGCTACGACATCTTTCACCCGTCTGAGACCATCCTCTGGCATGACTACCTGCGGGCTGACAGCAGAAAGCACTGGGGTGACCACGTCGAGACCAACGACGTCGCAAAGCCGTGGAGCGAGCTCGACATCGCCAGCAAGGAGAAAGTCCAGCAGCTGCTTCGGGGCAAGGCGATCGCGCCATTCGGACTCGGCACCGTGCGCAGCCTCGAGGAGTACGAGCGCTACGCCGGGCTCTCTTTCGCCCTGCGCAAGGCGCAGCACCACACCATGAAAGCTGCCGAGCCGCCCAACCCGGAGGCGCCCCCGGACTGGGCCGACCACATCTATCCCTGGATCGCCAAGATCCGCCTTCAGCGCTCCCAGCTGCCGGCGCACGCACTTGAGGATCCTGGCTTCTGGTACCTCGGCATCAACGATGCCGAGGGTGGCGAGATCGTGCGCATCGACATGACGCCCGAAGCGCTGGCACCGGTTCTCGAAAGCGACTCGGAAGAGCTTGCGCTGGTGGTCGAGTTTCCATCAGAGGTCGTTCCGCATAGCTGGATGGTCTGGCCTCTCAGCAAGTCGCGTGGCTGGCTCCAGAGTGTGCGCGGCCTGCTGGCAGAGGATGATTACGCGATCCTCAAGGAAGAAGACGCGATCCCCGCGGACTGAAGCGGCCGCCCTCCGCTGAGTCGTCCCGCAAACCGCCACGCTCCCCCATGCGTGTTACATTTCAAAAAATGATCCTTGATCCGCTTTGCCTCTGGGCCCCGCATGCGAAGCAGTTTCGACCAGCAGCAGGTGCTGGTCGATCAGCCGGAAGATAGCGGCGTTGCTGTCGTCCCATCTGTCATCTGACAAGAAGAATGGTTTCAGGGAGCTCGCTGCCACTGCCGCGAGCCGTCTGTCTGGTACCGAACCTAAGTGGAAACAGGGTGAAGCGGACCGCCTCCGCCAGCACCTCGAGGAGGAACATGTTGAGGGCAGTATCCAGTGCGCGTGATGGGGCGCGCACACCAACAAAGAAGTGGCACATCCCGGGCCGGATTGCAGCCGTAATCTCTTTCTCGGCTGCCTCACTTCACGCACAATCTCTTCCTCCGGCTGCACAGGTGTCGCGAGCGACGCGGTTGGCGCCAGCAGCGACCTTCGTCCCAAAGCTCGATCTTGCGCACTCGGCAGCGCCCCTCCCGGCGGCCAGCATCGCCCACTATCAAGCTCCGTCTGCTGACTGGAACGTGCCGCCTTCCCTCGCTGAACGCGACCCTGCGCAGGCGCTCACCCCGGACCTTGGCTACCATCCGTCCCCGCTGCATCACTCCACCCCCGACGAGGCAGGCGACTACCCCTACGAGTGGCGGGGCCTGATCTGGCAGTCCATCGAGTTCAACCTCACCGAGAATGTCTTCCGCGTCTCCGAGGACTACGTGATGCGCGATCTGCTCGCGCACAAGCCCTTCTGGCACGACTATCTCGCCTCGATGAAGCAGTGGAATATGCGTCGCTGGAGCGACGGCGACGACTTTCTCGTCGACGAAGTGGGCCACCCGATCCAGGGCGCGGTGTCGGCGTATATCGAGATCCAGAACAGCCCGAAAGACTCGCGTATCGAGTGGGGCGACCCCGGCTACTGGCAGTCCCGCTGGAAAGGCTTTCTCTGGGCCACCGTCTTCAGTACGCACGAAAAAATCTCGCCGGCGGGCGAGGCCGGCGTCGGCAATGACGGCGGCTTCACCTACGGCAACCAGTGCCACTACACCTGCACCAGCGCCACCTTTGGCCCCGGCACAACCGACACGAAGTACACCAACAACACGGGCTGGACGGACTTCATCATCACGCCGACCGTAGGCATGTTGTGGGTGCTCGCCGAAGATGTGCTGGACAAGGATGTCAGCGATCGCCTGCGCACGAAGTATCCGAACAAGCTATGGCCGAAGATTGTGCGGGGAGGGCTCAATCCCTCCCGCTCCTACGCCAACATGCTGCGCTGGCAGAACCCCTGGTACCGGGACTACGAGCAGCCGGTTCCGGAGGGCGACCGGGTCCGGTTCTTCCACTCCGACGACGTCGAGGAGGCCCACCGGCTCGCGCGCGTGCAGCTGGCGCCCTACTGGAGCGTGCCCACGGTCGCAGCAAACACCGCGGCCTGCTTCAACTGTCGTGAGTTCACCTTCGGCGGCGGCTTTGAGACGATCACTCACCTGCGTGGCTGGCTGACATTCGACACAGACGTCAACGTCCAACCGAACGCAAGCCCCCTGCCAAGCGACCGGGCTGGGGGCAGCATGACCATGGCGCTGTTTGGCCTGGGCGCGAGCAAGAACTGGCGCTACTGGGGTATCCACGCGGCGCTGCGACCCGGCCTGGTGCGCTTCTCAAAGGCGTACGAGACCAGCCCGCGGAGTGTGATCATCACGACCTACCCGCCTGGTGTCGGGACCCTCGACTCGGACCCGGCCAGCCACATGGGACCCGGCGTGATCGACGCAAACGGAACTGCAGGCATGCCGAAGCTCGGGGACATCAACCACTTCGACTGGAACGTGAACCTGAGCGCGGATTACCGAATCTCGAAGCAGTTCGGCATCCGTTTCGGTATCAACGACAACATGATCCGCTATCGCACCGACAAGGTGAACGCACCGGGGATCGGTGTGCCGCCGTACCTGAGCTGGCTGTCCAGGGAGAACTTCATCAATCGCGGGAACGTCGGCTACCAGCTAGGGCCGGTTTTCTCGTTCTAGACCCGTCCGGAGAGCCCGAGTCATCCTGCACGCCACCCGGGCCCGTCATCCCGAAGGGAGTGAAGGACCCGCGATTGTTCTTCACCAGCGCAGCAGAAGACCGCCGATCCTTCGCTTTGCCCAGGATGACTCGCGGTGTGGGATGGACGCGAGGGTCGTGGAAGGGATGAGTGAAGGCTGGCAGAAACGATGGTGAGAAAGAGAGAGGTGAGAGGAAAGGATGACCGGGGCGCAGCTTGTTTGGCCAGGATGCCGCGTCACACGGCGTCGGGCGCCACGGCCTTTCCCTCCACGCGGTAGCCGCGCCAGCGACCCAGCAGCGAGCGCGGAGCGGCGATTCGGAGGGAGACGCCATCCTCACCCGCTTTTTGCTCAAATCGGCGCTCCTGCGTAGTGGCCCCGCGTTCGATCGCTGCGAGGATCTCGCCCGCGCTCTGTGGAACCCACAACACTGCTTCTTCCACGGGATCGAGCACCAGCGCAGCATCCACAGCCGCGAGCAGCCCAGGGAGACCAGTCCCCTTCAGCGCGGAAACTGCTACTGCGCCGCTATCGAGCAACGCAGCCTGCTGGCTCGCCGGCAGGAGGTCCATCTTGTTGAACACCTCGATTCTCGGCTTCGCAAGTGCGTCCAGCTCGCCCAGAACCTTCTCGACTTCGAGCTTGTGATCTTCACTCTGCGGATCGGCGGCATCGCGCACGTGGAGCAGAACCTCGGCCTTTTCGACCTCTTCGAGCGTCGCGCGGAAGGACGTCACCAGGGTATGCGGCAGATTGCGGATAAAGCCCACTGTGTCCGAAAGCAGCGCCTTGCGCTTGGACGGAAGGTCGAGCGCCCGCAGCTTTGGGTCGAGCGTCGCGAACATGCGCGAGGAGGCGAGCACATCCGCCCCGGTCAGCAGGTTGAACAGTGTGCTCTTGCCCGCATTGGTGTAGCCCACCAGTGCGACCGTGGGCACAGGGGTCGACTCCCGTCGATTCCGCTGCTGATGCCGCACACGGCGCACCCGATCCAGCTCGCGGCGAAGGATCACCAGCCGCTTGCCGATGCGGCGGCGATCCGTCTCAAGCTGGGTCTCGCCGGGTCCGCGGGTGCCGATGCCACCGCCAAGCTGTGACATCGCCCGACCACGTCCGGTCAGTCGAGGCAGCATGTACTCAAGCTGCGCCAGCTCCACCTGGAGCTGGCCCTCGCGGGTGCGGGCATGGCGGGCAAAGATATCGAGGATCAGCTGGGTACGATCGACCACTGTACACGGCAAGGCATCTTCGAGGTTTCGCAGCTGGGTCGGGCTGAGGTCGTAATCGACCAGGATGATCGAGGCATCGGCAGAGACAGCAGCCCCGGCCAGCTCCTCTACCTTTCCCGAGCCGAGCAGTGTCGCAGGGTCCGGACGGCTGCGTCGCTGTTCCATGGCGCCCACAATCTCGGCGCCGGCCGACTCGGCGAGCTCCCGGAACTCGGCGCTCATCTCGTCGCTGGTCAGCAGGCTGGCCGCCAACGGCTCTTCCGCGTCCGGCTCATCCTCGCCGCCGCGGAGCAGCGAAGCATCCCGTGCCTGGGAGGCAGTCTTGCCGAGCGCTGGTTTCAACCCGAAGAAGCGCGGGTATACCAGGAACGCGCGCTCGCCGCTCCCCCTGGAGGTAGAGGAGGCGGTGGCGCGTGAAGTAAAAGAATCTGGTTCAGGACGAAGCTGTCGTGCCGTGATCGCTCCTCTGCGCCTTACGCGTGCTCTGCCGTGGCTACAGCCCCAACCGGGGTTGCACCACCAACAGCGGCATGCGGAACGCGGTGCTCCGCGTGCAGGACCGAACGCGTGCTGACCACGGTGGAGATCGCGTGCTTGAAGATCAGCTGCTCCTGGCTGTTGTTCTCCAGCAGCACAGAATATTTGTCGAACGAACGTATTTTTCCCGTCAGCTTGACACCACTGACCAGATAAATCGTGATGGGGGTTTTGTCTTTCCGGACGGTGTTCAGAAACGTGTCCTGGATGTTTTGTGCCGGCTTGTTGTCCATGTGCCGATCTCCTACGCGTCGCCACGGGCAGGCGCGCGCTCCTTATCAAGTGTATTAAACCAATGCCCCTGCAGGCTTGCGCAGGCCGGGGAGCAGAACATGCGGTGCTCCTGGATCGTCCCCGACGCTGCCCGGGAGCAGAGTGTTGGGTACCGATTCACGAGATTGCCGCGCAACGCTGTTGTGGTACGGGAAAACCGGTGTGCGAGGCTCCGCCAGTTCTGAACGGGGACACGCATGACTAGCATGCCAAACTTTCGTACCCAGCAGGGGAAAATTTGCTTGCAACAACAAAGAATCCTTATGAGTGGTGACGAGCTTTGACCCGAGAAGGTTTCCTGCGAGCGCCCAAGGGATGGGCAGCCCGACGCCGCATCGCCGCCTTGGGAGCAGCTTTCATCGAGGTCTGCCCTGTCTGGGAGGCTGTCTCCGCTCCTGGTTTAGGCGGAAGCGGGGTATCGCGACGGACAATGCCGCCTTCCAGACGGTACTGCGTCGTATTTACCGTCGCAGGGTGAAAGGAGCCGCTCTCATCCTGCGAAACCACCCCATCCGGGGTAGTGCGGATGGTGAACGTCGGCTCGACGCCTACCTTGTCGATCGTCTCCTGCCCGACCGTGATCGGCAGGTAGCCTTGCTGGTCGCGCAGGCGGTAGGCGGTCTCGTAGCGGTGCTTGGCGCGATTCCAGATGAAGACGCGGACCTGGTCCCAGTCGTACGGCAGCCCGTCCTTGAACTCGGTCGTCACGGTCACGTACTGGCCGACCGGGTGCGGCACGGGCGCGGGTGGTGGCGGCTCTGCCGGCTGCTCCTCGGCAAGCTTCGGGTGCTTGCGCAGCAGAGCCACTTTTGCGGCAGCCCGCTTCGCGATCCGCTTCTGCTCCTCGGGGCCGATGTGCTTCGCCGGTGGCTCGCCATTGTCCATCACGGTGTTCAGGAGGTACGCGCCCACGATCCGGCGCCCTTCGGAGTACTGTGCCACCTCATCCGGCACGTCCACATCCATGCCATGAGCCAGCACCCAGCCGACCCGGCCTGCGCTGTCGCGCACCAGCCACCAGTCTTCCATCGGCTGCGCCATCCAGGCTGCGTCGGGATCGAGATCCGGCGCAGTGTACCGGTCGGGATGGGGCGGAGCCTCGGCCCAGATCGTGGAGCCGCTCTGCTCCTTCTTGACGGGCCTGGTTCCGGGACCAGTCGGCCGCGCCTTGCGAGGCTTGAGCGACCTGGGCGTGAGGATCGCCTGCGGCGGCAAGGGCTTGGCCACGGACGCACGTCGCAGCATCTGGAGCTTGTCATTCGCGGGCAGGAGGTAGAGGTGCTCCGTTTTGCGGCCTGGCGTCAGATGGAGAAAGATCTCATCGCGCAGCACGGCGGTCGCAACCGGTACATCCCTGGCATGCTCGGCGTCGAGCGCTGCAAACTTGTCGTACTCCGCCTGGTCGATCACCGCGTGCTCTTCAAGCCAGCCCACTTTGCCGTCAGGCGTGCGCACCTGATAGAAGCGCCGCTCCTGCTGAACCACCGTGAGCCGCTCGCCGTTGTGGATGTCCTCCACATGGTTCGATACGGCTGCCAGACGATCGCGGATGTAAGTGCCCTTGGAGATCACGTACACATAGGTCGGCGCATGCAGCGAATGCAGATGGCCACAACCCGGAAGCAAGAGGAGAGGGGACAACAGGATGCAGCTGAGGCGACGAGTCAGCACGGTCGCCCCAGCATAGCATCGGGGGGACGCTTCCGAGGCACACCACGGTGCGAGGATTCCCGAGAGTCGGCTTGCATCCTGCTGATAGCTATGGTGTTGTTGCGAGCGCTGTTGCGGCTGCCGGCGAAACGGTCCCGGTGCTCGCGGTGGAAGCCGAGACGAGCGCCCCTGGAACGGTGCCGGCGGAGGGCGTGATGGTGAAGACTTGCAGGTCTGGTGTACCCCCGGCGTTCACCGAGATCAGGAAGGTGCCGGTATTGTCCTCGGCGAGCGCATACGGGCTGGTGCCGGTGGTGAATGGCGAGCCGGTGATGGGCGTGAGGGCGCCGGTGCTCGCAAGGCCGAAGGCGCTGATGGTATTTGTGGACGAATTGGTGACGTAGACGTACGAGTTCGTCGCATCCACCAGCACAGCCTTCGCGCCGGCGCCGGTGGCGTAGGGCGAGCCCGAGACTTCCGTCAGTGTGCCGGAGGAGCCGATCGACAACACACGGACTCCATTGATTCCTGTCTCGGCAACAAAGAGGTACTGGCTTTCTGCGTCTACCGCGAGACCCTGGTCTGCACCGTCGGTGTCTTTTGGCGACAGCACCACATTCAGCTTGCCCAGGCTTCCGGTGCTGGCGCTGAACGTCAGGACGTCCACGCCTCCGGTCCCAAGGGCCGCAAAGACCTGTGAGCCGTTCGGGGCGAACACCAACTGGGAGGCGGTGCCTGTGTCGAGCTGCAGAGGATTGCCGACGGCAGTCAGCACACCATTGGTCGAGTTGATCGAATAGACATATACCGCAGGGGCGGTTCCGGAGGCGCTGGGTGCTTCCGCCAGGAGGTACTGGCCGGTCGGGTCGACCACCATGGAGCTCACGGGGATGTCAGAAACAGCCTGATCGCTGTTGCCGAGCGTGAGCGCCCCGTTTGTGCCCACCACGTAGACGTAGATGCCCCCCACAAGCCCCTCTACATTGCTCCCAACCCAGAGCAGTGTGCCCTTTGGATTGAAGGCCAGGGATGCAGGGGGAACGCCGAGTGACTGGGGCGTGTCAAGGCTCGTCAGCACGCCAGCGGTCGACAGGGAGTACGCTGCCACGTCTTCAAGAGACGGGCTGCTGTTGGCGACGTAGACGCTGTTCAGCGTAGAGCCCGAGCCTGAGCCTGAGCCAGACCCGCTTCCCGAGCCGCTGCTCGTCCCACTCGGGCTGAAGAAATTGCCGCAGCCGGAGAGCAGCAGGGGGATGCAGAGGGAGCAAACGATCACAAGGGCATGGATCGTGCTTCGACAGATTCTTTGAATCAACGGCTCCCCCGTGGACCTGGACCAGGCACTCACGCCTTCTAGACGCGCGAATGCAGGAAAAGTACCACTTACCCCTGTTCTCCCAGGGCAACCGGGTGGATGGCGTTCTCATACAACGAGTGATCACGCGCAACCACCGTGAGCCCCGACTCTGTCACGAAGTACTTCTTACGATCCTCTTCCTTGCTGTAGCCGATTACCGTGCCTTCGGGAATCGTGACATCGCGGTCGATAATCGCTCTTCGAATCTGGCAGTGACGACCGATATTCACGTGCGAGAAGACGATGCTCGAGTCCACCTGCGAGTACGAGTTCACGCGCACATCCTGCGAGAAGATCGAGTTCGAGATACATGAGCCCGAGATGATGCACCCAGCCGAGATCACCGAGTTCACCGCAGATCCATCATGGCCGGCCTGCCCGAAGATGAACTTCGCTGGGGGATACTGCCTGACCCGGGTGCGCATCGGCCAGTCGCGGTCATACAGGTTGAAGACCGGGCTCACCGAG
Source organism: Acidobacteriaceae bacterium (assembly GCA_965199135.1). GTDB lineage: Bacteria > Acidobacteriota > Terriglobia > Terriglobales > Acidobacteriaceae > EB88. Next base: position 1,547,303 of record OZ240685.1, on the reverse strand, counting down.
GCGACGTCCATGTTGGCGTCGTAATATGCGTCCAGCGTCCCCACATCGCGCCAGTACAGTTCTTTGCGATTCTCATCGACGAAGTTGTAGGCGGACATCTTGTACTTGCCCAGGATGTCCGGCAGGATGTTGTGACCGAAGTCGTGCTTTGAGTCGTCCCGCTCGGCGTCACGCATCAGCGCTGGCAGGAGAACATCGGTGTTGAAGATGTAAATGCCCATCGAAGCATCCACCATGTCGGGGTTCCATGGCGAGCGCAGGTGGGTTGACTTCGGCTTTTCAAGAAAACCCGTGACTTCGCCCTTCCTGTCGACCTCGACCACGCCAAAGCGCGAGACTTCATCCGGGCGGATCGGCAGCGTTGCAAGGGTGACATCGGCGCCCGAGTCTACGTGCTGCGCCAGCATCTTGCCGTAATCCATCTTGTAGATGTGATCGCCCGACAGGATGATGATGTACTTCGGTCTCTCAGCGCCGATTGAGTAGATATTCTGGTACACCGCGTCTGCCGTGCCCTGGTACCAGTTCTTGCCGACGCGCTGCATCGGCGGCAGGATCTCGATGAACTCGCCAAGCTCCTGCGCAACCGCACCGGACCAGCCCTCACGTATATGCCGGTTCAGCGACAGAGCCTTGTACTGCGTAAGGATATAAACCTTGCGCAGGTCTGAGTTGATGCAGTTGGAGAGGGTGATATCGATGATGCGGTAGTGGCCGCCAAATGGAACCGCCGGCTTGGCACGGTCACGCGTCAAGGGAAAGAGCCGCTCTCCGGCGCCGCCAGCGAGCAGTACGCCCAGTGTGTCCTTCATGCTTCCGTATCCCTTCTTCTCTCGGCCCCCGGGCTTATGGCCGGTTTCCTTGGGGGAAAAGCCCGCACACCTATGTACCGTACTTTTACGCCTGTGGCAAAGCGGCCGCGGCTTACTCCGCCGGTTCGCCCGGCGGAAGTCCCGCCCGTGGTGCTTCGCCCCCGTCTACATCTCCGCTTTCGCCTTCATCGCCCTCGATCGCGATGCGCAACGAACGCAGGAAATTAACATCCTGCGGCGTGAATGCAGCGCCGGTGTCGCCCTCGATCGTCTCGCCATCCGCCTGCTCCGAGACCTCGTTCAAGCCAATCGTCGCCTCGAGCATCAGCAGGACGTCAAAGCCCTGGCGGCGGATGTCCTGCACCACGCCCGCGATATGCTCCGACTCCGAGACGCTCTCGTGGATGGCCTCTCCCAGCTGCTGGACCAGCTTGCGTAAATTTTTGTTCACTCTTTCACCCCATGCTTCCCGGGAGACTCCTCGCACCGAGGAGACGCCACGCCCGCTCCGTTTACCTTACGTTTGATGTTCCGACGCAGCAAGACGAAGCGCCGCGGCCGCACCTCTTTTCCCCTGAGGCCCACCAGGCATGATCCGCTACACTGGAGCCCATGCGCCCTGGCACCCTCGGGCGTGCGCTTGGCATCGGCGCCCGTCTGGCTGCAAAGAAGATTCTGCCTCCTGAGCCACCCCCACCCACACCAGAGCAGATGCGTGTTCGCTCCGCTGAACGGGTGCGCCAGGGTGAGGTGCTGGGACGCCATGTCCAGCGCGGGGCACGCGTCGCGAAGCGGAATACCGAGGGAGTCACCCGTGGCAGCCGCAATTTCGGCCGCGCCGTGTGGAACCCATTTGCCCGTGCCAGCAACATTCTCTGGCTCGAGATCACCGGGCTGTTCTTTCTCCTGTTTGCCGCCGTCTTCGCACAGCACCTGTGGACGATTCGAATGGATTACCGGACCGGGCCGGAGCATGGGCACTTCCTGATGTACGCCGCCTTCACGCTGCTCTTCCTGTACTTCGCGCTGAGTTCCTTTGCGCGCTCTCGCCGTCGCACCCGTGAGGGCAGCAGGTAGCTTATTCCCGCCCTGTCGCTGCGCAGCCTCAAGACACTAACTTCGGGAGGGGCGCGTGCGTCTTTTCCGCAGGCTCTCTCCACGGCGCAGACTTCGGCGGAAGCGTGGCTTCTCCTGAGCGGCTCGCATAGCCGATGCGGCGTTTGTTCCCGCTGGGGGTGAGCGCGGTCGCGGAGACCTTGCATGCCAGTTTCCTCCCCCCGGACTCCACGGAACCCCTGGCTCCTCCCTGCCGTCGCGGCCAGCCTGGTCCTTGGCTATGCCCTCGTGCTCGCTTTCCTGTCACCCACGGGTTTTCCGCCGGCCACCGCGTACGGCGGACACATGCCCTACCTTGCGGACCGGCCCCTGGGCGAGGACGCCTTTTACCTGTTCACGGTGGCGGACCACATCGCAACCGAGGGACACATCCTCTACAACGGCGGCGTGCAGGCCACGGGCATCCAGCCGCTCGACACCTTTGTGCTGGCAGGCTTTTCCTGGGTCCTGCACAGGGAACATGCGAGCGAGTGGGCGCTTTTGCGCGCGGCGCTGCTCTTCGGCGCGACGCTGCTTCCCGTATTCGGCTGGCAGGTGGCGCGCATCGCATCGCGGTTGGCCAGTGAGCACGCGCAGACTGTCTTCACCCTCTGCTTCCTGCTTGTCGTCACCGACTACACGGCGTTCCGGCTCTTCACATATGGGCTTGAGACGGGGCTGTACCTCTGCCTGGCGGCGCTCTGCTTTTCGGTGCTGCTGTCGATCCACATGGCAGGGCATGCGACCTGGCGAGAGACCGCTCTGCTGGGCGTCCTCGCCGGGTTTGCCGGACTGGCGCGTATCGACTTCGGTGTCGTCTTCGCCCTGCTGCTGCTGCTTTTCGCTCTGCGTCGCTTGCTCACGCCCATGCAGGTTGCGGTCTCAGGCGTCATCGCGCTCGCGATCGTCAGCCCCTGGCTCCTTTTCCTGTACAGGGCCACGGGCAGTCCCATGCCTTCGTCGGGACGCGCCGAGACCCTTCCCATCAACACCGCCACGGCGTGGCCACGCATCGAGCAGATGCTCTCTGCCATCGCCGCGCACCTCGCACCCTGGGCCTACGGTGGCGGCTCATCGTGGACGCCGCTGCTTCGGCTCCTCGGTGTGCTCCCGCTTCTGCTGCTTGCCTGCACCAAGCAGGGCCGGGCAGCCGCAGCCGACGTCGGGAGAGCGCTGCGGTCTGTTCGCTTCTTGCTCCTGCCGCTGCTCGTGCTTGCCATCGTCTACACGACCTTCTTCTTCCCCGTGTGGTTCTATGCCCGCTATCTCGCACCGCTGTTGCTTGTCACCATGCCGCTGCTCGCCATTTTTCTGGCGGGCTTCGAACCGGTACGCAGACACTTGCGGGCCGCTGCAGCGGTGATGCTCGCGATCTTTGCGTTCTGGACTGCAGGCTCCCTGCACAACGGCAAATCCGCCAGCCTGCAGCTGATCGCCGCCGGCTACATCCACACGCATTACCCGACAGGCCGCGTGGGAGCCTTTCAAAGCGGGGTGGCAGGCTACTTCAATCCCAATGTTGAGAACCTTGACGGCAAGCTGAACCTCGCAGCGGACCGCGCGCAACAGCAGGGAACGCTGCCAGCGTTTCTCGACGGCCAGCACCTCACCGCCCTTGTGGACTGGCCTTTCGAGCTGAAGCTCTATCTACCCGGCACCTACCTGAGCACACACTGGGTGCCATGCCCTGTGCCGATCCGAGATACAGGCAGCATCTGCCTCGCACCCCGCGACCCCGGAGCTGCTACGAGGTGATTCCGATCTGTCACAGTGACAGATCAGAGAGGCACGAGTTCACGGGCTGCCTGCATCTGCGCGAGCGGGTAAGCAACCAGAAAGGAACAGATGTGCTGCGCCATCTGGCGGTGAGAACGGCGCAGCAGCGTGCCGTCCGCGGTCATGCCCTCGATCAATGCGCGGAGCTTTTCGGATACCGCAGTGTTCTGCTCTGCGGAAAGAAGAAGAAACATGTCGGTCCGCTTGGGGCGCTTCAACTGACATCCCCATGCCACGCCGGTAATAACCCTCTTTCGTACCGCAGCATAACAATGCTGATTGCTTCCTTACGTAGCTTCCACTACACTCCCGCGCATGCCATTAATTATTATTCTTGTCATTCTCTTGCTGCTCTTCGGTGGTGGCGGCTATTACATGGGACCCGGCGTCGGCTATTACGGCGGCGGCGGCATCAGCCTCATTCTCGCCATCGTGGTCATTTACCTGATCTTTGGACGAGGCCGTTCCCGCCTCTAAGTCGCCTGTTACGGCTGCGCCACAGGTTCCCCGGCAGAAGTTCCGGGGACGCCTGGGGTGAGTTTGCGAAAAAAGAACTCCTGCACCAGGTTATTGATCGCGCCCGTCGCAATATTGATCGCGGAGTTCTCGACCGTCAGGCTGAAGCCGTTCCGGTTACTCGCCGGGTAGTAGAGGTTCGAGATACCACCGGCCGCAAGTGTGCCGAGTACGTTCGAGTAATTCGGCTGCCAGCGTCCATTGTCGCCGCGGCAGATCACCGTGTTTGCGATCGCATAGCCGGCTCGCGACTCAGCTGTTCCTGTTCCCTTGTAGAAGTAACGCGGATCCTGGTGCAGCAGCGTGGGAAAGATCGCGCCCCCGACAAAGTTACCTGTCACGCCATCCGCATATGCCGCGCCGAAGCGCTTGACGTACCCTTCTGCTCCCTGCCCATAGCCGCTGAAGTCGTTCTGCCACTGCTGGATGCCGGCGATGATTCCCGTTCCGACGAAGGTTCCGGGATCGATCGAAGACTTCCACGCCAGCTGAAACTTCTGTCGAGGGGTCAGTGGTGCCGCCTTCCAGATGTAGCTCACATAGAAGTTCGGCAGCACGCCGAGAAGGCGCTGCTGCTCCTCGAGCGAGATCTGCGCCTCGGCGATCTCCTCTTGTGAAACCGTTACGGTTACATTTGTCGTGGCTGATGCGACCGCGAGAACGATCGTCGGCAGTGTGACGGTACCGCCGGGCGGCAGCTCCGCGGCGCCGCTCGTCGCCGTCGCCAGGCCATTCGCAGTGATGGTGACGTGGTAGCTTCCCGCAGGCAGGGAGTAGAACCGAAAACTTCCGTCGGCGGCAGTGATCGTCGTCTGACCCACCGGTCCACCCAGCAGCGCGCGCGCCCCGGCGACGGGCTTGCCATCTCCATCGGTGACGCTTCCCTGCAACGATCCAGTAGGTCGAGTGTCGGCGACCTGCTCGGGTGCTTGCTGCGCATTCGCTGGCGGAGGCACACTCTGCGCAACACCCGCGGCAGAGCACATCCACAGCCCAATGATTGCGCAAATCGTAGGGGCTTGAAGGTGAAGCAGGGAGAGGGGGTGTGCCGACCGGGTGCGCCGGTGCTGGCTCCCCGGCGTTCGTCGGCGAAGGGTGTCCACATCGTTACGATGCAAGAGCGGCCGCCCTGGTCTCAGGGCGGCCGCTCATCCTACTTCTGCAATAGCTGCTGCACCTTGGGGCCGATCGTCTTCTCGAGCAGCGCCACATCGCGCGTGTCCGCATGGATGCCTACGCCCTCGAACAGGTTCCAGTCCTCGACGAGCGCCAGCGACTCACCCGGGCACACTGTCTTGCGTGGCCCAAGCAGCTCCACTTCCATGTAGTCGCCCTCCACATACACCTCGTTGTTGACGCCGTAATCCGGGTAGGCCGCCTGCTCATCGTGCTGGAAGCGCTTCACAAACAGCGTGTCCGCGACCAGGTGGGCACACCACCCCTGTTTGTTGCGCAGGCCGAACTTCTGGGAGTCTTTCTTCGCCGGATCGGCACGCAGCAGCAGGTACGGCAGCCCCAGGGTGAAGCGCTCGTCCTGGAGGTCGGTAAACGCGCAGATCGCGAGCGGCTGGGTCACGACCACCTGCTCGGCATGCGTTTTGAAGGGCTCGCGCGGCACAATCGCCGTGCCACACTCGACCACCGTGATCGCCCAGGTCGCGATATCGACCGGCCACAGGGCATGGCTCTTGATCGTCTGCTCGAGCCGGACGCCTGTGCCGCTCGGCTCAACCGTGACCCGGATCGACTTCTCCATGCCTGCGCCATCGACCGGCTGCTGGAGCAGCACGCTCAGTTCGCCCTCGACCGTATGCCCGATGGGATCGTTGTCCGGCGCATAGGTCGCCGGGAACAGCTCCGGCCAAACCCACAGACGGTGGCCGCCATACGGCTTCCACGGGCCCAGCGCCGTGTCGACCTTGTTCTCCGGAAACTGCGCCAGGAGGTTCTTTCCCCCGGTTGGCCCGTAGAACAAGATACGTGGCCCAACCGCCGTGGTCGCGATCACATCCACCGTGCCATTGGAAATCTTGATGCAGCCGTCGAATCCTGCGAATGCAACTGTCTCTACGCTCATGCCTGACCCTGCTCTTCCCTAAACGCTCATCTACCTGCTTCGAGCAGCCTAACGGAAGAGCAGGCCCGCGGCTACTGGCTCAACATGCCGGCGGCGTGGCCAGCATCAGGCCGCATCCCATAGACCAGACCGCCTGTTACTCATCAGCCAACACAAACAAAGGGAGCTACCGTGAGTCAGCAAGAAATGCAGTACCGTACCCTGGGCAGCACGGGGGAGAAGGTTTCCGCGATCGGCCTGGGCGGGTGGCACATCGGGCTACCGCGCGTCGACGAGCAGACAGCGATCCGCCTGGTGCAGACCGCGCTGGACCGCGGGATCAACTTTCTCGACAATTCCTGGGACTACAACGACGGCCTCTCGGAGCTGCGCATGGGCAAGGCCCTGATGGGCGGCTACCGGGACAAGGCCTTCCTGATGACCAAGATTGATGGTCGCACCAAGAAGGAAGCCGCCAAGCAGATCGAGGAGTCGCTGCTGCGCATGCGCGTCGAGACGATCGATCTTGTGCAGCATCACGAGATCCTCCGCTTCGACGACCCCAATCGCATCTTCGGCGAGGGCGGGGCGCAGGAGGCGATGGTCGAAGCCAGGAAGGCAGGCAAGATCCGCTATATCGGCTTCACCGGCCACAAGGATCCCCGGATTCACCTCTACATGCTCGAGGTCGCTCGGGAAAACGGCGTCCACTTCGACAGCGCACAAATGCCGCTGAACGTGATGGATGCCCACTTCCGCTCTTTCGAGAAGCTTGTGGTGCCGAAACTCGTCGACGCGGGAACAGCAGTGCTCGGCATGAAGTCGATGGGCAACGGCGTCATCCTGAAGTCGAAGACCGCGACACCGATCGAGTGCCTGCAGTACGCGTTGAGCCTGCCCACCTCGGTCGTCATCGCGGGCATGGACAAGCTCGAGTACATCGACCAGGCCTTTGAAGCGCTTGCCGGTATGCCCGAGTTCACCGAAGGGAAGCGCACCGCGCTGCTCGAGAAAACACGGGAAGCTGCCTCAAAGGGCGCGTTTGAACCTTTCAAAACCTCCTCGGTCTATGACGGAACGGCACTCAACCCCTCCTGGCTGGGTGAGGAGCCGGAACGCATCAAGGAGCTGATGATGCAGGACTAAGAGCGCTGTCCGGAGGGGGCGCATGGCCCGTCCTCTTCCGGCACTCACTCGAAAGGACACGTCAACTCTGTAACGCAGAGAACATAGCCGCATTGAAGTGCCCGCAGAGATCTGCCGATAGCTGACGGAAATCGATGTCTTCGGATTTCCGGGAGCAACCGTTCAGCTCAAGACCAAGATTCTTGGTGTCAGCATCCTCTCTGTCTCGTGACAGCTGCGGCCGGGCTGCTGGTCCAGCGGCATGTGATTCGCCAGCAGGGATTCACATGATCCGCGAGTCGATGAGGGCGACCTTGTTGAGCGCAGAGAACACCCGGAAGTCCGTCAGCGCGATGCATACCGATCATGTCTTTGACGATGGGGCCGCCCCGCAGAGTTCCCAATCGAAGCATCTGTCGGCATGATCAGCGATGAGATCAAAACGCTGCGTAGCGCCGGCCGTAGTGACGAGCAGATCGCTTCTGTCACCCGGGCGAACAGCGCAATCGAAATCACAGGCGAGGAGATCGCTGTACACGGCGCTCCACGGGAAAGCCGCCACCATCATGGCCCGCACGAGTGGGGCCGCTAACTCTCAAGCTTCATTACGTGGTCGACCATGCCGACCTCCACGCCAAGCAGCGTGCGTTCCCGCAACATCGCGAGCGTCAGCTTCTGGCTTGACCTAAGATCCTGGGCGAAATCTTCCTCAATAACACCGGCAAGCGCTTCATCCCGCACCGCGAGGTTCACCTCATCATTGAGCGCGAAGGACCGATGATCGAAGTTCGTCGAGCCAACAACGTTCCAGAGCCCGTCGATCGTCATCAGCTTCGCGTGAATCATGGATGGCTGGTACTCGTAGATCGCTGCGCCAGCGCGGATCAGGTGACGGCTGTTGCGGCGGGACAGCCGGCGCACGACCGGGTGATCGATCAGCGGACCAGCAGTCAGGATCTCTACCTCCACCCCCCGTTTGCGCACCGCTTCCTCAAGCGCCCGGCGTGCACTGCGATCCGGCAGGAAATACGGAGACGTGATGCGGATTGTTTTCCGCGCGCTCTTGATCAATGCCTGGAAGAGGATGCGCGCCTGCGTTGCCCCGCCGTGCGGCGTGCTCGAAACAACGAAGCTTGCCACCCCCTCCGGCAGAGCGCGAAATGCAAACTGCTGCGCGCCCGAGAGAATCTCACCCGAGCACTCCAGCCAGTTCTCGCAGAAGGTCGAGATCATGCCGGCAACTGCCTCGCCCTCCACGCAGAACATCGTGTCCCGCCACACCGGCTGCTGGTTCCGCCCGCTTCCCGTCGCATACAGCCAGCGATCCGAGATCCCGGCACCCCCGATAAACCCCGTTTCGCCATCGATCACCATGAGTTTGCGATGCGTGCGATTGTTCGCCTTCTGCCACGTATCCCAGCGCACCGGGTGGTACCAGCGCATCTCTCCGCCGGCCTCGACCACCGGCGCAAAGAAGGATCCATGTGTGCTGAAGCTTCCCAGCGCGTCGACGATCACGCGCACTTCAACACCAGCGCGAGCGCGCTCTGCCAGAGCCTCGACGAACTCCTCGCCGACGCGCCCCTTGCTGAACTCGTAGAACTCCAGGTTGATCGCATGCTTCGCCCGCCGGATCGCCGCGAGCTCTGCCGGAAAAAACTCCGCGCCATTCAACAGTCGTGTCACCCGTGAGCGCCGCAGCGTCCCATCCGTGACGAGGCTGAGGAATTGAAGAAACTCTGGTGAGTCGAGCGCGAAGGCCGCCTCGTCGGGCATGTCATACGGCAGCGCCGGCCCGAAAAAATTGAGGAGGACCTTGGACCCCTCGAGAAGAATCGCACCAACGCCGATCGCTGCCAGCGTGCGCGTTGCCAGATGAGACGTCGTTCGCGTACCCAGATGTCGTGCCATTCGGCCAAGGATACAAGCCGGCGCCCACAGCAGGCGACCGGCGGAAGCTCAATTCAGTAACAGGCAACAGGCGCGACCCGGAACATCTGTAACCAGCAGGGATGCAGATCACGGGCACCCTTCCCCTGGAGCCGACACCGTCCGCAGAGACTGCCGTGCGCCCACAGCGGCGCAAATCCTCCACCCGGGCGGCATGCCAGGCGCCGGCAACACTCTCCTGCTGGAGGGAACAGGCATGTCGGGCCCCGGGCTGGAATGGATCCCGTCCTCGATCACACCCGGCTGTCACCAATTCTCACAAGCACATTCGTCGCCCGGACGGGTCGATCCCGGGCCGCAGGATCGCCTTTGACTTTCTGAACGTTGGCGCATGCTCAGGTCAGAGTCGCATCACCTGCTGACGCAACGCGGACAAAATCCCCTTGCGAGAGCAAAGCCCCGCTGCATTCATGCTGTGCTCGAAGGCCACGCTGCGGAACAGAAGAGGATTCCCACTCTGCCGCCGAGCAGATACCCTCTCTCCATGGCAGCCGTACCTACCGCTCTCTCCGTTTTACCCCACATCGTTCTTCCCGAGTCCCTGGCGCGCCTGCTGATGAGCTGCGCACTTGGCGGCGTCGTCGGTTTCGAGCGCGAGTGGCGTCACAGAGACTCCGGCCTCCGCACTAACATGCTCATCGCGATGGGAGCGGCACTCTTCACGATCATGAGCGCCGAGCTTGCAGGACCAGCAACAGCAGACAAGAGCCGTGTCGCCTCGAACATCGTGCAAGGCATCGGCTTCCTTGGCGCGGGACTCATTCTGCACACCCGGAACCGGGTGCTCGGTCTCACCAGCGCCGCTACGGTCTTTGTTGTCGCAGCTATTGGAATGACCTGTGGCGACGGCATGTATCTCACCGCCCTGTGCGCGACAGGGTTGTTGCTGTGCGCGTTACAGGTCGTCGGAGCACTGGAAAACAAGCTTGGCCGCAAGCGTATCCCGATGTTGTACGAAGTGCGCGCGGTACTGGAGGGCGGTGCCATCGCAACGGAAGACGTGGGGGGCATGCGCGGTGCGGCCGAGCGCCGCATGTATACGGCCATCCTGAAGGTTCTCGACAGCACCTCGCATCGACTGGATGTCCTGAGTCACGATAATCTCGCGGGCCTGGAGAGAATCTGCTTCTCGGTCCTGGCGACCAGCCATGTGCACAGCCATATCCTGCGAGAGCTGCGCGCGAGTGACGCCACCGACCAGGTCATCGTTTTTCGCGATCGCGAGGATAATTGATCCTCCTCGCGATCACGAAGGGATGCACAGGGGCGGATCATCGAAAGTGAGCAGCCCCGGGAAACACGACTAGGCGATGCTGGCCATTCCTCCTGTGACGCCATAGATCTCGCCTGTAATGTAGCTGCCCTCCTGCGAAGCAAGCAGAACGTAGACAGGAGCGAGTTCCACGGGTTGGCCCGGGCGCTTGTACGGCGTCTTGCCACCAAGCTTCTTCAGCTTTTCCTCATCGCCATCTGCTTCCTGCAGCGGTGTCCACACGGGGCCAGGGGCGACAGCATTGATGCGCACACCGTGCTCTTCCATGAGTGGCGTGCTCAGGCCCTTGGTGAAATTCGCAATCGCTGCTTTCGTCATCGCGTAGTCAAAGATGTTGGGCGAAGGGCTGTACCCCTGCACGCTCGTTGTATTGATGATCGACGCACCCGGCTTCAGGTGCGGCAACGCAGCCTTCGTGATCCAGAAAAGCGAGTAGATGTTGGTCTTCATCAGCGAGTCGAAACGCTCGGTTGACGTCTGCAGAATTCCCTCGGTTTTGCCCATCTTGCCGGCGTTGTTCACCAGGATGTCGAGTCCACCAAGTTGCTCGAAGGCACTGGCGACCAGCCGCTCGCAGAAGCCCTCATGCGACACATCGCCTGGCAGCAACACTGCCTTCCGCCCGGCCTCGCGGATATACTGTGCAACTTCTTCTGCGTCCTTCTGCTCTTCCGGAAGATACGAGATGGCAACATCCGCGCCTTCGCGCGCGAAGGCGATCGCTGCAGCGCGCCCAATACCAGAATCTGCCCCGGTCAGCAGCGCCTTGCGCCCGGCCAGGCGCCCCGAGCCCTTGTAGGAGGTCTCTCCACAATCGGGCTTCTCACTCATTGCGTTCTGCGTAGCTGGGGCAGGCTGCGTTTCAACACTGGACGGCGGACCGGGATACTGCGAACGCGGATCCTGCTGGGTAACGAGATCAGTCGACATGACACTCCTTGATAGCGCAGCATTCTGCTTTGCCGCGCATTCTGTGAGATGCTCCGCCGACCAGTCTTTGTCAGCCGGTCCCAACCAGGTCAGTTTGGTGACGCCTAAGGGCACAAGACGCAAAAGAAGCGTCCAAGGACAGTCAGACTTCAGAACACCAAGGACCAGACATGGCGCGCATCTTCATCACCGGCTCCGCGGACGGTCTCGGCAAGATGGCCGGAGAACTCCTTTTGCAACAAGGCCATAGCATCGTTTTCCACGCCCGCAACCACGAGCGTGCAGAGGTTCTCAAGCGCAGCCTTCCCACGGCGGAGACCATCGTGATCGGCGATCTCGCGAGCATCCGTGAGACGCATAGCCTCGCCGCGCAGGTCAACGCACTGGGCCGCTTTGATGCCGTCATCCACAACGCCGCAGTCGGCTACAAAGAGCCCTCACGAACAGAGACCGCAGACGGACTCTCCCATGTCTTCGCGGTGAACTCGCTCGCGCCTTACATCCTCACTGCGCTGATGGAGCAGCCGACACGCCTCGTCTACATGAGTTCGCGCCTGCACGAGAGTGGCGATGCCTCGCTCGATGATCTCTCCTGGTCGAAACGCCGCTGGGCCGGCACCAGCGCTTACTCCGACACCAAGCTGCACAATGTTCTGCTCGCGTTTGCGGTAGCGCGCCGTTGGCCGCACGTCTTTTCCTACGCGGTCGAACCCGGCTGGGTCGCGACAAAGATGGGCGGCGTTCACGCCAGCGATGATCTCGACCAGGGGCACCGCACCCAGGCCTGGCTCGCTGCCTCCGATGATCCCGCGGCAAAGGTCACAGGCGAGTACTTGTACCACATGCAACCACGCACACCACTCGCAGCCACGCGCAACATCGCCAGGCAGGAGAAGCTGCTGGCCGCGTATGAGCAGGTCTCCGGTGTACCACTCGCACCTGCCCAGGACGTCACGGCACAGTAAGCTTGCTGCACAACGAGGAGACAGATGATCCGGGTAGCATTGATCGGCTACGGCTATGCAGGCAAAACCTTCCACGCACCATTGATCCGCGCCATTTCGGGGTTGGAGTTGTGCCTGATTGGTTCGAGTAAGCGCGACGAGCTTGCCACGCGCTTTCCGGATGTAGAAGTGTGCACGCCGGAGATCGCCGCAGTGCATTCGCACGTCGATCTCGTCGTCATTGCAACTCCCAACGACAGCCACTTCCCACTAGCTTCGGCTGCCCTGCGCGCCGGCAAACATGTGGTGCTCGACAAACCATTCACCGTTACGCTCGCCGAGGCCCGCGCCCTCGCACGTCTCGCCGCGGAGCACGCGCGTTTGCTCTCTGTCTTCCACAACCGGCGCTGGGACAGCGAGATCCTCGCGGCTCGCGAGGTGCTCGCGTCCGGCGTGCTCGGCGAGGTTTCGCATTACGAGTGCCACATGGATCGCTATCGCCCGCTGGTCCGTGAGCGCTGGCGCGAGAACCCTGGCCTTGGCGCTGGACTTTGGTTCGATCTTGGTCCACACATGATCGACCAGGCACTCTATCTGTTCGGCCTGCCTGCCGCGGTGAACGGCAGCTTCGCCACCCTGCGCCGCGGCGGCAGGACAGAAGACTGGTCGCATGTGCAGTTACTCTACGAGCAGCACGGACGCGATACTTTGCGCGTGATTCTCCACTGCACCTTGCTCGCTGCGCCTGGCAGCGCACGCTCTCTCCTTCACGGCACACGCGGCAGCTGGTGGAAGTTCGGAGCGGATGTACAGGAGGGGCAATTAGCGGCCGGCATGGACCCGAATGACGCAGCCTTCGGGCTCGACCCGGACCGGGGCATCCTGGTGGATGGCGCAAGCGGTGAGCGCACGGAACTGGTCTCCCCGCGAGGCCACCAGCAGGCGTACTACGAAGAGATCCGCGACGCCATCAACGAAGCACGCGAGCCACACCTTTCTGTAATCGACGCAGTGGCAAATATGGCCGTGCTCCAGGCTTCGATTGAGTCTGGCGCGTCAGGAACGGTACTGCCCATTCCTCTTACGGATGCCGAGCGAACGCAGTGGTACGACCGGAATCGCCGGAGGTGACGACACGACGAGGCCAGGCCGGCAGACAGCAGGTACGCGGGCCTATGCATCGGGTGAACCTCTCTTCCCGCCCATCGCAGCCTGGCCAGCGAGCACCATCTCGCCGCTGCGGAGAGGGGTCTACTTGCCCGTCGGGTCTCCATAGATCACGCCACGCCCGTTTGTTCCCAGGTACACGCGCCCAAACACCCGTGGATCCCCGGTGATCTGCTCCACCCACGCAAAGCGATGTTCCGGATCATCGATCCGCTGCCAGCTTGCTCCGTCGTCGAGCGAGCGATACAGCGCTCCGCCACGGCTCTGGTCCCCCCGCGGCGGCAGTGCCTCGGGCGTGCCAACAAGCGCACCCGCCAGATAGATCGCGGGCGGGGCCGCAGCCGCGTTGGGCCCGAAGCTCCCGTTTCCCCCTGCCTTGCCGAAGCCGAATGCATACGCTGCGGCCACTGTTCCATCCTGCACGAAGGTCTTCCCCGCGTCCACGGACCGCCACAAGCCCTTGCTGCCGCCCAGCCACACCGTCCCGGGCGTCTCTGGCGCGATCCGCAGCCGCGCCTCCTTTGGCGCCGCTCCATTCACTGTCTCGACCATTCCTTTCCCATCAACCGTGCTGAGCACCCCGCTTGCCGGGTCATACACAAAGAAGCGCCGAGCCTCACGTGCATCAGCCAGCACCTCCATCGGCATGCGCCCGCTGGCCTTTTCGGTGATCGTCTGCCAGTGCGCCCCAGCATCGCGGCTCTCCGCAAGCGGGCCACCCTGCACTGCCCACAACAGAACCTTGCCATCGGCGGAGATCGCCGCGTCCCCGCCGCGCTCGCCACCCGCAGGCTCCGCGGCAAAGGGCGTCCAGTGCACGCCGCCATCCTGCGATACTGCTCCATGCGGCGAGCCCGGGGTCCATGACCGTCCCACGCGCACCATCTCCTGCGGCGCACTCGGCGCCAGCGCCAGCGCGTCGCAGTTCGAGAGCTCCGGATTCTTCATCGCGCCACCAGCCGGCGAGCGCGCAAAGTCGTCATTGCGAAAACACCCGATGTCCCCAAGCCCCGAGTACAGGTGCGGCGCGTTCGCAGCACCCGCGGGTGGGCTCAGCAACGTGATATCCGCAGTCTCCTCGAGCCCCGGCGCGCCCACCGTCCAGTGCGTCCGGATCGGCGCAGCCCCGGCCACGTCATGCGACTCCCAGATCGTCTCGCCCGTGCCATACAACACGTGCGAGGCGTCGAAGGGATCGATCATCGCGGCGCCGATCCAATGCCCAAACGGCGGTTCCGCTGCCGTGTGCTTCAGGTACGGCGCCAGCGACGCGTCACGCGTCGCCGTCTCCTTCAACGATTGCCAGTGCGCGCCCGCATCCGTTGAGCGAAAGATCGTGTCCCCCGGATGCCAGCGATCGATCGTCGATGCCAGCAGAGTGCCCGCATGCTCCGGATCCGTCACTACCACGCCGTACCCGAAACCCTGTGCATCGGTCGCAGCCTTCGTCCCGATAAAGTGATACTGCTGCTCGCCGCCGCGGCCCGGCTTCTCCGGCGTCACATCCCGCCACGCGTTGGTCCGCGGTGTAAACGCCCACACCGCGCCGTTGCCGACCCCATTCGGGCCGGGTGTATCGGTGTAGCTCAGGTACAGCGTGCCATCTGCCGCAAACGCCCCGTGATTCGGAAACATCCCCGTTGGTCCACCCGTTACAGCCTTCCAGCTGCGTCCGCCATCCTCCGATCGCAGGAGGTTGACCACCGGGTCATTCACCCCCACAAAGACCACCGGCGTCGGTTGCCGCACCTGGCCGCTCGACTTGTCAAAGGCCACAAAGGTCAGCCCGTCATTATTGAAGGGCGTTCCGGGAAACTCGCGTGTCCGGTTCCAGGTGATGCCAAAATCATCCGAGTGCCACAGGCCGTTGCTCCGCGTGCCCAGCAGGAGCCGTTGCGGGTAATTCGGGTCGACCTGGAGACGCTCGCCGGCAAAGCGCCCATCCTCATTCCCGCCCATCTTGAACGGCACATGCACGATCTCGAAGTGACGCCCCTGATCGCTCGAGCGCAGGATCGCTCCGTTCGGCGTGCGCGCGTTCGTGTACGTGCCCGCGGCAATGTACAGCTTCTTCGTATCCGTCGGATCGATCGCCAGGCTTTCCACGCCAAGCAGATTACGCTCCGCAAACGGAAGCCAGTCCTCGAGCGGCACCCAGTGCTTCGCTCCGTCATCCCAGCGATACGCGCCACCGATATCCGTCCGCACGTAGTACAGCCCACGCTCGGCGGGATGTGCCACAAAGCCGGTGATAAATCCCCCGGCCACAAACGTCACGTTCGCATAGGAGTAAGCGACAGCAGGCGCAGGCGCTTCCGCTGTTGCAACGGAGCTGGCAAGCGAAAAACATGCAGCGAGCGCGAGGGAGGAAAGAGCGATGTGTCTCACCCCAAGAGCCTACCGCTTTCGCCCCCTTCACCGCGACCAGCCATGGTCTGCCACGATGACCTAAGGGCGAAACAGCAGCGGCGCCACGTCGAGCAGGTCCCGCCGCCACACCACGAAGGTATGCGCCCCCGGCGTCTCCACCGCATCCACCGGCAGCCCCTTCGTCTTGGCCCACGCAACAAACATCCGGTTCGCCGTGATCAGGTGATCGTCCGTGCCACAGCCGATCCACAGCAGCCGAAGCTTTGCTTTCGCCGGGTCCACGGGGAAGCGCGTGTCGTAGCCGGCAGTGCCCAGTGCCGAACTCATCCCAACCACATAGGCAAACAACTCCGGGTGCGCAAGGCCAATGGACACGCTTTCCAGCCCACCCATCGAAAGTCCTGCAATGGCGCGGTTCTCACGACCCTGGGCGACGTCGTAGGTGCGCTCCACCTGCGGGATCACTTCCTCGGTCAGCATGCGGCTGAACAGGCTCACATTCTGCCCGTCCATCGGCACCCCGCCATTGCGCCCCTTCAGCACGAGGTCGAGGTCGCCATACCCGCGAGGCATCACCACGATCGTGGGCACCATCTTCCCCTCCGCGATCATGCGGTCGAGCATCAGGTTGGCCTTGCCCGTCTGCGTCCAGCCATGCTCCGAATCTGTAAACCCATGCAGCAGGTACAGCACCGGGTACCCACCCTTGCGGTGCGGGTCATACGCCGGGGGAGTGTAGACGACGTACGCGGTCTGCCCCTCGGGATAGTGCAGCCCGATCGCCGTCGTATAGCGATGCGTCACCACATCGCCATGAGGAATGTCGGTCAACTCCCACGGCATGGCCGGCTGCCCCGGCACCAGGAGATCGCTGTACAGATCGAGATAGTTCGGGTGCACCGAGCCATTCAACGGGTCGAGCATCTTCACGCCGTCGGCGACAAAGGTGTACCCGTAGTACTCCGGCGGCAGCACCGGCGTAGTCCCGCTCCATTCGCCGTCCGCGTCTTTCGTGAGCGTCAGAGGCGTCAGCAACGCGTCGGTCGATACTGTAACCTGCTTTGCCGCAGGCGCATTGAGTCGAAAGGTGATCGAGCGATCCGGGTTCACCACCGTGTGCGGCACAGCCTGCCCTGCCCCGATCGGCACCTGACCCCAACCCGTTGCCCCCACAAACAATCCGACAACCGCCAGCAAACACCCCTGCATCTTCATCGGCACATCCTACCCTCTTTCCACGAGGTTGTACCGGGGCGTTGCAGCTCCGTTTCACTTCGAGTTACCGGGCTCAGTGTTTCCGTAACGAACAAGTAAGCCGCGCGAAACTCCCCTGCGCACACGGTGCTTTCTGCTCAACGGACAGGGGCGCCTCTTCGACGCAATGAGCTCCCATCACCCCGGCTCATGCTGAGGCGGGTAGTTGGCCCACAACAGAATGCGCCCCTTCACCCATGACTCCCAGCGCGCGCTGCATGCCGCCCGGCGTGACATAGAGCTTTGCCCAGGAGAGCATCTGCAGTTTCTTCCTGTGCTCCGTCGCTTACGGCATGCCTTGATCGCAAACGAATGCCTTCCCCAACTCCATCAGAGACTTCTCTACGCGCCTGCTACTCTTCCGCCGGGTCTTCCCTCATCGCCGACGTCCAGTGCTTCTCTCGCTGCTCAAGCTTCTGCTGAGCCTGCTCTTTCCACCAGGCCTCCAGCGCCACCATCTCCAACATGCTCCGGGCATACTCAGGATCAAAGTCGAGAAACATGCAGCGATTGATCGCCGGGATGGACCCGCTGTGGTTCTTCCGCACCTGCAGCAGCCACGCGTCACCCTGCTGCACGAGACCCTCCTCGAGCACCCGCAGATACAACCCTGTCCTGTTCTCGCGGATCGTCTGCTTCACCCAATCGGCGCGGCCGATCCGTCGCGCCAGGTTGGCACACGGTACCCGCGGACCACTTACCTCGACCAGCGCCGTACCGAGCCGCACCTCGTCACCCACACAGATGCGCCCTTCAGCGATCCCGCTCAGGGTCACATTCTCGCCGACAGCACCAGCCGACATGTTCATCTGCAATCGCGCATTCCAGAACAGGTAGTGTTCTGCAAGATGCACGCAGACCGCCGCGCCACGCCCACCATGGTACGGTTGCGTCACCCTGTCGCCGGCGAACCCGGCAAAGAACACACCGACCGGCCCATGCACGCGCTCGCGACCAATCGACGAGGTCCACGTTCCGCGCGCGTCCGTGATCCCCCGTGGCTCCCCGACAAAAAGCGCCTCGATGCAAGCGTCTCCCACTCCCCACCTCCCCGCGGCCACAGTACACGACGCTTGGCAGACTCAGCCACCTACACATTCCTGCCCCACACAGCACACCATCATGACCACGGTGCTTAAGTCACGACTTTGCAAACTATTTCTTTGACTTGCTGCTCCTGCCGACGCAGACCTTTGATCTAATTAAGTTGTGCAGATATTCGATACACATCTACCCGACGTAAAGCTGATCCAACCGAAACGCTACAACGACTCCCGCGGCTGGTTCGCTGAGTTCTTTAATGGCGATGTCTTCGAGAAAGCGGGGCTGCCGACCCGTTTCGTCCAGGACAACCAAAGCTTCTCAACGCATGGCGTCTTGCGCGGCCTGCACTACCAGGTAGAGCAGCAGCAAGGAAAGCTTGTACGTGCGCTTTCCGGCCATATCTGGGATGTGGCCGTTGACTTACGACAGGATTCGGATACATTCGGCAAATGGCAGGGCTTCTCCCTGAAGAGCGAAGAGGGAACCATGCTCTGGCTCCCGGAAGGTTTCGCTCACGGCTTTCTCGCTATGTCAGACGGCGCGGAGGTACTCTACAAAACCACTGCCCTCTATAAGCCTTCTGCCGAGCGGTGCGTTCGCTGGAACGATCCTAGGCTTGCGATCGAATGGCCTCTGGAGACACTCACGACCGGGCCGATCATCTCAGGGAAAGATGATGGAGGCGCACTGCTCGAAGATGCGGAGTTACCGCCAGTCTTGCAGCGGTCCTTTCGGCGATCCTGATCTTCTCTGGCGAGGTTCGTACTTACATCGAACTCGAAAATTTACCCTCGAATACCTGCGTCATCGCAACCTTGAGCGACTCCTCCCAATGCGGCATGTAGAAGCCAAGCCGTTCCCCCAGCAGGGTGCAGTCCAACCGTGAGTCGGCCGGACGCCGGGCTGCCGTTGGATACTCTGCGGTAGGAATCGGCTGCAGCTGCGCCCACGTCTCACCAGGTTCTACTTCCCGCGCCAAACTTACAAACCTGTCAGCAAACGCAAACCAATTGGTGAAGCCCGCATCGCTGGCATGGTACGTTCCGCTGAGCGATGAAGCTGCTTCGCAGAGTGAAAGTTGCTGTGAGAACGCCTTGGACTCTGTGGCTCCAATTGTATGTTCAACCAGACGCGCAAGATTCTCTGCATAGGTAGGCGCTCCAATCTGGTCAGAGACAATCTTGAGGGTCGGTCGTGTCCGGGCCAGGTTGAGAATTGTGGTCAGGAAGTTCTTGCCATGCGAGCTGTAGACCCAACTGGTGCGGAAGGTGAAGTGCGTCGCGCCACTTTGAACGAGTGAGTGCTCGCCGGCAAGCTTGCTCTGCCCATAGACATTGATAGGGCCAGTCGCATCACTTTCACGGCGAGGGGTCGAGGCAGCGCCATCAAAAACATAATCCGTAGAGAAGTGAACGACGACCGCGCTCAACAGTTCCGCCTCTTCCCCGAGAATCCGGACAGCCTTGTCGTTGACGGCCGCCGCAAGCTCCGGTTCTGACTCTGCACGATCCACTGCGGTGTATGCAGCGGCATTCAGGATCCAACGCGGCTTTACCGTGCGGATCATCTCTCGCAGGTCCCGTTCGTTCGTCATATCCAGCTCACTGCTACGCGGGCAAACCAGCGAACGAGTGCTACCAAGAAGCTGGCGCAGCTCTGTTCCTACCTGGCCGCCCGACCCTAACAGGAGGACCTCTCCTGCTGCATCTCTCATCGGGCGTGTGCCTCCTGCAGGAGCCTTCGCAGGTACGTCGCATACGAACTCTTGCCGATGCGCTTTACTGTCTCCTCCAGCTGTGACTCATTGATCCAGCCGAGTCTATAAGCAATCTCTTCTGGACACGAGATCTTCAAACCTTGCCGCTGTTCAATCGTGTGGATGTAATTGGCCGCGTCGAGCAGTGAGTCATGCGTGCCCGTATCGAACCACGCAAAACCACGCCCCAGCAGCTCCACATTCAGCTGGCCCCGCTCCATATAGATCCGGTTCACATCTGTGATCTCAAGCTCTCCGCGCACGGATGGCTTTATCTGCTCCGCGACCTCGACAATATTGTTGTCATAGAAGTAGACACCGGTGATCGCATAATTAGACTTCGGCGTCAGCGGCTTCTCTTCGACCGAGATCACTTTGCCGGCTGCATCGAATTCCACCACTCCATACCGCTCCGGATCACTTACCTGGTACGCGAAGATCGATGCGCCTTCGCCCCGCGCTGCCGCATTCCCGAGGATCTGCGGCAGGTTGTGGCCGAAGAAGATGTTGTCCCCTAAGATCAGGCAGCAGCCGTCTCCTGCCAGAAACTCCTTGCCGAGCAGGAACGCCTGCGCCAAACCTTCAGGCCTTGGCTGCACGGCATACTCGATCTGCAGGCCCCATTGCGATCCATCACCCAGCAGGAGTCGAAAGCGATCCAGATCTTCGGGCGTCGAGATGATGAGGATCTCCCGAATATTCGCCAGCATCAGGACCGATAGCGGGTAGTAAATCATTGGCTTGTCGTATACCGGGAGCAGCTGCTTCGACAAAGCACGAGTTACCGGGTAGAGGCGCGTTCCGGAGCCGCCAGCGAGTACGATGCCCTTCATAACACTCCTACACTGTCTGCGCTGGATCGATGCGCATAGTTCTCGTGCAACCAGTTTTGATAGGCGCCGCTCGTCACGTTCTCCGTCCAGGCGCTGTTTGCGAGATACCACTCCACCGTCTTACGAAAGCCTGTCTCGAACGTCTCCTGCGGAGCCCATCCCAGATCGCGACGGATGCGATCCGCATCAATCGCGTACCGCCGGTCGTGCCCGGGACGGTCCTCGACCATATGGATCAACTGCGCATGCGGGCGGTGCGGCGACTCGGGCCGCAGAATGTCGAGTAATTCACAAAGTGTTTGTACAACTTCCAGATTCGTTCGCTGGTTGGCGCCACCTACGTTGTACGTCTCCCCTGGCACACCCGTCGCCAAGACGGTGCGGATCGCCGAGCAATGATCATCGACGAAAAGCCAGTCCCGCACCTGCTTCCCGTCGCCGTATACAGGCAGCGGCTTGCCCGCCAGAGCATGGGTGATCATCAGGGGGATCAGCTTTTCAGGAAATTGGTACGGACCATAATTGTTAGAGCAGTTGGTGATCAAGGTGGGCAGCTTGTATGTGTGGTGCCAGGCGCGAACCAGGTGATCGCTCGCCGCTTTGGATGCTGCATATGGGCTGTTTGGGGCATACGCCGTTGTTTCGGAGAAGGGAGGATCGTCCGGCTTCAACGTTCCAAAAACTTCATCGGTCGACACGTGAAGAAAGCGGAACGCCTCTCTGTCTGCCCCGGCCAAGCCAGCGTGGAACTTCCGCGCGGCTTCGAGCAGATGGAAAGTGCCGTGGATGTTCGTCTCGAGAAAAGCGCCCGGCCCTGTGATCGATCGATCAACATGACTCTCCGCCGCGAAGTGGACGACAGCCCCGAATTGATGTCGCTCGAAAAGGCTCTCGAGCAGGGCACTATCGCAGATATCCCCGTGCACAAAGGTATAGCTTGGGTGTGCCTCGATGCTGCTCAGCGTAAGAGGATTCCCCGCATAGGTGAGCTTGTCGAGATTGACGACTCTGCCGCCGCGCTTGAGCACCAGGTCAAGAACAAAGTTGCTGCCGATAAAGCCTGCGCCGCCCGTAACAAGAATAGTTTGGTTCATGCTTCTTCTACCCTCAGTGTTTTCACCTTGCGAGTTGTTATGGCCTTGCCGCTTCTCCTGAATTTGCGAACTCCACAGTCTTGCTTAGGGGCTTGATACCGACTTGGGGAACCAGGTGAACTGCACAAGGCTCGTTGTGTTTCCGTGGGTGCGCGCTGATTGGAACAGCGAAGCATCGTAGATTGGGGCCTTCCATGCTTCGTACTGGATCGAGGCCTTCAGTTCAAAATCCTGGCCAAACCGCTTCACACCAGAGAGGCGGTAGTCATTCTGGGTGGTGCCGCCCGCGATAAAGTCCTTCGCTGCTTTGGCTGTTCGAAAATCGAAGGCGACCTGCTCCCGCGGTGAGAGATGCCACGTGAGCCAAGCTTGACCACCCTTGG
Organism: Acidobacteriaceae bacterium; assembly: GCA_965199135.1. Classification (GTDB taxonomy): domain Bacteria; phylum Acidobacteriota; class Terriglobia; order Terriglobales; family Acidobacteriaceae; genus EB88. The sequence continues at coordinate 1,524,925 of OZ240685.1, read as the reverse complement.
ATTCGCGACCGATGACATCACCCATGATCAGGCCCTTGTTCGTGTAGCCCTGTAACTGCACACCTTCGGCATAGAGGAACTGGCCTCGAGTGCTCCGGCTTGTTGGCGGATCGGTCGTGGCTGCTTCTACTCGAAAATCGAGCTTCGGCAGTCCAGGCACCCTCGCCAGGTACAAGCCAGGTCGTAAGCCCGCCCGGCGTGGCGCACTTACAGGATTCACATCATCGTGCGAAAGAGAATCCGTGTATAACGTCAGCCAGTTCCGCACAAACGGAAGTCGATACGAAAAGTCGAACGTCGAGAAGCGTGCCCCCGGATCCCCGCGGGAGAATTTCTCGGCGGGAGGTACGTTCTGCAGACTCGTTACGCTTTTCCAGAACGACCCGAAGGTGATCGGCACGTGGCCCTTGCCACCCCAGATGACTGACCTTTCAAACCCGAACTCGAGATTTGGCGTCGGCTTGAAGCTGATCTTCTCGATGTGCATCCACGGATCGTTGGGATCTGTGTGACCTTTAAGGCTCCCCACCAGGAAGACATACCTCGCGGGGCCGATAAGTTTTGATAAGACGGGAATGGAAAGTGGCTCCACTCTGTCGATCTGAAAGGCGTAGATGTTTTCGGCATTTGTGCTGAGTGCGAAGCTGCCACCCTGTGCCGGCCCGAGCCAGCGGTCCATCTTGCCGAATGAGATTTCATGGTGCGCCACATCAAAGGAAAGGTTTGCCTCGAGGAGCCGGAAATCATCCGTCGATCCAATTGGCCCAAGCGGAATCGTTGCCTGTGTCGGGTTCGTCGCGTAGGGAGTTTCATCAAGCGTGGCTAGCTCGTTGGCAAGAATCGCGTTGTACCCCACTGCGCTTGGCGCGTGCTGGTACTCCCCGCGCACGTACAGCGCGAAACGCCCCTTCGACGCTGCCCCGCTTAGACCAAGTAGCTGGTTGTAACCCGGCTCGTACGGCCGCCCGTAATCATAGGCCACCGTTTGGCCCAGGTGAAAGCTGTCTCGCAACGAGAGGCCAGCAATATCCTCGGAGCGTGCGTACGTACTTTCCAGCACAGCTCTCAGCCTCGTTGGATTTTCATCCTCGTCCCACGCTTCGCCGAACGCATCCACAAGCGCTAGATACAATCCCTTCGCCTCATCCGACGAAGAGCCAGTAATCCTGTCCGCTGAACCCTCCAGCATGTGCTCGATAGAAGCTCGCGTGTACGGCTTCATGCCCAAGTACGCAGTATCAACGAAGCCAAGCGCATGCAGACGATCGATTGCACCATAGGCCCAGTGATCCATCGGCACATAGGACGTGAATGGCAGGCTCGAAGAAGCAACGATGGAGAGACCATGTGTCGCACTTGTCACTTGTGCGGACACCGACTTAGTGGATGCGATACCCAGCATTGTGACTCCTGAGACTTGCAAGACCAGGAAAAGCCAGCGGCTTCGAGAGCATGCGCACCCTGCTTCTAGGCGACGATCGAAGATGTGCCCTCCAGCGCCCGCATACGGGCCCGAGCGTCCTCAAACCCTAACTTTCCGAGTACCCAGCAACACGCACCAAGGAAAGAAAGAAGGAATGCACCAGCAACAATAAGGTTCCGCTTGGGACCCGACTTGCGATCCGGGACAATCGCCGGGTCCACGACCTCGATCCCGCTGCCTTCTTGTGCTTCCTCCAGCCGCGCTACTTCGAGTTGCCGACCCAGAGACTCATATAAGGTCTCGAAGTACTTCACATCTCTCAGCCGACGGATATATTCGATGCCGCCGCTCTGTACTGCACTCTTCGGCATGATGAGGGAATCAGGGTTCCCACTCGCATGCTCCAGGGAAGCCAGCTGCGCCTCAAGCCCGCCAAGCTCCGTCTCCGCTTGCTTCATCTGCGGATTTTCTGCCGTCGCAAAATTGTGCATGGCAGCTATCTGGACCTCCTTCGCGGCAATGGAGGCGCGCAGGTTGGATGCGGATGCAATCAGCGCCTGGGTCTGGCTCTCGGGCTGCAAGAATCCCGTTTTCTTCTGCGTCTCAGCTAACTGCTCTTCAGCATCGGCGAGATCATTCTTCGCTTTCAGGAGCTGCTGGCTAAAAAAAGCTCGCTTCCGGGAAGCCGTGGACACAGCCAGCCGCTCCGACAGGAGCTGGTACTTGCCGATGTACCCATTCGCTAGATCCGCCGCGCGCTTCGCACTAGAGTCTGTGACCGCGATGGTGATGAGATTACTCTTCTCGTTCGCAAGGATCTTGGTTCGCGAGGCAAGAATCACGCGCGTCGCGGAAAGCGACTTCGACCTATATATATGTTGCAGATCGAAATCGTGGATCAGCGAATCTGCAATGGAGCGACTCTGCAGCAATTGCACATACAAGTCCGCGGAACTATGGCCGCCAAGTGCGAGAACCGCCGCGCCACCCGAAGAGAGGCCACCGAGGTTGCCCAGGCCCGAAGAATTATCGACCGGCGGTAACACCACTGCACTCGCGGTGAAGGAAGGATGAATGATGAGGGCTGCGAGGAGCCCTAGGGTGCAGCCACCCAGTGTCATTGCTGCGATAAAGACGCGCCGTCCGTAAAGGACGCGAACCACGTAGGAAAACGAAACTACGGGTGCAGTGGTTACGATCGGCCGTTCAGCTTCCAGAGTAGTCGGGGCCACTTCGGCGTTACATCCTTGATCCAGCAGCGTTTATCGGTGCCCGGCTGCAAACTTATTTGCTAGTATTGCACGAGTAATCGTTACCGCGCAGGTTACCAAATATTTTCTGATCACGAGAGACACTTTGTCACCGGCTCCCCCATTGTCATCGCAAAACAGATCGTTGGCGCCTACGGAAACGCCAGCAGCGCTTGGCTTGGTTTCGATTGCAATGTGTACTTACAATGGCGAGCGCTATCTCGAGGAGCAACTCGATAGCATTGCTGCGCAGTCAAGGCAGCCTCTTGAACTCATCGTCTGCGATGATCAGTCCACAGACACGACGCTCGACGTCTTGAAGTCGTTCGCAAGCCGGTGCCACTTCCCCGTCCACATTCACCGGAATGAAACACGACTTGGATCCACGCGCAACTTCGATCAGGCCATGCGAATGTGCAAGGGAACCTACATCGCCCTTAGCGACCAGGATGACCGTTGGCGCTACGACAAACTGGAACAGCTTGCAGGCGCGCTGGATAGGATGGAGGAGGTTAGTCTTCTCTTCACGGATGCCAACCTGCTCGATTCGCACTCAGCCGTGAGCAGTAGCGGACGCCTCTGGAAGTACTTCGGCTTCTCTCCATTCCTGCAGAGGAGCTTGGCGACGAATGCAGGGCGTGTCCTGATGGAAGGACCGGTGGTTACAGGTGCGACCGTAGTCTTCCGCCGTAAACTCCTGACCCACTTCCCTGACATACCCGAGGGCTGGGTCCACGATGAATGGCTCAGTTGGATGGCGGTTTTCTGGGGCAAGCTCTGTTTTATCGCGGAGCCACTCACCGACTACAGGTTGCACAGCAGTCAGCAGCTAGGCGTCGCTGACCACTCCATTCAGGCGAGATTTCGCGCGCTTCGAGCGACAAAGAGACAACGGTATAGAATGCTCGCCCGTCGTCAGATGGACCTGATCCAGTATCTAAGCGGCGCGCCCAAACATATTCAAGAAGATTGGTCCGGTCCGCTTACAAGTTCTATACGGTTTCTGGAGGCGAGGGCGGCCGCACCCATGGCGCTATCCCCTCGGCTCCTTTTCCTGGCGCAGCATTTCCGCTCGTACCACTCTCTGCTGGCCTCCACCCCTCGATCGCTGCTAGCCGACTTCCTTATGGGTCGAACATGAGCGTGGTGCGACCGGCCTCGATGCAACCGCTTCCCGACATCCTCACACGCTTCAACCCCGCTGTGTCGAAAGCTGTTGCGCTTTTGTCGGCCTTGCTCCTCTTTACCTTCAAGGTCAACCTCGTTTCCGTCGGCAATGAAAGCGCCGGTCTTCGCTTGGATGATGGGTTGATCTTTCTGATGGGCGCGATCCTGGCTGTCGGATGGCTTACACGTTGGAAGTCTCAGCTGAGTTCCGTCGAGGCAGCCGTCCTTCTCTGTGTAGCTGTTTTTACCCTTTCCAACCTCGTCAACATCATCCTGTTTCAGGAGAGTAGCCTCCTCTATTCTCTGCGGCTGATAGAGTATTTTTTGTTCTTTTACTTTGGGGCATACTACGGCACCTTCTTTCGCCTCACGCCGCTTGTAAGCGCCTGGTTCCTCATTAATGTAGTTCTGATGATCGGTCAATTCCTCGGCGTCATCGGCGGGTTCGCCTCGGAAGGCTACGCGTCCATAGAAAGCAGAGCCATGGGCGTGACGGGAGGTCCCTGGGAGGTGGGAGCCATCATCAACTTCTGCTTCGCTATTTTTCTTTCCGAGGTAAAGCCTTCGCGGCCACTCAGGGCTCTCCTGCTCTTTGTTGTGACGTTCAGTGCTCTCTTGCTGACTGGTGCCAGGATGCCGGCGCTCGCGAACGTAGTACTTCTTCTCCTCTTTTTTAAGAGGACGTCCAAGAACTTTCTTTCGGCGTCGCTCAAGATCGCGGTGCCCGTGATCGGCCTTGGAATTCTGCTCGTTGTCTTCCCCAGCCCGGTGTCGGAACGATCCGCAAAGTTGCTGTCTTTCAAAAACGTCGATCTCATTACTGACGTCTACCAGTCCCTCCCTGTACCAGACCGGTTCCGAGATTTCCCGCCGCTGCCTGAATCGGTCGCGGACAATGATTTCAGTTGGGCGATCCGTGCCATGAAGTGGGCTTATGTAACAAAGTTGTGGACGAGTAATCCTCGATTCTGGCTTCTTGGGCTTGGCCCTGGTACGGTCGGTATCGCCCTGGATGGCGGCTGGTTGAGAGTTCTGGTGGAGACAGGTGTGATTGGCCTCACATGCTTCATCCTTGTGCTTCGCTCTCTCGGAAAGATCAGCCTGGCAGTGAGAGACATCGTGATTGCCCTCTCCATCAGCATGATCATGATCGACATACAGAATGCATACAAAGCCATGTCTTTCGTGTTTTTCGCTGCGGGGTATTACTACCAGCAGAAGAGACAATCCCAGCAAGGGCATGCGCGCAGCCTACTTGAATCGGGGGTTTGACGAGGTGAGTGTGCAGAAATGCCCTGCGTCACGAGACGGATACGGCAAATCCATCTTGGCGGTGATCGTCCTCCATAAACTTCAGGCGGCTGCTTCGGTCAGCGTCCAAAGCCTGACTCGCGCATGCGAACAGTTGTCCGTGCCCAACGCCCTCCGCATCCGCATACTGGTCGTAGACAACTCGCCCGCAAGCGAGCCGCAGCAGGACCTGCCACCAGAGCTTCTCTACATCTCCTGCCCGCAGAATCTAGGCCTGGCAAACGCTTACAACCGCGCTATCGAGTTTGCGGCAGAGCACGGCTACGAGTGGTTGTTTACGTTGGATCAGGACACGGAACTTCCACAGGACCTCATCGACAAACTACTTCCGGCGATAGAGCAGGTAGATCACACACCGGCTATCGCGGCCGTGGTGCCGATCCTGTCGTCCAGGCACGGTGCGCTCTCCCCGTACTACTTCCAGTTCGGCGCAATACCGCGGTGGCTACCACAGGGATATTGCGGCATTCCCGAAGAACCAGTCTTCGCTTTCAACTCGGCTGCGTGTATCCGCGTAGACGCGCTCCAGCAAATCGGCGGCTACGACCCATACTTCTGGCTCGACAATAGCGACGCGTCCATGTTTCGCAATCTGCATAAGCTCGGCAAATGGGTGTGGGTCGCCGGTGACATCGTCGTCGATCACGAGTTCTCCATGAAAGCGATGCAGCAACGCGTCTCACCCTGGCGCTACGAACACATCCTGCTGGCAGAATCAGCCTTCTGGGACGCGGAGATGCCCTGGCTTTCCGGTGCGGAACGTACGTTGCGACTGTTCCTGCGCTACTTGAAACATCTCAAGCGGGGCGATCCAGCGGCACTGCGCAAAGCCACCCTTCGCTTTCTCGGCCTGCGACTTTTCCGCTCCAGGCGGCATCGTCGCAGGCTCTTCCAAACGTCCGTCGAGAAGCATCTCGGAGCCGCCCTGCCAACCACCGCCCTGCCTACCCGCCCCGCAAAACTTTCTGTCTGCATGGCTTCCTACAACGGCGGCCACTATATAGACCAGCAGCTCGCATCCATCCTCCCTCAACTCGGGCCCAAGGACGAAGTCGTCATCGTTGATGACTGCTCAACGGACGACACGCGCGACCGCATCCGCGCACTCGGCGACCCGCGCATTCGACTTATCGAGCACCAGCAGAACAAGGGAGTTGTCCGCACTTTCGAAGATGCTCTTCGCAATGCGACGGGCGATATCCTGTTCCTCTCCGACGATGACGACCTTTGGGCCCCGAACAAGGTCGCCCGTTTCTGCGAAAGTTTTGAGAGCAACCCCGACACACAGTTAGTCACGAGCGCAGTCGCACTGATCGACTCGGATGGCCAGCCGTTTCACGACTCTCGATGGGATCGGGACGGCAAGTTTTCTGGCGGCTTCCTGCGAAATATCCTAAAGAATCAGTACCAGGGCGCAGCAATGGCTTTCCGTTCCAGCCTGCTTGCTACCGTCTTGCCCCTTCCAAGGGATCGCGGCTATCTCCATGACGCCTGGATAGGTACCACAAACGATCGTGCGGGGGGACGCACGATCTTTCTACCGGAGCCGCTGCTGTTGTACCGGCGCCACCGGGGGAACTTCAGCCGGAAGCTTTCCCGAGCTGGGCAACTTCGCGCTCGTGTGCATCTGCTGTGGGACCATATCCGGAGAACGCTCTGAGTAGGCCCTGTCCGCGGTTGGGCTCCAGACCGCGTCTTTCCCATGGGAGCGAGGCTCCACCTTTGCGCTTCCGAACTCGTAACCATCCTGGTTCCAGAAGGCAGGATTCATGCTGAGCCACTTGCGCGCGCGCAATGTCATCGCTGCCTCGCTCCGACCGAACCGATAGCCGAGAAACTTCGTGACCGTACGCACCATCGCGCTCGGCAGAGACCCGGGGTCATTTTTCAACAGAAAGCGCACTTCCGATTTCACGAATCGCTTTCCCTCCCCGGTCGGAGCTCCGAATTCTTCGAGCAGGAACGGCTGCCTGGCATGTGTCACCCCGACATCGAAGTACCGGCGGAACTCCTGCAGCATGGTATATGGGTGCGAATGGAAGACTGCCGCTTCCGCGACATACGCCGATTGCCAGCCTTCCAGATGCATGCGGGCGATCGCGATCGTCTCTTCGCTACAGATCACATGATTTGGAAAGCCCCCCACAGAGAGCAGAGCGTCCCGCCGAAAGGCGCAAAACGCATTTGAGGCGAAGATCGATTTGTAGCCTAGCTCGTGACGGTCCTTGAGGGAGCGCCTACGCGACGTTGCTGGATAGCTGAACAGGCGCGCATGTGTTTCGATACCACTCGCCCCGGGGCGCGGTAGCTGCCGCCCGTAAGCAGCACATACATCTCGATCTGCAAATGCCGTAAGCAGCGTACGCAGTGAGTCCGACGTGGCCAGAACAGAATCCTGCGTCAGAAAAATCAGGATTGATGACCGAGTCTCATGCTCGACACCAAGCTGCCGCGTTCGTCCGTGATCAAAGTCTTCCCGCAGGATCGGGAGAACACGGAATCCCGCAGCAGCGGCCTTCGCAGCGGTTCCGTCGGTCGACTCTGAATCAATGATGAGGACGCTCGCTGGCGTCAGTCCAAGATCCGCCACATTCTGAACAAGCGCCGAGGAGAAATTGCTCCACAGCGGTCCAGGATTCAGCGTTGGAACGATGATCGAAACCCGCATCCGCTAATTGCCCCTTCCATGCAGAACTCTTCGATCAATCCGCAGAGTCCAACCTCTTACATCATCCACCTAAGATACATACCTGTAACTTTCTCTGAGCAGAAAGAGGTGACTCTGGTTACAATACTCCCGGAACGCACGTTCTAAGAGCTTTAGGTCTGCCCTGATGAAAAAACATTTCCTGCCGATGTACTTCGCCGCTGCGATTCTCTTTACCACAGCGCCCGCCCTCTATGCTGGCCAATCTGTATCAGACACAAACACAAATAACCCCATGGGCGCTATCGGTGACGCTTCAGGTCAAACGTCGCTCGATCAGTTGGGCGGAGTTGCATCACCGGGTCAGGCCGCTCAGTACCAGTCAGGTACATCTTCTTTTGGTCGTCAGTCCGCGCAGCAGGGGGACTCCGACACGCCACGGCAGGATAATACGCGGGAGCATGCCGACTCGGCAGGGCTCACCAGCAACGATCGCAGAACGGATCTTTTGTATCGCCATCAACCGAATGCACTCAGCAGCTTTCAATTGCTGATCCAGCGGAGCTACGGCTACCCGCTGCCGATCTATGGCGCAAATCTGTTTCTCGATCCGAGCACCTTCGCCGCGCTGCCGAATGCACCCCCCACGACGGATTACATCCTCTCCACAGGTGACCAGGTCCTGGTGCGCATGTGGGGGCCTGTAACGATGAACGAGTCGCTCACGATCGATCGAGCTGGCGACATCTTCCTGCCAGAGGTCGGCACAATCCACGTGGCTGGTCTGTCCTACGAAGCACTCACAGCTCAGGTACGCGCTGCGGTAAGTCGGGTCTTTCGGAACTTCAACCTGTCTGTCGATCTGGGTCGCCTCCACTCGATCCAGATCTTTGTCACGGGCGAAGCGCGCCGCCCGGGCACCTACACGGTCAGCTCGCTCGCCACGCTCGTCAACGCCGTGTTCTCCTCGGGCGGCCCGTCCAATGCCGGCTCGTTGCGCAGGATAGAGCTCCGCCGCGATGACCACGTCATCACCACCTTTGACTTCTACGATCTGCTCTTGCGTGGTGACAAATCTAAGGATCAGCATCTGCTCCCGGGTGATGTCATCTTCATCCCGCCGGTAGGTCCGCAGGTCGGCATTGCAGGCCAGGTCAAAGAACCCGCAGTCTACGAACTGAAAGGCTCGGAATCGCTTGGGGAGCAGCTTGACCTCGCGGGGGGCATCAACCCGGTCGCATCTACCTCCGGAGCTACACTCCAGCAGATCGTGCACCACGACTTCCGCGAAAGCCGAACCGTGCCATTCACGCCCGAGGGGCTAGCCACTCCCTTGTCTGACGGTGATCTGATCATCATCCACGGCATCACAAATCGCTTCGAAAATACTGTGACCATACGAGGCAACGTGGCCGAGCCGGGACGCTTCGCCTGGCACCCAGGGATGCGCCTCACCGACATCATCCCGGAAAAAGCCTCGTTGCTCACACCAAGTTATTGGGAAGAACGTAATGCAGAGGGCCATTCAAACCCCTTCCTGCAGGGGCTTCCGGTTCAATCGACAGGGGACACCGACCAGCAGGATGGAACAATAGGTTCTCTTCCTGAAGGGGCAGCAAGAGGCTCAGGAGAGGAACTGGGCGGCGTAGCCTCCTCACTGCCCGCCTCGCGCGGAGGTATTTCGATGGCTTCGCCGGGAACGACAGACACGGAATCCTCTCTCAACCAGGGCGTCGGAGCACGGGTCACTGTAGGCGCCTCCAGGATCACCAAGGTGACTGTCCCGGCCGCGGAGATCGACTGGACCTACGCAGTGATTGAACGAACCCGTCGAGATACGCTTCGCAACGAACTTATCCCCTTCAACCTTGGCAGGTTGGTCTTGGATCATGACGAGAAGGAGGACCTGCCCCTGGAACCAGGCGACGTTGTTACGATCTTCTCCCAGGCCGACTTTCACGTCGCACAAGAACAAACCACTAAGTTCGTGCGCATCGAGGGTGAGATCGCGAGCGCTGGGGTCTACAGCGTACATCCTGGTGAGACCTTGCAGAGTCTTGTCTTGCGCGCCGGCGGTATGACGCCGCAGGCGTACCTGTTCGGCGCTCAGTTCACCCGCGAATCCACTCGCGCCGTGCAACAACAGCGCGTAGATGAGTACATCGATAAGCTCTCCGTCGATATGGAACGCTCTACTGCCCAGCAATCCCTTTCGCAATCTGGGTCCTCCGCTAACTCGACCGCCTTGACTCTGGAAGAACGAATGATCAGCCAGCTACGGCAGCAACGGGCGACTGGGCGAATCGTGCTTCCCTTTAAAACGAGTTCTGAGGGCCTGGAGAGCATCCCAGCCCTCGATTTAGAAAATGGAGACGTCCTCCTGATTCCTCAGCGGCCTTCTACTGTCAACGTGATCGGCGCTGTTCCTGATCAGAGCTCGTTCCTTTTCAAAGAAGGCGGGACGGTCAAATACTACCTGCATCTCGCAGGCGAACCGGACCGGCAGAGCGACCCCAAGCACGCGTTTGTCATTCGCGCCAATGGAGCCGTACTCAGTCGGGACAGGAGCGGGTTCTGGGGAGATACCTTCGCTGACCTCAAACTTTCTCCGGGAGACACCTTGGTGATTCCGGCAAAGCTGCTCAAGCCAAGCGCTCTCAGAACCTTCATCGATTCATCGTCCGCGTTCTCTTCTCTCGCCCTGGTTGCCGCCACTGTAGCCGTCGCGCACTAGCCACGGCCCATCGCACCGCCCTCGGCAGCAGTTTCATCCGGTCTCGCGCTTCAGGCTCTTGCTGCGGCGCTGCCGGAATCTTTCCGGCCCGTCGCAGAGACCGACGGTGTTGGGTCTGCGTTGCGTTGCCCGACGCACGTATGGTTCGTTCGCGGAGCTATGCCCAATCGCTACGAGGTGCTGCGTCGACGTTCCCGATTCACTCGACAACGTCACGGCTGCGGCCATTCGTGAGTGTATCGGGACATGCGTTACGGTTTGGAACGGGCAGATCCGTTACAGCCCCTCGCAGAAACTTTGGCACCTTTTTCAGAGTTCTTGTTCTTGCTTCCAAAGACCGCTCACTCGTCGTCGAGCCTTGGTAATGTAGGAATTCCGAAGGAATTTACAAGGAGTGTGGGAAACAGAGGAAGCCGGCTTCAGAGCTTTCCAGGCTTTCCCCATTCTGTTATTTCCATGGCCGCTTTTCGCCGAGTACACCGCATGCGCAGCGATCTCTCAGTCGTTCGAGATGGATCGACGACAGGTGGAATCTACTCGACGTGACGACGAAAGTATTGAACGCACTTAACGCAGATTTAGTAAAGGTCATTACCCGGAAGCTTCGAGCCTGTCAGCGGGGATGCTCTCGAACAAGCCAAAGCGTTCGGGTTCCCTCGCGTGCTCTTGGACTTCTATAGTCAGGGCGCGCCTGATCCCGCAGGCGAACTCATCGAGCTTGATCAAAGATTATGGTCCGTTCAGAATGCAATCGCCGAGAGCCGAGACTACGTCCCAGGTTGCTGCCTCTTTCCGTTAGGGTACGTAGTGTTTGCAGGCAACAAGGTCAGAGATTCTTCTTGCATCGATATGGTTCACATGGATGCTGGCAAGTCTCCTGTTTCACTCTTCCCTCACGATGTCATCGGGGAAATTGTTTCCCTGCAGACCGTTGAGCCGTGCCGTCTCCCGGTTGCAGATAACTTAGAAGACTTCTTCCGTCGATTCGCTCGCCGAAGCTTACCCCAAGAAGCCAGGTATCGCTAAGCTGGCCCAGATACCGACCCCGACCCGTAGGGCTCGCGGAAGACCTCACGCTTGCCTGAAGCGCGAAATTCCGGCACGTTGCGTTGACCAATCTTGATGGCGCGGATGTAGCTCCTGAAAGTCTCTTCGTCCATCTCCTCGAACCTGAGGTCTTCGATTGAGAACACCTGGCTGATGAAAACCCGGTCCTTGTGCCGGCTGGTATCACCGCGCGAGCTCACCCCGGATTGGGAAGCCTCCTGGATAGCTGAACTCTTTGAGAGCCCTCGGCAGCAGGCAGAGCTGCGCTGGTATAAGCCGGCCGGCACAGTGTTACTGATCCCACCGTGAGCCGTTCGTGATTGAAGATCTGCCGAAGCCAATTAAACTTCTTCTGCTGCAGACGCAGACTTAGCCCGGGTAGTTCGATTGTGTCTTCCTTGAGTGTTCCGTGCATGCGCTCGTGACAGCCGTTCTGCTGCGGCCTGCCGGGCTGGATGCGTTCGTAAAGGATGCCCAGCTTCGTTCAGCTGATCAACAACTTGGACAGCCCGAGGAGCCCGCTTCCGGCCAACGGAGTGCCTTTGTCGGTGCGGATTCCTGTTGGCATCCCGTACTCACGCGTGGCAGATTCGCAGATCGCTGCGACCTGGTTGAGGTCCATGCGTCAGACACTCTGGCAGCGGATGACATAGCGGCTGTGTGCATCGGTAATCGTGAACGGGTCGCAGCGTGAACCGTCACCCGTACTGAAGTAGCCCTTAAAGTCCATACACCAGAGCTGGTTCGGTGCCGTGACCGCAGAGGACCGTTCGGAGTACGGCGTGGTGCCTCGTTTCTTCTGTTCGGGTTGGTCAAGCCGGCCCTGCTCAAGATGTTGCCAAACGTGCTTGCTGCTGGCCAGATCACTGCAGGTTGCAGCACCTCCAGTCTTGCCTTCCGGCTTCCGAGCTTCTGAGTTCGGGTCTTGATTTCGGAGGATAGGATTGCATTCTTTGTCACCTCAGAGGTCGCCTGAGAGCACCCGTGCGGCTTGCGGCTGAGATCGAGCAGCCCTTCCAGCGCGGCCTCCATATAGCGATTGATCCAGCGGTAGCCAGTCGGCTGAGAGACTCCAAACTCACGGCGAAGCACAGACAGCAACATCTTCTCCTTTTGACAACTCGACAGAAGCTGCAGGCGTTGATGCAGTCCCGCAGCCCCTGCGGCCCCGAAGACGCGCTGGATCGATGCCAGTCACGGCAGAGATAGTCGATGACAATGCCAGCTGCGAGGCCCTGCTGCACCGCGTCCTCGAAGGCCTCGGCTCCGGATGGATGTTCCACGTCGAGGGTGAAGGGGATCACGATGTCGGCTCCAAGCTGTCGGCGCGTCGAGCCCCTTGCGAGGCGGCTGGTCGCGATCACACGGGCTGGGCCGAGATGGCGGGCGAGCTGCACGGCGATCCTGCCGGCTGTTCCCGTGGCGCCATTCACCAGGAAGGCCTCTCCGTGCCACCAGGTGCGCGCGTTCCACGAGGCTGGGCCAGGCGGACATCCGGGGTTCGCGATCGAGCGTACTTAGCGCGATCATTACAAAACAGACCAAAGACATGCGTTGCAGCACTTCAAACCCCGCATGGCTGCTAGCTTTGGTCCGACGCAGGATGATGCGGTAGGCCCTGGAAAGGGAGTCGTATCGTGGAAGGTGGAACCGGTATGCGAACGGGTGGCCGGCAAACCCTGCGTGGTCCGCACCATGAGGGAAGCAGGCGCGCCTCTGCTCGCGCGTCGCTTTCGCGTCGCACCTGACACTGCTGTATCGTGGACCTTGCATTTTTATGCTTGTTTGTTCGAGGCTCGAATGATCCGCCACACCTCTGCCACCCTGCTGCTCCTCTCTGCTGCCACCGCCGCACTTGCACAAACTCAGCCCCTCGAGCGCAATGGGCAGACCATCACCATTGAGCCCTACGCCCCGAACATCGTCCGCGTCACCCTCAGTACCATCCCCGGCGAAGCCACCGCCGCCCCGGGATTCGGCTTCATTGCGAAGCCTGCTGAACAGGGCTGGAAGCACGCTGCCGCCGCCGATGGCGCCGACACCTACGCGAGTGACCGCATGACGGTCTCGGTCGCGCCCGCCTACCACCGGCAACCCGGCGCCAAGCTCCCGGACACCGCTGCCTTTTTCTCGGGCTCCGTGCCCGGCGCCAGCATCGCGGTCACCCTGCCAGACGGCTCGCCACTGGTCACAATGGACGGCTGGGGCATGGCCGCGCTCAACCAGAAAGACGACACGCTCCACAACGCTCGGGGGATCAAGCCTGAGGACCTGCCGCTCTACACCGTCTCTGCTTCCTTCCGAGCGCCCGACGATGAGCACTACTATGGCCTGGGCGAAAATCAGGAAGGCTTCCTCGACCACCGGCAACGCCCCATCACCTGCGCGGCCAACTATCTCTCCCCGGCCGCGCCCACCTACTGCGTCCCGTTCGCGGTCACCAACAAGAGCTACGGCATCCTCTGGGACAATCCCTCGTCGACCACCATCGCGCCTGCCTTTGACGGCGAGACGAAGTGGTCCTCCACGCTGGGCAAGCGTGTTTCGTTCTTTGTGATCGCCGGCCGGACCACCGACGAGATCTACTCCGGTTACCGACTGCTTACGGGCGCGACGCCCATGCTGCCCAAGGCCGCCTACGGCTTTATCCAGTGCAAGCAGCGCTACAGCACGCAGGCCGAGCTGCTTGCCGTCGCGAAAGGATACCGGGAGCGCCACCTGCCTCTCGATATCCTTGTCGTCGACTGGTTCTACTACACCAAGATGGGCCAGTACGACTTCAAGCCCAACGACTGGCCCGATCCCGCCGCGATGAACCGGGAGCTGCACTCCCAGAACATCGAGACCATGATCAGCGTGTGGCCGCGCTTTGCGCCCGGCTCACGCTACTACGACGAGCTCCTCGGCAAAGGCTGGTTTGAGCACTTCGCCTCGGGCATTCCTGTGACCCCCGACGAGCCCGCACCGGGCAAGCCGGTCGACGGCCTTCCCTACGACAAGGCCGGCTCCGACATCGACACCACCAACCCCCAAGCCGCCAAATGGTGGTGGTCGCTCATCCGCGACAACATCGCGAGCAAGGGCTTTGACTTCTTCTGGGCCGACGAGACCGAACCCGATCTCCCGCCTGATGGTGCCTACCTCTCTATCGGCCCCGGCACGGAATTCTTCAACGTCTATCCGCTCTTCCATACGGGCGCGATCTATAACGGGATCCGCGCCGACAAGCCCGGGCAGCGCGCACTCACCCTCTCCCGCGATGCCTACACCGGGGCCCAGCGCAACGGCGCCATCTTCTGGTCCTCCGATATCTCGCCCACCTGGGACACCCTCCGCCGCCAGATCCCTACCATGCTCAACGTCGCCGCCTCGGGCATCGCCTACACCGGCAACGACATCGGCGGCTGGCAGTACCTGCCCCAGCAGCACACCCCCGCACACCCCCCGCTGCTCTCGGCCGATGGCGCCCGCGCCACCGTCGGCCACAACGAAGACTATCCCGAGCTCTACACCCGCTGGTTCGAGTGGGGTACCTTTCTGCCCACCATGCGCACCCACGGCACCCGCACCTACAACGAGGTCTGGAGCTACGGTCCGCAGGCCGAGCCCATCCTCGAAAAGTACCTCCGGCTCCGCTACACGCTGATGCCCTACCTCTACTCGCTCGGCTGGTTCACCCACCAAACTGGCGCTCCCTTCATGCGTGCGCTCTTTATGGACTTTCCCCACGACGAGCACGTTGCCGACATCCGCGATGAGTACATGTTTGGACCCGCGCTGCTGGTCGCGCCCGTCACCGAGCAGGGCGCCACCACCCGCGAGGTCTACCTCCCCGCCGGCACCGACTGGTACAACTACTGGACCAACGAGAAGCTCCACGGCGGCCAGACAATCACGGCGCAGGCGCCCATCGACACCATCCCGCTCTTCGTCAAGGCAGGCTCCATCCTGCCCCTCGGCTCCCCGGTCGAGAGCACGCACGACAAACAGGCCATCGAGAAGATCAAGATCTACCCCGGAGCCGACGCGACCTTCACCCTTTACAACGACGACGGCACGACCTACGCATACGAAAAGGGGGAGCGCGAAATCACCACGCTCAAGTGGGATGATGCTGCGAAGAAGTTCACGCATGATGGCGCGAAGGCGTGGGTTGGTGAAGATCAGCAGCTACTTGAAGTCGTCAAGTGAGCACGGTGGACCGCTCTTAAGGCGAAAGATGTCTCTGCCAAACTTCATGCTCCCGATTCGCTCACGGACAAGCGAATCTAGACCTGGCTGAGTTCTGCGTGCGAATACCTCGACATCGGCCAGCGCGATAATGCTCCTGTTAATCGTGTCGACATCCCTACCGTCTAGCTCTTCTTTGAAGCATATGGCGTCAGGCATACATGACATAAAAGTATGCTGGGCGAGATAGGAATGAAAACGAAGCTTCCGGGAACGTTCAATCCGTGGCCGAGAGAGATTTGAAAATCAACTATCTTCGCGGTCGATATGGGCGAATCACTGGTTATCAAGCTTCCAGTCTTATCCACAGCCAGTCTCCAAATCCTCTCTGCAAAGATGGAGGCGAATGCAGGCAATCTTTCGGGGCGAGCCTTGAGCTGAAGATAAGCGGGATTGTTCTGTAGTTCAGCCACTTGTTTTGCCACTGCCCTCTCAATTTCCTCCTTGAAAATCAGCCGCCCCGACTGCAAGGCGACATGCTGTATCCCACGAAGGCCTGGGTCAGCCATGAACCATCCGCTCACCTCATCAAGCAGCGGTCGGCCAAAATCACGGCGCATCTTTCGAGTTCTAAGAAGAAGGCAGGCTAGGTAGATCGACCAGTGCAATCGGTCTTTCAGGGTGAGCTCCTGACCAGTAACAAGCTTCGCGGTAATTGGGCCTGCGAGGTCTTCGAACTTTTCCAGGAAAGCTCGTCGCGGAAGTTTGGGCGCTCCTCCCCGACCTCGAACTCATTGAAGTCGCATTCAACAGCCACTTCCTTGATGTGTGAGGGCGCGGCGGCGCTTCCCTCGTGTAGACATACAACTTTTCCCTGCTGCTTGCGAAACCTTTCAAATATACCCGCGGTACGAAGTGCTGCTTTCTTGGCTGATTCGAGGGCATTCCCTCTCCAGACAGAGACACTTGTCAGAATCTCATCGACATCTTCCTGCGACGCATGCAGCAGCTCGGCTTTGCGACTGAAAGCCGGGTGCCTCACCTCTCTTTTCTTAGATGTTGGAAACACACAGCCTCTCGATTCACTTAGATACAGACACCTTGCTCCCTAGGCCGCAGCCCTGCATCCTCCGACCCAACCGAGCCACACTCTGCACTTCCAGCGACTTCCCACTCCTCACCACATCCAATCGGGGAACAGGAGACACGCATGGACATCGCACTCATTACCGGGGCCAACAAGGGCATCGGCTACGAAGTCGCCCGGCAGCTCGCCGAGGGAGGCATGCACGTCCTACTCGGCGCACGGGACCCAGAACGAGGCGAAGCAGCCGCCGCGAAGCTCCGCGCCGAAGGCCTCACGGCCGT
This sequence comes from Acidobacteriaceae bacterium, assembly GCA_965199135.1. Taxonomy (GTDB): domain Bacteria; phylum Acidobacteriota; class Terriglobia; order Terriglobales; family Acidobacteriaceae; genus EB88. The sequence continues at coordinate 1,507,808 of OZ240685.1, read as the reverse complement.
CAGCTTCCTCCAGCTCGACGTGACTGACACGCACTCCATCACCGCCGCCGTCGCTACCATCAAGGAACGCTTTGGCCACCTCGATGTGCTGATCAACAACGCCGGCATCGCCGTCGAGCGCGAAGGACCCGCCACCGCAACCCTCGAGGCCATGCGCCGCACCTACGACACCAACGTATTTGGCGTCGTGGCCGTCACCCAGGCGTTTCTGCCGCTTCTGCGCGAGTCTGCCAACGCGCGCATCGTCAACGTCTCAAGCGGCCTCGGGTCGCTCACCCAGCACAGCGACCCCGACTGGGAGTACAACTCCATCATCTCGCTCGCCTACTGCTCGTCGAAGAGCGCCCTCAACAGCTTCACCGTCCTGCTTGCTAAGGAGCTTGCCGGCGACCGGATCCAGGTCAACGCCGCCGACCCCGGCTACACCGCCACCGACCTCAACGGCAACAGCGGCCCGCAGACTGTGGCCGAAGGTTCCGAGGCGATCGTCAGCTTCGCGACCGCAGCCCCCGGCAGCCCCTCGGGCACCTACCGCGACCGTCACGGCGTCGTTCCCTGGTAAGCGCTTCCGGCGCGACATCTGAAGCCTGCAGCCACGGTGACCCCTCGCCAGGTCAGCTCGGCGTAGGCAGACGCGAAACAGGCCGCAGCCCTCTCTTCGGGAGCCCGGCCTGTCTGCCGGCGAAACAGCGCACGCAAGCTGAAGCAGGCGGCAGCTAGGCAGCCTTCTTGGCCGCCGTCCGCTTCGTCGCTGTCTTCTTCGCGGCTGTCTTCTTCGCGGCTGTTTTCTTCGCGGCTGTCTTCTTGCTCGCGGCTGACCTCTTCGTAGCTGACTTCTTCGCGGCAGTCTTTTTTGTAGCTGTCTTCTTCGCCGCTGGCTTCTTGCTTGCAGCTGTCTTTCTGCTCGCACTCTTCTTGCTTGGAGCCTTCTTCTTCGCAGTGCCCCCGCCCGCAGTGGCCGTCTTTGCCGACGTCTTCGACGCCGACTTGCTCACGCTCCGGCGCTCCGCAGTATTCGGGCTTTTTGCTTTTGCCTGCCGTCCACGCTCGCCGCCTTCCGCGACCTGCTTCTTGCGCGACCGCTCCCGATCCACAGGCTTACCGCCGTTCTTCGACTTGGCCTTCGGACGGCAACTTCCCTGCTCGTGCTCTCCCTTGCCCGGAACCGGCTCAAACCCCGGCCAGCACCGGGATGTCTTTGCGTCTGCCTTGCCTGCCATCGCCCCCACCTCGCCACGAGAATCCTGCATCGATCCCCGTGCAAACGAGGTGAGACTCCGAAGACACTCCGCCTGTTGTGTTCGCAACAGAACGCCATATGGACCCCACCCAAAACGCCCGAAAACACACTCTTTTGCGCACGGAAAAGGGCCAGAAAAGCGCACAAACCGCGCTCAACAGGCCCTATTCTGTACGCTCCAAAGACTACTTGGTCAGCTTCTTGATCGACCTCTTCGCTGCCGGGCGGGCCCGCTTCGCGGGCGCCGCGCCCTTCACCGGAACCTGCGTCGCGGCCACAGCCGCCAGCTTCTTCACCGGCCGGTGCCGCGTCGCGCGCTCAAGCGCCGTGATCTCCTGCTCATCGAGCTCCCGCAACTCACCCGGGGGCACATCGAGCACCAGAGGCCCAAAACCGACCCGCCGGATCTTCTCGACGTGATGTCCCACCTCTTCAAACATCTTGCGCAGTTCGCGGTTCCGGCCCTCAATCAGGACCATCTCGTACCAGGGATTTTCTGCATCGCGGATCAGCTTGATCTCCGCCGGAGCCGTCATCACGCGGCCTTCGCGTGCGCCATGGCGACCCTTCTCGATCATCACCCCGGCGCGCAGCTGCTCGATCGCAGCCTCGGGTGGCTTGCCGCTGACCTTCACCAGGTAGGTCTTCTCCACCTGCGTGCTGGCCTTGGTCAGCAGGTTCGCAAGCTCGCCATCGTTGGTCATCAGCAGCAGCCCTTCCGACAGGTAATCCAGCCGACCTACCGGGTACACGCGGCCCGCATTCTTGACCCGCTCGAAGAACTTCATCACCGTCGGCCGGCCCTCGGGGTCCGAGACGGTCGTCACATACCCCCGCGGCTTGTTCAGCATGTAATAGCGATGGCGCTCGGGTCCCTGCAGCAGCTTCCCGTTCACCCGGATGTGATCCTTCTCAAGGTCCGCCTTGGTGCCAAGCTCCGTGACCATCTGCCCATTCACCTGCACCATGCCGCCGGTTATGAGTTCCTCTGCCTTGCGGCGGGAGGTGACGCCTGCTGCGGCGATGATTTTCTGTAAGCGTTCTTCTGCCATTTACTCGCCTGCTCTTTCCTTTTGCGTCTCGTCTGCTGTATCGGGGATGGGAACGCCGCTGCGATTGATCGAGATCCCGCCCGGGCTTTCGAGGTCTTCCACGTCCATTGAAATCTGCGTCGGGGCCAGGCTGGGCCGCTCGCCTGCGTCCTCGCTGGCAGCTGTATCGGTTGGCGGCTCCCCCGCCGCAGGCGCAGCCGGCTCGGCTGCCATGCCTTCTAGCTCGCCCGCCAGCTTTTCAAACTCTTCCATGCTCGGTAGCTCCGCGAGGTCCTTCAGACCAAAGCGCAGCAGGAACTCGCGTGTGGTCTTGTAGAGGATGGGACGACCCACTACCTGCTTGCGTCCCGCGGTTGTGACCAGTTTGCGGCCGATCAGCGAGCCCATCACACCGCCTGAATCCACGCCGCGGATCTCCGACACTTCCGGCGCGGTGACGGGCTGCTTGTAAGCGATCACCGCCAGCGTCTCAAGCGCCTGCAGCGACAGCTTCATCGGTGCCTTCAGGCTCTTTGCAAACGCCCGCACCGCGTCGTGATACTCGGGCTTGGTGGCGACGCGATAGCCGCCCGCGATCTCCCGGATCTCCATGCCGCGGTCGTTGCGGTCGTACTCGGTGACCAACTCCGAGAGGATCACCTCGACCGCTTCGCGTGCCCTGCGATCGCGGAGACGTGCCGCCCGCTTGTCCCCGTCCGGGTCGCCCACCAGCACCGGCACACCGCTTGCCTGGTATGGCTCCGATGCCACTGTCTCCGGCTGCGCCTCTGCCTCTTGGCCACTCCCCTCGACCGGCAACGCGCGCGGAGACGCGGGCGCTTCACTCCGCCCGGAAGCATTCGCCTGGTCATCCAGCTCAGAATCCGTGGGGAAAGCTGGCGCCTCGTCGGCTCCCTGTTCCTGCGCGGGTTCGCCTTCGGCGACCGTCTCTCTTGCTGCCTCCTGCTCGCCCTGCTCCGCAAGCGCTTCCACGCCAAACAACGCCGCCAGCTGCTGCAGTGTGACCGGCTCTTCCGCCGCGTAGATCACTGCCTCGATTTTGCCGCGTACACCCATGAGCCGCCCTTGATCCGCTCAAAAAAGAAGCGGCGCTTCGGTTATCGTACCGAAGCGCCGGAAGGTGCGGAAAACAGAAGCCGCGCTCTAGTGGAGGAAGAGCCGCATCGCCCAGTACAGAACGCCCGAGATCAGCGCCGCTGCCGGCAGGGTAACAACCCAGGCCAGCGCGATATTCCGGATCGTGGCCATCTGCAGCCCGCTTCCGTTCGCCATCATGGTGCCGGCGACAGCAGACGAGAGGACGTGGGTGGTCGAAACCGGCAGCTTGTACTGGTCGGCCAGGATGATCGTCGCCGCGGCCACGAGTTCCGCCGAGGCACCCTGTGCATACGTGAGGTGCGTCTTGCCGATCTTCTCGCCGACCGTGATCACAATGCGCTTCCAGCCCACCATCGTGCCGAGACCAAGCGCCAGGGCCACCGCTACCTTCACCCAGGTCGGGATGAACTTGGTGCTCTTGTTCAGGTTCGCCTGGTAGTTGGTGAGCACCGCCTTCTCCTGGGCGCTGAATGTGACGCTCGTGTCCTTGCCCATGACGCGCAGTGCTTCGCTCTCGAGGTACATGTCATTCCGAACGTTCCGCTGCTGGGACGGCGGAACGGTCGCAAGCGACTTGTACTGGAGCAGCTCCTGCTCGATCTGGCCGGACATCTGCTGCAGACCAACCATGGCGGCCGGCGTGAACTTCTTGTCGCGCACGTAGTCGAGCAGCGCGGTGCGGTCTGCCTGCTGCATCGGGTTAGGAGCCGCCGCACCAGCAGCCTTCGGCGCGGGCGACTGCGCGGGAGCGGCCGGTGGCGGAGCCTGCAACGCCTGCTGGTTCGGCACATGCGCAGTGAACACGCGCTGCGCCTGCTCGCTGATTGCCGAGAAGGTCTGCACCTGGCTGTAGCCCATCGCGTGATTGAGCGCGTAGGCAGTCGGCACGGTACCGATCAGGATGAGCATGATCAAGCCCATCCCTTTCTGGCCGTCATTCGAACCATGGCCGAACGACACGCCGGTGCAGGTGAGGATCAGGAGGCAGCGAATCCAGAACGGTGGCGGCGCATCGCCCTCGGGCGCCTTGTACAGCTCTGGTCTCTTGATGACAGCCTTGAGGATGAGAAGCAGGATCGCAGCGAAACCGAAGCCGACCAGCGGCGAGATCAGAAGCGCCTTGAAGACGCCCAGGGCTGTCGACCAGTCCACACCGCTCAAGCCGTTCTTGCCCTGGATCAGCTGGTTCGAGACACCGACGCCGATGATCGAGCCGATCAGCGAGTGCGAGCTTGAAACAGGAAGCCCCAGGAACCAGGTTCCCAGGTTCCAGATTATGGCTGCGATCAGGAGCGAGAAGATCATCGCGAATCCGGCGCCTGAGCCCACCTGCAGGATCAACTCAACCGGCAACAGCGAAACGATTGTGTAAGCGACGCCGCCCGAAGAGGTCAACACACCGATCAGGTTCCACATGCCGGAGTACACGACCGCGACGTGGGGCTCGAGAGTGTGGGTGTAGATCACGGTGGCGACCGCATTCGCGGTGTCGTGGAAGCCGTTGACGAACTCGAACCCGAGCGCAATCAGCAGTGCGACACCAAGAAGCACGTACGGCCAGACGGTAGCCTGCGGTGAGGAGGCAAGATCGTGAACGATCTGTCCTGCGGCATAGCCCAGACCGCCAACCAGAACAAGGGCGAACAGAATCATGCCCGCTTTGCCGGGCCCCTTGTCCATCTTGTTGTTCAGGAGAGAGTGTGGACTGGATGGGTCGGAAGTCTTGCCCTGTGCAGGGGGAAGTGGAACAGATGTCTGTGCCATAGGATCCTCGCGGTCGTTTCAGGAACAGTAGCAACCGGGATGCCTGGGAATCATCAATTTAGCGCGGCCTGGTGTGAAGATCTGATGAATCCCCGCGGAAAACGAGGAGGCTGCACACACCTTGGTTCGCTTACTGCCAGTCGTCCTTGAGGTGACGCATGCGCTCTTCCATCAGTGCTTCGAACCCTTCCTGTTTCTTCACGAAGACCTCGGCGAAGTTCGTGTCCTGCCGCAAGAGGATCGCCTGCAGTCGGACCAGCTCAAGCAGCGCAAGAAACATGGTGATTAACGCCCTCTCGGAGCGTGTGTTCGTGAGCATTCGGCTGAGCGAGACGGGCTTGTCTTCGAGCAGCAGTCGACGGCGCACATAGTCGATCATCTGCCCCACCGTCACCGAATCCTCCTCGACATTGAGCACGGGCCGGTTGCGCACGCGTTCCAGGATGTCGCGAAAGACCCGAACAAGATCCGGCACGTCGGCCGCGATCTCGCCATCAACTGTCTCGTTGCGTAACACCGTGTCCATCTGCGGACGCGTCCAGGTGGCGGACTCGATCTGCTGCTTCTGCAAGAGCATCTGCGCTGCATTCTTGAAGCGCTCATGCTCGAGAAGCTTGTTCACCAATTCAAGCCGCGGATCGCCGCTCTCGCCGTCCTCGGGATTCTCAGAAGGCGCGCGTGGCAGCAGCATGCGGCTCTTGATGTGGATCAGCAGCGACGCTGTGTAGATAAACTCGCCGGCGTTGTCGACGTCGGTCTCCTTGAGACGCTCGACGTAGGCGAGAAACTGCGCGGTGATCGTCGCGATGGGTATGTCCCAGATATCGATGTCCTGCTTGCGGATCAGGTCGAGCAGCAGGTCGAGCGGGCCATCGTAGACGCGCCCGACCGAAACAGAAAATGGGAAGAGATTTTCGATTTGCTTCTTGCGGGCAGGCTCCGGAGCACGCGTGTCGACTGCTTTTTGCGAGGGCGCGGAAGCGCGAGTCGTCTCGCTGGTTCCCGCGGGAGCTGCCGCCCGTTGCTGATCGTCGCTCACAGGGTGAGCCCCATCGCCGCGCGAACCTGGTCCATGGTCTGCCTGGCCTCTTTGGCCGCGGCCTCGCTGCCGGCTTTCAGGACCTCGGTCACGAGCTCGGGATCGGCGTCGTAGCGGGCCCGCCGCTCCTGCATCGGCGCGAGCTCCCCCACGACCGAGTCAGCCAGCCAGCCCTTGCACTCGATACAGCCGATGCCGGCAGTGGTGCAGCCGTCATAGACCTTGAGCAGCGTCTCGGCCGAAGAAAACACCTTGTGCAGATCGCCGACCGGGCACTTGTCCGGATCGCCCGGGTCAGAACGGCGGACACGTGCCGGGTCCGTGACCATAGGCTTGAGCTTGCGCCGGATCTCGGGCTCCGAATCAGCGAGCAGGATGTAGTTGCCATAGCTTTTGGACATCTTGCGGCCATCGGTGCCCGGGAGCTTCGGGGTTGGCGTGAGCAGGACCTGCGGCTCGACCAGGATCGGGTTAGGTGGCTTGTGAAGGGAAAAACCATCGCCCGCGTCTGGGCTGGCTGCATCGTTCTTCAGGGCCCACTGCGCGTGAAGATGGTTGAACCGTCGCGCGACCTCGCGGGTCAGCTCCACGTGCGCCACCTGGTCCGCGCCGACCGGCACATGCATCGTGCCGCCGGCGACGCCGTAAAGCAGGATGTCTGCGGACTGCAGCAGCGGGTAACCGAGGAAGCCGTAGGTAGTCAGGTCCTTGCCGACGAGGTTTTCCTGCTGCTCCTTGTAGGAGGGCACCCGCTCGAGCCAGCCGAGCGGTGTGAGCATCGAGAGGGCGAGGTGCAGCTCGGCGTGCTGCGGCACGCGGCTCTGCACAAAGATGGTGCACTTCTCAGGATCGAGCCCCGCCGCGAGCCAGTCCACAGCCATGCTGCGAATGTTGGCCGGGATCGCCCGCGGGTCTTCGTAGTCCGTGGTCAGCGCATGCCAGTCCACGATGCAGAAGAAGCACTCATAGCTCGATTGCAGCCGCACCCAGTTGTGGAGCGCGCCCATGTAGTTGCCGAGGTGCAGCTTCCCGGTCGGGCGCATGCCACTAAGAACGCGGCGCTGGGAGGGAGCATGGAGTGCAGGAGCAGAATCGGACACGGAACCTCGAAGGGCTGGAATGCTCCTTATTGTACGGAAGCTGGTTTTCGTTCCCGCGCGGCTGCACTCTCGCTGTGCTGATTGTGATCCTGAGCGGAGCGAAAGACCTGCGGTCCGGGGCATAAAAAGACCTGCGGTCCGGGGCATAAAAAGACCTGCGGTCCGGGGCATAACAGGAGAAAGCCGCTGATCCTTCACTTCGTTCCGGATGACGAACAAGGTGGTGGGTCGCGCTACATCGACAGGAGGATCTGGTTGATCACCGCGAGCGTCGGCGCCACAAACAGGTTCACCAGCCGGCCGCCGAAGACGAACATCAGGATCAGGCTGATGATCCCGAGCTGGTCGTAGATGCGCAGCATGTTCGTCGGCAGGAGGTGCCGGATCAGGTGCGAGCCATCGAGTGGGGGCAGAGGCAGTAAGTTGAAGAACGCGAGGAACAGGTTCAGCGTGAGCGCCATGTACAGAAGGATCACCGCCGGAAACAGCGCAGGGGCGGCCTGCATCAGGCTTGGATCAAAGCCGCCGAACGCAAGGCCACGGACCAGGCTCGCTGCCACAGGCGACGTCTTGGCAAGAACGATCAGCACCACTACGCAGCAAAACGAGATCAGCAGGTTCGACAACGGTCCGGCGAGTGTCACCAGGATGTCGTCCCGCTTGTAGTTCTTGAAGTTGCGGGTGTTCACCGGTGTCGGGCGCGCCCAGCCGATGAGGAACCGGCCGCCATAGGGACCCAGGAACAGCATCGCCAGCGGCAGAAGCACGGTGCCGACGGGATCAATGTGCTTGACGGGGTTCAGCGTGACGCGGCCCAGCATCCGCGCGGTCTGGTCTCCCAGGCGGGATGCGGTCCAGGCGTGGGCTGCTTCGTGGAGGGAAAGCGAGAAGAGCAGCAGAACAAATTCGAAGATCTTGAGGATGATCTCTTGCTGAGGCATGAGCGGGCTTGCTGATCGTAGCATGGGCCCATCCGGGGGCCCACGTGCGAAAGTCAGCTAGTGGTTTCGACGGTCGCGATCTTCAGCCGTTTCATCGGGCGCCTGCTGATCGGCATTTTTGTTTCCATCCTGCGCGTCGTCGGCGCCCTCAAAGCGCTTGGCATCCTGCTTTTTCTTGATCTCTTTCGCAGGGATGCCGCCGACGATGCTGTGGTCCTCGACTGTCTTGGTCGCGACGCCCATCGCGCCGATCGTCGCATCCTCGCCCACCTTGACGCCGGCCATCACGGCGGTGTGGTAGGTAAGGCGGGCGTTGGGACCGATCTCGGTCTTGCGATTCTCAACGATCGAGCCATCGACCGGGTCATGCGCATGCGAGTAGATCGCAGCAAAATCGGAGATGGAGGTGCCCTTCTTGATGATGATCTCGCCGCGATCGTCAAGGATCACGTTGCGGTGGATGACCACGTCATCTTCGATCGTCAGGTTGTAGCCGAACGAGAACTCGACGCCGTGGAAGATCTTCACGTTCCGCCCGATGGACCGGAAGATGTGCTTGCCCAGCATGGCGCGGAAGCGAAAGCCCAGCCAGTGATTCAGTCCGATCGGCGTCCGGTCGAACATCTGCCAGAAGTAGATCAGCGGTTTGACGAGCGCGTACTTCTCCTGGTCGATGTCGCCGTAGTACTCGGCTTCGAGCGTGATGTTCTTCGGATCGAGCGAGAGCTGCAGCACATTGAAGGGGAGCTCGCTGTTTAGATTGAAGTTAAGCCGTCCGCCCTTGGGCGTGCCGAGCATGAGCTGGTGGAGGTTGTCCATGACCAGCTCTTCCCGCAGCGAGACCTTCTTGTGTTTGCCGATCTCTCGGTCCAGGAAGTCGATCCAGCGTTCAAAGACTTCTTTCGCTTCACGCGTGGGTTCGAGCTCTCGGTAGCCATAGCGGGGCATGCTTCTGGGTTTCTCCTGTTCCGGGTGTCCCTATAGAGATGCGCCGGGGTGGGTGAGGTCGCAGACGAGCTCTTACTGGAGAGAGAAGACCGCCACCACAGTCGCGGAGCGCCGCACCATCGGTGCGCGCAGGTCGAGCGTTTTCGCAGCGACAGCAGGAGGCGCAGCATCCATCAGTCTCACTTTCGCAGGACCTGCCATGACCATCGGGCGTAGCTGCTGAGCCTCGTTGCTCGCGTAGACCAAGGGTCCGAGCGTCGCGCCCAGCCCGGCGGCCATCTGCGTGGCGATTGCCTGCGCATGCTTCAGCGCTTTGCCCGCAGCCTCGCCGCTCAGTGAGGTTTCATCCGCGACCGACCAATCAATCGCACCGCTTTCGTTCGCGCCGGCGTCTACCGCGCTCGCCAGCACCTTCGCTGCTTCGTCCGGGCTGGTTCGCACACTCCAGCCTTGCTGCGCCTGGAACCTGCGGGTGGCCCGGTCTTCGGGCGAAGCCTGGTTCTCCGCAAAGGGCTGGACAGCGCCGGTGCTTTGCGACTCGCTCTCCACCGCATCGTTGGGTATGCCAGGGGAGGCAACCGCTTTCAGGATCGCTCCCGAAGTCGATCCTGCCTGCTCACTCACTGCAGCCGAGGTCGCACCGTAAAGCTGATAGCCGATATGGACCACAGCCACATCCGCACGACGGCTCGCCTCCTCCGTGGTGGTGATGCTGATCGTCCGGTTCGCTCCGCTCACCTGGATCTGCTGTGCCCCGGCTGCCATGGGCAGCGCACATAGCGCTGCCCAGAGAAAGAGTCGTCCGTCCATATGTCGCCTCCCGAACCTGTCCGGTGGATAGACACTGGCGCGTGTGGTTTCGTTTCCGAAAACGAGGTGACTACCGGGCGGGGGCTTCAGCATGCCTCGCTCGAAAAGCTCGCAGCTTCCGCAGGGTCGCGGTCGCCGCGCCCGAGTCCACCGCCTCCCGCGCCCGTTCGAGCCCCTCACGAAGATCGGCCGCCATGCCCGCGACCACCAGCGCCGCGCCGGCATTCAGAAGCACAATCTCGCGCCTCGCGCCCCTCTCCTCAGCGGAAAGCACCTGCTCCACAAGCGCTGCATTCTCGTGGGCGGTGCCGCCCCCCCGCAGCGCCGAGAGAGGCGCAACGGAGAGCCCAAGCGAAGCCGGGTCGAGCACCCCGTGGGCGATCCAGCCATCCCGCACCTCGGCATAGAGGCTGTCGCCGGTCACCGTCAGCTCATCGAGGCCACGCTCCGACCCAGCGACCCGCCCATGCACGACGATGGCGTGACGCACACCGAGTAGCCGCAGCGCCTCCGCCACCACCGGGATCCGCTCTTCCCCCCACACCCCGACCACCTGCGCCGCGGCGCAGGCCGGATTCGTGAGTGGTCCAGCCAGATTGAAGATCGTCCGGAACGGCAACGCCCGCCGCACCGGCGCAACTCGCCGCATCGAGGGATGCAGCCCAGGCGCCAGCATGAACAGGAACCCGCATTCGCGCAGGCAGGCCGCTCCCGCCTCGGGGTCAAGCGTGATCGGAACGCCCAGGGCCTCAAGCACATCGGCTGAGCCGAAGCGCGAGGTCACCGCGCGGTTGCCATGCTTGGCGATCGAGGCGCCCGCGCCTGCCGCCACCAGACCGGCAGCAGTCGAGATATTGAGCGTGTCGAGCCCGTCGCCGCCGGTGCCGCAGGTGTCCACCAGGCGCCCGCGCTCCTCGCCTTCGAGCGGGATCCGGGTCGCGGCCGCACGCATTGCCTCGGCAAACCCGCAAAGCTCCTCGCCTGTCTCGCCCCGGCGTGCCATCACGGCAAGCAGCGCCGCCAGAGCGTTATGGCTCGCCGCATCTGCTTCAGGGGCCGTTAACAAATATTCCAGCAGCCCACGCGCTTCCGCCCGGCTGAGGGTCGTCCCGTCTTCTACCGCCCCTTTTACCAGCGCGCGAAACTCTTCTGCCTGCACCCCTGTATCGTAGCCGAGGCTTCCGGCGCATCCCACCAGCCGAAAGCGAGACCGAACTATGCCGTTTGCACCCGCGTTGTCTACGAACGACCTCCAACCCGGCACCAAGAAGGCCGTGAAGCTCGGCGATACCGAGATCCTGCTGATCCACACCGTGGAAGGCGAGCTTCATGCCGTAGAAGCGAAATGCCCTCACGCTGGCGCTCCACTCGAGCAGGGCGCGCTCTGCAACGGGCGCCTGGTCTGCCCCTGGCACATGGGGACCTTTGAGCTCGAGACCGGCCGGCTGGTGGAACCGCCACCGCTTCGCTCGCTCAAACGCTACAACACAAAGATCGAAGGCGATTCGATCCTCGTCGACCCGGAGCCAGTGAATACGCCGACGCTGGCAAGCCATGGCGACAGCGCAGCAGAAGCAAAGACAGGCAATGACGGGCACGTTGTCACGATCGGCGGCGGAGCGGCAGTCGCCGCCGCGGTCTGCACGCTCCGCCAGGAGGGTTTTACAGGAGAGATCACGGTGATCGACCCCGTGGCTGACGAGCCGGTCGATCGCACCAACCTGAGCAAGATGGCCCTTGCCGGCAAGAAGCCGCTCAAGACCCTGCCGCTCTGGAGCGACGACGCAAAGACAGGTCTCAAGGTGACGCGCCTTGCGGCCACGGTCACCAGCCTCGATGCTGCCGCAGGCTCGGTAACAACCGATGCTGGCCAGACCCTTCGCTTCGACGCCGCGATCCTCGCGCCGGGCGGCTCACCCAGGAAGCCCGGGCTGCCAGGCGAAGACCTCCCGCACGTGCACACCATCCGGCACATCCGCGATGTTGCGGCGATCGACGCGCTTCTGGGCGACGAGGAAGCCGCCAGGGGCAAGAAGGCGGTGCTCATCGGCGACAGCTTCATCGCGTTCGAGGCCGCCTCGGCGCTTACGGGGCGGGGCCTGGCGGCCACGGTGGTGTGCCGCTCGGCAGCGCCCTTCAGCAAGAAGTTCGGTGACAAGCCAGCGGAAGCGATCCTCGCCCTGCACAGGGCAAAGGGCGTGACCCTGAAGCTCGAAGCAGAGACCAAAGAGATCACGGAGAAAGGGGTCACCCTTACGTCCGGTGAATCTCTTCCTGCTGACCTCGTCATCGTGGCAGTGGGCGTCCAGGTGCAGACCGGGTTTGCGCACGGTCTGCCGACTGAGGACGATGGTGGCATCCCGGTCGATGAAACGCTCAAGGCTGCGCCGAATGTCTGGGTCGCCGGCGATGCTGCGTCCGTCAACGGCACCCGCATCGAGCACTGGCGGCTCGCCGAGCAGCATGGGCGCGTTGCCGCCGCCGGCATCCTTCGCAAGCCCGGCGCGCATGCAACCCGCGCCGAGGAGAGCTACCACGGCGTTCCCTTCTTCTGGACCGCGCACTTCGGCAAGCGGTTCGGCTACCTGGGCCATGCCGACAAGTGGGACGAGCTGCAGATCGACGGCTCAACCGAAAACGCGGAGTTCCTCGCGTACTACGTACAGGGAAACGCGGTGCGGGCAGTGTTCGGCTGCGGGAAGGATGCGGCGCTGGCAATGCTCGCCGAAAGCATGCGCAAGACCCTGACGCTCGACCAGGCCAGAAGTGCAGCAGCGCAGGCAGGCGCCTAGGGTCCGGCGGCCCGCATCCCTGGGCCGGGTGCTAGATCGTCAGCACGATGCGACCCGGGCGTGCAGGATGCTCGGCGAGTTGGTGAGCTCGTGCAATCTCCGCGAGGGCGAGCCGCTCACCAATCGGAAAGCCAGCCCAGCCTGCCGCCAGGGCCGCATTGAGATCACGGGTCGCCTCCACCTTGGCGGCGATGGGAAAGTCATCGCTGCCAAGAAAGCGGAGCTGGATGTTCTTGAAGACCATCGGCCAGAAGGGGATGGTGGGCTTTGCGTCGTTGGTCGCGTACGTGGCCAGCGACCCGCCAAGCTTCAGCAGATCGACATCGCGCTCGATGTTGGCCGCGAAGGCGACCTCGACGATGTGGTCGATCCCGTCCGGCGCAAGGGCGCGTACGCTTTGCGGCAACTCGTCCCCGCTGAAGAGAACCTCGTGGGCGCCAGCTTCGCTGGCCGTGATTGCCTCGGCTTCGGAGCGAACTACCCCAATCACATGGGCTCCAGCAAAGCGCGCGAGCTGGACCGCGCACAAGCCCACCGCTCCGCCTGCACCTTGGATCATTACTGTCCTGCCATCTACGGGCCCGGCTACATGCACCGCTCGGTGCGCCGTGATGCCAGGGATCCCGAGGCAGGCGCCTGTCTCGAACGAGATGTTGTCGGCGAGTGGTGCCACGTGATCCGCCGGTACCACCGTGAACTCGGCCGCTGTGCCGAAAGGCCGGTAGGATTGGGCGCCAAAGCACCACACGCGTTGGCCGACGAGACCGTTCGGCAGCCCGGCGCCGACCTGATCCACGATACCGGCACCATCGCTGTGCGGAATGACTCTTGGGTACGGCATGCCAATGCCAAAGATATCCGTGACCTTCTTGACGTCTCCGGGATTGATCCCGGAGGCTGCGATGCGGATCCGGACCTCGCCAGGACCCGGCACCGGGTCCGGCATCTCGCCAACGGTCAGGACATCCTGTGGTGGTCCCTGCTTCTCGTACCAGGCTGCTCTCATAGGGGTTGATCCTGCCTCGCGATTGGAAGTGGCGCCAGCATACTTGAGGCGGAACGATTTGAGGTGTACCCGCATGCACACGCTCACGAGAAGCATCGACCACGCGACGATCGCTGAGCGCGTCCGTGCCCTGCAGGCGACGGACCAGGCGCGATGGGGCCTCATGAACGCCGGGGAGATGCTTTGTCATCTGCGTGGCGCATTACGCATGGCCATGGGTGAAATCCCGGCTGCTCCAATCGACCTGCCGATGCCCCGAACCCTGCTGAAATCACGGGCCCTCTGGGTGCCGCTCCCCTGGCATAAGAGCTTCAGGACCGTGCCCTCGCTCGAGCGCGGGACGCCCACCATGCAGAGCGGCGTCTTCGAGGAGGATCGGGCGGAGGTACTGGCCGATCTTGAGCGCTTCTGCCGACCGGAGCAGGCCCGCGTCGATCACCCGATGTTCGGCCCCATGTCCTTCGAGGACTGGATGCGTTGGGGCTACCTTCACGCCGATCACCACCTTCGCCAGTTCAGTCGTTGACACTGCGCAAACCGCCGTGTGAAGACCCACCCCAAGGGCCCTCGAGCGAGTTGACACCCTGCGGCAGCGGGGAGGAGCATTTGTGACGCTGCGGGGAGCGACGATGCCAGCACCGCGATCAGCTCGGTCAGCGACCTCAACCTCCTGAGCTTCTTCCAGGCTGTGGTCACGCGCGGGCAGCGCCAGAATGCCTGCTACCTGATCGACGGGCAAGCGGGTTCTGAAGCATGGCAGGGCGACAACGGCTGCAAGAGCAACTCCTGCTCCGCGACCATCACCCGCAGGCAGCTCCCTCTTCGCGCCACCCCGGGCCCGGGCCTCGCATCTGCGACCCGGGCCCACGTGCGGCTGGCTTCCGGAGGCCTGACAACCTCTGGGAACCGCCTGTACTATGAACGGGTCTGCGCGTGCCGGAATCACGATCATGGGCAGGCGCGGCTTTCCCTGAGAACACATGAAAATTCACGAGTACCAGGCCAAGGACATTCTGCGGAAGTATGGCGTTCCCGTTCCGCAGGGCGAAGTAGCGAACACGCTCGAAGAAGCCATGGAGGTCGCCAAGCGCCTCATGCTGGGCGGTGCCTCGGGCATCGTGGTCAAGGCGCAGATCCACGCAGGTGGCCGCGGCAAGGGTGGCGGCGTCAAGGTCGCGCGCACGCTCGAGGATGCCGAGACGTACGCCTCGCAAATCCTGGGCATGCAGTTGGTCACGCACCAGACCGGCCCGGAAGGGCAGCGCGTCCAGCGGCTGCTGATCGAAGAGACAGCAGCGATCGACCGCGAACTGTACCTCGGCATCGTTCTCGACCGCGCCCAGGCCAAGCTGGTCTTTATGGCGTCGCAGGCCGGCGGCATGGAGATCGAGGAAGTTGCTGCCGAAAACCCGGATGCCATCCGCAAGGTCGCGATCGACCCGGCCGTCGGCTTCCAGCCGTACCAGGCACGCGAGCTCGCCTTCGCGCTGGGCCTCAAACCCACCCAGCTGCAAGCTGCCGTGAAGTTCATGCAGGGGTTGTACACGGCGTTCATCGACACCGACGCCACGCTGCTTGAGATCAATCCCTTCATCACGACCAAGGACGACAAGCTCTTCGCGCTCGACTGCAAGCTGACCTTCGACGACAACGCGATGTTCCGGCACAAGGAGCTCAAGGAGTTGCGCGACCTCGCCGAGGAAGATCCCCTCGAAGTGGAAGCCTCGAAGTACGCGCTCAACTACATCAAGCTCGACGGCAACATCGCCTGCATGGTCAACGGCGCGGGCCTTGCCATGGCGACGATGGATATCATCCAGTACGCGGGTGGCTCGCCGGCGAACTTTCTCGATGTCGGCGGCGGCGCAAACCAGCAGCAGATCGAAAACGCCTTCTCCATCCTGCTCTCGGATAAGAATGTACAGGCGGTCTTCATCAACATCTTCGGGGGCATCCTCAGGGTCGACACGCTCGCCCAGGGCGTGGTGCAGGCAGCCAAGAACCTTGATGTGAAGGTGCCCATCGTTCTGCGGCTTGAGGGCACGAACGTCGAAGAGGGGCGGCAGATCCTCAAGGACTCCGGCCTGGCCTTTGAGGTAGGCGAAACGATGCAGGACGCTGCCGAAAAGGTCGTCGCCGCGGCAGCGCGGCATGCCGGAGCAACGCGCTGAGCGAGTCGGCCCCAGCCCGTCGACCGCTCCAGGCGCTTCTGTTCGACACCTTCGGCACCACCGTCGACTGGCGCGGCAGCCTCACGGCGCGCTGCAGCAGGTTCGGCGAAGAAACCGGGCGCGCAGCTGATTGGGAGAAGCTTGTCGCCGAGTGGCGCTCACTCTACAAGCCGGCCATTGCCGAGGTACGCGAGAAGCGTCGCGGCTGGGCGGGGTTCGATGAGTTGCACCGCGAGACGCTCGATAGCCTGCTCCCGAAGTACGGCCTGAACACGCTCTCGGACCCTGAACGAGACCGGCTGGTCCAGGGATGGCACCTGCTCTCCCCCTGGCCGGATGTGGTTGCTGGCCTTGGAGCACTCAAGGAACACGGTCTCGTTTGCGCCTTCTCGAATGGCACAACCCGGCAGCTAGCGGACATGGCCCGTTTCGGCAAGCTTCCCTGGGATCTCATCGTCGGCGCAGACCAGTTCGGGACCTACAAGCCGGCTCCCGAGATGTATCTCGGTGCGGTGCGGCTTCTGGGAGCGCCTGCCGGTGCGGTGATGCTGGTTGCGGCGCACAATAGCGACCTCCAGGCTGCCGCCAGCCACGGCCTCGAGACAGCCTTCCTGTACCGTCCCACCGAAGACCCGGAACCCACCGCACCTTACACCTACACAGCGCATAGCTTCGAGGACCTGGCTCTGCAGCTCGCGTCCGCCAAACAGAACAACGCCTAACAAGAGGAGCGTCACCCATGGCAGTACTCGTCGACAAGAACACCCGGCTCATCGTGCAGGGCATCACGGGCAAGGAAGGCACCTTCCATGCGAAGGGCTGCGCCGCCTACGGCACCAACGTGGTCGGCGGCGTCACGCCGGGCAAGGGCGGCACCACGCACGAGGGCTGGCCGGTGTTCGACACGGTGGAGGAGGCGGTCAAGCAGACCGGCGCGAACGCGACCGTGATCTTTGTGCCGCCGCCGTTTGCAGCCGATGCCATCCTCGAAGCGAACGCGGCTGGCATGCCGCTGATCATCTGCATCACGGAAGGCATTCCAACGAATGACATGGTCGAGGTCTGGAGCGTGCTCAAGACCTCGCGTTCGGTGTTGATCGGGCCGAACTGTCCGGGTGTGATCTCGCCGGGCAAGGCCAAGATCGGCATCATGCCGGGCCGCATCCACAAAGAAGGCTCGGTCGGCATCGTCTCCCGCTCGGGAACGTTGACCTATGAAGCGGTCTACCAGCTGACGCAGCGCGGGATCGGACAGTCGACGGCGATCGGGATCGGTGGCGACCCGGTGATCGGCACCACGCACACCGACGCATTGAGAATGCTGAATGAGGACCCGGAGACCGAGGCGATCATCCTGATCGGCGAGATCGGCGGCACGGCCGAAGAGACCGCGGCGGCCTACGTCAAGGATCACGTCCGCAAGCCGGTGGTAGGCTTCATCGCTGGGCAAACGGCGCCACCGGGCCGCCGGATGGGCCATGCGGGCGCCATCATCTCCGGTGGTCAGGGCACGGCTGCAGAGAAGATGAGCGCGCTCCGCGCTGCGGGCATCCATGTCGTCGAATCGCCGGCCGAGATAGGTGCCACCGTTGCCAGCGTCTTAGGACGATAACTAAATTGACCAGGAAAGACTTAGTGGATTGAATACATCTTGGTGCATCTCACGAGAGTGCACCAAGGATGACAGAGTTGTATGTTACCCAAGTACGACAAATTCACTTGACACGCACGGGGCTGAGTCGCCTGGGCTTCTGCGTGGAAGAGCCTGCAGATGCCGGGCTGCCCATTACCGAAGTCATGAGGCATTTCTACACGGGTGAGGGCCGTAGAGATACCCAAGCCCTACAAACCAGGTAACGATGTTCTCTGCCAGTAACCGAATCGAGGTAAGAAGCGGGATAAAGATTCACTTAGCGGTTTGAACTGTTAGAAAAGCCTTTCTGAGCGATCACCGTCTTCACTAGGCTGCTTTTAGAGCGCACTCAGCGCACGGAGAGCAGACCATGAAGATTGTCAAGCAGATCGTTGCCGGTGTCATCCTGACTGTAACGTCCCCCATCTTTGCTGCCAACCTGTCGACGAGTCCTGTCGCTCTTCCGGACACTCAGGTGAATACCGCAATCTCCGAGTCGGCGGCCACCTTGCCCACTACCGCAAAATCTCCCTGGGGTAATGTCGCTGCCATGCCGACCACTGCGAAGAGCCCGTGGGGCAATGTCGCTGCTATGCCGACTACTGCGAAGAGCCCGTGGGGCAACGTCGCTGCGATGCCGACCACTGCAAAGAGCCCGTGGGGCAACGTCGCTGCGATGCCGACTACTGCGAAGAGCCCGTGGGGCAATGTCGCTGCGATGCCGACCACTGCGAAGAGCCCTTGGGGCAATGTCGGTGCGATGCCGACCACTGCGAAGAGCCCGTGGGGCAATGTCGCTGCGATGCCGACCACTGCGAAGAGCCCGTGGGGCAATGTCGCTGCGATGCCGACTACTGCGAAGAGCCCGTGGGGCAACGTCGCTGCGATGCCGACTACTGCGAAGAGCCCGTGGGGCAATGTCGCTGCGATGCCGACTACTGCGAAGAGCCCGTGGGGCAACGTCGCTGCGATGCCGACCACTGCAAAGAGCCCGTGGGGCAATGTCGCTGCGATGCCTACCACTGCAAAGAGCCCGTGGGGCAATGTCGCTGCGATGCCTACCACTGCAAAGAGCCCGTGGGGCAATGTCGCTGGATAGAAGATTACCTATCTTCGTTTGAGTCGTTCCTGTTACCCTCCGGGATAGGAGAGCCGGATGGTCGCCCAGATGGTCAACGAGGCGTTATGGCTGAGTGGTCCCGCGGCTAGCCTGGTTCTCGTGGTGGTTCTGGTGGCGAAGGGCCGCGTTCATGCCTTCCCGGCCTTTTTCACTCTGATCTTCCTCAGTTTTCTATCGAGTGTGGTTCTCTTTGGTGCGGAGACGAGACTTTCCGGCACGCTCTATCGAGAGATTTACGAAGGGTTTGAGGCCACTTACTTCGTCATTCAGGTATGGGTCCTCATTGAGGTTGTTCGAGTCGTGCTTCGCCCAACAGGTCGATGGACAGATAAGGCTAGAACTTGGCTCAGCGTGTGCGTGGTAATCGGAGCCTGCCTCTCTGGAGCAGTATCTTTCCTGCTTCAACCCGCGAGTGTCACCGGCGTTGACCTTGCCCAGATAAGGCTTGACATGTTCCTGGACCTACTTACCTGCGAAATCATCATTGGGCTCATGATTTCCGCCAGTCAATTCGGACTTGGCTGGAAAAACCATGTCATCGCGATTGCTCAAGGATTGATTGTATCGGCTCTAGTTACGGCGATCTCCACAGGAATCGTCCTCTATGCGGCGCCGGAGAGCTGGACACGATCAGTCGCATACTACTTGAAAGCAGCTGTTTACGCTGGCACTCTCGTCTACTGGTCAGTTTCACTTTGGCACGAAGAGCCCGTCCGCAAACCAATTTCCCCAGCGCTGCGCAAATATATAGTTGCTTTGCAAGACCGGGTGCAATACGATCTCGGCAAGGTCGGACACTGAGGTTTACAAAGACTGTATGCACACAGCTGCCCCTTTTCTCCTGTTTCTGCTATGCATCTTCGCCTTTTG
This sequence comes from Acidobacteriaceae bacterium, assembly GCA_965199135.1. Taxonomy (GTDB): domain Bacteria; phylum Acidobacteriota; class Terriglobia; order Terriglobales; family Acidobacteriaceae; genus EB88. The sequence goes on along the minus strand of OZ240685.1, from coordinate 1,488,224 downwards.
CGGTGCCGCACTCTATGCCCGCAGATCGACCATTCGCCTCGATGGGCGTTGCTGGGATGATCTCCTCGCTGCTCTGGAGCCGCTGGACGTAGACGGCCTGCAGTGTGTCGCAAAGGACTATCTCGAGCCGCAGAGTGGACAGATCTCCATGGAGCCCGAAGTGATCTGGCATCTTCTTGGCGGAGATATGGGCCTGCGACGGATGCGCTCCAATGCAGACCTCCTCCTCTCGATCGCTGCACACGCCACGCAATGGAATGAAGAAGAAGGCATCATTGTCGCTGAGCGCATGCGCCGCGACGCCCTCCGCCTTCGTTCGGCTGTGCGCCAGATCCAGTGGGGCATGATGTCCCAGATCATCACCGGACATCACTGGATCTCGGTTCCCTTCCAGCTGCAGGAAGCAGCCTCTGCGTACTACCTGATGCGGCAGCGACTGCTGGCCCTGTATGAGACCAGCCATATCGCGCTTCTGCCACAGCTGCAACAGGCGGTCTAAGCCACAACTTCTGTACAGTGGAATGGGTGCCGCGACTGCGCGGCACCCATTCTTTTGTGTCCCCACCCGCGCGCTTCCCCCCGAAGACGCATCGCCACTTACCCATCCAGGAGAATCACACCCGTGTCTCAGCGGACCTTCAGCATCATCAAGCCCGACGCCGTTCGTAAGGGCGACACTGCTGCCATCCTCGCAGCCATCCAGGAAGCCGGCTTCAAGCTGGTCGCGATCAAGAAGATCTCCATCTCCAAGCAGCAGGCCGAGGGCTTCTACCACGTGCACGCTGCGCGGCCCTTCTTCGGCTCGCTCACCGAGTTCATGTCCTCGGGTGCGATCTTTCCGATGGTCCTCGAAAAAGACAATGCAATCGCCGACCTGCGCAAGCTGATGGGCGCCACCAACCCGGCGAATGCGGAGGAAGGCACGATCCGCAAAAAGTTTGCTTCCTCGATCGAGGAGAATGCGATCCACGGGTCGGATGCTGAAGACACGGCTGCCTTCGAGATCGGCTTCTTCTTTGCCGGGTACGAGCTGGCCTAACGCTTTCGCGCGCGCCAAAGCAGTGTTTCTCGCCCTCCGAGTCGTCACAGCGTTCTCCCGTATCCTGTATGGGTATGCTGACTGCGTCGCCTGAGACTCGTTCAAGTGGGGAAGAAACGCTGCTGGCGGCCCTTCGACCGCTCCAGTCCCGCCTCGCCAACCATCCTCTCTACCGTTCGATCCGGACGCTCCCTGCCCTCCGCCTTTTCATGGAGTCCCATGTGTACGCCGTCTGGGACTTCATGTCGCTGCTCAAGAGCCTGCAGCGCGCGCTGACCTGCATCGAGGTTCCCTGGGTGCCGTCCGCCGAGGCCGCAAGCCGGCGCCTCGTGAATGAGATCGTCCTGGGTGAGGAGAGCGACCTCTATGAAGGAGACGCTCTCTCCCACTTCGAGCTCTACCTCCGCGCCATGAAGAGCTGCGGCGCCGACACCGCGGCTGCCGAGGCGATGATCGGCCAGCTGAAAACAGGTGTGTCGGTGGACGCAGCCCTGCGACACGTCCCTGAGGAAGCGAGACAGTTCGTTTGGACCACCTTCTCTGTTATCCAAAGCGGGCAGCCCCACCGGATCGCTGCTGCCTTTGCCTTCGGCCGCGAAGACCTGATCCCCGACATGTTCTCGACGTTCATCCGGGCGCTGGATCGTGAGCTGCCCGGGCAGATCGCGCCTTTCCGCTACTACCTGGAGCGGCACATAGAAATGGATGGGGACGAGCATGGGCCGATGGCGCTCCAGATGATTCGCTCCCTTTGTCCGACCGTGAATCACTGGCAGGAGGCAGCAGACTCGGCCGCACTGGCCCTCGAAGCGCGACTGGCGCTCTGGGACGGAATCCTGGGCAGGCTGGAACAGGCCGCACCGCGAGGCCACGGTGGCTCATCCAACATCTGACAACAACAAGGAGAGCGCATGGAAAAGGCAACGTTTGGAGCAGGGTGCTTCTGGGGAGTGGAAGTCCGGTTTGGCCAGATCCCGGGCGTGCTGGACACTGCGGTTGGTTACGAGGGCGGCGCACTGAAGAACCCGACCTACAAGGATGTCTGCACGGATCGCACCGGACATGCCGAAGTCGTCGAACTGACGTTTGATCCCGCCCAGGTCAGCTTCCGGACGATCGTCGAGGAGTTCTTCGCGCTTCATGATCCGACGCAGCTGAACCGGCAGGGACCGGACTGGGGCAACCAGTATCGCAGCGTGATCTTCTTTCACAGCCCGGAGCAGGAAGCGACCGCCAGGGCCGTGATCGAGGAGTTGACGGCAGCGAAGCGTTTTCGGAAGCCGATCGTGACCCAGATCCTGCCGGCCGAGACCTTCTGGAAGGCCGAGGAGTACCACCAGAAGTATCTGGAGAAGCGCGGCGCGGTCAGCTGCCACATCTAACTAAGTGGATTCTGGGCGAGACCCGGCTAAACGCCTGTCCGGGTCTCGAACTCCATCTGCATCAGCGCCAGGCGTTCTTCGAGCAAGTCTCGCTGCGCGATGTTTTCGGCCCGCTCGGAAAGCAGTGACTGAAGCCGTTTCATCCGGGCCTCAAGCTGCAGGTTCGAGTACAGCTGGATCCGGTGGATCTCGCGGCTGCGTTCGCTGTCAAGGCTGTACGCCGCCGGAATCCGTGCATTCTTGGCGGCTTCCATGCTGTCGCCAACGAGGATGCGGCGGACATTCTCCGATACAAAGTCTAGGTTCGCCCGAATCTCTTCTTCGTTCCGGCACTGCGGTCCAGGCGGCAGCATGATGCGGAGCAGGATATCGCCGTTCGGCTGAAGCTGCGTAAACCACATCAGGATCCGCGACTGCATCTTGCCGACGAAGCGGAAGATGTTGGACGAAATGAATTCGCCCTGCTCCTTGTCGACCGCCAGCAGGAGGCAGCCGTTCTGACGAAGCAGCGACCGGGTATGGAGCAGCACCGCGTGATCGGTGCGGATCGCTTTCCAGGAGGCATCATTCCATGCGGACACTTCGTTATCGCCGACTGGTTCGCGGGCGATTACACGCATCTCGCGCTCTTCGCCAACTACCTTGCGAATGAGCGGAAGGAAGAGCTTCACAAAGGGAATGTGGGCCGAGCAACAAACGAAGCCGCCGGGCTGCGCCGCGTACGTACGCAGAAACTCCTCACCCTCGATCACAACCGGAATGTGGAAGTAGGGGTTGTGCTTCGCGAGGAGATCAAGAAAGCGGTGAAGCAGCCGCGGGACAAGAGAAACTTCGGAGGCATTGTTGGCAGCGGGAGCAAAGCGACGGGCGCTACGCGCCAGAAAGCGGGAGATCGCGAGAACGGTGGGATACCAGTAACGAGAAGGCAGGCAATGGGCGATCATCCAGCAGGTTCCAAGAAAGAGGTCGGAGGTGAGCCTCTGCCTCGCCGCGCTCAACTTTCGTTTCAAGGCCATGCCTTCGTCAAACCTGATTGCCAGTAGATTCCGAAATCAATCGTTCTGCGTGAGCCCGCATAGCAGCGCCTGGGGGGTCGCGTAATCATCCCTGTTTGGCCCAGATGCACACGGGTCCGCAGTGCCGGTATGCAGTGGTACGCTCCCGAGTCCTGATCATAGTAGCTCGACATGATCCCACGATCCAGCAATCTTTGGGATGATTCGGTTACTTCCGCATTGTAGTAGGACGAGACAGGAAGGGTGGTGCACCCGGCAAGATTCGAACTTGCGACCTTCCGCTTCGGAGGCGGACGCTCTATCCAGCTGAGCTACGGGTGCGTTCTGCTCCAGAGTACTACAGCCAGCCCAGCCTTACTCCGCTGGCTTCTCGAGCAGCGCCATCGTCGACTGGATGAGTTCCTTTGCGCCCTCGATGCCAGCGAGTACAGCCTGCAGGTCGAGCGCGGGCTTTGACGGATTGCGGTTCGAAACACAGTACACGCCGTGCTGCCCGATCATGATCAAGGCGTCTGTGAGCACATCGAGCGAGACTGCCAGCCGGCCCCGCTCCTGCCCCATCATGAACTCGTACCGTTCCAGCTCATCACGGCGTTCTTCGAATACGGTGCGCGCCACTTACCACTCCTTCGCAGGACTGTTGTCGGGCGTGAGTGGCGTCGAGGCCGGTGGGGCCTTCCAGCGCAGGATCGGCTTGCGGGCCGCTGCCGTTTCATCGAGGCGCGAGATCCGGGTCGAGTGTGGCGCCGCGAGGATCAGCCCCGGATTCTCATCGGCTTCGCGCGCGATCTGCCGCATGGCATCGACGAACAGATCGAGTTCCTCGCGCGACTCACTCTCGGTCGGCTCGATCATCAGCGCGCCGGGCACGATCAACGGGAACGACGTGGTGTATGGGTGGAAGCCGTAGTCGATCAGCCGCTTGGCGATGTCGCCGGTCTTGATGCCGTTCCTGGCCTGCCGCTTGTCGCTGAAGACCACCTCGTGCATCGAGGGCGTCTTGTAGGGCAGCTCATAGAGATCTTCAAGCTTGGCGCGTATATAGTTCGCGTTCAGCACCGCATCCTCGGTCGTTTGGCGGAGACCATCGGGACCATTCGCGAGGATATAGGCCAGCGCCCGGACGAACATGCCGAAGTTGCCATAGAACATGCGCACGCGGCCGACCGACTCGGGTCGATCGAAGACCAAGTGGTGGATGCCCTGCCCATCGGTCTCGACAACTGGTGTCGGCAGGAATGGCTCGAGGATCGCCTTGCACGCCACCGGGCCAGAGCCCGGGCCGCCGCCACCATGCGGGGTCGAGAAGGTCTTGTGCAGGTTCAGGTGCATCACGTCCACGCCGAAGTCGCCGGGGCGGGTCTTGCCTACGAGCGCGTTCATGTTCGCGCCGTCCATGTAGAGCAGTGCGCCCTTCTCATGAAGGATCTCGGCGACTGCTGCGATCTCATTTTCGAAGACGCCGATCGTCGAAGGGTTGGTGAGCATCATCGCGGCTGTGTCTTCGTTGACCAGCGCCCGCAGGGCCTCAAGATCGACGCCGCCATCGGCATTCGACTTGAGGTTCACGACCTGGTAGCCGCAAACAGCAGCGGTGGCCGGGTTCGTGCCATGCGCCGAGTCCGGGATGATCACCGTTTTGCGGGCATTGCCCTTCGACTGGTGGTAGGCGCGCACAAGCAGGATCCCGGTGAACTCACCATGGGCGCCCGCGGCTGGTTGCAGCGTGATCGCATCCATGCCGGTGATCTCGAGCAGGCAGTGCTCCAGGTCCTTGAGAATCGAAAGCGAGCCCTGTGAGAGCGACTCGGGCTGGTACGGGTGCGCTTCGGCGATGCCCTCAATGCGCGACACAACTTCATTCACGCGAGGGTTGTACTTCATCGTGCAGGAGCCGAGCGGGTACATGCCGAGATCAATGGCATAGTTCCAGGTCGACATGCGGGTGAAGTGGCGAATGATCTCGATCTCGCTCAACTCCGGCAGGCCCGCGGTGTGTGTCCGGACCGCGCTGCCGAGCAGCGCCGCTGCATCAACTTCCGGTACATCAAGCGGCGCGAGCTTGTAGGCGCGCTTGCCGGGCGAGGACTTCTCAAACGACAGTGCCTCGTTCTGGGTCTGGTGCGCGCGGACCTTTTTGGGGGTCCCGACAAACTTCTCAGCCGTCTGCGGCGCGATCTCTTGTTCAAGAGCAGGTGTGCTCATGGTCATCCTCTTTCGGCCGGTTAGCGAGCGGTCCCGGCCATTGCCGGTGCAGCGGCCAGCGCTGCCGCTGCCTGCTCCATCTGTTCGCGGGTAGTCAGCTCGGTGGCGCACCAGAGCGTCGCGTTCGCAAGCTCCGGGTACCACTTGCGCAGGTCGAGGCCGCCGATGATCTTGCGATCGAGCAGTCGGGCATTCAGTTCATCCGGCGCTTCGTCGGTCTCGAGCACGAACTCGTGGAAGCGCGGGCTGTTGCGGAAGAGCAGCCTGCCCGCGCTCGCCAGAAGGTTCGACGCGTAGTGCGCTTTCGCGAGGTTATGCAGAGCGAGATCACGGATCCCCTCGCGTCCGTACACGGTGAGGAAGATCGTCGCCATCAGCGCGACCAGCGCCTGGTTGGTGCAGATGTTGGAAGTCGCCTTTTCGCGGCGGATGTGTTGCTCGCGCGTCGAGAGCGTCAGCACGAAGCCTCGGTTGCCATCCTTGTCGCGCGACTCGCCGACCAGCCGGCCTGGCATCTGGCGAAGATACTTCTCTTTCGCCGCAAGCACACCGCAGTAGGGGCCGCCATACGACAGCGCAACGCCGTAACTCTGCGCTTCGAGCGAGACGATGTCCGCCTCGACCGGCGGACGGACTGCGCCGAGAGAAACCGCCTCGGCGATCGAGACGACCAGCAGAGCACCCTTCGCGTGCACGATCTCGGCGATCGCGGGAATGTCCTCGACCACGCCAAAGAAGTTGGGCGATTGCACCAGCACGCACGCGGTCTCGGTGGTGACCGCCTCGGCAAGTGCACGGAGATCGACACGGCCGGCGTACTCGCTGCCGTCGGCACCGTAGGTAACTTCGGTCTGGCGAGTACCCTGGTGTTGCGCGTAGGTGTGCATCACCTCGCGGTACTCCGGGTGCACGGTACGCGCAACGATCACGTGGTCGCGGCCGGTAACGCGAATGGCCATCATCGCGGCCTCCGCAGCACCGGTTGAGCCGTCGTACATCGACGCATTCGCGATGTCCATGCCGGTAAGCTCGCAGATCATCGTCTGGAACTCAAAGATCGCCTGCAGGGTGCCCTGCGTGATCTCGGCCTGGTAGGGCGTGTACGACGTCAGAAACTCGCCGCGCTGCACCAGCGAGTCGATGATGACCGGCCGGTAGTGGCGGTAGGCGCCCGCGCCAAGGAAACTTGCATAGCCTACGGCGTTGTGGCCGGCAGCCTTGCGGAAGTAGTCGATGATCTCGGACTCACCCATCTGGCGGGGAATGTCGAGATCGCTCGTCAGGCGAAAAGGCTCGGGGATCGTGGCAAACAGCGAGTCGATGCCGGAGGCGCCGATCTCCTGGAGCATGGCGGCGCGCTCGGCGTCGGACTTCGGTAGGTAGCGCATAGAGGTTTCCTTACAGGAACTTAGTGGCCGGTCTCTTCGGAGACAAACTTCTCATAGTCGGCAGCAGACAGGAGCCCGTCGACCTCCTGAGGATCGCTTAGTTTGACCTGCATAATCCAGGTTCCGTGGGCATCCGTGTTGACCTGCTCAGGCGACGCGCCGAGATCTTCGTTGACAGCCGCGATCTCCCCGGTCACCGGCGAGTAAAGGTCCGAGACAGCCTTGACGGACTCAACCGAGCCAAAGACCTTGCCCTTCTGGACCTGGGTGCCCACCTTCGGCACTTCGACGAAAACGATGTCGCCAAGCGTGGACTGTGCGTGATCGGTGATGCCGACCTTGCCACAGCCATTTTCGATGTGGATCCACTCATGCTCACGGGTGTAGCGAAACTCTGCGGGATAGCTCATGGTTCTCCTTGCACGGGCAATGTCGCGGTCGCGGGGACTTTCTTCGCGCGCTTGTAGAACGGGATCGGCGTGGTCTGCGCCTTGACCATTGTGCCGCGTATCTCCACAAAAACAGCGCGGGGCTCGACGGTCTCGGCATACTCCGTGGGGAGGTAGGCAAGCGCGATGTTCTTCTTCAAGAAAGGGGCGGGCGAGCCGCTGGTCACTTCACCGATCTGCTTGCCAGCGTCGTCGAAGAGCCGGTAGCCATCGCGCGCGATGCCGCGATCGATCATCTCGAGGCCCACCAGACGGCGCGTCGGACCGCCGGACGCAACAACCTTGCGCAGCGCCTCGCTGCCGGTAAACGCCGTGCCCTTGTCGAGCTTCGCGTAGCGGCCAAGCCCTGCCTCGTAGACGTTGATGGTGTCCGAGATCTCGTGGCCGTAAAGCGCCATTGCTGACTCGAGTCGCAGCGTATTCCGCGCGCCAAGCCCGCAGGGCACGATGCCGAACTCTTTCCCGGCTTCGAGAATTTCGTTCCATACGCGTGCGCTGGTCGCCTCATCAGAGGGGATGTAGATCTCAAAGCCGTCCTCGCCGGTGTAGCCGGTACGCGCGACCATGGTGTTGTAGAGACCGCACACCTTGCCCCAGCGGAACCAGTAGTTCTTGATCTCGGCAAGCGGCAGGTCGGTCAGCCGCTGCAGCACATCGACCGCACGTGGCCCCTGGATCGCCAGCTGCGTGTACAGGTCGGAGTAGTTCGACACGTGGCATTTAAACGGCTGCGACTGTTGGCGGATCCACCCGAGATCCTTCTCACGGGTGCCCGCATTGATCACGACAAGATAGTCATTGTCGGAAAGCTTGTGCACGATGATGTCATCGACAAAGGTGCCCTGCGGGTACAGCATCGCCGAGTACTGCGCCTGCCCTACCTGGAGCTTCGACGCGTCGTTCATCGAGAACTGCTGCACCGCATCGAGCGACTGCGGCCCGCGCAGCTGGATGTCGCCCATGTGGCTGACATCGAAGAGGCCGACGCCGGTGCGCACCGCCATGTGCTCGGCCGTGATGCCGGAATACTCGACCGGCATGTCCCATCCGCCGAAGTCGACCATCTTGGCGCCATGGGCTCTGTGAATGCTGTTGAGGGAGGTCTTGCGAAGAGCAGTCTCTGTGGCGGGCACGCGGTTCCTCACGTGGGGTTTGGGGAACCCCTCACGCCTTAACGGTACCATGTTAGGCACGTGCCCCGGCAGCCTGGCGGGAGCCGTGATCTCTGCGGCTCCCGCGCGAAAACTGCTAGTCGTGTGAGACCTGCCAGCCATCATCCGTGCTGATCAGCGTGGCTTTGTCGACCTTCGTACCGGCAAGATCTGCCTGGATCGTCGGAAACGCTGTCTTCATCTCGGTCGACTTCGCCCAGTCCGCAACGCTGCCGATCGTGTAGTGGTAATCCACATTCGCGATCTGTGCCCCGTTGCTGTTGTTCGACGTGCTGAAGTCGTCGATGGAGGTCACCTCGCGGTGTCCGAAACAGAAGTTGCCATAGCCTGGCTGCTGCTGATCCGGCGCCCAGTCTGAGCGGCCCTTCGACGACAGATCATAGTCATTCACCTGTTTCGAGCCGAAGATGAAGACCTTCTTTTGCGCCGAGGTACGCGTCAACAGGCCTGCGTCTGTGAGCGCGTCATAGCCTGCAGTCTGATCCCCCTTGTTCGGATCGGCCTCGATCGGGAACTTGACGGGGCTCGACCACACACATTCGGCATGCGCGTTGTAGTAATTGCCGATGGCCTTCTTGAAGTTGTCTTTCGAGGCGGCCTTCTTGTCAGAACAGCCTGCAGCAAAGAACAACGACGCACAGAGCGCAGCCGCGACTGCAGCTTTGGAACCTTGACTCATGGACATAGGATGGTTATGCCTTTCTCACGGCAATGGGATGCAGAGAGCCCACCTGTCGTCCACTTTCGCGAGGAGAGTCTTGGGGTTGTCTCTTTGGTTACCGCCGGGGAGGGAAGGAATCCGTGCGCCAGCGGCATGCCATTCAGCGGACGCCCCTTGGGTCTGCCGCCTTCTGGCCGCGGAAGACGTCAGCTATACTGAGGCGGTTCCGAGGGCTCAGTCCGCGGAGAAAGGGAGCACTGCGCACGCTTCGCGCCGACTATGGCTCACGCTGAGACCTCCGAATCGCCTGCTGCTCCAATGTGTACCTGCACGGTTGTTGTTCCCTGCTACAACGAAGCGGCTCGCCTGCGCTCCGAGGCCTATGCCGACTTTCTAGAGAGTGCTTCGAGTCGCGGCATCCAGTTGCTCTTCGTCAACGATGGCAGCCGCGACGCGACCCTCTCCGTGCTCCAGGCGCTGCGCTCCCGCTACCCATCACGCATCAGCGTCCTCGACCAACAACCCAACAAGGGCAAGGCCGAGGCCGTGCGCCGCGGGATGCTGCATGCGATCGCGCTGGGCGACTGCCAGACTACGGGCTTTTGGGATGCGGATCTCGCGACGCCCCTGCAGCAGATTCCTGAGCTTGCGCAGGTGCTGCTTGAGCAGCCACAACTCACAATGGTCTTTGGCGCCCGGGTACGCTTGCTGGGCCGCGCGATTCATCGCCAGCTGCTGCGTCACTACCTCGGCCGGATCTTTGCAACCACCGCATCTGTTCTGTTGCGGTTGCCGATCTATGACACCCAGTGTGGCGCCAAACTCTTTCGCGTCACTCCGGAGTTCGCCGACGTTCTTGCGGAGCCTTTCCAATCCCGCTGGATCTTCGACGTGGAGCTGCTGGCGCGCTTCATGGCGAAGCACCAGATGCACCCCGAGGAGATGCGGCTGCAGGTGTACGAGTTTCCACTGCCCGAGTGGACCGACGTCGCCGGCTCCAAGGTTCACCCCCTGGACTTCTTCAAAGCCTTCGGCGAGCTCTTTACGATCTACCAGCGCTACCTGGCTCGTTAAGCGGCGGTGCTGCAGCCCCCCGCATGTGCAGGAACGTATAAAACACAAGCGCGATGCCGGCTGCGGGACCGAGTGCTGACAGCAGCCCGAGCAGCACGCCATGAGTCACCTTGACCACCACGGCGTCGAAGAAGAAGCTGCCGATCTCGATCGAACAGAGGGTAAGCGCGACCAGGTGCAGCGTCGAGAGCCGGCGTCGGAATGCATCCGCCCACAGGTAGGCGAGCGGCAGGAAGGCAACAACATACGCGTGCTTCCACGAAATCGGCGCAATGCAGGCGGAGAGCAGTGCGAAGAGGGCCAGCGTTACCCGCCGGTCGGCCATCTGCATGCGCGTCCCCAGGCGAAACACCAGCGCGAGTGCGAATGCCACGAGCGCCAGCGAGACCACCTTGCCGATCGACGCGACATAGGTGGGCACAGCCATCGTGACCGTCTTGAGGTTGCCATGATGAAGCGCCACCCACACCAGCTGCGTCGAGGCCAGGATCGACTTATTCTCTAGGTCGGGGACGCCGCCCCCGGCCATCGATGGCATGACATGGACGAAATAGTCCGTCAGCGACGCAGGCGTATTGATCACGGCCATGGCTGCGAAAAGCAGGATCACACTGCCGACATAGGCGCGCAGCCACTTCCACTCCCGCCAGATCAGGAACGGAACGATGATCAGCAGGGGCGTCAGCTTGATCGCGGTCGCCAGTGCCAGTGCGAATGCAGATGCCGCGTACCAGCCGCGACGATAGAAGTAGATGCCGGCCATCCAGAGCAGCAGCAGCATCAGGGTGACCTGGCCCCAGATCAGGCACATGCCCGTCGCGAACAAGGACAGCAGGCCGATAAAGACGGCCGCGGCACCGGGGCCGTTCCATCGCAGCTCCAGGTCACGGACCATCAGGTACGCAATCAGGAACAGCGCGATGATGTTGCACAGGAGCCAGAGTTTTCCGGCCGTTGCACCAGAAACAAAGGCGAATGGAAGCACCAGGTCAGCGAGGATGGGCGGATAGATATAGAGCCGAACCTGGGCGATGCCAAGGTGTCGAGCCGCCTCTCCAAACGGCGAAGTCGCATTGGCAAACTTCAACTGGAACACCGGCTCATCATCCGCGCCGTCGTACATGTGGACGCTGTTGTGCTCATGCACAAGCTCAGCGGCAGCGTCATACACCTGGAAGTCTGCGAGATTCGGTTTGTGCGCCTGCCGTGCGTTCATGGCAAGGCAAACAAGCAGAGCAATCAGGAATGCAAGTCGTGTGCGAGACATCGTCGTCGCCTTTCCGGACCAGCGATCAGGAGGTGAGCTTACTTGCGATGACAAATCATCAACCAGTTCTGGCTCAAGGCGCAGGCAAACTGCGCTGCCTCAGCCGGGGTTAACTGCTCCCCGAGACCATGCGCAAGAATCTCGGGAGGCCCGGAATAGGCGATGAGTGTGGCGTGGTGAATCAACGGCGCCTCCTCCGAAGCGGGCAGGGAATGACCCTTGATCATCGGGGGCGCGGTCTTGCTGGTGTGCGTCGCCGAGATATCTTCAAGCGTGAGTGGCGTGCTGGACACCGGGAGCAGTGGTGTAATCTTCTGATCCATCCACGGCGTATCGAGCACGATCTCATTGTTTGCTTCCATGGGAAGCAGCGTCGCCCACTCGTACGGATTAAACGCAAGCTGCTTCTGATAGCGCGTGTAATCCATCAGTTCATTGCTCAGCACAATCACCGAATGCTGCCCCTGCGGCAAAGTGATGCGCTCGGCGCGGGCATTCTGCTTCGCGATCGGCCGGAAGAAGATCTGGGCCGGGATCAGTGACAGGACGCAGCAGACCACGGCTGCCGCGATCAGGAGCGGACGATATTTCTGCCGCGGTGCCGCAGCGACGCCGGCTGCAATCAGCACGCCAGGCCAGAGCACCATCACCAGTCGCGTCGAGAAATACCACGAGCCATTCACGGAATTGGGCAGGATCGGCAGAGCGATCAGGAGCAGGATTGTCGAGAGAAACAGCGTGGTCCCCAGGTTCGGCTGGCGGTCGCGGAGTGCTCGAATGCAGACACGCGCGGCCAGGTAGAAGCCAACCAGCAAGATGGCGTAGAGACACACGCGATAGAGATCGATCCAGAGGTTCGTCGACCGGGAGTTATATGGAGACATCCCCGTCAACAAGATCGCTGTGCGGACATACTCGATCTTGAAGTGTGTATCTGCGAGCGTGTTCGCTGTGGTACTGGCGCTGTGATCCACGGCCATCGCCGGGAATGCAAACGCCAGCAGTGTGCAGACAAACGCGAAGATGCGAATCGCTTCCTGCCTCGCCCAGCGCCCGCTTGCCAGGGCCTTCGAGCGAAACGCCCAGTTCAACACCAGGTCAAGCGCGGTGATCGAGATCAGCAGAAGAAGCGGGATCGGATGCGTGAACGTCAGCACTGCGAGTGCCAGGAGGTAGAGAGCGATACTGGCCGGAGAGCCTTTGCGGCTACGCTGCCAGCATGCGGTCGCAAGCAACAGCAGCGTCAAACCCATGATGTAGTTGAAGAAACCCATCATCAGCGACCACGACAGAAGCAGTGGCGCGAAGAAGAGTGCCGTCCACGCACCGGCGGGGCCCGAAGTTTCGGCCGTCCAACGCAGGCCGAAAGCGAAGCCGATAAAGATCAGGCAGACCAGCAGCTTTTCAGCCATGTCGAAGGACGCGAGGTGCGACAGGCCCATCAACAGAAAGTAGTGCGTCGCGTAGGGCGGGAACGGATGCCGGATCTTGTACAGATCAAACGTAGGCTGATGATGCATCAGGCTATCCAAGACATGCACGTAGTAGCGATGCACCGGGCCATCTTGGGAAGGAAACGTCGGGAGGGTCAAAACCCAGCCACACATCACGACCAGGATGACGGAAAACCAGAGTCCTGGAGAGAGCAGCCGGTTCTCGGCGGATGAAGACGCTTGCATCGTTCTCCTGTAATCGCCAGCGCAGGGTACATGCGGGCACACGACGAACTCAGACTACTACAGCGTCCGCGAGGCAAAAGGTGACCTCAGTACGTCCCCGAGCGAACAGAAAACGCCAGACCACTCTCGGGCAGGCCGACGCATGCCGCCCTCCCACGCGGCGGCCCCTCCTACGGCAGCAGCGGCAAGGGGGCTCGCCCCCGCCAGCCTGACCCAAGGCCAAAGAGCACCGCAGCCAGAGCAAAGCCGCTCAAGGCGAGGCTGAAGCTCCGCAGCCGGGTATGGGGTAGGAACTCGCAGGAAACCCGGTGCTCCCCCGGAGGGATGGCAGCGCTGAGCAATCCACCGGGAGTACGCGTCAGGGCAAGTGCAGTCACAGCGTCAAGGCGCCCGTGCCAGAACGGGTAATCGTAGGTATTGAGAACAAGCTCGCAGGGCGTCCTGCTTTGCGTGTGTACGACTCGTTCATTCGGCAAAAGCTTGAGCATAGACGGTGAACAGCTGCGATCGTGGAAAGCCCCTTCGGCAGAAAGCTGACGTTCCCGATCCGGCGTCCCCTCGCTTGCGGGCACGCCGGCAGGCACGTACTCACGGACGCCCGGATAGCCCTTGGCCCACTGCTCCTGCGCCAGGGCGATCGAGGGAAACCGTTGATAACTGAAGAGCCGGTGATAGGCCATGAAGGGAGTCAGCGCACACAGAGCGAGGCCGATGATGGCGAGGCGCCGCAACCTGTGGCGTACCCCAGACCCGCTGATAAGGAGCGCCACAGGGAGGGCAAGCAGCGGTAAAAGGCGAAAAGGAAACAGCACGAACCGCAGCTCCGGCAGGTTCTGCCAGAGCAGCGTACTGACGGGGAGCTGAAGCAGAACTGCGAAGGCGCCGAGAGTGGCAAAGGCCAGCGTTGGACTCTGCCATCGCCCTTGCGTACGAACAATGTGCCGGAGAGTCGGCACGGAGAAGATCAGTGAAAGCGCGATGTAGGCGCCACAGAGGTACACCAGAAAGTGGGGCGGTGGAATGCGTCTCAGCTGCATGTAGGAGCGATAGTCATAGAGCAGCAGGTTCTGCGACATCACCGAGGACTTTTCGTACAACGCCGGAACAAGACGCAGCGCAGCAAGGACGATCCCAAGCGACTGCGCAATGGAGACGGTGATCAGCGGACGCAGCGAACGAGCTTGGATCGCCAGCGCCGCAGCCAACACAAGGAAACCGTAAAAGAGCCCTACAGCTTCAGGGATGTTGGTGAGCCATCCGCAACCCAGCAGAACGGCACTCCAAAGCACATCCCGTGGATTTCGTGGGGTCGCCGCAAGGTACGTATACAGGAAGGTAAGTGGCAGGAAAGCCTGCACCCACGCCTCCGCCATCGCATAGCGGACGACAACGGTAAGCAAAAGATACGGGTTAAACATGTACAGCAATGCCGCCGTGAGTCGCAGCCGTGACGGGACGAACACCCCGGCAGCGCGATACATCGAGAGACCGGCAAGCGCCAGCGCCATCCAGGCAGCCACCCCTGGTACGAGTCGAAATGGCAGCAGAGAGGTGAGCGCCGTTCCGAGCAGCATCGAGAAGGGCGGGTAGAAGCAGAAGCGAGGCTCACCAAAACCGAACTGTGCCCACTGCGCCCCACGCCAGGGTCCACTCGTGATGACTCCAGGCCTGGTGGAGCTCGAGCCATGAGGCCGCGTGAAAATAGAAATCCTCGCCACCATACCCTGCGACTATGTAGAGCAACGTTGGCACAAGAGCGAGCGCAACGATCAGCAGAGGAGAACGGCGCACGATCGGCATCGCTTTCGGTATCTCCTCTTCCCTCACAGGGTCATGCACCTGGCAGGCACGAGAGAAGCATGCTCTCTCAAGATCACCAAGAGTGTACCCCGAGGTCATGAAACATCGGCGACAGAGTACGCGGGAAAGAACGCGGAGCCGGAAGCCAAAATAAGAGAGGCCCGGCTTTCGCCGGGCCTCTCACTCTGCATACAGCAGGATGGACTTACTCCGAAGCTGCCAGCTCTTCGGCCTCGCCTTCCTGACGCATGATCTCGAGCTCGCGCTCTTCGGCTTCCTGCTGCGCCATGACTTCCTGTTGCACACGCTCTGCCGCTTCTTCAAGCTCCGGGGAGAGCTGGATGTTGCGGTAGTACTCCATGCCTGTGCCAGCCGGGATCAGGCGGCCCACGATGACGTTTTCCTTCAGGCCGCGAAGGTTGTCGACAGCGCCATTGATCGAGGCCTCTGTCAGCACACGCGTGGTCTCCTGGAAGCTCGCGGCCGAGATGAAGCTGTCGGTCGAAAGCGACGCCTTTGTGATGCCAAGCAGCAGCGGCTTGCCCGTCGCCGGACGCCCACCATCTGCCAGCACGCGCTCGTTTTCGGCGCGGAAGCGGAAGCGATCCACCTGCTGCTCAAGCAGGAAGTTCGAGTCGCCCACCTCGTCGATCTTGACCCAGCGCAGCATCTGCCGAACGATCGTCTCGATGTGCTTATCCGAGATCGCCACGCCCTGCAACCGGTAGACTTCCTGGATCTCGTTGACCAGGAATGCCTGCAGCGCATTCTCACCCAGCACCGCGAGAATATCGTGCGGATTCAGCGGACCATCCATCAATGGATCGCCAGCGCGCAGCTTTTCACCTTCCTGCACGTTGACGTGAACACCGCGGGGCACCGAGTATTCCTTCTCCTCGCCGTCATCCGCCGTCACATAGATCTTGCGCTGTCCCTTGGCGACTTCACCGAAGCGAACCACGCCTTCGATCTCCGAGATAATCGCAGTCTCACGTGGCTTACGAGCCTCGAAGAGTTCCACGACACGCGGCAGACCACCGGTGATGTCCTTGGTACGGGTCGTCTCGCGCGGGATCTTCGCCAGGATGTCACCCGGGAAAACCTCCTCGCCATCCTGCACCATCAGGTGAGCGCGGCTCGGCATCAGGTACCGCTTGTCCTTCTTGCCTTCCGCCTTGATCAGGATCGCGGGCTGACGCTTTTCATCCGGAGCATCGGCAACCACCAGACGCGACAGGCCGGTCACTTCATCGACTTCGTCGTTGAGCGTGATGCCTTCCTGCAGGTCCTTGAACTGCACGTTGCCGCCAACCTCGGTGAGGATCGCGAAGGTGTACGGATCCCACTCGGCAAGTTCCTGCCCGAGTGTGACCTGCTGGCCTTCTTCGACCTTCAACTTGGCACCGTAAACGATCTGATAGCGCTCTTTCTCGCGACCACGATCGTCAATGATGGCGACCGAGCCTGAGCGGTTCATCGCTACCGTGTCGCCCTGCTTCGACTTCACAGAGACCACGTTGATGAAGCGCACCGTGCCCACGTTCTTGGCATCAAGCTTCGACTGCTCGTTGACCCGCGAAGCCGTGCCGCCGATGTGGAAGGTACGCATCGTCAGCTGTGTTCCCGGCTCGCCGATAGACTGCGCCGCGATGACACCAACCGCTTCACCAAGTTCCACCATCCGGCCAGAGGCCAGGTTGCGGCCGTAGCAGCGGATGCAGACACCACGCTTCGATTCACAGGTCAGCACCGAGCGAATCTTCACGCGCTCGATACCAGCAGCCTGGATCGCTGAAGCGAAGTCTTCCGAGATCTCCTGGTTGACCTCAACGATCGCATTGCCCTCGTAGTCCTTGATGCGCTCGAGAGATACACGGCCGATGATGCGGTCACGCAGCGGTTCAATGATCTCGCCGGACTCGACGATCGGACCGACATAGATACCGTCCGAGGTGCCGCAATCGAGTTCAGAGACGATCACATCCTGGGCCACGTCGACGAGACGGCGGGTCAGGTAGCCCGAGTCCGCTGTCTTCAGCGCCGTATCCGCCAGGCCCTTACGGGCGCCGTGCGTCGAGATGAAGTACTGCAACACGGTGAGTCCTTCACGGAAGTTCGCCGTGATCGGCGTTTCGATGATTTCACCCGATGGCTTCGCCATCAGTCCGCGCATGCCGGAGAGCTGACGAATCTGTTGCTTCGAACCACGGGCACCGGAGTCGGCCATGATGTAGATCGGATTCATGGTCCCCTCCTTGTCCGCGTTCTTCATGTTGTTGAACATCTCATCTGCAACCTTTTCGGTGACAGAAGACCAGAGCTGAATGACCTTGTTGTTGCGCT
Source organism: Acidobacteriaceae bacterium (assembly GCA_965199135.1). Lineage (GTDB taxonomy): Bacteria > Acidobacteriota > Terriglobia > Terriglobales > Acidobacteriaceae > EB88. The sequence continues at coordinate 1,470,749 of OZ240685.1, read as the reverse complement.
CGCCGTTCGTGATCGCGCCATCCAGATACTGCTGGGTAACGGCCACCACCTGCTGCTCGGCTTCGCGGACCACAGGGTACTTCGAGTCCGGAATGACCATGTCATCCAGACCGACCGACAAACCAGAACGCGTCGCGAACTGAAAGCCAAGGTCCTTGATGCGGTCGAGCATCTTCACCGTGGTCTCAAGACCAAGGTTCAGGTAGCAGTAATTCACCAGCTGGCCGATGCCCTTCTTCTTGAGAAGACCATTGACGTACGGCATGCCCTCGGGCAGCGCGTCGTTCAGAATCGAACGGCCCACCGTCGTCGAGATGTACTGGCGGTCATACTGCACAGGCTCGGTATGCGTCAGATCCTGATCGTCATACGCGGTTGTCATGTCGAGCACGGGGCCCGAGTAGCGCAGGCGGATCGGCGTGAGCGTCTCCACTTCCTTCGCCTCAAGCGCCATCAAGACTTCATCGGTGTTCGCAAACGCACGGCCTTCGCCGCGGCCACCCTTCTTCACCTTGGTCAGGTAGTAGAGACCGAGCACCATGTCCTGCGTCGGCACGGTGATCGGCTGACCAGATGCAGGCGAGAGGATGTTGTGCGACGCAAGCATCAGCACCGAGGCCTCAACCTGGGCTTCCGGCGACAGCGGGATGTGAACTGCCATCTGATCGCCGTCGAAGTCGGCATTGAACGCCGTGCAGACGAGCGGATGAATCTTGATCGCCTTGCCTTCGACGAGCACCGGCTCGAATGCCTGGATACCAAGGCGATGCAGCGTTGGGGCGCGGTTCAACAGCACCGGGTGATCCTTGATGACCTCTTCGAGGATGTCCCAGACCACCGGCTCCTGCAGCTCCACCATCTCCTTGGCCTGCTTGATCGTCGTGCAGTGACCGGTCTGCTCGAGACGGTGATAGATAAAGGGCTTGAACAGCTCAAGCGCCATCTTCTTCGGCAATCCGCACTGGTGCAACTTGAGCTCGGGACCAACCACGATCACCGAACGGCCCGAGTAATCCACGCGCTTGCCGAGCAGGTTCTGACGGAAGCGACCCTGCTTGCCCTTGAGCGTGTCGGAGAGCGACTTGAGCGGACGGTTGTTCGCGCCACGCAGCACGCGGCCGCGACGGCCGTTGTCAAACAACGCGTCAACAGCTTCCTGCAGCATGCGCTTTTCGTTGCGCACGATCACCTCAGGCGCATGGAGGTCCATGAGCTTCTTGAGGCGATTGTTGCGGTTGATCACACGGCGGTACAGATCGTTGAGATCGGAGGTTGCGAAGCGGCCGCCGTCGAGCGGAACCAGCGGGCGCAGCTCAGGCGGGATCACCGGGATAACATCGAGGATCATCCACTGCGGCTTGTTGCCCGACTTGCGGAACGCCTCAACCACCTTCAGGCGCTTTGAATACTTCAGGCGCTTTTGCAGCGAGGTCTCGGTCTTCATGCGCTCACGCAGCTCAATCGATAGCTCCATGATCTCGACGCGCTTGAGCAGCTCCTTGATTGCCTCGGCGCCCATCATTCCCTTGAATCCAGAAGGACGGTATTGCTGGTCGAGCTCACGGAACTTGGTTTCGTCCTTGATGATCTCGCGTTCCTTCACCGGCGCGTCGCCTGGGTCGACGACAACATAGCTCTCGAAGTAGAGAACCGATTCCAGATCACGTAGCGAGATATCGAGCAGGTGGCCGATACGCGACGGCAGGCCCTTGAAGAACCAGACGTGCGAGCAGGGGCTGGCGAGCTCGATGTGGCCGAGACGCTCGCGACGCACCTTCGACAGCGTGACTTCCACGCCGCACTTGTCGCAGATCACGCCGCGATGCTTCATGCGCTTGTACTTGCCGCACAGACATTCCCAGTCCGTGACCGGGCCAAAGATGCGGGCGCAGAACAGGCCATCGCGCTCCGGCTTGAAGGTGCGGTAGTTGATGGTTTCTGGCTTGGTGACTTCACCATGCGACCAGGAACGGATCTTCTCAGGCGATGCCAGCTGGATACGGATCGCGTCGAAGTCAGTGATCGGACCGGATAGTTCAAATGGGCTGGAACGGTACAAGGTGTTCCTCCTCGGGCGCTCTCGCGCTTTGGGTCCCGGGGCTCTTGATATCAGGTTGCAGTTCGCCCCCGGGAGCACACGCTCACGGAACTGCAACTCCTACTGGTACAAACTTGGTTCGCGCTCGTACTCGCTCCCGGGCTGCTCCTCTTGGGGAGCAGCCCGAAGGCGAGAACGGCACGAAGTGCTAGTCGGCGGCCGCCAGCTGCGGCTCAGGCTGCTTGTTCTTCGAGCCGTCGAGGTCTTCCTGCTTCATCAGCTCGACGTCCAGGCACAGCGCCTGCAGCTCGCGGATCAGGACGTTGAACGACTCCGGCACACCCGGCTCGATCGCTGCTTCGCCCTTGACGATGGCCTCGTAAATCTTGGTACGGCCAAAAACGTCATCGGACTTCGCCGTCAGCAGCTCCTGCAGGATGTACGCAGCGCCGTAGGCCTCAAGCGCCCACACTTCCATTTCGCCGAAGCGCTGACCACCGAACTGCGCCTTGCCACCGAGCGGCTGCTGCGTGATGAGCGAGTACGGTCCGATCGAGCGTGCGTGGATCTTGTCGTCCACAAGATGGGAGAGCTTCAGCATGTAGATGTAGCCCACCGTCACTGGCTGCTCGAACTGGTCGCCGGTCATGCCGTCGAACAGTGCCGTCTTGCCAGAGCTCGGCAGACCTGCCGAAGCAAGCAGCGCCTTGATCTCGGTTTCACGCGCGCCGTCAAACACAGCCGTACCAAACCAGATGCCCCGCTGCATGCCGAGGCCTACACGCATTACCTGCTCGTCGTCGAGCTCGAGCAGCTGACGAAGCGCTGCTGTTCCTGCGAATTTCTCCTCGAAGACTTCGCGAACCTTGCCGGCGTCCTGGTGCTTGCGAACAAGCTCACCAATCTGCCTGCCGAGCTCATGCGCCGCCCAGCCAAGATGCGTCTCGAGGATCTGCCCCACGTTCATACGGGACGGAACGCCGAGCGGGTTGAGAACAATTTCAACCGGCGTGCCATCGGGCAGATACGGCATATCTTCCTCGGGAAGAATGCGCGCGATCACACCCTTGTTGCCGTGACGGCCAGCCATCTTGTCGCCGACACTCAGCTTGCGCTTCATCGCGATGTAGACCTTCACGAGCTTGATCACGCCCGGGGAGAGTTCATCGCCCTTCTGCAGCTTGCCGATCTTGTCATTCGTGATCTTGCGCAGCACATCAATCTGACGCGAGGTCATCTCCTCGATCTCGTCGATCTGCTCATTCACGCGCGGATCCTTGTCGTTGTAGCGGATGCGCTTCAGGTTCTTGGTCGAGATCAACTCGATCGCTTCGCGGTCGAGAATATTTCCCTTCACCAGGAGACGCTTGTTGGTGCGCTCGTCGTGAAGATCCGCCTGCACTTCCTTGCCACCAAGGATGCCTTCCAGGCGCTTGAGACGCTCGTCTGTGAGGATACGGATCTCATCCGCCAGGTTCTTCTCGAGCTTCGCGACCTGCTCGGACTCGATCTGCAGTGCGCGCTCATCCTTGTCCTGGCCCTTGCGGGAGAAGATACGCACATCGACCACCGTGCCTTCGATACCCGGGGGGCAGGTCAGCGAAGCATCACGCACATCGCCGGCCTTTTCACCGAAGATCGCGCGCAGCAGCTTCTCTTCCGGCGTCAGCTGGGTCTCGCCCTTCGGCGTCACCTTGCCGACGAGAATGTCATTGTGGCGAATCTTCGCGCCGATCCGGATGACACCACTTTCGTCCAGATCACGCAGTGCATGCTCCGAAACGTTGGGAATGTCGCGCGTGATCTCCTCCGGCCCAAGCTTCGTGTCGCGAGCTTCAATCTCGAACTCCTCGATGTGGACCGAGGTGTAGTAATCCTCGCGGACCAGCTTTTCCGAGATCAGGATCGCGTCCTCGAAGTTGTACCCGCGCCACGGCATGAACGCCACGAGCACATTGCGGCCAAGACCGAGCTCGCCCTGCTCTGTGCATGGGCCATCTGCGATCACCTGCCCCTTCAGAACCCGGTCGCCCTTGCGCACGATCGGCTTCTGGTTGATGCAGGTGTTCTGGTTCGAGCGCTTGAACTTGATCAGCTGGTAGATGTCCGAACCAACCTCACGCGACAGCTGCGTCGGGTGATGCTCGCCCTCGACGCGGATGATGATGCGCTCCGAGTCCACCGAATCCACGACGCCGTTGCGACGGGCCGAGATAACCGCGCCCGAGTCGCGCGCCGTCACGCCTTCCATGCCGGTGCCGACAAACGGGGCTTCTGCCACCAGCAGAGGCACAGACTGCCGCTGCATGTTGGCGCCCATCAGTGCGCGGTTTGCGTCGTCATGCTCAAGGAACGGCACGAGCGAGGCCGCGACCGACACCAGCTGCTTCGGCGACACGTCGACATAGTCGATCTCGTCACGCGACACGAGGACGAAGTTGCCCTGGCGCCGTGCATTCACGAGCTCGTTGGTGATGCGACCTTCTCCGTCGAGCTCCACGTTCGCCTGCGCGATCGTGTGGCGATCTTCTTCCCACGCCGACAGGTAGAACGAGAATGGTTCGTACTCGATCTCGCGCTTGCCGCCCGCACGCAGCTCTTCGTTCTTCTGCTTCGCCTCGTTCTTTTCGAGGTGATCGCCGACACGCATACCGCTCTCGCCAGCATTCGTGACCTGGACGTAGTCAACCATCTGCGCGCCACGCACGCGACGGTACGGGCTCTCGATGAAGCCGTACTCGTTGATCCGTGCAAAGCACGAAAGCGACGAGATCAGCCCGATGTTCGGACCTTCCGGCGTCTCAATCGGGCAGATGCGGCCGTAGTGCGTCGGGTGAACGTCGCGTACTTCGAAGCCTGCACGCTCACGCGACAGTCCGCCCGGCCCAAGTGCCGAGAGACGCCGCTTGTGCGTGATCTCGGAGAGCGGGTTGGTCTGATCCATGAACTGCGACAGCTGCGACGAACCGAAGAACTCGCGAATCGCCGCCATCACTGGCTTCGCATTGATGAGGTCGTGCGGCATCGCCGTCGACATCTCCTGGTACACGCTCATCTTTTCCTTGATGGCGCGCTCCATGCGGACAAGGCCGATGCGGAACTGGTTTTCCATCAGCTCGCCGACTGCACGCACACGACGGTTGCCGAGATGATCGATGTCATCGACGGCGCCGATATTCTTGCGCAGCTTGAGCAGGTACTTGATCGTCGCGTAGAAATCATCGGGCGTCAGGGTCCGGTGATCGAGCGGCGTCGCATCCTGGTTCTCGTAGAGCTTGATATTGAACTTCAAACGGCCCACGCGCGAGAAGTCGTACTTGCGCGGGTCGAAGAACATGCCTTCGAACAACGCGGTCGCGGTGTCGAGGGTCGGTGGGTCGCCTGGACGTAGCTTGCGGTAGATCTCGATCAGCGCTTCTTCCGGCTTGCGCACGGAGTCACGACGCAGCGTGTTGGTGATGATGTTGCCAACGTCATCCTTCTCGGGAAAGAAGACACTCACCTGCGAGATCCCGGCTTCCGTAATCTTGTGCAGCTTGTCTGGTGTCAGCTCGAGATTGGCCTCGAGGAACACTTCGCCCGTCTCGGTATCAAGCGCGTCGGCAGCAAGCATCGCGCCGTCCAACTCGAGCGAGTCGACTTCCACTTCCGTCACGCCCGCAGCACGCAGATTCTTGAGCAGCGAGGGCGAGATCTTGCGGCCAGCCGGAACAATCTCCGAGCCATTCGCCATCACCGCGGACGCCGGCTTCACGCCGAGCAGGTTGGTCGGTCCGGTACCCTCGGCATCAAGCGACCAGTACATCTTGCCGTCGCGCATCGTGATGGTGTCGACCGTGTAGAAGGCGCGCAGGATCTGCTCGTCGGTGCGCAAACCAAGTGCACGCAGAAAGATCGTGCCCAGGAACTTCCGCTTGCGGTCAATACGCACATACAACGTGTTCTTCTGGTCGTACTCGAACTCAACCCACGAACCGCGGTAAGGGATGATCTTGCCAAGGAAGTAGGTGCGGTTGTTCGCCGTCTCAAAGAAGACACCAGGCGAGCGGTGCAGCTGCGACACAATGACGCGCTCGGTGCCGTTGACGATGAAGGTGCCATTCTGCGTCATCAGCGGGATGTCGCCGAAAAACACTTCCTGCTCCTTGATGTCGCGCACCGACTTCGCACCCGTGTCCGGGTCCTTGTCGTAGATGGTGAGACGTACCGTGACCTTGAGCGGCGCAGCATAGGTCATGCCGCGTTCTTCACACTCTGCCTGGTCGTACTTCAGCTGCAGGCCAACCGGGTCACCGCACTTGTTGCAGAAGTCCGGCGTGTTCTTGTTGTAGGTGCCGCACTTGTGGCAAAGCACGTCGCCCGGATGGAACGGATCGGTGATGACCATATTGCCGCAGTTGCAGCAGGCCGTACGCAGGTGATGCAGCCCCTTGAGGTGACCGCACTTGCACTCCCAGTTGCCGATCGAAAAGTCGACGAAATCCAGCTGCGAGATGTTGCGGAAATCTGTTATCGGGAAAACCGACGTAAACACCGAGTGCAGACCATTGTCGTCACGCTCGCTCGGCAGCTTGTCCATCTGGAGAAAACGCTCGTAGGAGCGGCGCTGCACCTCGATCAGGTTAGGGATCTGGATAGGAGTAGGGATCTTGGAAAAGTCGAGTCGGCTGCGAAGGGCACGGGTCTCGTTCGGCATCGATTGCTCCTCATGGCCCGGATACACGAGAGGAAGACAGGTTGCCCGGAACCACGCAACCTGCGCACACTGCTCTGGCGAAGTGCCATCTGTTCCCAGCTGCCTCGTTCAGCCGGAAACCACTTCGCAAACGTCATCCCGATCCGGCGACCACCGGAGGATCGGAAAACAACCCGGGTGCAACCTATCGTCCGCACCACCCCTCATACACCGCGTCAGCGCACCCAAGACTGGCAGCAAACGATCAGCAACGCCAAGAAGCTTGCAGGCCGAAGGGCGCAGCAAGCGTGGGGGCAAACGATTTACAGCTCTGATGCGATACCAGGAACTACTTCCTGCCGCGTTGGGCGTAGCGCGTGCCTCTTTCGGGCATAAAGAGACAGCGATGCCCTCGAGAACTCCGCTGGGGAGCCTGAGGGAAACAGGATTCGGCTGTTGACGAGTAAAACCAAGCGGTAGCTCGGAGTGAAGTGGCACAAAGGTAATGCTACTGCACTTCGGGGGCCAATGCAAGCAGGGGGCTCCGGCGCTGACTCAAGATCCCGACCCGGATCCTGGCCCTGTTCGCCCGGCGCCCCCTGGCTGGTGAAACTACTTGATTTCGACCGTGGCCACACCGTCGAACTTCTTCTTGACGGCCTCGGCATCTTCCTTGCTGACGTTTTCCTTGAGCGGCTTCGGGGCGCCGTCGACTAGGTCCTTGGCTTCCTTCAGACCGAGCGAGGTTACTTCCCGAACTGCCTTGATGGTATTGATCTTGTTCGCGCCGGCATCCTTGAGGATCACCGTGAACTCGGTCTGCTCGGGAGCCGCTTCTGCGGCCGCGCCTGCACCACCACCCGCAACCATCACGGGTGCTGCTGCTGCTGCGGAAACGCCGAGACGCTCTTCGAGCTTCTTCACCAGGGCTGCTGCATCCAGCAGGGTCAATCCAACGATCTGTTCTTCCAACTGTGCGAGATCTGCCATGTTTCTTCTCCCTTTAAACCGAACTGAGTGGTGGTGCATGTTTCGTTGCGCGGGCTCCGGCTTACGCCATTCCCTCGCTGGCCAGCAGTGCAGCTTCGGTTTCCGATGTGCCCAGACCAGCACCCCGCCGCTCCCTGCTTGAGCCAATCCTGTTGGTTACTGCCCCTCGACCGGGGCTTCGGTCGCAGCCGCTTCCGCCTGCGTTTCGGTCGCTGCCTCGGGTGCCGCTTCTGCTACCGCGGCCTCTGCTCCCGCGGACTCTGCTCCCGCGGCATCCGCTCCCGCCGTTTCGGCAACCGTGGAGGCTTCTGCCGCAGGCGCTGCCGGAGCTGCAGGAGCCGCAACCGCCGCCCCCGGGGTAAATTTTTCTTTCTCGACGCCCTGGTTCAGCACGACCGCAAGATCGCGGCCCGTGGCTGCCATGACCGTCGCGAGACGCTGGGCCGGTGCATTGATCAGGAACAGGAGCTTCGAGAACAGCTCCTCCTTGCCCGGCATCGTCGCCAGGGCCTGCACTTCCTGAACATTGATCACCTTGCCGTCGACGATGCCAAGCTTGAAGGTGAACTCTGCGTTCTCCTTCACCCACGCCGAGAGCGCCTTTGCGAGCGCAACAGGGTCGCCGCTCGTGTACGCAACGGAGGAAACGCCCTTCAGGCCCTGCAGCGCACCGGCAATCTCGGTACCCTGCGAGGCGCGGCTGGCCAGCTTGTTCTTGAGCACGCGATATCGGCCGCCTGCCTCGCGAACCTTCTGGCGCAGCTCAAAGTCCTGCGACACCGTGAGCTTCGCGAACGTGCCTACAATCGCGCTGGTTGACCCCTGCAGCTCTGCTGCGAGGGCTTCAACCTTCTGCGCCTTCTTTGCTCGTGTTAATGCCATCAGAAAACCCCAATCGTTCTAGCCGGGCCTCGACCAGGAGTGTTCGCGCCAGTGGCTGCGCTCCTCGGCCTTGCTTCCCCTGCGGACAGATGCGGCTAGCACCCCTGCCCAGGAAGCGATCTCTCTGGACTGCTTATGCCTTGGCGGCAGTGTCAGCGACGGAGCTCTCGAGCGGGATCCCGGGGCCCATGGACGACGAGAGCGTGATGCCCTTGACGTATTTGCCCTTGGCTGCCGATGGCTTGGCACGCATGACACTCGTGATCACGGTCATTGCGTTCTCGACCAGCTTCTCAGGCGGGAACGAGATCTTGCCAACCGGCACATGCACGAGCGCAGTCTTGTCTGCACGGAACTCGACCTTGCCGGCCTTGATCTCCTTGACCGCAGCTGCCACATCGCTCGTCACCGTTCCAGTCTTCGGGTTGGGCATCAGGCCACGGGGACCGAGCACCTTGCCCAGGCGACCCACGGAACGCATCATGTCCGGCGTCGCGATCAGCGCATCGAAGGCGGTCCAGCCTTCTTTCTGAATGCGCTCGACCATCTCTTCGCCGCCCACAAAGTCGGCGCCTGCGGCTTCCGCTTCCTTCTGGCGATCGCCCGTGGTAATCACGGCAACGGTCTTGGTTTTGCCCAGGCCATGCGGCAGAACCACGGTCCCGCGAACCATCTGGTCCGCATGACGCGTATCCACACCGAGGCGCATGGTCAAGTCGACGGTTTCGTCGAACTTCGCGAACTTGATCTTCTGGAGGAGCGGCACCGCATCGGTGAGGGTGTAAGGACGCGCTTCAACTTGCGCGCGCGCGGCCGCCATGTTCTTCGTAACTTTCTTTGCCATAATTCCTGTCTCCCACCGCGCTGCCCTGGGTCCGCAGGCCGTGGTACTGTTGACGGGCCCGCTGCTTGCGCAGGGGCCGTTTCTGTAGTATTCCCGATCCGTCGCGTCGACGCAAGTGCTGCGGTTTACGCCGTGACTTCAATTCCCATCGAGCGAGCCGTTCCCTTGATGCTCTTGATCGCTGTCTCGACCGAGGCAGCATTCAGGTCCGGCATCTTCTGCGTGGCGATCTCGCGTACCTGGGCCTCGGTCACCGTGCCGACCTTGGTCTTGTTCGGCACGCCAGACCCCTTCGCCAGACCCGCTGCCTTCTTGAGCAGGATTGCGGCAGGCGGAGTCTTGGTGATGAAGGAGAAGGTACGGTCCACATAGACCGTGATCACAACCGGGATGATGAGCCCGGCCATTTCCTTGTTCTGCGTGCGCGCGTTGAACTGCTTGCAGAACTCCATGATGTTGACCTGTGCCTGGCCGAGGGCCGGGCCGACCGGCGGCGCCGGGGTAGCCTTGCCGGCTTCGATCTGCAGCTTGACGTACCCGGTAATCTTCTTTGTAGGAGGCATCGCTTGTTCCCTTTTCTATACAGCCGCCCGCGTCCCGGGCTGGCCTGATCGTGCAGTCGGGCCTATGCCTCGACCTTTTCTACCTTGCCAAACTCAAGCTCCACCGGCGTTGACCGGCCAAAGATCGTCACCATGACCTTGACGGTCTGGCGGTCCTCGTTGACTTCATCCACCAGCCCATTGAAGTTTGCGAATGGACCTTCCGTGATGCGAACCGACTCGTTCTTCTCAAACTTGATCTTGAGCTGCGGCTTTTCCTTGCTTGCTTCCGAGCGGAACAGGAGAGACTTCACGTCTTCCTCGCTCATCGCAACCGGCTTGTCACCGGTTCCCAGAAAGCCCGTCACCCGCGGCGTGTTCTTGATGATGTGCCAGAGATCGTTATCAAGATCCATCTCGATCAGCACATAACCAGGCAGGAACACCTTCTCGGTGATCTTCTTCTTGCCGTTCACAAGTTCCGTATGCGACTCAAGCGGGATCTCGATGCGGCCGATCTTGTCCTGCAAACCATAGGAGTGCTTGCGCGTCTCGATCGCCTCGCGGACCTTGCGTTCAAATCCGGAATACGCATGGATCACGTACCACTTGAACCGCTCATTCGCGGGCGGCTCAAGGGCAGCCTCGCCGTCCACAGCCGCAGCCGCGGCAGCCTGCTCGGCCAGGGACGGCTCTGCTGCCGAGGTCTCCACCATGTCATTGTTCTGCTCGTCCGCCATCTATCCTCGCCGCCGGCATCGCTGCATCAGCGCACACCCTACTTGTTCGAACACCTGTGGTCCACACCTAGGCCCCGGAGCCGCCCAGCCACTTCAAGACCGCCTGCAACACGTATCCCAGGATGGAATCTACCAGGTAGAAGAAGGCCGCAAAGGTAAACACGGCCAGGATCACCACGGTGGTTGTCGATTGCACTTCGGCGCGCGACGGGGAAGACACCTTGCGCATCTCGTTCCGGACTTCCCCGAGGAAATTCCGGCCGCGCGCCAGCGCATTTTCCCGCTCGGAGCCGCTCTCGGGAACCGCGGGCAGTGCTGTCGCCTTTTGCATACGCTTGTCTCGCTCTTCCACGGGCATCCGCCCACTCCAGCCGCTCGCGCATCCCTGCGCTCCCGGCATTCTCTCGCGTAAACACTGAATCTTTGGCAGGGGCGCTCGGATTCGAACCGAGAAGTTCGGTTTTGGAGACCGACAGTTTAACCGTTGAGCTTACGCCCCTGTTTTGCAGCTGCTCTCGTGCGCAGCTGCTTGAACACTCGGCACACCTGGCTTGCACTGGCCCCTGCGCCCGATCGGCGCAGCGGCCAGACGCGGCCAGCGTCTACTTGGTTTCCTTGTGGGGGGTGTGCTTGCGGCAACGGTTACAAAACTTCTGGAACTCGAGGCGACCAGTGGTCGTCTTCTTGTTCTTTGTCGTCGAGTAGTTCCGCTCCTTGCACTCGCCACACGCTAATGTAATGATTTCGCGCATTTTTCTATCCTATCTGAACCGGGGCGGGAATCCCAGCGAGGGCGGGAGGCTCCCCTGCCGCCCTCGCTGTTTTCTGCCCCGTCTCTCTGTGCCAGCTCGTGCTAGCTGATGATCTCGGAGATCGTGCCGGCGCCGACCGTACGGCCGCCTTCACGAATCGCAAACCGCAGACCCTTTTCCATCGCGACCGGCGTATGCAGCTCGATCTCAAGCGCGATGTTGTCGCCCGGCATCACCATCTCCGTGCCTTCCGGAAGCTTCGCCGTGCCCGTCACATCCGTCGTGCGGAAGTAAAACTGCGGGCGGTAGCCATTGAAGAACGGCGTGTGACGGCCGCCTTCTTCCTTCGAGAGCACGTAGATCTCGCCCCGGAACTTGGTGTGGGGTGTAATCGAGCCTGGCTTCGCCAGCACCATGCCACGCTCCACATCTTCCTTCGCCACGCCGCGAAGCAGCAGGCCCGCATTGTCGCCGGCCATGCCTTCGTCGAGCTGCTTCTTGAACATCTCCACGCCGGTCACAACCGTCTTGCGGGTGTCGCGGAAACCCACAATCTCGGCTTCTTCGCCAACCTTGACCTTGCCACGCTCGATACGGCCCGTCACCACCGTGCCACGACCCGAGATCGAGAAGATATCCTCGATCGGCATCAGGAACGGCAGCTCGATCGCACGCGCCGGCAACGGAACATTGTCGTCGACCGCCTGCATCAGCTCGTCGATCTTGGCTTCCCACTGCGCTTCGCCATTCAGACCGCCAAGCGCCGAACCACGAATCACCGGCACATCGTCGCCAGGGAAGTTGTACTTCGACAACAGCTCGCGGACTTCCATCTCCACCAGATCGATCAGCTCTTCGTCATCGACCGCGTCGCACTTGTTCAGAAAGACCACGATGTACGGCACACCCACCTGGCGCGCCAGCAGCACGTGCTCCTTGGTCTGCGGCATCGGACCATCCGTCGCTGCGACCACCAGGATGCCGCCGTCCATCTGTGCCGCGCCCGTGATCATGTTCTTGATGTAGTCGGCGTGGCCCGGGCAGTCGACGTGCGCGTAGTGACGGTTCTTGGTCTCGTACTCCACGTGCGCCGTCGCGATCGTGATACCACGCTCCCGCTCTTCCGGGGCATTGTCGATCGTGTCAAACGAACGAAACTTGTTGTTCGGGTTGTGCTTCGACAACACCTTCGTGATCGCCGCCGTCAGCGTCGTCTTGCCATGGTCAATGTGCCCAATCGTGCCCACGTTGACGTGCGGCTTTGAACGGTCAAACTTTTCCTTGCCCATCGTTGCTATCTCTCCCTCAGAGTGCCCTGCTCAACCCAACAACCCACGCACCAACTCAGTAGTACGCGTACACCTTCAGAAACTTGGCGCGCAGCTCCGGCGCGACTTTCTCGACCATGCTCAGGTACTGCTCGCGCACATGGCCGCGGTCCGAGTCTCCCAGCTGCGCATACGCCCCGGCCGTCTCGGCTCCGAGAAGCCCGCTGGCCAGAATGGCCTCGAACTGCCGGGCCCGCAGCTTCGCCCGCGCAAGCTTCCGGAGAAACTCCCCGACGTGGCTGGGCGCGAAGTTCCGCTCGAGTGACGAGGAGACCTTCACGAATGTCGTTTCATCCTGGATGGGAAGTACTGCCTGCTCGAACATCAGCTGCTATCTCGACCCTTGCGACCCGGAACGTTTGGAGCGGGAGACGGGAATCGGACCCGCGACCAACAGCTTGGAAGGCTGTGACTCTACCACTGAGTTACTCCCGCTCTTCTGGCATTCCTTCGCGCCACTTCTTTAGAAATCTGGAGCTGATGATCGGGATTGAACCGACGACCTCTCCCTTACCAAGGGAGTGCTCTACCGACTGAGCTACATCAGCCCTCTTCGCAGGCGCTTTCGAGCCTGCCTTACGTCCTACGCCCTACCAGGGCAATCCGCAGGGCGAAACCGGCCAGAAGCACCAGCACCACGTTGCGAATCGCGCCCGCATCCATGGTAGCCCACGCAAGCCCTGCCGTGCAGAGCAGCACCCCAAGAGCAACCACCGTGCGTTGTGCGCCTTCGATGCGCATGGGGCTTTCACGTCCTACTCGTTGACTCCGCTGCCAGAACCGCAAACAAAACAAGTGGTGCACAGGGAAGGATTCGAACCTTCGTAGCTCCTAGGAGCGGCAGATTTACAGTCTGCTGCCATTAACCGCTCGGCCACCTGTGCCCGTCGTACAAACCAGTAAAAATTCTTGCCGCTGCAACACTCCGCGCACACACGAATCTCAGGATGCGTCGAACCGGCGCATGGGACCCGCTTCCCTGGTTGAGCTTGGATTGTGGAGCTGGCGAAGGGACTTGAACCCCCGACCGTCTGATTACAAATCAGATGCTCTACCAACTGAGCTACGCCAGCCCACCGGCATACGCTCGAAAACCCGTGGGACCCTTCCCGGGACCGCCGAGGCAGCACCGGCTCAGCAACCCTGGGGAAAGCAGCGCACGAAGTCTGAGGTTAGCACGGGTTTGGACCGGCTGCAATGTTGCGCCAGTGCCTCGCGCGCAGGCACGCTCAGGCCGGGCGACAAACAAACGTCATCGTCCCTGCTGGTTGCCGGGCGGAGTGGGTGGGTGCCTCCCGATCGAGCCACCCACCACCCGGAGCAACAGGTCTCAGATCGCCGAAAAGCCCCCGTCCACCGCCAGCTCCACGCCGTTGACGAAGCTTGAATCCTCTGAAGCAAGAAACAGTGCGGCCGTGGCGACCTCCTCAGGCTGACCCATCGTTCCCCGCGGGATCAGGGACTCAAACATCTGCTTCGCCTCCTTGGTGAGAACCTCTTCCTGCATCGGTGTGGCGATGGGCCCCGGGCTCAGCACGTTCACCCGGATCCTCCGGCCCTTCAGCTCATTGAGCCATGTGCGCGCAAAGGAACGCAACGCGGCCTTGCTCGCTGCATACACGCCAAACCCAGGAAAGCCCTTCACGGAAGCCACGGACCCCGTCATGATGATCGACCCGCCATCGTTTAACAGCGGCAGCGCCTTCTGAACCGTAAACAGCGTTCCCCGCGTGTTCAGGTCAAAGGCCGCATCGAAGTGCTGCTCCGTGATCTCGCCGAGGGCCAGAGCCTCACCCCTGCCGGCGCTCGCGAACAGGACGTCGATCCTGCCTTTCTCCCGCTGCACCGTCTCGAAGAGACGATCCAGGTCATCGAGATTTGCCGCGTCCCCGCGCACGCCCGTTATGTTGCGGCCAATGGACGTGACCGCCTCATCGAGCTGCTCCTGCCGCCGGCCCGTGATGAACACATAGGCTCCCTCTTCAACAAAGCGCCGGGCACTCGCCAGCGCCAGTCCGCTCGATCCACCTGTAATGACTGCGACCTTACCCTCAAGCCTTCCCATACTTACTCCCTTCGGCAGTTGTGTAGCATTCCGTTCAAAGGAGTAGAGTTCGTTGACGGTGGACGAGAACTGCCTGATCGTCGCCAACTCTTGTCCCATCGTCCAAATGTAGGAGCCCTGGTGGACCCGATCACCGACATCTTTCGCACCTTGCACGTCACCGCCTTTGGTCTGCACAGGCTCGAAGCCACAGCTCCATGGGGCGTAAAGCAGGAAAACCAGGACACGGAAGAAGTCACGCCTTCCGCTAGAAAGACGCTCCCAGCAGATCTGGCGCACTTCGCCATGCTTTCCCGCGGCAGTTGCTGGCTCAGTGTGGAAGGGAGGCCGGAGCCGATCCCTCTCACCGGCGGGGACTGCTTCCTGCTGGCCAAGGGGACTTCGATTGTTCTGCGTGACAGCCCGGGAACACGCCCAGGATGGACTTTCCGCCAGATCGGGGCCCTGGCCAACGGAAATGTCGCTCACTGCGGAGGTGGCGGCGCACCGACCACGATCGTCTGTGGGTCGCTGAGTTTTGATCGCGCCAGCGTCCAGCCGATCAAGAAGTTACTCCCGAAGCTCATCTTGATGAAGGCCGATGATGCCCGTACGCTCGCCCTCCACAACACCGTGCAGGCACTTGCTGCAGAGATGGCAGAACAGGCACCCGGATCGGAGGTCGTCGCGACTCGACTGGCCGAGGTTCTGTTTATCCAGATACTCCGCGCACGCATCGCGTCGGATCCGAAGCAGACCCAGGGATGGCTGCGGGCGGTGTTTGATCCGCAGGTCGGCAGGGCCCTTCGCGCTATGCACGACAACGTGAAAGCGCCCTGGACAGTGCAATCCCTGGCTGCAGCCGCAGGCATGTCCCGCTCCGCATTCGCAGCCCGATTCAAAGAGCTCCTCGAGCAGTCGCCGCTCGAATATGTCACCGAGTGGCGGATGCAGAAGGCGATGCAACTCCTTGAACAGCGGGACAAGAAACTGGTGGATATCGCCCGGATGGTCGGCTATGAGTCCGACGCTGCGTTCAGCAAAGCGTTCAAGCGAGTGGTCGGGGCAAACCCCGGGGAGTACCTCAAGAGCACGTAGCGACTCGAAGTTCCCGCGGTGTACCTGTTGCTTCCGCGACCACGCCCCACGCGCGGGCCCGCATGCTACTGTGTCTCGAACAGGAGAACGCATTGCCGCAACAGGAACTCGCCGCCGACGCACCCCCTGGATCCACCGACAAGATCCAGTACCGCGGCCACATCCTCCCGCTCGATGGTCTTCGCGGCGCTGGCATGCTCTCCGTGCTCCTCTTTCACGCCTTCTACGACTCGAACTATCCCGCGGCTCCCGGCTCCTTCCAGGCCTTCTTTCTCCGCTTCACCTCGATCGGCGCCGCCGGGATGACGATGTTCTTCTCGCTCTCCGGCTTCCTGATCACCGGGATCCTGCTCGACTCGGTCGAGAAGCCGCATTACTGGAAGAACTTCTACGTCCGCCGCGCCCTGCGCATCCTTCCCGGCTACCTCCTGATGCTCGCCGTACTCAAGCTGGGCCACTTCGTCTCCTGGCGCTTTGTGCTCGCCTGCCTGCTCTACATCGGCAACATGGCCAGGCTGGTCGGCGCACGCTCCCAGGAGTACGGCGTGATGTGGACGCTCGCCGTGGAAGAGCAGTTCTACCTCATCTGGCCCTTCTTTGTGCGCTATGTCAGCCGCCGCAAGCTGCTCTGGCTCACCGTCGCCGGCGTCGTGCTCACACCCTTCTTTCGGCTTGCACTCTCGATCGTCGGCATCGAGACCTTCCTCAACACGCCCTCAAACGTCGACTGCATCGTCTCCGGCGCCCTGCTCGCCATTCTGCTTCGCGAAGGCACCATTCACCGCGGCAACATCCGCACCATCTACCGGCGGCTCACGCTGATCTCCTCGATCGCCCTCGCCCCGGTTCTGTTCACCGCGCTTCACGGCTTCTCCGGCCGCACCACGACCATCCTGATGGCGTCCTTCAAGCAGCCGCCCATCCTCGGGCTCTTCGCCGCGTTCGCCCTCTGGGCCGTCGCCCGGCACCGCAAAAACGGTCCACCGCCCTCAAAGACGCTGCGCTTCTTCGTCTTCTTCGGCGACATCTCCTACGGCCTCTACCTCGTCCACCAACTGGTCTTCCGGCTCTACGACAAGTACCTGGCCCACACCGTGCTCGGCACCTTCAACAGCAACTTCGGCATGCTCCTGGTGCGCTGCCTGATCACGAGCCTCATCGCCACCGGCATCGCCTGGCTGTCGCGCCGCTATTTTGAAGACCTCTTCCTCGCGCAGAAGAACAAGCTCGCGCCGTACAAGGGCGATCCGCAGATGGTCTCCATCCCTGAGCCGGGCGTGCTGCCCGGCACGGAGACCCACTAACCCCGCCACGGTCGCTCCGTGCCCACTTGCGTGGTGCCTGCATCGCGAGCGTCGGGTGGCCGCGGGGTAAAAGGCATCTCTGTTCCTCAATGCCGAGCCCCGCGAGGCCGGCGTACACCAGCAATGCGAGCACCACGCCGCCAGCACGCAGTGGCTCGGCCGCGGACGCGGTTTTTGAGTAGTCTGAACTCTACGGAAGTGAGGTCGGCTTGATCCGCTGGACGCGAACGCGTGTTGTGCTCCTGGTCTTTATCGTGGTCGTCGCGGCAGGGGCATTGCTCTTCTTCTGGCGCAAGAACACCGCTCCTCTGGTCGCGCGGATTCTGCCCGAGTCGCAGGGGATCCTCTACTTCAACCTGAGCCCCCTGCGCGCCGCAACGCACTTTGACCGCAAGCCCGTCCAGCATGACCCGGACTACCAGCGCTTCATCGACGCCACCGGCATCAACTTCGAGCGGGACCTTGACCAGTCAGCGTTCGCACTCGATCACCTGCCGGACGCCACCGGGCCTAACGCCGGACTGGCGTTCTCCGAGGTGTTCTCAGGAACCTTCGACCCGGCACGGCTCGAACGCTACCTCAGCGGCATCGCGAACAGCACCGACACCTACAGCGGCCGAACGATCTTCAACATTCCGAGCGATGGCCGCACGGTGCGGGTCGCGGTGCTTCCGCACGGCCTGGTCGCGATCAGCAATACGCCTACCCCGGAGCAGATCCACTCGATCCTGGACCGGGCGCGCACTGCCTGGCTGCCCTTCGGCTCTGCCGAGCCCACGCTGCTCACCGAGCACTACACCGACCTGCCCGTGCTTTCGCTGGCCTGGGGCCTGGGTCAGATCGGGCTGCCCTTCGCCGATCATGGAGAACTACGGATCATGGGCCTGGCCCTGCCCTTTCGCCTGGATGCGACCTTTGTCGCCTCGCTGCGCTGGACCGGCGCGCTCCGCCTGCGCATCGAGGAGATCGCGCCCAACGAGGCCTCGGCACGTGCCTCCGCAAAGGCCCTCTCCGGCCTGCTCAGCCTGGGCCGCTTTGCCGAGAACAACCTGCCCGGCGGAATGTCGAACAGCGACTACCAGGCTCTGCTGAACACCGCGACGGTGAACCAGTACAACGACCGCGCCGTACTCAATGCCACGCTGCCCGAAAACCTGCTTCACTCGCTGATCCGCACCCCGGATGGTCTCGCACCAGGCCGCAGCCAGCACTAGCGCGCAAGGAAAAGAGGGCCGCGCAAAGCGGCCCTCTTGGTGTCGGGAAGCGATCAGCGGCTGGCGTGCTGGAGACCGATGCTGCCGGCGGCAGCCATCTGGTCTTCCTGCTGCTCCATCGTCTCGCGCAGGTACTTGTGCGGGTTGACCGGCATGTTGTTCACGCGGACCTCGTAGTGCAGGTGTGGACCAGTACTGCGGCCTGCTGAGCCGACGTAAGCCACCACCTGACCCTGCTTCACGATCTGCCCCGGAACAATCGCGAACGCCGAGAGATGCCCGTAGATCGTGGTGATGCCGCTGCCATGGTCGATCACAAGCTCACGTCCGTAACCGCTGGCCGGGCCGGCCTTCGCCACCACGCCGTCGGCAGGCGCGCGTACCGGAGTCCCGTAGGCAGCCGCGATGTCGAGCCCTGCATGGAAGGAGCCCTCCCCGTTGAACGGGTCGAGACGCTCGCCGAAGGAGCTGGTCAGACGGCCCACCACCGGCCAGAGCGAGGGCGTCGCGGCACCCGTCAGAACGGTGTCTGCGTTGGTCGCAAAGGGATGCGGCTCGTAGTTAAACCGCGGTTCCAGGTGGCCCGCGAGCGCCTCGCTGCGCAGCGCGGCAAACTGGTCCAGCGACTTGGCATACGCCTGCTGGTTGAAGCCATCGGTGCTGTCCGGCGAACTATCTGCCAGCACTGGCGTGGTTGCCGTGGCGATCGCCTTGGTTGGCCGTGCATGCAGCCCGTAGAGTGCTGTCACCTGGCTCGCAAGGGAACCAAGCGAGGCAGCCTGGACGTCCTTCTGGTGAACTTGCAGCTCGAGGGAGGCATACTGCTTACGCAACGCTTCCCGCTGGCTGCGGACCTGGTTGTAGCTCTCGGTCTTCAGGAGCATGCGGCTGTAGGACCCGGCCATGCCCGCGATCGTGAACGCGCCCACCAGGGCCGCTGCAACGAACACGTAGGCATAGTGCAAGGGGATAGGCACCTTGCGGAGTCGGCCATCGGCTTCCCGGGCAACGAAGATGATGTAAAAGCGCTTGTTCACTCGACCAACCTGCCTCAGAAGAGGCGAATCTTTGTGGGTGGGAATGGCCGCTCAAAAAAGCTCCACTTGCGAGCAACCCCACGCATCAGCCACCCCTTAACGCTACCAGCCAGCCCATGGAGGGTCAACGAAGCCCGGGGAAAGTCCATTACTTTTCGCCCCTAAGCTACACATTCCTTTGTGCTGACCGGAAAGACGTAGCTCTTGGCCTTGAAGTCTCCCGACACTTCGCCTAAAGACCGAATCCCCTTCCCTTCCCTTAGCTCAGGGCTTAGCATCCGGGCCAGATGGGGAAAGAAAGGGGTGTTTCGGTGAAGGATGACCTGCTCCTCCACGAAATCAACGCAGAACTGGTCCGGCTTCGTACGATTCGGGATCTCCTCGCCGGAGGGACGATATCGGGCGCGACCGGCTCGGACCAGCCAGGGAAAAAGCGCAACCTGAGCGATGAAGCGAGGCAGCGCATCGTGGACGCCCAGAAGCGACGCTGGGCACTCTACCGGCAGGCTGCGCCTCCCGGCCATTCCGCCCAGTTATAGCCATCTCTGCTGGAGCCACTAAGCTGGGCAGAGATGCCTCGCACACGTACACATCTTCCGGGTGAGCTCGCGCTCCTCGAGGCACTTCGCCTTCGCGCCTCCCGGGGCGCCCGATCGCCCCTCCTGCGTACCGGCATCGGTGATGATTGCGCCGTGCTCCGGGTTCCGGCAGGCCAGGAACTGGTCGTAACCACCGACCTCCTGCTCGAGCAGACCCACTTCCGCCGCGACTGGCACTCCCCGGAATCCGCCGGCCACCGCTGTCTCGCACGTGGCCTCAGTGACCTCGCAGCCATGGGCGCCACCCCGCTGGCCGCCTTCCTCTCGTTCGCCATCCCCGCCGATCTTCGCGGCGCCTGGGTGGAGCGCTTCCTCACAGGCCTGCTCGCACTGGCAAAGAAGGCAGCTGTGCCGCTGGCAGGCGGCGACACGGCTGCGTCTCCCTCCGGCCTCTTCACCGCGGATATCGTTTTGCTCGGCATAGTTCCCCGTGGCAAGGCCCTGCTGCGCTCAGGAGCGCGGCCGGGCGACCGGATCTATGTCACCGGTGCTCTTGGCGGCGCAGCCGCAGAGCTGGGCGACCTTGCAGGGAGCACGATCCGGCCGCGAGTCGACCGCCGGGACCACCCGCAACTCTTTCCGGAGCCACGGCTCAGGCAGGGAAGGCGCCTGCGCACCCTGGCCACCGCGGCCATGGACCTCAGCGACGGCCTTTCGCTCGACCTCGTTCGCCTGTGTGCGAGTTCCGGTGTCTGCGCCGAGATCGCCGCAGATCGCATCCCGATCCACCCCCGCGCTGAGAAGAAAGGCAATCCACTCACGCTGGCTCTCGATGGCGGCGAAGACTACGAGCTACTCTTCACCGCGGCCCCGGAGACCCGCATTCCTCGCTCCATCGGAGGCGTTCCGGTGACCGGGATCGGAGAGATCCTCGGCGCAGCCCGCGGCAAATCCACAGTCACGCTGGTGAAGGGTGGCCAGCGGCAGCGACTCGCACCCGGCGGGTGGGAGCACTTCCGCACGCCCGCACCCTGAACGCCCACTGCCCGCGTGCGCCCTGTCCATCCGGAACCGGTGTCATCCTGAGCGAAGCGAAGAAGCTGCGGTGCCCCTGGGCGGCGGGTCCGCGAACCGGTTGCTCTCCATAAACATCGAAGCGCGCCGCCACCCTCCTGCTCCCCCACCGGTTGGTAGCATCACGGAATGGCCCCTGTTCGTGTTCGTTTCGCACCCTCGCCGACCGGCATGCTCCACGTCGGCAACGCCCGCACCGCGCTGTTCAACTGGCTATACGCCCGTGGGCAGGGCCCGGGCAGCGCATTTGTGCTTCGCGTGGAAGACACCGATGTGGAGCGGAGCGAAGAGAAGCATGAGCTGCAGCTGATGGAGGACCTGCTCTGGCTCGGTCTCCGCTGGGACGAGGGCCCGGTCACCGGCGGCCCCTATGCGCCCTACCGCCAGAGCGAGCGTCTCGCGACTTACGCCCAGCACACCGCCGAGCTCCTCGCCGAAGGCAAGGCCTACCGCTGCTTCTGCACCGTGGAGCAGTTGGAAGAGGACCGGCAGGCCGCACTTGCCACCCACCAGCCCCAGAACTACCTCGGTCGCTGCCGGCAAATACCAGCCGAGCAGTCCACTGCCCGCGCCAGGGCGGGCGAGCCTTTCGCCGTCCGGCTGGAGATTCCAGATCACCCTATCCAGTTTCATGACCTCATTCGCGGCCCGGTCGAGTTCCCCAACGAGACCATCTCTGATCCCGTGCTTGTGCGCTCCAGCGGCATGCCCGTCTACAACTACGTGGTCACGATCGATGACGCGCTCATGGGCATCACCCACGTGATCCGCGGCGACGATCACATCTCGAACACCCCCCGCCAGGTCGCGATTTACGAGGCGTTTGGCTGGAAGGTTCCGGAGTTTGCTCACCTGTCGACCATCCTGGGCGCCGACCGCGAGCGGCTTTCCAAGCGCCACGGCGCGACCTCCATCGCCAGCTTCCGCGAGATGGGCATCCTGCCCGAGGCGCTGGTGAACTACCTGGCCCTGCTCGGCTGGGGCCCCGCCGGCGGCGATCACGAAATCTTCTCCTCGGAGGCCCTGATCCAGGAGTTCGATCTCGCCCGGGTCACGGCTTCACCGGCTGTTTTCGACTGGGACAAGCTCCGCTACCTGAACCGTCACTACCTCAAGACGGGCGACAAGGGTCGCATCCTGGAGTTGAGCTGGCCCTTCTACGCCGCTGCCGGGGTAGTCGGCCCGCGCGGTGCAACGGCGCCCGAGGTGGCGGCCTGGGTCGCCTCGGTTAACGACCTGTTCCTGCACTCGGTCGACCAGCTCGACGAACTGCCGGCGAAGGCTGCCTTCCTCTTCGGCACGAAGCCGGAGGCGATCTACGCAGACCCAGAGAACAGCGCCCTGCTCGCAACGGAAGCCTCGAAAAAGGTGCTCGCGGCCTTCGCAGAGCGCGTCGGGCAACAGAGCGGCAGGATCACGCCTCCGCTTTTCAAGGAGTGGATGAACGCGATCAAGACGGAAACGGGCGTGAAGGGCAAAGACCTCTTTCACCCCATCCGCATCGCGCTTACCGGGGCGCACTCCGGCCCGGAGTTCGACAAGCTGATCCCGGTGATTGAATTCGGCTCCGAGCTGCCGCTCCCCAGGCCAGTGCCCGGCATCCGCGAACGACTCGGAGCACTGATGGCCGCCGGTGCGGCTCAGACCTCCGGCACGTAGAAACTCAGGGCGGCATCGCCCTGCTCAAGCAGACGCCGGCGCCGCAGCGCCCCATACGCGTCCGCGAGCGCTGCGGGAGGCTGGAGGTCCGTCGCGGCTGCCTTGCCCTTTCCCTGGCGGGGCCGCCGGTGCTCGGCGACGACCAGACCTCCGGGCGCGAGCAGCTCGCGACCTCCGCCGCCGAGGAAGCTGAGCGTCGCGAGATACTCCTCTGCGGCGGCATAGGGCGGATCGAGAAAGATCAGCTCGTACGCGGCTCCACCGGCACGAATCGCGCGCAGCGCATTGCCCAGCCAGCGCGAGACCGCAACCCCCTCCGCGCGGACCTGCTGCGCCACGCCGAGCGCCGCGATGTTTGCGCGGATCGCCGCGAGCGCTGGCGCGGCCTCTTCGACCAGCACAGCCTCTTTCGCCCCTCGGCTGACCGCCTCAAGCCCGTTTGCGCCCGAGCCGGCGTAGAGATCCAAAAAGCGCGCTTCCGCGATCCGGGGCTGCAGGACGTTGAAGAGCGTCTCGCGCAAACGGTCGGACGTGGGCCGCGTTTCCCAGCCCTTGGGAGCCGTCAGAACACGGGACCGGAACTCACCGGCAATGATGCGCATACAGTGTCATCGTACGTGCACACTACAATCAGTTGAGCCGTGACCCGGCCGGGAGGAACTCGTTACGATGCGCGCCTGGAGCTTCCCCCTCGGTAAACCCTTTGGCGTTGAAGTGCGGGTGCATGGGCTCTTCGTGGCTCTCCTGTTCCTCGCGGCCATCGCGACCAGCACCAGCGGTCTGAGTGCCTGGCGAGGCTTCGCGCTTTGGTGCCTGCTGCTCTTTGCCGTGTGCGTGCGCGAGGTAGCCCGTGCACTTGCAACGGCAATGTTCCACATCGGACTGCGATCGGTGCTGCTGCTCCCGATCGGAGGACTGCAATCGCCGCTCGATCCGGAGGAGGAGGCCGCAGCCCGCACCCCATGCGCACAGTACACGCTGGCCCTGGTGGGCATCGGCGCGAACCTCCTGGTGGCCGCACTGATTGCTGGCCTGCTGCTCGGCGGAACCCCAGGCATCGGGCTCCTCGAGCACCCGGTGGTCAGCCCGCTGCACCTCCTGCGCAGCGCCGTCTGGTTCAACATCGCGCTGGCGCTTGTGCACTCGATCCCGGCGTACCCGCTCGATGCCGGCCGGCTCCTGCGCGACCTCTCGATCCGCAAACATGGCATCCAGGAAGCCAGCAAGGCCGCGGTCGGGCTTGGTCGCATGATGGGCTCGGCAGCCGCGGCGCTTGGCATCGGCCTCATGCTCTTCCCGAACGTTCCGCTCGCCTCCGCGGCCAGCCCGTGGCTCCTGATGTGCGGCTTCTTTGTCGCGATCGGCGCGCAGCTTGACGACCAGGGAACGGTCTTCCAGTCCGTTATTGATACGGTCGCCATGCGCGACGTCATGCTCACCAGTTTCAGCACCGTTTCGCCCTCGGACACACTGCAGGACGCGCTTGAACGCGCCGTGCACTCCCTCCAGGATGAGTTTCCCGTGGTGCGCAATCGCGAGATCATCGGCGTCGTCTCCCGGGGCGCGATCCTGATGTCGCTGCGCTCAGAGGGCAATGGCTACGTGCAATCCGTGATGGCTCGCAATTTTCTCGTGGCCGCGCCCGAGGACTCGCTCGGCGCGACCATCCGGCGCATGCGCGAAGGACGCGTCGGCATGATCCCGGTCGCCACGCCCGAGGGCGAGGTACTGGGTATGGTCACGCTCCAGAATCTGCGCCAGAGCATGGTCCCGCTGCTCGAGCAGCGCAAGCTGCGTGCCGAGGACCGCAGTGCCGGATAGCCCGGAGAGTCTGGAGATTCCGGAGAGTCTGGAGATTCCGGAGAGTCTGGAGAACCCGGAGAGCTGCGACCCTGCGTCTCTCCCTGCGGCGCCTGTGACCTCCGTGGCGCCGGGGCTGTACCTCGTCGCTACCCCGATCGGCAATCTCGAGGACATCACCCTGCGCGCCCTGCGGATCCTGCGCTCGGCTGACCGGATCGCCTGTGAAGACACCCGGCAGACCGGCAAGCTGCTGAGTCACTTCGGGATCGAGACCCCGATGATCAGTCTTCACGAACACAACGAGCAAGCCCGCGCCGCCGAGGTGCTGCCACTGCTCCAAGGCGGTGGCCGGATCGCTGTTGTCTCGGATGCGGGCATGCCCGGCATCTCGGACCCGGGCATGCTCCTGGCCGAGGCTGCCATCGCCGCAGGCGTGCCGGTGTTTCCGGTTCCCGGAGCCAATGCGGCTCTCTCGGCACTGATCGCGTCTGGACTTTCGACCGGGCTGTTCACCTTTCATGGCTTCCTGCCGGAGAAAGCAGGCGCCCGGCGCACGGCGCTCGAGGCGCTCAGACCTGGCGCGACGGAGATCTTCTACGAGGCTCCCCACCGCATCCTCGACACCCTGGCGGATCTCGATGCGATCTTCGGAAGCCGCGCCCGCGTGGTTGTCGCGCGCGAGCTGACCAAGCTGCACGAAGAGTTCTTGCGCGGCGGTGCCGCCGAGATCCGGTCCACCTTGGCCCGACGCGAACGCGTGCGGGGTGAGATGGTGCTGCTGCTTGAGCTTGCGGGGGAAAGCGCGGGCGAGGCGGCGACCACGATGAGCCTGGCAGCGCGGGTCAGGGAGTTGCAGGCGGCCGAGGGCATGGCGGAGAAGGACGCGCTCAAGCAGGTAGCCCGCGAGCGCGGCATCGGCAAGAGCGACGCCTACCGGGAGCTGCAGCGCGAGCGCGCCCGCCGCTGACTCCAGACCGGGAACCGATTCCTCTTCGCCCAGGTCGCAGAAGCGAGACCCGGGGCGCCCTTTCTGAGCCGGACGCTTAGAGGGTGCCCTCCATCTCGCTTCTGCGATGTGGGCTCTCGCAAGATCGGCTGAGGAGCAGGAGGCTTACTTCACTTCACCCGGCGTCCCAGGGCCGACCGGCAGTTCCCAGGCCGGGGTCGGCCGCTGGTTCTCAGGCAGGGTCCGGCCCTTCACGCGGTCATACACGTACTCATCGCTCACCGTGCCCATCGACTCGTTGTAGAGCGAGATCCCGCCGATCGCCTGGCGCAGCTCCTCTGAGAACCTGTGCAGTGTCTTCAGGTGATCGGCTGTGGCGGGCCGTTCCACGCTGGGGGTCTTGATGAACTTCTGGTAGCCCTTGTCGAGCACATGGCCGATCTCGGTCCCGAGCACGATTCCCGGCTTTACCACCACGGCGGCCGGCGCGTCCGTCCCTCGGGCGATCACCGCGGCGCAGCCGTACTTGGAAATCAGCATCGAGCCAGCAGGCTTTGCGACGGCTCCTGCGCTTGCAACATCAAACTTGTAACCGCGCAACGTGGCAAGGGTCTCGTCAAACGTTGGCTGCTTGGTCTTTTTCGCCATGGCGGGGTCTCTTTCAGGAAAAGCTACACTCAAAACTGTCGCACAGCCCGGGCTTCCCAGCAACGGAGCCGCCGGGCGATGGAGCAAAGCCACTCATGGCAGCAGGCACAATCAGCCCCCAGACCCACCTTGAGACGCACCTCGACGCAGGAGCGGAAACACTGGAAGACCGGGGCAGCGCCGTCCACTCGCTCGGCGTGCTTCCGCATGCACGCGTTGGCGGAACCCCGCTTTTACGGCTGGAGAAGCTCACCGCCCACCTGCGGGGTGTGCAGGTCCTCGCGAAAGCGGAGTGGACCAACCCGGGCGGCAGCGTCAAGGATCGGGCCGCAACCGCGATCGTCAGGGCGGCCCAGCGAGAGGGGCGCATCCTGCCCGGCTCGGGCGAACACCTGCTCGACGCCACCAGCGGCAACACCGGCATCGCCTACGCCATGCTTGGCTCCGCGATGGGCTTCTCCGTCACCCTGTGCATGCCGACCAACGTTTCGCCGGAGCGCAAGCGCATCCTCGCAGCCTACGGTGCCCATGTTGTCTGGACCGACCCGGGCGAGGGTTCGGACGGGGCGATCCGCGAGGCCCGCAAGCTCAACGCCGCCGACCCGAAGAAGTATTTCTACGCCGACCAGTATGGCAACGAGAACAACTGGAAGGCGCACTACCACACCACCGCCAACGAGATCTGGGAACAGACCGAGGGGCGCATCACCCACTTCCTCGCGGGGATGGGCACCAGCGGAACCTTCATGGGCACCACCCGGCGGCTGCGCGAGCTGAACCCCCGGATCGAGTGCATCTCCATGCAGCCGGACTCGCCCTTCAATGGCCTTGAAGGCATGAAGCACATGGCGACCGCGATCGTGCCGCCGATCTACGATCCCAGCCTCGCCGATCGCAATGTCGAGATGGGGACCGAGCGTGCCCACGCCATGGCTCGCAAGTTGGGCAGGACGGAAGGCCTCCTTGTCGGCGTCTCCGCAGCGGGCAACGTCGCCGCGTCTCTCCAGATCGCAGAGGAGCAGGCAGCGAAGGGCCACGATGCGGTGATCGTGACCATCCTGTGCGACTCGGCCGACAAGTACCTGAGTGAGCGATTCTGGGAGGAAGAGTAACGGTGTTGAACGTGACAGAGCTCGTCTACAACACGCTGCGCGTCCACGGCGAAGAGACCTATCCCCACGAGTGCTGCGGCGTCCTGCTTGGCCACGCGACCGAGAGCGGCAATGTCGTCGAGAGCGCGGTCCGTGCCGGCAACACCCGGACCGACTCCGCCCACAACCGCTACAACATCGCTCCCGGCGAGCTGATCCGCATTCAGCGTGAAGCGCGGGTGCATGGCTGGGACATCGTCGGCTTCTACCACTCGCATCCGGATCACCCGGCACAGTGGTCGAAGACCGACTTTGCCGAGGCGCACTGGCTCGGCTGCTCGTACGTCATCACCGCGGTCGAAGGCGGCAAAGCCGCGCAGACCAACTCTTTTCGTCTCGCGGGAACCACCGAAGACGACAAGCAGTTTCAGGACGAGCCGATCAGGGTCCAGGTGCCCGAGGCAGCCCGATGTTAGCGCTCGCCTGCACCCTCCGGCGTCCCCGCACCATCTAGCTTTCTGAACCGCGTCCTCGAGGAACTTCATGCAGATTCATATTCCGACCCCGCTCCGTGCTTACACCGGACAGCAGCCGACCGTCACCGTCGAGGCTGGCAACGTCACAGCCGCGCTTGACCAGCTCACCAGCACCCACCCGGAGCTGAAGCGCCACCTCTTCGGCGAGGACGGCAAGCTGCGCGCCTTTGTGAACCTCTACCTCAACGACGAAGATGTGCGGTACCTGCCCGAAAAGGAAGCCACCGCCACCACGGCAAACGACGCGCTCTCGATCATCCCGTCGATCGCAGGGGGGCGTTAGCCTCTCGGAACCATGCGTCGCAGACGCCTTTCACTCGCCGGCTGCATCCCGCGTGGCATGCCATCCCGAGCAAAGCGAAGGATCTGCGGCCCACCACCGATTCACAGACCAGAAGCACACGAGGAGCACACAGTGGCCACCACACTGAACCCGCCCGAAGTACAAGAACGCCGGGAGCTCCCCGAGCTCACCACCGACGACCTCCAGCGCTACTCCCGGCACCTGATCCTTCCCGAGGTCGGCACCGAGGGCCAGCGCAAGCTCAAGGCAGCAAGGGTCCTGTGCGTCGGCACCGGCGGCCTGGGCGCGCCGCTTGCGCTGTATCTCGCCGCGGCCGGCATCGGCACGCTGGGCCTGGTTGACTTCGACACCGTCGACAAGAGCAATCTGCAGCGCCAGATCATTCACGCCACGCCCGACGTCGGCCGGCTCAAGGTCGACTCGGCGGCGGACAAGTTGCTCGCGCTGAATCCCGCTCTCCGGCTGGTGAAGCACAATGTCATGCTTACCAGCGACAACGCGCTCGAGATCTTCGGCGAGTACGACATCATCGCGGACGGCACCGACAACTTCCAGACACGCTACCTTGTGAACGACGCCTGCGTGCTGCTCGGCAAGCCGAATGCCTATGGCTCGATCTTCCGCTTTGAAGGCCAGTGCAGCGTCTTTGCAGCAACCGACGGCCCCTGCTACCGATGCCTCTACCCGGAGCCGCCGCCGCCGGGCCTGGTGCCCTCCTGCGCCGAGGGTGGCGTGCTCGGCATCCTGCCGGGCCTGGTCGGCGTCCTGCAGGCGACTGAAGTCATCAAGCTGATCCTCGGGATCGGCGATCCGCTGATTGGTCGTCTCCTGCTCGTCGACGCGCTCTCAACCAAGTTCCGCGAACTGAAGCTGCGGAAGAACCCTGACTGCCCGGTCTGCGGAACCCATCCGACCGTGACCGCGCTCATCGACTACAACCAGTTCTGCGGCGTTGCAGGCGCCCAGGAGTCTGTCACGGAAACCGCTGTGAAACAGGGAGGAACGTTGCCACAACAGAATGGAATCGACCAGATCCCGGCCACCGAGTTGAAGCGCCGGCGCGATGCCGGAGAACAACCCTTCGTGCTCGATGTGCGTGAGCCGTGGGAGTACCAGATCGCGAACCTGGGCGGCCACCTGATCCCGCAGGGCGAGCTGGACCAGCGTCAGAACGAACTGCCCAGGGACCAAACGATCGTGGTGCAGTGCAAGAGCGGTGGCCGCTCGCAGGCTGCAGCCGAGAAGCTCCACGCCCGTGGTTACAAGGTGGAGAATCTCGCAGGCGGCATCCTGGGCTGGTCGAGCGAGATCGACCCTTCCGTTCCCAAGTACTAAGCGAGTACACCGTGGTAAGCCCGGCCTCCCGAGGGCCGGGCTTCCTGTTTTCGGAAGAAAGCGCATCCGGTATTACGGAAGAATTACAGCCGTGTCGTGGCCGCCGGCACCCGCGCTGCTAGCCTTGAAGCCGTGAGTACCCTCCTCGATGCACCTCTTGAAACACCTCCCAGCCTGCAGGCGGAAGCCGATGCGCGTGTGCTCGAACAGCGCAATACCGGCAAGCTGAACATCAAGCTTGCGATCCCGATGGCCATCTTTCACCTGCTTGCGATCGCTGCATTGTTCTTCTTCACCTGGACCGGCGTCCTCTGGGCCGCAATCACCTGGGTGCTGGCGCAGAATATCGGCATCGGCATGAGCTACCACCGGCAGCTCACGCATCGCGGCTTCGACACGCCCAAGTGGGTTGAATACGCGATGGCGCTGTGCGCCACACTCGCGCTCGAGGGTGGACCGATCTTTTGGGTGGGCGTCCACCGCCTCCACCACCAGGTCACCGACAAGCCCGGCGATCCCCACTCCCCGCATGATGGCGGCTGGTGGTCGCACATGGGCTGGATGCTCTACGGCACCATTCATAACCAGGATCCGCTGCTCGACCGCTACGTTCCCGACCTCCGCCGGCAGCCCTTCTACCAATGGCTGAGTCGCTACCACTGGGTGCCGCTCACGACTGTCGGGTTTGCGCTGCTCTTCTCAGGCATCTGGGCGCCGGGCGGCAGCCTCTTCCGCGGCGTGTCGTGGGTGCTCTGGGCGATCGCCCTGCGGGTGACGCTTGGCCTGCATGTCACCTGGCTGGTGAACTCGGCAACGCACATGTGGGGATCGCGTCGCTTTGCCACGCGTGATGACTCGCGCAACAACTGGTGGGTCGCACTGCTTTCAGGCGGCGAGGGATGGCACAACAACCACCACGCACATCCGGTGTCCGCGCGCCACGGCATGGCCTGGTATGAGCTCGACGTGAACTACTGGGGCATTCGCATCCTGGGCATGCTCGGGCTGGCGAAGAAGATCAAGGTACAGGGCGTCGACGCACGGCCAGGCTCGCCGAAGAGCCGCGTCCTTCACGGCTAAGACCGACGGGTAAACCCATAGCTAAGAGCCATAACTATGGCTCATTACTAAGACCCACCATTGAGACCCATGGCTAAGATTCCGGACCCCGGCTCGCTTCCGAGACGGGGTTCCGAACCGGCCGCCCGGCCCTGCTGTCACTGCAACGGGGTCGCGTTTGCCAGCGGATCCTCGCTGAGCGAGACAAACCGCCGCTGTTCGGCGTCATACGCGCTCACCGTACCCGATGCAATGTCATAGACCCAGCCATGCAGCTGAAGCTCCCGCTTCTCAAGCGCTGCGGCCACGGTCGGCTGCGTCATCAGGTGGTCGAGCTGCGTGAGCACGTTTTCGCGCACCAGCGCGTTGAGCCGATCTTCTTCTGAAGCCTCAGCCCAGTCCGCCAGGACCACGTCGCGAGCCGCGTCGGCGTAGTGCAGCCAGCGCGCCACGTTGGGCAGCTGTTCGAGCTGCGCTCCCCCGCGCAGAATCGCCGTCATCGCACCACAGCCTGAGTGGCCGCAGATCACAATGTCGGGGACGCCAAGCACCGCGACCGCATACTCGATGCTTGCGGTGACGCCGCCCGGCACTGTTGAGTTTGGGGGCACGATATTGCCCGCGTTGCGCACCACAAACAGGGAGCCTGGCCCTTGCTGGGTCAGGACTTCCGGGACGATGCGTGAGTCGGCGCAGCCGATAAACATCGCTGCAGGGCTTTGGCCCTGCGATAGTTCCTGAAACATAGCCCGGCGTCCGGGGTGTACGTCCCGCTGAAAGCGAAGAACGCCGTCGATAATGTCATCCATTTGCTCAACCTACCTTACTTTTCTCCGGGGTGACATACCCCGCTGGTTCCGGGCCCGGGCTCCCGCCATCTAAAAACAGATGATGCAGCATGCCCCCGCACCCGATGGCTCCCTTGTCCGAGCCCGTCACCAGCTCGGCCCCGAAACCGAGTTGATCGTGCTCTCAGACGGCCCGGCACTGTTCGATGGCGGCGCAATGTTCGGGGTCGTACCCAAGGTCCTCTGGGGTCGAGTCGTTGCCGCCGACGAGCAGAATCGCGTCACTATCGGCCTCAACACGGTGGTGGTGCGGCAGCAAACAGCCGCCGGTGTCCGCACCACGGTGATTGAAACCGGCTTCGGCGAAAAGCTCTCCCCAAAGATCGCCGCCATCTGCGGGGCCGAGGCGCGCCTCCTTGCGGCCTTCGCCGAGGCAGAGATCCCGCTCGCTTCCGTCGACGCAGTCATCAACACCCACCTGCACTGGGACCACTGCGGATGGAACACGCGCCTTGGCGAGGGCGGCGTCACCCCGACGTTCCCGAATGCTCAGTACTACGCCCACGCAGGCGAGATCGCGCACGGTCGGCTGCAGCTTGAGCGGGACGCGATCTCGTACGTCGCCGACAACTACGAGCCGTTGCTTCGCTCCGGCCAGATGCAGCCTCTCGAACTCCCCCAGGGTGAAGAACGCGAGCTCGCGCCCGGAATCGCCGTGGAGCTTTTTCCGGGCCACACCGCGCAGCTGATGGCCGTACACGTTCGTGACAGCGCCACCGGCAAACGGGCCTGCTACATCTCCGATCTGATCCCGACCGTGCAGCACCTCCCGCTCACCTGGGGTCTCGGCTTTGACCTCGACCCGCTGCGAACCATCGAGGAGAAGCGCCGCTTCTACGACCGCGCCATCCCGGAAGAGTGGCTGGTGCTCTTCACCCATGAACCCGCGACACCGATCGGCTATCTCGAAGCAGACCGGAAGGGCGCGCGACTGCGCATCTGAACAGCCATGAGCACCCGGCTGCCGATCGATCCCGCACTCCGTCGCTTCCTCGATGACCAGGCAGCCGCTTCCGCCGGCCCGATCCAGGACCCCGAAGACGCCCGCGCCCGCATGGAACGGCAACTCGACTCCCGCGCCATCCCGGGTCTCCCGAACAGCACCACGATGGCCGAGCATGTCATCCCCGCAAAAGGCGGGCGTCCCGACCTGCCGGTGCGCGTGTACACGCCGCCGTCCCGGGCCTCGAAGCCGCTGCCGGTGCTTGCGTTCCTGCATGGTGGTGGCTGGGTCGCCGGCTCGCTCGCCACGCATGATCCTTTCTGCCGGCTCCTGGCGCCGCTCGCCGGAGTCAGCATCGTTTCGGTGGGCTACCGGCTCGCACCGGAGCACCCCTACCCCGCAGCCCTTGAGGACGCTCATGCCGCCATCGTCTGGGCCGAGGCGCATGCCGCGGAGTGGGGCGGCGATGCAGCGCACCTGGCGCTCGGTGGCGACAGTGCGGGCGGCCACCTGGCGGCCGTCACCGCAAACCAGCTCGCCTCTATCAAGGGAGCGCCCCGGATTGACGCACTGCTGCTGCTCTACCCCGTCACCGACCACCCCAGCGCGCACCACGCGTCGTACGCAGAAAACGCAACCGGCTACGGGCTCGAAGCAGCGACGATGCGCTGGTACTGGGCGCTTTTCGCCCCAGGGGCGAACCCGGAAGACCCTGCGATTTCGCCGCTTCGCATGCCGCTTCTGCCTGCTTTGCCGCCTGCCTTCGTGGCGACCGCGGAGTACGACGTGCTGCGGGATGAGGGAATAGCCTATGCGCGCAAGCTGCGGAACGCCGGCGTCACCGTGACCCACGTTCACGCTGCCGACATGCATCACAACTTTCCCGTGGGTCCAGGGACCGTGGCACGCTTCCCGCAGTCAGACCGCGCGCTCGCAAGCATCGCGGCCTGGCTCCGGTCGACCCTGTCCGGCGCCTGAGTCCGTCAGGCACGGTGTGCGGAGTTCACGCTCCCGCGCACCGCTGCGGGCTCGCAGCTATCGGCCTCCCCAGCCGTCGCCCGGGCCGCCACCCGGTCCGCCGCCGTGAACATGCGCGCTTTCTTCTGCAGCAAGCTGCTCCCGCTGCGCTGCGGTGAGGATCTGGTACAGGCTGGCCTGCGCGATCGAGCGAGCCGCCACCCTCTCGCCGTCCAGCTGGCCGAGGCTCGCTGCCGTTTGGTTGATCGAGGCCGTGTCATTGCTGTTGATCGCTGTCTTCAACGTGGTGTGCAGCGTCTTCTCGTTCGCAAACAGAGACTGGGTTGTGGTCGCCTCGGTCGTGAAGATCGTGGTGGCCTGGGCCTGTTGTTCAGCGGTCAGGGTCAGCAGCGCGGTGTAGCGCTGGACCTCATGCTCAGCCATCTGGGCCGGGCTCGGCGGAGTGTGCTGGCCATAGGCCGTCGCCGCGAGAGCGGCTGCGCAGAGTGCGGTGAGAATCGCGGGATGTAGTTTCATAGTGTTCGTCACTCCTGGAGTCGAGATGCATGCTCGGGATTGACTTGTCCGTGCGTAAGCTTCCCGTGCCCCCATAGACGGGACGTTTTGAGGATCGGCTTCACTGTGAGGATCGGCTTCACCTGGTTGCGGAGATTCCTGGCAATGCAGGGGGGCCCACGCCACGGGGGCTGTTTGCTCGTCGCAAACAGCCCCCGTGTGTAGGTCAGCACATCGCGAACGAGTCGCTAGGCTTCGTGGTGCTTCTTGTGCTTCTTGTGCACCGGCTCCGGGGTCGGCGTGGGTGTGGGAACCGGCGTAGACGTGGGTGTCGGTGTCGGTGTCGGTGTGGATGGGGGTGCGGTGGTACCCGAGCCGGTGCCGCTCGCACCATTGCCGAGCGCCTGGAGCACGGCTGTGCCGTTGGGCGAGCCCAGGCCCGTGCAGGCATCCCAACCCGGACCGGCGTTGAAGCTGCCGTTCGAGCCGCTCGTGATGTCACGCAGCGCCGCGGGACTGGCATACAGCGTCGGATTGATGAAGCCGGCAGCCGACTTGCCTGCGCCCACCAGGCTCTGGTTCACCAGCGTGATCAGGCCGGCCCACAGGGGCGCGACCGCGCTGGTCCCCCCGACGACCTCGGTCGATCCGTCGACCAGCACGTTGTAGCCGGACTCAGGCGAGGCGTCCCCCGCAACATCGGGTACGCCGCGGCCGCCTGTGCTGCTGGAGGCTGCAGGCACCTTCGCATTGCGCTGCCACGTGGGCAGCGCGAACACCGTGCTCACGCCGCCTCCGCTGGCACCTCCGCCGCTTGCCTGATCGTTCCAGACCACTTCGGACGAGATCTTCGTCCCGGACCCTTCAAGAAGCGTGCCGCCGCAGGCCAGCACATGCGGGCTCGCGGCCGGGAAATCTACGTTGTTGCCGGTGCCGCCGTCGCTGGACCCGTTGTCGCCGGAGGCGACCGTGATCGTCACGCCCAGCGCCGCGGCCGATTGGCAGGCATTGTCGAGCGAGGTGCGCGAGGCCGCGCTCCAGCCGGACTCCGGGCCACCCCATGAGATCGAGAGCACGCCCGGCTTGTTGGTCTGGTCGTGTACTGCCGTGGTGATTGCATCGATAAAACCCTGGTCGGTGTTGGGCGTGAAGTACACCGCGATGCGCGCGCCGGGGGCGACCGCGCCTGCGACCTGGATATCGAGCGCCACCTCGCCATCCGCGCCACTCGGGTCACCGCCGGGAACGTTGGTGCCGCCGTCGACCGAGACGGCAACCACCGTTGGCGGCGTCAGCCCGAGCCCCCCGAAGAACGTGGTGATGTCCGAGGTCTCGTAGCCGCCACCGAGTTCCAGGATGCCGATTGTCTGCCCGGCGCCGGTAAGACCGGTTGGAAAGCCGTAGAGCTCCGCGACCTGCGGCGGCGAGTAACTGTCCGAGGCAGCACTGGCTCGAATCTTCACTGCTTTGCCGCTGTTCTCGTCCTTCAGTCGCCGGATGTGCGACTTCGCGATCGGCCGCGTGTCCAGCCCGAGCACTGCTTCGATTCGAAGCGCGTGCCCCTCGGGAATGGAGATCGTGCCCCGGTAGCTGTGGAAGGATCGCTTGTGTGCAGGATGCTGGAAGTTCAGGAGAGTGACACCGAAGGCTTTCTCCATCTGCGAGGCCGGGCCTTTCAGCACGATCGTTCGGCGGGCAAGGCTGGAGGCTCCTTCATCCACAGTCAGGCCGTGCTCGTGGGCGAACGTGCGGAGCGCCACGAAATCGGCCGGGTCAGCCGCATACTGCTGGTCGAACTCTTCGTGGCTCATGATGCGGCCACCAAGTTCTGCGAGATCCAGGGGATTGCGCCGGCGGGTGATCACCGAGACCGTCAGGATCTGCTCCGGCGAGATAGCGCCGGTTTCTGAAGCTTGTGCGGGAAGGGGGTTTTCGCTCGCGTCGAGGGAGACACGCGCCTGCTTCTTTGGGTCCGTACCACTCATACACTGCACCTCTGCCCTCCACGCTAATCGAAAAGCGTGGACCGTGCAGAGTACGGGCAGCCAGGGTGCTTGCCGCATTCCTGTGGCGCCGCGACGTCGCGGAAGCACACCTGCAGAACAGGCGCTACCAGACGTGCTTGCCGAACAGGTCGTCCTTTTCCTTGCAGGGGCTGCAGGCGCACGAGGCGGCGCAACCCACCAGGATTGCCGCACCCACGGTGATCAAGCCCTCGGCCCAGTGCGCATTCATGTGCGCAATATGTTCAAGAACAGCCTTCAAATGGAGAAACCACATGGTCCCACCTCGCCCTCAAGCCGACAAGTTGAGTGACCAGTTCGCGGGGCGGACGTGCTGCCACTCGTGAACATGCTGTCATCCTCTTGGATCGAAGTGCAAATGGATTCCGTTGCCTGCCTATGTGATGGATTACCAAGCGTCCCATTTTGAGAGTTCAGCCCATTTCTGCAGATTTTCATCGTTCCAGATCGGGTACTTTCGTTCGGTTACGTGCCGGGACTTGGCGAGGAGCAAAGAAAAGGCGAAAATAAAACATGGGCGAGACGTCCATCCCGGCCGCGCCCGGCACCCCGGCTACCCCGCTGGTGCGCTGGCTGTTTCTCGATCTGAACTCGTACTTTGCCTCGGTGGAGCAGGAGCTTCGGCCAGAGCTGCGCGGCAAGCCAATCGCCATTGTTCCGGTCATGGCGGACACCTCGACCGTGATCGCTGCCAGCTACGAGGCCAAGGCTTTCGGCGTCAAGACAGGGGTCAAGGTCGGCGATGCAAAACGCATGTGCCCGAACCTTGAGCTCGTCCATGCCCGGCACCGCGAGTATGTGGAGTACCACCACCACATCATCGAGGCCGTGGAACGTTGCGTCCCTGTCGCGGCCGTGCTGTCGATCGACGAGATGGCCTGCTCCCTGATGGGCCGCGAACAGCAGTTGATGAACGCACTCGCACTGGCGACGTCAGTGAAGGAGTCGATCCGCACCCATGCGGGCTCTACCCTGCGATGCTCGATTGGCCTCGCGCCGAACCGCTACCTCGCCAAGATCGCCTCCGACATGGAAAAGCCGGACGGACTCGTCGCCCTCACGCACGACATCCTCGAGCCCGCGCTGCTTGGGCTCGAACTACGCGATCTGCCCGGCATCGGCGCGCAGATGGAGCGGCGTTTGCACGCGGCGGGCATTCGCACCATGCCACAGCTGATGGGCCTCGGGCGCGAGGGGATGCGCGAGGTCTGGGGCGGGGCCGGCGGCGACAAGCTCTGGTTCTGGCTCAAGGGCGAAGACTTTCACGACCCCAAGCTCGAACACCAGAAATCCATCAGCCAGAGCCACGTCCTTGGCCCCGATCTGCGCAACATCGACGGTGCCTACGCGGTGCTGCACAAACTGCTGCACAAGGCCGCGATGCGCCTCCGCGCCGCGCGCCTCTGGACCACGCACCTGACACTCTCAGTGAAATACGCCGTCCCCAGGCGCGAGATGCAGAAGCGGCACCTTTCCGGAATCCCGCAGGCCACCTGGTCGCAGGGGACGGCGGTGATCGAGTGCCAGGACACGCAGACGCTCGTAGAAGCGCTCGCCAAGCTCTGGGCGCGCCGGCCTACCGGTTCACACCACCAGGCGCCGTTCTATGTCGGTGTATGGCTCGGCCAGCTGGTACCCGACCACCTGCATACGCTCTCGCTCTTCTCCGGCCTCGAAGTGGAAGCGAAGCGAACCCGGCTCGCCTCGGCGATGGACAAGGTGAACGAGAAATATGGCACCAACACGCTCGCGACCGCCAGCATGCTGCTCGCCGGCGCCTCGGCGCCCACCCGCATCGCGTTTACCAACATTCCCGACCTGTTCTGACGCGCTACTGCGACCCGTTGGCCTGCTCTGCGCGAGAAGGCGGGGGCAGGGAGGTATCCTCCGGCAGACAGAAGGTGCACTGGCAGGTCCGGATCACCGGGGAGCAGCATAGGCAAAACTCCTCGCGCGATGCGGCTGCCTGGCAGGTTCCTTCTGAACGCGCCGCTCCCCTTTGCTAGTCGTCATAACGCTTTTCGCCAGCCGGGATCGCCACGTCCAGGCGATTCTCCTTCGGCGCAAGCGGGCATGTAGCGAACGGTGAGTACGCGCATGGCGGATTCACCGTTTCATTGAAGTCGAGCACCAGTTCACCCGGCTTCTCCAGGCCATGTGTCGGGTACGCGGTAGTGAGGAATCGCCCGCCCCCGTCGGTTTGGAGGTGGCTCGTGGTATCGCGCAGGACGAAGAAGAGCCTGCCGTCTTCGATCATGGGGGTCAGGCGCTCCAGCTTCCCTGCGAGCGTGAACGCCGCGTAGCCGGGCACCGGCTCCTGGCTGACCTGTCCAAGCTTGTTGGTCACGGCAAGCGTGTGCTTCGTGGTGTACGGAACCCACTTCGCCTCGACGCGGTACTTTGCCTCCGGCGCGTACCAGCGCAGCCCGTGAAAGTGGACCCGCCCCGGAGCCTCTGGATCCTTGACGCGGAGGTAGCGCTGGCCCCCGCGATCGATCACCCACATTGCGACCTCGCCTGCTACGAGCGCGTGCGCCGCGTCTTCTTCCGTGCCGAGTGTTTCGCCAGCTTTTGCTGAGGCGCCGGCATTGGTCAGCCCCGGGGCCGCCTGCGCCAGTGTCACGGCATGGGCCGTGGTATGAAGCGTCATCAGGTGGGCTGGCACATGCCCGAGCACGAGCGTGTTGCCCGGAGCCGAGCCGACCGTGGTGTCTCCGCTCCGCAGCCACTCGAGCGCGACCAGCGAAAACCAGCCATCGGGCCTGGTCAGCGACTGCGCCCGCGCGGCCCGCAGGGCGGTGTAGTCCGCCGGCGTGCTGCTCTGCGCCGTGGCCTGCAATGCGCTCGCGGCTGCCACCATCGCAAGCACAGCGAGAGGCTTCCTGATCCAGCTGAGGTCTCTGTCCATTCCCCAGCGTAAAACATGCGTCTCACGCCGGCCATTAAGATGAAGGAGCCTTGCTTGCTCCCGCGCGATCAACCGCAAGTGAAGGAAATCAGGAGCGACGTGAGCCGAAACCCGCAACCCTACGACGCTGCCGTGCTGGGTGCCGGTGCCGCCGGCCTCTTTTGCGGCGGCCTGCTTGCCCAGCGCGGGCTGCGGGTCGCCATTCTGGACCATGCAAGTGAGCCTGGCCGCAAGATTCTGATCTCAGGCGGTGGCCGCGCCAACTTCACCAACCTCAACACCCGGCCCGAGCACTTCCTCTCGGAAAACCCGCACTTCGCGAAATCTGCCCTTGCCCGGTACACCCCGGAACAGTTCGTGGCGCTCGTCGAGAAGCACGCGATCCGGTACCACGCCAAGACGCCCGGCCAGCTATTCTGCGACGGCTCCGCGCGGCAGCTCGTCGACATGCTGCGCCAGGAGGCCGCAGGCGCCGAGCTGCATCTCTCGACCGAGATCCTCGGGCTGGAACGCGAGGGCGACGGCTTCGCCGTGCGCGTCCGGACGGCCGGCACGGAGAGCACACTTGTCGCGGACCATGTCGTCGTTGCCACCGGCGGCCTGTCGATCCCGAAGCTGGGCGCAACAGGGCTCGGCTATGATCTCGCCCGGCAGTTCGGGCTGCGCGTGACGCCGACCCGCGCAGCACTGGTTCCCTTCACCTTTGGACCCGGGGACGCGCTTGCCTTTGACGGGCTGAGCGGGGTTGCGACCGAGGCTGAACTGACGCTGCCCGCGCGTTCCCGGCGCGAGAAGCCGGTACGCTTCCGCGACAAAATCCTTGTCACCCACCGTGGGCTGAGCGGCCCTGCCGTGCTGCAGATCTCCTCCTACTGGCAGCCGGGCACAACGCTGACCGTGGATCTCGCGCCAGAAAAGAGCATCACCGCCCCCTTGCTCGAAGCTGGCGCTCGGCGGGATGAAGGCGCAGCGATGGCTGCCTGGTCCGCTGCCCTG
This sequence comes from Acidobacteriaceae bacterium, assembly GCA_965199135.1. Classification (GTDB taxonomy): domain Bacteria; phylum Acidobacteriota; class Terriglobia; order Terriglobales; family Acidobacteriaceae; genus EB88. The sequence goes on along the minus strand of OZ240685.1, from coordinate 1,431,075 downwards.
CCACGCCGGCTGGCGGAGCGGCTACTCGCGCTCGACCCGCCGACCGGCTGGAGCAACCCGGCCTTGTTCGCTGCCGAGGCGCGTCTCCACGCGTGGCCGCTCTGCCCTGCCGGCACCGAGGGCTATGCGAAAGCCGAGGTCACCGCAGGCGGCGTTGCGACAGATGCACTCCGTGCGCAGACGCTCGAGGCAGAGGCCGTGCCGGGGCTCTACTTCATCGGCGAGGTGGTCGACGTGACCGGACACCTGGGCGGCTTCAACTTCCAATGGGCCTGGGCTTCGGCAGCCGCGGCTGCCGAAGGGATTGCCTCGCCGAAACAGAGCTAAGCCGCGATAGACTGGGAGGGATCGCTCCCTCCAGGCCATTTCCCGCCGCTGAGCGCACACATCTTTCTTTCAGGACACACCTCGCCCATGAGCACTGAACTCACCACTCCCACCGGCCAGGCGCTGCTTGCGGCCGCCCAGGCTGCCGGCCTTGCGCCAACCACGCTCGACGCCGGTGCCGACTTCCACGGCAAACCGACGGCACGGCTCAGCTTTGCCAGCACCACGCACGGAGCGGCCGCACCCCTGACGCTTGAAATCTCCGAGGGTTTTCAGCCCGAAGCCGGCGAACTCAAGGATGGCCTCGTGCGTCACTTCCGTGATCTGGGCGGTCGCCTCCGCACCCCGGACCCGGAGCTCTACGTCACCATGAGCGGTCTTCCGCTGCGCTTCAGCGGCTTCCAGTGGCCGTTCCATCGCTCCACCTCGGGCGCTGACACCTACATCGTGCACGGCACCATCCAGCTTGCCGACGGAACGAACAGTCCGCTCCATGCAAAAATCTCCGCCAGCATGACCGTTACCTTTGCCGAGATCGTCGCCGCGCCCGAGCAGCCCTACGCCGAAGACTTTATCTACAACGCGATCCGCAAGACCTTCGATTATGGTCAGCTCGAGCTGCTCAAGAGCGGCAATCGCCAGCCCGTGCCGGTGACCACGCGCTACTACAGCCGCTGGCAGAAGAAGTTCTTCTTCGCCGATGCCACCGAGATGCAGCGTGCGGAGTTCCTGGCGCGCAAGGCATTCTGGCTCTCTGGCGTGCTGGGCGGCGGCGCACCGGTGTGGCTTGCGGATCCTCGCGACGCCCAGTACCTGAACACCGACGAGCCCACGTTGCAAACGGATGTGGCCGCCCTGGCGAAGGCAGGCCTGGTGCAGGCTGCGGGCGAAGGCTACGCCGCTGCCTCGCCAGCCTTGATGGCGCGCGAAGCCGAGTACCGTGCGGAGCTCCTCGAAGCGCTCGACAGCATCAAGCCCGCGTTCAACGAGTCGATGCGCGGCGGCCACACCAACATGTAGTGCTCCGGGGGACACGACCGGGCGCAGACCCGGCGGGTTCCCTGCACGCGCCCGCCATCGCTTGCCCCTCGTACCCCTATAGTTTCGTTCGCTTCCCGGACCAACCTCCCACGTCTCTCCGGCGGTGCATCTACCAGTGCGAATGAAGAGCAAGGTTGTGCAGAGTACGGAGCGCTTGCGCGAGCCCGCCACCCGGGCCGGCAGCATCTTCACCCGGGAGCCGCTGCTCTTTTTGGGCCTGTTGCTGGCTGCTTTTTACTTCGCGCGCCCCATCCTGATCCCGCTTGCGCTTGCCCTCACCTTCAATTTCCTCTTCACGCCGCTGGTCACCCGGCTTGAGAAGCTGCACTTCCGGCGCACGCCTGCCGCGTTGCTGGTGCTGGTCACGGCAACCGCGCTGCTCGGCGGCATTGTGTGGCTGGTCGCGGGGCAGCTGCTGACCATCGTCAACGACCTGCCCAGCCATGCGCCCAATATCCGTGCCAAGCTCCAGATGACGCACGTGCCCGCGAACAGCGCCCTGGGCCAGGCAGTCGTGAGCCTGGAAGGCCTGTCACGCGAGTTCTCAACGGATCCGACGCAGCAGACGGCGCAACAGCAGTCGCTGGCCACCACAGCCACGGCGCGCGCCCGCAGCGCCGCCGGCCGCGAAGCCGCGCGCAAGGCAGCGGCAGCGCTGGGCTCGACCCCGGAGGAGATCCAGCCCACGCCGGTTCTGGTCGTGCAGGCGCCGGCTTCGGAGCTCGCCTACCTCCGGCAGCTTCTTCGCCCGGTGGTCGGTCCTCTTGGGACCGCGGGCATGGTGCTGGTCTTCACCGTGTACATGCTGATCAAGCGGGAGGATCTTCGGAATCGGCTGCTGCTGCTGGCTGGCATCGGCCGGCTGAATGTGGTTTCGCATGCGCTTGATGACGCGGCCGAGCGTATCTCGCGTTACCTGATCGCGAACGTGGCGGTGAATGCCGGGATCGGCGTTGTCTTCGCTGCGGGACTCTATGCGATCGGCATCCCATACGCAACGCTCTGGGGTGCGCTGCTGGCCATGCTGCGGACCGTCCCTTACGCGGGCCCGCTGGTGGGTGGCGCGCTGCCGGCAATCTTTTCGCTGATCTATTTCCCGACCTGGTGGCAGGGCGGCTGTACGCTGGCGCTGATCTTCCTGCTGGAGATCCTGGTCTCGAACTTCCTGGAGCCCTGGCTGTATGGCTCGCACACCGGCATCTCCGAGCTGGCCATCCTGACCATGGCGATCGTCTGGACGCTGCTCTGGGGCTGGCCAGGGCTCGCGCTCTCGACCCCGCTGACCGTATGCCTGATCGTGATCGGCCGAACAATGCCGCATATGTCGTTCCTGCACATCCTGCTCGGCGATGATGCGGAGCTTGCGCCCGAAGCCCGCTTTTACGAGCGCATGCTCGCCATGGACCAGACCGAGGCCCACGGGGTAGCGGAGCGCTTCCTCGAGCAGCGGAATGCCGGCCAGCGGACGCCCGTCGAGCTCTACGACACCGTGCTGCTTCCCGCGCTGGCGCTGGAGGAGGGGGACCGCCACAAGGGCGCGCTCGAAGACACCAGGGCCGCCTTCTTTATGCAAAGCGTCGCCGAGCTGGTCGCAGAGTTGACGACCTACGCGGTCAGGATCCCGGAGACCGGCGCCGCCGCGCTGCCATTCTCGGGTGCAGTGGACGACGCCGTCGATCGCACAATTGCTGAGCGGGTCTGCTGTCCGGTCGTCTGCGTGCCGGCCAGCGACCAGGCCGACGAGATCGCGGCCACCATGCTGGCGCAGGTTCTCGAGGCAGCCGGGCACAAGACGCTGCTGCTCCCGTCGCTCGCCCTCACCCCGGAGCTGCTGGAGCGATTCGCCTCCGAGCCACAGACCAGCCTCGTGATCTCCGCGCTGCCGCCCTTTGCCTTTACAGGCGCACGCACGCTCTACCAGCGCCTGCGCGCGGGGCTGCCCGAGAACCAGATCTACATCGGCATGTGGCGCAGCCCCATCCCGCCCGACCTGCTGCGCAAACGCTTCGGCATGGAGGGGACGGAGGACGCGGTGCTCACAAGCCTCAGCGACGCGCTTGAGCGCATCCATGGTGTGGGCACCAGCGAAATCACGCAGGACATCTACGCTCGTTCGGGTGTGCCCATCCCGGCAGCGCGCTAGGCGAGCCTGTGCAGCCTTCGGGCTGTCTCGGTCATCCATCTGCTAGTTCGCTTGAAAGGCAATGCCCGACATGGATTCTCCAGAAGCGGTAGTACAGGCAAATATCGACGCTTACAACGCGCACGATCTCGATGCGTACCTCGCGACGTTCACCCCGGCGGCCACCTTCGGCAGCCTGGGCGGCCGCATCTTGCTCGACAGCCGCGACGCGATGAAAGGCTTTTACCGACAGTTTTTCGACGCCCGGCCGACGGTGCATTGCGAGGTAAAGCAGCGCACCGTGATGGGCCCTTTTGTGATCGACCTGCAGTCGATTTCGAGCCCCGACGTCGCCGAAACCGGACAGCCGCCGATGGAGGCGATGGTCATCTCCGAGGTGCGCGATGGCCGCATCACCAAGGTCTGGTACTCACCGGTCTCCGGCGGCCCACCCGCACACTAGGCGGCTCACTGGAGCAGCACCGGGCTGCCGGTGACGATTACGTTGTTGCCGGCGAGCGAGGTGCTGTTCCCTGCAAGATCGGTCACAGTGCTCGCTCCCAGGGTGCTGGCGCTGAGGGTTCCGGACGCCGCCCAGACAATCCAGGCCGGGGCGCCTCCGCGTTGTAGCTGGCAGGTCCAGAGTCCGGCAGCCGTAGCGGCGCAGCCATTCAGGTAGGCGCCGTTTAGCCATGTCTCCACCGCGGTGTAGGCCGCGGTTACCGCTGTCGGTTGCCCGCTTCCGTCGGTAAGCTGCAGCGTTCCCGGCAGAGCGTCATCCCAGCTGAACCAGTGCACCCGCGCAACACCATAGCCGGCGCTGATCACGAGTGCACGGGCGAAGAGGTCGCCCGGGGTGCCTGAGCCGGGCAGCACCCAGGGACCGCCCTCGCTCCACACCGGCTTGCCTGCCGCGGTGGTTCCTGCGAGTGTGTTGCGGAACTCCCCGAGGGTCGCGGCAGCGGTCTCGGGCGTAGCCCCGGCGGGGAACAGGGAGGCCCCAAGAATGTCGACCGCGCTGCCTCCGCCGGCAGACAGAAATGCCTGGAGACCTACGGGGGAGAACCCCGGCGAAATCACCCGCGCATCAGGGTCTGCGGCATGAACCAGCGTGGTGGCATGGGCGCTGAGCGTCGCCATGTCGGAGCCCATCGTCGCCGTGGGGCCACTCCAGCACGCAGGATCGTCCGGGGTGTTCCATACCTCGTAGGCGGAAACCCGGCCACTGTACCGAGCAGCGACGGCGGCAACATACACGTCCCAGTCAGCAAGGTTCGCCGGCATGGCCGTGGCGCCTGGCCCGTAGGTTGAAGCCACGGCTGGCGAGGAAGATGCCCAGAGAGGCGTCATGCCAAGGGTCAGCGTGATCTCCTCGCCGGCTGCCGAGGCTTCGCCCACTTCGGCGTCAAGCCCACCCCAGGCGAAAACTCCCCTCTGTGGTTCCACCGCTGCCCAGGTGGTCCCGGGATCGAAGATCCGCCGAGACCCGGTCGCGACACTTACCGCTCCTCCCCCGTTCACGACCATTCCGAAAAACAGGGGCGAAACCATTCCGGTGGCAGTCTCGTTGGCGGCGGCCTGCGCTGGTGAGCTTGCCGCGGCGGACCCCCCACTTGCTCCCACCGAGCAGCCCGCAACGGAAAGGAGGCTGAGGAGCAGGGGAATCGAGCAGAAAGCAAGCCTGATGGAGCTGGTCTGGTGGCCCATGGTGAGTTCTCCCACCCGCATCATGGACCCGCCCGGGGTCAGCTTCGCCAAAACTTCGTCCCGCACTTCGAGCCCGATGCCACTTAGAGACGCAGGCTGCCGGGTCGTTTCAAAATGGGTCAGCTGAGATCGAAGCCGGGAAATTCCTCTGGACTGACCGCGCTGGGAAGAAGTGCCCATCGCTGCCTCAGAAGCCGGGGGCTATATGACTCGTCGGTTATACAGAACGGTTTGGAATGTGAAACTGAAGTAAATACACCGGAAAAAAGCATTGCCAAGCACTCTCGACTAGGCCGAAGATGTCTCCATTCTGTTGAGCAGGAGCACACCTGCCGTACTTGCAGAGCTGAAAACTGTGCGCCCCATCTTTCGCGTGTTAAGGAGCCCCGGAATGCAAGTTCTTTGCATGGTTGCGTCTGAAGACAACTTTGACGTGCAATGCCCCCACTGTCACCAGAAGTACATGGTCTACTACGCTCGCCTGGACAAAGCGGAGTGTGAGCAGGCGCTTCAGGCGATCTATGCTGCATTCGCGCAGCACCACGCCACAAACGCTCACCCCTCAGCGCATCCCGGCGAGGCCTTCAACATCCCGGCATGGAGTGGGCCGGTTCACGCTTCAGCCGCAGCCCTTTTAAGCGGCGCGCCGGTCAAGCAGAATGCGCGTCCTCGCAATGCGCCGCTTCCATTCGTTTCTCCGGCACAGCAGCGCCGCGTCTCGTAGGGCTTCTTCGAGACACAGAAAAAGCCACCCCATGGGTGGCCTTTTCTTGTTGGTGATGGCGTGAGTTAGTCGCGAGTGGTGTCCACAAACGCCTTGAGCTTGCGCGAGCGCGAAGGGTGACGCAGCTTCCGCAGCGCCTTGGCCTCGATCTGCCGGATCCGCTCACGCGTGACCTGGAAGCTCTGACCGACCTCTTCAAGCGTGTGCTCCGAGCCATCTTCCAGGCCGAAGCGCATCTTGATGACCCGCTCTTCCCGGGGAGTCAGCGTGCGCAGAACCTGCGACGTGTACTCCTTCAGATTGACGCTGATCACAGCATCGGAAGGCGACACTGCCTGGCGATCTTCAATGAAGTCGCCAAGATGCGAATCTTCTTCCTCGCCGATCGGCGTCTCGAGCGAGATTGGTTCCTGCGCGATCTTGAGGACCTTGCGGACCTTCGCGACCGGGATATCCATGCGCCGGGCAATCTCTTCCGAGGTTGGCTCACGCCCAAGCTCCTGCACCAGCTGACGCGAAGTGCGGATGAGCTTGTTGATGGTCTCGATCATGTGCACCGGGATACGGATTGTCCGGGCCTGGTCCGCGATCGCGCGGGTGATGGCCTGCCGGATCCACCAGGTGGCATAGGTCGAGAACTTGTAGCCGCGCCGGTATTCGAACTTGTCCACGGCCTTCATCAGGCCGATGTTGCCTTCCTGAATCAGGTCGAGGAACTGCAGACCACGATTGGTGTACTTCTTGGCAATCGAGACCACCAGTCGCAGGTTGGCTTCGATCAGCTCGCGCTTCGCCTGCTCGGCGTCCATGTCGCCCTGGATCATCTCGCGCTGGGTGCGCTTGATCTCCGAGAGGGGCACACCGGTTTCTTCTTCCATCTTTTCAAGGTCGACCTTGCAGTTCTTCTGCTGGCGCCGATACTCCTTCTTGAGCTCCTCGCTCTTGGAGGCGTCGAACTTGGCGTCAAGCGAACGGATCTGGCGCTCGAGCATGCGCATCGAGTCGACCGACTTGTTCACCTTGTCGAGCAGTCGCTTGCGCTCGCCGTTCGTGTACTTGAGTTCGCGCACGATCCGCGAGACGTAGACGCGCTCCCGGGCAATGGACCAGCGCAGCTTGCGCGCTTCCTTCGCCTTGGCCTTGACGGCATCAAGCGCAGGGAGCTTCTCTTCAAGCAGCGCGGCCTTTCTGAGGTGCTTCTGCATTGCTTCGATGCGGGCCGCGGTTTGCTTGACGCGAGCCACCACTACTTCTTCAGTGACTTCTTCTTCGTCGAAGATCACCACTTCCTTGATGTTGCGGACGCCCCGTTTGAGGTCCTCGCCGAGTGCGGTAATCTCGCGCACCACGATCGGGGAGCGGGCGATCGCCTTCATCACGCGGACCTGTCCGCGTTCGATGCGCTTGGCGATCTCAACCTCGCCCTCGCGGGTCAGCAGGGGAACGGTGCCCATCTCGCGCAGGTACATGCGGACAGGGTCGTTGGTTTTTTCAAGGGTGCCCGGCGTCAGGTCGAGTTCTACATCCTCGCCCTCTTCGCCTTCTTCAAACTTGTCTCCGCCGAACTTCGGGCCGCCCTCAAGAATGTCGATCCCCTGCGTCCCGATGGTGGTCATCAGGTCGTCGAGGTCGTCCGGCGAATGCACATCCCCCGGGATCAGGTCATTGACCTCGTTGTAGGTCAGGTAACCTTTTTCCTTACCTGCTTCAATCAGGTTCTGGATGTCGTCTTCGTACTTGTCTTCCATGGCCAAAGCGAGTCTTCTCCCCGCGTATATTTCGGACGTTTCCGGGTGTTCGTGCGAGCAGCGCAGCTTCACGCTCGGAAGGGGCCCATATGGCGCTCCTCACTAGGAGCGCAGACCGGCGCAGCTCGTCAAAGAAGTCCAGAATAACAGGTTTTGACCGCATCACAGCACAGGCACACCTCTCCTGTCGTGGCTTCACGCGTTCCGCCTGCTTTTCAGTCCGTTGACTTGTTAGATGTGCGTCCAGGCCATTTGTTTCGTACGCATCAGAGTTCACGATCTGTTTGCTTCGATGCGGACAACCTAGAGGCTCCGCAGCGCACGCTCAACGGCTTGCTTCTGAAGAAGCAGTGTTCCGATTTCTGCTTCATCGCCCCGGCGCTCCGCCTCGGCGAGCGCTACCCGCACCGCGCGCTGCTCGCGCTCGAGCGCACTGTGCTGGAGAGACCGCAGCGCCGCTTCGGCCTCCTGGAGGTTCGCAGCGGTCTGCGCCTCGGCGAGCAGCACCTGGGCAAGCAGGGTCTTCTCCGGGCCTTCCGGGAGCGTGTGCAGCGGATCGGACCCTGCCGGGCGTTCGCGCAAGAGACGCAGGGCGGACTCCGCCGGCAGGCCTGCCACGTGTTCCGGGTGAGCCGCGAGGCCGGCAGAGGCTGCCTGGAAGGCCGGGCTGCCTGCTTCCCCTGCGAGCGCGCGCAGCAGATCCCGCTCTGCGGCGCTGAGCTTGGGGCCGGCGGCCTCAAGGGACTGCCGCCGGCCGGAGGCAGCCTGCTTCAGCTCGTCGCGCACAAGAGCCGAGTCGATTCCCAGCCGGTGCGCGGCCTCGCTCGCAAACTCTTCGCGCGCAATTGCATTCGGCATACGCCGGATGTGCGGCAGCAGATAGTTAAGCGCCTGGATCTTGCCCTCGGCTGTGCTTGGCGGATGCAGCTGCCGCGCGCGGTCGAGCAGGTACTCCGAGTGACGGCGCGCCCCGCGCACCGCCGCTGTATAGGCAGCGAGGCCACGCTCGCGCACATAGCGGTCCGGGTCCAGGCCGTCTTCGAGGGTAACGACGCGGACCTCGAAGCCTTCCTCGGTGAGCAGCGCGATCGACTTCTCGGCTGCGTTCGCACCGGCGGTATCCGGGTCGAAATTGACGATCACGCGCTTGGTGTAGCGGCCGAGCAGCCGCACCTGGGACTCCGTGAAGGCAGTGCCGCTGGTCGCGAGCACGTTGGCGATCCCGGCGAGCGAGACCGAGATACAGTCCATCTGACCTTCCACGAGCAGCGCAAAGTTCAGCTGCCGGATGGGCTGGCGGGCGTTGTGGAGGTTGAACAGGACGTGGCCCTTGGAATAAAGGGGGGTTTCGGGAGAGTTCAGGTACTTCGGGCCGGCCTTGTCGCCGCTCTCAAGGGCCCGGGCGGTGAACGCGATCACCCGGCCGCCCTCGTTCGCGATCGGAAAGGTGATGCGCTTGCGGAAGCGGGGGTAGAGCGGGCCCTGCGTCTTGTTGCCGGCAGCGTCTTCCTGCTCTTTCGAGGTGAAGAGCCCGGCCAGCCGGAGCAGGCGGGCGAAGTCGCCGCTCCCCACCTGCTCTGGCCTGGCCAGCCGCTCGAGATGCTGGCGAAGGGCTCCCGAGGAGTCCGGCGCATAGCCGATGCGGAAGCGGGCGATGCCCTCAGCCGTAAGCCCGCGCCCGGCAAGGTACTCGCGCGCTGTTGCGCCTTCCTCGCTTTTCAGCTGCTCCTCGAAGAAACTGCTCGCCTGCTCGTGGAGCTCGATCAGCCGGGCGCGTTCACGGTGCTCCGCGGCTTCTTCCGGCGAGGCGAACTCGCGCTTGGGAAGAGCAATACCCATCCGCTGCGCGACGATCTTGACTGACTCCGGGAAGGAGACGTTCTCGATCTTCTGGATGAAAGTGAAGACGTCGCCCGAGACGCCGCAGCCGAAGCAGTGAAAGAACTGGCGTGAGGCGTGAACCGAGAAGGAGCCGGATTTCTCCGAGTGGAAGGGACAGAGCCCGCTCCAGTTCTGCGCCCCGGCCTTGCGCAGGCGCACATGCTCCCCGACGATCTTGACGATGTCGGCCTGGGCTTTCACGGTCTGGGCGAAGTCGTCGGGCACTGCGTTCAGTGTACCGAGGCACGCGACCCGCTCCACGACGTGAGGTGCGCCGCTTCTGGAGCCGTGGGACTCAGCCGCTTCTGGAGCCGTGGGACTCAGCCGCTACGGGAGCCGCGGGACTCAGCCGCTACGGGAGCCGTGGGACTCAGCCGCTGCGGGGCCGCTACGGGGCCGCTACGGGGCCGCCCTGGTCGGAGACAGCCGGGCGCCACTGGCAGTTTCCTCGCCAGAGAGCGTGGCCGGCGCCGAGTGTTCCGGCTGGTTGCCGCGCTCGCCTGCGCGCAGAACCTGGCTGATCAGGAAGAGGGGACGCCGCTTGACCTCGGTGTAGACACGGCCGAGGTACTCACCGATAACGCCGAGCGAGATCAGCTGCAGACTGCTCAGAAACAGGATCACGACAAAGAGCGTGGCCCAGCCCGCCACCCAGTGGCGCGTAAGGATGCGAACGCCCAGCGCCCAGACGATGCCGATGAACGAGAGAAACGCAGCAGCGAAACCCATGTAGGTCAACATGCGCAGCGGCGCCGTGGAGAAGGAGAAGATTCCATCGAGAGCCAGGTGGATCATCTTGCTCAGCGGGTACTTCGTGGTCCCCGCAAACCGGGGATTGCGTTCGTAGGGGAGACCGACCTGGCGGAAGCCGACCCAGGAACACATCGCCCGGAGCAGCCGATGGCGCTCGGGCATCTGGAGGAGCGCATCGACCACGCGGCGGTCCATCAGGCGAAAGTCGCCCGTGTCGAGTGGGATAACAACATCGGAGAGCCTGCTGATGACCCGGTAGAACGCTTTGGCCGTCCAGCGCTTGAAGCCACTCTCGCCAGCCCGCCGCGTTCTTACGCCGTAGACGACATGCGTCCCCTCGCTCCAGAGGGCATACATCGCGGGGATCACGCCGGGGGGATCCTGCAGATCCGCATCGATGATCACCACGGCTTCTCCCCTGGCCACCTCCAGCCCGGCCGAGACGGCAAGCTGGTGGCCAAAATTGCGGGAGAGCTGCACGAGAACCACGTGAGGGTCTTCAGCGTGCAGGTGCCTGAGGAGCTCGTAGGTGGCGTCCCCGGAGCCATCGTCCACGTAGACCAGCTCGTAGGGGGTGCCCAGCTCGCGAAGCACAGAGGAGAGCTGGCCGTGGCACTCGAGGAGCCCTTCTTCCTCGTTGAAGCACGGCACAATCACGCTTACCATCCTGTCCTCCTTCGAGAGGCGGCACCTCGCCGAGGTCGGTGAATCTCACCCGCCGCGGTGGAGCTCGGCAGGTCCAAGCATACCGTCGTGCGGCATCGAGGCGCTGCTCCTGCAAAGCCGCCGCTACGGCTGTCGCAGTACTTCTGCGGGGGAGTGCCCCTGCGCCCGCAACGCGCGAACAGAAAGCGCATCGGTACGCTTCGCCAGCCGGGCACCTTGCTCGTCGAGAACCAGGGGGCAGTGGAAGAAGCGGGGCGGTGTGAGCGCGAGCGCACGGTAGAGGAGCAGCTGCCGAGCTGCGGAGAGCAGGAGGTCGGCTCCGCGTACCACCTCCGTGATGCCCATCGCCGCGTCATCGACCACCACCGCAAGCTGGTACGCGGGAACGCCGTCGCGTCGCCACAGGGAGAAGTCCCCGAAGTGCTGTCCGGCAGTGAAGGCCTGTGGACCGAAGCCACCGTCCACCCATCGCAGCAGCTCTCCCTCCGGCACACGAAAGCGCCAGTTCGCGCCCCCGGGGCCCAGAGCCAGCCAGGCCGCCCGGTCGGCAGCGCCAGCCTCTTCGCCGGGCCGCCAGCCGGGGCGACAGGAACCGGGGTAGAGCGGTTCGTCTCCTGGGTCATGCGGAGCATGCGCGGCTTCGGCGAGATCCCGACGGGAGCAGCGGCAGGCATAGACGTATCCTGCCTGGACGAGCTGCTCCCAGGCGGTACGGTACGCTGCCATGCGTCGGCTCTGGAACCAGGGCTCGCCTGCCCAGGTGAAACCGAGCCACTCGAGGTCTTCGATGGCGTGGGTGATGTACTCCGCGCGGCTCCGGTGCGGGTCGAGATCGTCGATACGCAGCAGCAGCTCACCCCTGGCCGCCCGTTGCCGGGCTACGGCGAAGGTGCGCACGTGCCCAAGATGCAGCAGGCCGGTCGGCGAAGGAGCGAGGCGTCCGCGGTAAGAGGCGTCGGGTGCGTCCACTCCCCGCATTCTAAGCACGGGCGTGCAGGGTTGCGTGCGGACGGTCCGCGTTGGCTGTTTTCTGCGACGCGAGCTATCAGCTGGCTTGCCTGAATGACCGGGAGCGGGCATCTCCAGCTGGGTCTTCTCATTCTATCTAGCGATAGGAGATTCCCCCCGTATGAAGAAAGTATTTGTCACACTCGGCACCCTGCTCGCGGCCACAAGCGCGCTGATTTTTCTCGCAGGACGGCAGGCCACAGAGCGCGTGAACCAGAACCAGCGCAAGGAGCGGATCAAGGCCGCAGACGCAGCAGCCATGCTCGCCGCGGCATGGAGCGACCACCACACCCGCGCGTAAATTCGCGTCCAAGCGCGTACCGCTGCTGAATCAGGAGCAGCAGACAACACAGAGTAGGATATGTGGCGGGTTCTTCCAGGGAGGAAGCCCGCCATGATTCTTTTCGCTGGTATTGCTGGTGCCGTCGTCCTTGTTCTCCTTCTCATCACAGCCGCTCTATCGTTTTTCTCCGTCAGCTCGGGAAGCGCTGCGGTCGTCGAACGTTTCGGCAAATTTCAACGGGTTGGAGCGGCAGGTCTCAACCTGAAGATTCCATTTGTTGAGACGCGCTTTGAGGTGTCCCTGCGGGTCCAGCAGGCGGACCTGAAGATGGAGACCAAGACGAAGGACAACGTCTTTGTATCGATCCCGGTTTCGATCCAGTACTCGATCGACGCGTTGAAGATCTACGAAGCGGTGTACACCATGTCGAGCCCGCGTGCGCAGATGGAAGCCATCGTGAACAACATCCTGCTCGGCCACATCCCCAGCATGGATTTCGACGAGGTCTACAGCTCGCAGCCGCAGATTGCACTCTGGGTGAAGCAGGAGCTCGACAAGGAAATGGGGCCGGTCGGCTACTTCATCAACCGCGTGCTGGTGACGGACATTGTGCCAAGCCCGCAGGTGCGGCAGGCGATGGATGCGATCAACATTGCCAATCGGAACCAGGTTTCGGCACGGGCGCAGGGTGAGGCCGAGCGGATCAAGGTGGTTGCGGCCGCACGGGCGCAGTCCGAAGCGAAGCAGCTGCAGGGTGAAGGGATCGCCAACGAGCGGATCGCGATCGCTCGCGGCTTCAAGCAGGCGATCGAGCTGATCAAGGAGTCGGCAGATGTGCCGGGCGAAGAGGCGTACGCGATGCTTCTGTTTACCAATTGGACCGACATGCTCTCGGCTGTTGGCACCTCGCCTAACAGCACCGTGGTCTTTGTCCCCTCGGGACCGAGCGGGCTGGCCGACTTTCAGCAGCAGATGCTGAATGTGAGCGCGGTCAGCAAGGCCCTGGGCGAGCGCGCGGTGCAGCGGGCGGGCGGCCGTATGCCCGGGCAGTGAGGTTGCGGGAGAGGCCTGCCTCTCCCGAGCACTCAACTGTGGGCGCTCCCCTTCGCCATGGCCGAGGTCGCCTGGTCAAGGTACACAAAGAGCGCGGACGGGGGCTGGCAGTCCGCATGCATGGCCCCCATCAGCTTGCCTTCTGGATCCATCGCGAACGGCACAGGTGTGTGCGTCTACTTCGATGGGAAGCAAGGGCACTCCAGCTCACGAACAGGCACACAGAAGCGCGCATTTAGACTGGGTGGGTGAGCTTACTCAGCCCCAGCGTTGTGTCGCGGGAACCGGCGGACCCGGACCTGCTTGCGGCGATTCGCAGCAAGGTCGAGCGCGCCGAACGGATTTCCGCCGAGGATGCCCGCTTCCTGTGGCTCCGTGCGAGCGACGGCGAGCTCCGCGAGCTGGCCTCGATGGTGCGCGCGCGCTTTCACGCACCAGGCACCTGCACATACATGGTGATGCGCATCATCAACTACACCAACGTTTGCGTGGCGCAGTGCGATTACTGTGCGTTCTACCGGCTGCCGGGCGATGCGGGCGGGTACGTGATGGGCCACGAAGAAGTCTTCGCCAAGCTCGACGAGCTGCTTGCGCTTGGCGGGGACCTCGCAGCCTTCAATGGCGGCTTCAACCCATATCTTCCGCTTGATTACTACTGCGAGTTGTTTGCTGCCATCCGCGCCCGGTATGGCGACTCGCTCGAGTTCTACGCGCTGACCATCGCGGAGTTCATGTACCTCGCTGATCATGCGAAGCTCAGCTACGCGGCGACCGCTGAGCGATTTCGCACGGCAGGAGTGCGGTGGATTACCGGTGGCGGCTCCGAGATCCTGACCGAGGCGTTTCGCAGCCGGCACAGCAAGTTCAAGTACACCGTTGCCGCATACTTCGAAGCACAGCGCGCGATCGTGGCGGCAGGGCTGAGAACCACGGCGACCATGGTCATTGGCTTCGACGAGTCGTTCGAAGAGCGGCTCGAACATCTCGAACGGACGCGAACGTTTCAGGACGAGACCAACGGGCTCGCCAGCTTTCTCTGCTGGACCTACAAGCCCTACTTCACGCAGATCGGCGGCATCGAGATCACGACCGCCGAGTACCTGCGCCACCTCGCGCTGTGCCGGATCTACCTCGACAACGTGCCGCGCATGCGGACCTCGGTGCTGACGCAGAACGAGCGGGCACTTGAGGGTCTGCTGTGTGGGGCAGACGATTTCGACCTGCCGATTGAAGATGAAGTGACACAGAAGGCGGGCGCCACCATCGACCTGCAGTTCGACCGCATCCTCGGCGTGGCCCGGGAACTGGGCTTCGCCCCCAGGTACCGGCATGTTCCGCGGAGTTAGCGCGGCGCCGCGGCAGCGTCCGTCAACTCGCTGCCGCAACGATCCGCATCGATCCGCGCGATCCATCAATTGGCAACGACGGCTTGAAGTTCGTCGCCGCCCTCTGCTCTCACCGCCCTTCCGTCGCTACGCTTACTTCCCCGGCGAAGGATCTGCCACAGGCTTCAGGTACTGTTCCCAGTGCGCCAGGATGCGATCAAACAACTGCGTCCGTGCCTCCCTGCCCGCAATGGAATGCGTCTTGCGCGGATAGATCTGCAGGTCATACGGCTCATCCGCATCGATCAGCTTCTGGATGAACTGCACCATGTTTTCCATATGCACGTTGTCATCGCCGGTTCCCTGCGCAAGCAGCAGGTGACCGTGAAGGTGGGCTGCTGTCTGCTGCACCGCTGCGGCGTTGTAGACGTTGGCCTCGTCCTGCGGCATTCCGAGATAGCGCTCGGTGTAGATCGAGTCGTAGTCGCGGAAATCTGTCACTGGTGCGACGGACACCCCGGCGCGGAAGCGGGTCGAGTGGGTAAGCGCATTCAGCGTGAATGTGCCGCCCCAGCTCCAGCCCCACCAGCCCAGCCGCTGCCCGTCGAGCTGCGGATGCGTTGCAAGCACCTGGTCGATGGCCGCCAGCTGGTCAGCGAGCTGTACCTGCCCGAAGTCGTGGTACGAGGCCTGCTCGAACTCGCGCCCGTGATTGCCCATGCCGCGGTTGTCGACGTGCAGCACTGCAAAGCCATGCTCTGCGAGTAACTGGTCGAAGTAGTAACTGGGACCGCCCCAGCTATTTGTCACCGTAGCTGTGCCAGGTCCGCCGTAGGGGTTGGTGATCAGCGGAACACTCGCTGCATCCGTCTTGCCCCTGGGCAGCAAGAGGGTGGCGTAGATCGGCGTCTTGCCGTCAGCCGCCTTCAGCGTCAGCACCTCGGGCGCGCGTACCGTGTGGCCTTCCGGAACAGCGCCCTTCCACACGTTGGTGCATTCTGCCTTGCTGCCTGCAGCGCTGGTGCAGATATCCAGCACCGGGGGCGCCGAGAGGCTCGAATGGCTGTCGGTATACACGCCGTGACCCTCGGCGAAGGAGACCTTATGCACGCCTGGCGCCGCCGAGACCTGGTGCTTGTCGGAGCCGTCCAACCGCACCGCCCACACCTCTGCGTTCAGTGAGTCGCCCTCGTTGCTCGTGTAGTAAATCACCGGGGTGCTCGCAGCCTGGTCAACCGAGAGAATGTCCGCCACTTCGTACGGCCCGTTCTCTACCTGTCGCTCGAGCTTCAGACCATGCATCGGAGCGTCCACCGAGTACGCATATGCATCGATGTGCGTGTGCCCGCTTCGCCAGGAGCGCAGCAGCATGCGACCCGGTGCAAAAAAGCGTACGTCGTAGTTCTCATCGAAAAACTTGCTGTCAGTCAGCGCAAGCGCGCGCGTAGCGTGACCGGTCGCAATATCTGCAAACCAGAGATCGAGGTGCTTGTGGTCGCGGCGCAGTGTTTCGATCCACACCGTCGTCGCATCGAGCCATCCTGAGCGTGGAATGTAGTCTTCGTTGGGGCGAACTTCGGGCAACGCGATCCAGCGCGTGGCGCCGCCACCTGCAGCAACGATGCCGAGACGCACCGCGGGATTCGGATCGCCGGCCTGCGGGTACTTCTGCTCATCGACCGTGCTGTGTGTCGGGATCCAGTCCGCAATGGGGTACGTGGGCACCTTGGTCTCGTCCATCTGCACATAGGCAAGGTGCGCGGAGTCCGGCGACCAGGAGTAATTGGAGCGAACCTTCAACTCCTCCAGGTACACCCAATCCACTTCTCCATTCAGGATGTTGGCACTTCCCGTATCTGTCACCGCGACAGGTGCAGATTCAAGCGGCTGCACGTACAGATTGTGGTCGTGAACATACGAGATGCTCTTGCCATCCGGAGAGAACTTCACATCATCGCCCGAACCCTGGCCGGTATCGCCCACCTTGTGCGCGGTCTTCGCGGCGATCGAGGCGAGCCACAGTGTTCCGTCTTCATCGAACAGGACGTCTTTGCCATCGGGCGACCAGAAGTAGCCCTTCTGCTGGTAGCGCGTGCGATGATCGCGGTCTTTTTCGTTCACCGGTCGCTTCGCTATGCCCGCCAGCACCGTGGATGAGAGCAGCACCGACTTTGTCCCGGTCCTCGGATCGATCGCGCTGAAGGTTCCATCGGCTGCCCGTGTGCTCAACAACGTCCCGCCAGGAGACCAGTCCGTCTCGGCCGGCGAGGGGGACGCGCTCGCGGGCGCACCGTAGATGTCACGCACCGTCCATGGCTGTGTCTGTGTCTGGGCGTAGGAGGAAAGCGCTGACGGGAGCAGCGAGGAAACAAGCAAAGACGTGCGAAGGATGGACACGCGTACTCCAGGGGAATGGGTTGAGGAGTAGTGTACCGAGTTCCAAGGAACCATAGGACTGCAAGAAAGAAGGGCAGCCCGAAGGCTGCCCTTTCCACCAACTGCCGGCGCTACAGGCTGGCTTCTGACGCGCTCTGCCGCGCCGCCTGCACGACCTGCTGCGTCCCAGCGCTCTGGCGTACACCCAACGCACCTCCGCCAGCCTCGCGCGCGCCCGGGGTGCGGGTCAAGGCCATGGGGCGGAGGGTGTTCTGTGCATGCTGAGCCTGCTGCTGGTGCATCGTCACAATGATCACCTGTGTTGGCGTCTTGCCGCTGCAGCGGTACGAGTGCGGCGTGCTCGCGTCGAAGTACACACCATCGCCGGTTTCCACGGTATGCGTCTTGTCTGCGTGCCGAATCTCGAGTTCGCCATCGAGGATGTACAGGAACTCGAAGCCCGGATGCACATGCGGCTTCACGTCGCTCGGTTTCCGCAGCGGCAGAAACTCTGCGAAGTATGGATCGAGTTGCCGGTCGGGCACCATGTAGCCCAGGCTCTCGAAGTAGTAGGTCGGGTCGTCCACGCCGCTCTGCGGCAGGCGGGTGCGCTCTTTCTTTCGGTGTACGCGGAAGACCGGCTGCGGCTCCGCCTCAAAGAAGTAGTTCAGGTCTTTGCCGAATACGATCGCGACACGCGCCAGATTACGCAGTGTGGGAACAACGCGCCCCGTTTCGAGCTGCGAGAGGAAACTTGCAGACAGTCCGGTCTGCTTCCCGAGCTCCACCAGGCCCATAGATTTTTTCAGGCGCAACCGTTTGATCCGTTCCCCAATACGCTTCTCAGCGATAAAGGCTTCAGCGCTGGCCTGGTCGATAGAACCTTTCTCCTCGCTGGCGGGAGCGGTGATTGCAGCGTCCTGATCCAGCAACTCGGGCTTAGCTTTCATCTCAGTCATCAAAGGTCCTCCAGGACCTGCCATCTTGTTTCGAGCGGTAGTATTGGGATGCTCTCCGTGGCATCCCTGTTCAACTATCTTTCTTTGTTTCTCCTTCTATTCGCCTTTCGCCGCTGTGCCCTTTCATGTCGTGAAAGCAGGCGGAGAGCGGACCCCGGTTCCCACTCTTCGACGAGAACTTGCACTCTGCTCCTGGCATCCGATTCTGCTACGGTCCGAGTACCCTCACCGCAGGGCCACGTTCTTCTGTGAGGTCGGCCCCCCTCCCCTCCGGCTGCCCTCCCCCTCACCCGACAACTCGCCACGCCCATGACAGCCGAGGATCTTAATGGAACAATCGTCAACACTACGCACGGGAACGTCCAGCATTGGGGGAGCGCATCGGCTCCTGGTGACGGGGGCCAATGGCATGATCGGGCACGCACTGCGTGCGGCCGCGCACCAGCGGGGGCTCGAGACGGTTCCGGTACAGCGCCCGGTGCGCGAAGGGGAAACCAGCGCCACCCCGGCCGCGCCGGATACCATCCTCTGGGAACCCCAGGCAGCCCAGCCGTTTGCTGACCTTCGTCAGCTGGAAAATTTTGATGCCGTCATACATCTGGCGGGCGCAAACCTATCAGCGCATCGCTGGACGCCGGAGTACAAGAAGACCATCCGGGACAGTCGCACGTCGACAACCGGGGCGTTAGCGTTGACGCTCGCCCGGCTTCAGACGCCTCCCAAGGTTTTGCTGTGTGCCTCGGCGACCGGCTTTTATGGCTCTCGCGGCGACGAGGTTCTCCCGGAGGATGCGGCTGCGGGAACCGGCTTCCTCAGCGAGGTCTGCCAGGCGTGGGAGGCAGCCGCCGCGCCTGCAGTCTCGGCCGGGATGCGCGTCGCCCATATGCGGTTCGGCGTCGTGCTCACCCCCTACGGTGGCGCGCTCAAGCAGATGCTTCCCTTGTTTCGCAGCGGGGTCGGCGGTCGCCTCGGTGATGGCAAGCAGTGGATGAGCTGGATCACGCTCACGGATCTGCTTAATGCGGTCTTTCACACGCTGGATCATGACGAACTCAGCGGGCCGGTGAACTTTGTGGCGCCGGAGCCCGTGCGCAACAGCGACTTCACCAAGGCGCTCGGCGCCGCTGTACACCGTCCGGCGATTGTGCCGGCGCCTGCGTTTGCGCTGCGGGCGGCCTTTGGCGAGATGGCCGACGAGGCCCTGCTGTCGAGCTGCCGGGCGGTGCCTACCAAGCTTGAAGCAAGCGGCTTCCAGTTTGCAGAGCGCACGATCGAGGGGGCACTCAACCATTTGCTCGCGGTTCCAGGGCCGGCCTAGCAGAGAGACGCCTCTGCTAGGCTTGCCTTGCAATGCTTGCGACGATGCGTGGTGGCCGCCCGGCGGTTCTGTTGAGTGTTCTTCTGCTGTCGGGGTGCGGTAACCCAGGGTCGCCGCTCCCACCCTCCCTGATGTTGCCGCAGCCGGTTGTGGATCTTGGCGCCTACCGCACAGGGAATGACGTCGCGCTGCACTGGACAATGACGCGACGAACCACCGATCGACTGTTGCTGAAGGGTGACCAGCGAGCAGCCATCTGCCGCGCACTGGGCACGGGTGAGTGCGAAGCCATCGCCGTCCTCCTGCTCAGTGCCGGAGGCCCAGGCTCTTACACCGATCACCTGCCAGCTGACCTTGCCGAGGGCCCGGTTCGCCTCGTGCGCTACGAAGTACGACTTGAGAACCGGAAGCGGCGAGACAGCGGCGCCTCGAACCCCGCATACACGCTCGCAGGCTGGGCTCCGCCGCCGGTGCTCTCGGTCGGCGTCACGCCCGAGGAAAAGGGTCTTGTGGTCTCGTGGAAGGCTCCGGTCGGCGAGGCCGTGCCCGTTCCCGGAGCGAAGCTGATGGTCCGCATGCAGCGCGACCGCATCCTCGGCGCAGCGGACAGTGCCAAGCCCGACAAAGAGGAAACCCGGGCCGGGGTTCCCCAGCCGCTGGAGCAGACCCTGGAAGCACCGATGCACCCGCCCGTTATGGACAATGAGCCCTGGTCACCCGACCATATCGTCGATGCCGACGCGCGGTTCAGCCGAAGCTACCGCTACACCGTGCAGTTCGTGGAGCAGATGGAACTCAACGGCCACTTCATCGAGATCAGTGGGGTCGCCGGCCAGAGTGCGGTGGTCGCCGCGAAGGATACGTTCCCACCGGCTGTTCCTTCCGACCTGGCCGCCGTCGCGAATGCAGGGGGCAACTCCATCGATCTCTCCTGGACCGCAGGCGCAGAGCCCGACCTCGCCGGATACCGTGTCTACCGACGCATTGCAGGGGCGCAGGCAGCCCCGGTGCGGGTCAGCGGCGCAGACCTGCTGACCACGCCCGCCTGGAGCGATACCGCGGTCAGCAAGGGCGAGCGCTATGCCTACTCGGTGAGCGCCACGGACACCAGCGGCAACGAGAGCGGTCGTTCCCCCGAGGTAGTGGAAGCGCTGCCCGCTGACTCGCAGTAACGGCTACTTGAAGGGAATGATGGAGGGCGGCGGCCGATTGCGGTCCTTCAGCCACTCGAGCGTAATGTCTTCGCCCGGCCCGCGGGGCGGCAGCGCGCCAACGTTGGGCATGAAGATCTGCAGCCCGGCCTCGGGCGTAATACGCGTGATTCCATTCACCAGCTGCGCCTGGTAGTTGATCAGATCCAGGTCGAACCAGGCGTCCTTCGAGGCATCGATCATGATCAGGTCGACATGGTGCATGGTGAGCTTGCCGAACTCGAGCGTCCCGTCGGTCAACTGCAGAAAGTTATGCCACTGCTGCTCGCGCTGCGTGTCAGCCTGCGCATTCCCATACACGGCCTCGATGTAGGGACCCTGGGCATCTCGTTGGAGTGCGACGCGGGTCAGTTCACCCCGGATATGCGGCGGCGGGAGCAGCTCCTCCGGGTTGAAGACGATGTCATTTCCCTCAACTGTGAGGCCCGGTGTCTTCGAAGTGACGAGGTCACCGAGATCGACGTGCAGACCGCCCAGCAGGCCCTTCATCGGGATCTTCAGCACTGTGACGTGGTTGATACGGACGTGTACGCGGCCATCGGGCGCAGAGAAGATGGTTCCGATGAGCCTGACCGGAAGCGGCACCACTTTATGCAGGGTTCCCGTCAGCTGGAGTTCACTGCCTGCCCCTGTAATCACCATGTCTGTAAGCGGCGGCTTGGGATGGGTCCCGTGATTGAGGAACAGCGCCAGGTCCTTGAGCCGAACATGCACCACGCCCTTCTGAATGTCGAGAATGAAGGTGTCGGCGTTGTCAAAGGTGGGGATGCGGGTCGGCGTGGTGCGCAGAAGCTGGCCACGCATCCAGGGAATGTATATGCGGAAGTCCGGGCCCTGGTGCAGGAGGAGGTTGTGCGCGTAGAGTACCGTCGGCCCACGGTCCGACGCGTCTTCCGGCGGCGGCGCCGCCTGGGCCGCGGTCTTTAGGCCCGAAGCAGCAGGAAGCGGGCGCAGGGAGCGGTGTTCCGCTCGCCAGAGCAGACCCGTCATCAGGAGGATGACCAGAAGGAGGCCTGCCACGGTCGCTCGCATGCGCATCTGGTTCACCATACACGCCGCGTTCGCTGGACGGAGCAAAAGGGGCGGAAGCGGGAGAGGAACTATCCGGTGCGATATTGCAGATTCAGAGGAGCAGATGGGCAGCCGCAATATGGCTTGCTGCGCGAACAGGACCATGTCTTGTGGATCGCCGAGGCGATGCAGCCTCCGGAAGAAGAGCCTCTTGCCATTCCGGACGCCGGCTTTGTGCCGAAACGCTTTACGGACGTTGAGCTGCTGCCACCGGTGCGCCCCGGCAAGATCGTCTGCGTGGGCCGCAACTACCGCGATCATGCCGCAGAGCTCGGGAACCCCGTTCCTGCCGAGCCGATGCTCTTCTTCAAACCGTCCTCTTCCCTGCTCGCGCCCGGCGGGTTGATCGAGATCCCTGCGTGGGCCGGGCGGGTTGACTTCGAGGGCGAACTCGCGCTGGTCATCGGCCAGCGGCTGCGGCATCTCGGGGCTGACGAGGACCCCTCCCCGTACATCCGCGGCTACACGCTCCTGAATGACGTAAGTGCCCGCGAGCTGCAGAAGCGAGATGGCCAGTGGGCCCGCGCCAAGGGAATGGATACTTTCTGTCCGGTGGGCCCCTGGGTCTCGGATGAACTGCTCCACCAGGGCGATCTCACCCTCGAAACCCGGCAGAACGGGATCCTTCGCCAGAGCGGCACCACACGCGACCTGATCTTCCCGATCGCAGTGGTGCTTCGCGCGATTTCGGCAGGGATGACGCTTGAACCGGGAGACCTGGTGGCAACCGGAACGCCGGCCGGCGTTGCCGCCATGGCAGACGGCGATGAGATCGCGATCCATGCGGAGGGTCTTGGTACATTGCAGAACCGGGTCCGCGTGACATAATTGGCGGTAAAAGCGTGCGACGGCGCGTATGTTCGAGGCGCGGCGCGCCGCAGCCCGGATCGGCAACAGAGAAACGAAGCGCCGGGCGTGGCAGCGCATCCAATCAACTGACCCGCCGCCTGCCTTCCAAGAAGGCGCAGCGCACAAGGAGAGAGCGAATGGCTCAGACATTGCTGGAACAGCTACGCAAGATAACCACAGTGGTTGCCGATACCGGGGACATCCAGGCCATCGAGAAGGTCAAGCCGCAGGACGCGACCACCAACCCCTCGCTGATCACGACTGCAGCCGGCATGCCTGCCTACTCCGAGATCGTCGATGGTGTGCTGCTTGAGTCCAAGAAGCGACTCGGCGACAACGCCTCCGACAAGGATGTCGCCAATGATGCGTTCAAGCACCTGGCGGTCGCATTCGGTAAGAAGATCCTTAAGATCGTTCCAGGCCGCGTCTCGACCGAGGTGGATGCCCGTCTCTCGTTCGACACCGAGAAGACAATCGAGCAGGCTCACCAGATCATCAAGATGTACGAAGAAGACGGCATCGGCCGTGAGCGAATCCTGATCAAGATCGCGTCGACCTGGCCCGGCATCAAGGCCGCGGAGAAGCTGGAGCAGGAAGGCATCCACTGCAACCTGACCCTGCTGTTCGGCATGCACCAGGCTGTGGCCTGCGCTGAAGCCAAGGTCACGCTGATCTCACCGTTCGTCGGGCGCATCCTCGACTGGTACAAGAACGACACGGGCAAGGACTACCAGGGTGCCGACGACCCCGGCGTGCAATCCGTCACCAAGATCTACAACTACTACAAGAAGTTCGACTACAAGACGGTGGTGATGGGCGCAAGCTTCCGCAACATCGGGGAGATCGAGGAGCTGGCCGGCTGCGACCTCCTGACCATCTCGCCGAAGCTGCTCCAGGAGCTCGATGCGAAAGAGGGCGAGCTGCCCCGCAAGCTCGATCCGAAGAACGCGCAGAACGAGCCAATCGAGAAGATCTCGATGGACGAGCAAACCTTTGAGACGATGCATGCAGAGGATCGCATGGCCCACGACAAGCTGAAGGAAGGGATCGAAGGCTTCTCCGAGGCGCTTGAGAAGCTCGAGCGGCTGCTGGCGAAGCGGCTGTCGGAGCTCGGCGCGAACGAGGAAAAGACCGTCGGCGCACGCTGATCCGCTGCGCGCCGCCCGTATCAGGAACTGCCCACGACCCACGTGGGCAGTTCCTGTTTCTAGTGCTTGATGAAGCCGATCGCCCTCTGCTCGATCACAACTCTGTCTCAGCCTCGGTCAGCACAAAGGCTTCCTCCTCGGCCAGGTGCGTGGGTGAGGTCTGCACATCCTGGGCGACCAGACTCACCTCTGCCAGGTCCTGATCCTTGTCGGCAAGCTCCTGAAGTTGTTGCTGCAGCTGCCCGGCGCCACCCGCAGTGTCGAACCGGAAGTACTTGCCCTGCTCGATCTCTGCTTCCCGTGCGTCAAGCTGTCGCAGCACATCGGGGGTGAAGAGGCGGGTCGGGATCACCTTGCATGCTTCAATATTGCTGATCTGGCCATCGATGACCCCAATGCGAATCTCATCGCCTTCTGTCAGGTGCAGGACGTCGAGTAGTCGTTGCGGGCCAGGATCAGGCTGCCCGTGAAGGTCAGCCCGTCACCCAGATACCCGAAGAGCATGCTCGTGGTCATGGCGAAGCATAGCCGGACCTTGCTCAGGCGGTCAGTCCGCTACGGACGAAACCGGGGAAAACTTGTCCCAGGTCAGCGACGCAGGTTAGACTAGAGGTTCGGCAAGGTGACCGCTCCGCCTCCATGGCAGCATCCAGGCAGGAGCCACCCCGTTCGCCCGATAGGTCGTTTCGATCTGCGGCTGGCTGCCGGAAATTTCTTACGAGATCAATCAGGGTGGGTGGAGTATGGCGCAGGTCTGTGCAATTTGCCAAAAGGGTCCTCAGTTCGGAAACAACATCTCGCACGCGCACAATGTGACGCGTCGTCGCTGGAACGTGAATCTACGTCCCGTCAAGGCCAAGATCGGCAGCTCCAGCGCCAAGAAGATTCGCGTGTGCACCTCGTGCATCAAGAGCGGCAAGGTCGTCAAGGCCTAAGCACTCCCGGCAGAAACACGAACGCCCCGCGGCTCTCGCCCGGGGCGTTCTGCTGTCTGCGCGCTGCTGCTACTTCTTCTCGAAGTTCAACGAAGCCGAGTTGATGCAGTAGCGAAGGCCGGTCGGTTTCGGACCATCCGGGAAGACGTGGCCCAGGTGCGCGTCGCAGCGGGAGCATGTGACCTCGATACGAAGCATGCCGTAAGTGCGGTCCTCATGGCTGCTCACTGCCTCCTTGCTGACGGGCGTCCAGAACGAGGGCCACCCGCTGCCGGACTCGAACTTCTCCTCCGACCGGAAGAGCGGCGCGTTGCAGGCGACGCAGTGATACACCCCGTCGTCGTGGTTCTGGTAAAGCGCTCCACTGAAGGCCGGCTCGGTTCCCTTCTGCCGTGTCACATAGAACTGCTCGGGGGTGAGCAGCTGGCGCCACTCCTCCTCGCTCCGCTCAACCTTGTTGCCATGGATGTCTGTGCTTGCCATTTCTTGTCCTCGATGTTGTTGGATGGAAGGAAGCGGCGGAAAGTCGCGCCTCTAGCGCTGCGCGACGACTTCGATTTCGATCCGCGCATCCCGGGGCAGGCGGGCCACCTCGACCGTGGAGCGAGCCGGCGGCACAACCCCTTCCGGGGCAAGATACCGGGCGTAAATGTCGTTCATGGCCGCGAAGTCGTTCATGTCCTTGAGAAAGACGGTGGCCTTGATGACCTGGGCGAGGCTCGAGCCGGCGGCGGCAAGCAACGCCTGGAGGTTCTGGAAGACCTGCTCGGTCTGCTCGGCGATGCCGCCGGCGACCAGCTGGCCGGTCGCCGGATCAAACGCGACCTGGCCCGAGGTGTACACATAGGGCTCGACGATCACGGCTGGTGAGTAGGGCCCGATCGGCGCGGGGGCGTCGGGAATGGAAACGGCCTGCTTGGCTACCTTGGACATACTTTCATTGTGCCGACTCCGCTGCTGCCCTGCAATCCACGCTGCCCACGTGCGACGCGGCAGGACAAAGATGTTCATCTCCCGTTCGCAAAGGGCCGGTTGCGCATCCGAAGAGCAAAGACCTCCTGCTCTCCCCCTGAAAGGTACGCCAGCACGTGATCACTCTCCTGTCCTTCTTGCTTCTCGGATTCAGCACCACCAGCACGCCGTCTTCGCTGACCGGCGACTGGCTCACCTCGAACAAGTCCGTCGTTCGTGTCTTCAACTGCAGCGGCCAGCAGCTATGCGCCAAGGTGGTCACGGTTGGGCCCAAGAACGAGCCACAGACCGACGTCAACAACCCGGATTCCTCGCTTCGTTCGCGGGCGATCTGCGGATTGACCATCGGCACCGCATTTACTCCGGACGGGGACCAGTCAGCCAAGGACGGGAAGATTTACGACCCGGAGTCGGGCAAGACCTACAGTGCACAGATGGAGGCGTCTGGGAATGAGCTGAAGCTGCGCGGGTATGTCGGGATCTCCCTGCTGGGACGGACCGAGACCTGGCATCGCACCGAAAATGTTGCCGCGGTCTGTCAGTAAAAGCCAGGGCTTCAAGAGCTAGAGCTTCGACGATCGCTGCACGTCCCGCACACCATTAACCCGGCGAAGGCCCTGGGTCAATCGCTCCAGGTGAGGCAGGTCCTGCGCGTCGAGCGTCAGGTCGATGAGGGCGCTGTCATTCGGGCCCACCCGGGTATCCATCGAGCGGATATTGGTGTTCTCTTCGCTCGCGGTGGCGGTGATCTCCTTGAGCATGCCAGGCCGGTCATCGCAGATCACCGTGAGACGGACCGGGTAGGTGGCGCGGCGCACGGCGGCTTCTGCCTTGTTTTCGTGTGCCCACTCGACCGAGATGCGCCGGTCCGACTCATACAGCAGGTTTTGCACGTTGGGGCACGAGCGGCCATGCACCGCCACGCCTTTGCCACGCGTGACATAGCCGATGATCCCTTCCCCGCGGATCGGGTTGCAGCAGCGGGCGCGATAGACCAGCAGTTCGTTCGAGCCTTCCACTTCGAGCGTGTCCGCGGCGGCATTGCTGTGCACCTGCAGGCGCTTCGCATCTTCCGCGCCGGTGGGCAGGCCTGGGTCATCCGGGTTCGACGGCTGCGTCAGGATGCCGGGGGCGAGCCGGTTGAGTACCTGCCGTGCCGAGTACTTGCCAAAGCCGATCGCCGCCATCATGTCATTCGGCGTGGCAACCGAGTAGTCCGCGGCCAGGCGGGCGTAGTCCGACTCCTCGAACTTCGATAGCGCGATCTTGTACTTGCGAGCCTCGCGCTCCAGGAGCTTGCGGCCGATCTCGATAGCGCGCTCGCGCTGGTGCTCGTTGATCCAGTGCTTGATCTTGTTGCGGGCGCGCGAGCTTTTCACAAAGGTCAGCCAGTCGCGCGAGGGCGTGTGGCCGGTCTGGGTAACGATCTCGACGATGTCGCCATTGCGCAGCTTGGCTCGCAGCGGCACGATTCGGCCATTCACCTTGGCCGAGACGCACGTGTGGCCGACCTCGGTATGCACGGCGTAGGCAAAGTCGAGCGGACTTGCATCCTTGGGAAGCACGACCACCTTGCCCTTGGGGGTGAAGGTGTAGACCTCTTCCGGGTACAGGTCGATCTTGAGCGTCGAGATGAACTCGTTCGGGTCGGTCATCTCGCGCTGCCACTCGACCAACTGCCGCACCCAGGCGAGGCGCTGCTCGTCGCGTGCCGAGACCGGCGAACCACCGGCCTTGTACTTCCAGTGCGCCGCGATGCCTTCCTCGGCGATCCGGTGCATCTCCTCGGTGCGGATCTGCACCTCGAACTGGTGGCCGTTCTCACCCATCACCGTGGTGTGCAGCGACTGGTAAAGGTTTGGCCGGGGCATCGCGATAAAGTCCTTGATGCGGTTCGGCACAGGCCGGAAGAGCGAGTGGATCAGGCCCAGCACGGCGTAGCAGTCCCCCACCGAGCTCACGATGACGCGCAGGGCGAGCAGGTCATGCACCTGGTCGACGCCTGTGCCCGTTTCCTGCAGCTTCTGGTGAATGGAATAGAGCCGCTTGATGCGCCACTCCACGCGGGATTTCACGTTGTTCTCGGCAAGCTTCTCCGAGAGCAGGGCGTCCACGCCGATCAGGAACTGTTCGCCCTCGGTCCGGCGCGCTTCGATCGCCGCGTGCAGTTCTTCAAAGCCATGCGTGTCGACATAGCGGAAGGCGAGGTCTTCGAGCTCGCCCCGGACCTTGCCCATGCCCAGGCGATGCGCGAGTGGCGCGTAGATGTCGAGGGTCTCGCGGGCGATCGAGCTTTGGCGCTCTGGCTTCAGGTGCTCGAGCGTCCGCATGTTGTGCAGGCGATCCGCGAGCTTGATCAGCACCACGCGCACATCGGTGACCATGGCGAGCAACATCTTGCGGACGCTCTCGGCCTGGCGGTCTTCCCGGTTCGCGAACTGAATCTTGTCGAGCTTGGTGACGCCTTCGACGATGTGCGCGACCTGCTCGCCGAAGAGGGCGGTGATCTCGGGTGTGGTCACCGGGGTATCTTCAACCGCGTCGTGCAGGAGGCCTGCCGCAATGGCAGTGGCGTCGAGCTTCATCTCCGCGAGAACGATCGCGACCTCGAGCGGATGCAACACGTAGGGTTCGCCCGAGGCGCGCAGCTGGCCACGATGGTGGCGCAGGCAGAACTCCCAGGCCTTGCGGATGATCGCGGTGTCATCAGTGGGGCGATTGCGGTGGACTGTCTCGATCAGCAGGTCGTACCGCGGGCCGGTCGTCTCGGCTGTGACCGTGTCGTAGCGGGCGAGGGCTTCCGGGGAATAGGCTGCCGCGGGCGACACCTTCCCAGTCGCCGGGGGGACAGGGCGACGCGGGAGATCGCCGTGCACGGAAAGCGGCTGCGCGGGTGCCATACCTGATTATAGGCGCGAGTTACGACACATACTCGCACTTCAATGACCAATGAGCGGCGGATCGTACCGCATCGTAAACAGCATGAGTTCCATTCTGGAGAGCGCAATGACCAATGGCCTCGAACGCTTCGTCGCCGCGCAGCAGGGTATCTACGAACAGGCCCGGGAGGAGCTGCAGCGTGGCGCGAAGCGCAGCCACTGGATGTGGTTCGTCTTTCCGCAGATCCATGGGCTGGGATCGAGTGCGATGGCCCGGCAGTATGCCATCCAGTCGCGTGCCGAAGCGGAGGCGTACCTCCAGCACCCGGTGCTTGGCGAGCGATTGCGCGAGTGCACGCGGCTTGTGAATGGCGTCACGGGTCGTACGGCAAGCGAGATCTTCGGCTACCCGGACGACCTGAAGTTCCGCTCGTCGCTGACGCTGTTTGCGGCGCTGGACGAGCCGGAAGGCTTGTTTGCTGAGGCATTGGGGAAGTATTTTGCCGGCCAGCCCGACCCTGCGACGCTCGCACGGCTCGACTAGAGCACGCGCGAGAGCAGCGGTCTGCCGGGCGGCGTGGGCGAGGTGTCCTCGACTGCGACGATGTCGTGGTGGCTTCCGGTTTCCACGGTGCCGGTCCGCCAGACCTGCTTTTTCCCAGGGTCGGTCGCCTTGTGCTGGCTGCGCTTTGCGCGGCCTTCCGTGCCGGGCGCGATCCCCTCGCCTTTGATGTGGACGAGTTTGTAGACCATGCTCAGGTACGGGTGATCTTTTGATACGGTGATTGCGGTGCCGACGCCGAAGGTATCTATCGGTGCGTTCGCCGCGACGAGCTGCGCAATCGAGTTCTCATCGAGATCGCCGGTCGCGACAATCTGGACTTCCCGCATGCCGGCGCGATCCAGCCGCACACGGACCTCCCGTGAGAGTGCGAGCATATCGCCGGAATCAAGCCGCACCGCTCTCGGACGCAGCCCGCGCCCGATCATGCCGTCGAGGGCGCCGAGCGTGTCGTAGGTGTCGAGCAGCAACGTCGCCTCCCCGGGGAAGAGCGCGCAGAACTCGGCGAAGGCCCCGATCTCATCGGCCTCGCCACCGGGCTGCGCCATGACGAACGAATGCGCCATCGTCCCGGCCACCGGGATCCCGAAGCGCATGCCAGCCTCGGTGTTCGAGGTGGCCACGCAGCCGCCGAGATGCGCCGCGCGTGCGGCATAGAGGGCAGCTTCCGGCCCATGCGCATGACGCGCACCCATCTCAAGCACCGGCTTGCCCGCAGCAGCCTCGACGATGCGGGCGGCTTTCGACGCGATGGCGGTCTGGTAGCCAAGGATCGCGAGCAAAGCGGTCTCGACGATCTGCGCCTCGATGATGGGTGCCGTGATGCGCAGCACAGGCTGGTGCGCAAAGAAGCGTGTGCCCTCGGCCATCGCCCAAGCCTCGCCTGTGAAGCGCAGGCTGCGCAGCCGCTCAAAATAGCTCGGGGGCGCATGCCGCAGCACTGCGAGCTGCTGGAGATAGCGAACTTCCTCCTCGGTGAATGAGAGCTCGCGCAGCAGCGAGAGCGCCTGCTCAGTGCCAGCGAGCAGGAGATAGTCGCGGGCCGCGGGCAGCCTGCGCACGAAGAGCTCGAAGGTGGCAATCGGCTCGCGGCCGGGCAGGCCCGCTGCACGCCGCCCTTCGGCTGCCGCCTGGTAGGCCGCACCCATGGTGAACTCGTACAGGTCGCCGGAGAGTGGAGAGATTCGGGCTGCCATACTGCGCGGTTGGATGCCGGTAAACTGGAGCTCATCGAAAGAGGTCACGGGTTGCGAGAGCTGTCGACGGCACGACTGTTGCGGAAGGTCCTTCTGGACGAGAGGACCCAGTGTTTCCACCTCGAGTTTACTGCCGAAATCGCGGAGCCGCTCACGTTCACCGCCGGGCAGTTCCTGTCACTGGTGGCGGAAGATGCGCGCGGCAAGCAGCAGACGCGGGCGTACTCCCTCGCCTCGGCCCCGCGCGGTCGTGAGTTCGATGTCTGTGTTAACCGGGTCGAAGCGGGCTTCTTCTCCAATCTGCTGTGCGATCTCGAGCCGGGCGCGACGGTACAGTTCCACGGCCCTCATGGGTTCTTCGTCCTCGAGGAGCGGGGAGCACACGCGCTCTTTCTCGCAGCCGACACCGGCATCGCGCCGATCCGCGGCATCGTCGAGTGGCTCTTCCCGCAAGGCGGTCCTGCTCGTGCCGGTGAGCAGGAGTACTGGCTCGTGTACGGCGCCGATCGCGAGGCCGAGATCCTTTATCGTGACTTTCTGGAAGAGGTGGCGCGGGAGCACCCGAACTTTCACCCGGTTGCCGTGCTGGCCGACCCGGAGGTGGACTGGCCGGGTGAGCAAGGGACGGTAGCCGAGGCTGTAGTGCAATTAATCGCGGCAGAACCTCGGCTCCAGGCGACTGCCGAGGCGTCAGCGCCTTTCCCTGTGTATGCCTACATCTGCGGGCTCAACGCCATGGTTGCGCCAACGCGCGCCAAGCTGCTCGAGCTTGGCTGGCACCGCAAGCAGCTGATCGTGGAGCGCTACGACTAGCGTTGTCGGCGGCGCGGCTGGTTCGACTGCTTTGAAAAGAACATGCCTGCAGCAAAAAAGATGACAGCGATGGCCAGAGCGCCCAGCGTATGAGTGGGCGCATGAAAACGCAGCGACAGCGCTGCAACCACGAGCCAGACTGCCGCGCCAATGAACCAGATCCCGTAGGTCCACGCCCACATACTTCTTGGATGCCACACCAGATGGTGAATCTGCAAGCGGATGAGGCCAGATACTTTGATTGCGGAGCAGGCTTCCAGAGCCTGAAGCGCGTGGGGTATACTTCAACGAGCGGCAGCCCTGCCGCTTCCACGCAGGCGCGTAGCTCAGTTGGTTAGAGCGCTACCTTGACACGGTAGAGGTCGCTGGTTCGAATCCAGTCGTGCCTACCATGAACCACTCATCCCGATGGTTTGTGAACGGAACACCCCGCCACCTTCCGTAGCAGCAGCACGGTCGTCGACCATGCCGGTTTTCACTGGCATGTCCGGAAGCACGACGGAAACCGGCATGTGACGGACATCACCGACTTCCGCGATCTGTCCAATCCGTGCTGCTCGGCTCGCTGGCCGACACCCCAAAAAAGAGGCTCGCGATCGCGAAACACCATTCCTTGCCCGAAGGAGCCGATCAGGATGGCGAGGCACTCTGCGTGCACAGCACCTAACGGGCCGGAGGATAGCTCGCGAGCCGCGGCCAGTGGTGCGGCTCGCAGGTTGCGGCGCCTCCGGCATCATCGATGATGTTCGCTATCTCCCCATTGGTGTTGAGGCATGTGGTGATCATGTCGTGAAAGCGCACCGCTGGTGCTGTTGGTACTTCGATCGCGCGGCTCAGCGTCACCCTGGGATAAGTGAAGACGCTGTATATACCGAGTCCCCATGCTTCATGCTGTTGAACCGTATCTGCCACCTTGTAGGAGGCCCAGCCATCGCTGTTCGGCCCACTCGTGTACGCTGCCTGGTTCGGCGGATCGTAAGGGATCTCGGACTGATACATATAGGTGCGCCCGCGCTCGCCATTCCAGAGCACCTGGTACTGCTGATGGTGCTCGACAAACAATCCGTACGCAGTGACACCATTGCCATTCACGACCAGGCCGTTGCGGCTCAGGTTATCCGTCCAGCCCACGTGGGCTCCATGATCGGCGCGCCAGATCCACGTGTGATCGAGGATCGTGTTGTTGGCATTCACCTCGAGATTGCCGACCGTCTTTCCCTGATCGGCGCCGCCCTCGCGGAAGAAGATGTCATGGAGCACGGTTGGGTTCTCGTTGTGGTCCCTGTGACTGCCAGCCGCCCCAACCACCAGCAGTTGCGGCGAAAGCCTTGGCCCTGCGTCAAAAAGCAATCCGGAGATGGTCACGCCATCCACGTCCGCGCTCTGCATCGCGGGCGTGCCCTCGGTCGGTCGCAGCGTGGCGAAGCCCAGCCCCAGCACTGTGGTTCCAGCCTTCGTGATCCGAAGCGGCTCACGCAGTGTGTACACACCAGGCGTGAAGAGCAGGTGCTTGCCCCGCTCCAGCTGCGCATTCAGGCTTGCGGCCGTGTCGCGATCGGGGTGCGCGATATAGAACAGGCGCAGTGGCAGATCACGGTCACTGCCTCTAGGGCCGCGCCAACTGACACCGGCGCTGTTTCTGCGCAGGCCAGGCACGTGCACGCTCCACTCGCCCTTGCCGCTGACCACCAGGAACGGCTTTTCGCGCACAACCGGTACAGTCACGACTTCGGTGTAGGCAGGGGTCGGCCACGTGCCCGCGGGCGCGTGCGGCACACCCACAAACACCATGTTCCAGTTCGAACCCGACCAGCCGGCCCAGTCGCTGTTGCGCGAGATCCACTGCTGCTGCGTGCCCGAGTCGACGTGGCCATCGACGAGCGTGTCGGCCATCCATCCACCGGACGCCCAGCCATGATCCTGGTGGAGCACAAGGTCGCCCTTGATATGCATGCGACGCATCGGCGCTGCCTGTGAGACGGCCCACTGCATCGTGCCGCCGGCCGGCGTGACGGAGAAGTTTTCAACGCCGCGCCAGAAAACGCACGTCGCGTTGTTCTTTGGCAGGCTCGCATCGGCATGGACGTTGCCGAGGATGTGCACCGCATCCGGCGAAGCGCCAAGCCCGCGTACCTCGGTGTAATAGCCGACCGGGACATCGAGATGGTAGGTGCCGGGCAGGAACATCAGTTCAAAGCGCGCCGGACCAAACTCATTGTGCTGCTCGACTGCATACACGCGGTCGATGGCAGCCTGCATCGCAGCCGGGGATTGCGAGGGGTCGAAGATGAGCACGCTGGGGCCGAAGTCCGGCGCTGGCGACTGCTGCGCCCTCGCGCCTGCAGCAGCAAAGCAGAAGAACAACACACAGGTGAGCGTCCGCAAACAGAAATCCTCCGCACCGGGTTGCGTCCAGAGCAACCGCGCTGCGGCCCATTGACGTATCCTCGTCAGGGACAAAAAACAGCTCCGAAAAAGCGCGGGTACTGATCGCAAATGAAGGCTCTCACAAGTAGCACACGATGCGCACTCCCCTTGCTGGCGCTCCTCGCTCCCCTTGCGCTCGCGCAGCCCGGGATGCAGACCGGAGCACAACCCATCAAGATCAACGTCAATCTCGATGCGAAGACAGGCCCATGGAAACCTCTCTACAGCTGGTTCGGCTATGACGAAGCCAACTACACCACGATGCAGCATGGCACCCAGCTGCTCGACGAGTTACACCAGCTGAGTCCCGCCCCCGTGTACATCCGCGTCCATCATCTGCTCACCTCCGGCAATGGTGTGGCCGAACTCAAGTTTTCCTCCACCGACGTGTACCACGAAGATGCGCACGGCAACCCTGTCTATGACTTCCGCCTTTTTGACGGAATCTTCGATGCGTACAAGGCAGCAGGCGTTCGACCGATGGTGGAGCTTGGCTTTATGCCCGAGGCGCTCGCTGCAGACGTGCCCGGAAGAACCGAGCCGTACCAGGTGCACTTCCCCGGCTCGACCGTTTCTGGCCGCTCCAACAATCCGCCGAAGGATTATGCGAAGTGGGGCGAGCTATGCCGCGTGGTCACCGCGCACCTGGTGGAACGCTACGGACGAGACGCAGTGAACCAGTGGTACTTCGAAGTGTGGAACGAACCCGACATCGACTACTGGCACAGCACACCCGAAGAGTACTGGCGACTTTACGACTATGCTGTCGCCGGTGTTCGTGCTGCACTGCCGAGTGGGAAGGTAGGCGGCCCGGCCTCGACCAGCCCGCGGAACGAAAAAGCGAAGCTGTTTCTGCAACACTTTCTCGATCACATCGCCACGGGAAAAAGTGCTGCCACCGGCGGCGCAGTGCCGCTGGATTTCATTTCCTTTCATGCGAAGGGTCAACCACAAATTGCGGCCGGGCGCGTGACCATGGGAATCCAGAAGGAGATGGATGATGCGGATGCGGGCTTTGCGTTGATCGCGTCCTATCCGCGCTTCAAATCACTGCCCATCATCCTGTCGGAGGCTGATCCCGAGGGCTGTGCTGCCTGCTCCTCCAAGATGAACCCGGCGAACAACTATCGCAACGGCACGCTCTACCCCGCGTATACCGCGGCTGCGCTGAAAGGCCTGTACGCGCTGCAGGACCGGCATAATGTCGACCTGCTGGCCATGTTGAGCTGGTCGTTCGAGTTTGAGAACAAGGATTACTTCGAGGGCTTTCGCTCGCTCGCAACGAACGGGATCGACAAGCCGGTGCTGAACGTCTTTCGCATGTTCGGCTTGATGGGCGGCGATCGTGTGAGGACGACGAGCACCGGGGAGGTGCCGCTCGATACCATCCTGCACTCGGGTGTTCGCGCGGCCGCGGATGTGGATGCGCTCGCGACGCGCGGCGATCACAAGGCCGCCGTGCTGCTTTGGAACTACCACGACATCGCCGACACCAACGGAACAGCAGCGGCCACCCTGACCATCACGGGAGTGCCGGCAGACGTGCAGCGCGTTCTGGTCGAAGAGTACCGGATCGATGACACGCACTCGAACGCCTACACCGTGTGGAAAGCAATGGGCTCCCCGCAGCACCTGACCGGGGAGCAGTACCGCACGCTCAAGGAAGCGGGGCAACTCCAGCTTCTGACATCGCCCGCGTATGTCGATGTGCATGGCGGATCGTTTGCTGTTACAGATACGCTCCCCCGCGAGGGCATCTCGCTCTTCCAGGTAAGCTGGTAACCCGCGCGCGTGAGTTGCGCCCCAGAGGAGGATCGCATGCAGCATGACCCAACCCGTCGTCTCGCCCTGAAGCTTTCAAGCCTGGGGCTCGCCTCCACGCTGACCACCTTTGCGCCTGAAGCCCACGCACAACCGGGTGGGGCCATCAACACGCAGGCCGTCTTTAACGTGCGCCAGTACGGTGCGGCAGGCGATGGCAAGACACTCGACACACCCGCGATCAACAAAGCGATCGACGCTGCCGCCGCTGCGGGCGGGGGGACGGTGTTATTACCCGCAGGCACATATCTCTGCTTCTCAATCCGCCTGCGCAGCCGGGTGGCGTTGCACCTTGAAGCAGGCTCGGTGATCCTCGCGGCCGACTCGCCGAGGCCCGGTGAAACCACCGGCTACAACGGCGGCACCTACGACGCAGCGGAGCCAAATACAGCGTGGGACGCCTACCAGGATTACGGTCACAATCACTGGCACAATTCCTTGATCTGGGGCGAGAACCTCGAGAACTGCGCCGTCACCGGGCCCGGGCTCATCTGGGGCCGCGGCCTGTCCAACGGTGGCAACCGCGAGCTGCCCGACTACCCCTTTGTCGCCGAGCAAGCTGGCGTCGGCAACAAGGCGATCGCACTGAAGAACTGCCGCAACATTCTTCTGCGCGATTTCGCCATCCTCAAGGGCGGCCACTTCGGTCTCCTGCTCACTGGCGTCGACAATCTCGTCATCGATTCGCTTGTGATCGATACGGATCGGGACGGCATGGACATCGACTGCTGCCGCAACGTGCGTGTTTCCAACTGCACCGTGAACTCCCCCTGGGACGATGGCATCTGCCCGAAGTCGAGTTACGCACTTGGCTACGCACGCGCAACCGAGAACCTCACCATCGCGAACTGCTTTCTCACAGGCGCGTATCTGCTGGGCTCCGTGATCGATGGCACCTGGAAGAAGTTCTCGGAGCACCCGGAAAACAAGGCGCCGCAGACAGGCCGCATCAAGTGTGGAACAGAATCGAACGGCGGCTTCCGCAACATCGCGATCACCAATTGCGTCTTTGAGGGCTGCCAGGGATTAGCGCTTGAGAGCGAGGATGGCGCGCTGCTCGAAGACGTTGTGATCTCCAACATCACCATGCGCGACATCGTCTCCTGCCCGTTGTTCTTTCGGCTGGGTTCGCGGCTGCGCGGGCCCGAGAAAAGCACAAAGGTGGGTACACTGCGGCGGATCCTGGTCAGCAACCTGAACAGTTACAATTCGGCATCGCGCTTCAGCTCGATCCTGAGTGGCATCCCCGGCTATCGCATCGAGGATGTGAAGTTCAGCAACATCTTCCTGCATCATGTCGGCGGAGCAAAGCCAGGGACGCTGAGCATCCGGCCGCCTGAGCTTGAAACCAAGTACCCTGAACCCGAGATGTTCGGACCAACGCCCTCGCAGGGATTCTTCCTGCGCCATGTGGCCCGGCTGGAGATGAGCCACGTGGAAGTCCAGCCTGCTGCACCCGACCCCCGGCCGTCGTTCTATCTCGAAGACGTGGAGCGCGCAGACTTCATCGCTGCCACCACGCCCACAGGCCAGCCTGCTTTCAGCCTGCATGAGGTAAGTGATTTCCGCGTGGCGATCAGCAGGGCGGCTCCCGATACACGCCTCGCGCACGTGGCCGATCAAACCCTCTAGCGCTTACGTTCCGCAGAAGGTCGCGCTCACGCACTCTTCCGGCCGCGCCGGGCGCGCGTACGCCTCGTGCCCAGCCTGCTCGGCAAATGGATTCACGCCCACGTCGACAAGCATCGCGAAGGGTGCGAAGTCATGACGCAAGGCCGCCTGGATCACCGCTTCCACCTGGTGATTGCGCGGGATGTACACGGGGCTCACGAGCCGCATCGCAGTGGCACGCTCCCGGGGCGTGCCGGGCTCGCGTTGCGTGCGGCTGCGCCACTGCGCAGCCCATGAGTCGTAGGCCTCGGGATCGCGAAAGAGCTCACGCACGGTTCCATGCCCCGTT
The DNA here is from genome assembly GCA_965199135.1 of Acidobacteriaceae bacterium. Lineage (GTDB taxonomy): Bacteria > Acidobacteriota > Terriglobia > Terriglobales > Acidobacteriaceae > EB88. Next base: position 1,393,940 of record OZ240685.1, on the reverse strand, counting down.
GCATCTTCCGCAGCATCGGCAAGCCTCCGAAATGTCAGCGTGTAGTCGGCGTCGTTCTGGGCCATACGCTCGAGAAGAGCGTCCGCAAGTGCCAGGTCACCCTCCTCCTCGGTGAGCAGGCCCAGCTTCTGTCGCAGACCACGTGTGCGCGCTCCGACAAACTCCGGGGCAAAGGCGCCCAGCGCATCGGTCGCCGACTGCATAGCACCGTCGTCGCTACCCTCCTCTTCTGCGAGCAGTGGCAGCAACGCTTCAGCGAGCCGGGCAAGGTTCCAGTGTGCTGCAGCAGGCTGGTTGCTAAAGGCATATCGTCCATTCTGATCGATCGAGCTGTATACCTGGTCAGGGCTGTACGCTTCCATGAACGCGCATGGGCCATAGTCGATCGTCTCGCCGGCGATTGACATGTTGTCGGTGTTCATCACGCCGTGGATAAATCCGAGCAGCATCCATTGCGCGATGAGCCTTGCCTGGCGCGCGATCACGCCATCGAGGAACGCGCGATACTTTTTGCCGGCGGCTGCGGCTTCCGGATAATGCCGCTCGATCGCGTACCCGGCAAGCTGTTTCAGCGCGTCGGCATCTCCGCGTGCAGCGAAGTACTGAAAGCTGCCGACGCGCAGGTGACTCCGCGCCACGCGCGTGAACACAGCCCCTGGCAGCAGCGTCTCCCGCACCACCGGCTCGCCCGTCGTGACAGCGGCGAGCGCACGTGTCGTGGGTACACCGAGCGCAGCCATCGCTTCACTCAGGATGTACTCACGCAACACCGGACCGAGCGCCGCGCGACCGTCACCGCGTCGTGAGAAGGGCGTTGGGCCGGAACCCTTGAGCTGAATGTCATAACGAACGCCGTCACGCGCGATGACCTCGCCCAGCAGGTTCGCTCTTCCATCTCCAAGCTGCGGCACAAAGTGCCCGAACTGGTGGCCGGCGTAGGCCATCGCGAGCGGCTCAGAGCCTGCCGCCACACGATTGCCCGAGAGCACGGCAACGCCGTCCGGCGAGGCCAGGGCCTCCGGATCGAGCCCAAGGTACTGCGCCAGCTCACGGTTCACACGGATCAGGGCAGGTGCGGCAACGCGGCTCGGCCGTACGCGGGCGTGAAACTGCTCCGGCAGGCGAGCATAGCTGTTGTGGAAGACGAAGCCGGTCGGGTCGGGCGTTGGTTTGGAGGCCACACCTGGATGATTCACTGCGCTCATAGCTGTTCGATGCAGGCCAGGCAGCCTGGACGCGGGAAGGTTAAGCTCGCCGGGCGCTCAGAAAGCGACGTACCGGCACGTCGTAGAACATGAGCACCGCGTACGCGCATGCTGACATGAGCAGGACGCCGCTTGCTACAACGAGCGCCAGCCGCATCGCGTCCGGCTTGTTGGCGTCATAATAGCTCCCAAAGATCCAGATGACCGAGTAATGCGTCATGTAGAGCGGGTACGACAGGTTGCCAAGCGCCGTGCATACCCGTTCGGTTCTTCCGGTGACCGTTGCTCCCGCGCCCAGCGCGATGATGAATGGGAAATACAGGAGAATCACAAAGGCTTCCCGCACCCAGGCGCCCTGGCTATACGGCATCACAAACGCAAGCACCAGCAGCACAGCGATCGCGGCGAAGCCCAGCCTGCTTCGAATGATCCATTGCGAGCGGAAGATCAACAAGCCCATCAGGAACGAGAAAGCGACACGTGCCCCACCGTCGGGGAAGGTTCGGCCACTCCAGCCACCCGACAGCGCGCCCGCACGAGAGCCCACCAGGCAGAGACCCACCGCTGCCACCATGGTGAGCCCTATCAGCCATCTTCGGCGCAGTCGATACAGAAAGAGGGCAAAGACCAGATTCGCGATGTACTCCCAGAACAGTGACCATGCCGGCGCGTTCAGGCTGAAGAGGTTGAACGATCGCTCGTGCATCACGGGATAGGGAATGAGCAGGATGGAAGCCACAAACATCCACGCAATCCGCGCCGGGCTGTACCCCACATGTCCATGAGCAAAGGGGTCTGCCAGGAGGGCAACGAGACCGAGCACGGACCCGAGAACGACCAGGGGGTGCAGCCGGATCAGGCGCAACCTGAAGAAGCGCAGCAGGCCCATGCCGGCGATGCGCTCGTCGTAGGCGTATCCCATCACAAAGCCGGAGAGGCAGAAGAAGAAATCGACTGCAAGGAAGCCGTGGCCGATGAACAGCTTGCTGTAGTCATAGATCGCCATTTCCATGAAGTGAAAGGTGACCACCGCCAGCGCGGCGACTCCGCGAAGACCATCCAGTGCCTTGAAGTGTAGGGTCGCTCGCGGCGAGGCCACGCTGCCGTTCGTCGTCTGCAACTCCGCCAATGCTTCTCCTCAGGGCAAGTCCCCGCCTGCTCGATCAGACTACAGCCGGAACAGGTAACTCGCCTTGAAGAAGAACTGCCGCCCGTCATTCAGATACCCCGGCCCTCGGGGCAGAATGGGCTCACTGGGATTGCACACATCATCGCCGGTCAGCGGCGTACAGAAGCTGTGAGTGTAGTTCTGCAGGTCGTTATTCCAGCCCAGGTACACCACTGTGCCTGGATGCGGAAGCCACGTGAGCAGGGCCTGCGTCTGCACCTCCTTGGTGCGAGGCAGCGACGTTTCAAGTGGATTCGCAAGTGTGGTGTCATACTCCACGATCACTCTTGCCGAGAGTGCACGCGTGAACTGGTAGTTCAGCTTGGTCCGGAACGTCTGGGTTTCATAGACAAGCTGCCCGTCCTTTGCAGCGTGATCCCGGTCAAGCAGGTACGTGTTGTCATCGGTCAGCTGGCGCAGCGGGTTAAAGGACACCAGCGCCTGCACCGTCTCCTGGTTCATCAGGAAAGGTGTAGCGCCTGCAGGCGGGTTGTAGTTGACGTTGCCGGAGCGGATTCCCTGCACGTTAAACGTCAGCTGCGTCCACGGCTGCCCGCGCGCGACCAAGCCCCCGAAGTTTTCGGTGAAGTTCTGACTTCGCGGCAAGGCATACCCATCCTGCGGTCCGACCGTGTCAGAGTTTTGCCCCACCAGCGGCGCGAGAACAAGATTGCGGGGCAACAGCAGAAACGGATCGAATGTCGAGTAGTGGTACACGCGGTTGTGCTGGTGATCAAAGGCGATGTTCTGGTTCGTCTCGAATCCAACGCTCTGCACACGGCTGTTCTTGGGAAACCACTGGTAGGTGCTGTGCACGTGGTCGCTGCGGATATTCGCCGTCTGGAAGAAGCCAACGGTGCTCACAAATCCGGTGCTGAAATCCTGGTACTCGTCGTAAAGGTTGAACGCGTGTCCGCTCCGGCTCACCTGTAGATCGCTCGCAGGGCCGGCCTTGTACCCGGCTGGAAACACGGTGGCCTGGCTCTGCACATTGCTTTGCTTTGTCGAGCTTTCGACCATCTGGCCCACAACGGTCCACTGGTTATTCGCCCGCAACGTGAAATCTGCTCCGCCAATGCGGTTCCATCCATTGCCAAAGGCTTCGCTGGTGAACATCAGCCCGACGTTCGATCCCTTCCCAAGATCCTGCGACACGCGCCCGACAAAGAAACCTGCCTTGCTTCCATAGAGAGGATCGCCAAGCTGCACCGACTCGCCTGGCTCGCGATCATCAATCGCCAGCAGACCGAAGTTCGTCTTACCGAACTTGCCCGTCACGCGTCCGCCCCAGTCCGGTCGAATGATGTTGCGTGTGTACAGCAGCGTAAGTGGCGTCGCGAAGTAACTCGCATTCTCGAGAAAAAAAGGCCGCAACTCCGGAAAAAACACCGGGTACCGCTGGTTCACCGTGAACTGGGGCTGGTCACTCTCGACGTCGCTGAAGTCCGGGTTCACCGTGCCATCAATGACAATGGAGTCCCGAAGAATGACCTTGGCCTCGCCGCCGGCCGTGCCCTCCAGGGCGCGCGTGCTGAACGAGGGATTTGTCAGATCGATCGTCTGGAGCGTGTGTTCGTTCTGTGCGAGCCCATAAGGGTTGATCTGTATGTTGCGCGAGCCGGTCACGCCCTCAATGCCGTGCAGTCTTCCCTCCTGGCTGAGGATCCCCGAAACATTCGCCGCAACGCGCGGCCAGAAATCTATCTCGCTGTTGCGGGGAACGTTTCGCTCGAACACGACGCCCCAGTCAGAGCCCGCTTTCGGAAAGCGAAGGCTGCGGAATGGAATCGCGATCAGCGCCATCCATCCCTTGCTCGTTACGCGTCCCTCGGAATCCCATACCTGGTCGTAGCTGTAGTCGGGGCTGCTCAGTTCCGTCCAGGAGGCATCGGCCTGCACGCCCATCGCGTTTACCTGGAACAACACGCCGCGGCGGCGGTCCTCGAACGGGTCGAGCAGCAGCGTGACCGTATCGTCGTTGAGGATGTTTTCGCGCCGGGCCAGGTGCCGCCGCACTGCGCCGGGGTGGCTATCAAAGCACAGAAAGACCACATACAGCGTAGTTCGCGTGTGTGCGATGTACGCCTCGGTCGTTTCGGTCGCGGGCTGCCCGTCGCTGGGCGCGTTCTGGATGAAGCCGCTCACATGGGCGAGCTGGTCTCGCAGCGCTGCTCGCGGCACCATGCCTGCAAAGTCGGCCAGGGTGAGCGGCCGGTCGATCCGCGGCACTTTGACATCGGCAAGCGGCCGGGTCTTCTCAAGCGTCTCCGGTACAACCGTGGGTTTGGTTCCCACGCCGGTCGTTACCTGTGCATACCCCGCTACGGCAAAAAGCCACAGCAGCACAGCGGTCATCATGCATCGGGACCAAAACCAAACCACGCACACCACCTTAGGGCTTACACGAAGATACGGTGGTGTTACGCGATTTACAGCCTGCCGGTTCCCTTCCTCTGAAACCTTTCGGCTATTCGTAAGATGGCCGCGGTGAGCGGAGCTCATGGCCGGAAGCGGAAGCCGACTCTGGGAGTGGACGACGCTCTGATCGCGTTTGTCCGCGAAGCCGTCCTGATCGCGTTTTATTCGCGAAGCCGCTCTACGCCCAGCAAGGGACATGCAGGGGCACGAGCTCTAACTGATTGAAAGGAAATCCTGCGGGGGCATGTGGCGGAGAGTGGGGGATTCGAACCCCCGATAGAGCTTTTGACCCTATAACGGTTTAGCAAACCGCCGCCTTCAGCCACTCGGCCAACTCTCCAGCTGCGTACCCGGAGTATACCTCAGCCTTTCCTCCCGTACATGCCGGCAGTGACGCTCACTCCTGCGCCCCGCGCCGGAGAGAGAAGCGAGATTCGCGCCAGGTGGAGTGTGCCCACCTTCGGGCCAATGCATCCTACCGTGCGTAAGGCCTCCGGGGCATGTTCCCCGAAGCACACAGGAGACTCCATGGCGACATCACTGAACCAGACTGGCACGGTAGTAGTCGGATATTTCAGCACGGGACATGAGGCTCACCGGGCCATCAATGCACTGATCGACGAAGGCTTTTCCCCCAACGAGATCGGCGCAGCGTTCCACGTCGGTGCCCCCGGCGCAGGAGCCGCAGGAGCCGCAGGAGCCGATGAGGCGATCAACGAAGCGCGTCAGCCGAATATCGGTGGCGGCCTCCGTGCAGACCTTGGAACCACCATGCCCTCCGGTCAGACCGGCGCCAGCACCACCTTTGGCGCGGCCGCCTCGGACTCCACCGCGGTACAGCCAGGCGTCATCGGCTCCGGCGCAGGCACGCAGTTTGGCGGCGCCGGCCGCCCTGGCCCGATCACCGGCAGCGACCTCACCAACTCCGGTCTGCCTTCCGAGCTGAAGAGCTCGCTCCCGCATGATCCAGCGATGCCGGTCTCCTCTGGCTACGCCGCACAGCAGGCACAGCCCTCGGCCTACTCGCCTGAGCCGACGCACACCCAGCACGTGCAGTCGGAAGATGGCTGGCTCGAGAAGGTGAAGCATATCTTCGGCATGCACCACCATGACGCCGACACCCACACCGCCCACGCCACCCACACCCCGAAAGCTCCGGTCACCAAGGAAAGCCAGGACTTCGGTACGGGCGAAGGCCACCTCATGCTGAACGAGCGCCCGACCGGCAAACGCTACTCGCAGCCAGCCTTTGAGCGCTCCTTCACGGGCTACGGCATCCAACCGGACCACGCCCGTCACCTCTCGCACCGCATCGGACAGGGCGGCGCGATCGTCACGGTGCACGCGGCAACGCGCTCCGTTGATGCAGAGCGTGTTCTTGAGGCACACGGCGGCGAAGTTCGCTTCACCGGCGCCCCTGTGGAGAGCTCGCTGACCGCCGACAGCCAGATCGAGACCTTTGGAACGGTAGACCGCTCGTACACCGGCTCCTTCGACTAAGCACCCGGCCCGCAGAGCCCCGTGCTCTGCTATACCTCTCCGTAGGCGGCACCGCCGCCTACGAGGAGGCGCCTGTTCCCGCCCGTTCTGCCCCCGCCCGCCGACTTCGTCTCCCTGCTCTCGTCGCAACGACCTACTTCATGGTGTCTGGCGGCCCATATGGCCTCGAGGACATCCTTGGGGGCGCCGGCTATCGCGGCGCGCTGCTGATCCTCGTGCTGCTCCCTTTTATCTGGAGCCTGCCGACCACGCTGATGATCGGCGAACTGGCCAGCGCCCTGCCCGAAGAGGGCGGCTTCTACGTGTGGGTGCGCCGCGCCCTCGGGCCCTTCTGGGGCTACCAGGAGGCGTGGCTCTCGCTTGCTGCCAGCATCTTCGACATGGCCGTCTACCCCACGTTGTTCACGCTCTACCTGGGCCGCATCGCCCCTGCGATGACCCAGGACTGGCATGCGCTGGCCTGGGAGCTGGCGCTCGTGGTCGCCTGTTGCAGCTGGAACCTGCTGGGCGCGCCCTCGGTTGGCCGCGGCTCGATCGGACTCTCGGTCCTGCTGCTGAGCCCGTTTGCACTGCTGGTCGGCTATGCCGTCGCGCATGGGCTCCACCACCCTGCGCCCTCGCGCACATGGACCGCCGTGCCCGAGGGCGGCACCAGCTTTGGCCTCGCGGTGCTGGTCGCGATGTGGAACTACATGGGCTGGGACAACGCCTCCACCGTTGCGCAGGAGGTGGAAAATCCGCCGCGCACCTACCCAAGAGCCATGCTATGGAGCAGCGCCCTGGTGGCACTGACCTACGTGATTCCGCTTGGCGCGATCGCCTTTGCCGGCGTGCCGCTGGCGCGGTTCACGACCGGCGCCTGGGCCGATGCGGCGCGGCTGCTCGCGGGGCCATGGCTCGCGGTGCTGATTGTCGCCGGTGGCATGCTCAGCGGGCTCGGCATGTTCAACGCGCTGACGCTCTCTTACACGCGCCTGCCCATGGTGCTTGCAGAGCAAGGCTACCTGCCGCGTTGGCTTGCGACGCGCAACCGCAAGGGTGTCCCGGTGGGTGCGACGATCTGCTGCGGCGTTGCCTGGGCGCTCGCGCTCGGCTTCAACTACGAGCGGCTGATCTCGATCGACCTGATCCTGTACGGGTCCAGTCTCATCCTCGAGTTCGTGGCGCTGCTGGTGCTGCGGGTTCGCGAGCCGGAGCTGCCTCGCCCATTTCGCATGGGCTCTCTGCCGGTCGCGGCGGCGCTTTCAGCCCTGCCGGTGTCGCTGGTGCTCTACGCGTTGTGGGTGTCGCGCTCGGAGCGGTTGGTGCACCTGCCAGCCCTGGAGTTTGGGGCTCTGGTCGCGCTGGCAGGTATGGCTGCGTATGCGCTGTCGAAACGCCGCTCGTGATGAAGCGGCTTTGCTGCGGGATTACTTCTTGTTGGCGATGAAGTTCTCGGCGGCCTTGGTGACGCGTTCCTTGGCGAATTCTGCGTCGTGCCAGCCATGCACCTCGACACGCTTCCCTTCCAGGTCCTTGTAGATCGAGAAGAAGTGCGTGATCTCGCGGAGGATGTGCGGGTAGATCTGCGTGTAATCGTTGACTTCGGCATACCGGGGATTGTTTCTGCCCACAGCGAGGATCTTCTCGTCGAGCACACCCTGGTCGAGCATTTCAAGCACACCGATCGGCCGTACCTGCGACAGGCAGCCACAGAACGTCGGCTCATCCACTAACACGAGCACGTCGAGCGGATCGCCGTCTTCACTCAGCGTCGACGGAATAAAGCCATAGTCTCCGGGGTAGTGCACCGGCGAATACAAATTGCGGTCCAGCTTGAAGACGTGAAGTTCCTTGTCGTACTCGTACTTGTTCACACCGTCAGCCGGAATCTCGATAATCGCGTTGACGACATTGGGGCTATTCTCGCCAACGGGCAGTTCCAGGTAATTAACCATTGCGTTCCTATGTGGTGTCGGATTCTGGATTGATCACCGGCGCAGCTGGGGACCCGCCCGGCACTCCGTTTATAATCGGGCACGATGAAGGCTCATGTCTATGTTGTGTCAAAAAGGACCGTGCTTGATCCGCAAGGACAGGCTATCCATAATGCTATGCAGAAGCTCGGCCACCGGGATGTGGCCGATGTTCGCCAGGGAAAGTACTTCATCCTGACCCTGGATGACGCCCTCACGAGCGCTGCGGCGCATGCCGAGGTGGAGCGCCTTGCCACCGAAATCCTGACCAACCCGGTGATGGAAGAGTTTACGTTCCGTATCGAGGAGCCGCGCAGCTAATAGCCGCCCGCATGTTCGGCTCCGAACATAACCCCTCGTCTGCAGCAAACCACCGCCTGCTCGCGCCAGCCTGAGGCAGCGCCTACAATAACCCCCATGTGCGGCATCGTCGGTTATGTAGGTTCGCAATCTGTCGTCCCCGTCATTATTGAAGGCCTGCGCCGGCTCGAGTATCGGGGCTACGACTCCGCAGGGATTGCGGTCGGTTCCGCTGCAGCCGATCACCTCTCGTTGCGCCGCGCCTCCGGTAAACTGCGTCACCTGGAAGCCGCGATCCAGGCCGATCCAATCGAAGGCAGCTACGGCATCGGCCACACCCGCTGGGCCACGCATGGCCGCCCTACCGAGGAGAACGCGCATCCCCATCGCGACTGCACCGGCCGCATCGTGGTCGTGCATAACGGCATCGTCGAGAACTACCTGCGTCTCAAGGCGGAGCTCCAATCGCTCGGCCATCGATTTGTCACCGAGACAGATACAGAAGTCATTGCTCACCGGATCGAGCAGGAGCAGAAGGACGGCGCCCCGGACCTGACCGAAGCCGTACGCCGCACGGCAAAACGCCTCGCCGGCGCCTTTGCAATCTCGGTGATCTCTGCTGACCAGCCCGACACCATCGTTGTCGCGCGCATGGGGCCACCCGCAGTCATCGGCATAGGCGACAACGAGTACTTTGTCGCCTCCGACGTGCCCGGCATTCTCCATCACACGCGGGAGTTCATCTTCCTCGCGGATGGGGACATTGCCGTGCTCACGCGGGCCGGCGTCGCGCTCTCTGACTTTGAAGGAAACCTGGTGAAACGCCCGGTCACGCGCGTCGTGTGGGATCCGATCCAGGCTGAAAAGGGTGGCTACAAACACTTCATGCTCAAGGAGATCTTCGAGCAGCCACGCGCCGTGCGCGACACCACGCTCGGCCGCATCTCGCTCGAGAGCGGCCGCGTCTTCCTCGACCAGATGCAGATCTCGCCCGAGGAGTTTCGCGCGGCGACCCGGCTCAATATCGCCGCTTGCGGCACCAGCTGGCACGCAGCCACCGTGGGCAAGTTCATGATCGAGCGGCTCGCCCGTCTGCCGGTCGAGGTCGACTACGCCAGCGAATATCGCTACCGCGACCCGATCCCGGACGCCCATGCACTCGGCCTCTTGATCACGCAGTCCGGTGAAACGGCCGACACGCTTGCCGCGCAGCGCGAGATGATCCTCAAGGGCTCGAAGACCATCGCCATCTGCAACGTCGTTGGCGCTGCGGTCGCGCGCGAAGCCCAGGGCGTGATTTACACGCATGCGGGCCCGGAGATTGGCGTGGCCTCGACCAAGGCCTTTACCGCCCAGCTGACCGCGCTCTTCATTCTGGCTCTGCACCTGGCACAGGTGCGCGGCACCATCCCGGAGCAGGAGAGCATTCGCCTCGTGGGCGAGCTCTCGCTGCTTCCCGGCAAGATCGAAGCCATCCTGCGCACTGCCGACCCGATGTGCGAGCAGCTGGCGAAGACCTACTCCGTTGCGAAGGATTTCCTGTTTCTCGGTCGCGGCATTCACTACCCGATCGCTCTTGAGGGCGCACTCAAGCTGAAGGAGATCTCCTACATCCACGCCGAGGGTTACCCGGCCGGCGAGATGAAGCATGGGCCGAATGCGCTGATCGATGAAAACCTGCCTACTGTCGCCATCGTCACTCGCGACACCAACGATGCCGGGTCCCTGATCCGCTACGAGAAGGCGCTCTCGAACATCCAGGAAGTGACCGCGCGTTCCGGCAAAGTCATTGCCGTAACCACCGAAGCCGACAACCAGGAGACCGACGAAGCCACCGCAGAACTTGCGCAGATCGTCGACCACGTTATCACCATTCCCCCTGCACCCGAGCTGCTGCTGCCGGTACTCGAGGTGGTGCCCCTGCAGTTGCTTGCTTACCACATCGCGGTACGCCGCGGCTGCGACGTGGACCAGCCAAGAAACCTCGCGAAGTCGGTCACGGTGGAGTAGGCAGGACCACAGGTACTTCATTGAGGAAGCTCTTGCTGTCCTGAGAAATGCATCCGAAGGCAACTTGGCAGCCCTCGTCTGCCTCCACACCCATAGCTGGTTGTCTCGCCCTGGGAGGCTGACAGCCGACCCATGAACCGGCTCTCTTCTTGCCTCTGCCGGCATCCCGATCGTACTTGTGACTGGAGACTTCCCCATGCGCTCACGCGCCGTTATCTCGACCCTGGCGCTCGCCGCTGCTGCGACCGCTTCTCTATACGCCCAGTCCTCGCAACCGGTGCTGACCGGGCAGGCGGCCTTTACGGACTACTCGAAGGAGCAGCCCGGCACCATGCACCACATCACGGTTGGCGATCTGCCGCAGCCCTACGCGACACCAGGTGTCGACGCCGGCTCCGAGATCATCCCCCGTCCCGCGGATGCGTGGCCGAAGGCACCGGCGGGCTTCACTGTCACGCAGTACACCACGGGCCTGGACCAGCCTCGCCTGATTCGAACCGCACCGAATGGCGACCTCTTCGTTGCCGTGTCGTACAGCAACAAGATCCTGGTATTCCGGGGGGTCGGGGCAGACGGCAAGCCCAAGCAGGTCGAAACCTTCGCCGATAACCTCAGCCAGCCGTTCGGTATCGCCTTCTACCCGGCCGGCCCGCACCCCAAGTACGTCTACGTCGGCAACACCGATTCCGTGGTCCGCTTCCCCTACAAGGACGGGGACATGAAAGCGAGCGGCCCCGCCGAGCACATCACCGACCTGCCCGGGGGAGGCAAGCTGCGTGGCGGCGGCCACTGGACGCGCGATATTGTTTTCAGTCCGGACGGCAAGAAGATGCTCGTCTCTGTCGGGTCACACTCCAACGTCGACGATGCCGACACCCACCCGGCAGAGTTCCACCGCGCCGACGTGCTCGAGTTCACACCGGAAGGCAAGTTCCTCGAGGTCTACGCCTCCGGCATCCGCAACTGCGTCGGTGAGGCCATCCAGCCCAGCACAGGCGAGCTCTGGTGCTCGACCAACGAGCGCGACATGCTTGGCGACAACCTGGTGCCGGACTACATCACCCACGTGCAGGAAGGCGGCTTCTACGGATGGCCGTGGTTTTACATGGGAGGACAAACCGGAGGCAAGCAGGACCCCCGTCTTGAAGGCAAGCACCCCGAGCTGCAGGCCAAAGTGATCACGCCGGACATCCTGTTGCAACCCCACTTCGCCTCGCTCGAGATGACCTTCTACGAGGGGACCCAGTTCCCCGCGGCCTACAAGGGCGATATTTTCGCGGCCGAACATGGGTCGTGGAACAAGTCGCGTCGTGCCGGGTATGAGGTGGTGATGGCGCCCGTGCAGGACGGCAAGGCGGCAGGAACCTTTGAGGACTTCCTCACTGGCTTTGTAACGCCCGATGGCAAGGTCTGGGGACGCCCGGTCGGAGTGACGGTCGCCAGGGACGGTTCACTCTTCGTTACCGATGACGGGTCCGGATCGATCTGGCAGGTCCGGTACACCGGCGGTGGCACGAGCAGCATGAGCAGCAACGCACACTAGCTCATTGCATCAGGGCTCCCGGAAGAAATGGCTTCTCTTCAACCACTGGAGAGAAGCCAATTTTCGTGGAGCAACGGACGTGAGGTCACCTCTATCGAGAGGTATTCCGGCTGTGCTCTCATTTCATGAGGCCTACCAGAAAACCACAACTCCGCCCATGAGAGGAAATGAAGTCCCGCGACGCGGTACTCCTGTAACTGCGTTGCGCATGCTGTTGTCTCTGCTGCTCGTGTTCGCGACTTACTCTGAGAATGTCGCAAAGGACCAGCGGAGGACCGGTGGCAACAGGAGCGCTCAATTTCGGTCGGCACGTAGAGATTGCGACCTCGGTCAACGCCTCATCGCAGGTGAGCCGGCTGTACCGGCCGGAGCTGGATGTCCTTCGCTTCTTCGCGTTTCTGCTCGTTCTCATGCGGCATGGTGTTGTGGTGGATGAGCATGGCTCCCTGCATCGGCATCATCCGCAGCTGGCGACTATCGTCACGTACGTCCAGAGCATGGGCGGGTTTGGTCTGCCCCTCTTCTTCTTTCTCAGTTCTTTTCTGATCACCACGCTGCTGATGCTCGAGCGAGAAAACTCCGGCAGCATTCACCTCGCGCGGTTCTATCTGCGGCGCTCCCTGCGCATCTACCCGCTGTACTTTGTTTTTCTAAGTGCGATGTTCGCCCTGGGCCACCTCTGGTCGCCAGCGCATATCAGCCTCGGCGGTCTCTCCGCGTACTTCCTGCTTTCCGGGAACTGGTACAACATCGCGGTCTTTGCAGTGCCCGAAACCATCGCTTTTCTTTGGAGTATCTCGGTCGAAGAGCAGTTCTACCTGCTCTGGCCCGCAGCGATCCGCAGGCTCACCATGCGGCAGATTGAGCTCCTGTGCCTCGGCATTGCTTTGGTCAGTTGCCTCACTATCTCCGGGCTTGCCTCCCGCGGAGTGCTCCTGCGAAGCATCTGGTTCAACAGTGTGCCGCAGATGCTCTTCTTCGCTGCCGGGGCGGTGCTCGCTCTGCGCACCGGGCTGGTCCGCCGCGCAAAATCCTTCCGCAAAAGCATGCTGTGCCTCGGCTCCGGCCTCACGTGCTGGCTCACCGCCGAATCGCTCGCCGGGAGTGACCCGATGAACATCGCGCTTTGCGGCTCTGCGGCCCTGATGTTCTACCTGCTCATCGCCGCCGGGTGTGCAGCGATGCTCTTCGGCTTTCTGCAACTGCCAAGCCTTTTTGTGCGGCCCTCGTTCGTCTACCTCGGGCGCATCTCCTATGGCCTTTACGTGTTCCACGGCCTTGTTCTCCTGGCGGTACCGCGACTTTTAGGAAATTACATGCCCCATGGCGGGCTGTGGCTCGGGGTGGTTCTGCTGGTCGTCATTTCGCTGGCGATGCTCTCATACGAGCTCTTTGAGAAGCGCTTCCTCACGCTCAAGCAGCGCTTCGCATTTGTCCAATCCAGAGCCGTATAGCCGCCAGTTTGGACCCCCCACGGGAGACGCCGCTTGAACCCCTCTCCAGAGATTGCCGCACCCGCCGTGCCTGCTGTGCCCGTGCGCTACTATCGGCCCGAACTTGACGCTCTCCGCTTCGTCGCCTTCCTGAGTGTCTTCTTTTTCCACGGCGTCCAGGTCAACAGGCAAGGCACATTCCACGCGCATCCATTGCTGACCCGGGCGATCATCTTTGTGCATTCGAGCGGACGCTTCGGACTCTCGCTCTTCTTCTTTCTCAGCTCGTTCCTGATCACCACGCTGCTGCTCCTCGAGAAGCAGAAAACCGGCACCCTGAGCCTCCGCAGCTTCTACCTGCGCCGTATGCTGCGTATCTGGCCGCTCTACTTCGGCTTCCTCTTCCTCATGTACGCGCTTGGCCTGTCCTGGAGGCCGGCGGCGTTCTCCTCCGGTGCGCTCGCGTCGTTTACCTGCATGCTCGGGAACTGGTATGTGCTGAGCTTCGGCATCCTCGCGACCACGGTCACCTGCCTGTGGAGTATCTCGGTTGAGGAGCAGTTCTACCTCATCTGGCCGGCCGTGATGCGGCGGCTGAATCGCCGCGCGATGATCAGCTTCTCGGTAGCGCTTGCCACCGCGAGCCTCGCGGGCATCTTCCTCTTCGTTCGCCGGGGTGACGACGCGGGCCACCTCTGGTTCAGCACCGTCACGATCGCCCTCTTCTTTGCGACGGGCGCGTTGCTGGCGCTCCATCTCGGGCTCAAGACCCAGCCGGTTTCGGTGCCGCGCTTCGTCGCGGGCTTCTCGATCTGCGCTGTGTGCTGGCTGGTGGCCGTCGCACTCGGGTTTGACGACGCACGGCTCGCCCACCTGCCGGCCTGCGCTGCTGCCGCGTACGCGCTTGCTGCGCTCGGCTCGGCCGCGCTGCTCTGGGGCTTCCTGCACATCCCGCGACGGGTGCTTCGGCCCCAGTTCGTGTACCTCGGCCGCATCTCCTACGGACTGTACGTCTTCCACGGGCTGGCGCTGCTGCTCTGCGGAGGCCTGTTGCGGGAATGGCTGCACCTGCCCGCCGGCCTCTGGGTCTTCCCTGCCCTGTTGCTCTCGATCCTGCTCGCGGTGATTTCCTACGAGTGCTACGAGAAGCCGTTTCTCCGGCTCAAGGTTCGCTTCGAACGCGTGCCCTCCAGGGCGGTGTAAATGGGGAGCGGGACCGGCGCCGTCGTCGCGTTTCCCCCTGCGGCCACGCACGGCTCACACGGCGAGGGCCGGTACTACCGTCCAGAACTCGATGCCATCCGGTTCTTCCTGTTTCTGGGTGTGCTTGCGCACCATGCGATCCGGGCGCCCATGAACCAGTCCTGGGCACATCGCCCCGGGCTGGCACATATGGTGCTCCTGGTTCGCGGGGCCTCAGGCTTTTCCCTGAGCTTTTTCTTCTTTCTCAGCTCCTACCTGATCGCTTCGCTTCTGCGCGCGGAGCAGGCGCGCAGCGGCACGCTCGACCTCCGGCGCTTTTACATCCGCCGCATCCTTCGGCTTTGGCCGCTCTACCTGGGCTACCTCGCCCTGGTCTGCGCCCTGTCGATCGTCGTGCCGGAGCTTGCGATCCAGCCACGCGCCCTCCTTGCCTTCCTCTGCTTCAGCGGCAACTGGTACTGGTTTTTTCATGGGGCGCTCCCCGGCCTGGTGGTCTTTCACCTCTGGAGCATTTCAGTCGAGGAGCAGTTCTATCTCGTCTTCCCACTCGCGGCAAAGGCACTCTCCCTCGGACGGCTGCAGCAGGTCTCGATCGCTCTCTGCGTGCTCTCGCTCGCCACCACCTTCTTCGCGGTCACCATCCAAGACACGGTGATCCAGGTCTGGGTCAGCAGCGCTTCGGAATGCATCTTCTTCGCTTCCGGCATCCTCTTTGCCCTGCATTCCTCGTTCAGGGAACACCTCGAGTCTCTGCCACGCGCGCTTGGGGGCATTGCAGCGGGCCTTGCGCTCTGGGCTTTCGCCCAGGCCTCCGGCGTCAACAATCCCCTGAGTGTCCTTCAGCCCTGGTCCGCGACCCTCGCCTTTGCCGGCGCCGATATCGGGTGCGCACTCATCCTCTGGGGAACGCTGCGCTTTCCTCTGGCGCTGCTGCCGAAGCCGCTCGTGTACCTCGGCCGCATCGCCTACGGCCTCTACATCTTTCACCTGCTGGTGCTGTGGGCCGTGGATCACTACCTTGCGCCTCACATCCACACACCTGGTCTTGCGGTTCTGATTGATCTCGTGCTGACGATCGTGGTCGCGGCGCTCTCTTACGAGTTCTTCGAGAAACCCTTTCTGCGGCTCAAATATCGCTTCGAAGTGGTGCACTCCCGCGCGGCCTGAGCGCAATGAAAAAGGCCGCCCTGGGCGGCCTCTCCACTGCTGAAAAGCGAGCTCAGATCTGCATGATCTCGGCTTCTTTCTTCTTGCTCAGATCATCAAGGCGCTTGATCTCTTCGTCGGTCAGCTTCTGCACTTCTTCAAGCGCACGCTTCTCTTCGTCTGCAGAGATTTTCTTGTCCTTTGCCGCGAACTTGATCTGGTCATTGCCGTCACGGCGAATATTGCGCGCCGCCGTCTTGTGCTCTTCAAGCACCTTGCTCAACTGCTTCACCACGTCGCGACGCCGCTCCTCGGTCATGGGCGGAACCGGCACCCGCACCACCTTGCCATCGTTCTGCGGATTGAAGCCATAGTCCGACGCGCGAATGCCTTTCTCGATCTCCGTGATCAGGCTGGTGTCCCAGGGCTGCACCACAATGGAGGTCGCATCCGGGCTCGTCAGCTGGGCCACTGCACTCAGCGGCGAGGGGCTGCCGTAATAGTCAATGCGCACATTGTCGAGCATCGCCACGCTGGCGCGGCCGGTACGCAGCGACTGCAGATTGTGCTGAAAATCAGAAACAGACTTTTCCAGGCGTTTCTTCACCTGCTGATAGGTGTCTTTTAACGCCGGGATAGTCGCCATCGCAGAAGGGGGCATACTTGGGTCCTGTGTGCGGAAATTCGCCAAACAAACACTGTCCATTGTACCCGCCGCGCCCCGCTCGGAACGCGGCGGCCCTGCTCTGCCTGCTGTGTCGCTTACGGAACGGTGATCACAACCTTGCCGATCTGCTGGTTCGAGGCGAGATATTCGTACGCCTCCACTGTCTGATCCAGCGGGAACGACTTCGCGATCTTGGGGTGGAAGCGCCCATCGTTCAGGCGGTCCCGGACGTACTGCTTCGCCTTCTCGAACTCCGCGGGGTTCTCCGCTACTTCGTGCAGCGTGTAGCCCTGGATCCTGAGTCCCTTGCCCAGTGCTGGCATGAGCGGGAAGGGGGTAGGCTCCATGGAGAGTGCGCCATACTCGAAGATCGTCCCGCCATGCGCCGTGATCTCGGCGAGCTTCTCGACGAATGGGCCGGCAACCGGGTCAAAGACGAGCCGCACCAGCTTGCCGCCGGTGATCTCCTTCACCCTGGCCGCGAGGTCTTCCTCTTCCGTAGCAATGACGAAGTCCGCGCCCTCATCGAGCAGGGCCTGCTTCTTGTCACTATGACGCGTCGTCGCAATCGCGATCCCACCCTCGGCCTTGACGATCTGGATCGCCGCCAGGCCCACGCTGCTCGAAGCAGCCGTGATCAGTACGAAATCACCCGTCCCGACCTTGCCATGCATCACAAGCGCGCCGTATGCGGTCAGGTACTGCATCCAGACCGCCGCACCCTCGGCCGCCGAAAGCCTGTCCGGGAAAGCCGCGAGACGATCCGCAGGAACGATTCCCTCTTCTCCAAGGGCTCCGAACTTGTTCATCGAGTAGCCCGGAACCGTGGCAAAGCGCCGGCCCACCAGGCTTGCATCGCCGCCCGGGCCGACTGCCTCTACCACTCCTGCAACCTCGTAGCCGATCCTCGCGGGGAACTCCGGCTTCTCGAAGTAGTAGCCGCCCATGTACATCAGCTCGGCCCGGTTCAGACCGATCGCCTCCACGCGCAGCTTGACTTCACCCTGTTCCGGGGCGCGTGTTGTGGTCTCTTCGAGCTTCAGGTTTTCGGGACCGCCGAGTGCATAGAGCAATGCTGTTTTTGCCATGGTGTGTGTCTCTCCTATGGCTTAGATGGGGCGCGGTGCCCAGGCGCTTCTTCGGTCCCTGCCGCAGCCCGCGGCCTAGACCTGCGCCGCGCCGGCCTGCTCGTGCGCGTGGTAGCTCGAGCGCACCAGGGGTCCGCTCTCCACGTGGCGGAAGCCCATGCGCAGCGCTTCTTCCTTCATGTATGCAAACTCGTCTGGCGTGTAGTAGCGCGTCATGGGCAGGTGATCGCGCGACGGTCGCAGATATTGCCCGATGGTCAGGACGTTGGTGCCCGCGGCCGCGAGGTCGCGGTAGACGGCCAGCAACTCGTGCATCTCTTCGCCCAGGCCAACCATGACGCCAGACTTGGTGACGATTTCGGGCGCAAGCTCCCTGGCAAACTGCAGCAGCCGCAGCGTGCGCTCGTAGCGCGCCCCAGAGCGCACCGCGCGGTACAGTCGCGGCACCGATTCCGTGTTGTGGTTCAGGATCTCAGGACGCGCGTCGACCACGATGCGGATCGCCTCTTCGTTCCCCTGGAAGTCCGGAATCAGTACCTCGACCTGGCAGCCGGGCGCCTGTTTGCGGATCTGCTCGATCACCGCGGCAAAGATACGCGCGCCGCCGAGAACATCGTCATCGCGGTTTACGCTCGTGATCACTGCGAACTTCAATCCCAGCTGCGCGACTGCTTCGGCCACACGCCGGGGCTCGTCCCAGTCGATCGGCTCTGGCCGCCCCTTGGGCACCGCGCAGAAACCACAGCGCCGGGTGCACAGATTGCCAAGCAGCATAAAGGTCGCCGTGCGATGCGACCAGCACTCGCCAATATTGGGGCAGTGCGCGGACTCGCACACGGTGTGCAGGTTAAGCGAGCGCGCCAGCTTCTTGAGCTCGTGGTAGTTCTCGCCCGAGGGCGCGCGCGCCTTCAGCCACTCGGGCTTTGCCACCGGCTTGCGGGGGGCAAGATCAATCTGGATCAGCTCAGGAGTCTGTGCCGCGGTCGCCATCGTCGTCTAGTGTAATCGTTCCGCGCAGCGACCTGCTTGCCCGGAGTGTTCTGACACGGCGCTATGCTTAGGCGTATGGACTGTATCTTCTGCAAGATCGCTTCCGGGGCAATCTCCGTGCCGACGCTCTACGCGGACGAAGAGGTGGTCGCCTTCCGTGACATCAATCCACAGGCACCCACACACCTGCTCGTGATCCCGCGTGAACACCTCGCCTCGCTGGCGCATACCGAAAAGCAGCACGCCCCGCTGCTCGGGCACATGCTTGCTGTCTCCGCAGAGCTTGCGCAGAAAGAAGGCCTCTCACAGGGCTACCGTACCGTGATCAATATCGGCGAGCACGGTGGGCAGACCGTCAACCACCTGCACCTCCATGTGCTCGGCGGCCGGGCCATGGGCTGGCCTCCAGGCTAGTGTGCTCGCACACGGAGAAAAGCCCGCGCATGCGGGCTTTTCTGTTGCTTTCCGACATTCCCCCCCGGCAGCGCGTCAAAGCAAACGCTCAGGATGGCGTCTGGAACACTCCGGGATGGCTCCCTCCGAGCAGGCAATTACGCCTCGACCATCTCCTCGGTCTCGTCGAAGCCATGCCGGCGGAGCAGGTTCGGCAGGTTCTGCGAGAACGCAGACCGTGGCATCACCGAGTCACACCCGGCCTCGATGGCTTTCAGCTTCAGGTCGCCCTGGATGTGCTGCAGGAATCCGATAATCGAGGTGGCGCGCTTCAGCTTGGCCTTGAGCTTGGGGATCGTGGTCATCGGCTTGGCAGCGCCATTGTTCAGGTCGAACACGATCAGGGACGGGCGTTCCGCTTCCGGAGCGTCGGTGATCGCGGCAAGGGTTTCCTTCTCCGCCTTGGCGAACTGCACCTTCACGCCCAGTTTGCGTGCCGTCTCCTGCATCTTCGCGACGACGAACAGGTCTTCAATGAAGCAGATGATGCGCGTGGGCGCGTCTTCCTTGAGGATGCTGATCGGCTCCAGGTCGACCGAGTCATTGCGGCCGCTGATGTTGCCGTTCGCATTGCCGTTGCGGTAGTCCATGGTTGAGGGAGGGCCATCCGCCACGTTGCCGTTCACGGTGCGATAGGAGTGATCCATCGGTCCAACAAAGCTTGCCGGCGCGCGGCGTCCGAACTTGCCCTTGCGCCGGGCGCCTCCGTTGCCATTTGCATCCCCGAAGCTCTCGCTGCTGCCGAAGCCGCCACGTGCGCCCTCGCGGTTGCCATCGGGACCTTCGCTACGCGGACGGAACCCTGCCCCACCACCGCCAGCAGGGCGGGGCGGACGATTGCGATTCCCGGGCTGGCCGTTGCTGTTCTGCCCGGCCTGCTGCGTGCCGCCACCCGCGCCACCATTCCGCTTGCGGCCGTTCTTGCGCTTGCCGTTGGGGTTGTGACCATTGCCGGGCTGCGGCGTGGACTGGGGTGCCGGAGGGGCTGCCATCATCGGCGCCGGCGCAGCGCCGGTCTCGTCTCCGGATAGAGGGGATGGTGCGGTCGGCGCGCCCTGGGCCGCGGCTGCCTGGCCCGGGCCCTTGCCCTTGCGGCGGCGGCGACGGCGCCTTCCGCTGTTTCCTGTTCCGTTGGCTGCCTGGCTTCCGGTGGTTTCCCCGGGCTGCGCGGGAGCAGCACTGCTGCTCGCGCCATGTCCATCATCCCCGTAATGCGAGGTGGACTCAGTTTGCTCTGTGCTCATTCGTGCACGTCCCTCGTGCGTATCCTGCGGCTCCGGAAGGAGCGCGCAATTCTGTGTTGTGCTGTGCTCGCTGCTTGCTTCCACCCTCAAACAGTCCGAGGGCGCGCCATGGAACGAATTGCGGACGCTGGAAGTTCAGACGTTATCCTTGCTGATCCTTGCCTCTGGCAAAGTCCGGCAGGCGAGATTCCTTGATTGGTCAAAGCTGGCTTGGAACGGCTGGCGGGCCACACAGCTCACCTTGCACTACTGCCTTCACGCCTTCCCTACGTTGTACCGCGGGTCCTTTGAAACTGAGAGTGCCAGCGAAGCGCCGGGCTTTTCAGCTACCTTCCACAGGGCGCGAGCGAGTTCGCATCAGCGTCCACCAGGAGGTTCACTCAGATACTAACCGAGGGCGCCGGGGTCTGCAACACGGATGCGCCCAAGAGTGTCCTCGGAAACGGAAACGAAAGTGTCCGGAGCCTCTATTTTGGAACTGGTAGCTGCACCGGCCTGCAAGCAACAAGGCCGCCCCGAAGGGCGGCCCCGCTGCAATGGCCAGTCGCTGGCCTCCTGAAAGGTGCCTGTTCCCGTGACGAATCGTCGCCCATCGGGTTGAGGTCTTCGTCCCATCGGGTCGCCTCTTCGTGCGGGCGCCTCTGCTGGAACGTCGTACTTGCTTGGGGCCTCGGTCGATGCCGAAGCCTCCAGGCGTCTCTGGCACTCTTCCTATAAGCAATTCTTATGCCGCAAATGGATCCGTCTGGAATCAACAACTTAACCGCAAAAAAGGGCGCAGATCTCCGCTTTTTTGTAGTCTTGTCTCCCGTTTCCAGAAGACTTGCTACTTCTGGCAGCGGGAGCAGCTGTGCGTACTTCGTCCCCCAATGACGCTCCGGCGGATCAGCGTCCCACATACCCGGCAGGGCTCGCCCGTGCGCCCGTAGACCCGGTGCTCCAGCTGAAAGAAGCCGCGCACCCCATCTGCATCGACATAGTCCGACACCGACGAGCCGCCCAGCGCGATGGCATGCCGAAGCACATCCTGAAGGGCACCGTGCAGGCGGCGCAAGCGCGGCTTCGAGACCCTGCCTGCCTGCAGCGATGGTCGGATCCCAGCGCGGAACAGACTTTCATCCGCATATATGTTGCCTACGCCATGCAGGAGGGACTGGTTCAGCAGCGCCGCCTTGATCGCAAGCTTTCGTCCGCGGAACAGCGTGATGAAATCGTCTTCCGTGATCAGCAGGGGTTCAGAGCCCGGGCCGGTAAAGTTCTCCCCCGTCTCCATCCGCCGCAGAACAAGCCTCCCAAACCGCCTCGCGTCCACAAAGCGCAACTCGCGACCTGAGGAAAGCGCCAGCTGCGCGTGGGTGTGAGGGGGAAGCGGCACATCGGGTGCCGACACCAGGAGTCGCCCCGTCATGCCAAGGTGCACGATCCACTCGGCCACGAGGTTCCCGGCGCCATCGCCGATGTCGACCACGATGTGCTTGCCGACGCGACGCACCCGGTCGATCCGGCGCCCGGTCAGCACCTCGGCCATTTCAGCCGGTGCTGTTTTGAAGGGTTCTGGTTTCGAGGAGAACCAGACGGAGAGAATCTGCTCCCCCGCGACGCGGGCGTGCACTCCATTGGCGACGGTCTCAACTTCGGGAAGTTCGGGCATCGCCTTGTTGGATGGAGCAACACTCCCTGGGGATCATGGAAGAAGCCTGGCCGTTTGCAGCCACCCAGTGGGTGAGCAGTGGTCCGTTTGCCCCATGGACCGGGTCGGCATGCGGAAACGGGAGCGAGCGCATCCGGGCCTGTGCCTCCTCGTCCGGCGCGGCACGGCAGATGTCCCAGTGCTGATCCGGTGGGTAGGCGCCAACTACGAGGAAGTCGTCCGTCTTCGAGAGTTCGCAGTGGCCAGTGCCTGTCGGCAGGAGCAGCACATCGCCGGCATGCACCGTGAGGCGCCGCCCGCCGGGCCCACCCAGCACCAGCTCTGCCGAGCCCGCGGCAAAACCCAGAACCTCGTGCGCCGTCGAGTGGTAGTGGTGAAAGGTGTACACGCCGTTGCGCCATTGTGGTGGCCAGCCATTCTTCGTAAAAACATCCTCGAAGTGACCGGCGGGATGGCCGCCGCCGGTCGGCAGAACCCCGTGGTAAAAGATCACCGGCAGCGCCGCATTGTTCGGGCACCAGTCGAGGGGGCCCAGCCGGATCGCCTCGGCCAAGGGCTCCCCGTGCATGCGGCGACCGGCAGAGGCCGCAATGCCGGTTCCCGCCAGAAGACGGTTGAACTCCCGGCGGCTCACGTTGTTTTCAGCCATACGGGTGAGATGGCGGGAAGGCCCTCGTGGCTACCTGCGCAGCATCTCTTCGAGCCGATCCACCTCGACCTGGCTGCCGACGATCAGCGACGTCCGCTCATGGATGTTCCTGGGCGCAATTTCGAGCACGCGTCCGCTGCCGGAGATCGCGCGTCCTCCGGCCTGCTCCGCGATCCATGCCAGGGGATTTGCCTCGTAGAGCAGCCGCAGCTTGCCGTGGGGCTGCTTGTCGGTGGGCGGATAGAGAAAGACGCCACCCTTCAGCAACGTGCGATGGAAGTCCGCCACCAGCGAGCCGATGTAGCGCGAGGAGTATGTCCGGCCCAGCTTCCCGAGGCGCAGTTCCGTGAGGTACTGCTTGTATGTGTCGGGGAACGACTCATAGTTGGCCTCGTTCACCGAGTAGTACGAACCCTGCTTCGGCATCTCCATCGAGCTGAACGACAGCACATACGCGCCGATCGCCGGGTCAAGCGTGAAGCCATGCACCCCGTTGCCGGTTGTGTACACAAACACGGTTGAGGGCCCATAGACGACATACCCTGCCGCTACTTGCTGCAATCCGGGCTGCAGGAGCGCGTCTTCGAGGTTGGTATGGTCCGGCCGGCGGAAGATCGAAAAGATCGTGCCGACGTTCACATTCACATCTATATTCGACGAGCCATCGAGAGGGTCGAAGACGATGATGTATTTGCCCTTGTGACCGGAGCGGTCAAAGAACACCGGCTCGTCGTTCTCTTCCGAGATCAGCGCGGCAACGGAATCACGCTGGCCCAGGCAGTGCAGCATCGCCTCGTTCGCGAAGACGTCGAGCTTCTGCTGCGTCTCACCCTGCACGTTGGTCTCGCCTGCGGAGCCGTAGACGTCGTTGAGGCCGGCCTTGCGGATCTCGGCGGCGATCATCTTGGTCGCGAGGGTGATGCCGGAGAGCATCCACGAAAAGGTTCCGGAGGCCTCGCCTGCCTGGCGCTGCTGGTCAAGAATGTGGCTTTGGATGGTGGTGATAATCGGGCTGGGCACGGCATAAGGATACCAGCGTGCTTTCTGCGAAAAGCCGGGAAAAGCGCGCACGGGGTGCCGGGTCAGGCATCGAAGACGCTATGAGCAAAGAAGCAAACATTCAGACACAGACAAAGTTTGGCGAAGCAGTCAACAGCGGCAACCTCGACGCACTCCGCGAGCTTGTTGCCCCCTCCGTGGTCGAGCATGATCCCGGCACCACACAGGGCCCTGGCGCACAGGGCTATATCGACCTGTTCTCGGAGATGCGCTCCGCCTTTCCTGATCTGAAGGCGACTCCCGAGCACATCACTGCCGATGACGACACGGTCGCCATGGCCTACACCATCACCGGCACCCACCAGGGCGACTTCCAGGGCATCAAGCCAACCGGAAAAGCGATCAAGGCACGCGGTGTGCAGATCGCGCGCTTTGAAAATGGCAAGATGGTCGAGCGCTGGGGATCCTCCGATGAGCTCGGCATCCTGAAGCAGCTTGGCGTGGAGCCGCGGAAGAGCGAAGGCCTGCTCGAGAAGATCGGCCTTAGCTAGAGCCCCCGGTGTCGGGTACTCGTCGGGGCCTCGCTGGCGCCTCGCTGGGTCCTCGCACCACCAGGACCCCGCAGCTTCCACGGCGCTGCGGGGTTTGTTCTGCAGAGCCGGCATTACCAAGGTCTAAGTTTCTTTAGGGGAACGACCTTTCCGTATTGGCTCTGTACTCCATCCGACATACGCTGGGCCGAGGCAAGCGTGCTTGCCTCTGGACAGTGCTATGCCAAGCAGCATCGTCCCACGTTTTGGGCTGTGTCTCTGCGCACTCCTGTTGTCCGGGTGTACGCGCACTGTCACAACCGGCACCTCGGCCGGGCCCTCGACGGAACAGCTGGCCGCATCCCTCTCCCCCGCGACGCTGCTGACGGGCGCAGACCCTCTGCTCGGCGCCACCTCGCCGGTACGTGATCCAAGCATGATGGAGTCCGGTTCGACCCTCTACCTCTTCAGTACCGATACCGGGGGCATCGCTCCGGCGGGGTACCTTCCCATCCGCTGCTCGTCGGACACCGTGACCTGGGCGGACTGCGGCTATGTGTTTCCGTCGATCCCGGCCTGGGTGCAGCAGCAGGTACCGAGAGCCAAGGGGCTGTGGGCTCCGGATATCTCGTACTTCGGCGGCGTGTACCACCTCTATTACGCCGCGTCGACGCTGCTGTCGCAGGACTCCGCGATCGGCGAAGCGACGAATGTAACGCTGGATCCCGCTTCACCCGCCTATGCGTGGGTGGATCATGGCGAGGTGCTCGCGTCCTCTCGCGGGAACGACTTCAACGCCATCGACCCGAACATTCTCGTGGACACGAGCGGCGCGGTCTGGCTGACCTATGGCAGCTTCTGGAGCGGCATCAAGCAGCACCGCATCGATCCGGCTACGGGCATGCTGTCGTCCTCGGACACCACGACCTATTCTCTGGCGGCACGTCCCGCTTCGCTGAACGGAGCCATCGAGGGCGCGTCCCTTGTGCAGCATGGGGGCTACTACTACCTGTTTGCTTCGGTCGGGCATTGCTGCGCGAGCCGGCTCTCTGACGACAACTACGAGCAGGTCGTGGGCCGGGGCACCAGCCCGCAGGGTCCGTTCGTCGATCAGCAGGGCGTCGATATGCGCACGGGCGGCGGCACGATCCTGCTCGAGGGAGGCTCCGCCTGGGCCGCGCCCGGGGGAGGCAGCGCCTATCTCGATCCCGGCAGCGGGACGAGCCTGCTCCCCTTCCATGCCCTGAATGTCAGCACCGGCGGAACGGCGTCTCTGTGGATCAAGCAGATCGCATGGACAACCGACTGGCCTGTGCTCGAGTAAGCGCCTGCACCCGGGCTCGCGGAGAGAGCGCAGTGCAGGTCCGCATGGAAGCTGCTCGGGTCTGGCGACGGCCCCCGGAAGCGCGGCTTCTTCTCGCTTTCGCAGCCGTTATATCATCGGGTCTGGTGTGGGGCGGCTACAGGGCCAGCTCCCGCTGTTGCCGCCTGTCCGGATGCCGAAGCGCTCCCGGGTCCGCAGCAGCCACCGATCCTCAACGAAACGAGCTAACGGCAACTTCTGATGCGAGCAAAGACAGCAATCGTTCTGGGCGCCCAGTGGGGCGATGAAGGCAAGGGCAAGATCGTCGATGTGCTCTCGGGTGCGTTTGACATGGTCGCGCGCTATGCCGGCGGCCACAATGCAGGGCACACGGTAATCATCAGCGGGCAGAAGTTCATCCTCCAGCTGGTGCCCTGTGGCGTCCTGCGCCCGGACTGCCAGGCCGTGATCGGCAATGGCGTTGTGCTCGACCCAATGGCCTTCCTCAAGGAAGTCGGCAAACTGCGTGAGCTCGGCGTCGATATCGACCGGCAGCTCAAGGTCTCAAACCGCGCCCAGGTCATCCTCGAGTACCACCGCATGATCGAGCTGGCCGCCGAGAGCGCGCCGGGCCGCCAGAAGATCGGCACCACCTCGCGCGGCATCGGCCCTGCGTATGAAGACAAGAGCGCCCGCTCCGGCCTGCGCGTCGTCGACCTGCTCAACAAGGACCTCCTGAAGACCCACATTGAAAACGCCTGCCGCGAGAAGAACACCATCGCCCAGGCGTTGTTTGGCACGCACCCACTCGATCCCTCGAAGATGTACGAGGATTATTCGGAAGCCGCCGAACAGCTCCGCCCCTTCGTCACCGACACTGCCGCACTGCTGAACAACGCGATCAATACCGGCAAGAGCGTGATGTTCGAGGGTGCGCAGGGCACCATGCTCGACATCGACCATGGCACCTACCCGTTTGTGACCTCGTCGTCGGCGACAGCCGGCGGCGCGATCACGGGCACCGGCGTTGGACCGACCAAGGTGGGCACGGTCATTGGCGTGACCAAGGCTTACGTGACCCGCGTGGGTGAGGGACCCTTCCCGACCGAGATCCACGACGAGGCCGGCGAAGTGCTGCGCCGCCGCGGGCAGGAGTTCGGCGCCGTCACCGGTCGCCCCCGTCGCTGCGGCTGGCTCGATCTGCCCCTGCTGCGCTACTCCAACATGATCAACGGCACCGAGTGGCTGGTCGTGACCAAGATGGACGTGCTGGACGAGTTCGAGCACATCCCAGTCTGCACCGGATACGAGATTGACGGCAGGCGCGTCGACACCATGCCGGCCGATGTGCGCGGCATCGAATCCATCCGCCCGGTGTATACCAAGCTGAAGGGCTGGAAGCAGTCGACCGAGCAGGCGAAGACATACGACGATCTGCCGCAGTTGGCGAAGGACTACCTGTACTTCCTGGAGCAGGAGTCCGGGGCCAAAATCGGAATGATCTCCACCGGTCCTGACCGGGACCAGACCATCGAGCTGCCGCCCTTTCAAGCAGCGCTCAAGGAATTACACGGACCGGCACTGCACCGCTAGAGGACTCTGAGAACCATGGCCGAGACAGTCAGCTTTCTGGTACGTATGCGCTTCGCCCCGGAGGATCGCGGGGATATCACCGGGTTCCTGGAGCAGCTCGCAACCGAGTCGCGCAAGGAACCCGGCTGCCTCACCTACATCCCTCACTGGAGCGAGTCCGCGTCCGATACCGTGCTGATCTATGAGCAGTACCAGGACAGGGCTGCCCACGAAGCCCATCGCTCGACCCCGCACTTTCAGAAGTACGCAGTCGGTGGGCTCTACCAGCGCATGCGCGAGCGTGACGTCGAGGACCTGCACGTCGTAGGCTAGAGGCGTTTTGTTCCGGATCGGAACAGGAGTGCTGCATGGAACGGTCGCGCAGACATCCCGGGCCTCTTCCCGCTCATCCGCGTCACTACATGACCTCGCGGCTCCAGAGTTTGCGGCTTCCCGTCGCTCGTCGTACCCGCGCAGCAGCACTTGCGCTGCTGGTGCTCAGCCCCTGCGTGCTCTTCGCGAAGACCGCACTGCCAGGCAGTGAACCCAAGGGAGCGGCCCACAAGGAAGTGGAGCATCTTGAACAGGAGTGGCGCTCTGCCATCCTCGCCGGCGATACCGCGGCCATGGGCGCCATGATGGCCGACAGCTACATCGGCATCGGCCCGGACGGCACAATCGCGACCAAGCCCCAGACCCTGGAGCTGCGCGCGGATGGCAAGGAACGGCTCGACCAGCTGCAACTGCTGGATCGGAAGATCCGGCTGTATGGCACCACGGCCGTGGTCACCTCGCGGGTTCGCCTCCAGGGCGTCTACTCCGGCGAACCGCTCATGGGCGAGTATCGCTACACACGCGTCTGGAGCTTCTCGCACGGGCAATGGCGGATCGTCTCGTTCGAAGCGAACCGCATCCACGACGCCTCCGCCCGAAGCCACTAAGGACCCCGCCAGAAGGCTGCGAACTCAAGCGAGCGGCTGTTCCTGTGCTGCGGTTCTCACCGCAGCCCTGTCTCCGGCTGAACCAGAACCGCATCCGCAATTGCTGCGGCCTCGCATGCCGGCCCTACCTGGTGCACGCGCAGGAGACTCGCGCCTGCAAGGATCGCGGCCACCGAAGCCGCCAGCGTGGCCTGTTCCCGCCGCTCCGGGGGCCAGTCTCCCGCCCCCGGCGTGAGACGTCCGAGCGTCCGGCCCAGGAACGACTTCCGCGAAACACCCACCAGCAACGGCCGCCCCAGCGCGAGCAGCTCACCCTGGCCACGGAGCAGGGCATAGTTCGCGTCGAACGCCTTGCCGAAGCCATAACCGGGGTCAAGAACGATGCGCTCCAGCACCACACCCGCTGCTTCCGCCCCACGAAGCCGTTCGCGCAGCCCTTCCCGGACCAGCGGCAGAACCTCGGCCTCGGCGAGCGCGGGCAGCGTCTTCCATTCGTTCGGCCGCCCCCGGGTATGCATCAGCACCACGCCGCACCGGAGCTCGGCGCACGCGGAGGCCATGCGCCCGTCCCAGTGGAGGCCGCTCACGTCGTTCACGATCTCGGCGCCCGCGCGGATCGCCGCTTCGCCCGTCCCCGCCCGGTAGGTGTCCACAGAGACGATCGCCCCGGGTCGCTCGCGCAGGATGCCTTCGATTACCGGCAGAACCCGCGCCTGTTCCTCGTCCTCGCTGAGGGCTTCCGTGCTGCCTGCTCCCGAGCCTGGCCGCGTGGATTCGCCGCCCAGGTCGAGCAGCGCTGCCCCTTCGTCGAGCATCGCGAGTCCCCGTGCAATCGCAATCTCCTGCGCATCGGCATCGCGGGGCGTCCGTCGCACGCCATCGCCGGAAAACGAGTCGGGCGTCACGTTTACGATGCCCATCACCAGCGTCCTTGCGCCAAGCGCGAGTGAACGCGTCCGCAGGCGCCAGGTATGTAACGGCCGGGGTCGGAAGACTGTAGGTGCCGCCATTCCCCGAGGCTACACTCACCCGTATGTCCTTTTGCCCGCGCGTTGCCCTGGCTTCCCTCTGCCTCCTGCTTGCCTCCCCCGGGGCCATCGCAGAGAGCGCCACCATGGCCACTGCTGCGGATGCGATCCTCGCGCAGCCTGCTGCCGCACGCGCTCACTGGGGCATATCGATCGTCGACGCAGCCACGGGAACAACGCTCTACGCGAAGAACGACGCGGAGCTGTTCGAGCCAGCCTCGAACGCCAAGCTCTTCACCACCGCAACGGCACTCGCCCTGCTCGGCCCCACGTACACGATGAGCACGCGTGTCCTGGCAGAGGGCACAGTTGATGCAGCGGGCACCCTGCACGGCGACCTGCGCCTGGTCGGCGGGGGGGATCCAACGATGTCCGGCCGCGTCTACCCTTATGCCGGCCGTACCGAGCGGCCCAATCCTCCGCTCGCCGCACTCGACACCCTCGCATCCGAGGTGCTGGCGAGTGGCATCCGCTCCGTGGATGGACCCGTCCTTGCCGATGACACGCTTTTTCCCGACGAACGCTATGGCGCCGGGTGGGGATGGGACGACCTGCAATGGGAGTACGGGGCACCCGTCTCCGCGCTTACCCTGAACGACAATGTTCGATACCTCACCGTGGACCCTGGCGCCGCGGCGGGCGCACCGGTAGCCGCAAGCTGGCTGCCGGCGATCGCCGGCCTCCCCAATGGATCTCCCGACGCCCTGCAGATCAGTGCCACGACTTCCCCTGCTGGAACGAAGCCCGCACTCGGCGTCACCCGCTCCTTTGATGGAGCCAGACTCCGGATTTATGGAACACTCCCCGCCGGTGGTCCTGCCACTCACCTCGCTATCGCGATTACCGACCCGGCGCGTTTCGCAGCCGACGCCTTCCGAGCCGCGCTCGCCACGGCCGGGGTCTCCGTCACCGGCACAGCAGCACCCGTTCACGGCGAACCCCAGGACACCACATCCTTCGCGGTCGAGACGCACCTGCCCCTGGCCCTGCAGGCGCTGCCGCCCCACGCGCACTCCCTGCCCCCAGCCGGCGCCGGCGCCCGCATCGTGGCCTTGCGCGACTCTCCTACCCTGGACCAGGTCGTCACCGTCACCAACAAGGTCTCGCAGAACCTCCATGCCGAGATCCTGCTGCGCCTGCTTGGCCATGCCGAGGGCACCGACGGCTCCGCGGCAGAAGGCGCCCGGGTCGTCCGCTCGTTTCTCACCGCAAATGCCGGCATTGCCCCGGAGGACTTTCTGCTCTACGACGGCTCGGGGCTCTCGCCGCAGGACCTCGTGACCCCACGCGCCATCACCACGCTGCTGCGCTACAGCACACAGCAGACTTGGGGACCGATCCTGCGCAACTCACTCCCATCGAGCGGCGTCGACGGCACCCTCTCCAGCCGCTTCCCCACCCTGCGTGGCCGTGTCGACGCCAAGACCGGCACACTCGGCGAGGTCGACGCGCTCAGCGGCTTCCTCGCGGCAAACAGCGGCCGGCTGGTGATCTTCTCGATCCTCTGCAATGACCACGTCGGGGGAGGCGCACGGGCGCTTGTGGACTCGCTCGTAGAAGCCGCTGCGCAGAACTTCTAAACCGCCTTTACGGGCCACTCTGTGGCGGCCAGTGTGGTGCTCGGAGTGTCCGCCGACGTGACCCTCCCGCCGGTCGGGAGTGAGAGTGCGGAGCATCGCGACGCCCACGGCAGCACTGGGTGCAGGCAGCACGACGGACGCCGCGCCGCGGCCGCCAGCCGCGCAGGCGATCTCTCAGTGCGGAACGATCTGGCGAACCGTGGCGTCGACGTCAAAGGCGTCGGGCGCGACCGAAACGTTGTAGGAGACGTGGGTCAGGTAACGTTGCGAGGTCATCTCGCCGTTGTGGTAGAAGCTCTCGTTGAGCGGGGTGGGGATGCCGTCGATGGGGTGGTAGTCGGCGAACTCTTCGGCGTCTTCGTTGTTGTCCTTGTAGAGGGGGTCGCGCCAGGTGAAGGCGACGCGGAAGGGCAGATGGGTTTCCGCATCCATATCGAGGGTGATGTTGTCGTTCGCCTCGGTGAGCAGCGTGATCTCGTCGATGAGGTGGCGCTCGACCATCTTCTCGCCGCCGGAGAGCAACACGAGCCCGGGCTGGTGCCACCAGACGCGCACAGCTTCGTCGAGCGAGTGATCGCGACGGCGGAAGGTGCTCAGGTACTCCTCGGGAGGGATGAGCCGCTTGCCCCGGTACGTGATCTCCCAGTACTGGTCGGGCAGCAGAATGTCGACGACGTTGTGCTTCTTGGTGAGCTCGGTGCGCTGCAGCCCGGGGTCGGTCATCGAGGTGGGCACAGTGCGAAGTGTACGGAAGTCGCCGATGCTGCCGTTCGATTCGCCGTGAAAGAAGCCCGAGGTGCGCCCCTCTTCAAGGGTATTGTGCAGCCCCATCCACTTCGGTCCAAGCGCGGCGACCATCTGCTTCATCAGGTCGATCGCTTTCGGGTCGCTGCCGCCGTTGGCCGGGACGTCGGCCGTTTGCGCTGCCGTGCTGAGGGCTGGCGCAGGCGGGGCCGCGGGATCGGGCGCAGCAGTCTGCGCAGTGGCCGCCCCGGTCCCACTCACCAACGCCGCATAGAACAAAACCTTTACAGAAAACGTCATCGGGTCTCTCAAGGGTGCCTTACTATCGTCCACGCTGCGCGGTCATGCGGACCGAAACCGGGTGTCATCCCAAGGGAAAGCAGTGCCATCCTGAGGGAGAGTGGAGTGTCCTCCTGAGTGGAGCGAAGGATCTGCGGTCCTCCGCTCCCGATCACCCCACCAGCACCGCACCACCATTCACATTGACGATCTCCCCCGAGATAAAGGCAGCCCAGGGGGTACAGAGAAAGACGATCGGGCCTGCGATTTCGGCTGCCGAGCCGACGCGACCGAGTGGGATGGTGCCAAAAATCTTCGCGCGCCCGGCCTCGGAGGCAAGCGCGGGCGCAGACATATCGGTCGCAACCCAGCCGGGAGCGACGCAGTTCACGAGGATCCCCTGCCCTGCGAGCTCACTCGAAAGGCTCTTGGTCATCGAAATGAGAGCCCCCTTGGACGCAGCGTAGTCGGCGTGGAAGGCCTCGCCGCGCTGCGCTGCTGTTGAGGCGACCAGCACGATGTGCCCGCGGCTCCCGGCCGCCTCCAGCTTTGATTTGAAGTGACCCACAGCCGCCTGCACCAGCCCGAAGACGCTGTCGAGATTGATGCCCATCGTCTCGCGCCACTGCCGCTCCGGCATCGTGTCGATCGGCGCATCATGCGGCGGCCAGATGCCATGGTTCACCACCAGCGCATCGAGCGTACCCCACGCTGTCACGGCCTCGCGGATCAAGGTCCGGCCCTCGTGAGCCGTGCCGAGCTCCTGCCGGACAGCCCGACAGAACTCCGGTCCGCCACACTCCGCGACCAGGGCGTCCGCCGCGGCCTCTGCCGAGCGATAGTTGAACATCACCCGCGCGCCAGCCTGGCGAAATACCCGCACCGTCTCCGCCCCGATGCCACGCGACCCACCGGTGACCAGCGCCACCTTGCCCTCTAGCGAAAGCTCCACTGCCATAGAGCCAGCCTACAATCCTTTGGGCCAGGGAAGAAAACCGCCTCCGCGGCTGTCGTCCAATTCATAGCGGCGCCCCCCGCTACCCGGCAATCGGAAGCAGGTGGGTGCCCTGCGTCTCGCTTCTGAGGCCTGGGATGGGCAACGCTAGACCCGTTTCAGCCGGATCGGTCCCTTCGCTGTCGATGGATCCACCGTGTGGCCGCCCTGCGTCATCACGATGCGGCCAGCCGCGACCAGGCGTCGCGCCGCGGCCCGGGCCGGCTCCATCAGCGGCTCCCACGCGTCCCTCTGGTCGCTTCCTGCTACCTTTCGCGCTGCCTCGGAAGGACAGATCGTCTTGCCCGCGCCCCGCTCCGCGAGCAACAGGAGAATGGTCGCTTCGAGCGCCGCGTCGTCGCCCGCGCCGGTCTTCGACTTCGCACGGCGGCGACAGCCATCCGAGCAGTAGCGCACCTCGTCCCAGGAGCGCTCCCACTTTTTGCGCCACGTGATCTCGCGCCCGCAGACCACGCAGGTCTTCGGCGGAGGAACCCCGGCTTGTGTCACGCGAGACATCGCCCAGTAAGATGCTGCCGGCGGCGCGCATCCGGCATGTACAGTAACGTCCATGCTGACGCTGTTTTCGCTCCGTGCAGCTCTGTGCCTCTCGCTTCTTGCCGCTGCGCCCCTGCACGCCGAACCCTGGGCGATCGCCATTCACGGCGGTGCCGGCGAAGCGGAGTGGGAGCACATGGACGCCGCCACCGCCGCGGCCTATCACGCCTCGCTTGCCAGGGCGCTTGCGGCCGGCTCTGCTGTACTCGCCAGGCATGGCAGCTCGCTCGACGCCGTCGAGGCCGCCGTGGAAACCCTCGAAGACGACCCACTCTTCAACGCCGGCCGCGGTTCCGCCTTCGCCGCCGACGGCACCAACGAGATGGACAGCTCCCTGATGGACGGCTCGACGCTGGCCGCCGGGTCGGTCGCCAGCGTCCACGTCACGCGGCATCCCGTGGCGCTCGCCCGCGCCGTCATGGAGAAGACCCCGTACGTCATGATGGTCGGCCCGGGCGCGGATGCCTTCTCGCGCTCTGCTGGCCTGGAACAGCAGCCACCCAGCTTCTTCTTCACCGAAATGCGCTGGCAGGAATTTCTCGGCGTCATGCGCGCGAGCGGCCGCCCTGCGCCACCTCGTCCCGCCGGTGCACCTGCTGCCCCAACAGGCGGACTCGCCAGCACCGGACCGCATATCTTCTCGCATCGCTACGGCACCGTCGGCGCCGTGGCCCGTGACGAACACGGCCACCTCGCCGCTGCCACCTCGACCGGCGGCATGCAGGGCAAGCTCCCCGGCCGCGTTGGCGACTCGCCCATCATCGGCGCCGGCACCTACGCGAGCGACCACGGCTGCGCCGTCTCCGGCACCGGCGTCGGCGAGTACTTCATCCGGCTGACGCTCGCACGCGAAGTCTGCACGCTCGTCCAGGAGGGCAAGAGCCCGCAACAAGCCGCCGACCAGATGATCCACACAGAATTGCCTGCGCTCAAGGGTGGCGAAGGCGGCGTCATCGTCCTCGGCAAAGTCGGTGCGCCGGTCTGGAGCAACAACACCCTCGGCATCTTTCATGCGCAGCAGGTCGCCGGCTCGAAAGCTGAAGTCTGGGTGAAGTAAACCGCCTGCGCGGCTGGCGGCCACCGCGTGGCGTTTTCCTGGTACTTGTCGTGGCAGGCGAGGTGCCACAGTGGCCGCCAGCCGCGCAGGCGGTTTATATACTCGACCTATGCCGAACGTAGCCGCCTTTCCTCCCGTCGACGAACAACTAGACCTGCTCCAGAAGGGTGCGGCAGAGATCATCCGTGTCAGCGACCTGCAGGACCGCCTCGAGAAGTCTCGCGCCACGGGCGTTCCGCTGCGGGTGAAGGCGGGGTTCGACCCCACGGCGCCGGACCTCCACCTGGGTCACACGGTGCTGATGCGCAAGCTCAAACATTTCCAGGATCTCGGTCACCAGGTGATCTTCCTGGTGGGGGACTACACCTCGCTGATCGGCGACCCGACGGGCCGCTCGGCAACGCGCAAGCCGCTGACCCGCGAGCAGATCGACGAGAACGCGAAGAGCTACACCGACCAGGTGTTCCGCATCCTCGACCGGGAGCGTACCGAGGTTCGCTTCAATTCGGAGTGGCTGGGAAAGCTGGATTTCGAAGGCCTGATCCGGCTTGCTGCGAAGTTTACGGTGTCGCAAATGCTTGAACGAGCCGAGTTCCACACTCGTTTTCAGAAAGAACAGCCGATCTCGCTACACGAAATGTTGTATCCCCTTGCCCAGGGCTACGACTCGGTGATGCTCAGGGCGGATGTCGAGCTTGGCGGGACCGATCAGAAGTTCAACCTGCTTGCCGGGCGCGAGCTGCAGCGCGACTTCGGCCAGCCCTCGCAGATCGTGCTCATGACGCCCATCATCGAGGGCCTCGACGGTGTGCAGAAGATGTCGAAGTCCCTGGGCAATGCGATCGGCATCCACGAGCCGGCGCCCGAGATGTACGGCAAGATCATGTCGGTCTCAGACACGCTGATGTGGCGCTTCTGGACGCTCCTGACCGACCTGCGCCAGAGCGAGATCGAGGGTTTTCAGGCCGACGTGGCCGCGGGAACGCTGCACCCGATGGAGCTCAAGAAGAGGCTTGCCCGGACGA
This sequence comes from Acidobacteriaceae bacterium, assembly GCA_965199135.1. GTDB lineage: Bacteria > Acidobacteriota > Terriglobia > Terriglobales > Acidobacteriaceae > EB88. The sequence goes on along the minus strand of OZ240685.1, from coordinate 1,358,707 downwards.
TCGTAGGCGGCTTTTACCCGGCGCCTGCGGTAGCGGAAGCCGACGAGGGCTGGGCGCGGCAGTTCCAGCGCGACGAGCAGCCGGAGCATGTTGAAGAGGTCGCGGTGCATGCGAGCGACGTCGGGTGGACCGAGGCCAATCCACAGGTCCGCCTGGACAAGGTCCTGGTGCAGCTGGGCCTGGCAGAGTCGGCGACGGAGGCAACCCGCAAGCTGAAGCAGGGTGCGGTGCGCATCGCCGGCGAGCCCGTCACGAGCCCGCATGTGACGGTCGCCGCGCTGCCCGAGACGCTTGTTCTTCGCGTTGGCAAGCGTATGCGCGCCGCGGTTCTCCAGGCCAGCTGATACGCGGGCCGTCTGACAAGCAGCGGGCCAGGAAAAAACACGCGCGCAGGGTCATCGCACTTGTCTCCGCGCAAGTACTTAGGTAACCTGCAAGCACCATGCGCATCGTTACGCTTGAAGAGCATATCCTGACCCCGGATTTCGCCGCCGCTACCCGCACCCTGCCCTCGGGACCGCCAGCCGCTCTCCGAGCCAGGATGGAGCCCTCGCTGCTCGACGTCGGGGAAGGCCGGCTGCGCGCCATGGACGAAGCAGGCATCAGTGTGCAGGTCTTGTCGCTTGCAGCGAATGGTCTCGATCAGCTTCCGCGCCAGGATGCGCTCGTGCTCGCAGCAGACGCGAATGACCGGATCGCCGCCGCGGTGCGCAACTACCCTGACCGCTTTGCCGGCTTTGCGACCCTCGCACTGACCGACGTGAACGCCGCAGTTGACGAGATGTACCGCGCCACGCAGGAGCTTGGCTTTGCCGGCGTGATGCTCCACGGCACGACCCAGGGCATCTTCCTGGACGACGAACAATTTGCACCGGTGTGGGCAGCAGCCGAGGCGCTCAATGTGCCGGTCTACCTTCACCCGGCGCCCCCGCCACCGGCCGTGGAGCAGGCGTACTACAGCGGCCTGCCGGGCAACATGGGCAACCTGCTGGCGATTGCCGCCTGGGGCTGGCATGCCGAAACCGGCCTGCACGTGCTGCGGCTGATCGTCTCCGGACTCTTCGATCGCCACCCTGGATTACGACTGATCGTGGGTCACATGGGGGAGAACCTGCCCTTTTCGATCGCCAGGGCGAGCGGCGTACTGGACCAGGTCTCGCAGCACCTCGATCACCCCGTCGAAGAGTACTTCCACAAGCATTTCTGGATTACGACCAGCGGTTACTTCACTGTGCCGCCATTTGCATGTGCGCTTGAGGTGGTCGGGATCGACCGGATGCTCTTCTCGATCGACTATCCGTTCAGCTCGAACACCAGGGGCCGATCGTTCCTCGACAGCCTGCAGCTGTCGATGCCGCAACGCTATCAGCTCGCTCACCGGAACGCCGACCAGCTGCTCGGGCTCGCAGTCCCGGCCCAGTCCAGTGTGTCCGCCTGAGGGCAGGGCTTCAGATCAAGCGAGCCGCGTGTCATTCCCGGACCAAACGCCTGTCACCCTGAACCGCCCGCCCTGGTCAGCCATGAGGACCAGGGCTCACACTTCTGTTGGTCAGGGAGTCGCCGCGCTTTTCTGCGGCCGAGCCGAGGCAGCGGCGGATGGCTGGGCCGGACTGGCTGGCGTGGCACCCGGCGCCGGGGTGGTGCCCCCCGGATCCGGCGCGGGGGTGGCAGGGTCGGCTGGAGTGGGAGCCGGTGGGCGCCGCACGTGGTGGCTGGCCAGGTGGGTCGTGGTCTCCACAGACATCGTGTTCACCACGGTCGGGTCATCCCGCAGCTTTGCAAAGAGCTGGCCATTGTTGACGCGCGGGACGTCCATCGTGGTGCCCGAGAAGCCATCCGGCACGGTGATGGGCTTCGTGAACTGCGCGTCCGTCGCCAGGGCCTCCAGCAGGAACAGCCCGTTACCGCTCAGCGTGCAGCTCTGCGTCGGATCCGTGGGGCAGGTGTAGCTCTGGAGCGTCGGTAAACGTACCAGCGTCGCGAGCGGCACCCAGTCTCCATACGTTCCATCGGCCAAGATCGGCCGCATGTGCAGCGGGCCGAACGCCGAGGGATTGAAGCTCTTGCCGGGGTCGAGTGTCGCGATGGCAGTGGTGGCATCCTGCAGGATCAGTTCGCCAGAAGCGAGGCTGAAGGTCACCGACGAGAGACCGTCGATAGTTGCCACCTCGAGCGACTCGCCCTTGCTGAAGGCAGCCGGGGATTGCGACTTGATCGCAAAGGTCAGCTTGCCGTCGAGCGGCAGTTCGTCCGGCGCACCCAGCTTCATCGTGATCGGCGGAGCAGGCGTCGGTGTCGCGGCCAGCTGCACAGTCTTGTTCAACAGCGTCACCGAGGGGCGTGGAGCATCGACGGTGACGGGCACCGGAACAACCCTTCCATCCTTGAGCGTCACGTTGGCAACGCTGTGCGTGCCTGCGGTGAGCGTCGAGGGCGAATTGCCCGGTGTGTCCGGGCTGCCCGGCCTGGCCGGGGCCGCGGCCAGCTTGTCTGTACCGGAGGCGGTGGATTGCGGCACCGTCAGCTCAAGCGTGTCGGTGTTGCCGTTGCGACCAAGCTTGCCAGGCATGAATTTGTAGCCTTCAAGCTCAAGGCTCGCCACGTTGTCGAGGCGTGTGCCGGTCAGGGTGCCCATGCGATCGCCGGCGTGGAAGGTAAACGAGTCGTACTTGCCCGCCTCGGCAAAGCTGGCGACGCTCAGGTTCCGCGGGTCGCTCAACCCGTACTGCTTGATCGACAGGGTCGAGGTTCCGGCCTGCGTGTCCTTGAGCGGCAGGGTGGCGATGATGCCGTCGGTGCCATCCTGCTTGAACTTCGCCTTCACTTCCTTGCCGCTGGGGTCGCGGAAGTCTACTTCCTCGACGCAGGCTGCTGCGTCCGAGTGGAGGTGAATGTCATCGTCGCGGCCGATCACCAGCGCGTTCTTGTCCGCGTCCGCAATGGTCCACTTACCCGCGTCGGTGGAGCGCAGCTTGAATGAGGGGCCGCTGTAGCTGTCGAATCCCCAGAAGCCCTTGATGGTGGCCTGCACGTCGCTACCGAGCCCGGCGTTCTGCAGCACCGGCGCGGGAAGCACAAAGCCGCCCTGCGCGGCGTCCGGCGAGGTCGGCAGGTCAATCGCCTTTCCATCCTTGCCCTGGAGGTGCATGGTGAAGCCATGGCCGTATTCCGTGGCGAACACGGCCGGCGCGCCATCGACCGGCAGGACCAGCGGCGTGTGCTGCATGCAGAAGACCTGCTTTGGGTCCACCGGGCGCAGGTCTGGCAGGTGGGCTGCCTCGATCGGCGGCAGAGCCACCACGAGTACCGACTTGGGATTGTGGAACGAGGGCGGCGCATTCAGCCACAGGTTCATGTTCAGGTTGGTGGTCGATGAGAGTGCCGGGATGTACTGGAACTGCGCGGTGTGGAAGCTGGCCAGGAGCTTGCCGATGTCAAACGCAGCCGCGATGTAGGGGTCGTAGAGGCCAGCAGCCATGCCAGGCGTCGAGCCGGCCTGCAGCGCAAGATCGCTCGTGGGACCCGTCAGCAGACCCTGTGCAGTGCTGCTGCTGCCGTTGTCGAGGATCAGCGCATTCTGACTCTGCTGAAGGCAGGCCGCCTGCTGGTCGCTGGGACGCTGGAAGCAATCCTGGTTCACCTTGAGCGAGAGCGAACGGGCCAGCGTCGTGGAGACGGTCTTGACCTTGTCCGGATCGTTGATTCCGTTGACCGTTTTCAGGTAACGATTGATCCGGTCGCGGTCGAGGCTCGCGATATTGAGGTCCTGCGAGGCACGCACAAATGCGCCGGGCCGACCGCGCACAGCGTTCTTGAGCGTGGAGAAGTCACCGCCGGTCTGCGGGGCAAACAGAATGACGACCTGTTCGGCTCCCGGAGGAACAACCAGGTAGGTTCCCTCGTCCATGACCTGCTTGTTCCAGGCTTCGACCTTGTTGAACCAGTTGTCGGGCGGAGGATTGGTCGAACCGCGCAGGAACACAGCCACCATCAGGTAGTGCACCGACTCGTGTTCGCCGAGTACCGGGTGGAGCCAGAGCCGGTCGCCGGACTGGAGATTCGGCACCTGCGAGATCGGCAGGGTCTTGCCGTCGCGCTGGACCTTGACTTCAAGCGTTGGGCCCTGGAGATCGAACTGGGCGTTCTGCGCCCGCGCGGGGGCAGCAAGCGAGCCGGAGCACACACCAAGCACAGAGAAAACAGCAGCAAAACAGGTCGTACGTAGCGTTCGCGAGAGCATATCGCTCCTTATCTCTCCATTTTGGGGGAGCAGGCGCAGGGGAGCAAGGGAGTTAGCGGGATCGGGGACGCGTTCGTCCCGTCCCGGCTCAGCCTGGATAACCCGGCATCCATTCTGATGCCTCGGGAGAAATCCTCGCCGCACCTTGAGAACACCGGAGCCTAGCGTCGGTACCCAGCCCTGAGCCGCTGCTTCGCATGCTGGTTCACAAGGAAGAGCGCAGAGAGCGCCAGAGGAAGGAGCACGAACAGGAGCACCGTGTTGCGGGTGCCATTGTTTTCGGCAACCGGCAGACTCGCCGTGAACTGTGTCCGCGGGGCGGTCGCAGGCTCAATGGACAGGGTCATCGCGTAGGTGCCGGGTTCGGGAAGACGCACCGTGGTGGTCATCATGCCCTGTGCGCCGGCTGCGCTGCCCAGTGTGAAGGCAACGGCGGCGTGGCCCGGGAGCACAAGCGTGCCGCTGGCCCTCACGCCGCGGAGCAGGCTGTTGTCCGCCGTGCTCTGCGCGAGCAGCGAAAGCTCGGCGGGACCAGCGACGAGCGGATCGGGAGCGGAGAACAACGTCACCGTCAGGTCACCGGCCACCCCGTGGAAGGCGATATGCGGGCCATCTGCCCCTGCGGGCAGGGCGATCCCGCCAAGGCACAGAGAGACAGCAAGGATGCTGCGGAACGCTCGCGTCACATCCCGACCATGCCGCGCATCTGCATCGGCTGCAGCAGGATCCAGACGCCGGTTCCGTAGAGCAGAAGCGTCACGCCGAGCCAGGGCGCGAGCGTGCGGCTGCGGGCCAGCACCGAGCCCCTGGCCGAGCCCCCGGCCATTCGCCAGCCGAGGTACAACGCGCCCAGCAGTCCCAGGTCGAGCAGCCCAAGTTGCAGCCCCAGGAGCGAAGCACCGGAAAAGAGGGGCTGCTCACTCATCCAGTCCGGCCGAGGGAGCCCGGCAGTGGGCAGCCACTTGCCGAGGTCGTGCAGCGCCTGCAGCACCCCGGGCTCGAGCGAGTTCCAGGCGGTCACCAGGTGGAAGCTCAGGTGTGCAGCCCACATCCCGAAGCCGATCGGCAGCAGCGCCAGCATCCACTTGGGCAGCTCTCGTGGCACGTGGTGACCATCCCCGCGCATGCCGAGCATCGCAACGGAGAGCAGCGCGAGCAGGACCGCCGGCAGGACGGCCGCGGCCAGAAGCCCAAGCGTTGTGTTCACCACGGCGGGCAGGTGGCTGCCGAGCCGGTCCATCCAGCTGGCCACCGGCGCAACCATTACGGCAGCGCTGCTAAAGGCAGCGACGATCACGGTCGAGGCAAGTACGGCAACATCGAGCCGCTGGCTGTAACGGCCGACTGCCGAGCGCTGCGGGTCCACTACCGAGAGCTGCACCAGGTCCCGGGCCGGCGCCTGGAAGAACAGGCCGACATTGTCGTGGGGGCAGGCCTTCACACAGTCCATGCAGAGCGTGCAGTCCATGTTGCCGCTCTTTTCGGGCAGGAAGAGATGCAGCTCGCATCCCCGCTGGTAGCTCACTTCTTTCGGGCTGCCGTGGCCGGCGACGCAGTCGCGCGTTCCGCAGCTGCCGCAGGTCGCAAGCGATCGGGGCGCGATCTCGGCCGGCGCGAGCAGCGAGGCCGTGAAGTTGAACTGGCCCAGCGGACACACGTACTTGCAGAACGAAGCGTCGCGAAAGACCGTGTCCACCGCCAGTGCGGTCAGAAAGTACGCGAGCAGCAGGATCGCGGTGCGAAAGGGCGAGTTCCACAGCGACAGCGCCTCGTACGCCCAGAAGAACAGCGCGACCAGTGCGAGCGGCAGCCACTTGTTGCGAAGCATGCGGGGCCATGGCCGTTGTGCGATGCCTGCCCTGCGCAGGACCCACTTGGCCACATCCCTCGGCAGCGTGAAGGGGCAGCTCATGCAGAAGAGGTTGCCGACGAGCAGGACGGCGAGCACAAAGATACCGCGCCCATATGTCCAGGGGATGATGCCGGCGAGGTTCATCGAGCCCATCTGGTGGCCAAAGAGGCCGTCCACAATCACCGCAGCGGCGATCAGCAGGCACAAGGCCTGGAGGCTCTGGCGGCCGTAGCGGGACTTCAGAAAGCCGCCGACCGCAGGCAGCCGGAGCAGGTCGAAGCCCCGGCCTCTGGGCGAGGAAACCTGTACACGCGTGGCAGGCTTTTCTGCCCGGCGCAGCTCAGCGAAACGCGCGCGTGCGGCCTCGAGGCTGGCCCGCTCCCGCTCGCCTCGTTTCGACACCAGCTGTACGGTGATCAGCATGGCCGCGCCGAGAAAGGACATCGACCCGATCACCCACATCAGCGAGCCCGCTGCCACCTGGTCATCGAGCGCCGAGATCCCGAAGAAGCGCGGAGCCGCGGCATACGCGGGATAGACAACGCGGCCGGAGAACGTGAGAAACGCAGACAGGCCCGTATTGATAAAGTCTGCCGTCAACAGGAAGGGCAGCAACAGCCACCGGCTTGCCGCGTAGACCGTGGGCCAGGGAGCGACGATATGCCACCAGAAAAGCACGCTGGTCGCGAGGAAACAGGCATGCTCGACCTCGTGCCAGCCCGGCGAGCGCAGTGCCAGGCCATAGGCGGCGGGGATATGCCAGGCGATGAAGCTGATGTTCATCAGGAGCCAGGCAAGCGCCCGTGACGCAAAGAGGCGCTGCAGCGCATGCACAGAAGGCAGCGTAAAGAAGGGGCCAATCCCCTCTCGCACGACGAAGCGCGGCAGCCCGCGCAGCATGGGCACCACCGGCGCGCCGAGCACCAGCAAGGGTGGCGCAATGGCCATCAGCAGGAGGTGCTGGATCATGTGCGCGGTGAGGAGCACGCCTGACATTGCGTTAAGCGGCGAAGCGATGGCGATCCAGATGAGCAACATGCCCCCAGCGAACGAGAGAGCTCGCCAGGCCGGGATCTGCTCCGGGCGTGTCTGCCGCAAGAGGCGCCAACCCCGGAGGTAGAGGACGAGCGTCAGCAGGAGAGCGAGGGTCGCCCACTTCGGAATGGCAGCAAGCCCATACGAAAGACCGAAGGCCGCCTGTGTTGCATCGGGCATCTTTGAGGAAGCTTCCCGGGTCCGCTCGTTGCACAGCCACCACAGCGTGCAGCCGGACCCTACTCTTCAAGGGTACATGCTCTGCCGCACTGGTCCGGTGGACTCAGAGGCCGAAGCGGTGTTGATTCTGCGCCGTGGAAGCAAAAAGAAAAGGCGACCCGAAGGCCGCCTTCTCATCGTTGCCCGCTCGTTCTAGTGCGCTGGTGCGAGCGCGGGCTGGTTCACCATGCTGATGGTGGTACCCGCTGCGCTCTTGTGCGCCAGTTCCGCCTTGTTGCCGGGCTTCGGGGTCGGTGCGGGTTTCGGAGACGCCGGACGAGCCGCTTCCGAGACGTTGGTGCCATTCTTGTTACCGGTCAAGGGATCGCCCGTATCATCCGGGGTCGCCAGCGGACGGCCATTCGGAGTTGCGGCATTCCGTGCGGGCGGCTCACCCAGGGGGTGCATCGTCTCGAGGAAGGCTACAAGCGCCGTGGTCTGCGCGGGGGACAGGTTCTTGCCGTAGGCCGGCATGTTGCCGCCGCCCTGCAGTACCTGGCGCACCAGCTGGTCATAGGTCAGGCGAGTCGCGACATCATCAAGAGCCGGTCCACGCTGCCCTCCCAGTCCACCGACTTCGTGGCAGTTGCGGCACTGCTTGCCCTGGAAGACGATTGCGCCCTGGCGTTCGAGCGGCATCTCTGCATGGACCTTCTGAATCGGCAGTGCGTCCCCGCTCCAGGCAGTCATGTGCGGGCTCCAGGGTTCGTAGGTGCCCAGGTGATTCAGGATCGCCAGAGAAATGGCGAGGCTGATCAACGTGAGCACTGCGACAGGACGCCTGCTCCAGTGCTTCTCACCCTCACCTGCGACGAAAGGAAGCGCCACAAGGACAGCGATGCCAATCACGGGAGCAATCAGCAGGAAGGGCGTCTCGAGCGAATCCGGCAGGTACGACAGAATCGAGTAGATCCAGAGGAAGAAGTAATCCGGCTTCGGGGCTACCTGGATGATCGTCGGGTCCGGCTGGCCGCCTGGCCCGAAGGGTCCGAAGACGATGGCGCAGAGTGCAACAGCGCCGTAGATCGCAGCCGAGAAGAACAGGTCCTTCCAGACGGCGCCCGGCACAAACGCAATGCCATCCTTATGGGCCAGCTCGTTGTACTCGTGCACATAGGTGGAACGGCGCACGATACGGCCCGGCATCGGCCACTCGTTGATGCCAAGCTTCAACACGAGCCAGACATGCAGGCCGGCGAAGGCTCCCAGCAGGCCAGGAATCACGAACACATGCAGCGCGAAGAACCGCGTCAGTGTTGCGCCACCGATGATCGGACCGCCAAGCAGGGCGTGTACCGCATAAGGACCGATTACCGGGACACGGCTGGCGATCGATGCACCGATGCCGAGACCCCAGTATGCGTCCTGGTCGTAACGAAGCACCTGGCCGGTGAAGCCCATGCCGAGCGTCAGGAACAGGAGGCCCACACCGAGGAGCCAGGTCAGCTCACGCGGAAACTTGTAGGCCCCGAACAGGAAGACCTGCGCCATGTGGACGATCACCACCGCGATCATGAAGTCGGAGCCCCAGCCGTGCATCGCGCGGAGGAACCAGCCCAGGACCAGGTGGTTGTTCAGGTAGTTGAGGCTCTGCCAGGCTTCGCTCGCCGAAGGCGTATAGACCAGAGCCAGCAGAATGCCGGTGAGGATCTGCAGGACCAGCAGAGCCGTGGCAGCCGACCCGAACACGTACCACCAGCTCGCCGTTGACTTGGGAACCGGGTGGAGTGCGGACTCCTTGACGAAGCCCTCCAGCTGGACTCGGCGCTCGACCCAGCTGTAGGCCTCAAGCGCAGTCTTCTTGGGATTGATATTTAACCGAGGCATGACTTCTTCCCCTCAATGCTGGCCGAGGTGGAGAGGGTCGGGAGCTGGCCTGCATTGATCTGCAGATCGCCATCCACGACCTTCCACTGATATTCGAAGAGTCCGCGCTCCGGCGGCCCAGCGGCGCGGGAGCCGTCCTGGTAGTACACGCCGCCATGGCAGGGACACATAAACAGTCCGGACTGCGGGAACCAGCGCACAGGGCATCCGAGGTGAGCGCAGTTGATCGCGAAAACCTGGAACGTATCCTGGGACAGCCGGCGTACCCAGCATGCCGTGTTGTCGGTCGCGCCGTCGTCAGGCGCGCGGAACGGGGTCACAAAGGTCGCAAGCCGCGTCTGTCCGTTGGGGTAACGCTGCACGTTGCCGAGCGTGACCCAGGACTTGTAGAGACCCTTCTTGCGGATGGCAGGACCGATGACGTAGCCGATGACCGGGACCGTAATCGCGAGGCCAACCAGCGCATTCAACCCGATACCGATGTTCATCAAAAGATTGCGGCGGGAAACCGGGTGAACGTGGATTTCCGCATCCTGGATCTTGTGATCTTCGGTTTTGTGCGTTTCTACCTTGATCTGATGATCTTCTGTCGCGCTCATTACTGGCTGGTCCTCCTTTGCAGTTCTGTACCGCCACCGGACGGGTGGGGAGTTCCTGGATCGGCCTGACGATGACTGCTGAGCCAGGCAACCACATCCGTAATCTCATCGTTGGTCAGGGGACGCCCTGGGATATCGCCCCGATAGTCAGGGTGTCCCAGGTCGGGACGACCAGCGATCGTGATGGTGCGCAGACCCTGGTCGCTGATCAACGCGAGATACGTTGGATCGGTGATAGATCCGGCCTTACCCGGCTTCAACACCAGACCATTGCTGTTCGCTTCGCCGTGGCAACGGGCGCAACCCTGGGCATATACCTGAGCGCCATGGGAAGCATCTCCGGGCTGCGACGCTGCGTACGGAGGCAACGTCATACCTACGAGCATAGCGGGCTTGGCCCAGCGCTGGCGGATCCCGGTCGTGATGGCGTTGATCTGATCATCTGTCAGCAGGCCACCGGCCGAGGTGGCAAAGGCAGGCATACCGCCCCCCGGCCCACCATTGACCGTCCAGTGGTTGATCGTGTCATTGGTGGCAATGCCGAAGTAGATCGCGTTGTTGAATCCGATTGCCGGGCCATTCTTTCCGTCGACTCCATGGCAGGCTGCGCAGTTCTGCGAGTACAGGGTGTCGAAGTCGACGATCTTGTCCGGCCGCTCCTCCACATCATGGGTCTTCGGCGGTCCTTCAAGAAGACGCTGGCACCCGGTCGCCCCCAAGGTGAGCAGGGTGAGCGCTGCAGCGGCTGCTGTTTGTCCTAAAATCCGGCGTGCTCCAAACAGCATTAGTGACGATCCTCCGTGTCATGTGCAGTAAGCCCCGGGCTCTCGAGTCCCAGGCGCATGGCAAACGGCAGAGACTGGGCCGTGCGGATGTAGGGCGAGCGGGAAACAACATAGCCGGCAACGATGCCGAAGGTCAGCTGCGCGATCAAAAAGTCGGGCCAGCTGATGTGCTGACTCATCTCTGGATTGATCGTCGGCAGCGTGGCATAGAGGAGACCGGTCCAGGCCAGCGGAGCCAGCAGTCCGCCGAGCAGGATCGGGTGCTTGGGGGCAAGCGGCAGGATCGAACCATAGAGCAGGCCGATCAAGAGGCAGGAGACGATGTGAATGATCGCGGCCACGCCGAGAGCCTGGGCATGAAAAGCACGCAGGTCAGCCATCGTGGGATTATTCCAGCCGGCGACGCCGGCGCCGCCCAGCAGGTTGATCGGGTACCAGATCGAATGCTGCACGATCAGCCCATAGGCCAGTGCCGGAATGATCATCGCAAGACCACCAGCGATTCCACCTTTGAGGCCCGAGGTGAGCGAGAAGGTTTGCAGCGGCAGGTGAGCGCGATGCTCTCCCCGGATCGAAATGCGCGAGACCGACTTGCGCGACGAGGCGATCGCGATCTCCTGGACCTTGACCTCGATGTTTTCATGCGCCTCATGCGGCAGCACGTCCTTGAACCAGCCCACACAGCCGTAGGTCAGCATGAGAAAGCCCATGATGCTGATGACGTAGTGGGTCAGGATGCCGGCGACGAGGAAGGTAAAGCCAAGCGCGGTGATGATGGGGTAGGCGGTCGGAGCCGGCAGGTGAATGTGTTCGCCGTGGATCGAGGAGTGCGGCTTGACGGGATCTCCGTGTGGAACCTCTACCGTGCCCTCGGAGGGATGCTTGATCTCTCCCGGGACTCCGTACTGATCATGAGTGCTCATACGTTCTGTTCCTGTGCCTTCCCTGCGCAACCGAAATAGCCAGCCAACTTACCGACCAATAATGTAGACGACCGCGAAGACCACGACCCAGACCGCGTCGACAAAGTGCCAGTAGAGCGCGAGTGTCTGGATGCGCTCGCTGTTCTTGCTCGTGATGTGCCCTGTCATGCCGAACATCCACAAGGTGATCAGCATGATCAAGCCAATGATGACGTGCGAGGCGTGGAGCCCAACCAGCGAATAGAAGGTGGTGCCGAAGAGGTTGGTCTGCAGCGTCAGGCCGTCGTGGTAGATCAGCTTGTACCACTCTGCGCCGGTATACCCGAGAAAGATAAGGCCGAGGGCGATTGTCAGGCCGAGCCAGGCATTGAACTGCTTGATCCGGCCATGCTCCACCGAGTGTTCTGAGCGCCAGATCGTGAGGGAACTCGACAGCAGGCAGATGGAGCTGATGATCGGAACCTCGAGCACTTCCTTGGGCTGGGGTCCCCACTGGCTCTTTCCGATGTAGAACAGGTACGCGAGTACGAACATCGCGAAGATAGCCGACTCGCCGATGATCAGGCAGATCATGCCGACGCGGCCCTTGTTTGGCAGGTGCCAGGGCTGTTCCAGTTCGTGTGCGACAACCGGGACGGTAACGGTGCTCATTGAGGCTCTTTCTCAGGCGGTCTGAAGTGCGGGTGACGAAGCACAGCAGCTCCGGGTTGGGAGCTGCTGTGCAGGTGCGGCAGCTACTCGTACTTCCAGTCGGGATCGTTGGGGTGCTTGAGATCCCACAGTGGCCGACGGCTCGAGACCACCGGGTCCACAGCAAAGTTGTACTCGGGAGGCGGTGAGTTGGTCGCCCACTCGAGCGTCCATGCATCCCAGGGATCCGCACCGGCCTCTTCGCCGTGAAGCGCAGAGTAGATCAGGTTGTAGCAGAAGACCAGCGTTCCCAGGCCCTGCACGATCGCGCCCACCGTGGCGATCAGGTTCCAGCTCCCCCAGCCACGGCTTGCTTCGTAGGTGTAGATCCAGCGTGGCATGCCGAGAATACCCGGAATGTGCAGAAAGTCGAAGGTGAGATGGAAGCCGATCAGGAACAGCCAGAAGTGCAGCTTACCGAGCCTCTCATCCATCATCCGGCCAACCGCTTTGGGATACCAGTAGTAGATCGCGGCGAAGATGTTGAAGACGATTGCGCCAACCAGCACGTAGTGGAAGTGCGCCACCACAAAGTAGGAGTTGTGCAGCTGCCAGTCCCACGGGGAGGACGAGAGCATGATGCCGGTAAGGCCCGAGATCAGGAACTGGAACACGAACGCGGTGCAGAAGAGCATCGGCGTCGCGAAGCGGATCTTGCCGCCCCACATCGTCGCCAGCCAGTTGAAGATTTTGATGCCTGTGGGCACGGCGATGATCATCGTCGACAGCGTAAAGAAGGCGTTCGCCACAGACGTCATGCCGACCGTGAACATGTGGTGCGCCCACACGCCCAGCGAGATGAAGACGATGCCCACTGAAGCCGCGACCATGGCCGGGTAGCCGAACATTGCCTTGCGCGAGAAGACCGGGATGATCTCGTTGGCGACGCCAAAGGCTGGCAGCACCAGGATGTAGACCTCCGGGTGTCCGAAGATCCAGAAGAAGTGAGCCCAGATCAGCGCCGATCCACCTGCCTGCGCGTCAAAGAAGTGTGCGCCAAGGTAACGGTCAAGCTCCAGCATGACCTGTGCAGCAGTCAGCGGGGTGATGGCAACAAGGGTAAGCGCGGAGACGCAGAGCATCAGCCAGCAGAACAGCGGGATGCGCATCATCGTCATGCCTTTGCAGCGCATGGAGAGGGTGGTTGCGATGATGTTGATCGCGGCGCCCAGGGTGCCCCAGCCGGTGACGAACAGGCTCAGCGCCCAGAAGTCCACGGCGTGACCCTGCGAATAGGTCCGGGTGGTGAGCGGCGCATAGGCGAACCAGCCCACATCCGGAGCGGAACCCTGGCCGTACAGACCGAAGCCGCCGATGAAGGAGTAATACAGGAGAAGTCCGCCGAATGCTGTGAGCCAGAAGGAGAGCGCATTGAGACGGGGGAATGCCATATCGCGCGCGCCGATCATCAGCGGAACGAGGTAGTTGGCGAAACCAAACAGGATCGGCATGCCCACCAGGAACACCATGGTGGTGCCATGCATCGTGAACATCCGGTTGTAGACTTCGGGCGAGATGAAGTGATTGTCCGGCACCGCAAGCTGGATACGGATTGCCATCGCTTCTGCCCCGCCAACCAGCAGGAAGAAGAGCGAGTAGATCACGTAGAGGATGCCCAGGCGCTTGTGATCCACGGTGACGACCCAGCCGTGGAGCCACTCACGGAAGGTCCCCTCTGCTATCCGGGGCGGTGTCAGGTCTAGAGACCCGATTGGTAGTGATGCGTCAGCCATGATCTGTCTGCTCCTCTGCTGCGACTGCTTACTTCAGGGACGAAAGATAGAGAGAAACCTGCTCGAGCTGCGTCTCGTTCAGCTGCATCGGCGGCATCAGAGCGCCTTCTTTCAGGTCGCTCGGGTTGCGGATCCAGGTCTTCAGGTTATTCACGTTGTTGGCCACGATGCCGGAGCCGATCGTGTCGCGGCTGCCGACGTGGGTAAGGTCCGGCCCGAACCGGCCGTTGGCCGGGGTCCCCTGGATCGCGTGGCAGTTCATGCAGGCGTTGGTCTCGAAGACTTCCTTGCCGATCGCCACCTGGGACTCGCCGCCGCCACCCTGCTGCGACGAGGTATCGGAAATCGTCTTCATGCCGGCATTCGCGTTTGCAACGGTGCCCACCTGGGGTGCTGTGTCCTGCACCGCAGGCTGTTGCTGCTGCGTGATCCAGCGCTGGAACTGGTCCGGCGTGTCTACGTATACGCGGATCAGCATCTTGGCATGCTCGACCCCGCAGAACTGGCCACACTGACCGACGTACATGCCGGGAACCTGGGGATCGATCCACATCTCGTTGATGTGATCAGGGATCGAGTCGACCTTGCCGGCGAGCTGCGGCACCCAGAATGAGTGCCAGACATCGGCCGACTCGAGCTGCATAAAGGTCGGCATCGGGCGTGCCTTGGTGCTCATCGGCACGTGCAGTTCGTTGGCCGTGACGACGCCGTACTTGGGATAGCGGAACTCCCACCAGAACTGGTGCCCGACTACGGTGACATCGATCGCCGATTTGGGGTGGGGATTGTCCTGGATGGCAAAGATCATGCGGGCGGTCGTCAGGAACAGCACTACGACGATGATGACCGGGATGATTGTCCAGGCCAGCTCCACCTGGGGCGAACCATAGACCTGCGCGGGCTCGGTGTCGCTCTCTTCCTTCTGCCGGTACTTGACCACAACATAGGCCCAGATGCCCCCGACCACGATCAGAATGCCGAACGTGATCGCGACCACAAACAGGCTGAGCGTGAACTCCTCCTGGGCGGGAGTCGAGACTGGCGCAAACATGTTTGGCGTGGGCGAGGGCTTGTTTTCACCCCAGAGCTGCGCCGCGATCAGAAGCGTGGCAGCGAACACACCAGCAGAGCGAAGGCTGCCGCGAGCAGAGAAGCGACTCGCTTCGGGTGTCATCGATGGCAGCACCGGTCTGCACTTGAACATGGAAGATGCCTTTCTTGGAGCGGACCACACGGACCTGGCCTGCGGGTCGTTCGAGGAAAGACCCTGCGTCTGCCTGTGGGGCGGCTCGTTTCCTTTTCATCCTAGCAGCAGAATTCTGGCCCGGCGGCCCCCAATCGAGCGCAAGGGAGCGGTCTGTTCCACACGGCAAACTTTCCGGAACAGGGGACAATCCTTTGTTACCTCGGTGATGGATCTCTTTCTAGCCGGCGCTCCATCGCCTCAGCAAACGCACGCCCCCAAGCAGGAAGCGGAGATCGACCCCTTCGGCGTAGCTGTGGAGCACACAGCGGGCCACCATCGGGCGGCGCATCAGGGTGAATCCGCGGGCGGGTTCCGCGTAGAAGCGGCGGGCTCCATGTTCGGAGACAACGAGGTCCGCCTGCAGGCGGCGCACTGCTTTCCGCCACGCCCGACCTGCGCCACCGCTGGCTGCCCCCGTATGCGAGACCGCGAGGATGGCCGCTGCCGCCGCCTGGCCGCTGCGGATCGCGCCGTAGATCCCCTCGCCGGTCAAGGGATCGACGAAGCCTGCTGCGTCGCCCGCAAGAAGCACGCGGGCCGCCTCGTCCGGCTGGTAGGCGGCGGCGCCAAGGCCAAGGAACTGCCCCACCGGCCTAGACACCTCGCGCCCGGGACCACATCGTTGCCTGATGTAGCGTGCGAGTGCTTCGCGGTCGAGCGGGGTCCCACCGGCCTGCTCGACATAGAGCCCCACGTTCACATGCGTATCGCGTGGAAAGAGCCAGCCATACCCACGGCGCACCGGGGCGAAGTCAAACAGGAGCGGGAACTGTTCTTCGGGATCGCGGTAGCTGACGTTGGCCTCGATCGCAAACCCGCTGCGGAACCAGGAACCGTCGGTCGCGAGCGCCCGCACGCGGCTGTGGACGCCATCCGCGCCAACAAGAAAGCGCGCGGCGAGGGGTTCTCTGTCTTTCAATCGCAGCACGACCCGATCCGGCTGTTGCTCGATCGCCGTGATGGCGGAGAGACGCTGGAAGGCCGCGCCGCGGGCGATGGTCTGCTCGAGGCAGTAGCTGTCCAGCTCTTCGCGGACAGTCATGGCGCAGGCGGGATCGCGGCGCCCGACCACAACGGCCGGCTTCGCTGGAGCTTCCGCCAGCTCGATTTCGCGCACCCAGCGCCGGACCACCGGATCGATCGGGTAGCGGAGCGCATGAACGGCCTTCATGGTCAGGCCGCCGGCACAGGCCTTTGGCCGGGGAAAGGTCGCGCGGTCGACAAGCAGCACACGCCGGCCTGCAGCAGCCAGGTCATAGGCGGCCGCAGCGCCGGCAGGACCGGCGCCCACCACGATTGCATCCCACAATGGCTCTCCCATCGCTCCAGTATGCGGGACAGCCTCGGTCAGTGAGCAAGCGCAGGCCAGCAGCCGAAGGTCTTTCGCCCGCGCTTAGAGATCACGGGGCCGGGTGGGGCGCGGCCGGGCTTCGGGCGGCATCAGAACGGGATGCGGGCCGTGGTCACGATGCCGTGGTTGTAGGTGTGAAAGCTCGAGGTCGCCAGCTGGATCCCGGCGCCGAGGGTCACGCCCACGCGATTGTGGAGCTTCCAGCGCGAGACGATTCCCGGCAGGATGAAGTTCTGCGTCCGGCCGTCGTTGTCGCCGCCCTTGTAGTAGGTGTAGTTGTCTTCGATCTCGGGCCACCAGTGAGCATCCTGGTGAAACTGCAGCGTGGTGTTCCAGGCGATCGGCCGTCCGGCTGCGTTGCCGTTGCGAACGGGCAGCGTCGCGCCCACGGTCGATTGCACGTCGAACCTGCCGAAGCCCTTGCCGCCGGCCAGGGTCGGGATGACCGTTGCATTGCGCGCGCCATTCGTATACGAGCCGGTGGGCAGCGTGCCCTGGATGAAGACCGTGAAGATGCTGTTGCCATGCTCCTCATTGCGGGAAAACAAGCGGTACTTGAGCAGGAAATTGACGTCGCCGAAGCCGTCCCTGGCCGTGGAATTGTGCTGCAGGTACGGGGGCACATTGAAGATCAGCTCCACACGGTTGAAGGGGATGAGCTCGAGGCCCTTGGTTCCGCCGTAGTTCCACAGGCGGGTCCGGTTGGCCTGGGGCTGCGACAGGAAGTCGGTGCGGAACTCCTGCTCCAGGCGGGGCGTCACCGTGAACAGCGGCGTGACCCAGTGTGGCTGCTGGCTTTGGATCGCGGTGACGCGGGCGAGCCAGGATCCGAGGAATCCTGTTCCCGAGGCAGACGGGGCAGCCGACGACGCCGAAGCAGTGGACGTCTGGGCAGCCGTCGGCGAGGACTGGGCGAAGGCAATGGAAGCAGAAGCGAGAGCAGGAAAGAGCATTGCGCTGCTCAGGTGACGGCGGAAACGTTTCATGCAGCGGAGCCTCGAAGTAGTGGAGGAATACGAATCTATATGGTCTGACTCGTTGTTCTTCTACTATACCCGCGTGCTTGAAGGGAACTTCGCGGTTTGCACTCCCGCTGCGCGCAGCGGCATCTATCTCTTATTCATGGGAGAAACGGCTCAGATCCTGGCTCTATGGCGACGCGCAGCTGCTCGTGGCGAGCGCGTCTGTCTTGCGACAGTCGTGCATGTTGAGGGTTCGTCCTACCGGAAGCCGGGCGCGCGCATGCTTGTGACCTCGGGCGGCCAGCGCGCCGGCACCATCAGCGGAGGCTGCCTGGAGGCAGAGGTCAGCCGCAAGTGCTGGTGGCTGACAGCGCAGGGTCCAGCCGTTGAGCAATATCAAAGCTCGTTCGATGAAGATGGCGGCGGGGTTCCCTGGGGGCTCGGCTGTGGCGGCACGGTGTGGGTGCTGCTTGAGCAAAACCCGGAGTCCGTGCTCGAAGCCCTGGAGCGTGCCTTGGTGCGCGGGGAAGCCTCCGTGGTGATCTCGCAGCTAACGCCGCCGGCGGGGACGACACTTACTTCGGGAGAAGCGCGGCTGCGAGAGGTCGGCGCGGAGGTGGCAGCCCGCCATCGCTCGATGGCTGTGGATGAGCGCATGGCGGAGACCCGCGAGCTGCCCGCCTACTACGTGGAGTACCTTGCGCCGCCACCACACCTTTCGATCTTCGGCGCCGGCGATGATGCGCAGCCGATTGCCTCCTTCGCCGATGCACTGGGCTGGCGAGTCACAGTCGCCGACGGCCGCTCGCACCTGCTGCGCGCGGAGCGCTTCCCTGCTGGCGTGGAGCTGCGCCTGCTTCAGTACGACACGGCTGAACAGACCTCACCGGTGGTCTGCGGGCTGAATGATGAAGGGCCGGCGCTGGCCATTCCCTTCTCGGGCGGCCGCACGGTGGACACCGGGGTGCCGCGCGAGGGCTTTGCGGTTCTGTTGACCCACTCCTATGAGCAGGATCGGGCGCTTCTCGCTTCGCTTCTGCCCGAACCGCTCCGGTACCTGGGGATCCTGGGTCCGCGGCATCGCACCATGCGCCTGCTCGCGGAGATCGCACCAGAGCTTGGCTGGACGACGGAGCAGTGTCTCGCGCGGCTGCACTCACCGGTCGGGCTCGACCTCGGCGCGGCCGACCCGGCTGCAATCGCATTGTCGATCGTGGCAGATCTGCAGGCGACCCTGGCCGGACGATCTGTCGAGGTTCGTCGCAACAGCGGCCGCGAGCAAGCTCTCCCTGCGCGGATTGCGTGAGCTCTTGCGCAGCGGTGATCCTTGCGGCAGGCAGTTCGTCCCGCCTCGGACAGCCGAAACAGCTTCTGCAACTCGACGGCGAAAGCCTGCTGCACCGCACCGCCCGTCTCGCCCATGAGGCTGGTGCGGCCCCGGTGGTGATAGTGACCTCGCCGCAGTTTCCGCCAGAGCTTGTTCCGGACCTTCCCGTTGTGTGGCTTCAGAATGACGACGCCGGCGCAGGTATGAGCAGCTCGCTCCGGCTTGGCGTGAGTCACCTGCTGCGGCTCGACGCTGTTCCCGAGAGGGCGATGCTGCTCGTGTGTGATCAGCCTCGGGTGACGGCGGAGCACCTGCGGAAGCTGCTCGCGGCTTCCGTCGACGGGAGCGATGCGGCGGCTGCGTACAGTGGCCGGCTCGGCACTCCCGCCGTGTTTCACCGGCGGCGCTTCGCAGCCCTCCGCGCAATCACAGGCGACCAGGGGGCGCGGTCGCTTCTCCAAACGCTGCCCATGGTAGCGGTGGAGATGCCGGAAGCAGCACTCGATATCGATACACCGGAGGATCTTCAGGCATTGCGCTAGCGGCGCGGACAGGACGCCTCGCTGCGGGGGAAACCGCAGGTCCTTCGCTGGCGCTGGGGATCGCTCGCCTGGGGGCGGATACTGGCCTTGGGGGCGGATAGAGGCTAGTTGGGCTTGCCGATATTCTTCGGCGCTGCGGGGATTGCGGAGGGTTCCTGGTGAACCGGCCGCTGGCCCAGGTCGTCGGGCAGGCGCCCGGGCTCGGGACGCTTGCCCCCGTCCACCCAGGCAATCAGCTCGTCGAACGCGATGCCCACCTGCTCGGGCGTGATGTTGCAGTGGCCATCCCGGTCGACGTACTGCTGCACAAAGCGTTCCCCCACGCCAAGCCGCCGGGTGAGCTCGTCGTAGTAGCCAGCCGTGGACGCGGGCACAAGCGGATCGTAGCTGGTGTGCAGGGCAAGCAGGGGCCGCTTCAGTTCGCCGGTCGGGGAGCCGTACAGGGCGACATAGCGAAGCGCCCTGGGGTCAGCGGCGTAGCGACGAACTTTCGCATTCAGGGCATTGTCGTCAGTCGTTCCTGTGTAGATCAGGTTGCGGTTGTCGAAGGGATTGCCGCCTGCCTTTTCCCGCAGATCCTGGATCACAAAGGTGTTGAAGACCAGCACGTCCGCCAGACCGCGATTGGTGTGGATGTCTGCGAGCGACCGAAGCAGTGCCGCCTCTGGCGGGTGGGCGTTGAGCGCCTTCTCGACCAGCGCCGCAGTCGCAGGGTCATTCATGTGGAAGCCTGCCGGGATGTGCTCGACGTCGGGCAAAACGCCCGGGAAGAACGCATCGAACGCCACCCGGTTGGCAAACGCACGCTGCATCACGAGATCGGCCGGGGCGAGCACGCCGCACATGGCCAGCGCCCCGGCATAGTCACGGGGATGCTGTTCAAGGGTCAGCACGGTCAGGAGGCCGCCCATGGACTGCCCGACGATCAGCGTCTCCCTGGGCGATCCATAGTGGCTGGAGAAGTACTTGCGCAGGGCCTCCCCATCACCCGGAGCGCTTGCAATCGCCCAGCCGCCCGCTTTGTAACCGGGCTGCGCCACGGCATAGCCACGGGCCAGCAGCTGCTGGATCAGCCGGGCCGGTGCATTGGGCTTGTTGGTGGCAGGGTTCATGCGGAAGATCTGCGGCTCGGGCTGGTAGCCGTGGTAGTAGATCACCAGCCGGTGGTTCCAGCTACGGGGCGTCGCAGCGGGCACATCAATGCGGAAGCTGGAGTCGTTGATCGTGCCTTCTTCGGTAGCGACCGGCACCAGCACAGCCGCCCGTGGTGCGGCTATATCGGCGTCTGTCAGCTGTGTCAGCCCATTCTGCGCTGCGGAGGATGTTCGCGGCGTGGAGGATGTTCGCGCTGTGGAGGAAGGCAGCGGCGTGACGCCGGTCGGCGCTCCGACGATCTGCGCCCCTGCACCGGCTATGTGCGCCAGGCTCCCGCCAAGAAGCAGGCCCGCGATCAGGTAGGAGAGCAGCATTCGTCCTGCTCCGGGGTGCTGAGAGGTCATTGCAACGCATGGTACCCGGAGCGGGAAGCCGCGGCAAAACGAGGTTGTTCGTCCCGCAACAGCCGGCGCGCGGGTTCGTGCCGAACCGGTGATGGGTACGATGGAGATCTATGCCTCCTTCCTACCCTCGCCATCCTGCTCCCGTTACCATGCGCCCGGGCGCGACTGTGTCTCGCCGCGCCGCGGAGCGGCTCCTCGCCGGCCACGTGTGGGTATACCAGTCCGACGTGCTCCTGATGGAACCCGCGGACCTGCCGGCCGGGCTCGTACCGGTGCACGACCAAGCCGGGCATCTGCTCGGCACCGCCCTGTGGAGCCCCACCTCGCAGATTTCGCTGCGGCTTGTCTCGCGCACGGCCCTGGCCGAGGGCGAGTGGCTGCCCCTCCTGCGTGAGCGCCTGCGCGCGTCGCTGCTGCGGCGTGAATCGCTGCTCGACGGGGAGACCGACAGCTGCCGGCTGGTGTTCGCCGAAGCCGACGAGCTGCCCGGCCTCGTTGTCGACAAGTACGCTGGGATCGCCATCTTTCAGCTGCTCGCCGCGGCCATGGATACGCCGGCGGTGCGCGCGGCCGTCGTTGAGGAACTCTCGGAGAACCTGTCCGGGATCCGGACCATCCTGGAACGGCCTGACCCACGCATCCGGGAGCTTGAGGCGCTCGGCTCGCCAGCGCTCGGGCCGCTCTGGGCGGCCGAGGGACCCGTGGAAGACGCTCCCGCAGCAACCGAGTTCCGGCTGAACGGGCTGCGCTTTCACTACGACGGCAATGCCGGGCAAAAGACCGGCGCCTTCCTCGATCAGCGCCTCAACTACCGGCTGGCCGCCGAGCATGGTCATGGCGAGGCGCTCGATGTCTGCACGTACCAGGGGGGCTTTGCGCTCCACCTGGCGACCACCTGCCGCTCCGTCACCGGGCTCGATACCTCGGAAGCAGCGCTCGAGGTCGCGGAGCGCAACCTGGCACTCAACCAGGACACCCTTGGCGGGATCGGCGTGGAGTGGGTGAAGGGTGACGCATTCGCCGTGCTGCGCGAGTGGGCCGACACCGGCTCAGAGTTCGACACGGTTGTTCTGGACCCACCGGCCTTCGCCAAGACCCGGCGAGCCGCCGAAAGCGCCATGCGCGGCTACAAGGAGCTGAACCTGCGCGCGCTCCAGATGCTCCGTCCCGGAGGCACGCTGGTCACCTGCTCCTGCTCCCACCATGTCTCGCTCCAGGACTTTCAGGACGTGGTCGCCGCAGCGGCAGGGGATGCGGGACGCCGCGTCCGGCTGATGGAACGCGCTGGCGCGGCGCCGGATCACCCGGTCATCCTGACCCTGCCGGAAACGGAATACCTCAAGTGCATGGTGCTTGAGGTCGAATAGTTGATATGAACTGACTCACATTACTTGCAACCTCTTGGGAAGATCGCGTATCTATAGGGATGTGGCCAGACGCCACAACCATCCACAGGCCCGTGGCCTGAGTCTCAGGAGGTAGCACCATGGCAATCACACGCTGGGATCCATTTCGGGACGTTCTGACCCTGCAGAACCGGATGCAGTCGCTGCTGCAGGACTACGCGCGCGACGGCCGGGGTGAGGCAGACACCCTGACCGCCGGAGCATTCGTTCCGCCGGTCGACATCTACGAGGACACTGAGAAGATCGTGCTGACCCTGGAAGTTCCGGGGATTTCTCAGGATGCATTCAACATCGCGGTCGAGAACAATATCCTCTCGGTCCGGGGCGAGCGTGCCTGGACAGGCGAGCAGAAGGAAGAGAACTATCACCGGGTCGAGCGCCGCTACGGCAACTTCCACCGGGTCTTCACCCTGCCGCAGACCGTCGATACAACAGACGTGCAGGCGTCCTACGATGCGGGCGTTCTGCGGATCGAGCTGCGCAAGCGGGCCGAGGCCAAGAGCCGGCAGATCAAGGTGCAGCTGGGCAGCCACTCTGGAGCCAGCAACGTTCCCCAGAGCATTCCCCAGAACGTTTCCCAGACGGAAGCACCAGGCGCCGGGCAGACGCAGCGCGCCCAGTAAGTCGGTTCGGGGGTCGAAAGCGGGCCGGTGGTCTTGAAGGAGGCTGCCGGCCCTCCTCACTTTCCGATAGAAATGGGCCAGGGCAGCAGCATAACCTCCCGCAACAAAGGCAGACATATGGCAATTCGTTGGGACAGATTCACCGTGAAATCGCAGGAGGCCGTGCAGACCGCAAATGGGCTGGCGGCGGATAACGGCAACCCGGAACTCCTGCCACTCCACCTCCTTCTGGCTCTCTTGGGGGATCGCGACGGAGTGATCCTGCCGGTACTCGAGAAGGTCGGGGTGCCGACCGCGCAGGTCGACGCGCGCGCCAAGGAAGCGATCGCGAAGCTGCCGAAGATCTCCGGAGGCGCGCAGCAGCCCGGCATGAGCCAGGCATTGCAGCGTGTGCTCGACCAGGCCAGCAAGGAAGCGGAGAACTTCAAGGATGAGTATGTCTCGACCGAGCACCTGCTGCTCGCGCTGGCCGGGGCCAAAAATGATGGCGCGGGCCTGCTGCTGGCAAGCTTTGGCGCGACGCATGAAGCGATCCTGAAAAGCCTTTCCACGGTGCGTGGCTCACAGCGTGTGACCGATCAGAATCCCGAGGCGAAGTACCAGTCGCTTGAGAAGTATGCCAAGGACCTCACGGAGCTCGCACGGCGCGGCAAGCTCGATCCGGTCATAGGCCGCGATGAAGAGATTCGGCGCGTGATCCAGGTACTGTCACGTCGTACCAAGAACAATCCTGTGCTGATCGGCGAGCCGGGCGTGGGCAAGACCGCAATCGTCGAGGGGTTAGCACGCCGCGTCGTCTCGGGCGATGTGCCGGAGGTCCTGCGCAACAAGAAAGTCGTGTCACTCGACCTCGGATCGATGCTCGCCGGCGCAAAGTATCGCGGTGAGTTTGAAGATCGTTTGAAGGCGATCCTCAAAGAGATCGAGGACTCGCACGGGCAGATCATTCTGTTCATCGATGAGTTACATACACTGGTCGGCGCAGGCGCGGCCGAGGGTGCGATCGATGCGGCGAATATGCTCAAGCCGGCGCTCGCGCGTGGAGAGCTGCGCGCGATTGGCGCAACCACGCTGAACGAATACCGCAAGTACATCGAGAAGGATGCTGCGCTCGAACGCCGTTTCCAGATGGTGTATGTCGGCGAGCCGAATGTCGAGGACACGGTGGCGATCCTGCGCGGACTCAAGGAGCGCTACGAGTCGCACCACAAGGTGCGCATCAAGGATTCGGCAATTGTGGCTGCGGCGACGCTCTCGCACCGGTATATCTCGGATCGCTTTCTGCCCGATAAGGCGATCGACCTGGTGGACGAAGCGGCAGCTTCGCTTGCGATCCAGATCGGCTCCGTTCCCGAGGAGATCGACACACTCGAGCGCACGATGACGTCGCTTGAGATCGAAAAGGCGGCGCTGCGGCGTGAGACCGATGTGAACTCGCAGGAGCGACTGCACGTGGTCGAGGCTGAGCTCGCCGGCATGAAGGAAAAGGCTACGGGCCTGCGTGCGCGCTGGCAGAAAGAGCGCGAGGCGATTACGCGCCTGAGCGAGGTGAAGCAGGGCGTGGAAGCTCTGCGCTTCGAAGCTGAGGAGCAGACGCGGCTCGGGCATCTTGAGCGTGCAGCGCAGATTCGTTATGGCGAGCTGCCGCGACTCGAAGCCGAGATGCGCGAGCTGAACGCCACGCAGGATGCCATGGAAAATGGCCAACGCATGCTCAAGGAAGAGGTCGACGAGGAAGATATTGCATCGATCGTGAGCAAGTGGACCGGCATCCCGGTGTCGAAGATGCTCGAGGGCGAAGTGAAGAAGCTGGTCGCGATGGAGCAGCGTCTGCGCGATCGCGTCGTTGGACAGGATGATGCGCTTACGTCGGTGTCGAATGCGATCCGGCGTTCCCGCGCAGGGCTGAGCGATCCGAAGCGGCCGATCGGTTCATTCTTGTTTCTCGGACCAACGGGTGTCGGCAAGACCGAAACAGCACGTGCGCTTGCCGAGTTCCTCTTCGATGACGAGCAGTCGATGATCCGCATCGATATGTCGGAGTACATGGAGCGTCATGCGGTCGCGCGGCTGATCGGTGCGCCTCCGGGCTACGTCGGCTTCGACGAAGGTGGCCAGCTCACCGAGGCGGTGCGTCGCCGGCCCTACGCGGTGATCCTGTTCGACGAGATCGAGAAGGCGCATCCCGATGTGTTCCACATCTTGTTGCAGGTGCTCGATGATGGCCGCTTGACAGACTCGAAGGGCCGCACCGTGGACTTCAAGAACACGGTGCTCATCATGACTTCAAACCTCGGCGCGCATGTGCTGCAGGGTGAGGCGCTTGAAAACGAGAACAGCTGGGAGCTTGCGCGGGAGCAGGTGATGGATGTACTGAAAGGACACTTCCGTCCGGAGTTTCTGAACCGCGTGGATGATATCGTGCTGTTCCGTCCTCTGGGCGAGGAGCAGTTGACGCATATTGTCGAGCTCCGGCTTGAGGACATGAAGCGGCTGCTTGCCGACCGGCGCATCACGCTGAAGCTGACCGAGGGCGCACGGCACCAGCTGCTGCTCACGGGCTATGACCGCGCCTATGGTGCGCGGCCACTCAAGCGCGCGCTGCAGAAGCTGATCCAGGATCCGCTCGCGATCAAGATCCTGGATGGCGAGGTGTTGCATGGGGATCACGTGCTGGTGGAGGCTGATCCGCTGAACAACCGGCTGCAGTTTGTGGTGGAGAATCGGCAGCCTGCACCCGTGTAGATCCTTTGGAGGGTTGGTCCGCACGCAGACCGTGCTCCTGATTGCCGCAAAAGACCGGCGTGGAAACGGCAGGGCCCAGGCCCTGCCGTTTCCATTTGCTCCCGTGATGGTTTCATATCTTAAGAACGCGCTCGCGCAAGAGCCACGCGGTCAATCCCCTGCAGGTCAGGCACGAACTCGATTGCGTCCCATGTTCCGGATCTGCGGAGCAGCGCGTGCAACGCCTCCCGCTGCCCCGCTCCCATCTCAAGCGCCAGCAGGCCGGCGGGAACAAGCTGCCGGAACGCCATCGGTAACAGCCGCTGATACACATCGAGCCCGGCCGTTCCGGCGAAGAGCGCGCTGTGCGGTTCCCAGTCACGCACCTGTGGCTCGAGCACTTCCCCTGCCGGAACATACGGGGGATTTGAGGCGATGCAGTCGAAGCGCAACTCGCCCACCGCTGCAAGCAGGTCTGAGTGGTGGAAGTGAACGCGCCCTCTAAGCGCGAGACGTTGTGCATTGCTCTCGGCGACCGCGAGCGCTTCGGCGGAGTTATCGAGTGCATGGATCTCCGCGAGCGGCAGCGTGTGGGCAAGTGCCAGCGCGATCGCTCCTGACCCCGTACCGACGTCGGCAATGCGCACCATGCGGTTGTGACGGACACGGGTCAGCACGGCCTCAACCAGATGCTCGGTCTCCGGGCGTGGGATCAGCACGGCCCGTGACACATGCAGCATGAGTCCGTAGAACTCCTGCTCGCCCAGAATGTACTGGATCGGCTCATGCAGTCGTCGCCGCGCGATGGAGGCGGCGTAACGCTGCTCATCCTCGGCCGGCAACACGTCGTCTGCATGGGTGAGCATCCAGGCGCGGTCGCGTTCGAGCAGGTGCCGGAGAAGCAGATCCGCATCGAGGCGGGGCGTAGCAGATGCGGCGCCAAGTTGCTGCTCTGCATGCTTCAGAACGTCCCGAATCCGGCGCATTTCCCACTTTCTCTCGTCACGTTACGGACGCGGCGAATCTGCTGCTTTCGTCCGGACAGGGTTGCCAGCTCGGCCTATTCTCTCGGTAACAGTCAGCAACCCAAGGAGAACATCGCGTGCCAGACACAAAGGAAAGATGCGCCAGCGAGTTCGCACGAGCCATGCACAATGTATTTTCAGACCCCTGGTTCCGGCGCCTGTCCGGAAAAGAGGGGGCGGATGTTCTACGCGAGGCTGCCTGGAGCTGGGCCGGCTCGCAAGGCCTCACCAAAAAGCGGTATGTGCCAGTCGGGCCGACGGGCCGTGCCGAGTCGGAGACGGTGGTCGACGCGGTCATCGGCGGCATGCTCGCGATCGAGTTCGACTCGCGGGATAACCTGAGTTCGCTTGCAACGCTCGAACAGGTGCAGGCCCATGGCTACCAGGCGATCTGGGTGCGGTGGAAGACGCCGGTGCAGCTGGCGGTTCCGCGCGGCATCCAGCTGATCCTGCCGGCAAACCTGTCCGGCCAGATTCCTGCATCCCTCGCGGCAGCGGTTACGCGGCCTCGGCTTTCAGGCGTTCCGCATTGAAGTAGGCAATCACCGCATCGATTACGGTCTGCATGCGTCCTTCCATGATGTCGGAAAGCTGGTGCAGGGTGAGGCCGATGCGGTGGTCGGTCAGCCGGTTCTGGGGAAAGTTGTAGGTGCGGATCTTCTCGCTGCGATCGCCTGTGCCGACCTGCTGTTTGCGCTGCGCGGCTTCGATCTGGTGGAGACGCTCCTGCTCGACCTCGTAAAGGCGGGCACGAAGCACGCGCATCGCTTTCTCCCGGTTCTTGATCTGCGACTTCTCATCCTGGCAGCTGACAACCGTGTTGGTCGGCAGGTGCGTGATGCGGATCGCGGAGTAGGTCGTATTCACAGACTGACCGCCTGGCCCTGACGAGCAGAAGGTGTCGACACGCAGATCCTTTTGCTCGATCTTGACGTCGACTTCCTCGGCTTCCGGAAGCACGGCGACCGTGATCGCCGAGGTATGCACGCGGCCCTGGGTCTCGGTAGCAGGCACACGCTGCACGCGGTGCACGCCGCTCTCGTACTTGAGCTGCGAGTACACGCCCTGCCCTTCGACCAGGAAGGAGACTTCCTTCAAACCGCCGACCGAGCTCTCTGAGGTGGAGAGGATCTCGACCTTCCAGCGATGCAGTTCGGCGAAGCGCGTATACATGCGGTAAACCTCGGCCGCGAACAGCGAGGCTTCATCGCCGCCGGTCGCGGCGCGGATCTCGACCACAACATTCTTCTCATCGTTGGGGTCTTTCGGGAGCAGAAGCAGCTTCACTTCTTCCTCAAGCGCCGGCAGCTTCAATTCGAGCTCGGCGAGCTCTTCTGTGGCCATGGCCCGCATCTCTTCGTCATCTTCGGCAAGCATGGCCTTGGCGCCCTCGATGCCCTCGATCACTGTGCGATAGCGATGGAACGCATCGACGACCGATTCGAGATCGCGGTGCTGCTTGGCGACCTTCTGGTACTTCTGCTGGTCGTGGATGAGGTCTGGGTCGGCCATCTGGGAGCCGAGTTCCTGGTAGCGTGTTGCGATTTGTTCGAGACGTTCAAACATGGTGTAACCCTCGAGAGGAGCCACAAGGCTGCGATTTGGGATAGATCAGGAAGACACAGGGGCGCAGGCGGTGAGAACCGCTAGAGGAGGGAGCCAAGATGATTGGCGATGCGCACAACTTGAGTTTATCAAAGCGCGACCTCCGCGAAAACACCTCGTGCATCTACACGGAAGCGGCCGTACCTTCCCCCGGCACACAGACGGAGCAGCGGATCGGATGGCAGATCAGGAGACAGAGGTTCTTGCAGAGAGCGCGCCGGATGAAGCGACGTTTCTCGACTTCCCGGACTCTGTCCTGCATGGCGGGCTCGACCGTTGGGCTGCCACCTGCGAGGCACTCGGGGCAACGACCAAGAAGCTCGAAAAGCGCGCCATCCTGGCTGCGTACCTGAAGGCTCTGCCGGTGTCTGACGCGGCGCGAGCGGCGCTCTATATCGCCGGAACCCCATTTGCCGAGATCGACCGCCGCAATCTCAGCGTCGGCGGAGCGCTCCTGACGAAAGCTGTCGCAGCACGGAGCGGTGCTGACGCGCAGGCCATGTCGGCGGCCTTCCGGCACCACGGCGATATCGGCGCGGCGGCCGAAAACCTGATCGCTAAGCCACCGTCCGGGCCTGGGCTCGTGCTCAACGACCTTGAGGCGATGCTCGCGGAGACAGCCGCGGCGCGTGGTCCCGCAGCGAAGCTGCGAATCCTGAATGACCTGCTGGCCCGCGCCACCGCAACAGAAGCGAAATACATCCTCAAGCTGATCTCGGGCGACATGCGTATCGGCGTGAAGCAGAGCCTGGTTGAGGAGGCGATCGCCGCGGCCTATGCGCAGGAGCTCGGCGCGGTCCGCCATGCAGGCATGCTGCTGGGCGACCTTCCCGACGTGGTGACGCGCGCTGCAGGCGGTACCCTCGAGCAGGCCTCGATGCGCCTCTTCCATGCGCTCGGCTTCATGCTCGCGAGCCCGGTCGACAGCGTGGAGGAGGCGATCGTTCGGTTTGCCGAGGAGGTCGTCCGCGAGCAGAAGGGCGAGTCGCCGGCGGCTGAACTCACGCCCCATCAGCCGGAGAGCGATCCGCCAGATCAGCTATTGCGAGAGGCGCTGCTTGAAGACAAGTACGACGGCATTCGCGCGCAGCTGCATGCGGGCGATCCGATGCAGCCCGGGCGTGTCGGCCTGTTTTCTCGCAATCGCGAGGATCTGAGCGCGGCCTTTCCAGACCTGATCGAGGCCTTCAGCAGCCTGCCGGAGACGGCGATCCTGGACGGGGAAATACTAGCCTGGAACCCCGGCAGCTTGTCCGACAGTGGCGGGGAGAGCGTGCCCCGCGCGCTGCCCTTCTCCTCACTCCAGCAGCGGCTGGGTCGCAAGGTGGTTTCCCCCGAGCTGCGAAAAACGGTGCCGGTGGTCTTCATGGCCTTCGACATCCTGTTTGCCGATGGAGAGCTCCCGCTCGGGCTCCCGCTCAAGGGGCGCCGTTTGCGGCTGGAGCGCTACCTCGCTGAGCATGCAGCACGAACGGATCCCGCGGATGGGCGCAGCGGGGATGCTGCCGGACAGACAATGCTCTTCGCCGAGGAGGCAGAGGCGCGGCGGAGTTTCCCGCGCCTGCTGCTCTCTCCGGCGATCACGCTCCAGAGTGGCGCGCAGCTCGACGCGGCTTATGGAGAGGCGCGGCTGCGCGGCAACGAGGGCGTGATGCTGAAGGCCAGCCATAGCCTCTACCAGCCAGGGCGCCGCGGGCTGGCGTGGCTCAAGTTGAAGCGGCAGCTGGCGACGCTTGATGTGGTGGTGACCGGTGCAGAGTTCGGCACGGGCCGCCGGGCTCGGCACCTCAGCGACTACACGTTTGCGGTACGCGGTGCAGACGGCGAGTTGCTCAACGTCGGCAAGGCGTACTCTGGCGTCACCGATGCGGAGATGCTCGCCCTCTCCACACATTTTGAAGAGCACACTCTCGAAGATTTTGGTCACTTTCGTACCGTGGAACCAGACACCGTTTTCGAGGTAGCCTTCAACAACATCACACGCTCGGACCGGCATAATAGTGGCTTTGCGCTTCGGTTTCCGCGCATTTTGCGGATCCGTACCGACAAACCAGTAGATGAGATTGATACTCTCGATCGCGTAGCGGTCATTTATGAGCAACAGCCAGACCGCCCCGTTGCCGAGTAAGTACCGAGCGTAGATATAACATCGGCTGGAGATGGTATAACCAGCGTTCACGGACAGTGATGGTGTCCATGCACTTCTTCCCGGGGAGTTCCTTGGCCGCAAAACTCAGGCACCTTTTACTCGCGACCCTGGAAGACACCTCGGACCCGCTGGCGTGGAGTGGCTCAGCCCTCGAAATCCGCCGCGCGCTTGCCGGGGCCGTCGAGCAGCTGACGGTGCTGGATTGCCTCAAGGTTCACCGGCAGCCGCTGCATGGAGCACTTCGTCTTATGCTGGGCCGCCACCGGAATCGCGAACCACGCTATCCCCTGTGGATGACCGCCCCGGCGCTCCGTAACTTCGCGCGGAAGACTGCCCAGGCTATCGAACGAGATCGGCCGCAGGCCGTGCTGTCGATCTCATCGCAGTGCCTCGTGTACCTCCACGAGTTCTACAAGGGGCCACCGATCCCGACGTTTTTCTGCTCGGACTCTGCCTGGATGGCGTGGCTTGAGGTGTACCACGGCTACTGGCCGAAGCCCCTGGGAGCGAGACGCTATGCCGCGCGGGAAAGAGCCACAGCGCAGCGGATCACCGGGACTATCTTTGCGTCGGATTGGGCACAGGCGGACGGCGCGCAACGCTACCGGGTTCCCCTAAGCACAGTGCATGTACAGCCATTCGGGGCCGGCTGGGTTCCTGAGGAGACGGAAGACGAGATCGTCGCCGCAGTCAAGGCGCGTCCGAAGGACCGGTTGCAACTCCTGTTTGTCGCGAAGGAGTGGGAGCGCAAGGGCGGCCCGCTGGCGCTCGAGATCGCGCGACGGCTGCAGCAAAGCGGCGCAGTCGGCGAGGTGTGCCTGCATATTGTCGGGGTGCGGCCGGAGATCGCTCCGGAGGATGAGCGCCTGGTTCAGATGCATGGCTTCCTCCGCCGCGGGGTTCCGGCAGAGGCCAGCCTGCTGCGTTCGCTGCTCCTCGAGTCGCACTTTCTCGTGGTGCCGACAATCGCTGAGTGCTACGGCCTGGTCTTTGCGGAGGCCCAGGCCTTCGCGCTGCCGCCAGTCAGCCGCGCAGTGCATGCGCTTCCTTCGGTGATCCTCGACGGGAAAACTGGCCTGCTGCAGCCGATCGCGGACGGTGCGGAACCGTACGTTCAGCGCATGCTTGAGGTGCTAGCTGGGGACCGCTCACGCTACGCGGAAATGGCGTTGGCGGGGCGTGCCTATTACCGGGACCGGTTGAACTGGAAGACGTTTGGCACCGGGGTCGCTGCCACGATCGAGCAGGCGCTCACGACCTAGTGATTCATGCGGGCGTGGTTCCTGCAGGTGTGGTTCCTGTGGGCGGCTAGTGGGCGTGGCCGTGATGATGGCCATGGTGATGGTGGTGATCATGGCCGGGCGCCTCGGCTTCTTCAAGCGCCACCACGCATCCATGCTCGGTCTCACAGCCAGTGTTTTCAAACTGGATCGTGGTGTGCAGGATACGGAAGCGCTCCCGCAGCGCGCCCTTGATGCGGTTCAGAATGGCCCCACTCTCGGACATCGAAATGTCGGCAATGCGGATGTGCGTCGACAGCGCATGCGTCTGCGAGCCAAGTGACCAGACATGGAGGTCGTGGACATCCTCGACACCCTCGAGCCCCGCGAGCACGGTGCGGATCTCTGCCACCTCGATACCTTGTGGCGTGCCCTCGAGCAGGATATTGAGAGTCTCGCGGGCGATGGAGATAGACGACCAGAGAATCAGCGCCGCGATGGCAAGCGACAACGCCGGATCAATGCGTTCCATGCCGGTAAGCCGGATGAAGAAGCCCCCGACGATGACGGCCGCGGTCGACAAGGTGTCGCCGGCCATGTGGATGAAGACCGAACGCAAGTTGACATCCTTGGAGCTGGTTCTCCAGAGCAGCGTCGCGATCATGCCGTTCATCACCACGCCTGCAGCAGCGACGGCCATCATCGGCGTGGAGGCAACGACAACGGGGTGCTGCAGCCGCTCAAGCGCATGGACGGCGATCCAGGTCGAGACCGCCACCAGCGTCAACGCGTTGAAGAAAGCCGCCAGCACACCGGCGCGCTGGTAGCCGTAGGTCTTGCCATCATTCGCCGGCTGATTGCCAAGCCAGACAGCCACAAAGGAGAGCAGGAGCGCCGCCGCATCCGAGACGTTGTGCCCGGCTTCTGAGAGCAGCGCAAGCGAGTGCGCGTGGAGGCCGACAACGAAGCACACCGCGACGTAGAGCACCGTGGCCGCAAGGGAGACCTGCAGCACAATCTGTGTCCGTCCCGTGGGTGAGCCGTGCGAGTGCATGTCTTAGTGTAGGGGAGCGGGGATGGGGTCAGGAGGCAAAGTGAGTACGAAGGACAGTGACGTTAGGCTAGGACACGGGAGCGGACCAGCGCCGGAGTGAGCGGCGCACGGGAACCGAGTTCGCCGTGTCGCGCAGGCCGATCCAGTTCTCGGCAATCACGATGCTGTTCTCCGGCTGTCGCGTATCGTAGCGAACCGAGCACGGAAAACCGACCCGGATGTCGGAGAGCTGGATCAGGTCCTTCAGGTGCGTGATGTCCTGCGAGCACTCATAGGAGACGCCGGCGATCTCGTACTTGTAGAGGATCAGCTGCATTCCCTCGGGCCGGCCAGCCTCACGGGGGTCCAGGTCCGAGATGTCGAGCACGGTGCCGTCGATGATACGGCCGCCCAGAACGAGATCCTGCCGCCGGGTACGCTCGAGCTCTTCCTCGGTCGTGCGCTTGCGGGTGGCCATGTACCAGGCGATGCCGCCGAGACAGGCGACGGCGGCCGCCATCGTTGTCAAAGCCTGGTGATCGCGTAAGGTGAGCCCGTTCATCGCAGCAATCGCTCCGGCACTTTGTTTCGGGGCCGGCACATGGGCTGTGCCGGGATAGGAGCAGGATACCCCAGCTACGGACTGCGCGGTG
Source organism: Acidobacteriaceae bacterium (assembly GCA_965199135.1). Classification (GTDB taxonomy): domain Bacteria; phylum Acidobacteriota; class Terriglobia; order Terriglobales; family Acidobacteriaceae; genus EB88. The sequence continues at coordinate 1,325,439 of OZ240685.1, read as the reverse complement.
TGACTTGCTTGATGGTGCGGACGCGGCGGTTACTCCCCCTGCACGGGGCGGCGTACATCCTTTTCCCGCGTCTCACATCCCGGGGCGATCGGCTGCGATGACATGTCTCACTGAAGCTCGAGTTCCATAAAGACGTTGGCGCGAGAGTAGGCAAGCTTCGGCAAACGATCGGGCGCGACATGCCGGAAGCCGGCCGATTCATAAAGCGTCACTGCGCTCACCAGCCTGGTGTTGCTGCCGAGAAAGAGCGATCGAGCCCCGGCAGCGCGTGCCTCCCCGATGGCGTGGAGCAGCAGGGTACGGCCGATCCCCTGCCCCCGCATCTCGGGCGAGACCGCCATCTTCGAGAGCTCAAAGACACCCTCCGCCATCGGCACGAGCGCAACACAGCCGACGTCGTTTCCATCGCGCGTCGCGAGAAAGATCCGCGCTCCCCTGGCGAGCAAACGCTCGGGGTGCTCCAGCTGCTCGCGGTCCTTGGCCTCGAGCACAAAGTAGCGGGAGATCCACTCCTCGTTCAGCGTACGGAACGCCGTGGCGTCCTCGCCTTCGCGGAGTTCACGGATGGTGGTGGTCTGCGCGGGGATCATGTTTTCTGCAGGCATTGGCTGTCCTCTCTCTCCAGCTTCAGGCCGGCGTTTGCCCCTGTCCAATATATTGGACCCAGCTATTGAGACGACCTGCCTATGGATCTCCGCATCGAGCTGCGCCATCTTCGCTACTTCGTCGCCGTGGCCGAGGAGCTACACTTCGGACGCGCCGCGTTGCGGCTGAACCTCGCTCAACCGCCCTTGTCGCAGGCGATTCGCCAGCTTGAGGAGATCCTCGGCTACGCCCTGTTTGTTCGGACCTCGCGCTCTGTGCAGCTGACCTCGGCCGGTGCGGTGTATCTGGAGCGGACGCGCAAGCTGCTCGAGTCGGCGGACCGCGATGTGCGCGAGATGCAGGACGTGGGCGCGGGCCGCATGGGTTCGCTCCACGTGGGCTTTGTGGGCTCGGCGATGCTTGGAGGACTTCCGCTGATCCTGCGCGCGTATCGCGAGCAGTTCCCAGAGGTCGCGCTGCATCTCCATGAATCATTTACCGCCCGGGTCGTGGATGGCCTGGAAGACCGGTCCCTCGATGTAGGACTGCTGCGGGATGCGGACAGGCGCGAGGGGCTCCTCGTGGAACCGCTTTTCTCGGAACCCTATGTCGCAGTGGTCTCGAGCCGTCACCCGCTCAGCAAACGAGAAAGCATCACGCCGGCCGAGCTGCGCGGCGACCCGTTCGTCTACTACCCGCGCACCGCAGGGGTGCGCGCTTTTGAGAAGCCCATGCAGCTGTGCGAGGCAGCAGGCTTTCGCCCCGAGATCGTACAGGTGGCGTCGCACTGGCTGACGATTCTGCGGCTGGTGGGAACGGGGATCGGCGTCTCGGTTGCGCCTGCCTCTGTGCAGAGCATCGCCTCACCGGACACCGTCTGCCTCAGGCTGGATGGGGTTGAGGCTGTGAGCGAGATCGAGCTTGCATGGCGCCGGGGCGACGCGCGACCGATGATCCAGCAGTTTCGACGGATCGCACAGGGGCAGCAAGGCACCGCCTGCGCTGCGCCTGCCCTGTAGCCCATGAGACCGGAGGGTATACTTCAGGGACGCCTATGCCTCGTAGTTCCTCTCTGTACCAACCGCAATCCGCCCGCATTCGTCGCTCTCAGCCTGGTGATCTTTCGCTTGCTCCCGGCACAAACGGAGAGCGCCGCCGCATCCGCAGCACCACTGTTGTGTGTGTCCGCCGGGGCGACTCCGTGGTGATGGCAGCCGATGGACAGGTCACGCTGGGCGACGCGGTGCTGAAGCACACGGCGCGCAAGATCCGTCGGCTCTACAACGACAAGGTGCTCGCCGGCTTTGCGGGATCGACCGCCGATGCGTTTTCGCTCTTCTCGCGGTTTGAAGGCAAGCTCGAGCAGTATGCCGGCAACATCGGCCGTGCTGCGGTGGAGCTCGCGAAGGACTGGCGCACCGACAAGATGCTGCGTTCGCTCGAGGCCTTGTTGATCGTCGCCGACCCGCAGCAGAGCTTTCTTATCTCGGGCACAGGCGACGTCATCGAGCCGGATGAGGGCATTGTCGCAATCGGTTCGGGCGGTTCGTATGCCCTGGCCGCGGCCCGCGCGCTCTATGACAACACCGAGCTCTCGGCGCGCGACATTGCGTCGAAGTCGCTCCTGATTGCCGGCAAAATCTGTATCTATACGAACGACACCATTCTTGTAGAAGAGCTGCACGGCGCTAACGCGGCCGACAAGAAGTAGCCTCTACTCGAACCAGGAAGAGACCACACCATGGCGATCTACCTCCCGGGAACTGCTGACGACCAGGAACTCGCGCTTGAGGAGCTGACTCCGCGCGAGATCGTCGCCGAGCTCGACAAGTACGTTGTAGGCCAGCGCGCAGCCAAGCGCGCGGTGGCGCTCGCCCTGCGCAACCGCATGCGCCGGCAGAAGCTCGCTCCAGAAGTCGCGGACGAGATCATGCCGAAGAACATCATCATGATCGGGCCCACAGGCGTCGGCAAAACCGAGATCGCGCGACGGCTCGCGAAGCTGACCAACTCCCCCTTCCTCAAGGTCGAGGCTTCGAAGTTTACCGAAGTCGGCTATGTGGGGCGGGATGTCGAGTCGATTGTGCGCGACCTGGTCGAGAACGCGATCGACATGGTGCGCGACGAGAAGCTCGACGAGGTGGAAGACAAGGCAGAGATGAACGCCGAAGACCGGCTGCTTGATCTTCTGCTGCCCCCACCTGCCGTGCCTGTGGTTGAGAACACGCCGTCGAACGTGATCTCAATGACCGGGGAGGCCAGAGAGCCGGAAGCGGGCATCGCCGAAACCCTGACTGCCGCAGCGGAGGAAGATACGAGCAGCTATGGGCAATCGCGCGACAAGCTGCGCGAGCAGTTCCGCGAGGGCAAGCTCGATGACCGCATGGTCGAGATCGATGTACGCGAACGCCGTGAGCCCCAGATCGAGATCGTCACCAACAACTCGCAGGATGAGTCCGAGAACAACCTCAAAGACATCCTTCCGCAGCTGTTTGGCCCGCGCACCAAGAAGCGCCGCATGAAGGTCGCCGAGGCGTTCGACTACCTGGTGCAGGAAGAAGAAGGTCGCCTGATCGACATGGACCAGGTGCAGCGCACCGCGGTCGAACGCGTCGAGAACTCGGGCATCGTCTTTCTGGATGAGATTGACAAGATCGCCGGTCGCGAGGGTGGTCACGGTCCGGATATTTCGCGCGAGGGCGTGCAGCGCGATATCCTGCCGATCGTCGAAGGCACCACGGTAAGCACGCGCTACGGCATGGTGCGCACGGACTACATCCTGTTCATCGCGGCCGGTGCGTTCCACGTGACCAAGCCGAGCGACCTGATTCCAGAGTTGCAGGGCCGCTTCCCGGTGCGGGTCGAGCTGCACTCGCTCACCGTGGATGACTTTGTTCGCATCCTCACCGAGCCCAAGGCGTCGTTGACCAAGCAGTCGATTGCGCTGCTCGAGACCGAGGGGCTGAAGCTTGAGTTCACGCCCGAAGCCATCTCCGAGATGGCGAACTTTGCCTTCCGCGTGAATGAGCAGACCGAGAACATTGGCGCACGACGGCTGCACACCATCATGGAGAGGGTGCTTGACGAGATCAGCTTCCTGGCGCCGGATCTGTTGAAGGCACCGAAGACCGCTGAGGGTGTCTTTGACCTGTCAGTCGCCGCAACGGACGGCGCCTCGACCGTGCCCTTGCCGGTGACGGATCGCGAGATTCCGACCGGGCACGAGCGCGTGGTGATCATCGACCCGGAGTACGTGCGGCAAATGGTAGCCAGCATTGTCAAGGATCAGGATCTGAGCCGTTACATCCTCTAGGCAGTCAGCTCAACCGGATGGAGCCAGGGCGGTAATAATCCTCGCGGAGCTCCTCGACCAGCTCCGCGAGCCGGCGCTCGGTTCTTCCGCTCACGCTGTCGAACTGGGCGCCCAGGCTCTTCGCGGAACGCACAGCGCGTACCCTGGCGCGCACGCGAAAGGGTAGCTGGTTCACGTTGAAGGCAATCTCGAGTGTCTCTCCAATCTCAAGTTGATGAGCGCCCTCGAAGTGCAGGAGACAGCCCTCGAGGCTGAGGTCTGCGATCCGTGCCCGGTGTGGTGCAGCATCGGGCCTGGGGTACGCGTCTGCAATGCCGCTGCAATACTGGCGAACATGCTTGCGCTTCTCACGATGCATCGCGAGCTCCTCCGCCACGCTTGTGCGTGGGCATCCGTCGCTCTATCGGCAAAGAGGTGAGTTCTGTCCAGAGGCACTCCTGCACAAGTTGCAGAATGACGATGGGTGTGGCCCAGCTCACGCTCTTTTTCACGGTGCGGGCGGAAGCCGATAGAGTCGTTAGGGGTGAAGATGTCGATGTCGCACGATATGAGTTTCGGCCTCGGGCAGGTTCTCGCAGGGGGACTGCTGGTGCTCGCTGCTGCAGGATGGGCGGGCTGCCACGGAGCAGGCTACCCTCAGGCCACGACTGCGGCGCAGCCTCTCAAGCCCGGGCTCGACCCCGATCTTGCCGCGCGACTCCCTTTCACGCCACCTTCGGGGTGGACTGGCTCCGCCGAGGCGCTGCCTCCCGATGGCTCGGCACCGGCCACCGATCTCCATGCAAGGCTGCAGGACTCCTCCGGCGCCTGCCAGATCGATCTCTCGCGCATGATGAATCCAATGCCGACTCACGACTGGGCAGTCGCGGTCGAGAATGGCTTCACCCGCAGGGGAACGCCCATTGAGTTTCAGCCGGTGATGTCCCTGGATGGCCACGCGACCGAACATTTCGCTGTGCACTATCCCTCGGGCGTGCTGGGGCAGGTGTACGTACTCCGGTCCGGCTACGATCTGATCACACTGATCACTCTCCATGCCGCGCACTGCGACTCGGACTTCGGCTTCGCGCTCGACGGCTTCCGCGGGTAGGCATCCCACGATCCATGTCTCTCGCTGAACTCCCACACATCCACCTCTCCTACGCTGAGCAGGGCTCTCCCGAGGGAATCCCTGTGCTGTTGCTGCACGGCTTCCCGGACTCTGCCGCGAGCTGGCGTGCACTGATCGATGGCTGGCAGGGCGAGCCAGTCCGCTGGATCGTGCCCGACCTGCGCGGCTTCGGAAGCACCCGCATCACCGATCCCGCCTCTGAATCCGGGCAACTGGCCGCTCACGTCGAAGATGCCGTGGCGCTGCTCGATGCCCTCGGGATCGACCGCGCGATCTGGATGGGCCATGACTGGGGCGCCGGAACGCTCTTCGCAGCGGCAGTCCTGCACCCGGGACGCTTTCGCGCAGCCATCGGTCTGGGCTCGACGTATGTACGCTACGGCACGAGCAGCGGAGAGCTGCCGCACGTGCAGGAACGCGCCTTCTGGTACCAGTGGTTCTTCCACACGCCGCAAGGAGAACAGTCACTCACACGGGATCGCGTGGGGCTCTGCCGGCTGCTCTGGGAGACCTGGTCGCCGACCTGGAGGTTCTCCGAAGCAGACTTCGCGGAAGCGGCAAAGACCTGGGAAAATCCTCAGTTCGTCGCGACCGTGCTCTCGTACTACCGCACCCGCCACGGGAATGATCCCGGGGCTGCGCGCTATGCGGCGGAGCATACGGTTATTGCGGGGAAGCCGGCGATCGCGGTGCCGACCTGGTTTATCTCGGGCACGGCGGACGGCTGCGAGCTGCCGGAGGGGCCCCTCGGGCAGGAGCCATGGTTCACGGGCGGCTACAAGCACGTGCTGCTCGACGGGGTTGGCCACTACGTGCAGCGCGAGGCCCCGGAGCGCGTTGCCGCGGTGCTGCGCACGGTGCTCACAGAGACGCGATAGAGCGCTACATCAGCAGCCGCGGGCCATTGCGCTGTAGCCGCCCGTACACATCGCGAAGCCCATGCATGCATGGCTCAAACGTGGCACTGAGCCGGGCGAAGAGCGGGGCTTCGCGTTCGTACTCGAACAAGTTGAACTGCGAGACGACCCAGTAACTCTCCTGCCCGGTCCGGACCATCGCGTTCAACCGTTCGGGAGTCGCTGCGTTGTGCGGCGCCATGCCGGCGGAGAACAGCAGGTAGTCGCCAATGTGCTTGCGCAGGCGGCGTTCCGCGTCGAACGAGGCTGCCGTGCCATGGACCGGGTCCGAGGCAAGCAGCAGCCGCTCGAGATCGCGCACGGGACGGCCTTCTTCATCCGTGACCGGGTACAACTTCTCGGTCGATGAAAACTCGGTCAACATATCCGCGACATAGGCGACGATCTCGTGGCTGTTCTTGGGCAGCACGTCACGGAAGCAGTCGCGTACGAGGTCGTGGAAGATACGGCGCAGGGGATGCGTGGGAGAAATCATGGGCAGGAGTGCTCCTTCCACTGTGAAGTCGTCCGGTATTCCGCCCACCTTCGCATGAGGTGCCTGTATCTGCAAGCGGAATCGTTACAGTTGGATGAACGAGGTACCCACTAAGGGAATCACGCTACCGATGTTTCATTTCGGCTTCGTCGAACAGGTGTAGTCTGCCCAGCGAGGTTCCCCTATGTCGCCGAAGACGCCTGAGCACCCGGAAAAGCACCCCGCGAAACATGCGCCGAAACACCCGCACCCTGCCGGCAGCTCGGGCGCCGCGGACGACGGAACGCCGGCGTTCGGACAGCCGGTTCCCGGGCCGGATGAGACAGCCTTCAAGGTCCCGCACCCTTCGGATGATCCGCTCTATAACAAGGTCAACAGCAAACTCGTTGAGCCCTTCCCCGCACCACGCGGCGGCACCGAGCCCATCCTCACGCTCGAAGAGGTATGGGGGACGGCGCTCGGCGCGGCCAAGGTGCAGGCAATCACGACGGCCGGCCAGATCGTTTTTCACAGCGTCGGCGACACCGGCAATGTGAAAGCGCCGACCGACGAGTCGCTGGTGGCGGATGCCATGCAGGCGGACCTCGCGACCTCTGCCCCGAATGCGGCGCCTGCCTTCTTCTTTCACCTGGGCGACGTGGTCTACAGCTTCGGTGAAGCAAAGTACTACTACGACCAGCTTTACGAGCCTTACCGTACCTACCAGAATCCCATCCTGGGCCTGGCCGGCAACCATGACGGGCTCATCTACACTGGCGACCCGGCTCCGACGCTCGATGCGTGGCTTCGCAACTTCTGCGCGACGACGCCCGTGATCACGCCCGAAGCAGGCGGCCTGATCCGGACCGCGATGATCCAACCCGGGGTCTTCTACACCTTCGACTCCCCCTTTGTGCGCCTCCTGGCGATCTACAGCAATGTGCTCGAAGACCCGGGCGTGATCTCGACCGAGGGCAACACCCGGCCAGCCCTCAATGACACGCAGCTGACCTATCTTCGGACCGCGCTTGCCCGCTGCAAGAGCGAGAACTATGCCGGGGCGGTGATCATCGCGGTGCACCATCCGCCGTACACGGCCGGAACGACCCATGGCGGCTCGCCGCTCATGCTTGCCGACCTGGACGCGGCCTGCGCGGCTGCCGACTTCTGGCCGCATGCCGTATTCTCGGGCCACGCGCACAACTACCAGCGCTTCACGCGCACACTGAACCCCGGCACATCGGGCGCGACCAACATCGTCTACATGGTGGCCGGTCATGGTGGGCACGGACTCGACAAGATCCGGAAGGTGAACGGGGTCGCGCTGCGGGTGCCGTACGTGGTCGATGACACCCTGACGCTTGAGAACTACGACGACACGCACTACGGGTTTCTGCGCGTGACCGTCGACGCGATGACGCTGCGGATCGACGCCCACCAGTCCGGTGGGTCGTCTGCGCAGATCGATACCGTGTCGATCGACCTGGGCACGCGCACGTCGAGCTGAGTGGTTCGGGGGATGTGTGGAAGGGTGACCGCAGATCCTTAGCATTTGACCGGGATGATCGCGCGTATGGGCCTGGCGTCTCGTTGGGCGACAGAGCTGCGGGCGACAGTGCTCCGGGCGACTCTTCTGGGTAAGGCGGCGCACGTACAATCTCCCTGTGGCCGAGCACTCCCAGACTTCCCCGCAGACCTCGGCGCCATACGCCATCTCGCAGACCTCCATGGCCGGGCGGCTCGGGCAACAGTTTCCGTGGTCTCTCTTCTGGTTTGCGCTCTCTGTTCGCATCGCCTACATGACAATCGCGCATACCTGGCGCGTGCGGCCCTATGGGGATCACTTTCAGTTCGGGTGGGAGATGGCGCGGATCGCCCGAGCACTGGTCTCGGGGTACGGCTACAGCGACCCCTTCAACGGCCACACTGGACCCACGGCCTGGGTCACGCCAGCCTATCCTCTGATCATTGCGGGGGTCTTCAAGCTCTTCGGGGTGTACACGAAGCTTTCGGCCTGGGTGCTCCTGGCGCTGAACTGCGTCTTGAACGCGCTGATGGTGCGCACCACCTGGGAGATCGCGTTGCGCTGCTTCAATCCGAGCGTCGCGCGCTGGTCGGCGTGGCTGTGGGCGCTGTATCCGGCGGCGATGCAGTACGCGGTGAAGTGGATCTGGGAGATGACGCTTACGGCGTTTTTGTTCTCCTGCGTGATCGTGCTGGCGCTCCGCATGCGCGGCATCGGGGAGCGGCCTGACGATCCCGGGCCTCGACAGACTGTGGGCCGGTGGGCCGTTTTCGGGCTCCTGTGGGGGCTGATCGCTCTCTCAAACCCGGAGATCTGCATCATGCTGCCCGTGATGGGCGTGTGGATCCTGGCGGGAGCGGGCCTGGCCTGGCCGCGCCAGATCGGCAACGCGGCTGTCGGCGCGGTCCTCTGCCTCGCCCTGATCGCGCCCTGGAGCTGGCGCAACTGGGAAGCCTTCCACCACTTTGTGCCCCTGCGCGGGAACTTCGGGGCGGAGCTCTACCTTGGCAATGGTCCCGGGGCGGTCGGGCTGCTGATGGAGTACAACCACCCGGGGGAAAGCTCCGGCCAATTGCGGCTGTATCGGGAGATGGGGGAGGTCCGGTACGTCGCGATGCGGGGGGAGAAGGCCAGGGCGATCATCCGCTCGGACTGGCCGCGTTTCTGGGCCCTGAGCGCGAAGCGCCTCTACTACTTCTGGTTCTCGGTGCCGCACCCCTCGGATGACGCTCCGTATGTGGAGTACGGGCGCAACCTGAACTATCAGTTCACCTCGATCGCCGGGCTCCTGGGGCTGCTCCTGGCGCTGCGGCGGAGGATCCCGGGAGCGTGGCTCTTCGCCGCATGCTTCGCGCTTCTGCCGCTGCTCTACTACTTTGTGACCGTGCACGCCCGGTTTCGGCACCCGTTCGAGCCTTTGATCGTGATCCTGGCGGTGTATCTCTTTCAGTCAGCAGAGAAGAGCCGGGGGGTGGGGCCATGGGCACGGCGGAGGGCGGGGACGGCCGAGGCTGCGCCGCGGTTCCCAGCACGAGAGGTTTGACCCGGGCGGCCTCCGCCGATACACTAGGTAAGTTCGGCGGTTGTGCCTCCTGCCCGTAGCCTTGCCTGTGTACTCCCAGGCGCTCCGGTTCCCTTCGCATCACAATGCGCATACTGGGATTTAGCGAAGGTATCGCTCGCTGCCAAGTTCAGATGGAGCGGCGTTCGGATGGAACGGCGATTTGAGAGGAAAACTATGTACGCGGTAATCCGTACGGGTGGAAAGCAGTATCGCGTCGCCCCGGGCGACGTGGTCAAGGTAGAGAAGCTGGTCGCTGACGAGAATGGCGCGATTGAGTTCGGTGAAGTGCTGGCATTCTCCGGCGAGGCCGGCTCGGTAGCCAAGCCTGCCGAGGGCGCCAAGGTTCTGGCGACCGTTGTGGGCGAAGGCCGGGGCGAGAAGATCCTGGTGTTCCACTACAAGCGCAAAAAGCAGTACAAGAAGATGCAGGGTCATCGTCAGGCCTTTACCCAGGTAAAGATCAACGAGATCCAGATTGACGGCAAGAGCTACGGCGCAAACGCCTAACCGGCAGACGCAGGAGAGAAGCGATGGCACATAAAAAAGGATTAGGCAGTTCCAAGAACGGCCGCGACTCGAATGCCCAGCGACTGGGTGTGAAGCGGTTCGGCGGCGAGATCGTCAGCGGCGGCTCCATCATCGTGCGGCAGCGCGGAACACCACTGAAGCCAGGCCTGAACGTGGGAATTGGCAGCGATGACACCCTGTTCGCGAAGATTTCGGGACGTGTCAAGTTTGTTGATCGCGGACGCACCGGGCGTTTTGTGTCGATCGAGCCGATCGAAGTCTCCTCAGAGGCCAGCGCGCACGAGACACGTACCGAGGAAGTCGCAGCCGACTAGCTTCCGGGTTAGAAACATGAGTAAGGGGCGCCCCAGGGCGCCCCTTACTCATTTGAATCGATCTTAATATTTCCCAATGTTGTACTTGTCGAGGATGCCATCGACGATGAGTTGAACCCCCGAGATGAAGGGTGTCTGCTCGGATTGGCGACCGTTGACCTCAAGCTTCAGCGCGATCTCATTCCAGCGCATCAGCTTCGAGGCAGGCGACAAGGAATGTGCGCTCCGGCGTGGCTCCGGAAGAATAATGTAGAAGCACCACAGGACCAGGGCACTGTAAATGATGACCTCGTAGACGCAGGAGATCGTGTCCGTGGCGGTCTTCGAGGCAAGATTGATGGTGATCCCGCTGATCAGGTCGGCGAGCCCCATCAGGGTCAGCCCCATGCCAATGCCAACCGGGCGGCTTCGAAGGCACATTCCCAGCTTCTCGAGACGAAGGAAGAGCATCGTGGTCAGCGTGAGCTCGAAGCTGCAGACACAGAGCATGAACGAGATGCTGACCTCGTCCAGCCAGTTCGCAAGCCCATGGAAGCCGAAGATCGGAATGTGGGCAGTCAGCGCGATGATCAGGGTAAGGATGGCGGCCCAGCGGAAGAGGATCAGCGCCGCAGAGGACAGACCAGGCAGAGGCCTCAGGCTTTGCCGCAGCAGGGCTCCCATCACAGAGAACACAACCACGGTGGATAGCAGGTAGCTCAACCAGTAGACGGTCACGTAAATGGTCTGACCAACCGGCTTGCTGATTCCAAGTGGAATGAGTTGTTCGGAGAACAGCGGGTAACACAGGGTCGCCGTGATCTTCAGGAGGATGAACGCGCCCAGGGGCTTGTAGTCCATGGCGGGTTCTTCATTCCGAATGTTGCCGGGAATCATCTGCGCGCGAGGAACGCGCTTGCGGCGTTCTCCGAAGTACAAGCACACCAGTGCAAGGAGCCACGCAAGTGGCTCTGCAGCAATCATGGTGGTCGACACAGAGGATAGATTCACGCGGCGGGTCTCAATGAACGCTTCCGCTCCTGGGACCCGCTCACTTCAGCGAGGTACAGGGTTGGGGTGAACTACTTAACGATCTGCAAGTTGGTGCTACCCGGCCACTTGGGCGCCGGCTGGCCGAAAGGGCCCGGTCCGGCAACCTTGAGGTTGGTGCTACCAGGCCATTTCGGGGCGGGCTGGCCGAAGGGACCAGGTCCTGCAACCTGAAGGTTGGTGCTACCAGGCCACTTCGGGGCCGGCTGGCCAAAAGGGCCAGGTCCAGCAGCGAAGCTACTAGAAGCAGTAGCGAAAAGTCCAGCAGCAACAAGCAACATGGTGGTAACGCGGGAACCCTTTGTCATGATACGTCTCCTAACGATCTTTCTACAGAACTGGTAAGCGCGCTCTCCCGGACGAAAAACATTCGCTCACGTGTGCTCAAGTTAGCCGGGGGGGTGTTACTGCAGCAAGCTTTATGTTTGTAAATTCGCGGTTACGTTAGTAAAAAACGATTACTCCGGGAACTTACTTAAGAATGGTGTGGGGTAACGATTACTTTTGATCGAGTGGTAGCATAGTGGTATTGCGGAATACCTCGCGGTAGCCGCTTCCCTCGGGGAAGCCACCTTCGGCTGCCTGCCTCTTTTGTCCGCGTACTGGAGTTGCATGTCCTTGAACGAACTACCTCTTAGCCAGGATGTCACTGCGACGGTCACCGCCCAGAGCGGGACGTATACAAGCGACAACATCAAAGTTCTTGAAGGCCTCGAGGCAGTTCGCCTCCGGCCGGCAATGTATATCGGTTCGACCGGGGAGCAGGGGCTGCATCACCTGGTTTACGAAGTCGTCGATAACTCCGTCGACGAAGCCCTTGCGGGGTATGCCAAGCATGTCGATGTGATCATCCATGTCGACAACTCGGTCACGGTCATCGATGACGGCCGCGGCATTCCCGTAGACCTCAAGACCCTGGACAATGGCGAGCGCATGCCTGCGGTCCAGGTGGTGCTGACCAAGCTTCATGCGGGCGGCAAGTTCGACGCATCGACCTACAAGGTGTCCGGTGGTCTCCATGGTGTCGGTGTCTCCTGCGTGAATGCCCTGTCAGAGGCGTTCGATGTGGAGATCTGGCGGGACGGCCACACCTATGAGCAGGATTATTCCAAGGGTGCACCCATTTCGGAGCTGCGCCAGGTCGGCAACTCGAAGCGCCGGGGCACCAAGGTTCACTTCCTGCCTGACCGTTCCATCTTCTCGGTGGTCGAGTACAACTACGACACGCTCGCCCAGCGGCTACGCGAACTGGCCTTCCTGAACAAGGGGCTGGCCATCACGCTGACGGACGAGCGGACGCTCGATCCCAAGACCGGCGAGCCCAAGCGGACCGACTTCAAGTATGCCGGCGGCATCGCCGAGTTCATTCGCCATATCAACAAGGGCAAGGCCGTGCTGCATGAGCAACCGATCGTCATGGAGGCGCTGCGGGATGGCGTCGACATGGAGATCGCCCTCCAGTACAACGATGCTTATTCCGAGACAGTGTTCACCTTTGCGAACAACATCAACACGGCAGACGGCGGCAGCCATCTCTCCGGCTTTCGTACAGGCCTGACCCGGACGATCAATGCAGCCGGGCAGTCGCTTGGCCTGTTCAAAGATATGAAGGAAAACCTTTCGGGCGATGACGTCCGTGAGGGGCTGGTTGCGGTGATCAGCGTCAAGCTGCCGCAGCCCCAGTTTGAAGGCCAGACCAAGGGCAAGCTCAACTCCGATATTGCCGGAACCGTGCAGGCGCTGGTGAACGAGCGGCTTGGCATGTTCCTGGAGCAGAATCCTTCGATCGCGAAAAAGATCATCAACAAGGCGATCGACGCGGCCCGTGCCCGGGAGGCGGCCCGCAAGGCGCGCGACCTGACCCGCCGCAAGGGCGCGCTCGACGGCGGCGGTCTGCCGGGCAAGCTTTCGGACTGCTCCGAGCGGAACCCGGAGCGCTGCGAGCTGTACCTGGTCGAGGGTGAGTCCGCCGGCGGCACCAGCCGGCAGGGCCGTGACCGGAAGTTCCAGGCGATCCTGCCGCTCAAGGGCAAGATCCTGAACGTCGAGAAGGCTCGCTACGACAAGATGCTGGGCCACGAGGAAATCCGCGCCATGATCACCGCGCTTGGCTGCGGGATCGGCAAGGACGACTTTGACCCCTCGAAGCTCCGCTACGGCAAGATCATCCTGATGACGGATGCCGACGTCGACGGTTCGCACATCCGGACGCTTCTGCTGACGTTCTTCTTCCGCCACATGCAGGAGCTGATCAAGCGCGGCCATGTTTACATCGCGCAGCCGCCGCTCTACCGCATCAAGAAGGGCAAGTTCGAGCAGTACATCAAGGACGACCGCGAGTTCGTGAACGTGATGGTCAAGCGTGCTTCCGAAGGCATGGTCGTCAAGTATGGAGTGGCCGAGGACGGCTCGAGCCAGGGCCAGCTCGAAGGCGCGGCGCTCACCAAGTTCATGGGGCAGCTCAACGAGTATCTCGACTTCTTCCGCAAGGTCAACCGGCGCGTTCGCAACGAAGAGGTTGTCGACCTCCTGGCGAAGCATGAATTGTCACGTCGCGGCGACTTCGAGAGTCCCGAGGCTGGGACGGTTCCGGCCAAATTGATCGCAGTACGGGCGGGGCTTGAACAGCTGGCGCCGAACTACCAGTTCAAGGCCGTGCATGCACCGGCGTTTGACGAAGAGCACCAGACCTGGTCAGTGACGTACACCGATGCCCAGGGAGCGCCTCGCCGTGTGGATTGGACGCTCGCCTCAACGCCCGAGTATCGGCAAATGATGACCAAGTACGCCCAGCTGCGCGAGCAGCTGCAGGCGCCGTTCACGGTGGAGTACGCCGGCAAGGCCGCAGCACCACCGGCGCCGGATCCGGAAGAGACGGACACCGAGACGACGGGCGAGATCGAAGCAGGAAAGCCGGCTCCCAAGCGGGCGGGCCGCGCCTCCCATGAACCGGTCACGAAAAAGTCCCCGGGCGAGCTGTTTGACTATGTGATCGAGCAGGGCCGGAAAGAGTACCAGGTGCAGCGCTACAAGGGCCTCGGCGAGATGACCGCACCCCAGTTGTGGGAGACGACGATGGATCCCGAGCGGCGCACGCTTCTGTCCGTCCGCCTGGAGGATATTGCGGAGACCGAGACTATCTTCACCACGCTGATGGGTGAGGATGTCGAAGCACGCCGCAAGTTCATCGAGGACAATGCGCTGGATGTAAAGAACCTGGACATCTAGCAGGAGCTGTCGGCGCAGCGACGGTAGCCAAAGGCAGTCGGAGTTCCCCATCTGACTGCCTTTTCCTTGACACTCATGTAAGGGCACGGAACATACAGTGGACGCACCGCGCAATACCAAGATCAACAACATCCAGGCCCTGCGGGCTTTTGCAGCGATTGCTGTAGTCAGCTTCCACACCGGGTACTTCCCCCCTACGGGACACGCGGTCGGATCCTTTGGAGTGGACGTCTTTTTCGTCATCAGCGGCTTCATCATGGCGCGCATCTGCGACACCAATCCCAGCTTTTTTCTGCGGCGCCGCGTGATCCGGATCGTTCCACCCTACTGGCTGCTGACGCTGTTGCTGTTTGCGTTCTCGTACAAGTTTCCGCGACTCCTCTCTGCAACCCATCCGAATCTCGTCGAACTCCTCAAGAGCCTCTTCTTCATCCCCTTTGTCAAAGATGATGGGCTCATCCGTCCCTTGCTGTTTGTGGGCTGGAGTTTGAACTACGAGATGTTCTTCTATCTCGCCGTCACTGCCGGCCTGCTCCTGCTGCCACGGCGGCCACTGCTGCTCGCCACAGGGCTGATCCTGTCGATCGCTGCGGGCTGTGCGACGCTCGGACACGGGGGCGCGCTGACTCGCTTCTTCGGGGATGGCCTGATGACAGAGTTCCCGCTTGGCGCCCTGGCCTACACGCTGGCAAAGCATGTTCCGGAGAGAGCTGCGGAGCGGATGCGCTGGGTGTCTGCGCCGGTTGTGGCAGCGTGCGTCCTCTACCTGGTGTGCGCGCAGGGTTTTGCGCTCCCTTGGCCCGGGCCGGTGTGGACGCGCACATCGCTCACGAGTTTCGTCCTGATCCTGAGCGCTGCTTTGCTCTCCAAGGGTGGCTGGGACACCCGTCTCAAGTGGCTGGTGCTGTTCGGAGACTCCAGCTACATCCTGTACCTGGTGCACCCCTACTGCGTTTACTTTCTCGGCAGGGTCGTCGCACCGCACCTGCCGATCCTCACGATTACCCACCTGTTTGGCAGCATCGTGGCGACGTTGCTCTCGATCGCCGTCGCGGTGGTGTTGCACCTTCGCGCCGAGATGCCTACGGTGAACTTCCTGAACAAGCGCTTTGGCGGCCGCCGCCCAATCACTGAGTTCAAGCCGACGACCTAGGCAAACAGAGTCTGCGCAGGGAGAGCTTCCAGAGACTGCTCTTTGTGCGTCCTAGCGTCTGTGAGCACCACTGACATCCCGTCCCTGTTCTCTGTCGAAGAAGAGGCAGCAGCAGCCGAGGAGCGGGCCAGTGGCGAGTCAAAGCTCGCCTCGATCGAGGAGAGGCTGCTGGCGCGCGACGGGCCGCCACGCGAGCGTCGCTTCTGGAATCCCCTCAAAGAGCTTGTGTTCGTGCTGATCTCGGCGCGAACGCGCACCGAGGTTTCGCTGGCGGTGCTGGCACAGCTCGAGTTGCGCTTTGGCGCGGCTCTCGGGGACTGGCGTGGTTTGCGCGATGCCCCGCCTGCTGAGGTCTTCGCGGTGCTTGCCCCGGTGACCTTTGCCGAGCGGAAAGCGCCTGCATTGCAGGCTGCGCTGCGACGGATCACGCGGCAGAACGAAGGGCAGCTGTCGCTCGAATTCTTCAAAGGCCAGCCGGTCGAACGCATTCGGCGATGGCTTGAGAGCTTTGAGGGTGTGGGTGCACGCGGGTCGGCAGCGGTGGTCAACCACTCCTCGCTGCGGCTGCGGGCACTGGCTGTCGATGGGCATCATCATCGTATCGCGCAGCGGCTGGGCTTTGTGGATGCGCAGGCAAATGCCGGCCGCACAGAACAGGTGCTGCTGGCGCTGCTGCCTGAAGAACGCTGGCCCGCTGCACGCCTGACGGCGATGCATGACCTCTGGAAACTGCATGGGCAGCTTCGCTGCACGACGAACGACTGGGAGCGACATTGTCCCGACTGCCCGCTGCTGTCCCTATGCCCGACGGGGCAGCGTCAGCGGCGGGATCCGCAGGGGTTCGTGTCTGATCCGGGGTGAGCCGGCCCTGGCGGCCCGCGCCAGCTCCTTCGAGGGGAAGCCAACGGAACCATCAGGATCCGGAACGGCTCAGTGGCGGCGACCCTTCCACGTAGGTCCCGATCCTGTAAGGTTTCGTTCCCGAGTGAGCGACTTCAAGTGCACTTAGGAGCAACTAAGAGCTTTGCGTGGCGAGTTTAAATGCATTTACGTCTGGCTAAGTCTGAGTGGCGGGGCACGTACTCTATGTACTTAGTCTGGACTCTGCTGCGGACCTGCGTAGCGCAGAGCGGGTCCGTTGCTCTGGCGCAAACGACCGGTCCTGTTTGCGTCCGTCTTCATGGTTTCGCGTTTGTCGCTGCCGGGCTTCTTGCCTGCCCGGGTAAGTGGCCAATTCTCCCGAACGGTCTCACTTTCGAGTTCCCTCTCGGCGCATGCGCGTACTGCATCTGTCATCGCACCTCGCAGGAGC
Organism: Acidobacteriaceae bacterium; assembly: GCA_965199135.1. GTDB lineage: Bacteria > Acidobacteriota > Terriglobia > Terriglobales > Acidobacteriaceae > EB88. The sequence goes on along the minus strand of OZ240685.1, from coordinate 1,308,406 downwards.
GCGCACAACGCCTACGCATCGGCAGTGTCTCTGTGCTGGTCGTTGCTGCTCTCGTCATGGCACTTAGCAAGAGCTATGGCCTGCGCGTGACCCACCCTCAATGAGGGTTGAATGCTGCGCCGGCATTTCTGCTCATTATCGGCGCAGCGATGTTGTCAAAAGCATACGTGGGAGGCGTGCCCAATCCTGTCTGGTGCTGTTGGGCGACGCAACCTACATTCCGTATCCTGTGCATCCGTATGTGATCAATCTGATGAACCGCTTCGTGAGCACGCGCTGCCCCGAGCTCAGAACCAATCACATTCCTGCCAACTCAGCCGGGAGCGGCGGAGGCTCCCCTCAGGCGGCCGGTGGCGTCCGCATCTGGAACACCCCGGCGAAGTTGCCACGCACACTCCAGAAGACGACCAGCCACAACACAAATGCGACCAGGGCATTCTGGATTCCTTCTGGATGCATCAGCAGGTGGTACGCGAGAATATTTGCGAGCACTGGCCCGAGCAGGACCAGCGCAAGCGGTACATAGACGCCTGCAAGCAGCAGGAGTCCTGTCACCAACTGGATGACAAAGTTGACCTGCAGCAGGTGTGACTGGGAGAGTGCACCCAGGTAGGTGGCCGCGAGGCCCGTCGGCGGCGGCATCTTGATGAAGTGCAAAAAGCCGTTGAGCCCGAAGACGGTGAACATCAGGCCCAGCAGGACGCGCGCAACCACAAAAGCTGCTTTCATCTACCGCTCCTTAGCGTGCCTTGCGGATGGGGTACGGAACCACGGCAAGGCTGGCATGGCCTGCCGCGTCGATGGCGCGGACGCCGAAGATCACGTTGTCCTTGGAGACGGGAAGCGTGGCACTGGTGCCATTGCCATACTTTGCAGCATCGGCGACATACTGCCAGTCACTTGCTGAGAGTTCACGCCACAGCACCTGGTAGTGCGTGTCTGCCGGTGCGCCCTGCCCGGGCTGCCACTGGATCGTGGAGTTGTTATCGAGCGCGTCGGTCACGATCTTGACGTCGACCGGCGGCGGGGGCGCATCGGCGAGCGTGGCCAGCGTGGCTGCATTCAGCTGCGCGACTTCGACGATATAGCTCATGTCGTCGTACTGGATCAGGTCGCCGAACTGCACGCCATTTTCGACGCGCACATTCTGGTGCTGGTGGTTGAAGTCCTCGCGCCACTCAGTGAAGCGAACAGCAGTAAACCCTTCTGCGTTGAAGGAGGTGTGATCGCCGCCGCGCAGAAAGCGATCCCGCCGCATCTCGAGCACCGGGTGAAAATACGGGATGGTGTTGCCGGTGCCAGCGACCGGGGCAGCCCCGCGGCCGAAGTACGTCGCATCCACACCGGTGACCGCGCGCGCCAGCTCGCGTGAGGAGGAGTCACTCTCGTAGCCGAGCAACTCTATCATTTTGAGCTCGTCCGGGGTCGCGACCGAGGGGATGCCCTCGGAGAAGATACGCACCGCGTGCTTGTCCTGCAGCGTATCGCCGGGCGTGGTGTTGCCGCCGACAATGTCGTTGTTGAGCACCCCTTCAAGAGCGACGTTCTGCGCCTTGAGCGTCTGCGCGAGATGCCGGCTGCCATTCAGGCCCTGCTCTTCCCCCGCGACAGTGGCAAAGATGATCGTGCCGGGAAACTTCATCTTGGACAGCGCTCGGGCGCACTCGAGCGATACGGCCACCCCGGAGGCGTCGTCGTTCGCGCCAGGCGCCTCATCCGTGGTGTTTTCGTTGGTCGAGTTGCGGGAGTCGTAGTGGCCCGTGACGAGCACGGTGCGGGTGCCCTGCGCCGCGTCTGTGCCCTTGAGAACGGCGTAGATATTGGTGATCGTGGTGGGTATCGGAATGCGGCTCATGGGCTGTTCGGTGAAAGTATCCCGGCGAACATCAAGGCAGTTGCCGCACTCCTTGCTGATAGCGGTGTACTGCGCGAAGAGCCAGTCCGCCGCTGCGGTCACGCCCGTGTTCGGCGGCAGGTTCGGAGTCATGCTCGAAAGCGTGGAGCGGTTGCGGAAGCTGACAAGCGTGGCGATGTCCCTGCGTACCGACTCGGGCGAGATGTCCCGAATGGCGGCCGCGATTCGGGCATCAGCCGGGAGAGCGCTGATGCGGGAACCGCTGGCATCCAGATCACGTGTTACGCCGTCAGAGAGGGCATGCGCAGGGTGGGAGATCAGTCCTGCCATTACGTAAACAACAACACTGGCAGCGAAACACGATGGTTTCACACGGTTCTGCATCGTAAAGAATCTCCTGGAGATGGCTTTTGCATCTTTAGGCTGAAGAGGATCGGCCTCGTCGCGGGCAGGCTGAAGTTCACACCAAGCGGCGGAATTGTATGCTGCTGTTGCTCACAACCTTATACCCCATTTTGAATTTCGGAGGAGTTTCCATGCTTTGCCAAGAATGTGACAGTGCACTCGACATCGATACCGATGACGTAGAAGAGGGCGATTCCGTAACATGTGATGAGTGCGGCACCGAGTACGAGGTGGTTGCGACCGACCCTCTTGAACTGGCACGCACCGATGAAGAGATCGACGAGGACGAGCCGGTAACCGGCGAAGACGAAGAGGAATAGGGAGAGACGCAGCGATGGTTGGATACAGGAACGACGCACGACGCGCAGCACGACACGCGGTTCTTCAGCAGCTCGCGACAGGACTCATGGTCATGCTTCCGGCCGGGGCGGTGTTCACAACGATCGCTGCGCCTCGGGCCTTCGCACAGACCCAGGCCAAGGTTATCGAGGGCAAGGTCTTCGATAATGGCACAGCGCCGCTCCCAGGCGGCATTGTGTACCTCCAGGACCAGAAGACGAACGTCGTAAAGACCTTCATCGCAACCGCCGACGGCAGCTATCGCTTCGGCCAGCTGCCGGCCGACACCGACTACAAGGTCTGGGCCGAGTACAAGGGCGAGAAGAGCAAGCCGAAGCTGATCAGTTCGTTCGATACCAAGATGAACGTCACAATCGATTTCCACGTCGGCAAGTAGCTCACAGCAAGCAGCTGCAACGAAGAAAGGCGCCACCCAAGGGTGGCGCCTCTTCTGTTACCGGCGGCTGGTTTACTGCTCGCGCTTCCAGTTCATCAGGTCGCCCAGGGTGGTGGTCGAGGAGGATACAGGAGCCTTGTAGGCTTCCACATCGGCACGGCTGCCTTCTTCGCCAATGGCGCGGAGGCTGAGGCCGACCTTCTTCTCTTCCGGGTTCATCTTGATGATCTTGAACTCGTGCTCCTGTCCGGCTTCGAGGTTCACCGGGGCGCCTGTGGCGTCGGTGGCTTCGGAGACATGGCAGAGACCTTCAACACCTTCGGCAATTTCCACGAACGCGCCAAATTGTGCGGTGCGCAGAACCTTGCCGTGCACCACATCGCCGGCACGGTGCTGGGCAAAGAACGTCTCCCAGACATCGGGCTCAAGCTGCTTGATGCCGAGCGAGAGGCGACGGTTCTCGGGTTCGACGCCGAGCACAACCGCGCGCAGCTTTTCACCCTTCTTGAGCACTTCCGAGGGATGCTTCACGCGCTTGGTCCAGCTCAGGTTCGAGACATGTACCAGGCCGTCGATGCCGTCCTCAATCTCGATGAATGCACCGAAGTCGGTGAGGTTGCGAACGCGACCTTCAACGACGGCGCCGGTCGGGTAACGCTCCGACAGGTTCTCCCAGGGGTTCTCGAGGAGCTGCTTCATGCCGAGCGAGATGCGGCGATCGTTCGGGTTCACGCTGATCACGATGGTCTCGACTTCGTCACCAGGCTTGAGCATCTTCGAGGGGTGCTTCATGCGCTTGGACCAGGTCATCTCGGAGACATGGACCAGGCCTTCAATGCCCTGCTCCAGTTCCACGAATGCACCGTAGTCGGTGACCGAGAGAACCCGGCCACGGACACGCGCACCCACCGGGTAGCGCTCCACGGCATCGAGCCACGGGTCCGGCGTCAGCTGCTTGAAGCCAAGCGACACGCGCTGCTTGTCCTTATCGAATTTGAGCACCTTCACCTGGATCTCGTCGGCAACATTGACGAGGTCACGCGGGTGAGTCAGGCGGCCCCAGCTCATATCGGTGATGTGCAGAAGCCCATCGATGCCGCCGAGGTCTACAAATGCGCCGTAGTCGGTCAAGTTCTTGACCACACCGGTCAGGATCGAACCTTCCTCGAGGTGTTCGAGGGTCTCGCCACGCTTGGAATTCTGCTCTTCTTCAAGCAGTTCCTTGCGGGAGACAACGACATTGCCGCGCTTCTTGTTCAGCTTGATGATGCGGACCTGGATTTGGGTGCCGATGTAGGCGTCCAGATTGCGGACCGGGCGGATCTCGAGCTGCGAGCCAGGCAGGAACGCCTTGATGCCCACGTCGACGGTCACGCCACCCTTGACGCGGCCGAGAACGGTGCCGGTCACGGGGGTCTTTTCGTTGGCAGCCTTTTCGATCACGTCCCAGACGCGGTGACGCAGCGCCTTTTCGTAGCTCAAAAGGAAGCCACCCTCGGCCTCTTCGCGCTCGATGACGACCTCAACCGTGTCACCCGGGTTCAGCTTGGAGACGCCGTTGTGGTCCACGACCTGCTCCAACGGAATGCGTCCTTCGCTCTTCAGGCCCACATCGACAACGACTTCCTTGTCGGTGAGCTTGACCACGGTGCCAGTGACGATGTTGTCGTCGAACTGCTGGGCAGCGGCTTCAGCGGCCTGCTCGCGATCGAAGCTCTCGAGCGCTGCAGCAAAGTCGGTGAAGTCGTCGCTGTCACCAAAGGTCTCTGTGGTGTCGGGCGAAGCGGGTTGCGCGGTGGCTGTGTGGACCTCAGCCGCTTCCGGGTTGTGGGTGGACTCATGCGAACCGGCCTCGGACTGGTGCTCCGTGGGTTCGGTCGTGACGGTTTCAAGGGTAGGGGTTTCGAGTTCGGTGTTCAGCGGAGTGCTCTCGGAGTAAGTGGGATTTGGGGAGTCGGCCATGACAAATCAGTTCCGGGTAGTGCGGGTACAGCGCATCACAGCCCGTGCTCTCTATGCAGAAGCCAATCTACACATTAGATACAGTCTGGCAGCGGACGGATGCTGCAATCGAGGCCTGGGGCCTGCCAGCGCCGGAGAAAGACGAGGGGACCGCAGTAGCGGTTCTCACTCGGGTCGTACCGGAAGTTGGAGTCGGAAGGCGAACGGTCACAGCGGCCTGTGATGCTGGGCAATGACGCCCACTACAGAGATGATAGGTGCCGGGGGAAGGGGTGTCAACGCGGATGGCCGCTCCAGTCGCGGAATCCATCAAGTGTTTACAAAGGCTGCCGCCCCTTAGGAGCTACAGACCTCAAGAATGCTGCGCCCGAACTTGCTGACCTTCGCCGGCCCAAGCCCTGCGATGCCGAGCAGGTCCTGCTCGGAAAGCGGTCGTTCCTCTGCGATCGCCTCAAGCGTGCGGTCGGCAAAGACGCAGAATGCAGGTTGACCCAGCTTCTGGGCTTCGGCTTTGCGCCAGGCCCGCAGCTTCTCGGCGAGCGCCGTCGCCGCACCAGAGAGCGGCGCGGCTGCCACCTTGCTGCCCGCTGGTTTCCGTCCACGCCGGGGCGCCGACGGGGCGCCGGCACTGCCGTTCAGCTCGCGCAACACCACAGTGTCGGCGTCACGATCGCTGAAGGTTGCACCTTCGTGGGTCAGGCTGGCTTTCCGGTACGGGATGGTCCGCCCATCGCGTTCAAACGTCGCTTCCTCGATGCGGAGAAAACCTGCGGAGCCAAGTGCGTTCAGAAGTTCTTCAAAGCTGTCGCGCGTCATGTTGTTGCGGGAGCAGAGTTCGGTATGCAGCTTGCCGGTCGACTTCGAGCCGCCGCCGTATCCCGAGCCCCCGAGAGCCGCGAGGATGGCGTGTGCCAGCGAACGTTCGATCGCATCGAGGGGGCGTGCGGTCTGGGTGCGCGAGCTTCCCGGGGCGCAGACGTCGCAGATGCCGCAGCCGGCGAGGCCGTCTTCCGTGTCGCCGAAGTGTCGGACGAGCTGCGACATGCGGCAGTCCCCGGACTCGGCGAAGCGCACGACGCGCTCCAGCTGCGACCCACGATGGGTGCTTTGTGCGAGGTAGGGCTGACGCCATGTGGGCTGGCCCGCGGTGACAAACCCCTCGTAATCGAGCGAGGCGCCGCCATGGATGAGCAGCTTCTCAAGCGCCTTGTCGAGCTCATCCGCGTCCATGCGGACCTTCTGCCGGAGCAGGAGGTCCGGCAGCGCCTCGCGGTGAAGCATCTCCTCGCCACGGTAGGTGGAAATGGCCTTGTAGATCGCGTCGAGCCGCTCGACCGGCGGGTAGTCCCGCTCGAAGAAGAAGTCGTGCTGCTTTCTGTCGGCAAAGGAATGCATCAGGATCGTGCGCGAGGGCAGGCCGTCCCGGCCGGCGCGGCCAATCTCCTGGTAGTAGCCTTCAAGCGTTGCCGGCAGCGCCACGTGGAGCACAGTGCGCACATCGGCCTTGTCGATACCCATGCCGAAGGCGATCGTTGCGACAACCACCTCGAGCTCGCCGGCGAGGAAGGCCCGCTGCACACGCTCCCGGAGGTCCGGCTCAAGCCCGGCATGGTAAGCCGCGGCCTTGACGTGACGGCCAAGCTCGCCGGCGAGCATCTCGGCCTCCTTGCGGGTGGGTGCGTAGACGATGGCAGGACGGGCGCCGGGGTCCGCCAGCAGTTCCGCAGCGAAGGCAGGCCTGCGCGGCTTCGGGACCTCCACGACCTCGATCGCCAGATTGTCGCGGCGGAAGCCATGAATGAAGACCGAGGGGACACGGCCGCCGTAGCCCAGGCCGAGCTGGGTGATGATGTCGTCCTGCACCTGGGTTGTGGCGGTGGCTGTGAGCGCAATCACGGGCGACGGCCGCAGGCTCTCAAGATGCTGGCCGAGCATGCGGTAATCCGGCCGGAAGTCATGGCCCCACTGGGAGATGCAGTGGGCTTCATCGATCGCGATCAACCCAGGCTTGCGCCTGGCCAGCATCTGCGGAAAACCCGGGACGCGAAGGCGCTCCGGAGCGATGAAGAGGAACTCAAGGGTGCCGTCGAGGTAGCCACGGCAGGCCTCGCGAGCGGCCTCACGGGAGAGCCCGGAGTGGATGCGCGCAACGCGAAGGCCGAGGGCCGCAAGCTTCGCTGCCTGGTCGTCCATCAGCGCGATCAGCGGGGAGACCACGAGGGCGGTTCCGCCACGTGCGAGCGCTGGCAGCTGGTAGCAGAGGCTCTTGCCGGCGCCGGTGGGCATCACCAGCAGGACATCTTCTCCATCAACCGCCGCCCGGCAGACCTGCTCCTGGTTGGCTCGGAAAGCACGGAAGCCAAACCTCTGCTCGAGCAGGGCGCGTAGGGATTGGGATGGAGGCATGAAGCCAAGTATAAGGTCCTTCGCCTTCTATACTCCCGGGATGGAACACCTTTGGTCACCGTGGCGCTACCGCTACATCACCGGGCAGAACGGGGTTGGGGAAAACGATCGTCGCAAGGGCGTTCCGGCGGAGCTGCGGGCATGGCCTGGCGATCTCGACTGCGTCTTCTGCAATCTCGTGCATGCAACCGACTTTGCGATCACCGGGGGCATGCCGATCGATGAGGCAGAGAAAGCCTCGCTGCTGGTCGCGCGCGGAGAGCGGGTGTTTGTCTGCCTCAACCGCTTCCCCTACAACTCGGGGCACGTGATGGTGGTGCCATACGACCATGGCCCCTCCCTCGCTGCGCTGCCGCCGGAGACCGCCGCTGAGTTGATCCACTGGGGGCAGCTCGCGGAGCGGGCGCTTGGTGCAACCTATACCCCGGATGGTTACAATCTGGGCCTCAACCTGGGCGCTGCTGCCGGCGCTGGAGTAGCCGGCCATCTGCACCTCCATGCGGTGCCCCGGTGGGTGGGCGATACGAGCTTTCTCTCGACCCTCGGGGAAACGCGCACGCTGCCCGAGGAACTCACCGTTACATGGCAACGGCTTCGGGACGCCTTTGCTCAGGCGGCCCGGGAGGCGCATCCTAAATCCGAGGCAAAGGAGACCACACCATGAGCGAGATCAAGCCACAAGCGGGCAGCGGGCACTCCCTGGACAAGACGCCGGAGCATGAGAACCACACGGACAGCGCCCAGGCGGCACCGACCAGCGTCGAGCCGGTGGCTCCGCAGAATCCGCAGGCTGCTGGCGCAAATCAGGGCGAGCAGGACAAGCTGCTACACAGCAACGTCAGTGGGTCGGAGCAGGAAGGAAACGCGGAGAAGGCGTCCAAGCTGGCCGACGAGATGCCGGGCGGACACGCCGGCTACCACTCGACGGGCAGCTTTACGGAGAGTTCGGGTGGGCAGAAGGGCGAGTAGGTCTTCATCTCGAGAGCGCCAGGTCGTCTCCTGGCGCTCTCGAGATCTCTCCTCCTCAAGGAAGGCGCGCGTCGTGAAGGAAGGCGCGGGTCGTGCTCCAGTCGATGGCCCCGACGCTTCCCTCGATCGGGTCCAATCCTGTGCATGCTGGTGACGCTAAGCGCCTGCGATCCGCGCGCTAGTTCTCGTGCCCATTTCCGAGAGCGAATGCTTCCCCGCTGTTCCCGCTCAGCTCCCCAAGAAGTTCATCCCTCGGCGTGTCGTTCATGCCCTTCGGGAGCGAACGGGTCGCGCGCGCGCCGAGTGCTCGCAGCATCTCTGCCTGGCGCACCACGCTCCCACTGCCACCATGCAGTCGGGAGAGCGCTGTCTCGTGTGCCTTGTTCGCCTCCGCAAGCTTGCGGCCAGCCTCGAGCATGCTGTCCATGGCGCCCATCAGCTTGTCGTGCAGCATGCCTCCGCGCTTCACGATTTCTTCTACGTTCTTGGTCTGGCGCTCCTGCTGCCACATATGCGCGATGGTCCGGATCACCGGGAAAAGCGTTCCTGGGCTCACCAGCAGAACATCCCGCTTCCATGCACGTTGCCAGAGAGAGCCGTCATGCGCCATGGCGAGGAGGTAGGCCGGCTCGATCGGCACAAACATCACTACGAAGTCGAGCGTGTTGAGCTGGTGCAGGCCCTGGTAGGACTTCTTGTTCAACCCATCGATGTGGTCCCGGATCGAACGGGCATGGCGGTCCAGAAAGTCCTTGCGACTCGCATCGTCTTCGCAGGAGCAGTAGTCCGTGTAGCTCGTGAGCGACACCTTGGAGTCGATCACGAGATGCTTCTCGTCGGGCAGGTCGAGGATGATGTCCGGCCGGGCATGACGGCCTTCCTCGGTGAGAAAACTCTCCTGCATCCGATACTCCCGTCCACGCTGGAGGCCGGCCTCCTCGAGCATGCCGATCAAAAGGACCTCGCCCCAGTCCCCCTGCTGTTTGGACGATCCTTTGAGCGCCTTTACCAGGTTGTTCGCGTCAAGCGAGAGCTTCTCGTTCATGCCGCGCAGTGACTCGATCTGCGTGCGCAGCTCGGTTCGACTGACAAGGCCCTCCTGGTGCAGCCCTTCTACCTTCAATTGAAACTCGCCAAGCTTGTCCCGCAGGGGCGCGAGAACTTGTTCAAGATTGACGCGATTGTGATCGGTAAAGCGCTTGCTCTTGTCTTCGAGGATCGAGGCGGCGACCTTCTCGAAGGAGTTCGACATATCGACCCGCGCAGCCTGGAGGAACTCGCGTCTCTCGGCCTCGGCTTTTGCTGCCGCTTCAAGCCGCTCTGCGCCTGCGTCTCGCTCGGCTTTCAGCTCAGCCTCAAGCGCAGCCCGGCGCGCTTCCGCCTGCTGCAACAGGCCGCGCAGATCTGTCAGCCGCGTCTCAGCCGCACGATCCCGCTCTGCCGTCGCTCGGGCCTGTTCTTCGAGAAGGTGTGTCCGTGTCTGCCACCGCGCCGCCTCTTCCTGGGCCCCGGTAAGTCTTGCGCGCAGACCCTCGAGTTCCGATTGCCGGGTGCCGGCCTCAGCCCGACTGCGATCCCTCTCGGCTTCTGCCGTACGCACCCGCGCGTCGGCGAGCGCCAGCAGGCCCTCGGCTTCCGCGCCTCGCTTGCTCGCCTCGGACTGCTCACGGCTGCGCAGAAGCTCTTGCGCACGCATGCCGGCAAGTCTTCCAAGCAGGAAAGCGAGCGCGCCCACGAGGAGGACTAGGAAGAGAATGGGGAGAAAAGTCGTCACACACAGAAGTGTGCCACTGGGGCGAAGAAAAGGCGAGGGCCCTCGACCAGCATTGAAGAACGCGAGGATTGCCGCGTCCACGCACGGCACCCGAGGGCCCCATCACCAGACAGGCTATTCTGTAAGCGGAAGCTGGCTTTACAGTGCACTGCACCGCCGGTAGACTTGAAATTTCGGGGCAGGCAGAGGTATGCCTTCGACTTGTGTTCCGCAAGAAACACACGGATCCAGAACGACAGACGAGGAGACAGGCATGGCGGCGGTTGAAGAGAAGGTAAAGCAGATCATTGTTGAGCAACTGCAGGTAGATGAGGCAGAGGTAACGCCCAGCGCGTCATTCCAGGAAGATCTGGGCGCTGATTCGCTCGACGTGGTTGAGCTCGTCATGCAGTTCGAAGAAGCGTTTGATCTGGAAATCCCGGATGAAGATGCCGAGAAGATCAAGACCGTGAAGGATGCGACCGAGTACATCGAGAAGCACGCGAAAGGTGGCAAGTAGGTTTGCCCTGGAAGCCACGTAGAGTCGTCGTTACAGGCGTCGGCCTGATCTGCGCTGTTGGTAACACCGCACCCGAAGTCTGGAAAAGCCTGGAAGCAGGCCGCAGCGGTGTCGCGCCCATCCAGGCGTTCGACACCACGGGCTTTTCTGTGACCTTCGCTGCCGAAGTGAAAGCCTTTGACCCGTTGACCTTCATCGAGAAGAAGGAGGCGCGCAAGATGTCGCGCTTCATCCACCTCGGCGTCGCAGCGGCAGCAGAAGCAGTTGCAAATTCCGGGCTTGAGATCACTGATGCGATCTCAGAGCGGGTCGGCGTCCACATCGGATCCGGCATCGGTGGGTTCGACATTATCGAGCGCGAGCACGCTGCCTTTATGCAGGGCGGTCAGCGCAAGATCTCACCCTTCTTTATCCCCGCGACCATCGCGAACCTCGCTGCCGGGCATGTGTCGATCCGCCACAATGCCAAAGGCCCGAACCAGACTGCATCCACGGCCTGCACCTCCGGCGCACACTCGATCGGCGACTCCTTCCGCATCATCGAACGGGGTGACGCCGATGTGATGATTGCCGGCGGCGCCGAGGCTGCGATCACCCCGATGTCGGTTGGCGGGTTCGCGGCAATGCGTGCACTCTCGACCCGCAATGACGACCCTGCGACAGCGTGCCGCCCCTGGGACAAGGATCGTGACGGGTTTGTCGTCGGAGAGGGCGCCGGCGTGCTGATTCTCGAAGCACTTGAGTTTGCCGAGGCGCGCGGCGCAAACATCCTGGCAGAGATCGTCGGCTACGGCATGAGCGGCGACGCCTTCCACATCACTGGCATGGCTCCGGAAGGGGATGGATGCCGCCGGGCAATGGCTGCTTCCCTGCGCTCCGCGGACCTTCAACCGGAGCAGATTGCCTACCTGAACGCGCACGCAACGGGAACCCCGCTCGGTGACGCCAGTGAAAGCCGCGCCATCAGCAATCTCTTCGGCGAGCATGGCGAGAACCAAACGCTGCGTGTCAGCTCGACCAAGTCGATGACCGGCCACCTGCTGGGCGGTGCGGGCGGACTCGAGGCAGGCATTACGGTATACGCGCTGATGAACCAGACGGCGCCGCCAACTGCGAACCTGCAGGAGCCCGACGAAGGCTGCACCCTGAATTACGTGCGGCATGGCGCCGAAAAGATAGACATGGAGTACGCCCTGTCGAACTCGTTCGGCTTCGGTGGGACCAATGCTTCTCTGATCTTCAAACGCTGGTCAGCATAGCCTTTTCTGAAACAGAACGAGCGGGGGCTTCGGCTCCCGCTTTTTCTTGTTCTAGGAAGCCATGGCGACACCGGTGGCGATCAGGGCGCACAACGCGGTGAGGCCAAAGACCACGCCCGCTGCTTTGCCGCGGGAGACCTTCGCTACGATGGCGCCACCGATCGTGAGCAGAACCAGCTGCCAGATCAGGAAGACGTCAAACCAGCTGAGCAAGGCACTCATCCAGTGCGGCGTGCCCGGGCCGAGATAGAACGCGGGATTGCTGCCGACCGCATTGTTGATCTGGAACGCGTCCGTGTTGATGCCCGTCAACAGGGTCCCGATCACCAGGAGCGTTCGAAGCGTCAAGGGCAGCGACGAGAAGAAGTAGACCGCAAACAGCGGACCGAATCGCGCGTGACCGCCCAGGAGGAAGTTGAACGAGGAGAGCAGAACCCCGGCCACGATGGCGCCGACGATCAGCGGAGCAATGACCGGTGTGACATAGGCGATGGTTCGCGTGATGCGCGCAATCATCGCGATCTGCTGCTCCTGCTGCGCAACAGGTGCCTGTTCAAGCCGAGCCTGTTGCTTCGGCGATTGCGCCAGGTTATTTCGCGCGACAGTATCCCATCCAAGTCTGGTTTGGATGGTTGCGATAAATCCATACCCGATCAGCAGGCTGAGTAAGAAGGGCAGCCACCAACTGCGGCCTGCGCCGAGATTGCTAAAAGCCTTGGAGGGCGCGGTGAAGGTGTAGATGACGCGGTGGAGCGGAGAAGGAGCCGCGGAAGGAAGTGCGTCCGGGCTCAGCGGTGCGTCCACTGCAGCAATCATGGCTACTCCAGAAGGGAACCGGCTTCTGCGGAGGAGTGTAGCGCGCGTGCTGCGTGGAGACCAGAAAAAAGCAGCGACATCGTCCGACGCCGCTGCCTGTTACTGGCTCGCCGTTACTTCTTGTCCGCAGGCTCCATCATGCTCTTGTGCATCGCGGACTGCAGAGCCTCGGGAACGACACCCATGATCGCGCCTTCGAGCTTGGTCTTGAGTGAAGAAGAGTACACATGCTCTGCGCCGGCGAATAATGCCTTCAAGCCCTGGCGCGCGACTTCATCCGGCTTGTTTTCTTCCTTGCCCTCGGCACCCACCTTGGTGTCGCCGGCACCAGCTGCGTTGAAGAAGTCCGTATCCACCGGACCTGGCTGGAGGGCCGTGATCGTCACGCCGGTGTGCTTCAGTTCATGCCGCAGGTTCTTTGCGAACATCAGCACGAACGCCTTGGACGCACCGTACACTGACTCCCCGGGCGCGACCATTTCGCTGACGATTGAAGCAGTGAAGAGGATGCGTCCGGCTCCACGCGGAACCATCTGCTGCGTGACGTACTTTGCCAGCTGCACGGTGGATGCACAGTTCACCCCGACAATTTCGAGCTCCTGGCTGAGCGAGGTTTCGGTGAACTTACCGCCGACCCCGAGGCCTGCATTGAGGCAGGCTACATCCACTGGTTGCCCTGCTGCTTCCGCCGTGCGCCACAGCTTCTCGACTTCGTCGAACTGTGAAAGATCCCCCACGACCGCAGTTACCCTGCCGCCGAACTGCTTGAAGTCGGCCTCGGCCTTCGCGGTGCGATCCTGTTCTTCCCCCGCGATGATGAGGTCATAGCCGTCTTCTGCGAGCTGCTGTGCCATGTGGTAGCCAATACCACTGGATGCCCCGGTCACAAGCGCCAATCCCTTCGCTGTCATACGCTGCTCCTTGTCTGTCGGAAGTTACTTCCTGCTCACTTCGATGCACAGCAGCGAAAGCAGCGCTTCCCTTCCCTTTCATCCGCTCAGCCGCCCGCCGGGCGGCAGATGCAACATGCAGGCACAGAAAGGGGCGCAGCCGCAGCTGCGCCCCTTTTCCGACCTGCACCGGGGTTACTGCAACAGTGTTGGTGGCAGTTCCTTGAGCTCCTCTGGCGGGATCACGACAGCGGCTGCAACCTTGTCCTCGGGGTCCAGGTTCAGGAGCTTGACGCCCTGGGTGGAACGGCCAGCAGCGCGAATGGTCTTGGTGTCGATGCGAATGATCTTTCCGTACTGCGAGATCACCATCAGCTCGCTCGACTCATCGACGAGCTGAATTGCATTGACCGTGCCATTTTTCGTACTGGTCTTCAGGTTGATTACACCCTTGCCGCCACGTGTCTGCAGGCGATAGGCATCGACGTCAGTGCGCTTGCCAAAACCGTTCGAGGTAACGGTGAGAATCAACGAGGGAGTCTGGCTGCCATTCTCCTCGGTGGTCCGCTCGGCAGGCGTGACGGCGAGGCCGACGACGTAGTCCTTCTTCTGCAGGTCGATACCGCGCACGCCATAGGCCGGTCGGCCCATTGAGCGGACATTCTCTTCGCCGAAGCGAATCGCGAGCCCTTCGTGCGTTGCGAGGAAGATGATCTGCTTGCCGTCGGTGATACTGACACCGATCAGCTCATCGTCATCGTCTATGCCGATCGCGATGATGCCACGCGACTGAACATTGCAGAAATCCTTGAGCGGCGTCTTCTTCACCGTACCCTTGCGTGTCGCGAAGAAGATGAACTTGCCTTCCTCTTCGAGGTTGCGCACGGCGAGTACATTGCGCACCTGCTCGCCAGGCTGCAGATTCAGGAGGCTTGCCATGGACTTGCCCTTGCCGGCTGCACCAACATCCGGAATCTCGTAGACCTTGAGCCAGTACACGCGGCCGGTGTTGGTGAAGCAGAGCAGGAACGCGTGCGTGGAGTTGACGATGAGCTGCTGCACAAAATCTTCATCGCGCGTCTTCATGCCGATGCGGCCAGTGCCGCCACGGCGCTGCTGACGATAGATCGAGATCGGCGTCCGCTTCAGGTACTGCGAGTGCGAGACCGTCACCGCGACCTGCTCATCGGCGATCAGGTCTTCGAGCTGCAGCTCTGCTGTCTCATCAAGGATGTGCGTGCGACGTGCATCGCCATACTGCTCGCGAACGGCCTCGAGCTCCTTGACGATGACCGCGCGCAGCTTGGGCTCGCTCGCGAGTATTGACTCGTACTCTGCAATATTTCCGCGGACCTCGCCGAGCTCGCGCAGGAGCTCGTCGATTGAAATCTGCGTGAGGCGATAGAGCTGCAGTTCGAGGATTGCGTCGATCTGCCGGTAGCTCAACACGAGCGTTGCCGGCAGGATCGTGACGCCGTCGCTCAGGTACTTCGCAGGATCCAGGGTGACGCCTTCGAAGGCATTGCCGCGCACCGTGATGGTGCGGCCCGAGAAGAACTGGAACAGGTTCTCGCGCGCATCCGCACGGGAGCTGCTGCCACGGATGATCCGAATGACGTTGTCGAGATGATCGAGCGCAATCTGGTAGCCGAGCAGGATGTGCTCGCGCTCACGCGCCTTGCGCAGGAGAAATGCAGTGCGGCGACGCACCACGTCGACACGATGCTCGATGAAGTGCTCGATCGCCTCGTTAAGCGGAAGCTCGCGCGGCTGGCCGTTGACCACCGCGAGAAAGATCATCGAGAAGCTTTCCTGCATCTGCGTGTGCTTGTAGAGCTGGTTCAGCACGATCTGCGACTCGACCCCGCGCTTCAGCTCGATGACGATCCGCATGCCATCGCGATCGCTTTCGTCACGCACGTCGCTGATATCGTCGATGACTTTCTCGTGAACGAGTTCGGCCACACGCTCGATCAGCTTCGACTTGTTCACCTGGTACGGGATCTCCGTGATGACGATCGCCTGCCGCCCACCAGAGATATTCTCCATGCCCACCTTGGCGCGCATGAGGAAGCGGCCACGGCCGGTGCGGTAGGCGTTCGCGATGCCGCTCTTGCCATAGATAAAGCCACCGGTCGGGAAGTCCGGCCCCTGCACATGCTCGAGCACTTCTGCGAGCCCACCATGCGGATTCTTGACGAGCGCGATCGTCGCGTTCAGAACCTCGGTGAGATTGTGCGGCGGGATATTCGTTGCCATGCCGACTGCGATCCCGTTCGAACCATTGACGATCAGATTCGGAATCTTCGCAGGCAGCACCACCGGCTCGAAGGTCGACTCGTCGTAGTTCGGCGTGAAGTCCACCGTCTCCATGTCGATGTCTGCAAGCATCTCGCTCGTGATGCGCATCATGCGGGCTTCGGTGTACCGCATTGCTGCCGGCGGGTCGCCATCGACCGAGCCGAAGTTCCCCTGGCCATCGACGAGTGGATAGCGCAGGGAAAAGGGCTGCGCGAGACGCACCAGGGTGTCGTAGATGGCCGAGTCGCCATGGGGGTGGTACTGTCCCATCGCCTGGCCCACAACCTTCGCGCACTTGGTGTACTTCTTGTTGTACTGCAGCCCCATCTCGTGCAGGGTGTACAGGATGCGCCGATGAACCGGCTTGAGGCCGTCGCGCACCTCGGGCAGCGCACGCCCGATGATGACCGACATGGAGTAATCGAGATACGAACGCCGCATCTCTTCTTCCAG
Source organism: Acidobacteriaceae bacterium (assembly GCA_965199135.1). Classification (GTDB taxonomy): domain Bacteria; phylum Acidobacteriota; class Terriglobia; order Terriglobales; family Acidobacteriaceae; genus EB88. Next base: position 1,292,081 of record OZ240685.1, on the reverse strand, counting down.
GTTGATCGAGATCAGCGAGGCTGCACCAGGCGCGCCTGGTGCGTTGATTCCTGTAGGTGGGTCGCCGCCGTTGCCGCCGTCGCCGTCCGAGAGTGGGAGCTGTGGGATGTCTTCGTCTGCCATAGGGTAGGTCGCGTTCCGCGCGAGGCACCTTTGCGGGAGTTTCGGGCGATGAACGCTAGCCTCATTTTAACCGACCGGGGCCCGGAAAGTAGCTCTCTGGCCAGCACTTATGGCATACTTTGGTCGCCCTCGTTCCCACCTCCCGTTTGAAGAATCGAGGCCTCATGCGACCCATGTGGCGGATCGGCGTTTTCCTCCTTGCAGCCTGCAGCCGCAGCCCCCTTGTTGCCCAGACAACGCCTGCCGACGGCGGAACCAGGGAGGTGCTCGAAAGCATCTTCATCCCCGCAACGACCGACGCTCCGTTCACGCTGACCCTGGCCACGGAGTGGGTGAAACCACTCGGGACAGATGGCAACACGGTCACGCTCGTCAACCAGCGACGCATCGCGCGCGACCGCAATGGCCGCATCTTCCAGGAGCGCGTGCTGCTCACGCCCAAAGGCATGAAGCTCTCTGACGGCCCGAATGTGCTGCAGTTCGCCGATCCGGCGCAGCATACCGTGATCAACTGCTTCCTCGCGACCCGCCAGTGCCACATCATTCCGTACACACCAGAGCCTGCCGCGCAGCCTGACACAGAGGCCGGCACCACCACCTATCGGCAGGCAGTGGAGCACCGGAAACCGCTGGGAAAAGACATGATGGACGGTGTGGAGGTACAGGGAACCGAGAGCACCACGGTGATTGCGGCCGGAGCCTTCGGCAACAGCAAGCCCGTCACGATTGCGCGTACCTTCTGGTACAGCCCGGCGCTGGGCATCAATCTCAAGTCCACACGCGACGATCCACGCTCTGGCGAGCAGTGCTTCACCGTCACGCACCTCTCGCGCGATGAGCCGGATCCTGCACTCTGGCAGGTGCCGGCAGACTTCACCATCGTGGACGACCGGCCGCCACAAAAACCCTGAAGGCCCGAACGCTGTGGCGATCGCTGACGCAGTGAAGAGATCCGTCTCAGGGGACGCTAGGCGCGCACCAGCTCGGCGCGGCTCCAATGACCGAGCGTGGAAGCGGCCCGGCGAAGTACGAGAAGCCGCTCCGACGCGAGGGAGTGGACAGGGAGGTACGCCTGCATTTCTGCCTCTTGACGCGCGCTATACTTTCGGCTGGAGATCTTTTTTTCTATGTCCACAGCGCCCCAGGTGCACGTCGACGAACACAGCCAGGTAGATGACTTCAGCGCTCTCGAAGAACGCGTGATGCGCATGGTAGAGCTGGTCCGCGTGGAGCGCCGCGAACGGCAGCGCGCAGAGGAAACAGCCGCGACGCTGCAACAGCTTCTGGACGAACAGGGCTCTCATCTGGAACGTACACAGGACGAGCTGAAAACGCTCGGTCGCGAGCGCGACCAGGTGCGGGGCCGCGTGGAGCGGCTGCTGAAACAGCTGGACGACCTTGGTTGATGGGCTCCGCTGGCGAGGCTTCGCCAGCCATTTCACGGGAAGCACAGGATCTGATGAGCGTACCCCCCAACAGAGCTGACAGCGACTTCGTCACGGTCTCGATCTACGACCAGATGTACCACCTCCGCGGGCAAAATGCCGCCTATATCGAACGGCTGGCAGCGGTAGTTGACAACAAAATGCGCGCCGTCGCCGCTCATGGCACAACCGTCGACTCGTTGCGCGTCGCAGTGTTGGCCGCGATCAACATCGCCGACGAGCTGACGCAAACCCGATCGTGCCTGGACGAGCTCTCCGGTGCCGAAGAGCGCAAGCGCAGTCGCGCCCACAGCTTGGCTGGCCTCATGGACGAGGTGCTCGAAAGCGACGAGCTGGTGGAGCAGCGCAGGCTTGGCTAGAGCTTGCATCTTTCCCGGCTTGGTGAGCGTCTGATGAAAAGTGCTTACTTCGGATTCAAGCAGCACTTGCAAAGCACGCAGGCTGCCGCTAGCATCCGAACAGCAAGACTGGCCTGCAAAGCAGGTATGTTCGGTCAAGCCGGTTGAACCTATAATTCATTGAACAGGGAGCTCGACTCGACAATCGGCTCGGTGCGCAGTGTCCGCCAGTTCGGAATGCCTAAAGAGCCGCGGAGAGTTCCCACCGTCTTAGGACGGGTTCACCGGCAAGCCAGCATACGGCCCCGCGGGTCAGTCTTGTGTTCTCTCCCGCTCTCTCCCGAGGGCTGACCCTTGTTTCCCACCCTTCATCTGTTCCCTTTCACAATCTCCGTGCAGGGCGTTCTGTTTGCTTGTGGGCTTCTCGCTGCTTTCGCGACGGCGGAGCGGCTTGCCGCCAAGCAGCGTGTACGGCCGGACCGCATCGCGACCGCCGCGCTTGTAGGCACGGTCGCCATGGTTGTCGGCGAGCGCCTGCTGCTCCTCGTTCATGGCTGGCGGGACTTTCTTGCGCACCCACTCTGGATGTTGGGCCTTCTGTCGGTGCGAGATGCTCGCATGTTCTATGCCGGGGCTGCGCTCGCGATCCTCGCGTGCCTCGGTTACCTGCTCCTGACGCGCACATCGATCCTTCGCGCGCTCAATGCGCTGCTGCCGGGCATCGGGCTGCTGCTCGCGTTTGTCCATGCAGGCTACTGGGCTGTAGGCGCGGAGCCCGGGCGCGTCACAGGAGCGCGATGGGGCGTTGTGTCGATGAGCCGAACAGCGCGCGCTCTCTATGGAACCCCCCTGCACCTGCCGCTGTGGCCAGTCGCGGCGTGGGCCAGCGTGGTGTACGCCCTCTTGTCGCTTGGCGTGGCAGTTGCCGCGACCCGCGGCCGGTCGGTCGCGGGGGCCTTTCTTGTGGTTGCCGGGGTCACGAATGTGCTCCTCGGGCAGTTACAGATGCAGTGGTCAGGCGAGCCGCTGGTACTTGGGGTCTTTTCCTACCCGCAGACGGCCGGAGCAATGTCAGCGGCGGCCGGAGCCTTGTTGCTGCTCCGCCGCTGACTCCATCACCTGCTCAGCAAAGCGCTCCATCTCTTCGAGCTGCGGCGACATCTGTAACAGCACAAGATCACATCCGACCTCCTCAAAGGCGGCGATCTGCTCTTTCACCTGGTCCGGCGTCCCGACGATGCCGGAGCGCAGCCCCCGGTTCGACACCGAGTAGTCTTCAAGCGAGATCTTCTGCTCGAGCTTTGAGCCGGTGACCCACTGCTGGTAGTTCTTGTAGCCCTGCGCCGACTGCTGCACATCGGTGATGCGGATGACTTCTTTCTGCGCAGCCTCGGCGGTGTCGCGCACGATCGCGTACCCGGCGACGCCAAACGTCATGGAACCAAGGCCTGCCTTTTCGCGCCGCTCGCGCATGTCGGCGATTTTGCGGCCGACCGTTGCCGGCGAGTCGCCATGCATCAGGTACGCATCGCACTTGCCCGCAATCAGGTTCTTTGCTGTCTCGGACTCGCCACCCGCGTAGAGCAGGGGGCGTGGCTGACTCATCGGCTTAGGCGACAGCACGTTTTCCTTCACGGTGTAGTACTTGCCCTCATACGAAAAGCCCTGCTCGGCCCAGCAGCCGTTCAATACATCAAGCCACTCATTCGTACGTGCGTAGCGGTCGTCATGCTGGTCGAAGTGCAGTCCATACTTGGTGGCCTCATCCGCCCACCAGCTCGAAACGACGTTCAGCGTGAGGCGGCCGCCAGCGATGTGGTCGATGTTCGCAGCCTGTTTTGCGAGCAAGGCGGGGTTGTGAAATGTAGGCCGCACCGCAACCATCAGCTCGAGTTTCTCGGTCACTGCTGCCAGTGCAGCAGCGGTAGACCAGGCATCGAGCGAGGGCGCTTCCACACCCTTGATGTCGTTCAGGTTGAGCTCGGCGATGAGCGAGAGATCGTACCCGAGCGCCTCGGCGCGTTGCGCAAGCCGGCGCACATAGCTCCAGCTCGCCTCCATACCTTCATCGTCCACATTGCGCAGCCATCCCCCGAACACTGGCATCCAGAAGCCGTACCGCATCAGCGAACCCCCGCAGCGTGGCCGATGCCAAGCTCCGCGTCATGTTCCGCGTGCCACTGCGATGCATCTGCCTTCACCATCTCGAGGCTCAACCAGTCCACCAGCTTTGCGAATGGATCGAAGCCGACGACGCGTTCGCCATCCGCTACAAAATTCGAAAGCGCATTAATGTCGTAGTACAGCGGAACCGCGCGCTCGCCATCGCGATCGTCCATCATGTACTCGACGCCGCCAAGCTCCACGCCGGCCGCAGCCATGATGCGCTCCACATCTGCAATCACCGAGCTGGGCGGCTCGTAGCCTTCCACGCGGATGCCGGACTTGGGCGCATCGATCGCACACGCAGCGCGGTTCAGGTCCACGCCGCCAGTGGTGCGGCAGATATCGGCTGGGCACAGGTCAAAGGTCTCCCCGGTGGTGTGCACCTTGATCGCGTAAAGGAACTTGCCATCGAGCACTTCGCAGCGCACGATGTAGCCGCCACGCGCCGGAATAAACTCCTGCACCAGTGCGGTCGAATCAAGCCCGAACAGCAGCTCGCCTGCCTCTGCCGAAGCAGCCAGCTGCTCGCGCGAGTCGAAGCGCTTGACGCCCGCGCCAGAGCCGCCGATGTTCGGCTTCACCACCACAGGAAAGCGCAGGCCCTCGGTCGCCGCGACCGCTTGCGACGGGCGATGAATCACGCGCGCTTTGGGATAGGCGATGCCAAGCTCATCAAGCAGCGTCAGTTGCGATGCCTTCGAGAGCTCCGAGCGAAAGGCAGCGGAGCCATTGATCACGCGCACTCCACGGGCGGCAAGATGATCCAAAAAGCCCAGCGTATAGAAGATGGTGTCGCCCTGCTCACGGTTCCACGCCGAGGGACTCATGCGGTTCACCACGAGCGAATACTGCTGCTCGGGGCGGTCTTCAATGGCATAGCTGTGCGTGACTGCATCGATCCGCTCATAGGGGATTTCGCGGCGCTCGAGCTCCGCGAAGAGTGGCTTGAACCAGTGCTGCTGTTCGTAGTAGATACCGATGGGCTTAGGCATGGCGCTCCTGGACGCACGAGAAGAGGGAGGGGACGAACAAAGCCGCCCGGAGGCGGCCTGTTCACGATCACGAGCAATGGGGATTGGATGCAGCCCGCGGGCTGCCGACTTATGCAGTCTGCGCGTCGCCCTGGATCACAACCTTGACGTGCGCCGAGACTTCGCGGTGCAGCTTGATGGGCACATGGAACTCGCCAATCTGCTTCAAGGGCTCATCGAGGTGGATCTTGCGACGATCGGTCGCAAAGCCCTTCGCTTCGAGCGCCTGCGCAATGTCGGACGAGGTCACCGAACCAAACAGGTGCTCGTTTTCGCCAACCTTGCGCGTGAACTCGAGCGTGAGCGCGTCGTACTGCGAGACCAATGTTTCGGCTTCGCTCTTTTCGCGGGCCGAACGGCGCACCGCGGACTGCTTCATCTGCTCGATCACAGCCTTGTTGGCCGCCGTTGCCTGCATCGCAAGCTTCTTCGGCAGCAGATAGTTACGGCCAAAGCCGTCGGCCACCTTGACAACGTCTCCACGCTGTCCCAGGTGATCTACATCTTCCTTGAGAATGACTTCCATCGTGTTTCTTCTCCGCACTTCTTATTTGCCACCATCGCGGTGGCATTTGCCGAAACTAGTAGCGAGCCGCGAACGGGAGCAGCGCGATGTTGCGAGCCTGCTTGATCGAGCGGGTAAGGCGGCGCTGGTGCGTGGTGCAGACACCGGTCAGGCGACGGGGCGTGATCTTGCCGCGCTCGGCGACAAACTGCTGCAGGAGCCGCACATCGCGGTACGGAATGGCTTCGATTTTCTCGACGCAGAATTTGCAGACTTTCTTGCGACGGAAGAACTTGCGGCCACCGCCGCCTGCGGGACGCGGGGGACGGGCGCCGCCAGGGCCGCCCGGACCACCGGACTGCGGGCCGCCGGAGCCACCGGACTGCGGACCGGAAGAAGATGCAGGTGCTTCAGAACGTGGTGCGGATGTTGTTTCGTCTGCCATGATTCATATCCCTTCGTATGCGTGCGTGACGCGATTGCTTAGGCGAGCGCCGGGGTTTCTGCAACAGGAGCAGCAGCCGGTGCGGCAGCCACTTCGGGCGCCGGGGCAGCCGGCTGTGCGCTGCGCTTGGTGCGGCTGGCGCGCAGGGCGCGAACCTTCTCAAGACGCTTCTCTTCTTCGTCCATGCGGACCGTGATGAACTTGATCACCGGCTCCGACACGCGGAGACGACGCTCGAGCTCGGCGACCAGCTTGCCATCGGCATCGATCGTCAGGAGCACATAGTTGCCATCGTTGAACTTGCGCACGGTGTACGCGAGCTTGCGACGGCCCATCTTTTCAATCGAGCGAACATTGCCGCCGTTAGTGGTGATCGTGGTTTCAAAGCCTGCGATCAGCTTGTCAATGTCTTCTTCCGCCGCATCGGGACGAACGATAAACATCACTTCGTAAAAGCGCCCTGTTGTCTCTGCCATATAGCTGCCTCACGTGGTTCTTCTGGAAGAACCCGATCTGATTTCCCCTACGCCCCCGACGCATCCGCTTGCGGACCCGTACGCGGGTTGAACTTATTCATCGCCGCCGCCACTCCATCTGTAGCAATGGTGGTGACAGCGTCCACGGCGCGGTCAAGCGCCTCACCCAAAACACCCAACTCCATCCGGCGCATCGGCTGCAGCAGGTAATCTGCGCCGCGTCGCCCCTGGCCAATGGGACCATCCGGTCCAACACCGATCCGTACACGCGCCCACTGCTCTGTTCCAAGGAGCGCGTTGATACTCTTGGCTCCGTTGTGGCCGCCCGAGGAACCACCAGGTCGAACCCGGATCGTCCCCAGTGGCAACGCGAGCTCGTCGTACACCACCACGAGATCCCGGTTTGCCTCGAGCCCAAACTCCCTCAGAAGCGCAGCAACCGACTCGCCGCTGAGATTCATCCAGGTTTCCGGTTTGGCCAGAATCACTTCCTGTCCGCCCAGTGCGAGCTTCGCAGTCAGTGCCTTGCCGCGCCGATTGGTGATCGCCACACCGCCCGACTCTGCAATCGCATCGATTGCCAGAAAGCCGGCATTGTGTGGCGTCCACTGGTACTCCGGGCCAGGATTGCCGAGCCCCACCACGAGCAGCACCCGAGTGCTCCCTTACTTCTTGGGAGCGGCTTCGGCCGCCGGTGCAGCAGCATCGCCCTTGCCCTTCTTGGCGACTTCCGGCTCCGCGGCCGCAGCCAGGGCGTCAGTCGTCTCGACTTCTTCCTTCACCATCGCCAGGTGCGCAACGGTTGCATCTTCGTCGGTGATGAACTTGAACTTGCCGCCATGCGGCAGGTCGGCCACGCGGATCACGTCGCCCAGCTTCATCTCCGTGACATCCACTTCGATCGACGAGGGGATATCGCCCGGCAGGCACTCGATCTCGACTTCACGCAGCACCTGGTCGAGCAGTCCGCCCTCGTTCTTCACGCCAAAGGCCGTACCAGTCAGCACGACCGGCACCTCGGCATGCATTGCAACGTCGAGCGCGATACGCTTCAGGTCTACGTGAATCAGGCGATCCTTGATCGGTTCGAACTGCCAGTCCACGATCATCGCCTTGGCCTTGGCGCCCGCGACATCGAGGTCGAAGATGGTGTTGTGGCCGGTGTCGGAGTGCAGGATGCGCAGCATCTGCTTCGGGTCAAGCTCGACCGCGACCGCGGGCTCTTTTGCGCCGTAGACGACGCCGGGCAGCTTGCCGGCAACACGGACACGCCGTGCTGCGTTCTTGGTGAAGCGTCCTTCGCGGACCACTGCGGTGACTGATTCTGTTGCTGCCATGGGTAGAAATCCTTTCGGGCACCAGCCGTATGCCGGCTCCCTTTCGTTCGTCGTCCTGCAGGGGCTCTCTAGGAGAAGAGCGTGCTGACGCTGGTTTCCATATGAATGCTTTCGATTGCCGCGCCCAGGAGGCCGGCAATGGACCGCACGATGATCTTTGGCTCCGCCTGCGCTGCTTCCGAGAGTGGAATCGAGTCGCTCACCACCAGCTCCCGCAAACGGGAGTTGTGGATCCGCTCAACTGCCGGTCCGGAAAGCACCGCATGCGACGCACATGCATACACTGCAACGGCACCCTGCGCGAGCAGGGCGTCGACTGTCTTGACCAGGGTGCCCGCGGTGTCCACGATGTCGTCGATGATCAGGCAGGTTTGCCCACGAACATCGCCGATCACGTGCATCACCTCGGTCACATTGATGTCGGTCCGCCGCTTGTCGACAATCGCGAGCGGAGCCGCCATCTTGGTCGCAAAAAACCGGGCCCGTTCCACACCCCCCGCATCCGGGGACACCACTGTCAGGTTCGGCAGGGCGAGTTCGCGAAAGTAGCTCACCATCACTGGGCTCGCGAACAGGTGATCGACCGGGATCGAGAAGAAGCCTTGAATCTGCGCCGCATGGAGGTCCATAAAGAGCCCCCGGTTGGCACCGGCCGTGGTCAGGAGATCGGCCACCAGCTTCGATGAGATCGCCACACGCGGACGGTCTTTTCTGTCCTGCCGCGCATAGCCGTAGTACGGAACCACAACGGTGATCCTGCCGGCCGACGCACGTTTCAATGCATCGATCATGATCAGCAGCTCCACCAGGTGACGGTCTACCGGGTTTGAGGTAGGCTGCACCACAAATACATCTGCGCCCCGGACGTTCTCAAGAAGCTGGAAGTGGATCTCTCCATCCGCAAAACGCTGGATGCGGGTCTCTCCGAGCGGCACCCCGATATGACGGCAGATTTCGGCCGCAAGTCCGGGGTTGGCACTGCCGGAGAAAATCCTGAATCGCTTGTCTTCCCGAAGGCGGCCGCTCCGCTTCCGATCGGCTGCCGGCTTGTGCCCATCACGCTCGGTGTTTGCCGCGGCGTGTGTTCCGGTGTCCTTCATAACAAGTTCTTCCGTATCCTGCTTCACGTCTGTCCCCCTCACGAGGCTGGTTGTCCCCGCTTGCTGGCTTCCGTTCCCGCAGCCGGGCATGTTCTCCCGACTCTCCTGCACTCTGCTCTACAACTGGCTGGGCGACTAGGATTCGAACCTAGACAAAGTGCGTCAAAGGCACTTGACCTACCATTAGTCGATCGCCCAAAAACTCTGCTGCCTGTTTCTGCGAACTTTGTTTCCTACCAATCAGGCCGCCGCGGCATGCCGCAGCGCGCCCCCTCACCACTCACTCTCGACCATTCCGGCCCAGTAGCCTGTGCGCCTCTCGGTGCGCGTCCGTAGACTGCGTACCCCGAGACGGTTGAGACGCTCCACCGCTGCGCTTGCATCGGCTTCACCCGCCACGCCCTCAGCATACAACCCGAATACCGCAGAACCCGACCCTGACAGCGCTGCATATGCCTGCAGCGAAGACAAAGGAGCTTCCTGCTCACTGGCGGGTTGGCCAGCAAGCGCACACTTGATTTGTTCGAGAAGGGGATGCTGCCGGAAGACGACTTCTTCAAAGTCGTTTAGGAGTATCCCGGTCTGGACAAGCGTGGAAAGCAAGGTTCCCGCTAGGCCCCCTCTCCGCGGAGAGAGGACACCGGTTGCGTGCTGCTCGACCCAGGCGGATGCGAGAGCTCGACTCAACTTTCCTAGTCTACGGGTCTGGGCCTCGGGCGTCAACCCGGCGGCCACCTGCTGCTCATCCCAGGCGCGAAAGGCAGTCGGGGTCGATACGCCTACCTCCGGCAGTGCCAGCACTACCGGAAACGAGGGCAGGTCCTCGACCGGCACCACGTCCTCGCCGCGGCCTGTCCCAAGAACCGTTCCGCCGAGCAGAAACAGGGGCACATCCGAGCCCACCTCGGCTGCGAAACCGAGCCGCTCCTCGCCCGAAAGCGGCTCCGCAAGCCTCTGCCCGGCGATCTCCCGCTCCACGCCGAGCAGCGCTGCCGCTGCGTTCGCTGAGCCGCCGCCGAGCCCACCCTGCACGGGCAGGCGCTTGTCGATATGCACCCGGGCCTGGAGCCGCTCGCGCCCGGGTTTGCCCAGCGCGAGGGCCAGCATCTTCCACACCGTGTTGCGTCCGTCGAGCGGCACGCGCCTGTCATTCGCCGTCAGCACTACAGGCTGCCTGCGCTCTGCTCCCCGGGGCAGCTGGCTCACGGTAACCGTGATGCGATCATGCGCCTCAAGCGTCTGGTAGAGCGTAGCCAGCGCATGGAAGCCGTCCGGGCGCGTGGGGCCGATCGCAAGGCCCAGGTTGATCTTGGAGTACGAACGCAGTGTCACGGCCATCGGCTTAGTCTAGCGTTTCGCCGAACTTTCCCGGCGCGACTCCACGGGGAAGCGGCTACACTCGCAGCCATATGCGACCGGCCGCGCTCACGCTCCTGCTCCCCCTCGTCTGCTGCTCGCTCGCAACCGCACAGGTCGTGCCAGAGGGTTCGGGCGGCGGGCCTATTCCGAACTACCAGGCGGAGCAGCCGGTCCGCTCCACCCACAGCATGGTGGTCACCGTGCACCATCTCGCAACCGACGCCGGGCTCGGCGCGCTCCAGCATGGCGGCAATGCTGTCGATGCTGCCGTCACCACAGCCTTCACCCTGGCCGTGGTCTACCCCTATGCCGGCAATCTGGGCGGCGGCGGCTTCATGCTCATCCATCTCTCCGGGCGGGACGGCACCCACGCCGTGGTCCCGGCGCGCGACACCTTTGTCGACTACCGCGAAACAGCTCCGGGCGCCGCCAGCGCCAACATGTATCTCGACGGAAGCGGCAACGTCATCCCGAACGCCAGCACCATCGGGCCGAAGTCGATCGGCATTCCCGGCACCGTGGCCGGCCTCGCCTATGCCGAGAAGAAATACGGCCGCCTGGGCATCCGGCGTGCGATCGCACCAGCCATCGAGCTTGCAGACAAGGGTTTTGTGCTCTCGGCAGACGAAGCCACGCTCCTGAACAATCCCCATCTGCGCGACTACGCGGAATCCCGCGCCATCTTCGGCGCAAAGACCTGGGCAGCCGGCGACACGCTGCGCCAGCCCGAACTCGCGAAGACCCTGCGTCGCATCGCTGACGATCCCGACAGCTTCTACCGCGGTGACCTGGCGCGGGAGTTCGCGGCCGGCCTCCAGCGGGAAGGCGCGCTGATCACGGAAGCCGATCTCGCGGGCTACCACGCAGAGGAACGCGTGCCCATCCGCGAAACGCTGCCTTCGCTCGGTGGGCTCACCGTGGTGAGCGCACCGCCTCCCTCCTCAGGCGGCGTGACCCTGCTCGAAACCCTGAACATCCTCGGCGGCGCGCCGGTACCCCCGCTGAATACGCTCCCGGATCGCAGCCCGGACTGGGTCCACTGGATCGTCGAGGCGTTTCGCCGCGCCTATATGGACCGCAACGACTACCTGGGCGACCCGGCCTTTGTGCGCATGCCGATCGATGCCATGCTGAGCCCGGCCTATGCCGCGGCCTGGCGCGCGGGGATCGACCCTGCGCATGCCACCCCCTCCGCAACCCTGAAGCGCCCGGCCGGGTTGCTCCCTTCGCCGCCGACCCAAGGCAGCACCCGTCTCGGAGAGAAGCCCGAGACCACGCACTTCTCCATCCTCGACCGCGAAGGCAATGCCGTCTCCGTCACCACCACGCTCAATGGCGCGTTCGGCTCGTTTGAAACAGCGCCGGGTCTCGGCTTCCTGCTCAACGACGAGATGGACGACTTCACCTCCAAGGTCGGGGCGCTCAACATGTACAAGCTGGTGCAGGGTCCCGCGAATGCCATCGCTCCGGGCAAGCGGCCGCTCTCGAGCATGACGCCCACGATCGTGCTCGCCAAGGACGGCACCGTCCGCATGGTGCTCGGCTCGCCCGGCGGTTCGCGCATCATCTCGACCGTCGCCAACATTCTCCTGTCCGCGGAAGAGGGTGGGCTGAACATCCAGTCAGCGGTCGACGCACCGCGCTTCCACCACCAGTTCCTGCCCGACACGGTCTACGTGGAGCCTGGCTTCAATTCGTCGACCGTGCATTCGATCGAGGCGATGGGCTACTCCGTCACCGTGAGCCCCGGGGTATGGAGCGATGGGGAGTGCATCGCCCGCGACCCGGACACAGGCGTCCTGACCGCCGGCCAGGATCATCGCCACCACTTCGGAAAGGCTGCCGGCAATTGATCCTGAAGGTCCCGTGACCAGCCGACCGCAAACCGGCGATCCCCTGGCGCAGCCAGAGACCTTCAAACGAAGGTGTCCTCCTCCGCGAAGCGAAGGACCCTGCGGCTCCCCGCACTTCACCCACTCCGCAGCAGCGCTCCAGACACGAGCGACCGAACGATGACCAGAGAAAACAAGACACTCACCCACGCTCTCTTCACACTCGAACAGCGGCTCCTCGACCCAGCCTTCCGCAAGAACCGTGCTGCCGTGGCGCACCTGCTCGCCGCGGCGTTCCGCGAGTTTGGCAAAAGCGGCCGTGCGTATACGAAGGAGGAGATCCTCGACCTGCTTGCCGGCGAAGAGCCGCAGACCATCACGATCGAGGACTTTAGCACCGCGAGCCTGGCGGAGGATGTGGCGCTCGTGACGTATACGAGCGTGTCAGGTGAGGTGCGGGCGCGCCGTAGCTCCGTCTGGGTCTGGCGCGACGGGCGCTGGCAGATGTGCTTCCACCAGGGCACGCTTCTCCCCTCCCCCGGGTGAGTACCCGTGCTCCCCGTCCTCAATGAGAAGATAGCGTCGTAGGTACCCTGATCTCGCCATGCTGAAAGCCATCTCCACACACGTTTTCCTCCGCAGCCGCCTCCATCCGGGGCTGCTCGACACGCTTGCCCGCACGGGAGCCGAGGCGATCGAGATCTTTGCCGCCCGCCAACACTTTGACTACACGGACCGCGCCTCGATCGTGGAGATTGGTGACTGGTTCCGTGCAAACCCGGTCGAGCTCTTCTCGATGCACGCCCCGCTCTACAGCGACCGCGACTCCGGCCGTGGCGGCGAGCCCTCGGTCAATGTCGTTCACGCGGACAAGAGCCGTCGTATCGACGCCATGGATGAGATCAAGCGCGCGCTCGAGGTCGCGGATCTGATCCCCTTCAAGCACCTGGTGCTTCACCTGGGTGACCGCGGCGATACCTGGAACGCGCGCACTCTTGAAAACGCGCTCTCGGCCGTCGAGCACCTGCAGGCCTACGCGCGGCCCATGGGCGTCCGGCTGCTGGTCGAGAACATTCAGAACGAAGTCACCACCCCGGCTCACTTGCTCGAGATCCTCAACGTCGGCCACTTCGACGACGTGGGCGTCTGCTTCGACCTCGGTCACGCTCACATTGAGAGCAACGTCGCCGAGGCTGCGGCGACTCTCGCTCCACGGCTCCGCTCCTCGCACATCCACGACAACCGTGGTGACCGCGACGAACACCTCTGGCCCGGTGAGGGCACCATTGATTTCGCCCCGGCCCTCGCGACCCTCCGCAACGCCCCCCAGTCCCCGGCCGGCGTGCTCGAAATCCACTACGGCCTCACCGCGGACGCGGCCGTGGTGGTGGAACGAGCCAAGGCCGCCTTCGCTCGCTACGACGGGGCGCCTGAAGCACACGCCTAGCGCCTGCAGCCCTACATAAAGGAACCAGCAATGCCCGACGAAACCGCACCCGCTCCCACCGCCGCACCCCTGGCCACAATCGCTTCCCTCGGCAAACACGAGGGCGAAAGCATCACCCTGGAGGGTTGGCTCTACAACCTGCGCGAGAGCGGCAAGCTCCTCTTCCCGATCTTCCGCGACGGCTCCGGCACCATCCAGGGCATCGTCCCGAAAGCCGCCGTTCCCCCGCATGTGTTCGAGGCGATCAAGGGCCTGACCCAGGAGTCGAGCGTGCGGGTCCGCGGCAAGGTCCGCGCCGACAAGCGTGCCCCCGGCGGTTATGAACTCGACGTGGAAGACATCGAGGTCGTGCAGCGCGTGCCCGAAGACGCGCCTTTTCCCATCTCGCTCAAGGAGCATGGCGTCGACTTCCTGATGGAGAACCGCCATCTCTGGATCCGCACCCCCCGCCAGTCGGCGATCCTGCGTATTCGCGCCGAGATCATCAAGGCGGCGCGGGACTTCCTCGATGAGCAGGGCTTTACGCTCACCGATCCGCCGGTGCTCACCCCGGCCGCCTGCGAGGGCACGAGCACGCTCTTCCCGGTCGAGTACTTCGGCGACGAGGCGTTCCTCACCCAGTCCGGCCAGCTTTATATCGAGGCCACCGCGCTCGCGCTCGGCAAGGTCTATTCTTTCGGCCCGACCTTCCGCGCCGAAAAGTCGAAGACCCGCCGCCACCTCACCGAGTTCTGGATGGTGGAACCTGAGATGGCCTACGCCGGACTCGACGAGTTGATGGAGCTCGCAGAGAACTTCATCTCCTTCATCGTCGACCGCGTGCTCACCCGCCGCCGCGCTGATCTCGTGCTCACCGGCCGCGACCTTGCCAAGCTCGAAGCGATCAAGGCTCCCTTTCCGCGCCTGCGCTACGACGAGGCTGTGCGCATGCTCAACGAGGCCCATGCCCAGGGCATTCTCGAGCAGCCCTTCGAGTACGGCAACGACTTCGGCTCGCCCGACGAAACCTGGCTCTCGTCGCAGTTCGACCGGCCGGTCATGGTGCACCGCTACCCGGCCGCGGTGAAAGCCTTCTACATGCAGCCTGACCCGGCCGACCCGCAGTTTGCGCTGTGTGTCGACGTGCTCGCGCCCGAGGGGTACGGCGAGGTAATCGGCGGCTCCGAGCGCATCGCCAGCTATGACCTTCTGAAGCAGCGGATCGAGGAGCACAATCTGCCGCTGGATGCCTTCCAGTGGTACCTGGACCTGCGTCGTTACGGCTCGGTGCAGCACGCGGGCTTCGGCATGGGCATTGAACGGGCGGTCGCCTGGATCTGCGGCCTTGACCACGTGCGGGAAACCATTCCGTTTGCGCGTACGCTGAACCGGATGTACCCCTAGGACGCTGTGTACTCCCGGGGCACAGCACATGCTCAAGGCGCGCAGACAGGCTGAGCCGCAGCTAGGATCGAACCAGCATGGCAAAGAATAAGAAACTGCGCGTTGGCATCCTGTTTGGCGGACGGAGTGGGGAGCACGAAGTTTCGCTCCTCTCCGCCGCTTCGGTTCTCGCGGCGATCGACCGCTCGAAGTACGACGTCGTTCCGATCGGCATTACCAAGAGGGGCCGCTGGGTCACCTCAACCGATGCCGAGCTGCTTCTCAAGCCTTCAGAACAACATGCCTCCCTCCGCGCCGGCGATCCCGAGGCGACACCGACTGCCGCCGTGCTGGCTCGCGGCACCGCGACCCTGATGCCCCCGGAACCTGGCACCGGCCTGCGCCCCTTCGAGACCGAAGGCCCGTCCGTCCATACAGCGCTGTCGCTCGACGTGGTGCTTCCCGTCATTCACGGCACCTTTGGCGAAGACGGCACCCTGCAGGGGCTGCTGGAGCTTGCGGGCATCCCCTATGCTGGCTCGGGCGTGCTCGGCTCGGCAGCCGGCATGGACAAGGATGTTATGAAGCGGCTCTTCGCCTCCGCCGGGCTGCCGATCCCGAAGCATGTCTCCCTCCTGCGGGCAGAGTTGGCGGCTGATCCAAAGAAGGCCATAAAGAGAATCGAGAAGAGGCTGGTGTACCCGCTTTTTGTGAAGCCCGCGAACGGCGGCTCCTCGGTCGGCATCTCGAAGGCCCACGATCGCAGGGAACTGCAAACAGCGCTTGAGCTCGCAGCAAAGTACGACCGCAAGCTCGTCGTGGAAGAAGGCGTCGGTGGCGGCCGCAAGGGTACCGGCAAGGCCCGGGAGCTCGAGGTGGCGGTGCTTGGCAATGACAAGCCGGAGGCGTCAGTCGTCGGCGAGATCGTGCCGATCAAGGAGTTCTACGACTACGAGGCCAAGTACCTGAGCGCCGGCTCGGAAGCCGTGCTGCCGGCAAAGATCTCGCGCAAGCAGGCGAAGGAGATCCGCGCGATGGCAATCCGGGCTTTCCAGGCCTGTGACTGCGCAGGACTGGCCCGGGTCGACTTCCTGATGGACGAAAAGGACCGCATTTTCCTGAACGAGATCAACACGCTGCCCGGCTTCACGTCCATCAGCATGTACCCCAAGCTATGGGAGGCGAGTGGCCTCGCGTACCCGAAGCTGATCGACCGTCTGATCGAGCTGGCGCTCGATCGCGCGGCGGAACGGAGCGCGACTGTGTACAGTCATGAGGAACTTAAGAGCCATTCAGGTGTCTAACCGAAAAGAGATGCTGGAGGAACAGAACGGATGACGCTGCTCGATGCACCCAGATACGACGCGGAACGCGCACGCATCATCCGCAACAGCATCCTGATCACCATCGGCGTGATCATTCTCGGAGCGATCCTGACCTTTGTCTTCTGGGACTGGCCCGAGCAGCATCGGGTCAACCACTTCCTCTCGCTGGTCGAGAAGGGCGATCTGCCCGACGCCTACGGGTACTGGAACAACGACCCGGACTGGCGCCAGCATGGGGATCGCTACGAGGGTTACACCTTTGCCGATTTCGAGAAGGACTGGGGACCGGCGAGCGACTTTGGCGTGATCCGGTCCCACAAGATTGGCCTGACCGCGACCAAAGGCAATGGCGTCATCATCGGCGTGGACATCAACGGCGGCAAAACACCGATTTTTCTGCGCGTTGATCACAAGACAAAGGAGATCGGCTTCTCGCCGATCGAACTCTACGTCGGCCCTGACTAGCGTCCGCGGAGGCTTCGGGAGAAAAGCATCGCATCCTGGGCGAAGCAGAGGACCTGCAGTTCTCCTCCTCGGAATGAAAAGGCGCGGCCATGGGCCGCGCCTTTTCTCTTGCAGCCCTACACCATCGTCCGGATCGACGCCCGCATCGCCTCGGCTGCTGCTGTCATATTGCGCAGCGCATCCCGCACTTCGGGCCAGCCACGCGTCTTCAACCCGCAATCCGGATTGACCCACAGCTGCTCCGGCGTGAGCACCTTGAGCGCCCCGCGAAGCAGCCCTTCCATCTCGGACTCGGGCGGCACGCGCGGGGAATGAATATCCCACACCCCAGGGCCGATTCCATTCGGATAACGTGCCGTGCTGAAGGCCTCGAGCAGCTCACCCTTTGACCGAGCCGACTCCATCGAGATCACGTCCGCGTCGAGCGCCGCGATCGAAGCCAGGATCGACTCGAACTCGCAGTAGCACATGTGCGTATGGATCTGCGTGCGATCCTCGACCCCCGAGGTTGCGAGCTTGAACGCCTTGACCGCCCAGTCAAGATACCCGGCCCAGCCGCTGCGCCGCAGGGGAAGCCCCTCACGCAGTGCCGGCTCGTCGAGCTGAATCGCCTGGATGCCGGCCGCCTCGAGGTCGCGCACTTCATCCCGCAGCGCGAGCGCGATCTGGTACGTCACCTCGCTGCGCGCAATATCATCGCGCACAAACGACCACTGCAGGATCGTCACCGGGCCTGTCAGCATGCCCTTCACCAGGTGCTCCGTCTGGCTCTGTGCATACTGGCTCCAACGCACAGTCATCGGCGCGGGCCGGCTCACATCGCCGTAGATCACCGGCGGCTTCACGCAACGCGAGCCGTAGCTTTGCACCCAGCCATTCTGCGTAAAGGCGAAGCCCTGGAGCTGCTCGCCGAAGTACTCCACCATGTCATTGCGTTCGAACTCGCCATGCACCAGGAGGTCGAGGCCAGCCTCTTCCTGCTCACGGAGGCAGCGCACGGTCTCCTCTTCGAGGAAGCGCTCATAGCCCGCGTTCGCGAGCTTGCCCGCACGCCACTCCGCACGCTTCCTGCGAACCTCCGCGGTCTGCGGAAACGAACCGATCGTGGTCGTCGGCAGAAGAGGAAGCCCAAGCGCCTCGCTCTGCGCCTTTGCGCGTTGCGGATACGGATGGGCGCGGCTGTAGTCGCGCTCGCGCAGCCCTTCGATCCGCGCGCGCACTGACTGGTTCCGGCTCGACTCTGCAGCCGCGCGCGACTCGATCGCGGCACGGTTGGCCGCATGCTGCCCGGGCGCCCGGTCTTCGCCATGCGCCAGTGAGTACAGCTCCCGCAATTTTTCAGCAGCAAACGCGAGCCACGAACGAACATCCGGAGCCAGTCGCGTCTCACCCGACGCATCCACCGGCACATGCAGCAGCGAGCACGAGGGAGCAAGCGTGACGCGGTCCGCCCCAAGCTCGGCGACCGCCTTTTCGATCAGCTTGCGGCTGCGATCAAAATCATTCACCCAGATATTGCGGCCATCGATCAGCCCCAGCGACAACCGCTGGTGCGGGCCTACCCAGGGCAGCGCTGCGGCAAGCTGCTCCGGCGCACGCACGAGGTCAAGATGCACCCCCGCGACCGGCAGGGAAAACGCGAGCGGCAGATTCTCGTCAAGACCCGCAAAGTACGTCGTGAGGTGCATGGGCAGACCAGCCGCGGCCAGCGAAGCGAATGCCGCGCGGTAGGCATCGCCTGCGCCTTCATAGAGGTCGGTCGCGAGACACGGCTCGTCGATCTGCACGCTTTTCGCGCCGGCCGCCTTCAACGCGATCAGCACCGTGCGGTAAGCCGTGAGCAGCTTCGGCAGCAGCGTCCAGGGGTCGAAGCCTGCGACCACCGGCTTGCCGAGCAGCAGGAGCGTGCAGGGGCCAATCAGCACGGGGCGCGTTTCGACGCCGAGTGCCTGGGCCTCGCGGTATTCCGCGACAGCCTTGCCCGGGTCCGCCGTGAACGTGAGCCCCTCAGACCACTCGGGCACGAGGTAGTGGTAGTTCGTGTCGAACCACTTGGTCATCTCCATCGCTGTCTGCTCCTGGCTGTTGCGCGCCATGGAGAAGTAGCGTGCCGGGGTGACGGGCCCCGCGCCAAAGCGCTCCGGGGTGGCGCCAAGCATCACCAGGGTGTCGAGCACGTGGTCGTAAAGAGAGAAATCGTTGGAGGGGATGGTGGTGATGCCGGCCTCGTGCTGTAGCTTCCAGTGGCGGCTGCGCAGCGCGCTGGCAGTGGCGGCAAGCTCCGCGTCGGTGCGCTCGCCGCGCCAGAAGGCCTCGAGTGCGAATTTCAACTCGCGAGCAGCACCCATGCGGGGAAACCCCAGCGTGGCAGTGTGTAACGGTGGCTGTGACATGAAACGGTTCCTCGTCTTGAAGCGCTTTTGAGAAGCTGAGACGTCAAAAGGAACCACCCGTGCGCAGGCTGTCGCGCTCTCGGGCGAGCACATCGACAGCATCAAGTCCGGCGCCCAATCCACGAGGCGCGAGGCTCACTAGGCGCACACCCGCAGCATCTGCGTTGGCGGCGGCAGGCCGGTATTCGGACTTTGGGCAACCTACTTATGGACCGCTTCCCACCCCGGAGGGGCAGTGCCGCGAGCGCGAAGCCCGCTGTCCATGTTCGCTCCCATCACCGCTGCGGGACAGTGCCGGATGTTCGCCGGCTTCCCGTTTAACAGCGCCCGTGGGCGCCGCACCTGCACCGCTCCAGTGTAGCCCACCCCTCAGCCGTGCAGGAGCCAGTCGTACTGCTCCTCGGTCAGAGGCACCACCGACAGCCGAAACTGGCGGAACAGAATCGAATCATGAAACACCGCCGCGTCGCGAAGGGCCGCCAGCGTGCGCGGCTCCTTTAACTTCCTGCCGGGCTTGATGCGAACCTGCGGGTTCTTCTTGTCACTCGCATCCACAGACACCACCGACGCCGTGCCGACCACTTCCTTGCCAACATTGGAGTGATAAATCACAAGCTTCTCGCCCTTTTTCATCGCGCCAAGATAGTTCAGCGCCTGCGCATTCTTGATGCCATCCCAGACCGTTCCGCCATCGCGCACGAGGTCGTCATAAGAGTACTTATCCGGTTCGCTCTTGAGAAGAAAGGGCATACCGCCATGGTGCATGGGCGCAAGGCAGAGCGCAAGCAGCGCTGGCTACAAGCGCGCCGCTGCCGCAGCCTGCTTCCGCTTGCCGTACCAGATGTTCCAGGCAGTCGTTGCACCGATCATGCTGTTCATCAGGATTGGCGAAGCGATCAGTACCGCCGACGCCGAGAGGTGGTACACCATCCACGCACGCATCGCGAACTCCACAAGAAACATCGTGCCCCACACAGCGGTGACCGTGCGCATCACCCGCACGAACCCCGGTCGCGCAAGACCGGCAGTGAACTCGCGCTGCTTCTCGGGGTCTGCGCCTGCGACGAAATAGCGCATAAAAAAGAACCACAACGGCCGCTTTGTCGCCAATGAAGCGAGACACGTGAGGCCGATCAGCGCGCTCAAGAGCGACTCGCGCAAAAGCAGCACATGCGCGTCGCCGCCAAGCAGCATCGCACCGGCACCGCACACGATCCCAAGCGCCACCAGCACCGCAACCGGGCTGATCGCCTCGCGCCGAAGCAGCCCCCGCGCCGCGTCTGCCATTGGGACCGCCGCGCACAGCATCAGCGCCTGCACCTCGGCAAGATGCAGAGAGTGGATCGCCACGGTGTAGACCGCCCAGGGCACCGCTGTATCAAAGACGAGGCCACGCACGGTTGCAGAGCGCGAGCTTTCTGGAAGGGCGGCCGTGGCGGTTGTCGAGAGAGCGATGGTGGTCATAGACGAGCTCCTTGTGCTGCTGGAAACAGCCTAGGAGTCTCCACAACAGGAACCCAGTGAGCCTTGTCAGCAAAGAGGGCTGACGTTTGTCAGGTCTGCCGGCGCTTCACCTCAGCCACCGACAAAGGCCGGGAGAGGCGCGCTTTAGCGCGAGTAGTACTGGCCCAGCCGGTACACCCCGTAGATCAACACCAGCAGCCCTAGACCTGTCACGACGGCGCGTTTGGATGGCGCACTCTTCGCGCGCGCTTCGTCCTCAGCCTGGTCGACTCCGGGCACCCCGGGTGCACTCTTCGCAGTCAGTCCCATGGCCATCAGGTACATTCCGCACAGCACGTACACCCAGCTCCTCATCGCAGGTCCCTAGCGCAGCCCAACGATCTCGCCGTCCGCATCGACATCGATCCCCATCGCCCGCGAGCTCTTCGGCAGCCCCGGCATCAGCATCATGTTGCCCGCGATCAACACCACGAATCCCGCACCCGCAGACAAGACGGCGTTGTTGATCTTCAGCCGCCAACCCGTGGGCGCACCCGCAAGCTTCGGGTCATCCGAGAGCGAGTACTGCGTCTTCGCGATACATACCGGCACCCCGCCGAAGCCCCACTTCTCGAACCGGGCCAGCGCCTTGTTCGCATCCTCTGAGAAGTCGACGCCTTCTGCGCCATACACCTCTGTTGCCACGGCTTCGATCTTTTCCGAGAGCGTGCTCTCGAGCGAGTAGGTTGGCGTCAGCGTCGGCGCGGGACCATCGCACACGGCAAGGACGGCCTTCGCGAGGTCCGCCGCACCCTCGGCTCCACGAGTGAACGCCTCGGTGAACGCATTCGGCAGCCCCTCGCCGTCACACCAGCTCTTGAGCCGCGCAAGCTCCTCGTCCGTGTCCTTGGGGAAGTGATTGATCCCCACCACCACCGGCAGCCCGAAGCCGCGCAGGATCCGAACATGCTTGGCCAGGTTGGCGAATCCCTTCTCAAGGTCGTCGGCTCCGTCACTCCCGGGATCGCCATCCGCGGGCATCGCCTGGCCCTGGTTCTTCAGGCTCTGCGCCGTGGTCACAAGCACCGCGGCAGCCGGCGCAATCCCGGAGACACGCGTCACGATGTCCATGTATTTCTCGAGGCCCAGGTCCGAGGCAAAGCCGCACTCGTTCACCGCATAGTCCGCGACGCGCAGCCCGATCTCCTGCGAGACGATGCTCGAGGTGCCGTGGGCGATATTCGCGAAGGGCCCGGCATGCACAAACGCGGGCGTCCCCTCGGTGGTCTGGACCAGGTTTGGTTCGATCGCCTCCGCAAGCAGCGCCATCATCGGGCCAACCGCATCGAGGTCGCGCGCGCGCACCGGTTCACCGGTCTTGGTCTCGGCCACAATGATCGCGCCCAGGCGTTCGCGGAGGTTCTCGCGATCCGTGGCAAGCGCGAGGATCGCCATGATCTCGGAGGCGGCCGTGATCACGAACCCGGCGTTCTGGTTCGAACCCTCGCGCGGAGCAGAGCCATCCTTCTTCGGCCCCGCCACATTGGTCGTGATCCGCCGCAGCCCGCGATCGTTCATGTCGAGCGCCCGTGGCCACGTCACGGTCGCCGGATCGATCCCGAGATCGTTGCCGTGAAAGATATGTGCGTCGAGCAGCGCTGCAAGCAGGTTGTGCGCGGAGGTGATCGCGTGAAAGTCTCCGTGGAAGTGGAGGTTGATCTTCTCGCTCGGCTCCACCTGCGAGCGACCACCCCCCGCGGCTCCACCCTTCATCCCGAAGACAGGACCGAGCGAGGGCTCGCGCGAGGTCAGCACCACCTTCTTGCCGGTTCCCTTCAGCACATACTCGAGCCCCTGCGTGAGGCCGATCGAGGTCACCGTCTTGCCCTCGCCGGAGACGGTGGGCGTGGTTGCCGTCACAAGGATCAGCTTGCCCCGCCGCGGGAACTTCGGGTCGTTGAGGATGCCGAGCTTGACCTTGGCGCCATAGCGGCCGACCTGTTCAACGTACTCATCCGGGAGTCCAAGTTTGGCGGCAATCGCAGAAATGGGGAGCAGCTCGGTCTTCATCAATCAATCTCTTTTCTGTGTGCTAATGGCACGGGAACAGTGTTCCGATGTCTAATCCACGGCTCAGACTTCAAACAGGGTGCACCGTGGGCGTCAAGGCGTCATCCTGAGCCTCAGGGCGTCAACCTGAGCGAAGCGAAGGACCTGCGGTTTTCCCTCTGCTCTGAACCCACACCTAGGCCACCGGCGCGGGCGCAAGCGCGGCGACCGTCGCTTCGAGGCTCTCCCGGTTCTCCACGTTGAGGCTCGCCTGCGCGCGGTCGATCTGCCGCAGAAGGCCGCTCAGGACCTTTCCAGGCCCAACCTCGATCCACTGCGCAGGCGCATACATATCACGCAGCGCCTCCATCGACTCCACCCAGCGCACCGCGCCCGTGACCTGCTCGACCAGCGCCTCGCGCAAGGCCGAAGCACGCTGTTCGCCACGGGCAAGCACATTCGGGATCACCGGAACAGCGGCATCGCGGAACGCAAGGCCGGCGAGCAGGGGCGCAAGCTGCTCCTGCGCCGGCTTCATCAGCGCGCAGTGAAAAGGCGCGCTCACCGGCAGCATGACCACGCGCTTGGCGCCTCGCTCCTTGAGCAACGCCCCGGCGCGCTCGACAGCATAGGCAGTCCCTGAAATCACGGTCTGCGCAGGGGAGTTCAGGTTCGCAGCTGACACGGTCTCGCCGGTCTCAGCCGCCACTTCTGCACAGCACGCCTCGACCTGGTCAGCGAAGAGACCAAGCACGGCAGCCATTGCGCCTTCGCCTGCCGGCACTGCCTCCTGCATGAAGCGTCCGCGCGCATGCACGGCGCATACGGCATCGCGCAGAGAGAGGGTCCCTGCCGAGACCAGCGCCGCATACTCGCCCAGCGAGTGCCCGGCAACCACTGCCGGTGTGACGCCGTGCTCGCGCAGCACGCGCTCGGCCGCGACCGAGACTGTCACGATCGCAGGCTGCGTGTAGGCGGTCAGCCGGAGTTTGTCCTCTGGTCCGTCAAAGCAGAGTGTGCTCAGCGAAAAGCCAAGCGCATCATCGGCTTCTTCAAAGACCGCACGCGCGGCGGGGTAAGTGTCGTGGAGTTCCCGGCCCATACCAACGGCCTGGGATCCCTGTCCTGGAAAGAGAAATGCAAGGGCTTGCGTACTCATGCACCCCTATCAGAACTGATCAGAGGAGCGGACGCAAGCGGCCTGCCATCCCAGGCGAACAGTCCCGCTCACGAGACCGGCCCGGCACCCCGCGCATGCCATAGCGCGCCTTCGAGGGGGTCGACCGCTGTCTCCTGCAGCACGATCTCCGGATAGAGCCGCCGAAGCGCATGACCCATCGCCATGTGCACCTCGGCGATATTCGCAAGGATGCCGCCGACAAATGCGACTTCGGGAGGGGCGAGAAGTTCCCCTGTGTCGCGCTCCAACAGCTCCATCTTGCGGATCACCGCTGCCACGAGCCCTGCCAGGTCTTCGCCTGCGCGGCGCAGCATGGCTGCCGCCAGCAGATCTCCCTCGCGCGCAGCGGCGACGATCACCGGCACGAGCGAAGCGGAGACAAATCCCGGCGCATTCCCCACCCCGATGACCTCATCCAGCTGCCCGAGCCCCAGCGCGCCCATGATGTTTTGCAGCAGGGGTGGCACATCCTTGTCCTGAACAGGATCCCGGTGACCGCTTGCACTGACTACATCCGCCGACGACGCAGGCTGCGCGTCGATGGCACGGAAGCAGGCGCGGAGCGTCTCCGTTCCCAGCCAGTGTCCGGAGCCTTCATCCGACAGCGCCGGCCCCCACCCGCCGGTGTGCATCATCGCCCCGGTGGCGGCACGGCCCATGATGTTTGAACCAGTTCCGGCGATCGCCAGCACGCCCCGGCCGCCCCGAAACGCCGCATCGAGCCCGATCAATTCATCGCCGAGCAAGAGCAGCTCCCCGCCGATCGCGTCCGCAAACGCCGCCTGCATCCACGCCCGCACGCCAGGAGCCGACGCCCCCGAGGTTCCGATACATGTGCGCTTCACCCGACCCCGCAGCGAAAGCGCCGCCTGCGCTTCCAAGGCTTGCAGCACGAGCGAGAGATTGGTCGCTGCCTCCTCCGAGGCAAGGCGCAGGGTCTTGATGCTGCCACCCGAAGCCCGGGCCAGCACCCGGGTTTGGTCGGCCAGGAGAGCCGCGGTCTTGGTGCCGCCTACGTCAAGTGCAAGAAACAAGTCCATTCGCTCAGTATGCCGGGGTCCACTGAAAGAGCAAAACCACTCACACGCGGAGTCGTTCGGACGTGTGGGAGAGCTGGCGGCAGAGAGGGGTGACTCGTTCGTCCCGTGCCGGGCTCACCACGAGCGAGCCACGAAGTCGCTGGAAGCGGTCGCGGGGAGCGTAGCTGGGAGCGGCCACGGGGAGCGGTTGCTGGGAGCGGCCACGGGGAGCGGTTGCGGGGAGCGGTGGCTAGGAGTTGGTGGCCAGGCTTCCGTCCAGCTCGGCCTGGATCAACCCGTTCACGTTGCCGCGCGCAAACTCGGCCGCGACGCGGATGCCATTGCGAATGGCGCGGTCATTCGACGAGCCATGGCCCACGATGCACACGCCTCGGACACCCAGCATCGGTGCGCCGCCGTACTCTGAGGGGTCGGTCTTGCGCTTGAAGGTCGAGAATGCTTTTCGCGACAAGAGCGCACCGACCTGCGCCGTGACCGTCTGCTTCAGCGAATCCTTGAGCATGTCGCGCACCAGCTTGGTCAGCCCCTCGCTGGTCTTGAGCGCTACATTCCCCACAAAGCCGTCGCAGACGATCACGTCTGCATGGCCGTTGTAGATGTCGCGCCCCTCCACGTTCCCGATGAAGTTCATCGGCAGCGCCTTGAGCAGCGGAAAAGCCTCCGCGGTCAGGTCGTTACCTTTGCCTTCTTCTTCGCCGATCGAGAGCAGCCCAACCCGGGGCCGAGCAATCTTGAGCACGCGTTGCGCGTACAGGTCGCCCATCACCGCAAACTGGGACAGGTTTTGCGGACGGCAATCCACGTTCGCGCCAACATCGAGCAGCACACAGGGGGTTCCGGCCGTCGTCGGCAAGACCACAGCCAGAGCCGGCCGGTCGACCCCGGGCAGTGCGCCGAGGACCATCTTGGCCGTGGCCATGGCGGCACCGGTATTGCCGGCTGTCAGAAATCCAGCAGCCTTGCCCTCGCGTACCAGCTTGAGGCCGACGCGCATGGAGCTGTCCTTCTTGTTGCGGACTGCCTGCGCGGCCTTGTCGCCCATGGCGATGTGTTCGCTGGCATGCACGATCTCGATCGGCAGCCGCTCCCCACGAAGAGCATCCTGCAGAAGAGGCTGCAACCGATCTTCTGGACCAACGAGCAACACACGAACCCCGAGTTCTCGGGCAGCCTGGATAGAGCCGCAGATCTCGGGGTCGGGGGCCTTGTCGGCTCCCATTGCATCAACAGCGATGTCAGTCAGCATGGATAGGGGGAAGGACGGCTAGCTGACTTCCTTGGTTTCGAGCACCGCGCGACCTTTGTAGTGGCCGCACTTGGCGCATGCCCGGTGAGGCAGCTTGCGCTCGTGGCAGTTGGGGCACTCGGAGACACCGGTAGCGGTCAGGAAGTCATGGGCACGGCGCTTCGAAGAGCGGGCCTTGGAGTGGCGGCGTTTTGGGTTAGGCACGGCAAAATCCTTTCAACAATCCAGTCCGCCGGCCCATGCAAATGCCTCGGTTGAGGCGGACACATGGAGCACAGGGCGGTCGCTGGCAGAGCGTTTACGTAGTCTTGATTCGGCTGCGGAGATCCCCAAGGGCTGACCATCGCGGATCTGCGGGAACTTCCTCGCAGGTGCAGGGGTCATTGTTCCCGTTGGCGCCACACCGCGCGCAAATCCCTTTGCAGTCTTCGTGACAAAGCGTCCGTGCCGGCAAGGAGAGAAGCACCTGCTCCCGCAGGACATCTTCAAGCAGAAGACCGCCGTCCTGATAATATCCGATTTCGGTCTCGGACGCGCCGATTGCATGCTCCCGCTCGTCGGAATCGACCCCCAGCGGGCGAAACAGCACGTCATAGTCGCCCTTGAGCCGGTGCTCGACCGGATCCAGGCAGCGCGCACAGGGCACAGTGAACCGGCCCTCATAGGTCCCGCGCAGCCGGATATCCTGCACGATCTCCTTGGGCCCGCGATGCTCTTCCAGCACCTCGGCGAGGCCCGCTGCCTTCATCGGCCCCTTCTGTTCGGCATCGCCGCCAAACTCAATCCCGCCGGGAGGAAACGAGGTGTCAAAGTGAAGCGCTTCGCGCTCAAGATCGGCAGTGGTGATCAGCATGGGTGCGCCTCGATGTGCAGCTGTAAACGGGTACTTCTTCAGCCTATGGCCCGACTCCGGCAGGGTCAAACCCTTCCCAGGGCGCGCGGGTCCCTCGGCCTCTCCGAAGTTTCCTTGGGTTACAGATGCGGCAGCCGCCGATTCGCTGCGCGCTAGCTCTTCAGGATTACCTTCTTCTCAAAATACGAGCTGTTCGACATGTGGCAGGCGGCCGCCGCATGGTGACCAAAAATCACGTCCTCTACCGGCGCCTGCCGCGTCCTCACCGAGGTGAAGAAGTTGAGCAGGTGCGGGCGAAGGTCGTCCCACGTTGAACCATGCCAGACCGTCACGTCATCGAGCGGGTGTGCCGCGAGCTCCGGATCATGCTCGGCATGCCACTGTTTCTCATAGGCCGCGTGCATCGCCGCAGGCCAGCCGCTCAGCCCGTAGTCTGGCGACCGGTCAATGCCAAGCTGCGGCGTCCAGATCACCGAGTTCGCGCTCACCTCCAGGATGCCGTGCGACCCCATGATGCGCGTCACCTCCGGGGTCTCGGTCCCGAGCGTCAGCCGGACGTTCACCGGAACCACCCCGGATGCGTGCGGGTAGAGAAACGCACTCGTCTGCACGTCAGGCATGTTGCGCCCATCCCGCCAGCGCGCGATCGTTGCCGCCGTGAACGCCTCGTCCGGAATGGTGTTCATGCCGGTCACGAACTGCATGCCGCTCAGCAGGTGCACCATCAGGTCGCCGGCCATGCCGGTACCGTACTCGTGGAAACAGCGCCAGCGCGAGAAGGCAATGCCGTCGAATGGCTTCTTCGGCGCGGTGCCCTGCCAGGTCTCCCAGTCGAGCGTGGTCGGCGACAGATCGGGCGGAACCGGGTACTGCCAGGCGCCCCCAGGGGAGTTGCGGCCCAGCTGCAGCTCCACCTGCAGCAACTCGCCAATCGACCCTGCGTCGAACAGCGCCTTCGCTTTCGCGAAGAGCGGCGACGACACTCGCTGCGAGCCCACCTGGATGAAGTTCCGGCTGCCCGCGACGGCCTTCACCATCGCCTCGCCATCGGCGATCGAGTGCGACATGGGCTTCTCGCAGTACACATCCTTGCCGGCAGCGATTGCGTCCACCGCGACCTGCTTGTGCCAGTGGTCGGGCGTGGCCACGATCACTGCCTGGATGGTCTTGTCATTCAGGATCTCGTGGTACCTGCGGGTGGTCGGCAGGCTTCGGTTCCCGGTGATCTCCTGCGCCTGGAGGTGACGATCATCGTAGAGATCGCAGGCCGCGACGCACTCGGCATAGTCCTGCAGCGTCATGCAGGCGCGCAGCAGCGACGAGCCCTGGATGCCCAGCCCGATCGAGGCAAACCGAATGCGATCCCCCGGAGGAGGCGTTGTCTCCTGGGCCGCAAGCGTGAAATGACGCCCGGGAACAACGGACGCAAGCGCGGTGCCGGTACCTACCTGGAGAAAGCTTCTACGGGAAAACTGCGGCATGGAGACTCCTGTTGGAAACCGGACCACTATAGCGGAACAGGCGCGTCCCTGACTTGCCGGCCCGCAGACAGAAAAGCCGCTTCTCACGGCGAGCTTCCGCCTATATGGTCGCGGAATGAGGTTTTTTCGCCTGCTCCCCGCCCGTCTGCTCACCACCGTTGCCCTCGCCTCGCTTCTGCTCCCTGCCCTCGGCACGGTCGCCCTCTCGCAAGACAAGCCTGACAAAGCAGACAAGACGGCAGACACAAAGTCCGACGCCCTGCCGCCACTACCGCCCGATGCCTCCGTCGCCCAGACCGTCACCGTCGACGGGAAAACGCTCCACTACACCGCCGCCGTCGCGGTGATCCCGGTCTACGACCGCACGGATCCAGCCAAGGCCGAGATCAAGACGGGCGAGGTCGTCGTCACCTCCTACATCCTCGACGGCGGGAGCGCAGCCGATCGCCCGGTCACCTTCGCCATGAACGGCGGCCCGGGTGCCTCCTCGGTCTACCTCAACTTCGGGGCGATCGGGCCCAAGCACATTCCCTTTGCCGAGCAGGGCGACAGCCCGTCCGACCCGCCGCGGCTTACCGACAACCCCGGCACCTGGCTGCCCTTTTCGGACCTGGTCTTTATCGACCCGATCGGCACCGGCTTCTCCCGCTCGCTGGTCTCGCCCGCCGAGACCAAAAAGCTCTTCTACTCGACCACGCCAGATATCGAGTACCTCTCACGCGTCGTCTATGACTGGCTGGTCAAAAACCAGCGGCTGCAGTCGCGCAAGTACCTGATCGGCGAGAGCTACGGCGGGTATCGCGGCCCACGCGTCACTCACTACCTGCAGTCGCAGCTCGGCGTCGCGATGAATGGCGTGGTGCTCGTCTCCCCGTACCTCAACCCGTGGATCGAGGGCAATGGCGAGATCTCGCCGCTCCCCTGGATGATGAGCCTGCCCTCGATCACCGCCGCGCACCTGGAGCGCGAGCATCAGCTCGATGCAGGGCACATGAAGGACGTGATCGCGTACACGCGCGGCCAGTACGTCACGGACCTCCTCGCGGGGCGGTCCGATCCCGAGGCGACGCCGCGGCTCATCCACAAGGTCACTGAAATGACCGGCCTCGACCCCTCGTTCGTGAAGTACTCCGGCGGCCGGCTGGAGATAGGCGCCTACCTGCGCGAAGTCCATCGCGAGCAGGGCGAGATCGGCTCTGTCTATGACTCGAACGTGACCTCGCCGGACCCGTTCCCGTTCTCCCCGGACCAGAAGTCGAATGACCCGATCCTCGAGGCGATCATCGCGCCTACCACCTCGGCGATGGTCGACTGGGTGACCCGTGTCGTCGGCTGGAAAACCACCGCGCGGTACAACGCGCTCTCCTACGAGGTAAACGAGCAGTGGGATCGCGACCGGGCGCTCGAGCGTGGCGCGACCGGCGACCTGCGCGAGGCGGTTGCCGCCGACCCGAAGATGCGCGTCCTGATCGCGCATGGCTGGGATGACCTGAGCTGCCCCTTCATGGGCTCGGTGCTCACGGTCGACGAGATGCCCGCTTCGATCGTCGGCACCGGCGGCAACGCGGACCGCGTGGCGGTGCACGAGTATCCCGGCGGCCACATGTTCTACACCCGGCCCGCAAGCCAGGCTGCGTTTGTGCGGGATGTCCAGGCAATGATGGCTGCGCACTAGACGCACCAGGACGGGCAACATTCCATCCCGGCGACTCGCTTCTCCGCACGGGAGGAAGCGAGCAGCCGGGCTTTTCGCTTGCCTGATGCCGCCGTCCTCCCTAATCTGGCCGCTGGGGGCACCTCCGCAATGAGTCTGCATTCCGAACCAGAGGGAGTTTCC
This sequence comes from Acidobacteriaceae bacterium, assembly GCA_965199135.1. GTDB lineage: Bacteria > Acidobacteriota > Terriglobia > Terriglobales > Acidobacteriaceae > EB88. The sequence continues at coordinate 1,261,803 of OZ240685.1, read as the reverse complement.
GGCCAGGTCAAGGGTGCGGCACGCCTCTTGCTTCGCACCGAAGCGATGTTCGCGTTGCTGCTGAGCATCCTGTTTTTCAGCCGCTTGCCACTGCATCCCGGCCACCGCTGGTGGCTGTTCGCGGCGCTGTTTTTCGTTCCGGATCTCTCCATGCTCGGCTACCTGGCTGGCGCCCGGGCAGGGGCCACCTTGTACAACCTCGTTCACACAACAGCACTGCCTCTCGGCGCAGTGGGCCTCGCCCTGCTGACGCATCACTTCGAGCTGTTGAGCTTCCTGTGTATCTGGACCGCGCACATCGGCTTCGACCGGATGCTCGGCTACGGGCTGAAGTACCCGGCGGGCTTCGGCCTCACGCATCTCGGCATTCTTGGCAAAAAGGCAGTCGCGACCGTGGACGTTCCTGCCTAGAGCTGGCGCCAGTGCTCGCCGGCAAACAAGCGGATCCCCGCGACTCCAGCAGCGCCCGCGTCGATGCAGCAGGCTGCGTTTTCGGGGGTGACCCCGCCCAACGCAAACACCGGCACCTCGCCCGCAAGTGCGCAGGCCTCGCCGAGCCGCTCGAGCCCTGTTCCGGCGAGAACCTCTTCGCCTGCCACTACCTTGCCGAAGACCGGGGCCCACAGGATCGCCGAGGCACGTCCCGCTCTTGCGCGCGCCACCTCATCGAGCGAGTGGCAGCTCACCGAGACGAACCCGCTCACCCGCGCTTGCTCAAGGGTAGCCAGGGGCGCCCCGCCAGGGAGGTGGACGCCGTCTGCCCCGAGCTCCCTGGCCTGCAAGGGGTGGAGACCGTTGATCAGGAGCCTGGTCGCGGGTGTGCCGCCCTGCAGCGCCTCTCGGAGTCGCCCCGCGAGCCTGGCGATTTCCTCGGGTGGCGAGCTTTTCTCCCGCAGCTGCACCCACTCGACCCCGCCACCAGCCCACTGCTCTGCCTGGCGGACGAGCGCCTGCTCCCAGCCGCCCGGCGCATCCTGGAACAGCGACCGATCCGTGATGGCGTAGCGCTGCATAGGGGTATCAGAGCAGAGTTGCGGCAGAAACAGAAAAGCCCCGCTGCGTTCGCGGGGCTTTTGCCCTCCGGGGGGGCTTATTCGTCCGGGGGCTTATTTGTCCGGGGCTTATTTGTACCGACGCTGGTAGGTCCGGGTCATGCGGTCGTGCCAGCCGAGCTTGTCCTCGTCAAGCAGCGCCCACAGGACGCCGAGGCCCAGAGGCAACAGTGCGAGCGCGGTCGCCGGAACCCGGTTCTGCAGGTCTTTGCGCGTGGGGTTCTCGTCTGAAAAGGTGCAGAGTGCGATGCGTGCATAGCGCATACCTGGCGTGCTGCCCTGCCCGTAGGTCATGAACAGCCAGCCATAAAAGGTCGCGAGCAGGCCAAACACCAGCAGGGAAAACGCGAGCGCCGACTTGCCCGAAGGAGCCTGGACCGTGCACGAAACAAACACCAGGACCGACAGGAGGCAGCAGGCGAGCACGATGCCACCATCGATCAGCGCCGCCATAGAACGGGCCGAGATGGGCGCCAACTCATGGAGCGCCGGCCTCGCTTCGGCCTGGTAGCCGTTCTCAGGACGACGGGCAGCAGCGGGCGCCGACACGTCGGCCGCCTCGGCCTGGGGATGCTCCCCGAGCCGAATCGAACCCCAGCCCGACTCCTCTTTCCCACGCGGCGTCTCTCCGCCCAGGTGAAAGCCGGCGCGGCGCCGAGGCACCACTTCCTCCTGCTCGTCCCTGTCTCCCTGCATAGTCACCCTGTAGCTGCTTTGGATGCGCACATCCGCTATCGGTTCGCTCGCATACGAGGTTTCGCTCATGGAGGCCGGGTACCCCGGTGAAGATGGAGGCGCCTCGGGAGCCACTTCAAAGATGCGTAGTGGCGCTTCCTGCTCCTCGAGCAGGGGTCCCTCAGCAAGCCGTGGCCGCTGCTTGCGCGGCGCGATGAGCTCGCGGGGAAACTCGATCAGCTTGGCAGGCAGACTCTGCGCTGCCGGGACCAGCGCTTCCGCAAAAGCATCCGTAAAGGTCGCGACGAGCGAGCGACTCGCTTGTTTTGACGGCAGAATGGTGCGCTCGGGCAGCGGGGCATGGTGCTCCACCGTGGCTGCGACGACGGGCGCGGGAACAAACACGGACCGCGGTGCGGCTTCCACAGCAGCTGGCGCTTCCGCCCCTGCGAAAAACGGGTCGCTGAATACATCGCCCTGCGCTTCTGGAAGCTCCTTTGCGGCGTGCTCGGTCTCGAGATGATGCAGCAGCTTCTCGGCGGCAGCATGCGCTTCCACTGCGGCTTCGGCAGCCGTCTCCGCAGCGGCAACGGCTTCGCGTGCCAGGGCCTCGCGGTAGGAGGGTACCGTGCTGTAGCGCTGGGCCACACGGGCTGCGACCTCGGAAGAGGGTGCTGCCGAAAGCGAAGGCCGTGCATAGGCAGAGGGGCGTTCCTCGCGTGGTTCGGGCCGGACCTGAGGCAGCGGCTCACCGGCCCGACGCTCGCGGTGTTGGCGCAGACGCGCGTGCAACTCCGCTTTCCATGCAGGGGCGGCTCCAAGTGCTGCAAGTGGCACGCTGCTGTTGCGGGCCGCCGAGTCGAGGTGGTGCAGAGGTGCAGGAGTGCTCAAGAAACTATCCTTCTTCCTCGTGCGCCTGCGGCGGAACGCCGCATCGGTACGAGAGCTGGTCGCTTTGTTAACAGAGGAAGAGGTTCACGTGAACTTTCAGACACATCCTCGCATCTGCCACCGTGGTGGTAACAAATAGAAGAGACGCATTGTCCTGGAGCCAGAGCGTTGCGGCTTTCCCGGAGAGGAGGACGCCCCCAGCGTTTGTTATGCTGAGGATGCCTGCCGCAATGAGAACCCGCACAACTTGGTGTATCACGCTGTTTTTGCTGTGTCACTCCTCCCTCCATGCTTTGGGGGTGACCAGGCAGCTACCCCAGGCGCGAACGCAGTCGGCACTCCTTGCAGCGTTGCAGAGTTCCGGCGCGAGCGCCGCACAAAGCATCGGCGACGCAACCCAGGCAGACCCTCAACAAGGCAGCCAGAAGCCCGTCCCTGTTCCCGCGAATGATCCAGAACATATGGGCGTCACCCCGCTGACGCCAGGCGCGGATCCTGCCTTCGCCCCGCCGCTGACGCAACTGGAACAGGGCCCCACGCCGGCGTCCGAGATGCCGGATGCACAGGAGCTGATCGATGCACCCAGGCCTCCACCGCCGCCGGTGCCGCTGGCCAGTGACATCGTCGACACCGGGATGGCCATCCCGATCGAAGCGCCCCCCACCGGAACGCCCGTGCACATCGAGGCGGATGACAAGCAGCTTCACTCCGGGAACGTGTACACGCTGAACCGGAACATCCTGATCCTCTACAAGACCTACCGCATCCGTGCCGACCACGCGACCTACAACACAGCGACCCAGGATGTCTCTGCCGAAGGCCATGTGACCGTCGATGGCGGCCCGTCCGATGAGCACATCGTTGCCGACCACGGCACCATGAACCTTGATGCGCATACCGCGCACTTCTACAACGCTTCGGGGACGCTCGGTGTCCGTTCGGTTACGCATGATCGGTATGTCTTCACGGCGCCAAATCCGTTCACCCTGGAAGGTCGCGAGGTGCTCGAACTGGGACCCGGTCGCTACCAGGTTCTGTTCGGAACCATGACGAGCTGCCGCCTGCCCAATCCGGACTGGAAGCTGCTCGCCAAGCGCATCCTGGTCGAGAACAACGTGGCTTATGCGCACAACAGTACCTTCTCGCTCTTTCACGTGCCCCTGTTCTTTACGCCTTACGTGTCGCACCCGATCGAGCAGGACCATCGGCAGACCGGCATCCTGATCCCGATCTTCGGCAATGACACCAAGAAAGGCGCAATCGTCGGCGACTCCGTCTTCGTTGTTCTGGGGCGCAGTGCGGATGCGACGATTGGCTCGGAGTACTTCTCCTCCTGCGGCTTCGCGCCCTTTGGGCAGGCACGCTACCGGGGCTTTGGCCAGGATTTTGCCTCCGTGCGCTTCCACGCGCTGCTCGAGCCGACGAGTGAAAAAGACTGCAATGGGCAGCCGGGCACCGTGAACCAGGGCGGCGTCGATATCGTCACCGATGGCCGCCGCGATCTCGGCGAGTACACCCGGGCCGTGGATGACATCGAGTACCTGTCGTCCTACGTGTACCGCCAGGCCTTCGAAGAGAACTTCACCTCGGCGATCAACTCTGAAGTGCATTCGTCCGCATACCTGATCCACGAGCGGAATGGTCTCGCGGCAACGGGCCGCTTTGAGCGCTACCAGAACTTCGAGAGCGACTCCAACGGCGACGTCATCAGCATCCTCCATACGCCGAACTTCCACCTGGACGCCATCGATCAGCCGCTCGGACGCTTGCCGGGGCTGCTGTGGGGCGGCGAGGCAACGGCCGATGGGCTGCAGCGGTCCGAGCCGGGCTTCAAGACGAGCGGCCTCGTGCCGCGCCTGGACCTCTACCCGCACCTGGCGCTGCCGCTGAGCGCCGGCGGCTTCACGGTGCGGGCCGATGCAGCCGTCCGCGACACCTTCTACGGCAAGACTCAGAATCCAGGGCTGCCCGGCAATGTACCGGCGTCACAGTCCGGGGCTTCGCTGAACCGCGCGGCCTTTATCGGCGATGTGTCTCTGCGCCCACCCACACTTGAGCGTGACTTTGCCGCGCCCTTTGTTCAGCGCCTGCTTGGCGGCGTCGAGGTGCGGCACACGATCGAACCCTACCTAAACTACCACTACGTGACCGGCGTCAACCACTTCCAGAACACGCTACGCTTCGATGCGACCGACACGCTGGCCGACACCAACGAGCTCGAGTACGGCCTGACCCAGCGACTCTTCCTGCGGCACCTGCATGCACGACCCTGCAAGGGCGATGAGAAGCTCGGGCCGAACAAAACCTGCGGCGGCGGCACCACAAACTGGCTGACCTGGACCGTGGCCCAGCGCCACTACTTCAACCCGAATTTCGGGGGCGCCCTGGTGCCCGCTCAGCGGAACGTCTTTGAGAACACGCTGGATCTCTCTGGCATTGCCTTCCTGACGCAGGAGCGCTCGACCTCGCCCGTGATCTCACGGCTGCGGATGCGCTCCTCCGCAGCCACGGACGTTGAATGGGACCTCGACTACGACGTAAAGACCGGCCGCATCAATGCCAGCAACCTCTTCGCCTCGTACCGGCTGCGCTCCTACTTCTTCTCACTCGGCGATGCTGACCTCTACACGATCATTCCCCCGGTGCAGACCCTGCCAGATGCGCCGGCGCCGGCAGCGCCAGCGACCGAGTCGAAGTTCAACCAGATGCACCTGGCCGCGATCTACGGTTCGCCCACCAAGCATGGGCTTTCTGCCGGCGCCAACCTTGGCTACGATCTGGATCTTCGCCAGACGCAGTACCTCGGCGCGCAGGCCGGCTACAACCGTGACTGCTGCGGACTTTCCTTCGAGATGCGCCGCTACTCCCTGGGCGCGGTCCGCGATGATACCCAGTACCTGTTCTCGTTCACACTCGCCGGTGTCGGCTCCGCCGGGTCGCTGAGTCCGGCTCTTCGCGTCTTCTAGGGCGCCCCGCACCTGTTTCCCTCATCCAACAAGGGAGGAGACACGATCACCATGGAATTGCGCAGACTGGGTCAGTCCGACCTGCAGGTATCGCCGCTGATGCTGGGCGGCAATGTGTTTGGCTGGACCGCAGACGAGGCGACGTCGTTCAAGATTCTGGACCGGTTCGTGGACGCCGGGGGCAACTTCATCGATACAGCCGACGTGTATTCGCGCTGGGCCGAAGGCCATAAAGGTGGCGAGTCCGAGGTCATCCTGGGCAAGTGGTTTGCGCAGAGCGGCAAGCGCGACAAGGTCGTGCTCGCAACCAAGCTGGGCATGGACATGGGCGACGGCAAGCAGGGGCTGCGTCCGGAGTACATCCGGCAGGCAGTGGATGCCTCGCTGCAGCGCCTCCAGACCGACCGCATTGATCTCTACCAATCCCACAAGGATGACCCGAATACGCCGCTGCCGGAAACGCTTGGCGCCTTCGCAGACCTGATCGCCGAAGGCAAGGTACGCGAGATCGGCGCCTCGAATTACAAGGCCGACCGGCTTCGTGCAGCACTCGAGCTCGCGTCCACCCGCGGCCTGCCCAAGTACCAGAGCCTGCAGCCGCACTACAACCTGATCGAACGCGAAGACTACGAGAACACGCTGGAGCCCGTGGTACAGGAGTTCGGCATCGGCTGCATCCCCTATTTCTCGCTGGCGGCAGGCTTCCTCACAGGCAAGTACCGCACGAAGGAAGCGGTCGCCGGCAAGGCCCGCAGCAAGATGGTCGAGAAGTATGCCAACGAGCATGGCTTCGGGGTGGTCGAGGCGCTTGATGAGGTAGCCGCAGAGGTAGGCGGAAACCCGACGCAGGTCGCGCTCGCCTGGCTGATTGCCGCCCCGAGCATCACGGCGCCCATCGCAAGTGCGACAAGTCTGGAGCAGCTTGAAGACCTGATCAAGGCCGCCTCGCTCAAGCTACCCACCGCGGCGATCGAGAAGCTGAATGCGGTGAGCCGGCCGGTCGTGAAGACCTAACCACGTTCCCATCAGTCGGCGGGAGCCCTGAACAGGCGGCGGCCTGTCACCCTGAACCGCTCCCCGCTGCGATCCTGATGCACCCATCTCCTGCGATCCTCCACGAAGCGAAGGATCTGCGGCCCCGGCTCAAAGCGGACTACCGCGGGTCCATTGCCCGCCCGGGGTGACAGGCCGCGTGTGAGCACATCGACCAAGGCACACCCGCAACCCGGTGCGATAATAGGAAGGTTGCTTCGGAAAGGTTTGCCTATCCCGTTGTTCAGCCTCCGCACCCTGCCCTCGTACCTCCTGCTCGCCACCCTTGCCTTTGCGCCGGTTGCAGGCTGCCGCGCCCAGACGACTGGTTCCACCCTTTCGCCAGAGGAAGCGCGCCGCATCAGCCTGCAGGTCCGCGCCTCGCTGAGTGTTCCCCCCGACTGGGAAATCGTCCCCGAGGCGAGGACAGCGAGCGACGTCCCTGGTTTCGACACGCTGCGCATCGACTTCCACCCGATCGAGGATCCGTCTCACACCGAGCCGGTCGACTTCCTGCTCTCGAAGGATGGCGATACCCTGGCGCGCATCAGCAAGTATGACCTGCGCCATATCCCCGGGACGAACATCCCGACGACCAGCCGCCCCATTCGGGGCAACAAGGATGCCAAGGTCGAAATCGTGAACTTCGACGACCTGGAGTGCCCGTATTGCGCGCGGATGCATAGCGAGCTCTTTCCGCAGACGCTTGACCACTACAAGGGCCTGATCAAGGTCGCTTACAAGGACGATCCACTCACCGAGATCCACCCCTGGGCGCTCCATGCGGCGGTGGACGCGAACTGCCTGGCCACGCAGAATGGCAAGGCCTACTGGAACTACGTGGACTATCTTCACACCCATGGTGACGACGTGACCGGGCCCGACCGTGATGCGGCGAAGTCGGATGCCATGCTCGACAAGCTGGCCCGCGAAGAGGGCGCCCGCGGCACCCTGAACAAGCCTGCGCTTGATGCCTGCCTCACCCGCCAGGATGATTCCGCGGTGCGCGCCTCGATGAAGGAAGCCGAAGACCTCAAGATCGACGGCACCCCGGCTCTCTTTATCAATGGCGAGCGCGTCTCCGGCGCGCAGCCTCTGCCTTACCTGTGGGCTGCGATTGATCGCGCCCTGCGCGCCGAGGGTGTGACGCCGCCGCCGGAGCCCGCCGCGACACCCGCGCCTGCCGCGGCGAATGGGGGAGCCCACTAAATGCCCACACCTGTACCGCCCCAGCGCCGCCGCCTGCTCGCGCGTCGCGCCCCAGCGGCCATACTCCTCGTCGCGATGGGACTGGCCGGCTGCGCCCACACGCACAGCGCTGACGTCCTGGCCAAGGTCAACGGCAAGCCGATCTACAGCAAAGATGTGCAGGCGCTGTATGAAAATTCGCTCACGGAGAACCAGCAGCAACAGCACCCCTCGCGCGAGCAGGAGGACATTGTTCGCCTGAGCATCGTGCGCCAGCTGATCGATGAAGAGATCCTCTCGCAGCGCGCGAGCAAGCTGAACCTGGCGGCCACCGATGAAGAGGTGGACGGGCAGATCAACGAGATGAAGGCCCCCTTCACGCAGGAGGAATTCAACCGCCAGCTGCAGCAGAAGCACTTGACGCTTGATGATCTGCGTCGCGATATCCGCCGCGCCAAGACCACGGAGAAGCTCTTCAACAAGGAGATCAACTCCAAGATCAACATCACCGACGCCGACATCACGGCTTACTACAACGCGCACAAGGCCGAGTACAACCTGGTCGAGCCGGAGTATCACCTGGCGCAGATCGTGGTGACTTCCTCTGCGCCTCCCAGCAATCCCGCAGGCGGCGTCGGCAACCTGCAAAACAGCAAGGCCACCAACGACGCCGAGGCGAAAAAGAAGATCGAGATGCTGCACAACCGGCTCGAGAGCGGCGAGGATTTCGGCACGCTGGCCGCCAACTTCTCCGAGCGCCCGGACAATGCTTCGAGCGGCGGCGATATGGGCTTCTTCCAGGAGTCGCAGCTGAAGTCCAACATGACGGTCTTCGACGCAGTCGAGAAGCTGAAGCCAGGGCAGATCACAGACGTGCTGCCGGTGCTTGACCCCACAACGAACAAGCCAGCCGGCTACGCGATCTACCGACTGATCGATCGCGAGGCAGCAGGGCAGCGCGACATCAACGACCCGGGTGTGCAGCAGTCGATTCGGCAGCAACTGCGTGAGACGCGCTCCCAGCTGCTCAAGAACGCGTATCTCGAAGTGCTGCGCGACCAGGCTCGCGTGGAAAACTTCTTCGCGGAAGACATCTTCAAGCGCGGCGCGCAGTAGCAAGGGAGGAGCAGTCCATGCGGTTCGGAATACTCGGCTTCGGCCACCATGCAGCCAAACGCCTGATGCCGGCCTTCCGCGGCGCCCAGGTGGCGAAGCTTGAGGGTCTCTGGCGTCGCGATCCCGCGAAGGCCGCCGCTGACGCGTCGCGTTTCTCGATCCCCCGCGTCTTCCCGAGTGCAGAAGAGCTCTGCCAGGCCTCAGAGATCGAAGCTGTTTTCGTGGTCTCACCCGACGCGCTGCATCGCGATCACGTGCTGCTTGCGCTTCGCGCGGGAAAACACGTGCTCTGCGAAAAGCCTCTCGCCATGAATGCCGGGGAAGTCGAGGAGATGCTCCTGGCTGCGGAGCGTGCGGGAACCCTGTTCGGTGTGGCGCAGAACATGCGCTACAACCTGGCCATCGACCTGATGCGCCGCTGGATCGCGGAAGGCCGCATCGGCAAACCGCAACTGGCGCACGCACAATTCTGCTACGAGGCTGGCCGGAGTCCACGCACGTGGATCAACGACCCGGCGCTCGCGCTTGGGGGTCCGATTGGAGACGTGGGCATCCACTGCATGGACGCACTGACGTATGTGTTGGGCGAGCCCGTGGCCGCGCTCACGACCCTTGCGCATCGCGACGCAGCGTCGGGCCAGGTGGAGTCGCATGCTGCGGTCAGCCTGCAGTATGGCTCTGGTGCGCTCGGCGTGGTGACGGTGACGACCCGCGCCGCTTATCGCTCGCTGATCGAAGTGGTGGGTGAGCGTGGCTCGCTGACCTGTGAAGACGCGATGACAATCGATCACCCGGTAGCGCTCGTGCAGCGAGAAGGCGGCAAGATCGTGACCGAGCAGCCCGTCTCCAATGCAGATGCGTTCTCACGCATGCTTGACGGCTTTGCGGAAGCAGCTGCGGGTGGGCCCGTCCCCTATCGTGCCCCTGGCGCGGAAGGCCTGGTCAATCAACGGGTGCTCGACGCAGCGTATCGGTCGTGGCATACCGGTGAGCTGCAGACGCTCGGATAGCCTGCCCCGTGCCGGGGAGCAGACCGCGGCTCCTGCACTCCGTGTGGATGGACAGTCCGGCGTCCCTCGACCAGAACGCCACACAGGTCACAAGCGTCCGAATGTCGCTCAGGCGCTTTTCCGCAGTCGAAGACAAACAAGAAGCCCCGGCCTAAGCCGGGGCTTCTTGTTTGTCCAACTGCAACCGTTTACTTGGAATCGTCAAGGACGATGCCGCCCGAGTTCGCCTTTTCCTTATCGATCTCGTTCTGCTTGCGGGCACCCATGGCCTTGTCGCGCCACTGGTCCGCCTGGGCGATGTCGGCCTTCTGGGCCGCGGCGTCCCCGCAGTCGATGTCGGCCTTGCGCCGATACATCAGGTTGAGATAGGTCATGGCTTCATCGTAGGAGGGACGAATCTTTACCGCATCTTCGAGGTAGTTGAGCCCCTCGGTGACGGGCGCTGTATTGTCCTTCTTGATGTTCGCGCAGGTCTGCTTGTTCATCTTCGGATTGCCCATACCGTCATCCTGCAGCCCCTGGGCAGCAAGATCCTTCACGGCGTTCTTGTAGGCATCCTTCCAGTCGATCGCACCGATGCTGTAGGGAGCTTCTGCATCGTGTGGGTCGGCCTTGATGACCTTGAGCTGCCAGATCTTCGAGAGGTCCGGCTTGTCGGTCGAGAAGTAGAGGCTCGCGATTCCCTTCAGGCTCGTTACGTCATCGGGATGCTCGGCGAGCACCTTCTGGTAGCTGTCGATCGCGAGATTAGCCTTCTTGAGGTTATCCGGCGTCGACAAATCCGGAACCACCTGTTGGGCGTAGGCAGTCGCGAGATAGATCCGCGTCATGGGGTAGGTCGGGTCCAGGTTCACAGCATTCTGGAAGTGGTTGATCGCTTCCTCATACTTCGCGGACTTATAGGCCTGCACACCCTTGTTGAGCTGATCGCGGGCTTCCAGGCGCTTGCACCCGGCCGAAAAGACCAACAGCGACAACGCAGCCGCGGCCAGCACCGGAACACGTGCGATTCGATTCATTCTGTCTCTTATCTCCTCTGATCAGCAGGGCGGCCCTACTTGGTGCAACGTATAGCCAGCAAGTGTCTGCGCAGTGATTGTAATCCGTTTCGAGGCTTGCGCAACCCGGGGGATCGATCGCGTACCTCAGCGACGGCTCCCGCACAACATCTGTGCGGGAGAGTGGACGGAACGGTTTACTGACCGGCTTCGATCTTCGGGGTAATCAGGCCGATGTGATCCACACCGACTGCCTTGCCGATATCGATGACACTCGCCACGCTTTGGAAGTTTAGGTTGGGGTCACCCTTCACAAACATGATCTTCTGCGCGCGCACAGAATAAATCTGGTTGAGACGGCTTTGCAGATCCTGAATCGGCACGACGTCTTCGTTGATCTTGTACGTCGGCTGGCTTACACCGCCTGCGCCAAGCACCTGGACGACGATCGTGCGGTCATTCGGCTGCTCGTTGTGGGTCTTCGGCGGCTGCGGAACCATGGCATCGAGACCGTGCGGGGTGACCGGCACGATGACCATGAAGATGATCAGCAGCACCAACAGAACATCGATGAGCGGGGTTACATTGATATCGGCGTTGAGCCCACCCGGGCCACTGCCGCTTCCCATTGCCATAAGCTGGTTCCTCGCTTCAGTACTTCACTAGAGTGGTGCCGCACTACATGCCGGCTGTGCCTGGGGCGCCATGCTGATCCGTAAGAAGACCGACTTCTTCGACGCCGGCGGTGCGGACTGCGTCGATCGCATCCTCAACCGAACCATAGTGCGAGCGGGCATCTGCACGGAAGTACACCGTCTTGTTGGTCTGGTTCTCTAGCCGGTCCCGCACTGCGGGTCCAAGCTGATCCAGAGAAATCTGGTTTTGCCCCAGGTAGATCTTGCTGTCACGCGTCACCGCGATCACAACAGCGTCTTCCTTGCTGGCATCATCCATGGTGATCGCATTCTTTGAGTTCACCAGCGTGACGTTCACCTTGTTGGTGAGCATCGGCGTGATGACCATGAAGATGATCAGGAGCACCAGCATCACGTCGACCATCGGGGTTACGTTGATGTTGGAGTTGACCTTGCGGCCTTCGTCGCGTTTTACAAGTGCCATGTTATCTCTCAGTCCTCCCCGGCAAAGCCGCTTTCACTCGCGAGCCGGCACAGTTGCCGGCCCGGGGCGCGCTCGCAGTCTTCGCGGATAGAGCCGCTCTTAGCGGCGGTTCTGCTTGAGGAAGTAGTCCACCAGCTCGGAGGCCGAGTTATCCATCTCGACGTCGAACGCCTCAACCTTGTTGGTGAAGTAGTTGAAGGTCATAACGGCCGGGATGGCGACGAGCAGACCGAAGGCGGTCGTCACCAGGGCTTCCGAGATACCGCCGGCAACTGCGCCGATACCAGGCGTCTTCTGCACAGCGATTTCCTGGAAGGCCTTGAGGATACCGGCAACCGTTCCGAACAGGCCGACGAAGGGGGCGGTGGAGCCGATGGTGGCAAGGCCACCAAGACCGCGCTTCAGCTTGGCATGCACGATGGCTTCCGAGCGCTCGAGGGCACGCTTCGAGGACTCAACCTGCTCGACCGTGACCTGTCCGCCACCGTAGGTGCGGAACTCCTGAAGACCAGCAGTCACGACTTCTGCAAGGTGCGACTTCTTGTTGCGATCGGCAACCTTGATGGCTTCGTCCAGCTTGTTCTCACGCAGGGCGCCGGCAACGCGGGGCGCAAAGTCACGCGACTGCTTGCGGGCTGCTGCGAAGTACAGATAACGATCGATGATGACTGCGAGCGACCAGATCGACATGATGAAGAGCACGATCACGACGCCACGGGCCAGCCAGCCCATGTTGCCCCAGAGGTCCATCGGGGCGAAGCCGACGGTGGGTGCTGCCTGGTCCTGGAACCACATGCCGAGTGCTGCAGGGTTTGCTGCGAACTGCGAAAGGTGAGCGAGAATCACTAGAGTCATCCCTCCTGGGGATCGTGCGGCTAAGGTTGCTGCTTCTGAACCGAGGTTATACAGGAATCCGGTGCTTTCCTGCCTAGGAGCTGCGGCGAGAGCAACTGGCTCCCGCCAAAACCTGCCGGGCGGTTAGCCGCCGAGCGTAAAGGTGACGTTGACCTGCGTCTGCACTTCCACCGGCTCCCCGTTGAGGAGATACGGCTTGTAGCGCCACTGACGTACGGCGTCGAGTGCCGCCTGGGCCAGCATCTGCGGACCGCTGACAACCTGGAGGTTGGTGATGCTACCCGTCTTCGAGATCGTCGCTGACAGGATCACCGTGCCCTGGATGCGGGCTGCCTTGGCGATCGCAGGGTAGCTCGGCTCGGGCTTCGACAGGATGTTGCCGGCCATCACGCCCGACGACACCGCGATCTTCTTCGGAGGAGCGGCCTTGACGACCGGCGCGGGGCCAGTGCCCATGCCACCGAGAATGCCCGAACCCGCGGCTCCGGAGTCGCCGAGACCAGCAACGCTGACGCCCTGCGGCGGCGGCGCCACATCCGGCTGCACCTTGATTACCTTCGGAATGTGCGTCGGCGCCTGCATTTCATTCATCATGTGCACAGGCTCAACATGCACCACCTGTGGCGGTGGCGGGGGTGGCGGCGGGGGCGGCGGAGGAGGCGGGGCGACCAGCATCGTCGACATCGCGGCCTTCGGCAACGCCTCGGGATACAACAGGGGCACCAGGATCAGAGCGGCGAGTACAGAACCATTCAGCATGACGCCGATGATCGTGAAGTACTTGCTCTTGGTCTTGATCTTGCCGCCGGACTCCATCAATGAATCTTCAAACATGGCAAACCTCGGAGAGGAGCAAAACTCGGTGGAAAGATAGACACCGGATGGGTCGGGTTTTGTTCCCAACTTTTTACAGAGGTGTCATTCCGAAGGTGTAGGGCGCAGCAAAAGCACTCGCGACTCATCGAGTGCGCGAGTGAACCGGTTGTATCACAGGACGTATACGTCTGAAAACCAGCGAGGCCGCCCTGCCGGGGCGGCCTCTTGCTCTTTCCTGAGACAACGATCGCGGAATCCGCAGGTCCTGGAGCGCGTTGATTAGCCGCGGCTACGCCTTGGCTCTCCGCGCTGCAGGCAACGCCGCCGCCCGCGCCGCGCCTGCACGTCGCTCCTGCCAGGCCACCAGCATCGGCGCCGCAACAGCGATCGACGAGTATGTGCCGATCAGGATGCCAACCACCAGCGCAAACGAGAAGCCGTGCAGCACCTCGCCACCGAACACGAACAGCGACAGCGCCGTGAGAAACGTCAGCCCCGAGGTAAGCACGGTCCGGCTCAGCGTCTGGTTGATCGAGCGGTTCACCACGTCTGCGAGCGGCTCCCGGCGCGCCTGGCGCAGGTTTTCGCGGATGCGATCAAAGACCACGATCGTGTCATTCATTGAGTAGCCGATCAGCGTCAGGATGGCCGCGATCACCGTCAGCGACATCTCCTTGTCCGCAAGCGAGAACGCGCCGATCGTGATCAGCGTGTCGTGGAAGACCGCCACCACCGCAGCCACGCCGTAGATCAGCTCAAAGCGGAACCACAGATAGATCAGCATGCCTGCGAGCGAGTACACCGTCGCGAGCAGCGCCTGCTTGCGCAACTGCGCCCCGACCTGTGGTCCGACGATCTCGGTGTTGCGCACGATAAAGCCGCCCAGGTAGGTGTGCTCCTGCAGTGCTGCAACGACCGGCGCATCCGCGATGCCGTTCAGGCTTGCGACCGAGTCGAGCAGGCCGCCGTGCACGGTGTCGCGGAAGTGCAGAATGGCCTGGGTCTGCTCAAGATACTTCGCATTTGCGTCGTCGCCGGCAGGCAGGTGTTCGGGGTTGAGCTGGTTCAGATAAGCGAGCAGCGTGCCCTGCCCGGCGTTGTCGAGATCGAGCTTGCCCGCATTGTTCTGCGCGCTGTTGGTCGCATAGTGATGCTCGAGCGTCGAGACGATGGCAGCCCGTCCCTGGTCGAGCGAGGTCTCGCTCGTGTCCTTCTGCGGCAGCGTGATCAGCACTTCATCATTCGCGGCCGGCCCATACTGCGTGATACGAACATCATGCAGCCCTGCCGCATCTGTCGCCGAACGGAGGCGGCTGATATCCGGCGCCTTGTCGAAGCGGATGCGCACCACCGTGCCACCTTTGAAGTCCACGTCGAGTGGAAGGTGGTGCCAGAACAGCAGCGAAAGCACGCCCGCGACGCTGAAGATGAGGGAGAAGCTGAGGAAGTACCACTTCTTCCCCAGCCAGTCGATCTTTGGGTTTCGGAACAGTTCCACGGCTTGTCCTGCTTCTTCCTAGAATCTGGTTCTGCTGCCTGCTGCCTAGCGGTTCTTGACGGTCTTGATGATGTAGTTTTCCACCACAAACGAGACTGCCGATAGTGCCATGCCGGCGGCAAACACCAGCACGCCACGCCCGATGACCGGGTGCATGCCGAGTACCTTGTCGCTGCTCATATAGAAATTGCCTCTCCCCGCGCGCGGCGGTTTACGTTGGCGTCAAAGATCGTCCGCGACACAAACACTGCGGTGAAGATGTTTGCAAACAGGCCAAAGGTGAGTGTGATGGCGAAGCCCTTGACCGGGCCTGAGCCGAACAGGAACAGAATCGCGGCCGAAACAATCGTCGTGACGTGCGTATCGACGATGGTGGTCCAGGCATGCGCGAAGCCCTGGTCGACCGATGCGGCGGCGCTCTTGCCCGCGCGCATTTCTTCTCGGATGCGCTCAAAGATCAGCACATTCGAGTCCACACCCATACCGATGGTCAGAATGACGCCGGCGATGCCGGGAAGCGTAAGAACCGCATGCGTGTAGCCCATAAAGCCGAGCAGGATGACGAGGTTGAGGATCAGCGCGAGATCGGCATTGATGCCTGCTCCCCGGTAGTACACCAGCATGAAGACCATGACCGCGAGCATGCCGACAACCGACGCGAGCACACCCTGGCGGATCGAGTCTGCGCCAAGCGATGGGCCGACCGAGCTCTCTTGCAGGTAGTGGATCGAGGCTGGCAGCGCGCCTGTGCGCAGCAGCATGGAGAGATCCTTGGCCTGCTGGTCGCTCATCGAGCCACCCGAGATCGTGCCGGTATCGCGGATGGTGTCGTGGATGTTCGCGACTTCCTTGATCTTGTTGTCGAGCACCACGGCGAGGCCCTTGCCCTTGTTCTGCTGGGTAAAGTCCGCGAAGTGGTTGCCGGCCGCGGTGGTCAGGTAGAAGGTGACCTCGGGCTCGTTGGTGTTCTGGTTCGTGCCGGCCTGGGCGTCACGGATGTCCGTACCCGCAACCTCGGGAGTCTTCTTGAGCAGGTACACCTGGTCGCCGGAGCTGGCGCTCGACGCACCCGCAGCAGCATGCACCATCTCCTGGTCAAACGGGATCGTTCCGCCGACCGACTGCCGGGCTTCGTCCTCGGTAGCAAACGGGCCGCCGTCGACGAGGTGGATCTCAAGCCGCGCGGTCGACTGGATCACGTCCTTGACGCGGGCCGGATCATCGATGCCCGGCAGCTCCACCAGGATCTGGTTGGAGCCGACGTTGTACTCCTGGATGATCGGCTCGGAAACGCCGAGTGTGTCGACACGCTGGCGGATCACGTCCACGGCCTGCTGCAGCGTATTGGCCTTGAGCTCCGCAACCGCACTCTGCTTCATCGTGGCGGTGAGCATGCCTGCGTTGTCGCTGATCTCGTACTGCGCGCCATACCGGTTGCCCAGCACCGTGCGGGCGTCGCCCAGCCTTGCCGCGGGAACCCCTGCAAACTGCAGCAGTGTCGGGTTGGCCGGGTTCGGCTTCGATCCGGTCGCGCTGATACCAGCAGAAGACAGGTCGCTCTGCATCCGGACCAGGTCCGAGTCGGTCGAGGCAGCGACGGCTTCATCGACCATCACCTGCAGGATTAGGTGGGTGCCCCCACGCAGATCGAGGCCGAGGCTGATGCGTTTTGCGAGCGCGGCCTTGAGCGCCGTGGGTGTGACGCCATGCGGGATGCCGATGATGCCAAAAACAAAGACCAGCAGCGTGGCAAGGATCAGGATAAGGCGGGTGCCGGGTCGTTTCTGCATGGTTCCCCTCAGAAGCAGCCGGAGCTACTTCTTCTCCTCTTCAGTGGTGACGGAGGCGATCGCGGATCGCAGGACTTCAAGCTTGATGTTGTCGGGCGCGACGCGGATGTGAAGCGTGTCGTCGCGCAGGGCAATCACGGTGCCGCGAATGCCGCCGGTCGTCGTGACCCGGTCGCCGGACTTGAGGTTGCTGAGCATCTGCTGCCAGACCTGCTGCTTCTTCTGGTTGGGGCGCATGAGCAGGAAATAGAAGACAACCGGAATCAGGACCAGGGGCAGGATAGAGCCCAGGCCCTGGGGCAGTGCGACGACAACAGCGGCGAACAGAGGAGTCAAGAGTCGGTCCTTTGGGGATTCTGCAGCCGAGGAGCCCGGGCGGCAGGAGGGTTCGGGCGCACGCAGCCAGGGCTGTGCCTGGCAACCACGCGTAACACCTAAGCATCGCCGAGTGCCCGCGGGGTGTCAAGAAAACCGCCGGCGCGGGCCGCTGCGTGGCGGCGGACGCCAGGCTTGCAACCGGTGGACGCCAGGCTTGCAACCGGAAGCCGTCAGGCTTGCAACCGGGGGCCGTCAGGCTTGCAACCGGGGGCCGTCAGGCTTGCAACCGGGGGCCGTCAGGCTTGCAACCGGGAGAATGTGGCTCTCCGGACGGGGAGGGACTCGGTGCCGAGCATCGCGGGGCCACGTCGCCCGGGCCGCAAGCACCAGGGAAAGCGGCAGGGAGTGCCTAGATCTTCTGCCGGGCCCAGCGCCCCTGGCGAAAGAGCACAAGGCTGATCACGACGATCGTGCTCTGCGCAATCACCACCGAGAGGTACACCCCGTTGACGGCCAGCGGTGTGTGCAGGGCGAGCCACCAGGCCAGCGGGATCTCCAGAAGCCAGAAGCCAACGAGGTTCACGTAGGTCGGCGTAAGCGTGTCGCCAGCTCCATTGAACGCCTGCAGCAGGACCATGCCGTAGGCGTAGGCGATGTTGCCGCAGGAGAAGATACGCAGGCAGTGGATCGCTTCGGGCAGCACGGTCGCGTCGTGGGTGAAGAGCCGCAGGATCGCCGGCGCGAATGCTATGAAGACAAGCCCGAGCGAGCCGAGAAAGATCATGTTCCAGAGGCCGGTGCGCCAGACGGCGTTGCGGGCGCGGTCGGGCTTGCCCGCGCCAAGGCTCTGCCCGACCAGCGTGGCCGCAGCATTGCTGAGACCCCAGGACGGCAGGATCGCGAAGATCACGATGCGGATCGCGATGGTGTAGGCCGCAAGCGCAGGCGCGCCGAAGTGGCTGACGATGCGAACCAGGCCGATCCAGCTGGCCTGCGCGATCAGGAACTGCACGATTCCCATCGCCGAGACACGGATGAGGCGCACGAGAACATCTGCCTGCACGCGCACATGCCGCGCAACAATCCGCAGACGCTCCGTGCCGCGCGCGAGCCGGTAGAACTGGTACAACACCCCGATTCCTCGACCACTGAAGGTGGCGAGCGCCGCGCCGGTGACACCCATTTTTGGCACAGGGCCAAGCCCGAAGATGAAGATGGGATCGAAAAGGAGGTTGAGGATGTTCGACACCCACAACAGCCGCATCGCGACCGCGGCATCGCCGGCCCCGCGAAAGATTGCGTTGTTGAGAAACAAGAGCACGACCACACCCGAGCCACCCAGCGCGATACGCATGTAGTTCACGCCGGTGTGGAGAATCCCCGGGGTCGCTCCCATCAGCAGGAGCAGCTTCGGCGCCAGCAGGAATGCCGGAAGGCCGAGCAGCAGCGCCGCGGCAAAGCCCAGCAGGATGCCCTGCACCGCCGCCACCGCGGCGCCATCTCGATCGCCCTCCCCGACGCGCCGCGCAACCATGGCGGCGACAGACATGCCGAGGCCCAGGCCGACCGCGAACACAAGCGTTAGGACGGACTCGGTGAGACCCACGGTCGCGATCGCGTCCGAGCCAAGCCGGCTCACCCAGAACACATCGACCACGGCAAACAACGACTCAAGCACCATCTCGAGAATCATCGGGATCGCGAGCAACAGGATCGAGCGGTTCAGGCTGCCGGTGGTGTAGTTCTGGTGTGAGCCGCGCAGCGACTCGCGCACACTCGCCCAGAGCGTCGGCTGCACCTCGGTCGTGTCGAGGGGATTCATAGGAGTGGCTGGCTTATTATGCACGGGCAAAGCGCCTGCGCGGCCGGCGGCCCCTGCTGGGAGGGGCGGGCGCGTTGCTCGCTTCCTCAGCGAAGCGGGCCTCGCGATGTTCGGCGCTGGCTCCCGACGGACGGGAGGACCACATCGTCAAAGAGAGAAGCACCAGGTGATAAGGGCCCGGAGCACCCTCGAGCCGCACCCGCTTACCTAGTCCCCGAAGAGCTGTCGGAACTGCGTGAGTGCGACCACGAGCAACAGGAACTGTACGCAGAGCGTGCCCTGCACAATCGTGGAGGCAAGGTCTGCAGGCTGCGCGGAGAAGTGCAGCATCAGCAGCAGCATGGTGGGCGCCGCGAGGTATGCCGCCCAGCGTCCCCAGCGAATGGGACGTGCCGAGACGCGCACTGGCGCTGCCGCGGCTTCAAGCGCGACTCTCGCCGCGAAGCCAGCGGCGACTCGTACATCAGGCTTCTGCGCGAGCGCTGCGGTCAGTTCGCGATCGTCGAACGTGTCGTCAGACGGCTGTGGTGGATGAGTTGCCATGCGCTGCCCCCTTCTGCTGTCCGGACATACTGAGAAGCGCCCGCAGCTTTTTCCGGCCCCGATGGAGATGTGTCCGCACGGTGTTGATCGGCAGAAGCAGCGCTTCGGCAATCGCTTCGTACGTCTGCTCTTCCTGATGATAGAGCACCAGCACTGCCCGTTCGGTTGCGCTCAGCAGCCGGAGAGCACTCTCCACGGCGTCGGTGAACTGTCGCGTGCATAGCGCTTCTTCTGCGTTCTGCCCTGGATGCGCGAGACGATGTTCCAGGGCCTGCCCTGGTTCGTCTTCTTCGCTGAGTGAGACAGCGCGCTGCCGCTCCCTGCCCTGCTTGCGCCGGGCGTCGCAGGCGACGTTGACGGCAATGCGGTAGAGATACGTGGTCAACTCGGCGTCGCCGCGAAACTGCGGAAGTGCGCGGTAGAGGCGAAAAAACACATCCTGCGCCTGGTCCTCGACCTCGCGCGTGCCCATCAGGCGCGTGAGTGTGCGGAACACCAGGAACTGGTGCTCGGCCACGAACTGCTCGAACTCGGATGCGTTCAGCAAGCGGGGTTAGACCATGCGCCGCGCGTCGAAGTTTCAGGGCGGCGAGTGAAACTTGCGAGCCTGTGCCGAAGTCTAACGCCGGCGATTCAGCAACTTCTTCCCAAGGGAGACTTCCTATGCATTTCTGGGACTCGCCGTTCACGATTCCACTTGGCGCCTTTCTGGTCGCAATCGTCGGCATCATCATGGGCACGGTGAACAAAACGCACGCGGAACGGCTTCGCGCCGAGCAGCGCATGGCCATGCTGGCCCAGGGTATCCCGCTCGCTGACGTTGAGCGGGCATTGATGCCACAGGACCAGCAGAGCGCGCTGGCAACACACTCCAGCCGCAATCCCTCGCGCGCAGCAGGGTTTATCCGCCTCACCGCCCTGCTCTGCATCTTCAGCGGTCTCGGCCTCATGGTGTTCTTCGCTGCACTGGCTTTCACGATGAGGGACCACGACGTCCTCAAAGGGATACCCGTCGGCCTCATTCCCCTTTTCGTCGGCCTTGGCTTCCTGATCGAGTACCGCTCCCGGGTGCGCGAAATCGCGCGCCTGCGCGAGGAAGGAACCCTCTAGCCCGCGCTCAGCTCCTCGCGCACCGCGCGCATCGTCTGGAGATAGAACGCGAGGTTGTGCACCGAGTTCAAGGTCGCAGCCAAGGGCTCGCCCGACGCAAACAAGTGACGCAGGTACGCGCGCGTGTACCGCGCGCACACCGGGCAGCCACACTCGGGGTCTGCCGGTCCCTGGTCCTCGGCAAAGCGCCGGTTCTTGATATTGAGCCGGCCCTCTGAGGTGAACAGGAGTCCGTGCCTGCCAGCGCGCGTCGGCAGCACGCAGTCCATCATGTCCACACCCATGCGTGCGTACTCGCGAATTTCTTCCGGGTAGCCAACGCCCATCACGTAGCGTGGTTTGTCCGCTGGCAGATACGGCAGCGTTGCCGCGATGATCTCAAGCGTACGCTCGCGCGGTTCGCCCACCGCCAGCCCACCGATCGCATACCCGGGGAAGTCCATGGCGACCATGCGTTCCGCGGCTTCGCGCCGCATGGCCGGGAACATGCCGCCCTGCACGATGCCGAAGAGGCTGGGGCGTGCGTCTTCAGCGACCGCACGCGCCGGCCAACGCTGTGCTCCCTCGCCGGCCCACCAGGGGACCTCGTGTTTGTGCGCATTCCAGTAGGTGAGCGAGCGCTCGGCCC
Source organism: Acidobacteriaceae bacterium (assembly GCA_965199135.1). GTDB lineage: Bacteria > Acidobacteriota > Terriglobia > Terriglobales > Acidobacteriaceae > EB88. The sequence continues at coordinate 1,240,376 of OZ240685.1, read as the reverse complement.
AGCGCATGGTCAGCTCCAGAGACTGACGCGCCCGCGACTCGTCCGCCGGGTACTCCAGGCACTCGTCGAAGGCCATTGCAATATCCGAGCCCAGGGCAAGCTGCACTGCCATCGAGTGTTCGGGCGAGAACATGTGTGCCGAGCCATCGAGGTGCGACTGGAAACGCACACCCTCTTCCGAGATCCTGCGTAGCGCCGCGAGCGAAAACACCTGGTAGCCGCCGGAGTCCGTGAGGATCGGGCGGTCCCAGCTCATGAACCGGTGCAGCCCACCCATGCGGCGGATCGACTCGTGCCCGGGCCGCAGGTAGAGGTGGTATGTATTGCCCAGGATGATGCCGGCGCCCGGCTGCTCGCGGGCGACTGCGGCCTCGCGGGAGCCAAGGGTTTCGAGCACATCCTGCGCAACGGCTTTGACAGTCGCGGCGGTGCCTACCGGCATGAACACGGGCGTTTCAACAGGACCATGCGGCAGGTGCATGCGCCCGCGGCGGCCACCACCAGGGGCCGTCGACTGCACCTCGATGCGAAGAGACATTCCCCTAGTCTACGAGAGCGCGGAAACGGCGAGGCCGGCAAGGGAGCTCCTCGCCGGCCTCCAACTGCGTGAGCAATCGCTACGGCAGGAACTGCAGCGCCTTGAGACCATTCAGCAGCTTCGCCGCATCGAGAGCCCCGAGCCCCGACGCATTGTCGTACCCGCCGCTCGCCGCATAGCCCCAGTTATCGCCGGCCTTGATGCCCCGCGTCACCGACGAGCCCAGCTGGTACAGTGCCGGGCTCAGCTGCCCGACCCGCTGTCCCAGGCCCTCCACAAAGAGAGCCGCGACCCCGTTTAGCTGCGGTGCCACAAAGCTGGTGCCGCCGTAGTAGTTGATGACCTGCCCCTCTTCGATGTACTGGTAGCCACTCTCGGAGTCTGCATCGGTCGCGACATCTGGCGTATTCCGGCCGAGATAGAAGGCAGGCAGTGTGTTCTGCACGACCGGACCTGAACCCGTATCCTCGGTAAACACCTGCCCCGGCTTGGTCAGCGTGATGCCCGGGGTAAAGAACTGGTACCAGGGCAAGCCCCAGTACGAGCTCACGCCGCCGCCCCCACCTACAGAAAAGACATCGGCTACCGGGATGTCATTCGGAACCCCGGCCGCGGCTGCGGCGTTCGAGATGTAGTCCCAGCTCCAGGCCTGCTCGGTCGGGATGTTGATCAGGATGCCGTCGCCGAAGTCCGCCGTGTACGGCAGCGTGGTGCCACCGGCGGCAGTCACGAGCGGATCGCTCGAGGGGCTGTCGATCGCGTAGGGAGCATTGCAGACCGGGGTCGCCGGGCTGGGCGCGCCCGCGTACGGCGAGCAGTCGGCAACCGTGTCGAACGAGCCCGAGTCGCCGGTCGCAGCAAACACCGTCTGCCCCTGCAGCGCCATCTCGAGGAAAGCGTCATGGAAGGCCAGCAACACCGAGGTGTCGGCTGCTGCGCCGGTCGCCTGGTTGCGGAAGAAGTTCAGCTCGGGCTGCCCCCAGCTGGTCGACACTGTGTCCGCGATGTTCTCGGACGCCGCCTCTTCAAACGCATTCAGGAAGTTCGAATTGGTGGTAACTGGCGCGACGTACACACGGACTTTCGCGTTGGGCGCCAGCGCTCCGGACTCTTCGACGTCAAGGTCGGTCTCGCCTTCGCCATCGGCAGACGAGAGCGCTGCCTCTCCGCCATCCACGTTGACCATGGTGATGCGGTTCGGTGAAACCGTGAGCCCGATTTCCTGCCAGAAGAGGTACGCATCGGCGGGGTTGAACGTGTTCAGCGTGACGATGCCGATCGTGCTGCCTCGCCCGGAGTAGCCCTTCTTGTAGAGCGGGTTCACGTCGTAGAAGCTCGCGTAATCCGCCGGAAGGTAGTTGCCCGGCGTGCCACCGACCAGTTGTGCCGGGGCCGCCTGCGGGGTCGCAGCCCTGCCGAATGCCTTGATGGTGTGCATGGGGTGGGCATGCGTCAGGGTGTCGATGCCACCGACGGCGCGCACCACGCCGGCGAGTTCCGCGGGCAGCGTGACCGGTGTGGTCGACGCAATGCCGGTGCGGCCCCGCAGGGTGAAGCGCTGGAGGTGCACGCCAAGCGCGGACTCTGTGGCCGCAGCCGTCGCCGTGGCTTCAATCGCCAGGTGATTGCCGTAGACATACCCGACGGTAAAGCCCATGTTGCGGAGGTTCGCCTTGACGCTGTTGAGCTGCGCATCGGTGGGTCCGTAGCTCTGCACAAACTGCTGTTCGGAGAGGAAGTGATGGTACGACGGGGAACCAGGCGTTTGGATGGCGACGGCCTGCGCCTCGGCAGCGGCCATGTTATTTGGCGTGAGATAGAACGTAAGCGCCACCGGGTCGCCTACGGAAATGTCTTTGGGCACACTCGTGGTTGCAGATCCGAAAGCGGGCAGCGTGGCTGCCACGGTTGCTGCCAGAACAAAGCTCTTCATCTTGATCCCTCGGGCCATGCGCGCACGCCCAGGAACCGAGCGATCACTGATGGCCTCGTCTGATTTGGGTCAACCCCGCAAGGAACGCAGGGCCGGCCCAATCCTAAGGGAGGACGCGAGCGGTCTTCGGCAAGAAGTTGTCTGGATCTGAAGCAGCCCGGGTACTGGCGTAACTTGACAGCGGCAAGTGGGAATTACTCGGTCGAATGCGGTCTGCGCCGCTCCCAGTGCTCCTCATGCCGGTCGTCGCGAGAGATGACGTCACGTACCAGCCCCGTTGCAGGGTCGCGCTCAAAGGTAAGCCGCGACGTACTGCCACTTGGAAAGAAGAATGTATTGACGCTCTCGGGCAAAAGCTCCGTCACTTCGCCGATGCGGTTGCGCTGGAACAGCTCATCGCCCTGGCGGAAGACGGTGATCTGCAGCACACCATTGTCGTCATAGTCGCCGACATAGCTGTCATAGACCTGCGGGTTGATCTTCGCAGGGACCGGGTGCACCGGCACGACCACGCGCTCGGCGGCCGGCTGCAGCCTGGCGTCCGAGGTGAGGGAGTGGGAGAGCAGCCAGTGCGGCAACTCCGGGTTGTTGTAGGCCTTGTCCCAGACGTTGTGCTTGGTCGCGGTGTACTCGGAAAAGCGCACATTGCCATCGGCGGTTTTGAGCGCGTCGTACATGATCTCGCTTTGCCGCGGGCTGACGATCGGATCGTCCGCGCCATGGAAGATCCAGATGGGCTCGCGTCGCAGAACGCGCGCGTATTCCTCGGGAAGGGTCGTCTGCTCGTTCCATCGCGAGGGTTGGTAGGACCAGAAGATCCCGCCGCTCACCGGGACGATCGCGGCAAACGTACGGGGATTGTCGCGCGCGATCTCCCACACCCCATACCCGCCCAGCGACAGGCCGGTGAGGTAGAGGCGGTCCGGATCGCCGTTAAACTCGTGCACCTCGGCATAGAGCGCGCCCATAGCCGTCTGCATCATGTCCGGGTCGGTCCAGTGGTGGTGATTGAAGGGCACCTGCGGCATGACGACGACGAAAGGCCAGCGCTCGGGATGCACGCGGATCGCGGCCGGCAACCCGATCTGGGTTTCGTCGAGCCCTTCCACACCGCGCTCGCCCGAGCCATGGAGGAACAGGATGACGGGCCACTTGACCTGCTTGTCCCAGTTCTGTGGCAGGTAGACCACGTAGCGGTGGACGACGCCGTTGATGGTGATCGTGCGATTGAGAAACCCCGTGTCCTGCACATGTTTTGCGGCGAAAAGCGGGGAGAACGCCGGCAGGACGGTGGCCAGCGCCAGCAGGAGGCGCCAGTATCGAACGATCCGAGACATGCAGCGAGCATAGCAAGAGCCAAGTGCAACCCGGCTCGCGCGCGAGCAGACGAACCCGGGCCTGCAACCCGGAAGCTAGTCGCGCTCGGAGCGCACCCAGGGGAACTGCAGCGTCTCCTGATAGCCGAAGCGCTGGAGGTGTTCCGCGACCACGGTCTCCACGCGATCCTGGTCGGCGGTCTCCGCGAGCAGCAGCGTCGCCTGGAGCGCTTCGGGCTCGGCACGGAACGTGGCCTTTGCCTGCGGCAGTTCAACTTGGCCTGCAGTCTTCGCTTCGTTGAGTTCGACCGGGAAGCGGTGGCTCCAGTGCTGGAGGAGGTTGCGAAGATAGCGGCTGCCATTCACTGTCACGACTGAAACTTCAGAGACTCTCATGGAGCTATAGACCGCATCACCAGGAAGGAAGATTCGGCTCTTTTCCGCGAGGAAGGAGTGGTATACAGGATCGCATGCGTTGCGCCGTCGCCTTTCTCATCTCCGCCTTGCTCCTGGCTGCCTGTGCGCAGGCGCAGCATCCACGCGATGCGGAGATCAACCGCGAGGCCCATGACGCGGATACGCTGAGCTGGTGGCACCGGACCGAGCTGCTCTCCGGCGACAGCATGCGTGGCCGCGAGCCTGGAACCCCCGAGTATGACCGCGCCGCGCAGATGGTAGCGGACGACTTCCGGCGCTCGGGACTGAAGCCTGCGGGCGAGAATGGCACATACTTCGAGGCTGTTCCCTTGCGCAAGCTGGACCTTGATCCACAGGGCACACGCTTTGTGCTCGAGGGGGCGGGCGCGCCGGTCACCCTGCGCAACCTCCAGGAGATCGCGGTGCGGCTCACCCCGGAAACGCCTCGTGCGTTCCATGCCGGACTGCTCTGGACTGGCTACTGCGAGGCAGCCCAACTCCGTGGGCAGCAGCTCGAAGGCAAGATCGCTGCCTGCTTCCGGCCGCATCTCGGCAAAGCCGACCCGGGAACGAGCGCGGCCCTCACGGCGGCGCATGTCGCAGGCGTGCTCTGGGTGGATGATCCCTCGGAGCCGCTCGAGCCGCCACGGTGGCCGTTGCCGACGGCTCGGGCCGTCTCGCTGCGCGAGCCCGAAAGGGCTGCCATCGCCCCCTCGTACATCACGCTGCGGCTCAACTGGGAAGCGCTGCCCCAGGTCCTGCGCGGGAGCGGACACACGGCCGCGGAGCTGCTCGCCTCGGCCAGAGCCCATAGCGCGATGCCGGCCTTTGCTCTCCCTTCTACGCTCAACGTAAAGCTCGCCATAACGACCCGAGAGTTCACTGCGAACAATGTGCTCGCGGTGCTGCCTGGGACGACGAAGCCAGGGCAGTACCTCGCAGTATCGGCACATCTCGATGGCTACGGGGTCGGCGAGCCGGTCGGCGGCGACGTGATCTACAACGGGACGCTCGATGACGCAGCGTATGTGGCACTGCTTGAACAGCTGGCGGCGCGGCGGCATGGTGCAGCGTTCGCGCGGTCGATCCTGTTCTGCGCCTTCACCGGCGAGGAAGAAGGGCTGCTCGGCTCGGAGTGGTTTACCGAGCATCCGACGGTGCTGCGTGGCTCGCTCATCGCCGACATCAACCTCGACCAGCTAAGACCGCTCTTTCCGTTGAAGGCGCTGACCACGCTTGCGGTCGATGACTCCACGCTGGGCGCGATCGTGCGCTCGGTCGCTGCGAAACAGGGCATCGAGATCCGAGCGGATCGCGAGCCCGAGCGCGGACTGCTGCACCGCTCGGATCATTGGCCGTTCATGCAGATCAACGTGCCCGCGGTGGGCTTTATCTTCGGCTACGATCCGGGCACGGAGGCGGAGCAGCGCTACCGCACGTGGTATCGCATCGAGTATCACCGGCCGCAGGATGATCTCCTCCAGCCGGTGGACTTCGCAGCAGCGCGGAATTTCGACCGGTTCTTTTACGCGCTCGTCTCAGCCGTCGCCGATGCGCCGGAACGGCCGGAGTGGCTGCCTGCAGGGGCAAAGGATCATCCGGCACAGCTTGCGGCTCACTGAGGCTGGCTCGGAGCGGACCCACGCGGAGAGCGATGTGTGCGGCGCGCAGGCGGTGTCATCCCGAGCGCAGCCGTGTCAGCCTGGGCAGAAGGTCGGGTTAGCCTGGGTGAACGAAGGAGCTGCGATTGCCCTGGGCGACGGCTCCGCCGCGGTCCGCAGGTCCGCAGGTCCTTCCCATCGTTCAGGATGACGGAACAGGGAGTTGGGGGGTTGCCGAAGAGAGCGACACCCATGCCTTCTGCTGGCTACGTCGCGAGTTCTTCCTGCAAGGCTGTCAGCATCCGGTTCAGGTCCTTGTCCGCGCGGCGCTGATCTTCGATTTTCGCGATCGAGTGCATCACCGTCGTGTGGTGCTTGTTGCCGAACTGGCGACCGATCTCCGGAAGGCTTGCTTCCGTCATCTGCTTGGCGAGGTACATCGCGATCTGTCGCGGCACGACCACGGCGCGCGAGTTGTTCTTCTGCTTCAGCTCGGTCACCCGCATGCCAAACTGCTCTGCCACCGCCCGCTGGATCGCTTCGATCGTGATCTTGCGCACCTGGGTATCGATGAACTGCTTCAGGCAGAGCTGTGCCGTTGTGAGCGACATTTCGACCCCGTGCAGCTTGCACCAGGCAAAGAGCCGCGTCAGTGCGCCTTCAAGCTCGCGCACATTCGTTCGCACGTTCGACGCCACAAAGAGCGCCACGTCGGTCGGCAGCGCGTGGTCCTCGGACTCGGCCTTCTTCTGCAGGATCGCGACCTTGGTTTCAAGGTCAGGCGGCTGGATGTCCGCGATCAGACCCCACTCAAAACGCGATCGCAGACGGTCTTCAATCTCCGGAAGTTCTTTGGGCGGCCGATCGCTTGCGATCACGATCTGCTTCACACTCTCGTGCAGCGCATTGAAGGTGTGAAAGAACTCTTCCTGTGTGCGCTCTTTCTGCGCGAGAAACTGGATGTCATCGATGAGCAGGAGATCGACCGAGCGGTACTTGTCGCGGAAGCTCGTCATCTTGTCATAGCGCAGCGAGTTGATCATCTCGTTGGTGAACTTTTCGCTCGAGACGTAGCAGATAGCCGAGGTACTCTGCCGCCGCTTGAGCTCGTGACCGATCGCCTGCATCAGGTGGGTCTTGCCCATGCCCACGCCGCCATAAAGAAAAAGCGGGTTATAGGCCTTGGCCGGAGATTCGGCGACCGCTGCAGCCGCGGCACGCGCGAACTGGTTGCCGGTACCAGCGACGAAGCCGTCGAATGTATAGCGTGGGTTCAGCTGCGCAGCACTGTTCCAGTCAAAGCGGCCCTGCTGGGGCGCGCCTGCCTGGGTGCCGACCGTTGGCTGCGCAGGCGCGTAGCCGGGGTGGTGCGCGTTGGTGTTGCTCCCATTGCCGTAGGAGCGTGTCACCCCGCGTGGGTTCTCGCGCATGTGCGGCGAGGGGCCCTGCTCTTCGTGGTTCGCCTCCGGCGGCAGTCCGCGCGGCGCACTGGCCGACGCAGGAGGAAAACGATCTTCATCCGAGGAGTGATCGCCCGCCCGTACTGTCTCTTCCTCGGGAACAACAAAGTCGACGCGCTCATACGGCAGGCGCAGGGTATCGAGGGCTTCGCCGATCAGATCAGCATAACGATCACCGATATTTTGAAACTTTGCCGTCGGTACGCGCACCACGAGAACGTTTCCATCCGTGTGGCTGAACATCGTGGGCTTGAACCACATCTCATACGTCTGACGGTTGATCTTTTTCTGGAGCGCACCCAGTATGCGAACCCAGGGGTTCAGTGGAGCGGCAGGTGCGGAGGCATAAAAGCTCATTCCAGAAAATCCTTACCAGCAAAATCAAATCTGCTCTCACCCACAAATAGTGAAACGTCAGCTCCTGCTGCCTGTATCGCGCGACGGCGATAAGAACCGCGAAGCGTCATGCGGCCATGGTGTGGCAGCAGTGCGACAGTCCATCGATTTGTGGAACGAAGCGGAATGGCGCCAGAAGCAACGCCCGAAAAACAGACTTGCAGCAACCATGGATCGTTCGAAGCGAGGCTCAGACTAGCACAGTCCCAGCGCGGTTTGGACCTTGTTTTCCGCACTGCTCTGTGCGCCGCTGTGCTTTGCACAAGCAGTGGTGAAAGGCCTGCAAATCTTTCCTCGACATTTGAATGGTGCTCCAAAAAGGCTTGGCAACGCAGTGAGTGCGGCGTAGCATCGCGGAGTATTGGGCGCGATCCCTGCGACGGTGGAAAGCGCGTTGCTTTTCCTGCCCTTTTCCTGCTCCGGCGTACTGCGCTATACTCAAGGTTCGTCCCCGGGCCCCGGTTCTCAGCCTCCCAGTGCGGACAGCAGACTGAGCCAAGGAGCTCCACAAGATGCCGAAGCGTACATTTCAGCCAAACCGTCGCCACCGTTCCAAGACCCATGGTTTCCGCACGCGCATGAAGACCAAGAGCGGTGCTGCCGTTCTGTCCCGTCGTCGCGCCAAGGGCCGCCACAAGATTGCCGTGTCCGCCGGCTTCCGCGACTAAGCAGGCTCGCGGGGCTGGTCGCCACACGCCGACCAGCTGTCCCGGACGAGACGCTTCCCCATCGCAGCCACGTTATGCCGACACCTCTCCGTACCATCCGCCTTCGCAGACATGCTGATTACGGCGTGGTGTACGGGGCGAGTCGCAAGCTGCAGAGTACCTCCCTCTCCTTCTTCTACCTCCTGCATCCCGATGCCGAGACGCCGCGTGCGTCCCGCTTCGGGATCACGGTGCCACGTGCCCTGGGGCCGGCGGTGCTGCGGAATCGCATCAAGCGGCGACTCCGTGTTGTTGCGCGTGCCGCCCATGCGCTCCTGCCGTCGGGCATCGATGTGATCCTCCATCCCCGGCCGATCGTGGCCACCATGCCCTTTCCTGAACTTGAGCACGAGATGAACGCCATTTTCCGTACGATCACCGCTCGGCTGGCAGCGGGTGCCGCGAATGGCCCACTGCCGCGTCGTCCCAGGACTTCGGGCAAAGGCTCCGGCTTACGCAGGGGCGGTGGGAAGTGATGCCGGGCGGTACACGAGCAGTCGAAGGGCTCTTTCTCCTCTATAAGCGAGTCGTGTCGCCGGTCCTTCATACGTTTGCGCCGGTGCGCGGCTCCTGCTGCTACCAGCCGACCTGCTCGGAGTACGCAGCACTCGCCTGTGCCGAGCATGGCCTGCTTCGGGGCGGCGCGATGGCCGCCTGGCGGGTCCTGCGCTGCAACCCGCTCTCCCGGGGCGGGTGGGATCCGGTTCCACCGCGCACGGGCAAGATCGATGCAACAAAGCTCGCGGCGCATCCGCCTGCCGGAACGCAGGTACGATAGAAGTGCACGGCGCCCCCGGGCGCCTTTATCCAGAACCTATCCAGACGGGGACGAACCACCCTTGGCAGAATTCAAAAATCCAAACCAGCAAGGCACAGGCGGCCCCGGTGGAAGCCCGGGCGGCTCGTCGTCGCTGCTGACCGCGTTCTCGTTGTTCCTCCTGGTCTTTCTCGGCCTCCAGTACTACCGGCAGAAGACGGCGCCTGCTCCCCCTGCAGCCACGCAGCAGCATAGCGCGCCAGTCAGCGGGAGTGCTGCCGGGGTGGCGACCTCAGCCCCCTCCACAAACAGCACGCCCGGCAGTACGCCGGGCGGCGTGCCCGGAGCTGTCGCCAACGCGGTGAAAGCATCGTCCGTCTCGACCATCACGGTCGAGAACACGCTCTACCGCATCACCTTCTCCAACCGTGGGGGAGAGGCGACTTCCTGGATTCTGAAGCACTACAAGGACGCCGAAGGCCATCCACTGGATCTTGTGAACCACGCGGCTGCCGCCAGGTTCGGCAATCCGCTGTCGCTCTACACCTATGACAGCAACCTGACCGGGGAGCTGAACAGCGCGCTCTACGTCCCCTCAGATACATCGCCGACACTCCAGGCACCAGGCTCACTGACCTACACCTGGACCTCCGGCGATCTCAGCGTGAAGAAGACCTTCTCGTTTGACCAGACCTACGTGTTGCATGCGCAGGTCACGGTGACGCGTGGCGGCGCGCCGGTCACCGCGGCGCTCAGCTGGCCCTCGGGCTTTGGCGATCAGCTCACGCTGCCCGAGTATGCGAGTGCCAACTTCGATCAGAGCGAGAATGGCAAGGCGTCGCAGGTCGACATCAAGAAGGTTTCGGGCGGCAACACGCTCCGTGGCAACTTCGATTGGGCCGGCGTGTCCGATCTCTACTTCGCCGCCATCTTCCTGCCGGATCATCCGGCGCACGCGTCGCTGATCACACTGCACAACGCGATCGACGTGGCGCGCAACCCGAAGAAGCCTTCGGATCACGAGACCACGGCAGCACCCGTCCTCGGCGCGGCTGAAGCGGACACAAACGGCATGCTGGACGCACGGCTGTTTGTCGGCCCCAAGGATCGCAGCGTGCTCTCCGCAGTGAAGGGCGTGCACGGTGGTCCCTCGATCGACAAGATCGTCTCCTTTGGCTGGTGGTCGATCCTGGCGGACCCGCTGTTCCTGCTCCTGCGATGGCTGCACAACCACATCGTTGCGAACTGGGGCTGGTCGATCCTGATCCTCACCCTGCTGCTCAGCTTGCTGACGCTGCCGACGCGTATCGCGATGATGCGCTCGTCAATGAAAATGCAGCGTATCCAGCCGCAGATGGACGCTATCAAGAACCGTTACAAGAACCTCAAGGCAACGGACCCGAAGCGGCAGGAGATGAACCAGGAGATCTTCAAGCTGCAGAAGGACAATGGCGTGAACATGTTCGGGTCCTGCCTGCCGATGCTGATTCAGTGGCCGCTCCTGTTCGCCTTTTATCGCATGTTGTCGAACGTGATCGAGCTGCGCCAGGCGCACTGGCTGTGGGTTCCGGATCTGAGCTCGCCCGACCCGTATCACCTGCTGCCGATCTTCTTTGTAGCCTCGATGTTCCTCGTTCAGTGGCTCACGCCTTCGCCCGGCGTGGATCCGCAGCAGCAGCGCATGATGGCGATCACCATGCCTGCGGTTTTCGGCTTCATGACCTGGTCGATCGGTGCCGGCCTTGCACTCTACTGGGCCGCGTCGAACCTGCTCGGCATCGTGATCCAGATGGTGATGAACAAGACCAGCATGGGCCGCGAGATGCGCGAGATGGCGCTGCGACGGGCAGCCAAGAAGAACGGCAAGGTCATTAACGCGAAGATCGTGAACGCTCGACGATAGCCTCGTGAAGGCAATGCGCTCTCCTGGTTCGCGAAGAAAGCCTTTGTGGAGAAGACTCCGCGAGCCCGGTACACTGTCAGCGTGCCGATCCACGATTTTCAAGCTGCCGCGCAAACTATCGTTGAGTTCCTGAAGCTGCTCACTACGACCGGCCGCATGCGCCTCCGCTATCGCATCACTGCTGGAGCAGGCGCGGCAGACCCCGATGGCATGGAAGCTCGCGAGATCTACGTGGAGCTTTCTGGGCCCGATGCGCCACTGCTCGTCGAGCGCAACGGCGAGTTGCTGCGCGCCATGGAACATGTAGCGGCCAAGATGATCGGGCTCGAAAGCGAAGAGCACGACAAGGTTTCCTTCGACGCCGAAAACTTCAAGGCATTGCGGGCACGCGAGTTGCTGCTGCGCGCCCAGGTCGCGACCGAGCAGGTGCTGCGCACCGGGCAGCCGTTCGCCTTTGCACCGACCAACTCGCGCGAGCGCCGGCTGATGCACCTCGCCTTCCGCGCCAACCCTGCAGTTGAAACCGCATCTGTCGGAGAAGGCCCAGCGCGCATGCTGGTGGTCTACCCGGCCGGCTTTGATCGCGAAAGCTACACGCCCCCGCCTCCGCCACCACCTGCTCCGCGTAGCGCCGATCGTTCCGCACGGCCGGAGCGCGGCCGCGGCCGGCTCCGCGACTCGCGCAGGTAGCACGGTGTCTGCCGAAATCCTGGAGTCCGAAGCGCGCGACACCATCATCGCGATCGCCACACCACCCGGCCGCGGCGGTATCGGCATCCTGCGCCTCAGCGGGCCCTCGGCGCTCGGGAGTGTGCAGCCCTTGCTGCGTGATGGACGCGGGCCGCTTGAAGCGGGTCGCCCCCGCTTCTGCCATCTCGTCGATCCTGCCGCAGGAACAAAGCTGGACGAAGCGCTCGTGACCTACTACGCAGCGCCGCATTCGTACACCGGCGAGGATGTGGTCGAAATCTCTGCGCATGGTTCGCCGGTTCTGCTCGACCACCTGCTTCGCCTACTCACGAAGCGCGGCGCACGGCTGGCCAACCCGGGCGAGTTCACCGAGCGTGCCTTTCTCTCAGGCCGGCTTGACCTCACGCAGGCAGAGGCGGTGCGCGACCTGATCGAGGCGCAGACGCTGCTGCAGGCACAGGTCGCCGCGCAACAGCTGGGCGGGAGCCTGTCGCGGCGCATCGCCCCACTCAAAGGCGAGCTGATCGCGCTGATCGCCGTGCTCGAAGCGGGGATTGATTTTGCAGAGGACGACACACCGGTGGTTGACGATCGAGCCTTGCTGGCCCGCGTGACCCACCTCGAGGCCGAGTTCGAGCAGCTGGAGGCAAGCTTCGCGCGCGGGCGCATTGTCGCCGAAGGCGTTACGCTCGCGATTGTGGGGCGCCCCAACGCGGGCAAGAGCTCGCTGTTCAACAGGCTGCTTGGCCACGAGCGCGCTATCGTGACCGCCGAGGCAGGAACAACGCGCGACACGGTCGAGCAGCGGCTTGCGATCGCGGGCATTCCGCTGACGCTTGTGGACACCGCGGGCTTGCGCGAGGCGGAGAACGAAGCAGAGCGAATCGGCATCGTGCGCTCACGCGAAGCGTTTGCCGATGCAGGTCTTGTGCTGCTGGTACTCGACGCACGTGAGCCGTTGAACCGGGAGGAAGAGAGCCTGGTGCGCGCCGCAGAGGACAGGCCTTTGCTGATCGCTCTGAATAAGTCGGACCTCTTGCCGCAGACGTCTCGCACAACCGAAGGTCAGCCATTGCACCTGGAGAAGCTAGCTCCGGGAGCAAGCCTGGTACACACCTCGGCGCTCACCGGCGAAGGGATCGATGCACTGGAGCAGGCGCTCCGCGGTGCGCTGCTTGGCGAGACGAGCGCCCGTGCGGAAACGGCCATGTTGATGAACCTGCGGCAGCACCAGGCTGTCTCCAGCGCTCGTGATGCGATGCAGTCAGCAGCCAAGGCCTCTGCAGAGAACCTGCCCCACGAGCTCGTACTACTCGACCTCTACGGCGCGCTCGCAGGCCTCGACACACTGACCGGCACGACCACGGCAGACGACGTGCTCAGCACGATCTTTTCCACCTTCTGCATCGGCAAGTAGCGGCCCTCGGTGCACTGAACGTCGGTCCTCTGCTGGTTTCCACACAGGCACACGCCGACGAAGGGGTGGTTGGCGCGGGAGGAGCGGCGAGCGCGCGTCACGATCCTTGCTGCGAAACAGTTGCTTCGCGAAGAGCGGGCAGCGACATCCCGAGGTGCATCAGTTCTGCCTGGCGGCGCACGCCGGTCTTGCTGAAGACGTGCTTCAGGTGGTAGCGGGCTGTCTCTTTTGTGATTCGCATCTCATCCGCAACCTCGCAGATGATTTTGCCTGCGAGCAGGAGATCCGCAAGGCGCGATTCGGTCGGGGTCAGCGCGAAGAGTTGCTGCAATGCGAGCGCTCGTGAAGCCGGTGGATGCGCCGGATTTCGCAGATACACCACGGCATCATGCGGAATGCCGGTGCGCGCCGTTGCCTCTGTCGGCGGCATCACGATCAGGTGCAGCGAGCCCCCGCGCCGTTCCACCTTCATTGCGCCACAGGGCGGCGCCTCCGCGCTGCTTCGCGCACCGCGAACACCGGCGCGCAGCAGCAAGCGGCTGAGGCAGAGAGCTTCGCGCTCCTTCACACCCGTGAGGCGCCCCCGGGCCACCTTGAGGCCGTCGCCTTCATCGAGCAGGCGCGCTGCGCCCTCATCAACAAACATCACGCGTCCAGTGGCCAACACGAGCATCAAGCCTCCCCGGGTTGGGTCAGCGGCGGAAGACGCGTGCGCACTCGCTTCGCGCAGATGCGCTTCCTGAATGTGCGCGCGCAGATCGAGCGCGACACGAAGATGCGGCAGCAGCGCTTTGAGCAGGACAAGTGCACCGCGCTTGAGCGGGCCGCGTCGCGCATCGCGCCAGAGGGAAAGCACATTCACCTCGAACGGATGTCGGCTGTCGACGACCAGGGCGAGCGAAGTGAATTCGTCGCGGGCCAGCAGCGCATTCCAGAACTCGGAGCGGAGAAGCTGCTCCTGGCGCACCAGGCTCTCGCCCTCGATCACACCCTGTCTCGGGTTCGCGACCCATGCAGCACGGCAGGAATCCTGCTCTCCATAATGCTCGTTGTAGAGGCGCATGGTAGCAGGATCAAAGCCACTGCCGCCGCCCGCAACGCAGACGGTCCCACTGCCAGGACTGCTTGAAAGGATGTACCCAGACGCTGAACCGGTAAATGCGCACAGCTGGTCCAGGAAGCAGTGCCAGGCGCGCATGTCGAGCGGCGCTGCGTACAGCGCCTCGAGAAGACCAGAGAACTCTGCTATCTGCATGGCGGGTCACCTTGCCTTCTGCACAGAGGTCGGGGAAATGAGTGTGGCACAAATACCTCCCATATGGGGGATGTTCTTTGTCACGGTCCTTTCCCATACTTCGTCAGGCTTATCGACGTTCTCCAGAGGGGATCACCATGATGCAGACGAACCTCGTGCTTTCACTGTGTTTCGCCTCCGTCGTGTGTTCTTCTTCCGGGTACGCAGACGACGCGCCGCCCGCGGGCAAGGCTGCTCCGGCCGCTCCCCTCGTACCGCTCGCCCCGGCCGTGCTCGGCCGGGTCTACCACGCGCAGCTATCGATGACGGTTGCAGGCGTCGCGCCTTTCACCTACATGCTCGCCGGGGACGTGCGGCCACCCTGTCTCAAACTCGATTCACTTACCGGTATGTTGCACGGCCTGCCGACGCGAAGCTGCCTCGGTAACTATCACCTCCATGTGGTCGCGACGGATTACGTCGGCAAGGAAACGCCGGCCGACTTTGTACTCCATGTCTCAGACGGAGAGCCTGCGTCGATGCCTGCGCCCGTCGCTGCCGCAGTTATCCCTGCTCCGCCGCTGCCGGCTTCTGAACAACCAGCGGTGTCGAACGCAAATGGCGTTCCGCCGGCGACCTCATCCACGCCTGTATCTCCCGCCGCCCCGAAGGTCGCGGTCAACCCCGTGCAGGTTTACCGCGCGCCTCGCATTCTCGCCACTCCTCACGACGGAGACACCAAACTCGCATTGATTGGGACGCCTACTCCTGCCGCTGACCCGAAGAAGGCTCCGGCGCAGAGCCAGGGCGCAGGTGCGGGAGGCGGAGCAGATGCCGGCATGGGGAATCCCCCGGCCGACGACTCGAGCCAGCCGCACTTACTCGGACTGCTCTCGGTAGACACGTTGACGACCCCCTGTGATCCAAACCACGGCAATCCCCTTTTACTTGCACCCGCATCCGGAGCAGCCGCAGGCGCTGCACAGTACACCGCGACGACTGACAAGGCGGGGATGGTGACACTGCAGCTCAACGCGCCCCTCTATGCAGGGGAGATCGTCTGTCCCTATGAAGAGGGCTCGCCAGAAAAGCCGGCGAGTGTGGCCGAAGTCGATGTGCAGGCGCAGCCGGCCATCTCTGTCATCGATCCAATGGACTGGGGCCGGGTTCGTGCATTTTTCGTCGGCGGGATCCTGATCGCGAATGATGACTCCGCTGCCGGGGCAGGCTCCAGTTCCTTCTCGACAGCACACGAGTTTCTCAGCTTCAACCTCGACAAGGAGTGGCTTGCGGCGGCGCAGTACATCCGCCCTGTGAATGGTAAGGGCTCCTCTGCTGGCCGCAGGGAGCCCTCCTACCTCCGTCGCCACAACCCTGCGATCAACACCTATTTCGACGCGCGGCTCACATCGATTCCCGTAGCAAGCACTCCGCAGCTCACCACTCCTGCCGCCGCCGGCACCACAACCACAACCGGCAACCAGACCGAGATCACCTCGCAACAAACCGCGCGCATCGCGGTCGGCGCATACGCTCCGTTTCTCCTGACACGCTGGGACTGGGATCGCGTGCCCAATGCACTTATCCTTGCGCCGATCGCGAAGGTCGGCTTCGACACCCTTACCGGGCCGACGCAGCAGAACGTCATCAGCAACAACGCAGCTTCCACGCTCACTTATGAGCGCGTGTACAACTTCTATAACTTCGGCGGCCGGATCGGGCACATGGGGCTCACCCGGCAGATCGATTACGCGCCGGAGATGTTGAGTTATCTCGACATCACCATGGGGCGCTACAGCAATCTTCCAAGCTTTATCTGCCATACGACTGGCTCCCCGTCACAGGTCCTTCCGACCACAAGCCCGAGTGGCTGCACAGGCACGTACCCCTTGCTCTTCCCCAAAGGCACGGCTGTGTACGACAGCAGCAAGCGGCTTTACCGCCTCGACATCGAAGGGCTGCTTAAGATCCCGCACCTCCCCTTTGTGCTCGGCATAAACGCCAACATCGGCCAGCACACGCTGGGCGCGGGTCATATTGACCCCGCCTTTCAGGCTCCCGATGATCTCCGCTTCCTCTTCGGCACCCGCTTCGATGTGGGCCAGGCCCTCTCACGCCTTGGCCTCACCCCGTCCACAGGAACCAAGACCAAGACCGCAGGCGAATGAGCCCAGTCCAGGATCACCCGAGCACCCGGAGACCGAGGCGATGACCAGCTACATAGACTCGTTGCAGCGCGTGTTTGAAGAGAACTACCGCAAGCCCGAGTTCCAGAATTTTCTGCCGCGCCTCGCTGCCGAGTTCCCGGAGCTGGTCCCCGAACCCACCGATGCAGAGAGCTTCGAAGACAAACTCAGAGACAAGCTCAAGCACAACGCGCGCTTGCAGCAGATGATTGCCTACGCTGTGAACTACGTGCCGAGCCGCTGGCTCCTGGAGCAGGAACGACTGCTTGTGTTGCAGCGCCGCCGTCTTTTTGGCCAGCACTACTCGGGCCGCTGCCATCGGGAAGATATCTACGAGTGGGCGAATCGCAACAGGCTTGCCGGACTGTGCCTGTCGGGCGGCGGTATCCGCAGCGCCACCTTCAACCTCGGGCTGATCCAGAGCCTGGCAACGCGTGGCTGGCTGCCGAGCTTTGACTATCTTTCGAGCGTGTCCGGCGGAGGCTACATCCACGGCTGGCTTGCCGCGTGGTTGAAGCGCAAGAGTGATGCGCTCGCAGCAAGAACAAAGCCCGTAGGCCTTGCGCCCAACCCACTGGGCGACCCTGGGGCCAAGATTCCTCCATGGCACGCTGCCGCGGCGGCCGATGCGATGAAGGAGGTGCAGATTCAGCTCTGCCCCTTGAGCGAACAGGAAGGACGTGCGGCGAAGCCATCTGCTGCCTTCTGTGGCATGCGTCTCGGAGCGAAGGCGCACTCGACTGCCCGCAGCACTCCCCGATCCTTCTGGCCGGAGGAGATCAAGTGGCTTCGCCGGTACAGCAACTACCTGACCCCGGAAACGGGATTCCTCAGCCTCGACAGCTGGGCAGCCGCCGCAGTGTGGATTCGCAATACCTTTCTCAATCAGCTGGTCCTGATCGCGATGCTCTTGTTCGCCCTGTTGCTGCTACAGGCCTTCTGCCGGCCCACCGGCAATGGACGCCATCTCCTGCCCCTGACCGAGCCGATGGGGGTCGCAGGCACAGCCAAGGGGCAGCTCGATGCGCACGCCACGCACCTGGCTTCCTTTGCGCTGCAGTTGCGGCTCACGCCGGAGCCCGGACAGCCCTTGACTCTCGACACGTTCACCTCCGACTTCAAGAAGAACTTCTCGGAAGCCTTCGCCTGGATGCACGGGCCGGAACAACGCTTCCCCCCGGAAGCGCGAGGGCAGGAGAGGGCTGTGGGCGGCACACCACCCCCCTGCCTCGACGCGCAGGCTGTCGCCCCGGGAACAACTACCACGGTCTGCGAGGATCGGATGATCGAAAGTCGCTGGCGGGCGACAGCGGCCGGCGCTGCGACTCGGCGCTTTTCCTTGGTCCTCGCAGCCGCGTTCTTCCTGGGCTCGGTCGGCTTCGCTGTGCTCTTCCATCATGAGTGGGTCGGCATTCACGCAGCCGATCTTGCCGCTGAACGAAGCGGAATCGAGGCAGGCGAAGCGTGCGCAGTCGGCAGCAGCGGAGAAAAAGCACGCCGTCGCAAGCGCGTCCCCTCGGGCTTGCTCATCATGATTGCCGGATCGCTGGTGATCCCGTCCTGGCCCGTTTTATACCAGGTGCTCTACGCGAGCTACGGCTGGCGCACCGAGGCCCTGGTGCTCACGGCGTTGGTGTTCCTTTCGGTCATGAGCAGCATTGGCGGCTGCGCGTGGAGCACCCTGAGGATCAGTAAGTTTTTTGCGCCCCATGCCAGCGTGACAGACTGGAGCGCAAAGAAGTTCTTGCTCTGGCTCCGCCACGCGACCTGCTGGATTGTGCCGCCGGTCATGGCAACCATGCTCTTCATCGTCGTCAGCAGTCTCTTGCGAACGGCGCTGCAGGAGGGCTGGGGGGCCCGGTGGGTAGGGAATCACGCGCAGCCTGGTGTCGAGGTCACCGTTGGCATCCCGCTGCTCAGCACCCTGCCCTTCCTGATGCTGGTACTCCAGGCCGGCATCACCGGCTCGCTCGTGGAAGACTGGGTGCTTGAGCTGTTTGCCCGGCTTCGCGCCATGGCGGTGCTCTTTGGCCTTGGCTCCATGCTCCTGTTCGCCATCGCGCTACTCTCGCCCGCCCTGTTCGCGCACCTGTTCGCAAGCAAGATCCTCACGCTCAGCTCCATCGCCGCGTGGGTTGCAACCACCGCGGGTGGAGTCATCAGCGGCAGGAGTGCCAGAGTCAGCGGCGAGCCGACGGCGAAGAACGCGCTCGGCACCTCCTCGGCCGAGTTGCTGGCGACAGTGGCACCTTACGTGTACATCGTTGGCCTGCTGGTGCTGCTCGCCTGTGTGGCGCAATGGTGCGTTGGGTTGCCGTGGAGCGCCCATCGCTACCTCCTCTCACTCGTGCTCACGGGCGGCATCTTCGCGATCTTCGGCGCAGCCATGGATGCGACCACCTTCTCGATGTTTCCCTTCTACCGCGACCGTCTTACGCGCTGCTATCTCGGCGCCTCCAACGCCAGCCGTGACCCGCTGCCCCTGAGCGGCTTCGACAACCGCGACACCAAAGGTCTTCTGCTGCAGTGTCTGCAGCCGCGACAAGGCTACCCGGGGCCTATCCCGCTCTTCTGCGCCACCATCAACCTCACCACCGGCGAGGACCTGGCCTACCAGGAGCGGAAAGGGGCCTCCTTTGTCTTTTCTCCCCTGCTAACGGGCTACGTGTCTCCCTGGACCGAAGGCAAAGGCGATACGAGCTTCTGCGGCTATGTCCCAACCGACGAGTATGCCGCAAGCTCGGAGATCGATCTGGCCAGCGCCATGGCCATTTCGGGCGCCGCCGTGAGCCCGAACTGGGGCTTCCACAGCAAGCCGGCGACGGCCTTTCTGATGACCATGTTCAACGCGCGCCTTGGGCGGTGGGTGCCCAATCCGCGCCACCAGCAGAGCGGCATCTACCGGCCGCCCCGCAGTCAGCCCTCGCTCTGGCAGGTCCTGCGGGAGCTCTTCGGTCTAAGCGATGACAGCAGCGAGTTTGTGTACCTGAGCGACGGTGGCCACTTCGACAACATGGGCCTCTATGAGCTGGTACGTCGGCGTTGCCAACGCATCGTCATCTCCGACGCCGAGCAGGATGCCACCTACACCTTTGAGGGCATCTCCGGCGCCATCCGCAAGTGCCGCATCGACTTCGGCGTCGAGATCAAGCTCGATCTCACCACGCTCCGCCCGGCCGACAAGCCGCGCTTCAGCTCCGCGCACTGGATCGAAGGCACCATTCAGTACCCCGATCGCCTCGCCTCGGGCGAGCTGCTGCAGGGCAGGATCCTCTACATCAAATCCTCGTTGCGGGGCTTTCCGGCCGCAGCGAAAGGTTCCTCCGCAGGGGGCGCCTCCGCCAAGCCTGGCACTCTCCCAAACCTGCCCGGCGATCTTCAGGGCTACTGGCTGCAGCATGACAGCTTTCCGCATGACAACACGCTGAACCAGTGGTTTACCGAAGACCAGTTTGAGAGCTACCGACGTTTGGGGCAGTGCATCGGCGATTCGCTGCCGGAGCGGCTCTTCTGCTGAGCCTGCCCGCAACAGCCATCCTCCAGACCGCCCTGCCGCGCGGGGAAGAACCGCGCCCTCCCTTGTAATCTGCAGGGAGGCGAGCCCGTCTAGTCGCGGTATGGAGCACGCATTGGAAACCCAGCTCCCGGTGTCCATACCGGTGCAGAGCCCCACCGCCCTGGATGATCTTGAAGGCCTGCTCGCCACCCACCAGGCCAGGATCCTTCGCTTTGTTATGTTCTCGATTGACGACGCCGACGCGGCCGCATCCATCACGCAGGACTGTTTCCTGAAGGCCTACCGGCATCGCGCGCAGTTCCGCGGTGAGTGCTCGGTCAACACCTGGCTCACGCGAATCGCCTACCACCTGATCTGCGATCACACCCGGACGGACCGCTTCAAGTTCTGGAAGGCTGCGCGGGCACGGTCCGTCGATGCGAGCGAGATCGCGTCGCGCCTGCCGCACAGTGCAAGCACGCCGGAGGGCCAGGCAATCGCACGCGAGCAGGTGGAACGGCTGATGAGCTCGCTTGCCGAACTGCCGCAGAAACAGCGCACCATCTTCACCCTGCATTACCTCGAGGAAATGAGCACCGACGAGATCGCGACGAGCCTGTCGATGTCTGTCTCGACCGTGAAAACGCATCTCTACCGCTCCACCGCCAAGATGCGGAAGACCCTGGGAGGTCGCCCATGACCATGCACCTGAGTGACAAGGATTTCGCCGACTGCCTGCAAAACCCCGACCTGCACAGACTGTCGCCGCAGGTGGAAAGCCACCTCGCAGAGTGCACCGCCTGCCGCGAGGAAGTGCTGGCGGCCCGCGCTGCGATCAGCAATCTGCAAACGGCCTCTCTCACCTTCGCGGCCGGCAGAACCACGAGCACCGCGACCCTGCTGCACGGTCAGGAGCGAGCGCACCACGCTCACCTGCCGCGTACCCTGGGCTGGGCCGCAGCAGGGCTCGCAGCGGCCCTCGCGATTGCAACCAGCCTCTACACCGGAGTGGAACAGCACCAGCATCACGCCACCGCGGCCCAGAAGGCTCAGGACACCAGTCGCGACGACGCGCTGATGCGCGAGGTGGACCACGAGCTCGCCGAGGACGTCGCGCCTGCGATGCAGCCCCTGCTCGTCTCCCGGCAAACAACCACGGCGGACAACACAGCCGGCAACACCCAACAGGAAAGGTAAGTCTTTGATGAGGTCAGTCCTGCGCGCACATCTTCCAGTCACCCTGCTTGCGCTCGCCCTTGCCGGCGGCATGGCCCCCGGCGGCGCCGCCCAGCAACAGCAGCCCGGCCCATCCGACCACGCGGGCATGAACGGCGGCGGAGGCCCCGGCGGGGGACAGGCTCACGGGCCGGAGTACGGTGGCGGCCCTGGCAGGCAGTCCCATGGCATGTTTGCGGTGGCGCCGCCGGGCCGCTGGTGGAACGACCCGCGCATGGTGCAGCAGCTCTCGCTCACCCCCGAGCAGCGCGCCAAAATGGACAGCATCTTCACCGCGCACCGCATCGAGCTGATCGATGCAGTGGCCAATGTAGAGAAAGCAGAGACGCTGCTCGACCCACTCGTCTCGGCGGATACGCCGAACGAAAATGCCATCCTGGCGCAGATCGACAAGGTAGCGGAAGCACGCGCCGAGCTTGAAAAAGCACACGCCCGCATGCTGCTTGCTCTGCGCGCCCAGTTGAATCATGACCAGTGGCTGAAACTCCAGGCAGATCGCCCTCCCATGGAAGGGCGACACGGCGGCTATGGTCCGGCGGAGAACCGCCACGACGGCGGAGCACCCGGCGACCACAGCGGCCCACCGCCTGACATGAACTAGCGGCGAGCTCTCGCTCGAAGCGTCTCCTCTCCGCGCCCCGGCACTTCGTTGCCGGGGCATTTCTTCGCGCAAATTCGTTTGCATCCTGGTCACCGCTGGGCCCAGGGGCCGTACACGGGAAGGACCGGTACTGGCGCTCCTCCGTGACCGGATCATCCCATGCAGCGGCGACCTTTGCCGTGTTGCGCGCTCTCTTCATCGGCGCCTGCCGGGGTGCTTTGTTCGCAGCGACGGAAACTGCTCCGGTACATTGCGCTTTTCGGTTTCAACTCTGCCCTCACGCGGGACCGCTGAGCGTGACCGGGAGCCAGCGCGTGAACAAACCAGCGCGTGAACAAACAGGAGATGATGCTGCCATTTCTGCTCGAGGCGACACGAAGTACAGTGCGCCGCTCTCGCACGCGGCAGCTGGCGACGCTGCACAAGCCGGTGGTGCGGCGGAAACTGCGCCACCTTCTGCCCGCTCAACTGGAACCACTTCGCCGAAACGATGCTCGATGCCATCGAAGCCTCGCTCGAAGCGCCTGGCGCGGAGAGTTACTCCGCGCCTGTCTCGTTCCAGAGGAAGGCAAGCTCGTCGGTCTCATCCGCGATCAGCTGCGTGAGCGAAACGCCGGCGCTGTGGCCGCCGCTAAGGCTGTAGTGCAGCAGTATCGGTCGGCCACTCGCCGTCGCGGCCTGCATCCGGGCCGTCATCTTGCGTGCATGCAGTGGCGCCACCCGCGTGTCGCTGTCGCCGGTGAAGAACATGATCGCCGGGTAGTCTGTGCCGCTATGCACATTCTGGTAGGGGGAGTACTTCGCGAGATAGGGGTAGTCCGAAGGCTTGTCGGCGTCACCGTACTCGGTGGTCCAGAGCCGTCCGAACTCGAAGTGCTGGTAGCGCAGCATGTCGAGCAGGGGGTACCCGCACCAGATCGCTCCCCACAGCTCCGGCCGCTGCGTCATGGAGGCGCCCATCAGCAGGCCGCCGTTCGAGCGACCGCGGATCGCGAAGTGCTTCGGCGTGGTGTAACCGTTTTTGATCAGATACTCGGCCGCGGCATACCAGTCGTCGAAGACGTTCTGCTTTTTCTCAAACATGGCGGCCTTGTGCCAGGGCTCGCCATATTCGCTGCCACCACGCAGATTGGGCAGTGCGAACCACCCACCCTGTTCGAGCCACCAGGCATACTCCGCGTTCCACAGCGGCAGTTCCGCCAGATCGAAACCACCATACCCTGTCATCAGGAGGCGCTCGGTCCCGTCCCGCTTCAGTCCGCGCTTGCCGACGATGAACATCGGGATCCGTGTTCCATCCTTTGACGTGTAGAAGACCTGGTGCACCTCGTAGTCGCTCGATTGGAATGGCACGACCGGCTTGAAGAAAACGTCCGTCGCGCCCGTCCGCACGTTGTAGCGATAGATGGTCGGCGGCAGGTTGAACGACTGGAACGAGTAGAACGCTTCGTCGTGATCCGGTTGCCCGCTCACGATCGAGCCCGTACCGAGCGTCGGATACTTCAGCGCACCCGCGCTGTGCCCATCGAGCGTGTAGATCCCGGTTTCGGTTCTCGCATCATGCAGCCGCTGCACGAAAATGCGGCCTCCCGCGATCGAGACGTCGTCAATGACATCCTTGCCCTCGGGCACCGCGGTCTTCCACTGAGCGGGCGCATCGCCCGGCCGTAACTCAACGACGCGTCCGTTCGGAGCCTGGTAATCCGTCTTCACAAAGAAGCGGTCCTCTGCCTCGACCGCAACCATGTGCGCTTCCACACCGTAGACGAGCGGCACAAAGCTGCTGCCCTCCTGGCGCAGATCCTTGACCAGGATGTCCTGCCGCGTCGCCGGAACACCACGCGCGATGGTCAGAATCAACCAGTGGCCGCTATCTGAAACGTTGATGCCGATCAACGCCATCTCACCGAGCGCTTCGCCGCGATACTCCCCGCCAAAGAGCACCGTGTCGCTGCTGCCCTCGGTGCCAAAGCTGTGGTAGCGAACCGTGGTCCCCTCATGCGAGAAGCGCGCGTAATACAGGCCCTTGCCGTCCGGCGCAAGCGACACCCCCGAGTAGCGAGCAAGCGGGAGCACGTCCGGCAACGGTTTGGTTGCATGCGCCGCTGGGTCGATGCGCAGTACGTGGAAGATTGCCTCATCGGCGCCACCATGGCGTTCCGCGTAGGCAAGCAGCGTGCCATCCTCCGACACATCAGCGATCGAGACAGAGGTGTTCGCGTCGCCAAGCGTCGCAGGGTCCACCAGCCGGACATCTGTGCCCGTATATCCCGTACGCATGTAAATCGAAGCCTGGTTCTCGTCGGCACCACGCTTCAGAAAGAAGTACCGTCCGTGGCGCTCCTCGGGCGTGGTCGCCTGGTCGACCCGCTGCAGCCGGCCCAGCGCTTCAGCGATCGACGCGCGATCTTTCACCTGGTCGAGATAGCGCGCTGTGTACGCATTCTGTTCCGTGATCCAGGCGCGCGTGGCCGGGCTTTGCTGGTCTTCAAGCCACTGGTACGGATCCACAACCGTGTGCTCGCCGAACTGCTGCGACACGGTATGCTGTGCCGTCTCCGGCGGCGCCGGCAACATGACGCCATTGCCTCCATGCACACCCTGCGCGTGGACAAGACCACCCGCAAACGCAACCAAGGCCGTGGCAGATACAAGTCGAGCGCGGACTTTCGGGTGAGTCGTCTTCTTCATATGCATTGCCGTCCATACTAGCGGCTATCGCGGGAAGAGAGCGCTTGTGATTTCGCAAAACGAGACGGAGGTCCCGTGCCAAAAGGGGCCCGACTTGTACCTCCGTAATGCCCGGCGCTGGCTTGACGATCCGTCCCTGGCGTCCCTTCTCGTACCGTGGAGGCATGCTTCCCTACAACCGATGGATCTTTGCGGCGCTTGCGCTGCTGCTGGCGATTGCCCTGCAATCCGCCTTTGCGGCAGCTGACAAGACGGCTGACCCGAAGAAGCCAAAGCCGGCTCGGCCCCCTCGCATTCACCTGGTGAACCTGGGCGCCGTGCGCTCGGTGCCGTACTCCATGGAGGGCGACCCGGCCGGTGCGCATCCGGGAGAAAACACGCTCAGGATCCGGCCGCTCCTCGTCGATACAGCAGTGAAAGACTGGACCACGGGCGACCCACATGACGTGACAGATCGATCCTTCGCCGTGCGGCGCGCCATGCGTATCAACGATGCGCTTCCCGGCGAAAAGCAGGAGCACTGGGTGTGGCAGCGCAGCGGCTGGGAGCTCGTCGATCGCGCCACCGGTCACCTGACACCGCTCAAGCTGCCGGATTACAACCCTGCGGTCTCCGACGTGCGCTGGTTCCGCGACTATGCCGCCTACTGCGGCGTCACCCCGAAGGCGAAGCAGCTCTATGCCGTGGTTTCGCAGGTGGCCTCGCGCAGGCCGATGCTCGCGAAGAAGCTTGGTCCCTGGGATGATGAGGCGCCGCACCCAAACCCCGCCTGCGCGCCGGCGACCTGGCAGCGCGAGCCCTTGCGTATTACCTTCCAGGCTGATGGACAGCAGCCGACCTCCTTCGACCTGGCCGGCGCGTCTGCGGTGCTTGAAGAGGGCGACGACGACGACGCGGCACCGGCGGCAGCCGCGAGCAAAACGCCCTAGGCGCGCTCCGTGCTACTCTCGCCGGAGTCGTTTTTGTTCGAGGGTGCTACATGTTTTCTGCGCGTCACTTTCTGCCCCCCTGCCTGCTTCTGCTGTGCTCGTTACCTTCTTTCGCCCAGAACCGCACCATCCAGGCAGACTGGGACGCCGTAGCGGGGCCGCATCCTGCCTCACCCCTGCTGGTTGTCGGGGCAGGTCGCGCCAACGAGGGGCTCCGCGCTGACTGGCAACAGCAGCTCGCGGTGGTGCAAAAGGAGATCGGCTTCGGCTATATCCGCATGCACGGCATCCTGTGCGATGACATGGGGGTGTACTCCGAAAAGCCCGACGGCACACCGGTCTACAACTTCCAGTACATCGATACGCTCTACGACGCATTGCTCGCGCTGCACATCCGGCCCTTTGTCGAGCTTGGCTTTATGCCATCTGCACTCGCCAGCGGCAAGCAGACGATCTTCTGGTGGCACGGCAACGTGACGCCGCCCAAGGACCCCGCGAAGTGGCACGCTTTCATGCGTGCGCTCCTCGATCACTGGAAAGCCCGTTACGGCGAGGACGAGATCAACCGCTGGTACTTCGAGGTCTGGAACGAGCCTGACCTGAAAGGCTTCTTCACCGGTTCGCTCGACGACTACCTCGCGCTTTACAAGAACACTGCCGAAGCGATCAAGGCCGAGTGTCCCGCCTGCCGGGTGGGTGGCCCGGCGTCTGCAATGCCCTTCGACTACGAGAAGGCCTTCGTCGCCTATGTCGCTGCGAACCACGTGCCGGCAGACTTCGTGTCGTCGCACTCCTACGGCGTGGAACAGGGCTTTCTCGACGCCTCCGGCAATGCAGGCACCCGCATCAGCGCCAACCCGCACGTCGTGAGCGACCGCATGCAGAAGTCGCGCGCGCTGCTCGATGCGTCGGCGCTGCCAAAGCTTCAGCTGCACTTCACCGAGTGGAGTTCCGCCTACACGCCGACCGATCCGATGCACGACCAGTATCAGCAGGCCACCTTCATCCTGGAGCAGATCCGCAACGCCGCCCCGGCCGTGAACTCGATGTCCTACTGGACCTTCACGGACATCTTCGAGGAGGGTGGTCCGCCCAAGACGCCCTACCATGGCGGCTTTGGACTCATGAACTACGAGGGCATCCGCAAGCCCGCCTTCTTCGCCTACGAGTACCTGGCGAGGCTGGGCACGACCGATCTTCAGTCCTCGGATCCCCACAGCTGGATCACAAAGAAGGGCTCGGGCGAGGTCGCCGCCCTGTTCTGGGACGACACCACCTCCGTGCCGCCCGGCAAGGAAAACGACCAGCAGTTCTACAAGCGCGAGCAGCCTGCGAAGCCGCTGCCCCCGGCAACCCTCGCCCTCTCGCACCTTCCGGCTGGCCGCTACCGGCTCACGGTCTACCAGACCGGCTACGGCAAGAACGATGCATACGACGCATACCTGAAGATGGGCTCTCCCTCGCAGCTCACCCGCGACGAGGTGCGGCAGCTGAATGCCGCAAGTACCGGCGCGCCAGAGCAGGAGCAGGAGATCACCATCGCGCCCACCGGCAGCTTCTCACGCAGCTTCCCCCTCCGCACGAACGATGTCTACCTCGTCCTGCTCACGCCGGAGCACTAAGTCCGGGCCAGCTACCATGGAGTGATGGAACCCATGGAATCGTTGTTGCTCGACGCAGAAAAGGCGCACGGACACCTCTGCGCGGGACAGATTCTCGGCGTGCGCATGGCGATGCTCGGCTGCGCGCGCCTCGGCATCGAAGAGCCTCGCGGAAAAGATCGGAAGCGCCTCGTCACCTTTGTCGAGATCGACCGCTGCGCGACCGACGCAATCGGCGTCGTGACCGGCTGCCGACTGGGCAAGCGGGCGCTCAAGTTCCGCGACTGGGGCAAAATGGCCGCCACCTTCGTCGACCTCGCCGACGGCCGCGCCGTGCGCATCGCAGCTACCGAGAGCTCGAAGCAACGGGCCCGCGAACTCTACCCAGAGATCGAAAACAAGAACCAGCAGCAGATGCACGCCTACCGCGAGATGCCAGACGAGGAGCTCTTCACCGAGGAATGGGTGTCGGTTTCATTGCCGCCCCAGGAGTTTCCGGGATACAAAAGCGAGCGCACCGCCTGCGCCCTGTGTGGCGAGGGCATCTCCTACGAACGCTGGGTCGAACGCGACGGCGAGACGCTGTGTCGCGGATGCGCCGATCCTGAGGCACGCTACTACCAACCGCTTGATGGCAGGTCTGCGATGAAGCTCTCCCCGGAAGAAGACGCAATCACTGTTCCGCGTTGCGAGTGTCCTTGACCTTCAACGAAAAAGGCCGCTCCTCGGGGAGCGGCCTTTTCTCTTCCAGGGACTAGACTCGCCCGTGCGCCACGGGCCCGTCCTCGCGGAACTTCGCTGCCAGCGCCGGCAGACCGAAAACAACACCGACCACCAGCAGGGTCGAGGCGAGATCATTCCGATAGAACGGCAGGGCCGCGATGTAGCAGGTTTCAAGACCAGCAAAGGAGTGTGGGTACCACGATCCAGCTACAGCCCAGACAGCATAGTTGCTGACCAGGAAAAACGATGTCGATGAGAGCAGCGCAGCTCCGCCGACCTTGAAGAGGCCGGGCTGCCCACGAAGCAGCAGATACCCAAGCACCACAACCAGCAGGTACCAGGCCCAGGTCAGCAGATAAGCGCTTAGGTGGAAGGGGTACCCGTATGCGAAGCGGGTAAGGTAATAGTCGCCGACCGCAAGCAGAGCCACCGGGATGGCAAAGGTCGCGAGAGAGCGCCGCGCTCCCCAGACCAGCAGTGAGCCGCCTACGGCAGTGAAGTTCCACCAGGGATGGGGCAGCACGTGGCTCGCAAATGCGGCGAGAAGAAGAACAATGGGTAGCATGTGACCCTCCGGTCCCGCTGGAGGAGCGGCCTCTTTCATTCTAGAGTGCCGTTCCCCTCGGTCAAGCCTGATCTGCGCTTCCTGTCAGGCTGCAGGCGGAACAGAAGTGACCGTGATCCGGCCAGGCTGTTCGTTCATGCGATGATCGCGGACCCTCCTCGCGAAGATCCGGATCGTCGCGGCAACGGGGACCGAGATTAACGCACCCACCACCCCGGCAATCTCGCCGCCTGCCAACACCGCGAAGATCTGCAGCAAAGGGTTAATTTCAAGGGACTTACCCATGATGCGCGGTGCGCTGACATAGTCCTGAGTCAGGCGCCAGAGACCCAGGAAGAGCACCAGCCAGATCACATGCGAGTACCCGGCGAGAATCGCGATGACCACGATCGAAACAGCGCCGACAGCAGGTCCAACCACCGGGATGAACTCCAGGAAGCCGGCGATGGGGCCCAAAATAAAGGCGTACGGCACCCCCAGGAGACTTAGGACCAGTGTGTATGCCACCAATGTGAGCCCGGCCAGGATGATCTGCGCTCGGATGTAGCTGCCGAGCATGATGTTGATGTCGGTCAGTATCCCCTCGATCATCGAGCGTTCCTGCGGGTTGCGCCCCAGTTCCACGGTTCCCTTGGCGATCTCGTCCCCCTGCCGCAGGAAGAACAGGCTGAGGATCGGGATCAGGATCAGCCACCAGATATGCTGTGCCGGTTCGGCCAGCTTGGCGCCCAGTGTCTTGCCATAGTTCAGGATGTCGGCACGATGGCTGACCAGGTAGCCCTGGAGCTGCGAGACCACTGCGGGCCGCAGGTGATGGTCCTGCCCGAACTGCTGCACGAGTTGCCCGGAACCCAGTCGGTCCAGAAGCGACGGCAACGTCAGCGTCAGTTCACGGCCCTCATCGCCGATCGCCGGTCCAGCGATAAAGCCCACCCCAACCAGAACGCCGATCAGCACCGCGTACACCACGAGGATGGCCTTGCCCCGGCCTCGCATCGGCTTCTCCAGCTTGCCGACCACAGGCGCCAGGAAGTAGGCGAACAGAATCGCAAAGAGAAACAGTGTCAGCGTCTCTCTTGCACCACGAAGAAAGGCCAGGACTACAAGAAAGAACAGTGCAGTAAACAGCACCCGGGCAGTTCGCGCGTCCCAAAGGTCGTCGATGAAGGTCTTGTTGCCGGCGGCGCGCAGATCCGATTCTTGCGTAGTCATGCGGTCTCTCAGGTAGATAGTGATAAGGCGGCTACCCTCAGCCGGATAGCCGCCTGCTTGGAACGTAAGGGTTGGATCAGCTCTTCAGATTGGCGATCGTATCGCTGACCGCGTGCGCAGCCTTGCCAGCCGTGTCCTTCACGTTGCCCACGGCTTCATCCACAAAACCTTCGCCCTGGAGCTGGTCATCGCCAGTCACCTTGCCGAAGCCCTGCTTCAGCTTGCCACCGATCGCGCCGCCCGTACCGGTGACGCGCTGCTTCGTGCCCCAACCGCCTACCTTCGAACCGAGCTCATCCGCCGAATCCGCGTACTGCCGGTTGCCATTCACATCGTTCAACAACACGTAAGCGGCGACACCGAGACACGTCGCGCCCAACACCCACATAAACTTGTTCATTTCGTCACTCTCCGTCTGCAGGAAGATGCCTTCACACTAACGAGAGATGGCCGCCGGGGAGAAAGCTACCGCGAACGCTGCTCGCGTCCATCCATCCACTGTTCCAGAATGGAACCGTCCGGTCCGACCACGACGAGCCCGCCCAGGACCGGGTCACTGCTGGAGCGTCCCGGAACTTCCATGTTGGAGAACCGAAGATCCCGAAAAAGGACGGTATGCGTGCCGGGTGGCAGCGCCCGGTGGTCGCCCGCCGGCTGCAGCAGCCCGACATCCTCGGTGATCGGCCAGAGCGACCAGCTCTCGTACACGCGTCCCAGGTAGCTCCCCTTCGCCGCAGAAACAGCCGGTGTGACCGTGGCTTTCGCAACCGATACCCCGGGATCCACCACATCGCGCAGCGTATGCGCAGTGCCGGTCTCGTAGCCCTCGCGGGTCTCCGCCAGAGTGCTCCACGTAAAGGGGTCGCCCATGTGCGGCTCGGCCGCGACCCTCAGGTACTCTTCACGGCCTGCATTTGCCTGGCGCATCAGCAGCTCGGCACGGGCGTGCTCGGCATTGCGAACCCCGTAGAGAAGTCCGACCACCACCAGGGCAGCAATCGCCCAGCCACGCCCACGGAGTTCACCCCGCTGCCTGCGACGCATCTCGCCTTCCACCAGGCCCAGGATCCCCGGGATCACCAGCCCGAAGACCAGGGCCAGGAACATCACGGGCTCGAAGATGAAGACAATGCTCCACGCGTACCAGTGTGGGCTGAACGGAAAGAACGGGCGCAGACCGTAGTTGTTGGTGAAGTCGAGCAAGAGGTGGCTGAAGTCGGCGATCAGCGCGAGGAACCAGATCCACCCCCAGTGCACCGGCAGCACAGGCGCAGGCCGGCCAACCTTCCGCAGCAGAGCGGCGATCGCCCAGACCACGCCCGTCACCGCAAGTGCCATGAAGGGCGCGCCGAGGAATGTGTGGGTGATCCCGCGATGATGGCAGAAGCCGGTCACCGGGCCGCCAAAGCCGAAGATCACATCGATGTCCGGAGCCTCGGCGGCGAGCGTCATCGCGAGGGTGGCGTAGGCGGTTTTGCGGTTGAAGCCGGAGCGGCCGAGCGTGGCGCCAGTGAGAAAGTGAGTGACAGGTTCCATCGTGTGCCTTCCAGCATGCACCGGGAACCCGGGTTGCGCCAGAGCCTTGCATCCAACCGATTCGGCGCGACACGATAGGTAGGGAGGAAGCCGCTGTGGCCAAAGCCCCAAAGAACGAACAGCACCGTCTCACCGCGCTGCGCGACGAGATCCGACATCACGAGTACCAGTACTACGTGCTCGACGCCCCCGAGATCGATGACCTCGCCTATGACGCGCGGATGCGCGAGCTACAGGCGCTCGAGGCCGCGCATCCGGAATGGGTTACGCCGGACTCGCCCACGCAGCGCGTCGGGGGCAAGGCCGCGGAAGGCTTCAACAAGGTGCCGCACTCGCGCCCGATGCTCTCGCTCGACAATGTCAACAGCGAGGCCGAGCTGCGGGAGTGGGATCGCCGGGTGCGCGAGCTGGCAGGCGCGAGCGCGCACATCTCGTATGTATGCGAGTACAAGCTCGACGGGCTTTCAATGGCCCTGCACTACGCCGCAGGTGATGATGGCGAGGTGCGACTGCAGCGTGGGCTCACCCGCGGTGATGGCTCTGTTGGCGAAGACGTCACGGGCAATGTGAGAACGATCCGTTCGGTGCCGCTCGTGATCGCCGGGGATGCGCTCGCGAAGGCCAAGCTGCCGCAACAGTTTGAAGTCCGCGGAGAAGTGGTCATGCCGCTCTCCGGCTTTCTACGCATGAACGAGGAGCGTGAAGCACTTGGGCAGGCGCCGGCAGCAAACCCGCGCAACGCTGCGGCTGGCACCATCCGCACGCTCGAACCGAACGTAGTCGCGCAGCGCCGCCTCGACTTCTACGGCTACTTCGCGCTCGATCCCTCCGGCGAGCCGCTGTTCCCCGAGCAATCCGAAGCGCTCGACGCACTCACAGCCGCAGGCTTTCGGGTGAACCCGCACCGCGAGGCGATTACCGAACTCGCGAAGCTCCTCAACTTTATCGAGAAAGCAGAGACAAACCGTAGCAGTCTCGGTTACGAGATCGACGGCGTCGTGATCAAGCTCAACAACACCGCGCTGCAGCGCCGCCTCGGCTACACCGGCAAAGCACCACGCTGGGCGGTCGCGTACAAGTTTGCTGCACGCTTCGGCGTGACCCGGGTCGAAGACATTCGCGTGCAGGTCGGCCGCACCGGCAAGCTTACGCCGGTGGCGGTGCTGGCGCCTGTCTCGATCGGCGGCATCACGGTGACGCGCGCAACGCTGCACAACGAGGATGAGATTGATCGGCTGGGTCTGCTGATCGGCGACTCGGTACGAGTCGAGCGCGGCGGCGACGTGATCCCCAAGGTTGTCGAGGTGGTCGACGACAAGGATCATCCACGCGGCACGGGCAAGTTCGTCTTCCCGGAGTACTGCCCGGTATGCGGCGCCGAGGTGAAGCGCACCGCCGGCGAGGCCGATCATCGCTGCGTCAATGCGGCGTGCCCCGCGCGTGTCTCCGAGAGCCTCCTGCACTTCGCCTCGCGCGGCGTGATGAACATCGAAGGGCTGGGCGAGGCGGTTGTCAACCAGTTGCTCGAGCGCAGGCTGGTGCACTCCATCGCAGACCTCTACAGCCTCACCGAGGAGCAGCTGCTCTCTCTCGAACGCATCGGCAAGAAGACCGCGCAGGCGCTCCTGCGGGAGATCGAGAAGTCCCGCACGGCGCCACTCTACCGGGTGCTGTATGGCCTGGGCATGCGTTTTGTCGGCGAGCGCACAGCAGAGCTGCTCGCGGAAGAGTTCGGTTCGATGGACGCACTCATCGCAGCCACACAGCAGGAACTCGAGGGCGTGAACGAAGTGGGGCCGCGGGTCTCGGCAAGCATTCGCGAGTTCTTTGACGAAGCACCGAATCGTGAGCTGATCGACCAGCTGCGCGCAGCCGGGTTGCAGTTCACCGCGCGGAAGCGCGAGCGCACCGCGGAGCTCGCGGGACTCGCCTTCGTGCTGACTGGCACACTGCCGACACTCACGCGCGAGCAGGCCAAGGAGCGCATCGAGAACGCAGGCGGCAAGGTCGCAGGCTCGGTCAGCAAGAAGACCAGCTACGTCGTCGCCGGGGAGGAAGCAGGCTCGAAACTCGAGAAGGCACAGGAGTTGGGTGTGCCGGTACTCGATGAGGCGGGGCTGCTGGCACTGTTGGGAAGCTGAAGGAGAGACGTGAGCATCGCAGACGATCTGCAACGGATACGGTTACAGGAAGAGACACTGCAGTTTCCGAGCTTCGGCCCGGACACGGCCTGGCAGCTTGGGCTGCTTTTGCGTGAGACCAGCAGAGAACGCAACCTGCCAGTGGTGATCGATGTGCGCCGCTTCGAGCTGCCGCTGTTCTATGCTGCGCTGCCGGGCACCACGCCCGACAACCCGGATTGGGTTCGGCGCAAGAGCAACACGGTCGCTCGCTTTCTGCGCTCGTCGTACGCGATCGGGCTCGAGCTGAAAGAGAAAAACGCGGACCTCGCCGAGAAGTACGCGCTCCCTGCGCGCGATTACGCCTCGCATGGCGGAAGCTTCCCGCTCGCGGTCACGGGTGCAGGTGTCATCGGTTCGGTTACAGTTTCCGGGCTGCCGCAGCGCGACGATCACGAACTGGTGGTCGAGGCGCTGTGCGCGATCCTTGACAGGCCGTATGAGGAGTTCCGGCTCAGCGTGTAAACGCAGGTCCCTCGTTCCGCAAAGCGGATCGAGCCTGCCTACGGCCGCGGCGCGAAGTACCCGATACGCGAATGTGCCTGGTATTTGCGATCCAGGCAGAAGAGATAGATGGTCCGAAACGCCCCGTTTGCCTGGAAGTCTGCAGGCTTGTAGCTCAGCGCATACTGCGAGCGCAGCTCCTGCTGGATCTGCCCGAAGCTCACTGGCATATCTTCAATCCGGTTTGGATAGAACGCACGCCCACCGGTAGCGTCAGCGATTTTCTGCAGCGTGTCGTCGCCGCGATCGCGGCTGGGGCTCACGTTTGTGCTGATCGCATAGACCACCGTCTCAGCGCGCTGGCATTCCTTGATTGCGTCGGAGATATACGCATGGCTCTGGTTGTCGTCGCCATCCGAGATCACGATGATGGCCTTGCGCGCCGGCTCGTGGTTCTCGGTCGCGTCGAGCATCTTCTCGTGGCAGCCGGAGTAGAGCGCGTCAAACAATGCGGTGCCGCCACCTGAGTGCAGGCCATCGATACCGGTCGTCAGGAGGTCCATGTTGTTGGTCCAGTCCTGCTTGAAGTCTGGTGTGATGTCGAAGCCTTCCACGAACGCCTTGTCGCTCTTCGGACGCAGAATCTGCAGGAGAAACTCGGTTGCCGCCTGCTGCTCAAACGAGAAGCGCTGCCGGATCGACGTGCTGGTGTCGATGATCATGCCGACACGCAGCGGCAGGTTTGTGTCCTGCTCAAAGCGATAGATCTGCGCGGGGGCCTTGCCGTCGTCAAGCAGCGCAAAGTCGCTCTGCTTCAGGTTGTCGATGAAGTGGCCATGGCGATCGGTGACCGTAAAGGTCAGGTCGACTTCGCTGACGCGCGTGGTGATCGTGTACCCCGGCTGCGCGCCCTGGGCTCCGGCAACGGGCGGTGTCTGCGCTGCTCCGTTCTGCGGCGATGGCGCCGGGACCACGACAGCCGGTGTTTGCGCCGGCGTCGATGCAGGGGACTGGGCCAGTACGGGAACAGTGGCCGCCGGAGACAGAGCAAGGGTGAGGAGAAGAACGAGGGACAGAGGCTTCATCGGCGTGCTGCCATTCTACATTTCAGGCGGCAATGACTGAGACGCCGCTCGGAGCAGGCGATTCTCGCGTCTTGGAACGCGATAGTTTGAAGAGTGCAACGGGCGGCGAGATGACCGCCATGGTGCCCCATGACTCATCACCGAGACGTGGGTTCCCCACCCAGGCTCGCGTGCTCCACATCGCAACGCGCGATGCAGGGTACCCACATGAGTTAATCCGTCTCAGGCCGTTCGAGCTCTTCCAAAAAGCCGCTCAACTCTGCAGGCAGCGGGGCCACAAACGCGAGCGGCTCCCCGGTACGCGGGTGCGCGAGCTCCAGCTCTGCGGCATGGAGGAAGTTCCGCGAGAGCTCCATGCTCTCGAGCGCGCGGCGCTTGCTCTTCTTCATCACTTTCTGGTCGCCCTCGGCGCGCACCTCGCGTGGCGCGCCGTAGAGCGTGTCCCCCACAACCGGGTGTCCCAGCGAGCTCAGGTGCACGCGGATCTGATGCGTACGCCCGGTCTCGATCCTGACCTTCAGGAGCGTGAACAGCCCGAAGCGCGTCGTGAGCCGCTTCTCGACCTTGTAGTGCGAGATCGCCGTGCGCACCCCATTCACCCGCTTGGTGGTCATGCGGGTCCGGCGCACCGCGTCGCGCCCGATCGAGGCGTTGATGGTTCCCCGGTCCGACTCCAGGTGGCCATGCACCAGAGTGATGTAGGTCTTGCGCAAGGCGCGGTCCGCAAACATCGCGCTCAGCTTGGCGTGGGTGGCATCGTTGCGCGCCACCAGGATCAGCCCGCTGGTCTGGCGGTCAAGCCGGTGCACAATGCCCGGCCGCAGCGCATCACCGGCGCCTGAGCTCAGCTCGCCGTAATGGTGCAGCAGTGCATTCACCAGGGTGCCGCGGTCGCGCGCCTGCTCCGGCGGGGGTGCATCGGCGTCAGGATCGTCCTCGTTCGCGACATCTTCGCTGCGCGTCCCGGCGCCCGCGTGGACGAGCATGCCGGCCGGCTTGTTTACGACCGACATGTCCGTGTCTTCATAGATGATGTCGAGCGGGATAGCCTCGGGCGTCGCTTTGAGCGGCGGCAAAACCGGCTCACGCAGGACCTCGACCTCTTCGCCACCCTCCAGCCGCAGCGAGGGCTTGGCGCTTGCGCCGTTCACGAGCACGCTCTCCTGCTCGAGCAAAAGCTGGACACGGGAGCGGCTGACGCCATCAAGCTGTGCGGTCAGCCAGCTGTCCAGGCGTGTGCCTGCTGCCTCTGCCGGAACGGTGTGTTGCGAGAGTGCCATCCCTTCAGGGTAGCAGGCGGCCCAACGCCCGATCAGTCGCTGTGGCCGGGACCATCGATCCCGGAGGGCCAGTCCTGCATGTTCATTGCGGGTGGCGGCGCCGGCGGGGCCGTGACCGGGATCCACCCGTGATGGGTCATCCAGGCGCGCAGCAGCATCGGCCAGCCCGCCAGCTCGGGAATAGGGCCGCACAGTCCGCAACCATGGTTCGAGTAATCGAACAGGTGCATCTCTACCGGGACCCCGGCGGTCTGAAGCGCGGTGTACATCAGCACGCTGTTCTGCACCGGCACCACCGGGTCGCCGGTCGTTGCAAACAGGAAAGTCGGTGGCGTTGCGGAGCTCACCGCGTACTGCGGCGAAAGCTGGTGGGCGAGCGCCGGGTCCGGGTTGCGGCCGATCAGGCTCTGTTGCGAGCCAGGATGGGTGACCGGCATCTCCATGCTGATCACCGGGTAGGACAGGATGGCGAAGTTCGGCTGGCAGTCCAGTCCCGCAAGGCCGGAGTTGGGTGCGTCGCTCACCTTGCACTCGGTCGCGAGCACCGCCGCCAGGTGGCCGCCGGCCGAGGAGCCCCACACGCCGATCCGGTCCGGATCAATGTTGTACTCGGTCGCATGGCTGCGTACCAGGCGCATCGCGGCCGCCCCATCCTGGATCTCGACCGGGTACCGGTAGGGCGAGACACGGTAGTCGAGCACAAACGCCGCCACGCCCTGCGCGTTCAGCCACTCCGCATACTGGAATCCCTCATGGCCGAGCGCGACATGCGAGTAGCCGCCACCCGGGATAATCAGCACCGCCGCGCGCGTCGTTGGACTCGCGGGAAGAAACGGGTAGACCCGCGGCTTGTCTGCTTCGGTCTGGCCCAGTGCTCCGGGCGCGCCCTGCGGGTACAGGTAGATCGGCTTCGGAATCGCGCCGTTGGGCGCCGGCGCAACGGGCGGCGGCCCCTGCGACCAGGCCAGCAGGGAGGTCCCGAGAACAAGAAGAGAGGCAGACAAGAGTGCAAAGCGGCGCGTGCGGGTGCCACGGTCTGGTTTCATGCAGATACAGATGCTCCAGCCGGTCGGAGGAGCACCTATTTTCCACACTCGCGACCCACCGGTCACGGTTCCGGGAGCCGCAGCAGCGAGACGCGCCCGGCTGTTCCTGCCTGACCGGAGAGTGCAGCCGAGGCATCCGGTGCCGCAGCGTGCAGGACGTAAATCCGGTAGGCTCCCGGCATCTCCGGGCGCGCCCACCAGAGAGCCGACCGCGTCGGATAGCGCTCCAGCACCGCGGTGTAGTGGGCCGCGAGCCATGCCTCGAACCATGGCCATGTAGCGAGCTTGTGCCAGCCGCCAGGATCCTCCGGATGGAGATGCAGATGGTCGGTCACAACAACGTAGGTCGGCAGAGCCCCGGCAACGGCCGCCTGGAAGCTCGTGCGCGCATCCCGCACAGCCGGTGCGTGCGGGTCGCCGAAGACAAAGAAGTCTGACAGCAGCCCTGTGCTCTGCACCAGGTGCAGACGCAGCAGCGTATTGCCACACCCGGAGATCGAGTCGATGCACTGCACCTGGCCGTTTTGCGCGCCGAGCGTCGTCAGGTCCCGCCCGAGAGACAAGAGAAACTGCTGGTCCCACCAGTGGAACCGATGCGCCTTCCACGCCGAGACTGGCGCGAGCGAGGCGCCATACACCAGCGCCACCAGGGCGAGCGCCCTCACAGCCCCTCCCCGGCGGTCACTTGGCCCTTGCTGCCAGACAGCAGCACAGTCGAGGGCCATCCACGGCAGGAGAAAGGCTAACAGGGGATACCGATAGTAGGGGAAGCCCTTTGCCTGCGCAACGTAGGAGAAGAGCCCAAACAACACTCCAAGGCCCAGCAGCTTTCGCTCCAGCGTCATGGGCCTCATCCAGGCCGGGCCAAGCAGCCAGCACAGGAACGCCACCCCCAGGGGAGCAATGCTGTGGGGCAGGAGGTACGCGAGGCTGCGATGCTCGAGGCTTGCGTAGTAGGGCACCGCAGTACGGAGCCCGTGAACAAACGCGCCAAGCGCCTGCTCCTTCAGCAGCAACGCGACGCAGGCCAGCAGCGGCAGGAAAAAGCCAAGGGCAGTGAGGCCCACTTCCCGCACACGCCCCTCCCCGCGCAGCCGGTCGGCCAGCACTGCCAAGAGCGCAGCCGTCAGCAGGAACACAGTCGGCTTGATCGAAGCAGCGCTTCCCAATGCAAGCCCGAAAGAGAGAAGCAGGGAACCCCGGCTACCCGGGCGCGCCGTGCGAGGAAGCCGAAGCAGCGCAAACAGCGCGGCATAAGCGAGCAGGAGAAACACCGCGATCGAGAGATCCCGTTCGCCCGTATCGTTGAGGCCATCGGCGCCATGGAGGAGCAGGAACAGCAGGCCCGCAGCGATGCCAACAGACCGGTAGCGCTTGCCGGCAATCACCGCCATGGCCGCGCAGCCTGCGCCGCACAGGCCAAGGTCAAACAGCCGCCACGCAAGCGAGCCCGGCCCCAGGGTGTGCATCACGAGCCACTCCTCGAGGAGCGCTCCCGGCATGTTCATGTCGCCGGCGACGCGGTAGGGCGCCATCCCATGGTCAAGGAGAAAGCAGATGTAGTGGATCTGCGCGCTGTCGCCCAGCAGGGGCCAGCGAAGGCTGGTTCCTGAGAAGTACGCCGCGGAGAACGACACGAGAAGGAAGAGAGACCATCCTGCTGTTCGGGCGGATCGGGAGGGAGGCCAGGACGGCCTAACCTCGAATGGCTTGCCTCTGCTCACTGCTCGGACTGTAAAGCACCGGGGCAGGGTTCGCCAGCTACATCACGAGCGCAACACGCTCCAGTTCTGCCTGCATTTTGTCCGAATCACAGTACCCGTCATCCATGCGCAGCACGGCATCCTGGATCAGGCGGGCGTCTACACCATAGCCCCGGCCGTTCAGGAAGGACGCCAGCACGCCCGAAGCCTGTCCTGCATCCAGATCAGACTGCATGAGCCCGGTACGCAGCGCGCCCAGGTCAAAACTGTTGAACTTTTCTACCCGCTTCGTCGTTCGCATCGTGCCTCCGGTGGTTGGAGAGTCATGCGATAGGAACAGAAAAGGGCATCGTCTGTTGCATGACTGACACGATTTCCTGTGGACCGCGTCCCACTTCGGTGCCGATCGGCTGTTACTTTGAGGTCGACGCAATCAGAACCGGTATGCCATCCCGCAGGGGATACGTGCGAGAGCAGGCCGCGCAGCGCATGCGTTCCGCTGACTCCGCCTCGAGTGATCCATGGCAGACCGGGCAGGCGAGCAGCGCCAGCACCTCGCGAGCGAGCACACGCATTGATTTTGTATCGGGCACTGCGCCCTATTCTAGAGGGGATGCCAATGTTGCGCGTAGGTCTGACCGGTGGAGCAGGAAGCGGCAAAAGCGCGGTTGCCGCGGTATGGGCGGCCGAGGGTGTGCCCATCCTCGAAGCCGACGCCCTGGGGCGCGCCCTGATGCAGCCGGGCGAAGCAGTCTTCTCGGCGATCGTACGGGCCTTTGGATCGCAGATCCTGCGACCGGATGGCGAACTCGATCGTGCCGCGCTCGCCGGGCTCGCGTTTGCCGGCGGACGCCTCGCCGAGCTGAATGCGCTGGTGCACCCTGCGGTGATCGCGAAGCAGGAAGCCGAGCTCCAGGCGCTTGAGGCAGCAGGCGCTCCGCTGGCGGTTGTCGAGTCGGCGCTGATCTTCGAAGCGTCTGAAGGGCACGGGGGTGCTGCGGGAACCGTGCCTGGCTGGCGCCAGCGCTTCGCGAAGCTGGTGCTGGTCACGGCGCCGGTTTCGGTGCGGATCGAGCGGTACATCCTGCGTGTCGGGGGAGCGGCTGCAGGCCCTGCCGAGCAAGAGCGCCTCCGCGCCGACGCAACCCGCCGCATCGAAGCGCAGCTTCCCGACGACTGGAAGCGTTCCCGCTGCGACTACGTCATCCCCAATAACCGGACACTGGTACTTCTACGACGGGAAGCATTAGCGGTACTCCAGGCACTCCGGCGAGACGCCGAGACAGTTCGTTAGCAGGTCCTCGCTCTACAATCAGGGCCAGAACCCAAGGGCTCGCGGAGAGCCAAACTTTGGCAAGGAAGCAGGGTTCCACACTGTTGAGGACGCAAGACCTATGATCGCGCGACGTTTGCTGCTCGTAACCCTCCTGGTAGGAGGCATCTGGTATGTCACGGCTGGCCACAGCTTCCTGCCCGGGTTCACCCCGAGTGCACTGCTGCCAAACGGCGGCGGCCTCCCGGTGAGCCGCTCGACGGCCCCGCTGGTGCTCGAAGAAGTGAAAGCCGCGCCCGAGTACGACGCCGAGGAGCTCAACAACATTTCCGTCTACAAGCGGCTCCTGCCCTCGGTGGTGAACGTAACCTCGACCTCGCTGCAGATGGACTTCTTCTACGGCGCCGTTCCCTCGCAGGGCCAGGGCTCCGGCTTTATCCTCGACCGTGAAGGCCACATCGCGACCAACTACCACGTCATCGCAAACGCCCAGAGCATTGAAGTCCAGACCATGGACAAGCATCGCTACAAGGCACGCATCATCGGCAAGGATGCCCGCCACGACATCGCTCTGCTGCAGATCGACGCCACCAATCTCCAGCCGGTGACGCTCGCCCAGTCGCATGATCTCGTCCCCGGGCAGAAGGTCTACGCGATCGGCAATCCATTCGGCCTCAACGGGACCATGACGACCGGCATCATCTCGGCAATCCGCTCGATTCGCGGGCCCGAGGGAGGCCAGATCGACAACGCCATCCAGACCGACGCGGCAATCAACCCCGGCAACTCCGGTGGACCGCTCTTGAACTCGCGCGGCGAGGTGATTGGCATCAACACGCTGATCGCCACCAACCCGAACGAGTCTGTCGACCAGAGTGCAGGCATCGGCTTCGCTATCCCGATTGATACGGCCAAGGCCGTGCTGAGCGACTTTGAACGCTTCGGCCACTCGCGCCGTCCGTCGCTCGGGATCCAGTCCCTGCCGATCGGTCCGGAACTCGCCCAGCAGATGGGTCTCGCGGCGAACTCCGGCATGCTGATCGAGCGGACGATCCCTGGCGGGGCCGCGCAGCAGGCGGGGCTCCGTGGAGGCTCGGAGCAGGCCTACCTGGGGAACATGCAAATCCTGCTTGGCGGCGATCTCCTGGTCGCGATCAATGGCCAGGCCGTCTCCTCTGCCGAGGACATCTCCGACATCATGGACAAACACCAGGTCGGCGATGCGGTGACGGTGACGTTCTTCCGCGGGCAGCACCGCATGGCCGTGCGGCTGACCCTCGGCGAGGCCGGGCAGCAGCAGGCCTGACCGGCGATCCCCCCGGTCACGGAGCCGCTGTGTGCTCCGGAGCGAAAGCGCTTGGCCCCCGGGAGCGCAGCGATTCGGTCATTGGGAGCGCAGCGATTCGGTCATTGGGAGCGCAGCGATTCGGTCATTGGGAGCGCAGCGGTTCGGGTCATCCTGACCATAGCGTTTTGCTCTGGAGAACAATCCACGAGGATAGGGGATGCCGCGCGGAACGCAGGGCGCCCCGGAGCGGAGCAGGAAGACGGCGCTAGCCCGCCGTCGCCGGCTTCAACGGCCGTCCGGTCACGCGGCTGGCCAGCTGTGCCGGCAAAGCTGAGCCGGTGAACTGCAGCACGGCAAAGCTCAGGATCACCCAGACCCCGGCGCTCACGAGCAGAAGCCCGGCCTCTTCGAGCCGGGACAGGCTCAACGGCAACGCTCCTCGCAAGGCAAACAAGGCCGCTGCGCTCAGAAGCGCGGCAAACAAGGTGCGCCCGAGCTCCCGAAACTCCAGGCCAGCGATCGGCACCATGCCGCGTCGATGGAGCAGAACAGCGAACGTCGCGACCTGCAGGGTGATCCCAATATCCGAGGCATATGCCAGGCCAACCGGTCCGAAGATGTGAAAGAGCGCTGCGTAGATCGGCAGCGAGACCAGGACCACGGCACTCGACGCCATCATCGGCGTCAGCGTATTCCCGGTCGCATAGAAAGCACGCGCGTACAGTGCCTGCGCCGCCCAGAAGCACAGCGACAGCGAAAAGATCACGAAGTAGACCGACATCACGCTCGCATCGGAGCGGTGAAAGAGCCCGCCGCGGAAGAACAGGTCCACCGCCGTCGCGCCCATGGGCACGATCCAGGCAGACAGCAGGAGCGACACCGCGCCGATCCGCGAGACCGAGGCATTTACTGACTTTGCGAATGGCCGGTTGCCATCCTTGCCGAACAGCGCCGCCAGGAAGGGCAGCGACGCCGCGCCCGCAGCCTGGCCAATCGCCTGCGGCACGCTGAACAGCTGCTTGGCATAGCCGAAGTCCGAGACCGCGCCGCTTGAGCGCGAGGCGAAGTAGTTGATGATCCACGCGTCCACAGTCACGAGCGAGAAGCCGAGGATCAGGGGCAACGTGATCCGCACCCACTCCCGCAGGCCCTCGTTCTGGAAGTCCAGGTGGAAGCGCAATCGCACGCCAGCCTTGTGGGCGCCCCACCCATTCACCGCAAAGGGTCCCAGGATGATGCCGGCCAGGCCGCCCCAGGCGATCGACGCCACCCCGAGAAAGCGAAACAGCAGCACCCCGCCCAGGATCATGCCGATGTTGTAGATCAGGGGCGCAAAGGCCTGCAGCGTAAACTGTTTGCGCGCCAGCAGGACCGCCGCGAAGATTCCCCCGGTGAAGAAGAACAACTGCCCTGGCAGCATGATGCGCGTCAGGTGAACACACAGGGCGAACTTCGCCGGATCCTTGAGAAAGCCAGGCAGGGTCAGCCGGACATACAGGGGCGCGAGGAACTCCGCCAGCACGATCGCCGACCCCAGCACCAGCAACATGGTCGAGAAGATGACGGAGAGTGCTTCCTCCCCTTCACGTTGCCGCCCAGACTCGCGGTAGCGCGTCAGCATGGTCACAAAGGTGATCGAGGTGGCGCCCCCGATCAGGAAGTAGGCCAGCGTATCCGGCAGCTGGAACATCGCGTTGAGCGCATCGGCCGCCGGCGACCGCCCGAGGAC
The DNA here is from genome assembly GCA_965199135.1 of Acidobacteriaceae bacterium. Classification (GTDB taxonomy): domain Bacteria; phylum Acidobacteriota; class Terriglobia; order Terriglobales; family Acidobacteriaceae; genus EB88. Next base: position 1,197,203 of record OZ240685.1, on the reverse strand, counting down.
ATGGATGATGTACTTGGTCCGCACCAGCGAGATGAGCTTCGACCCGAACGCGGCCGCCGTCAGCAGAAGCGTGGCGGTAAAGGCAGTATGCGCATGCGATGGCCGCAGCGTACCGAGGACGCGGCGCAGCATGGAGGGTCGAGCTGCCGGCAGCGAAGAAGGAGGCATCGCGCTTGATTCTACCCGCCATCGCGTAAGTGAAATGCCTCGAGACATTACCTTTGCGGGGCACTGGATTTGAAAAATGGAGCTTCCACTCACTTTCGGCAACTCTGGGGCCCCGGCGTACTCTAATGGTGTGAGCTCGGCCAGACCGGGTTAAGACTTTTGCGGAACCCAGGGGAGCAGGATTGCGGATGGCGGCGACGAGACGACGAGGGAGCATCTGGAGGCCGGCGCCATTCCTCCGGCAACGCCATCTCGGGGCGCTGCTCGTGGCCACGATGCTCTCATCCGCTACCTACGCCGAGGCGCAGCAGTCCACCAACACCAGCCTGCCCGCGGCGCCCACTCCCACGCCTTCGGGCGACCAGTCGTCGATGACGGGTGGTGGCAGCACCGGCGGCGGCTTCCCAGTGCAGGTGCCGACGGGGAGTTCCCTCTTCAATCCCTATCTTGGCAGTGTGCAGGTGCGTCCCGCCACCCCCCAGGTGATCCCGCTAAGCCTCGACACGGCACTACGCATGGGCATCGAGAACAACCTGGGCCTGGTCTACTCAACCGAGGCCGAGACACAGCAGAAGTCGCAACGCCTTGCCGTTCTCAACGTGCTGCTGCCGAACATCGATGTGCAGGGAACCACCGGTGTGCACCAGTACAACCTCGAAGCCGAGGGTTTCCGGCCGGACATTCTTCCCCAGTTCGCAGCATTGATCCCCGCAGGCGCGACGGCGAACTTCCCGCTCATCACCAAGGTGGATGTGACGCAGGGTCAGGCCAACTTCTCACAGTATCTCTTCAACTGGGCTGGCTATGACCTGGTCAAGGCACTCGGCCACCTGTTGAAGTCGACCGCCCAGACCGCCGCTGACAGCCGGGGCCAGGTCGTCCAGAATGTCGGCGTCGCCTACCTGCGTGTGATCGCTGCCCAATCCCAGGTCGCCTACGATCAATCGCTGCTCGCAACGGACCAGAAGGTCCTCTACCAGAGCCAGCAGGAACACCAGGCAGGCATCGCGGCAAACCTCGATGAGCTGCGCTCGCGTGTGCAGGAGCAAACCGAAGAGCAGGCCCTGATTGGCGACCAGAACACGCTCAGCAAAGCCAGGATCGCGCTGAACCGTTCGATCGGTCTCGCACCCGACCAGGAGATCCAGGTCACCGATGCCACGCCTTTCGCGGAGCTCGAGGCCATGAGCCCGGAAGATGCCGAGCGGCAAGCTCTGGCGCAGCGGCAAGACTACCAGAGCACCCTCGAACAGCTGCACGCCGCCGAAGAAGAGCGCAGGGCTGCCACCCATGAGCGCCTCCCGACGCTGATCTTCAACGCGGACTATGGCGTCACCGGGATCTCCGGCGGCATCTACCACGACACCTGGGCCGCAGTCGGCACGTTGAATATCCCGGTCTTTCAGGAAGCGAAGTTTCGTTCGGACCGTGACACCACGGAGTTCATCCTCGGCAATGCACGGGCGCAGGTGGGCAACGTGCGTGGGCAGATCCGGCAGCAGGTGCGTGACAGCCTCATCGACCTGAAGGCCGCAAGTGAAACCGTCGCGGTGGCAAAAAGCAATGCGGAGTTAGCCAAGGTTGCGCTCGATCAATCCATCGAACGCTTCCAGGCCGGCATCGAAGACAATCTTCCTGCTATCGAAGCAGAGTCGACGCTTGCCCAGGCGCAGGTGCAGGCAATCCATGCGAACTTCCAGTACAACGAGGCCAAGCTCAACCTCGCGCGCAACCTGGGCATGATCGATGTCAACTTCCATCCCGAGTGGCAGGGTGGACGACCGGCTGGCGTGATGAGTGATCGCGCCGCCATGGAGCACTAGCATGCCGCGCCTTCTCCCCACCTGTGCTGTTCTGCTCGCGCTTCTAACCGCCGGCTGCAGCAAATCGAACTCGAGCGGAAGCAGCAGCAACTCTTCGGGCAGCTCCTCCGGAAAGCAGGGAAAGACCTTTACGCCGGACAAAAGCGGCAACAAGGGCGGCCCCGGAAACTCCTCCGGCGACAGCGCGAACGCACCGCTTCCCTCGCCTGCCGACACCACGAACGGCAAGGCATCGGCATCGTCCGACGCCGGCGATCCGGGTGCCGTGAAAGGGCAGGCCGTGATGAACCCCGGCGCGCCCACCGCACACCCGCGGAAGGAATCGCAACTGCTTCGGTGACAGAGATTCGCCGAAAGGATCTGACTTCTATGCGCAACACCGAACGCTCCCTTGCGCTTCATGCGCGCGCTCAAACCCTGTTGCCCGGCGGTGTGGACTCGCCCGTGCGTGCCTTTCTCGCCGTGGGTGGCGCGCCGCCGTTTGTTGAGCGTGGCGAAGGCGCGTACTTGTGGGACGCGGACGGCAACCGCTATCTCGACTACTTCGGCTCCTGGGGGCCGATGATCCTGGGCCATGCCTTCCCGCCGGTTGTCGACGCGATCCAGCGTGCGGCGGAACGCTCGTCGAGTTTCGGTGCCTCGACAGCGGCCGAGGCTGAGCTTGCTTCGCTCGTCGTCGAAGCCTATCCCTCGATCGAGATGCTGCGCTTCGTCTCCTCGGGCACCGAGGCCACGATGTCCGCTGTGCGCGTAGCGCGTGCGTTTACCGAGCGCAAGTACATCGTCAAGTTCGAGGGCTGCTACCACGGCCACGCGGATGGCTTTCTCGTGAAGGCCGGTTCCGGCATGGCGACCTTCGGCATCGCCGGCTCTGCTGGTGTTCCGGAAGAGATCGCGCACTTCACGCTTGCGCTTCCCTTCAACGACATCGCCGCCGTCGAGCAGGCGTTCGCGATTCATCCCGGCGAGATCGCGGCAATCATCGTCGAACCCGTGGTCGGCAACATGGGCTGCGTTCCCCCTGCGGCAGGCTATCTTGAAGCGCTGCGCGCAATCACCGAGCGCGAGTCTACGCTGCTGATCTTTGACGAAGTGATGACCGGCTTTCGGCTCGCCTTTGGCGGCGCTGCAGAGCGCTACGGCGTGACGCCGGATATGACGACGCTCGGCAAGATCGTGGGCGGTGGCCTGCCCTGCGGCGTGTTTGGCGGGCGCCGCGAGATCATGCGCATGCTCGCACCGCTCGGGCCCGTCTACCAGGCGGGTACGCTGAGCGGCAATCCGCTCGCCATGGCGGCAGGACTTGCCACCGTCGGCTACCTGCGCGAACACGGCGCTGAGGTGTATCCACGACTGGAGCAGACAAGCGCAGCCGTTGCGGAGGGCATCGCCGCAGAAGCCGCACGCGCGGGCATCGCGGTGACGACGAACCGAGTCGGCGCAATGTTCACCTGGTTCTTTACCACATCCGCGGTTACAGATTTCACAACTGCCGCAACCAGCGACACAACACTGTTCGGACGCTTTCATCACGCCATGCTGGAGCGTGGTGTGTGGCTGCCGCCCTCGCAATACGAGGCAGCGTTCCTGGGGACCGCGCACACGGATGAGGATGTCGCGACGACGCTGGCCGCAGCGCATGCGGCGTTTGCTGAAATTCGCGCATAGTCTTGGTCGAGAGAACGACGCGTCCTGCCGGTGGCTGCCTGCACGCGGAGAGACCGCAGACCCTTTGCTCCGCGCAGCATGACAAGACAGGTGCGCAGCGTGACAGGAGAGACGCTCAGGGCCTGCGGCCACCTCACGAAGCACGCACACACCACTAGCGCTTCCGCTTCGGCTTCTTCCCTGTCCCCTTGGGCGCAGGGATCCGCGACTTCGCCTTGCTCGCCTGCATGCTGCGCTTGCCCTTCTTCGCAGCCTTCGCCGGCTTTTTCTTCGCAAACTTGGCGAAGGGACTTGGCGCCGCAAGTTCTTCCTCGCTCGGGATCAGCGCAAACTGCAGGCGCTTCTCAATCGCATTCACCCGCTCCAGGAGCACCCGCGCTGGCTGCCCCATGCGGAAGCGTCGCTTCCACGTCTCCCCGATGATCTCGCGCGTGTTCTCGCGATAGGTGTACTGGTCGCCGTCGAGCCCACCGAGCGACTGGATTGGCACCAGGCCCTCTACGAACAACTCGTCGAGCTCCACAAACAAGCCGTACTTGGTGATCGAGAGGATCAGCCCGTCGAACTCCTCACCCACCTTGCCGGCCATGAAGCGTATCTTCTTCCACTCCACCAACTCCCGCTCGGCTGCATCCGCGCGACGCTCCGACTCGCTGGTCTCGGTTGCGATCGCAGCCAGCTCCATTACCGGGATCGGAACATGTGTGCCCGTCGCAGTTGCAGATTCCTTCACCCGGTACTCCACCGGTTCACCGTCACGGGGAACACCTGTGCCGCTCACGCCGCTGCGCAGCAAAGCCTTGCTCACCCGATGCACGATCAGATCCGGGTAGCGGCGGATCGGCGAGGTGAAGTGCGTGTAGAAGCTCGTTGCCAGCGCGAAGTGGCCTTCGTTTTCCTCGCTGTAGCGAGCTTGTTTGAGTGACCGCAGCATCAGGTAGCTGAGGATGCGCTCCTCCGGCTTGCCGGCGATCCGCTGTGCCAGCCGCTGATACATCTGCGGCGTCACCGGGATCTCATCCGGAACCTCGTGGGCCCCGCGATGTGTCGAGCGGCCGCGGCCGTCTCGACCGGTGCGGCTGCGGCTCTCGCGCTGCTCATGCTTCATCGCAAAGCGCTTTACCGGCAGGTTCCCGATGCCGAGCGAATAGCCAAAGCCCGCGGCAATATCCTCGAAATCCAGGATGCGCTTCGGGTCTGGCCTTTCATGCACGCGGTACAGCGCGGGCGCATGCTCCGAGAGCCACGACGCGACGGACTCATTCGCTGCCAGCATGAACTCTTCAATCAGCCGATGCGCCCAGTTGCGTACTGCGCGCGTGACACCCTGCATCAACCCTTGCTCGTCGAATTCGATCGAAGGCTCGGGCAGATCGAAGTCGATCGAGCCACGTTTCACACGCTTGCGATTCAACACCTGCGCCAGCCGCGCCATCGCTTCGAAGTGCGGCACGAGCGGCTGAAACTCCACACGGGCTGCCTCGTTGCCGTCGAGGATCGCAGCGACCTGCGTGTACGTCATGCGGCGCGCCGAACGGATCACACCCTCACACACGTCGTAGGCAGTCACCGTGCCATCGGCGGCGAGTTGCATGCGGCACGACAACACCAGGCGATCCTCGTCGGGGCGCAGGGAGCAGATATCCGTCGAAAGCTCCTGCGGCAGCATCGGGATCGCGCGATCGGGAAAATACACGCTCGTGCCACGTAGCCGCGCTTCAAGATCCAGCGCACTGCCGGGCTGCACATACTCGGCGACATCGGCAATGTGCACGTCGAGCTCCCACGTGCCATCCGCTCGCTCGCGCACTTCCACCGCATCGTCGAAATCGCGCGCGGTCTCGCCATCGATCGTGACAATCGTACGCTCGCGAAAGTCATTGCCTGCTCCGGCTCGCTCCGCAATGATCGAGCCGTCCAGATGCGCCACACCTCGCGCTTCGGCTAACACGCTCTCAGGAAAAATGCGCGGCAGCTGGTGCTTGCGAATCACCATTTCCACATCCACGCCGAAATCATCCTGCCGCCCGAGCACCTCGGCGACGCGGCCGCGCGGAACACGCGTTTCAGTGGGCCACTCGGTGACTTCCACGTCGACCACCAGGCCTTCAAGATCGGGATACTCTGCGATCTGCGCCGCTGCCTCTGCGCCAAGCACCCGGTGCGGCGTGCGCAGCGTGGCGCGCGGCTCCGGCAATGGCTCGTCGAATGGAATCAGGATCGGCTGCGTCAGCTTCTCGTCAAAGGCGATGACCTGGTGGCCCGCCTGTTTTGGATTCTTCGCGTAATGGAAGATGCCAACGATGGTCGGGTTGCGGCGCGTCATCACGCGCACGATGCGGCCCTGGCGACGGTCCAGATCCGCGCCGCGCCGCTGCGGTGCCACTTCAACCAGCACCTGGTCGCCCTGCATCGCGCCGCCGATCTCCGGCGGTGCGATAAAAATATCGCCCGCTTCCCCGGGCACGCGCACAAAGCCAAACCCATCGCGATGCAGATCGAGCCGCCCAGCAACCAGGTTGTCGCGTGTCTGGGCAGCGCGCGCTATCGTCCATTGCTCACGATCGAGCTTCACCAGCTGGCCCGATGCCGTGAGGCGCGCGAGGTGCTCGAGCAGAAGCCTTCGCTCGCGCCCGCCACCCAGGCCGAACTCACGCACCAGTTGTTTGTAGCCGGCGCGCGATCCAGGCTCGCGCTCAATGTGGCGCAGCAGCTCCCGGTCGGTCACGGGCGCACCACAGCCATCGTCCAAAAAGCCCTCAGGTAAACAAGCATCGTGTCTCCATCGTAGCCCGTCGTGTACCTCGGTCATGTTGACCGCGGCGCCACCTAGGGCTATGAAAAGACGGGAAGAGATATGCAATTTGGAGCAGCACCCTTTAAGATGCCAACAGGGACAGGTGTCCGCTCGCCGAGCGGTCACAGCCATGCAGCCACCGGGTTTGCGGGCCTTGTCTCACACTCTCTAGCAAGCGACGCGTTCAGCGACGAAAGGATGTATAGAAGCGATGTGGAAACCGAATCAGCCAGCGAGCACACCCTCTACCCCCAATGAGCCTCAGCGTCCCGCGACCCCGGCCACCCCGGCGTTTGAGCCGGCCGCTCGTCCCGCCGCTGGCGCTGCCGCAAACGCAGCAGCCGGTGAGCAGGCCACCATCGGCAAGAGCCTGGTGATCAAGGGCGAAGTGACGGGTTCCGAGTCGCTCTACATCGATGGCAAGATCGAAGGCACCATCAACCTCAGCGGCAACCGCGTTACGGTCGGCCGCAACGGCCAGGTTTCGGCCAATATCACCGCGCGCGAAATCGTCGTTCTTGGCAAGGTTCGCGGCAACATGGTCGCGAGCGACCGCGTCGACATCCGCAGTGAAGGTTCGCTGACCGGCGACGTCGCGGCCCAGCGCATCTCGATCGAAGATGGAGCCTTCTTCAAGGGTGGCATCGACATCCGCAAGCCCGATGCTGCCGGCACCAAGGCCGCCGAGCCTGCCAAGGTTGGCGTCTAGCTCCTCACTCCACGCTTCTGTACAAGAAAGGCCCCGATGACTCGGGGCCTTCTCTTTTGCTCATTCCTCGATACACGGGCAGCACGAGTGCAGCCCAGATCCGACCCAGATGCAGCCCAGATGCAAACCCAACCCAGCCTAGATGCGGCGGAGGAAGCGATCCGCGCAGCGCAGGCTCACGGCCATGATGGTGATCGCGGGATTTGCAGGCAGCGCGCTGGGAAACACCGAGTTGTCGCTGATGTACAGGTTCTCGATGTCATGCGATCGGCCATAAGGATCCACGACCGAGCGCTCCGGATGAGCGCCCATGCGGCAGGTCCCGATCTGGTGAGCCATCCGGTCGAGCGTCCAGCAGTCCGTGGCACCGGCAGCATTCCAGATCTCGTGCATCGTGCGCGTCGCATGCTTCATCATCCGGTTCTCGTTCTGATTCGCTGAGAAGTGGATGAAGGGCTTCGGCAGGCCGCGGCTGTCGAGCTCGTCCGAGAGCTCCATGAAGTTGCCTTCGTGGGGCAGGCAATCGCCCGAGATACCCATGCCTGCGATGTGCGGAAAGCACTGCAGGTACTGCACAAGCTCTCGACCCCAGATGCCACGCCCACGCGAAACCGACTCCGCCCAGGTCATCGGCATAATGCCGTAGCTTTGGATCAGGTACCCACCGGCGAAGTCCGCGTCCTTGGCGCGGATCGTGTCTTCCGTGATCAGCGACGCGGGAAAACCCTTGTAGGGGCGAACGTCGTCAGCAAATGTGCCCCAGATCTGCGTCGAAGGGTGCGCCATGAAGTTCTTGCCAACCTCGCCACTGCTGTTGGCCAGGCCAAGCCGCAGCAGCAGCCGCGCCGACTCGATCGCTCCCGCACAGAGGAAGACAGCCTTGGTCCGCTGCTTCTTGGTCTCGCCATCCTGCACGTAGATAACCGCCGCGATCCTGCCGGAAGCGTCTCGCTCAAGGTCAATCACAAACGCCTCGGCACGGATCTCCGCCCCGGCTCGCACCGCTGCCGGAAGGTACGTCACATCCATGGAGGCTTTTGCGCCATTGCGGCAGCCCTGGTGGCAGTAGCCACGATTGACGCAGGCCTCCCGCTCCGGATAGTCGCCGTTGGGGCCGCTGTAGTTCACGCTGACCGCGGCCAGCGGCGCCGGTGCGGTTTCTATGCCCAGTTCCTCACAGCCCCGCTGCATCAGCTCAGCAGGTGCGTTCAGGGGCAGGGGCGGCAGCGGGTAGGACCGCCGGCCGGGCTCCCAGGGATAGTTCGCCGGGCCGGAGACCCCGAGGAACGTCTCGATCTCTTCGTAGTACGGCACCAGGTCTTCATAGGTGAGGGGCCAGTCGACGCCGGCGCCGAAATCGGTCTGTACACGGAAGTCCCGTGGATTCGGACGCGGTACATACGCGCCCCAGTGCAGGGTCGAGCCGCCCACGCCGATCCCTGAATTATTCTTGCCGAAGGCGACCGGGTTTGCCCCGTCGGTCAGCCGTTCATCGAGCCAGTACAGGTAATTCTGCGCCCGTTCATCCGAGGTGTACTCCGTGGGGTCGAGAAACGACCCCGCCTCGATCGCCACGACCTTCAGGCCAGCCCCGGCCAGACGGGCGAGGAGTGGACTTCCTCCCGCGCCGGTACCGATCACAACGGCATCGATCTCCTCGGCCAGGGAGTAATGCTTCATGGGCGTTGCTGCATCGCGAGGCAGGGTGCCAGTGGTGCTCCGCGCGGCGTGAAATGCTCCTGTACTCTCGTGTGCCTCGCTCATCGGGTGCGGGACTTACCCTTTAACTCCCAGCTCTCGGTGTTGTTGACTCCGACGTTCCGACCGGGCCAGCCTGCAGGCTCGTCGGCAAACCCGTCGAAGCCCATGGCCTCCATCGTCGCCGGGTGTGCCACAAACAGCTCCGTTGCGTCCGCGAGGATCTCCTCGAACCAGCGGCTGGCATCCAGCCCCTCCCACTTTTCCTCACCATTCTGCACGCGGTGCAAAAGGGCGTCGGCGCGGTCCTCGGTCAGTTCGACAAAGTGGCGCCGGTGGCGGTGCTGCGCACTCTCATCCAGCTTGGCCAGGCCGACCGAAAGTGCCTGGGCATCCGGCGGCAGTGAAGCATAGCGCCAGCCATTGCCATGGCCTTCTGCACGCTGTTGCTCCAACCGTGCGGCAAGCGAAAGCTCGTTCGCGCCGGGCGCTCCGTTTTCGTCATCAGGCAGAAGGCGACCCAGCATACGCTCAAGAATCGCGAAGGCTTCCGGGGTGATGCATTTGGGTTTGTAGTCCGACGACGGTCCTGCCAGGCGCTGCTCCAACACGCGGCGGGTAGGCGCAGTGACGCGCGGAGACTTCAGGATCTCGAGCATCGGGGTACTGAGGGTCGGCACTTGGGGCATGAATCCTCTTCCGCCCTGCGAGCGATCAGCAGGGCACAGCACAGGTAACAATCTGCACAACGGCTTCCCATCTCAGACGCAGCAGACCCAGAGAAGGGTGCGGACAATACGTTGGTGATATCGAAGAATCGGCTACAAACGCACTCAACCCACCTCCAACGCCCGAATCACGGAGCTCAGGCTGTCACAGGTGGCTCGGGGCAGCCCGCTAGCGGGGGAGAAAGCGGCGCCCTTCGATCTGAAACTTGCCTGAGACTACCGTGGCGATGGCCTCGGGGTAAAGAGTATGTTCTTCGGCCAGGATGCGCTCGGAGAGCCTGGCTTCGTCATCCTCCGGCAGCACCGGGACCGCTCGCTGCGCGACGATCACACCGTGGTCCAGCTCCTCGTCCACGAAGTGCACCGTGCAGCCGGCGACCCGAACGCCATAGTGCAACGCCTGCCGCTGGGCGTCGAGACCCGTAAATGCCGGCAGAAGAGAGGGATGGATGTTCAGGATGGCGTCTGGAAAGGCCTGGATAAATCCGGGGCTCAGCAGACGCATGTAGCCTGCGAGACACACCAGTGTGACCTCTGCACCACGCAACCGCTCGATGAATTCTGCGTCCTGCTCAGCGCGGGACCGACCACGGGGAGGCACGGCGTGGGCGGGAATGCCCAGCTTTCGGGCATGGTCGAGCCCGGGCGCTGCTTCTTTGTTGGACAGCACAAGAGCGATCTCCGTATTCGGGATCGCACCCGAGCCGACAGCGGCGGCGATGGCCTGAAAGTTCGAGCCTCGCCCGGAGAGCAGGATTCCGAGCCGGTGCTGGGGGCGCCCGCTCATGCCTGCTTACGGCGGGTCCGGCCTGCAACGGGAGCCTCGCCCGGGATGTACTCGACCCCCCGGTCACCCGGAACGATCTCACCGATCTGGAACACCGGTTCTGCAAGCTTGGCCAGCACCGCCAGGGCGCGCTTGCGCTTCTTCGCGGGAACGACGCAGATCAGCCCCACGCCCATGTTGAAGGTCCGGAACATCTCGTCCTCTGCAACGGAACCCAGTTCCTGCAGGTGCGTAAAGATGGGCAGCACCGGCCAGGAGCCATGCGCGACGCGGGCTGCGGTTCCCTTCGGCAGGATGCGCGGCAGGTTTTCCGTGATGCCGCCGCCCGTGATGTGCGCCATCCCGGCAACCACTCCGGCCCTGGCCAGTGCCTGGATCGGCGCCAGGTACGAGCGGTGCGTCGCCATCAACGCTGCCCCGGCCCGGGCCTTGAGCACGGGCACCCGCTGCTTCGCGTGGTACCCGGCAATCTCGAAAAAGAGCTTGCGCGCCAGCGAGTAGCCGTTGGTGTGGAGCCCGGTCGAGGGCAGCCCCAGCAGCACATCGCCCACTGCGATCTCGCTGCCGGTGATGAGCCTGGGCCGCGAGACTGCACCAATAATGGTGCCCGCGAGGTCGTACTCACCATCAGCGTAGAAGCCCGGCATCTGCGCCGTCTCGCCGCCGATCAGCGCGCAGCCGTTGCTGCGGCAGGCCTCGGCGATCCCGGTAATCACCTGCTCGATCGTCTTCGGTGCCAGCCGGCCGGTGGCCAGGTAATCCAGGAAAAAGAGCGGCGTGGCACCCTGCACGGCGATGTCGTTGACGCAATGGTTGACAAGATCAGCGCCCACGGTGGTGTGAATGCCCAGCTCAAAAGCGAGCTTGAGTTTGGTCCCGACCCCATCGGCGCTTGAGACCAGCACTGGCTCGGGAAAGCGCTTCAAATCGAGCTGAAACAGGCCGCCAAACCCGCCGATCCCGCCCAGAACACTGCGGGAAAACGTCGCTTTTGCCAGGGTTTTGATACGTTCCTTGGCACTGTCTCCAGCCGCTATATCGACTCCGGCGGATGCGTAGGTGACGGACGGACGTGGGGTCTTCAGGGCAGCTCGGGGCAACGGAAACCTTTCAGAAAAGAAGGCTCAGTTTAGCATCGCGCCCCCGCAACGAAGTGACGCTGAACGTCCCCTTTTGGCTTGCGGCGCGCGCGCCGAGGCAACCCCCGGCTACAATAGCGCTTGAGCCGCTCCGCACGCTGCGGCACCCCCCATGGTGGGGAGAGGAAGACGACACCTGACAATGCGGCAGAAGTACCTTCACCAGCACCTCCTGAGCAGTTTGGCTCTATCGCGACGCCTTTTTTCTGTCGCCGCTGCCTTGCTCCTGATTCTGCCTGCTATCGCACATGCTGCGGTCGCTGAACCGACCCGCACCACGCTGAGCGCAACCGCCAGCGGCGAAGGGGCTGACCTGATCGCCACGGTGAAAACCGCGACTGGCTCCCTGGTCACCAGCGGCACAGTCGACTTCCTGCTGCCCAGCGGTCAGTCACTCGGTTCGGCGATCGTCGGCGGGGATGGCACAGCCACACTGGCCATGGCGAAGCTTCCCCAGGGCACCTCGACCGGGGTGACCGGCAGCTCCGAGGTCGACGTGGAGGCGAATTACCATGCCAGCGCGGCGGCAGGCAGCTTTGCTGACTCTGTGTCTCCGCAAGTCGCCACACCAGCCGCTACAACGGCAACCCCCGACTTCTCGGTGACCGGCAGTCCGACCACGGTCACGGTCGCCCAGGGCGCCTATGGCACGACAGCGATCACCGTTGCCTCGCTCGATGGCTACGCCGGCTCGATGGAGCTTTCCTGCACCAACCTGCCCGCCCAGGTGACCTGCGCCTTCAGCCCCACCCAGCAGAACCTCACTGCGAACGGCAGCTTCACCGCATCCCTGCAGCTGCAAACGCAGGCAGCGTCGGGGCAGAATGCCTCGATCGTGAAGCACTCCCCTCTGGCACTCGCGCTGCTCTTCCCGGGCGGCCTGCTCCTGCTTGGCTTTGCGCGTCGCCTTCGTCAGATCCGCGGACTGCAGGTGCTGGGCGTGGTCCTTCTGCTCGCCGGTACCGCCCTTGGACTCAGCGGCTGCTCACAGCGATATGGCTACCTGAAGCACCCGCCACCGGTCGCAACCGGCACGCCCGCTGGAACCTACACGATCACAGTCGCGGTCGATGGAAATGTCGGCTCCTCGGTCAGCGAGCATGATGTAACGGTCAGCCTCGTCGTGCAGTAGGTCCCTGAGCAGAACAAGGGCCGCACAGCCATGCTGTTCGGCCTTTTCTATGCCTCAAGCGTCTCTTCCACAAGTCGCAGCGCCTGTTGCTGGGTACCAGGCTCGTCCCCGAAGTTCGTAAGCCAGTGCACGTCGGGCTCCCTGCGAAACCAGGTGAGCTGGCGTTTCGCGTAGTTGCGATGACCCTGCTGTACGGCGGTGCTCGCATCCTGCTCGCGCAGCAGCCCGTCCAGGACGAGTCCCGCCTCCCGGTAGCCGAGGGCGCCGAGAGCCTGCGCATGGGGGCCCCAGCGCTCCCGCAGATGCCGCGTTTCCTCCAGAAGGCCATCCGCGAACATGGCGGCCGCCCGGGCATTGAGGCGTTGATAGAGGAGCTTCCGATCAGGATTCAGTCCGATCCGAAGCAGCCGGTATCCCTCAAGAGGCCGTTCCAGCGCTGCGTCGTTACCCCGCACTTGCCCGGTCCGAAGCAGCGCGATCTCGATAGCGCGGATGAGCTTGGGTGTGTCGTTCGCATGGATGCGGGCGGCGGCCTCCCGGTCAACGCGGCCCAGGATGCGATGGAGGTACTCCGGCGGCCGGACTGCGGCAGTACTCGACAGGCGTTCACGGAGCGAGGGGCAGCGGGGCGGCAGCGGCGACATCCCCTCGGTAAACGCGCGCAGGTAGAGCCCGGTGCCGCCCGAGACGATGGGCAGCCGGCCACGCTCGACCAGCGTCGGGGTGACTTCGCGGGCAGCGCGGGCCCACGCCCCGGCGGTCATTGCTTCCGGAGGGTCCGCTATGTCGAGCAGGTGATGGGGGATCCGGGCGCGCTCTTCCGCCGAGGGCTTTGCCGTGCCCAACTCCATGCCGCGGTAGACCGCAACCGAATCGCAGGAGAGGATCTCACCCCCAAAGTGCTCGGCAAGCCGGAGCGAGACCGCGGTTTTTCCGCTGCCGGTCGGGCCGAGGATCAGGACGAGCAAGGGGTGGGCGGCCATGATGAGGTACCTGGGGTAGAGCGTTCCGCGAGGCGAGGACCGCAGGTCCTTCGCTTCGCGCAGCATGACACCCTGATTCAGGATGACGGTTCAGGATGACGTCCTGCTTCAGGATGACGTCCTGGTTCAGGAACGTGCCGTGCGCTGACGCTTCAGCCCTGCGTGCGATCGGCTCAGAAGCGCCACCAGCCTTGGGGAAAGAGCCAATGCGCGGGAGCCCGCATGACCACGACCGCGAGGATCAGCAGGGCCACCACCAGCATGCCGATCACCTGACGCCAGCCCGCGAGCGCGGTCTCTGCCGCACGGCGCTCCGCGAGCAGCTTCGGGTGCATTAGCGGATTCCTTCCCGGTCGTTGTAGAGAAAGTAAAAGCGTAGCTCCAGAAATGGTCCTTTGAACTGCTTTGGCAGCGGCGGAAAGGGTGCGGCACTCACGATGCCTGCCCAGGCTGCGCGATCGAGGGAGACAGTGCCCGATGGGCCTTCCAGATGCATGTCCGTCACCGAACCATCCGGCAGGATCTTGAAACGGATCAGCACCTTGCCCTGCTTCGAGATCGGCGGCTGGGCAACCTCTGGAATGATCGGGTACCAGGCGTGCTTGGTGTCGTAGATCACACGCTGGATGTAGGGGCCGAAGTCCACGCCGAGCGTGTCCGAGAGGATATCGACAGCACCCTGGTTGCCGGGGTGCTGTGAGGGTGCATTCGCCCCCATGTCGCCGCCGCCGGCGCTCGCGCCGCCGCTTCGCGCTGCCCGGGCGGCCTGTTGCACCGCATCCGCGGCGGTCTGCGGCGTTGTGGAGAAGTTCGGCTTGGTGGGCTGAGGCTTCGGTGCATCGAGCTGCGCGTTCTGCCCCTGCGGTACAGGAGGGGCCGGCTGCTGGGGCCTGGGCGTGGGAGGGGCAGGCTGGGACTGAGCCTGCTGCTGCGGGGCCGGCGCGGGCGGTTGCTCTGATTGCCTGGGCGCCGGCGCCGGCTTGGGCGCGGGCGGTCCGGCGCGCCGCATGGCTTCGAGCGCCTGCAGCGTCTTCTGGTCCAGCGTCGGCTTGGGGCTCTGCTGCTGGCGGCTTTTATCCGAGAGCGGCGCAGGCTTGGTCGGCTTGAGCTCCTTCAGGGCGTCCGGCGGCAGGTCCAGGTAGGTCATCTTCTCCTTGTCATGGAGAACGCTGGACGCGTCGCGCACCTTGATATGCCAGATGTACTTGGGAGCAAAGATCAGGTAGCCGAAGAGCAGGAGGTGCAGGATCAGCGCGATCCAGATCTTTTCGCGCAGGGACACCCTGGCCCGCTCGTCTTCCAGTTCGTCGATGACGTGAAGAAGGTCGTAGCTTTCGAGATCGTGAAGCCCGGTTCGCCGTGCTGCGCGACTCCGCCGGGTGCGGCGGGTCTCCTGCCCATCGAGACTGGGTTCCTGGGATGGTGGTACTTCGGTTGTGGGCATGGTCGGTAAACGCGCGCGCAACAGCGGGCGGCGGAACGCTCCCTATTCTCTCACTCTTGAGACGTTCGCTTCCCGCCCGAAGTGTCGTCGCGACCCAAGAAAGTACGCGTAGGACGCTGATTCCCTTGCGCCAGGTACCTCCGTGCCTCACCCGTACAATCAGTCTCGTGGATAGAACTCCCCAGCCCGACCTCTTCTCCGCAGTGGTCGTCACGATCAGTGATCGCTCCAGCCGCGGCGAGCGGGAAGACCTCTCCGGGCCGGCCGTTGCAGAGCTGCTTCGCTCGCACGGCATCGAGGTCGCCCGCCAGGAACTGATCCCGGACGAACAGGGAGTGATCGAAGCGACCCTGACGCGATCTGCCCAGACCGTTCGCCTCATCGTGACCACCGGCGGCACCGGCCTGACAGCCCGCGACGTGACGCCCGAGGCGACTCGCGCGGTGTGCTCCCGGCTGCTCGACGGCCTGAGCGAGCAAATGCGTGCCGAGGGCGTCAAGGAAACTCCCTTTGCGGTGCTGAGCCGCGGCGTATGCGGTCTGATCGGCCAGACGCTGGTGGTCAACCTGCCGGGCTCGCCACGCGGGGCGGCTACATCGCTCCGCGCGATTCTGCCGGTGCTGCCCCATGCCCTGCGCCTGCTGGTGGACGCGCACGCTCCCCACCCCGTCGATGCAGGCGCGCATGGGAGCCAGGGTTGAAGCATCTCGGCCTTCTGCTGAAGAAGTGGACCCTTCTGCTCCTTGCGTTCCTCAAACCCCTGGGCTTCTGGGGCGCGGGCGCCATCGCGCTGCTCGATTCGAGCACGATCCCCGTGCCGATGGACTTCCTGCTCGCGACCTACATGTGGAACGACCGCTCGCATGCGTGGCTGTACGTGCTGATGGGCGCAGCCGGCTCGGCGATCGGCGGTCTGCTGCCGTTCCTGCTGGGTCGCGCCGGCGGCGAGCTGTTCCTGCTGAAGCGCATCAACCGCCAGCGTTACGAGCAGCTGCGCGACCGCTTTGAGCGCCAGGAGTTCCTGGCACTGATGCTGCCTTCGATGCTGCCGCCGCCGACCCCATGGAAGCTCTTTGTCTTTGCTGCCGGTGTTTTCGAGATGAAGCTCGCGACGTTCTTCCTGGCGGTCTTTCTTGGCAGGATCGTGCGGTTCGGTGTGCTCGCCATCCTGACGGTGCGCTACGGGCCGCAGGTCGGCGGGGAGCTGGGCCACCTGGCGCACCAGCATGCCCACACACTGCTCACCATCCTCGGCCTCGTCCTGATCGGGATCGTGATCTATGCCGTGCGCAAGGGGACCACGCGGCGGGCGCGTGCCGCAGAGTCGGAGCCGGAGCCGGAGCCGGCGCGGACAGGCGAGTTCTAGAACTAGCGGGACAACGCCGGAATGTAGCCCTCGAGCATGCCCCGCAGCTTGGCGCGCTCGTCTGGGCTCATCGAGGAGATGGGCAGCACCTGGTAGAGGCCCGCTTCCTGCCGCTGCAAGAGGATCACATGCTCGCCCTGGCGGAAGCCGGTGTAGCTCGACCACGGCTGAAAGCCCTCCGCAGTCCCGGGTCCGCGCATGCGAACGCCCGCGGACTCAAGCAGCAGCAGGTCCGGCAGCGAGGCATCGAGCGTCGCGACAGCCTCGCGCGTTCCCCGGTTATACCGGTAGTAGGCAAGCCCCCCGATGATCAAGAGGATCGCGATGCGGGTGTACAGCACCGCGCGCGGAATGTGCTGGTGCTTGATCACCGAAGCGAACAGGATCCAGAGAACAACAAGTGCGTAGAGAGCAAGCCGCGTGTATGTCCACATCATCCGCGTCTCGTAACCCTTGGGACGAACAAAGCGCGTCGCCTCGCGAACTTCTGCCTCATTCAACCTGCCCTGAAATTGCATAGGCCCTTATAGCAGGTGGCCGCCTGCGCGAAACCGCGGGCTCGCTGAAAGTGCACATCGTCCCACGAACCTGTAGGAGCCATTTGTTCCTGCTCGCGCGGCTTGCCGACAGAAAACGCATATGCAGAAGCGTATACATGGAACAATGGCAGCAGGGACAGAGTACGACGTGGAACGCTTCTTCCAGGCGCTTGGGGATCCTACCCGGCTCCGCCTCCTGAACCTGTCGGCGGGCAGGAGGTCTGCGTCTGCTCCCTCGTGGAGATCCTGGGCGCCCCGCAGCCGAAAATGTCGTGCCATCTCGCCTTCCTGCGCAGTGCCGGGATCGTCGCGGCCCGTCGCGAGGGGACGTGGATGCACCGCCGCATCGTGACGCCGCCACACGCCGGGGTAGCGGCGACGCTCCGCCAGACGCTTCGGTGGTTGCAGGACGAGAAGGGGATGCAGGCCGACCGGGGCCGCCTCCAAAGGGCATGCTGCGCACCGGCCCGCTATCTCTCGCTCGAAGGAGCTCCGCTGCCGGTGTTGGCCGAGTCCGGCTGCGGGGCCTGCTGATGGCGGCTCACGCCTCTTCGGCGCCGCAGCGGTGTGCTCCCGCGGTGCGTCAGAAGCTTTCCTTTCCCGATCGTTTTCTCACGCTGTGGATCTTTCTGGCGATGGCTGCGGGGGTCGCGATCGGGCACTACTTCCCGGCCTCGGCTCACATGGTGAACCGCTACCGGAGCGGAACGACCAACATCCCCATCGCCGTCGGTCTCGTCCTCATGATGTTTCCGCCACTTGCCAAGGTGCGATACGAGAAGCTCGGCGAGGTGTTCCGGAACAAGCAGGTCCTTGGTCTCTCCCTGGTACAGAACTGGGTGATCGGACCGGCGCTGATGTTTGGGCTCTCTGTTCTGTTCCTGCATGGACACCCGGCGTACATGCGCGGCCTGATCCTGATCGGCATCGCCCGCTGCATCGCAATGGTTCTGGTGTGGAACGAGATGGCGGGCGGGGACACGGACTATGTTGCGGGGCTGGTGGCGATCAACAGCCTCTTCCAGGTGCTCTTCTACAGCCTCTACGCCTGGGTCTTTCTTACGGTCCTGCCGCGTTGCATTGGCCTGGAGAGCAGCGTCGTCACGATCGGCATCCTCACCATCGCGAAGAGTGTGGGCCTGTATCTTGGTGTTCCCTTTGCCGCCGGATGTCTGACCCGCTTCTGCCTGGTTCGCGCAAAGGGGGAGGCTTGGTATCGCACGCGCTTTGTGCCACGCATCAGCCCAATCACACTCGTGGCCCTGCTGTTCACAATCCTGGTGATGTTTTCGCTCAAGGGAGATCTGATCATCAGGCTTCCGCTGGATGTGCTTCGCGTGGCGGTCCCGCTGGTGCTCTATTTCCTCGTCATGTTCCTGGTGAGCTTTTTCATGGGCCGGAAGCTTGGCGCGGACTATGCGCAGTCGGCAACGCTCTCCTTTACTGCCGCGGGAAACAACTTCGAGCTTGCAATCGCGGTGGCCGTGGCTGTGTTCGGGCTCAACTCGGGCGAGGCGTTTGTGGGCGTCGTCGGTCCGCTGATCGAGGTGCCAGCCCTGATCGGGCTCGTAGAGGTTGCGCACTGGCTGAGGCGGCGCTTCTTTGCGGCGGACGGAGCAGTCTTCGAGGTCCACCCGGTGGAGGACGCACCCTGACCGTTGTACCCTAGCCGGCTTCAGCGCCCTCCACAGGGGCGGACTCAGGCATCTCCACGATGGAGGAGCGATGGCGCAGTCCCCACTCCGCCATGGCGGCCATGATGGGGCGGAGCGTGTTGCCCAGCTCCGTCAGGCGATACTCCGTCTTTGGCGGGATCACCGGGTACTCCTTGCGTGCGATCAGTCCCCATGTCTCCAGTTCGCGTAGCTCCTTCGTCAGGATGCGATCGCTGACCGGGGGGCAGGCGCGCCGCACCGCCGAGAAGCGAAGCGGCTCGTTGCGGACGAGCGCCCAGACGATCCTGGACTTCCAGCGGCCGCCGAGGACGCGCGAGGTGAACGCAACAGGACAAGGGTTCGAAAAGTCCATGGAAAGACACTAACAAAAATATCCGTACTAGCGGAAAGTTAGTGTCGGCGTTGTGATGGGTGTCGTGGCTGCTGGATCGCGAAGACGGCAGCCGACGAGGAGCTCTCCCATGCAAGCTGTCACTGTCACCGCGTCCCGTGAACTCGAAGTGCGCGAAGTACCCACCCCTGAAGAAGCGCCGGGCGGTCACCTGCTGGTCGCCATCGAAGCCGCCGGCATCAATCACGGCGACAAGTTTTTTCTGAAAATGCCGCCGGCTCCTGGACTGAACACCAGTCGGCACGACATCTGGGGCGCATCCGCGGCAGGTCGCGTGCTCGCCGTCGGTGAGGGCGTCTCCCTTCGCTATGCAGGCAGAAAGGTCGCCACCTATCGCTCGCTGACACCCAGCGTGGAGACCATCGGTCTTTGGTCAGAGCGCGCAGTGATTCCGGCGACCAGTTGCGTCCTCCTCTCAGACGAGGCTTCCACCCTGGATTACTCCGGCTCACTCGTCAACGTCATGACGGCCCATGCGTTTCTGGAGGAGATGGCCGCCGAGGGCCATACCGGCGTGATCGTCACCGTGGGAGGTTCCGCCACCGGGCTCGCACTTGCCGCGCTGGCTCGCAGGAAGAACATCCCCGCTCTTTTGCTGGTTCGCTCGGAGCGGTCCGCATCGGCGTTGCGCGCTCTTGGACTTGAGCCCGTCCTCGCCACCAGCGAGGTCGGCTTCGACGACGCTTTCGAGAAGCGCGTGGCAGAGCTGAAGACGACCGCGGTCTTCGATGGGGCGGGCGGCGAGCTGATCACCCGCATCGCACCGCGTCTTCCGCGAAACTCCACGGTCTGGTTTTATGGCTTTCTTGGAGGCTCGACCCCGGTCGCGGTGCCTTCGGGCCTGTTCATGGCGAAAAATCTCACCATGAAGCCCTTCGGCAACTTCAGCAGCGCGACTGTCCGCGACCCCGCGAAGTTGCAGCAGGCGCTTCACTATCTCGGCGAGCACATCACCGACCCGCTCTTTCGCACCAGGGTGGGAAAGAGGTTTCGCTTTGAGGAGATCGAGGAGGCGATGGCTTATGAAGCAGCGCCGGGAGCGAAAGCGATCCTTGTGCCGCCACAAGCGCAGGGTGTGTAAGTCGAGGTTCCGATCGAGCGCGACGGACTAGCCGCGCTCGATCGCTTCGCCCACCCGGAAGATCGTTGATTCGTCAAAGTGCTTGCCCAGCACCTGGACGCCGATCGGCAGCCCCTGGCTCGAGCAGCCGGCCGGGACGGACAGCCCGCAGATGCCGGCGAGCGACGCGGTCACCGTGTAGATGTCGGCGAGGTACATGCTGAGCGGGTCGTCGGACTTTTCACCCAGCTTGAACGCAGGCGTCGGCGCGACCGGGGTGACGATCGCGTCGACCTCGCTCGCGAAGGCCTTGAGGAAGTCCTCGGCAAGCAGGCGCCGCACCTGCTGAGCTTTCTTGTAATACGCGTCGTAGTACCCGGCGGAGAGGGCGTAGGTGCCGAGCAGGATGCGGCGCTTGACCTCGGCGCCGAAGCCGCCATCGCGCGACTCGCGGTACATGCCGGAAAGCGAAGCAGCGTGCGGCGCGCGGTAGCCATAGCGGACGCCGTCGAAGCGTGCCAGGTTGGAACTGGCCTCGGCCGTGGCGATCAGGTAGTACGCCGGCACAGCATAGCGGGTGTGCGGCAGCGAGATCTCGCGGATCTCCGCGCCTGCCTCGCGCAGGCCATCGATCGCCTTCTCGACATGCGCACGCACTTCTTCGTCAAGCCCCTCGGCGAAGTACTCCCTGGGCACGCCGATGCGGAGGCCGTTGATGCCCTGTTCCTGCGCGAGCAGCCCGGCATAGTCGGGCACCGGCAGCTCGGAGCAGGTGGCATCGAGCGCGTCTGCGCCTGCCATCACGCCGAGCACCGTTGCCGCGTCGCGCACCGAGTTGGTGAAGGGACCGACCCGATCAAGCGAGGAGGCAAACGCGATCAGCCCGTAGCGCGAGACGCGGCCATAGGTCGGCAGGAGGCCCACCACACCGCAGAACGACGCCGGCTGGCGGATCGACCCGCCCGTGTCCGTGCCAAGCGTAGCCACGGCCATGCCCGCCGCAACCGCAGCGGCTGACCCGCCGGACGAGCCGCCCGGAACATGGTCCGGTGCGTGCGGATTGCGCGTGGGGCCATAAGCCGAATTCTCATTCGACGAACCCATGGCGAACTCATCGCAGTTGAGTTTGCCGAGAATCACGGCGCCTGCATCTTCAAGCCGCTGCACGCTAGTCGCGGTGTAGGGGGCGATGAAGTTTTCGAGGATCTTCGATCCGGCGGTGGCAGGCAGACCCTGCACGGTCAGGGCATCCTTGATGCCGACCGGGATGCCGGCGAGCGTTGGCAGCGCGTCTCCCGCAGCGGCCAGCGCGTCGATCCGCGCGGCCTGTGCGAGTGCTCGCTCCTTCGCGAGCGACAGGAAGGCATGGATCTCGGTATCCCGCTCAGCGATCTGGTGATAGCACTGCTCGGCGATCTGCTGCGCGGACACTGCTCCGCTGGCGATGGTGGTGCGCAGGTGCTCGATGGTGAGCGCGTCGGGGTTCTGGGTGCCGTTCTCTATGGTGAGGCGCGAGATGCTTTCGGTCATGCCGTGTGTCTGTCCTTGGGGTGCGGAGGCTACCGCTCGATCACTTTTGGGACCTTGAAAAACGTGCCGTCGGTCGCGGGAGCGCCGTGCATGACGAGCGAGCGGTCGAGCGAGGAGCGCGGTTCATCCGCACGCAGGTGGGCGGTCGCCGCGGGCTGCGGCGGCGCGGTGGAAAAGAGCTCGGAAACATGGGTCAGCGGTGCAACGCCGGTCGTGTCGAGCTCGCGAAGTTCGTCCACATAGCCAAGAATGCTGCGGAGATCCTTGCCAAGGCTCGCCATCTCTTCAGGCGTCAGTGCCAGCGAGGCGAGTGCGGCGACATGCTCCACTTCGGCCTGCCCGATGGCTGCCTCCCTCGGGGCTGTGTTTGCGATGGGATCGGTCACGGTGCGCTGCCTCTTTCCGCCGGACGGGCCGCTCAGGGGCAGCCGGGCGCTAGGGGAAGTATAGCGGCTTGGCTGCAAACGCCCCGCAGCGATGCTGGTGTCGCCACCACGGCCACCGAGCGCTGGTGGCGTGGCTGAGAGAGTGGATGGCGCTGGTGAGGGGAGAGAACTACTCCGGCTAAGTGGAAATCACCTACGCCTGCAAGCCTCACTGCACGGTGAGTTGCACCGTTGCTGTACGCTGCGCCCCAGGGAAGGTGGCAGCGACCGTGACGGTGTAAGAGCCGCTCGGGGTCGTGCCGGGTGGGGCGCTGCCGCTTCCATTGCTCACGCCGCTTGCATGGACGCCGCAGCCGATCGGGCCCGAAGCCAGCAGCGCGGCGAAGAGAAGCAGCAGCCAGCGCCGGCCTTTGGCACGGAGCAGGCAGGGGCAGAGCAGGAGCAGTGCCGAGGCTGCATGGTGCCAGAGCACGGGCAGGTCGGCGTCCGCGGTGGTGGCTGTGCTGCTTGTTGTGATGGTGACCATTGCTGAACCAGAGGTGCCGCCCGCGATGGTGAGCGTGGCGGGGTTGATGGAACAGGTTGCGTTTGCCGGCAGGCCGGACACGCAGGCGAGCGCAAGAGCGCCTGACGAGGCGCCCACAGCCGTCAGCGTGAGCCCGTACGTCGCAGGCTGCCCGGGCGTGATGACGCTGCTTCCGCTCCCGACTACAGAGAGCTGGAAGTCTTCTCCGTTTCCGCTGAGTGCGACCGAAAGCGGTGCGGAGAGGCTGGTGCTCGCGATCGTGAGCACGCCGTTCTGATTGCCGACCGACGCGGGGGTAAACGCCACGCCGACCTGGCAACTGGCTCCGGCTGCAAGCAGCGTGGAGCAGTTGGAGGTTGTGATCGCGAAGCTCGATCCACTCACAGTCACGGCCAAGGCAGCCATGGGCGTACTCCCCGGATTGCTGACCGTCACCTGTTGCACCGCTGTGGTTGCATTGACCGCGTAGGACCCGAATGCTATGTTGTTTGGCGACACGCTGGGCTGGGGTGGGGCCAGGCCCTGACCACTAAGAGGGACGGTCTGTGTTCGCGCCGCGTCCGCAACAGTGAGGACGCCTGTCGCCACGCCCAGGCTTTCGGGCGCAAACGCGACTGCAATCGCACAGGAGAGATGTCCGCCAAGGCTTGCGCCGCAGTTGTTGCTTACAAGAAATGGCCCGGCGATGGTGACGCTGATCGCCGTTAAGGCAGCGTCGCCTGCGTTGGTCAGCACGATCGGGATCGGTGTGGAGGTGGCGCCAAGCGCGGTGCCGCTGAAGCTTAGTGCAGTGGTACTGAGAGTGTCAGTTGCAGGCGAAAGCCCGGTACCCGCAAGCGTGACAGTCACGGTGTCTGCCCCATCGGTGTAGGTGAGGGACCCGCTTCGCTGCCCGCTGCCAGTCGGCGTAAACGTAAGGAAAACCGTACAGGAGGAACTCGCCGCGAGTGCCGTTCCGCAGGTGGACGAGGTAATGGCGAAGTCGCCTGCGAGTACAGGGGCCGACAAAGAGATCGACGTATTCCCCAGGTTTTCGATCGAGGCAGCAATCGGAGCGGATGGGGTTCCGATCAGCAGCGCTCCTGGAAAGACGATGCTCGTGGGGAGTGCCGCAAGCGCCTGCCCGGTCCCCGTAAGCGCCGCCGTGGCTGCGGGCGTGCCAGAAGGCGCCGCAATCGAGAGGGTGCCCGGAGCTGCGCCGTCGGACACGGGCGCGAACTCCACAGCGATGGAACAGGTGGCTCCGACAGCGAGCGTCCCGGCACAGCTGTTCGAGGTGATCTGATACTGCCCGCTTAGCACCGGAAGCGCGAGCGCAGTCGAGATGCCTCCAACGTTCGTCAGCGTCACGAATTGCGAGGGGGACGTGGTGCGGTCCGGCTGCGGGCCGAAATGCAATGCAGACGGCGTCCAACTAAGCGCCGCTGGTTGCAGGCCAATGCCACCGAGAGAGACCGTGGCGACCGGGCCCCCGGACGCGCTTGCTGCAAGCGTCAACGTTGCCGTGCGATTCCCAGCAGCATTCGGATGGAAGACCAGGGTCACCGTACAGGAAGCAGAGGCAGCGATTGTCGCGCCGCAGGTGGTTGCGGTGATCGAGTAGTCCGAAGACGACACCTGGGGCGAGTCGAGCGCTACGGCGATGCCACCACTGTCTGTGAAGGTCACGGTTGCTGCAGCACTCACGCTGCCGAGCACAGACGGCGAGAACAGCAGCGACGCGGGCGAAGCAGTAAGTGCGCCGGGCGGAACGGCGGTCGCGGAAATCGGAACACTGGTTGAGCTCGCCGAACCCGCTGCGGTCAGCAATCCTTGCGACGCGCCGGCCACCCTGGGCGTGAAGGAAACGGTGACCCCGCACGACGCACCCGGTGCAAGCGCGGCGCCGCATTGGCTCTGCACAGCGAAGCCGGAGGAAACAGAAATGCCACTCAGCGGGAGAGTGACACCGCCGGTGTTCGCGAGGCTTACTGCCTGGCTCGATGTAGTGCCGACAACTGCCGTGTTGAAGACGATCTGGGCTGGTGTGAATGCAAAGGCACCCGGCAGCACACTGGTTCCCGATAGTTGCACGGTCGCCGGGCTGCCGGTGTACTGGCCTGGGAGAGAAAGCGACGCTGTCGACGGCCCTGCGACTGTGGGCGCGAACGTCACCGCGATAGTGCAGCTCGCGCCGGCCGCAAGCGAAGCGCCACAGGTGTCGCTTGCAATCGCAAATGGACTATTCACCGCGGCACTGGACAGCGTCACCGGGACCCCGCCGGGGTTGCTTGCGGTGACAGTCTGGGCTGTCGCGGTGGAGCCGAGCACCGTTGGACCGAACACCAGCGTCGACGGGCTAAGCTCGACGCTTCCCGGCCTGGCGCCAACCCCGGCAACGGCGAGTTGCGCAAGTGCCGGCGTTCCGTCAGTTGTAACCGAGATAGTGGCAGATTCTGTTCCCGCTGTGCTGGGAGCAAAGATGACGCTGAGAGTGCAGGAAGCGCCTGGCGCGAGCGTCTGCCCTGCTGCGCAGCTGCCCCCGGAGATGGAGAAATCCCCGCCGGCTGCGATCGTAAGCACGTGCAGTGAAAGGCCGCCGGAGTTGCTCGCGGTTGTTGTCAGCGCGCTGGAGCTTCCTACCGGGACAACACCGAAACCAAGGGATCCAGGAGAAAACACGAGTGCCCCTGGGGAAGCACCAGCGCCCGCGAGCGTGACGGTCGCACTCGTGCTGGGGGCGCCCGACAGCGTGATCTGGCCTGCACGAGTACCGGCCGTTGTCGGTGCGAACGCGATGCTCAGGGTGCATGACTGCCCGGCTGGGAGCGTGGCGCCGCAGGTGGACGCTGTGAGCTGGTAGTCCCCGTTGAGGACCGGCGTGCTCAGCGAAAGGTTTGCTCCACCAGTGTTCGACACGGTCACTATTTGCGCTGGACTGTCCGTTCCGACGGCGATGGTGCCGAAGCTGAGCGTCCCGGGCGTGACAGTCAGCACTCCCGGAGAGAGGCCGTTGCCGCTGAGTGTCACGGAGACTGGACTCCCGACCATCGTGCCGCCCAGCGTAAGTGTGCCGGGTTCAGACCCCAGAACCGTGGGGTGGAAGAGGATGGAGACAGTGCAGGCGCCCCCCGGCGCGAGGGAGCCGTTACAGGTGTTGGCAGCGATCTGATACCCGGCGGTTACAGATGCCGCCGTAAACGTAACGGGCAGGCCGCCGCTGCTGGTGACCGTGATCGTTTCGGCAGCAGACACGGCACCTTCCGCGGTGTCGGGAAAGGACAGAGCCGACGGGGCAACCAGCACGGCCGGCGGAGCACTCCCTGTACCGCTGATCGTGAGTGTCGCGGGGCTGTTGGTGAAGTTGCCTGTGACGGTGAGCGGGCCGGTGAACGTGCCGATCGTCGTCGGTGCAAAGCTCACCTGCAGGTTGCACGTGCCCCCGACTGCTAGCGTCGCCGGCGCAACCGGACAGGTACCGATGCTCGCGGCGAAAGGGGTCGAGGCAGTGATGGCGCTGAAGGTAAGTGGATTGCCGCCAGTATTCGAAAGAGCCACAGTCTGCGGTGCGGAGGTCGCGTTTTCTGCGGTCGCTGCAAAGCTCAGCGAAGCAGGATTCAGAGCGAGCGTCGGCGGGGCAGTTCCCGTGCCCGCAAGGGTTGCGCTGAGCGTAGTCGACGCAACCGGAAGAGACAGCTGACCGGTCCGCGAGCTGACGGCAACGGGCGTAAAAACAACCGCAAGGCTGCAGGTGGAACCCGCCGCAAGGCTGGTGCCGCAGGTGTTCGTCTGCAGCGCGAAGTCGCCCGTGATCGTTGGTGTTGCAAGGGGAGCAGACACCGAACCGGTGTTGCTGACAGTGATGGAGAGAGACGGAGAAGACGTGCCTACCTGCTGTGCGGCGAACGAGAGCGCGGTGGGCGAGAGAATGACCGAGACCGGCGCGCTGCCAGTACCCGTCAGGCTTGCAGTCACCTGGCCTGCAGGGATGCTCGGCGAGGGCATGGTGAACAGCCCGTTGCGCGTGCCGATAGCGTTTGGATGGAGAGCAATGCCCACGGAGCAACTGGTCTCCGGCGCAAGCGTTGCGCCGCAGGTATTCGAGGTGATGAGGTAGTCGCCCAGCACGCTTGCGCTTCCCAGTTGCGCCGCGATGCCTCCGCCATTGCTGAGGTTCAGCGTCTGCGAAGCCGAGGTGCTGTTCTCCGGCGTGGATGGGAATGTGAGTGAGCCTGGGTAGAGGCTGAGCACGGCCGGCGCAGCGCTGGCGCCCTGCAGCGAAACGAAGAACGGGCTTCCCAGAGCTGTCCCCTGGATCTCAAGCTGAGCGGACAACGTGCCCACCACCACTGGGCTGAAGACTACCGGGATGCTGCAGGTAGCGTTCGCCGCGAGCACTGCGCCGCAAGTGCCGCCGCTCGCCAGGCTGAAGTCGAGCGGGTCTGCGCCCGTGATCCCGATCGTCGACAGCGAGACGGGCGCGCCTCCGGTATTGGCGAGCGTCACGATGCGAGGGGAAGACACTGCGCCGCTGGCGGTGAGCGGAAAGATCAAGGTGCCAGGCGAAGGAAGAAGCGTACCCGCAGTCACCCCGGTTCCGTTTAGGGATGCCGTCAGCAGGCCCGAGACGGTGTTCGTGTGCACTGTGAGCGAGCCTGTGCGTGTGCCTGTCGTTGTGGGAGCGAAGGTGACACTCACCCCACAGGTGCCGCCGATCGCAAGCGAGCCCCCACAGTTGTTTGTCTCCGCGAAGTCCCCAGCGATCGTCACCTCGAAAATATCGAGCGGCACGGAACCGGTATTGGTGAGCGAGAAGATCGCAGTGGAGGGGCTGGTGGAGCCGATTCCCGTGGCCGGAAAGGTGTACGTCGCGGGAGAGAGTGTCGCCTGCGCGTACACAGGCGTCTCCGGGAGACCAAGCGTCCAGATCCCGCGGCCGTAGGTTGCGGCGACGAGCACCGCAGTGCTTCCGGATGCCGCGAGCTTCAGGTCGGTGACGGGAGCATTAGGCAGACCCGACCCAAGCACGCTCCAGCAGTTCTGCCAGCCCGCGCCAGTGGCCACGCAGCTTGCAACGTTGGTCGTGTAGTAGACACCGAAGTCGCCTGCGACGTAGACGGTGCCTGCATTGACCGGATCGACGAGGACATGATTCACCGGTGCGAAGGGCAGGCTGTTGGTGATGTTTGCCCAGTGCGCTCCGCCATCTGTCGAACGATACAAAACCCCGGACTGTCCAGTCGGGAATGTCGAAACGCCAGCGTAGAGCGTCAGGCCCGAGGTGTCATGGGGATCCACTGCGATCGACGAGATCGCTCCAGAAGACCCATTGAACTGGGTGGTCATCGAGGTGTTTGTCACCGGGTTGCGCCACAGATCGGTCCAGGAAACAGTTCCAGACCCGGACGGAACCGTGGCGCTGTAAAGGTGCCCGGCAAGCACGCCGCCGCCGTCATACGGTCCGGCCATGCCGGCGTAGACCATCTCGCCCCCGGCCGACGAATTGTAACTGCCACCGGCACCGATCGAGCGCACTGCGGCATCGCCATCGCAGGAGTTGCCGCCACCGGCATCGAGCACATCGCTGACAAGGTCGCCAGCGCTCCAGCCTCCGGTCACCGGTCCACGCCAGATGCGGCACGTTGCCACGAAGAAGGAGGCCGGATTCGAAGGATCGAGGATCCATGGCGGCGGTTCCAGCAGGTAGTCGGCGTCATCCTCAACGTCGGATCGCGCCACAGCGGCACTCGGACCGAACGTTGCCGCGGTGCAGTTGCCGCCGTCCTGGCAAGCAAAGATAGAGACTCCCGGGCCATTGTCCGCGTACCAGTTGGAGGGAGTGACCGGATCGATCCCGACGTAGCTGCCTTCGCCGGTAAGCAGCTGCTGCCACGGACCTGTTCCGCCCTGAGCGGCGGCCGTTTCGCTCGCTGCGACGCCAAACTCCCCAACGCCGGCGAGCATCAGCGCGGGATGGGTTGGGTTGACGGCGAGATGCGACACTTCGGCAAGCGAGCCGATCCCGCCATTCAGATTTTGGTAGTGCGAGCCGTCCGTTGCTGCGCAGACGGGGCCAGTCTGGGCCACGTCATCGGTGCTGCGCCAGAGACCGCCATCGGTGCCGAAAAACATCAGGCCGTTCGCCCCAAAGGTCCCGTCGATCGAGTGGGCAGAAGGTGCGACCTCTGCCGCAACGCAGGTCGCCGTGTTTGTGGTGTTTCTCCACGTGCAGCTGTTTGCGAGTGAGCAACGGAAGATGTCGGTGGTGCCGACAAAGAGCAGCGTGTCCTGCTGGGAGGGCACGGCTGCCAGCGCAAGGCTGTAGTCCGCCTGGTCGATCACGCTGGATGCGCTGTCCAGTGCGGAGTCGGCGATCTGTGTTCCGAAGAGCAGGGTGCTCGAGGAGCAGGCACCGCCGCTAGCCGCGCAGACATCCTGAAAGAGCCCCTGATCCACGTTGTTCTGGTCTGTGGTCAGTGCAAAGGTATCTGCAGTGACGGGCTGCACTGCCAGCGTTCCCCGAAAGATCGGGCAGCTGGTGTTGCCGGTGCCTCCCGGGTTTGCGGGACACATCGACGGGGACAGGGTTGGCGAGGGCTGGTTTGCGAGGCGCGTCCAGGTGATGCCGTCCGGCGAGCCATAGTAGCCGTGAAACCGGACTGCCGCCAGGAAGAGTCCACGCTTCGCATTCCAGACGACCGATGTCGCGGGATTGCCAGGCGGCGCGTCGTACTGGGTGGCGGACTGCAGGGTCTTTCCTGGTCCATCTGTGATTGTGGCGAGATGCCAGGTTTGTCCAGCGTCGGTTGAGTAGTAGAGACCCGCCACGGCAGTGGTCGCGAACGAAGGGCTGACGAGCGCTCCCTCGTAAGCCTGCGACGCAGCGACAACGACCAGGTTAGGAGTCGCCGTGCTCCAGGCAAACTGTGCCATGCCCAGGCCGGCAAAAGGCGTGTCATTGCCGCCGCTGACGGCATCGGCGCTTTGCTGGATCAGGCTCCACGACTGGCCGCCATTCGTGGAGCGCAGGATACCAACACCGTAGTAGGAGTCGAGTGCATTGTTGGGATCGCCGGTTCCGGCAAGCAGCACCTCTGAGTTCCCGGGCTGGACCGTGAGCGTCCCAATCGAGAGCGAGGGCACGGAGACATCGGAGTTTGCAAAGACCGAAAGGTCATCGGTCAGCGGCTGGAAGGTCGCGCTCGCCGCATTGCCTGCAGCGTTTGTGCTCTTCCATACACCTCCGCCAACGGCGCCAAGGTACACCGTGTTGCCGGTGGCATCGTTTGGATCCACAGCGACCGCGCTGATCCTGCCGGTCACAAGGCCGTAGGCGCTTGTGGCCAGCTGCACCGGGCCGGCCGGCTGCCAGACGGTGGTCGAGCTGTTGTGGCGCACAGGAGCAGCCTCGCGAGCAGCCCGCAGCAGCGCAGCCTGATGCCTCGCCTGAGTCAATGCCTGCGCTGTCGAGGCCGGGCCGAGGCCTCGCGCTCGCAGGAAGCGCGCGTCCAGCTCCTGCCGGGCGCCGGGCAGTTGCTGCGCGGGAAGGAGCCGTGCTGCGAGGAGCAGCAGCAGGAGCCATCCCAGACCGCATCGCCGCATAGCCGTACTCATCCATGCCTTTCCAACCAGCTCGCGGGAGAGGGCGCATTGCTGTCGCAGAGCGTTTTGGCAGGCGACGTGCACCTGCGATCTGCTTTGGCTCTGAGACCGTGCGTTCGACCTGCGGAGGTGTTGCCCTGTTATCGGCAGGTGCCCCGAAACAGATCACGTTACTTTCGATCCCCGCGAAAGGGCGGGCCGCAGCGGCCCGCGCTGGCGACTGGCGACTGACAACTGGCGCCGGGGATGGGTCTGCATCTTACGGGGGGAGCGCCACGACCAGGGAGAGCGGCAATGAAGGCGGTAGTTCTCGAAGAAACACGCAGGATCGTCGTCAAGGATGTGAAAGACGCGGAGATGGCAGCACAAACGGACGTCCTTCTGCGGGTGACCTCGAGCGCCATCTGCGGCACAGATCTGCACTTCTACGAAGGCCGGATGCGTGGAATAGAAGGGGGCGTGATCGGGCATGAACCGCTTGGCATTGTGGAAGAGGTTGGCTCTGCGGTGCTCAACGTGAAAAAGGGCGACCGCGTCACCGTTCCGACACATATCTGCTGCGGATTTTGCGCGATGTGCGTCGAGGGCCACTCGTCTGCGTGCCTCACCACGAACCCCGGACAGGCCGGCGCAGCCTACGGCTACCCCAACAAAGGTGGCTACCAGGGTGCGCAGGCGGAGCTGCTGCGGATTCCGCTGGCCGATGCCAACTGCCTGAAGCTGCCGGGAGAGCCAGGCGACCGTTGGGAAGATGATTTCGTACTGCTTGCCGATGCATTCACCACTGGCTACCACGCAGCGGCGACGACCGATGTCGGTCCTGGCGACTCGATTGCGATCTTTGGCGGCGGTTCTGTCGGGCTGCTGGCCGCCTACTCCGCAAAGCTCCGGGGCGCTGCAAAAATTTACGTCGTCGATGCTATTCGCGACCGGCTGGAGAAGGCTGGAGAGCTTGGCGCGGTACCGATCAACTTCCTCGAGGGCGATCCGGTCGAGCAGATCAAGGCGCAGCAGAGCAAGTGGCGCTCGGGTGGGGCCTTCCGACAGGAAAAACCGCTTGCAGGGGTGACCTGCGCGATCGATGCGATCGGCTTCCAGGCCCGCTCGAAAGAGGATTACAGCAAGGAAGACCCACACTGGGTCACCAACGCAATTGCCGAGTTGATCAACCCGTCGGGGCGCATCGCGATCACAGGAGTCTGGCCCCCCAAGGACCCAAACGGCACGGAGCCCTCATTGGCTGAGGGACGCCTGATGGTTCCCTGGGACAAGCTTTTCGGCAAGAACGTTCGCATTGTGATGGGCCGCGATGATGACGAGCGCTGGAACACAAAGCTCCGCGACATGATTATCACGGGGGCGGCGAAGCCGAGCCAGGTCGTTAGCCACAGGCTCTCGCTCAGTGAAGCGCCCGGCGCATTCGCCAAGTTCGATGCACGGAGCGAGGGTTACATTAAGGTCGTCTTGAAGCCGTAGGCCCGGGCCCGGTCAGCCGGTCAGCGATTGAGTGTCAGGCTATAGAGGTTCGCAGTCGAGGTTCGCACCCGGACCAGGGGCGCGTCGCTGCGGGTAATGCCGACGAAGACCGAGTCCGCACTGTCCTGGGTAAGCGGGCTGTTCAGTACGGCGACCATCGTGGCCGCTCCGCTCGGAACGGCAATGCGCTCGATCCTCTGGGGGGTGCTGAAGGCCTCGTGGACGAAAAGAGCTGCGTTGTCTGCTGTCCAGACGGGATCGGCCGCACGGATGTCCCCGAGGGCTTTCCACTGTTTCGCCGCCACGTCAAAGAGCATCAACTTTTGATCGCCGAGGGTGAGCGCGGCGATCCATTTCCCATCCGGCGACCAGCGCGGGCTGAACAAGCCTTCCGACCCCGGGACGGCTGTCACGGCGTGGGTCAGGAGGTCCAGGATCTGGATCTGCTTTATGCCGCTTTCGTGGCCGAGGAGATCCGGGGTTCGGCCAAACACAACGTATCTTCCATCCGGGGAGGCGCTTGGGTCTGCCTGGTTGCGATTCTCGCGCAGCAAGGGCTCGGGTGCGCCCCCATCTGCCCGCACGCGGTAGATCCGGAAGGAGTGCCCTGGCTCGCGCCCCATCGCGAGCAGGCTCGTGCCATCCGGCATCCAGCTCGCCAGGAAGACGGCGATATTGTCTGGGGTCAGCTGCAGCTTCTCTGAGCCGTCCTCGGCACGCGCCCGCCAGAGGTGCCCGGTGATATCCGTCCAGGCAGCCCACCGACCATCCCGTGAGTAGGTGACACGGGTCGCCCCGGTCAGGAAGCCGCGTTCTCCCACGAAACGCTGCAGCGCCGGATCGAAGCGCTGGAGTTCGGAGCGCACATCGAGCCCGACGAAGGTGATCTTGTCGCCCACACGGCTGCTCATTGGCGACGCGAACAGCAGCGGACCATTGGTGAGCTTCTCCGGGGTTGCAGTGGACTGACCACGCAGCCGCCAGAGGTCACTTCCGCTCTCGTGCGAGGACTGGAAAACATAGTTCCGGCCATCGGCGGTCCAGACGCCGCAGCACTCGGCGGCAGGTGTCGTCCAGCCCGCCAGCAGGGGGTGTGGGGAGCCATGGCTGATCTGCCAGAGCGAGGTCGTGTGGGTAAGCGGGTTGAGCAGGGTGAAGCGCAGAAGTTTGCCATCGGGGGACCAGCGCATGTAGAAGGCGCGACCCGGCAGCCCGGCGAAATGGGTGGTCGTGCCGTCCGCCACATGGATAAGGTCGAGGTCATTGCCGACAGCGTAAAGAACACTTTGGCCATCCGGGGTCCAGACGGCGTCATGTGCACGGACATTGCCGAGCCGGAGCCCGCTGCCACCGCTGCGGGGCACAATCCAGACGGGCTGCTCGGACTCTGAAGAAGGCTGGCTTCGTACCAAGAGCCTGCTGCCATCGGGAGCGATGTCGCTGAGCGTGGGGTTCACGATCTCGGCCGGGAGGTGGACCCGCTGCATCTCGCCAATGGAGGGATCGATCGAGTCGATTTCGGTTTGACCGTTATCGAGCACTGAAGAGTAGAGCCGGCTCCCGTCACTTGCCAGCACCGGGAAGCTCTCAAGCGACGGAATCCAGGGCAGGATGCTATCCGTATGGGTCACCTGATCGATGCGCAGGGGCGGGGGTGCAGGAGTGCTGCGGCCAAGCAGCCAGCCGGCAAGCAGACCGACGAGAAGAAGCACCGTGGCTGCCGCAGCAGCCAGCCCCCACACCCTCGTTACACCGGGAGCCCTCGGTGTGTGAATCGACGCTCCGTAGAGGCCTCGCCCGTCTTCGATCGCGGGCTCGATCAACAGGCCAGAGCCAAGCGTGGTCTGCTCCTCTGGAGGAGAGAGTTCGGCAAGGGGTGCTTCCGTCTCGACCGAGGTAAGTGGGGCGATGAAGCGGTACCCGCGCCGGGACAGGGTCTCGATAAATCGTGGAGACTCTGCAGAGTCTCCCAGGGCTTCCCGTAGCTTGTTCACCGCGATACCGAGGGAGTGGTCCGCATCCGAGGGGCTCTCCGGACCCCATACGGCAGCCTGCAGTTCATCCCTGCTGACCACCTCTCCGGCCCGCTCGACAAGGGCACGGAGTACCCGGAAAGGCTGCCGCTGGCAGCGAACCTTTCGGGGTCCGCGCCAGAGTTCTTCCGTTTTGAAGTTGACTTCGTACGTGTCGAAAGTCACGCGCTCGAGATGGATTTGAGGGACCAAAGTCGTTGCAGGAAGCATCCTGAAGAGGGTGTCGGTTCGCCGGCCAAGGGAGCGCCTGACTCCAGGCTCAACACTGTGCCCAATGATATCAACCACTTAGCAGTTGATAAAGAGTTGATGCCTATTTGACGCAGTGGAGGTGGAGAAGGTGCAGTGGTTGTTGTTGAGGTTAAGTTCGCGAATGGCGGAGTGGGATGGCATACCTCTACCAGGCGAGCCAATGATTTGGAGGCAATACGTGCGCAAACAGGATGCAATGAAGGTGTGGGCGGGCCGGGTTCTTCTCGCGGCGCTCGTGGGTACAGCCCCCACAGTGATGTACGGACAGACAGATACAGGGACCGTGACAGGAACCGTTGAGGATGCCACCGGCGCGGTTCTGCCTGGCACCGTCGTGAAGCTCACGAACACAGATACGGCCGCAGTGCAGACGGTCAGCGCGAATGGCAATGGCGGCTTCACTTTCGCCGCGATTCCGCGTGGCAACTACCGGGTCGAAGCCAGCCATGATGGCTTCCAGACCACGGCGCAAAGCTTCAATCTCCAGGTGTCGCAGACCCAGTCGATCGACCTGCACCTGGCGACCGGGAGCGCCAGCACCACGGTCGAGGTGACCGATGCGGCGCCTCTTGTAGACACCGCCACCTCCTCGATCGGCGAAGTGATCCAGGGCCGCCAGGTCACCCAGCTGCCACTGAACGGCCGCAACTTTACCCAGCTCGCGCTGCTGACCCCTGGGGTGACCCGCGGCAACTATGGCAACGGGGCTTCCGGTGTGAACGGTGATGCTGAGACGTTCCGCAACTCCGAGTCGGGCGGCGGTTCGCTCTCCACCAACGGTCTGCGTCCCCAGGCGAACAACTTCCTGCTGGACGGCATCGACAACAACGAGTCGCTGGTCAACACCCTGGACTTCTTCCCCAACATCGAGGGGACAGAAGAGTTCCGTGTGAACACGAGCACAGCGCCGGCAGAGTTTGGCCGGGCTGGTGGGTCGATCGTGCAGAGCTCGATCAAGTCGGGCACCAATGCAATTCACGGCTCTGCATTTGAGTTTGGCCGTTCCAGTTTGTTCGATGCGAATCCGAATCACGGCTTCATTGGCGTCGCGCCCGCGGCGGCTCTTCCGTTCAAGCGCAACACGTTTGGCGGGTCGCTTGGCGGTCCCCTGTGGAAGGACCACGTCTTCCTGTTCGGCGACTACCAGGGTGTGCGGGAGAATCAGCCGCTGAACTCGGAAGCGGACACGGTGCCGACTGCCTTGATGCGGACCGGCAACTTCTCGCAGCTGCTAGGAACGACGGGCGTCACCTCGGCCCCGACCTACCAGTTCTGCCCGCAGCTCTACCCGAACGGGCCCAAGGGCGCCCCGGTGTACCAGACCGGTGCGATCTACAATCCGCTGACCTGCACTCCGTTCAACGGGAACATCATCCCGACCAACCAGCTGAACCAGGCCGCGCTGAACTACCTGAACGCCTACCCGCTGCCGAACGTAGAGGGAACGACGAACGGTACGGAGAACAACTACCAGACCTCGCGCATCAACACTACGAAAAACAATACGTTTGACGTGCGCGCGGACGCGAACCTGGCGCAATCGGATCGCCTTTTTGCCCGCTTCACGTATGACAACAGCAACTTCACGCGTACCTCGTCGCTGCCGAACCTGCCTGCGGGCTTTGCCTCGGGGCAGAACTTCGTACATGGCCGTGGCTATGCTGTTGGAGAGAGTCACACCTTCACGCCGAACATCATCAACGAGTTCCGCATTGGCTACAACCGCTACACATTCGCGAACGTGCCGGTGTTCTCGGGCGTGCCGATCTCGTCGGACCTCGGCATCGTGAATGCAAACCGCAATGTGAACCTGGGCGGCGGCGCACTGATCGGCGGCAACGGCAACGAGATCGACTACACCGGCGACTACGGCACCTACAAGGTTCCGGAAAACACCTACGAGATCAACGATGCGGTGACGATCGCTCGTGGGCAGCACACCATCAAGTTTGGTGGCTCGGGCATCCGGCGCGACGTGGCGTACTTCCGCCCCATCTCCGGCAAGGGCTACTTCAACTTCGCCAGCGGTGACTCGACGGGCTACGTTCCGGCAGAAATGCTGGCCGGCTTCACCGACTACTACAGTATCGGCGCGCAGAGCGGCTTCTACGGAACCCGCAACTACGAGGTGGGCGCGTTTGTGCAGGACGACTGGAAGGTCACGCCGCGGTTGACGCTGAACCTCGGCTACCGCTACCAGATCATCACCTTCCCGACCGAAGAGCATAACCGCGAGTCGGCGATCGATCCGGACAACGGCACGATTGAATTGGCAGGTGAGAATGGCGTGCCGCGCTCGATCATCAACAACAACTACAACAACCACGGGCCGCGTTTCGGCTTCGCCTATGACCCATATGGAGCCGGCAAGACGGTGCTGCGTGGCGGCTACGGGCTGTACTACTTCCTGGATCGTGGCGGCATCGACAACCAGCTCGGCCAGCAGGTCCCCTACGGTGGCAGTGTGAACTACACCGCGCAGCAGGGCTATCGCATCACCTTCACGGGTGCAGCGCCTGAGAACCAGAGCAGCAATGCGAATGCAACGGCGCCCCTGCCGCTGCCGGGCTTCCCGAACTTCGACCCGAACAATCCGCCGGCTGGTGTGAACGGCTTTGCGGTGGAGCGGACAGAGAAGCTGCCGAACGTGCAGCAGTATGACCTGCAGGTGCAGCAGCAGTTCGGCAACAAGACGGTGGTGACGGTCGGCTACGTCGGCAACAAGGGTACGCATCTCTCGACGGGATACATCCAGAATGCAAACCCGCTCGGTTCGACCGCAACGACCAATCCGTACCCCAACCTTGGCGAGGTTTACCTCAACAAGACGGACGGGGTCTCGCACTACAACAGCTTCCAGACGCAGCTGAACTATCACGCCACCAGCGGTCTGGTGTTTACAAGCTCGTACACCTGGTCGCACAACATCGACGACACGGATGGCTACCTCGGCCTGTATGCGGGCAGCGATCTGTATACCTACAACCATGCACTGAACAAGGGCAACTCGACGCTCGACCAGCGGAGTGTTTTCGTGGCGAGCGCCCTGTATGACCTGCCGTTTGGCCATGGACACATGTTCGGCAGCAACTGGAACCGTGGGCTGGAACTTGCAGCAGGCGGTTGGCAGCTGAACACGATCGTCAGCGCGGAAACGGGATCGCCATTTACCGTTACCGGGATTGAAGGCAATGGTCAGACGTATGACCTGCGTGCAAACGAGACCGGCGGCTACCCCTACACCCACAATGTGCTGACCAGCCCTTACCTTGCGAAGGCTGACTTCGCTGCACCGGCCCCGGGAACGGAAGGCAACACGGCACGCAACGGCTTTTACGGTCCTGGGCTGGCTGAGGGAGACGTCTCGCTGTTCAAGACGCTCCACTTCACCGAACGGTTTGGGACAGAGCTCCGCGCCGAAGTCTATAACGTGACGAACACGCCGCAGTTCACCAACCCGGACGCGAATACGGTCGATGGCACCTTTGGCCAGATCACCGGCACGCGCGAGTACTCGGAGCGGCAGATGCAGATGGCGGTCCGCTTCACCTTCTAACTCGAGCCACTCATAAGCATGGCGCCCCTTGGACCCCCAGGCGGCGCCATTTCTTTCGCACGTTTTTCTTCCCTGCTTTTCGGAGACATTGCATTGATGAAACATCGCTTGGCTCGTACCCTGCCGCTGCTGCTTGCGGCCGCTGCTGCGCTTGCCCCCGTCGCCCTGGCCGCAGTGCCCGTGATCACTTCCGTCGAGCCGCCTGAGTGGTGGGCGAACATGCCGGCAGCGATGCTGCTGGTGCGGGGCGATCATCTCGAAGGCAGCCGCTTTTCTGTAAGCGACCCTGCGCTTGCTGTTACGAGCGCGACGATCTCGGCGAACGGCCACTGGGCTGCGGTGCACCTGGCTGCATCCCCGGCCCAGCCGGAGTCTGTGCGCCTCACGGTGACAAATGGGAGCGGCCATGCCGAGACGGACTACCGGTTTGAAAAGCGCGAGGCTGCAGGCGATCGCGTGCAGGGCTTCTCGTCAAAGGACGTGATGTACCTGATCATGACCGACCGCTTTGCTGATGGCGACCCGAAGAATGATGGGCCGGACCACCAGGCAGAGCTCGCATCGCCACGCGGCTGGCATGGCGGCGATCTGCGTGGCGTGATCGACCACCTGGACTACCTGCAGCAGCTTGGCATTACCACGGTGTGGATCACGCCGGTTTATCAGAACCACGAAGCGGGCAGCTATCACGGTTATGGCGCGACAGATCTGTACGCGGTCGATGAGCACTTCGGCACACTCCGTGACCTGCAGACGCTCGCACGCGATTTGCACAAGCGGCACATGAAGCTGGTGCTCGACACGGTTCCGAATCATGTCGGCCCTGCGCATCCCTGGGTTGAGGACGAGCCTGAGCCAGACTGGTTCCATGGGACAAAGGCGGATCATCACAAGGCGGTCGGGGAGTTTGCTCCTCTTGTGAACCCGCATGCGGCATGGCGCGACCAGCAGGACATCCTGCAGGGCTGGTTTGCGAACCTCCTGCCGGATATGAACCAGGAGAACCCGGACGCAGCGACGTACCTGACGCAGAATGCGATCTGGTGGATCGAGCAGACGGGAGCAGATGGCCTGCGCATCGATACATTCCCCTATGTAGGTCGTCCGTTCTGGCACAGCTTTCACGCGAGCCTGCATGCGCTGTACCCGAACCTGACCAGCGTCGGCGAAGTCTTCAACAATGACCCGGTGATTACCTCTGCCTTCGCTACAGGCGTGACACGCAATGACCTGAATGGCTCGATCGACACGGGGCTGACGACGCCATTTGACTTCCCCACATACTTTGCGTTGCGCGACGTGCTGCTGAAGGGCAAGCCGATGGCGCACCTTGCGGAGATCCTGCGGCAGGACTCGCTCTATCCGCATCCTGAGAGCCTCGTGCCCTTTCTCGGCAATCACGATACCGCACGCTTCCTGAGCGTAGCGGGCGCGACGCCGGAGAAGCTGAAGCTGGCCTTTGCGATCTTGCTGACGATGCGCGGCATGCCGCAGATTTACTCGGGCGACGAAATTGCGATGACGGGCGGCGACGACCCGGACAATCGCCAGAATTTTCCTGGTGGCTTTCCTGGCTCCCAGAGCGCATTTGTTGCGGCCGAGCGTACGCCACCGGAGGCAGACATGCACGATTGGGTACAGCACCTGTTACAGATGCGTGCCGAGTACGCCGAGCTGAACGAGGGCGAAGAGCAGGTGCTGAATGCAGGGGACGACACGCTCGTATATGTGCGCGGTGGGGATCTCGCCGAGGGCTGCGGTGCAGGGCGAGAGCGGGTTGTGGTGACGGTGAACCGTTCCGCGACAGCCGCAAGCATTCCGTTCGCGACGGGAAAAACGGCGCTCGCCTCCTGCACCGCAGGCAAGACGCTGCTTGGTGCCGCAGCATCGCCCGCGGGCGAGACACTGGCGCTGCCAACCGGTGTCACGGTGCAAGTCTGGAAGTAGCGTTACTTCTTCGCGCGGGAGGCCCGGGCATGCTCGGGCTTCACGTCTTCCTTGGTTCCGAAGGCGAGCCCCTCGTTCACGTTGCGGATGTACTGCTTGGAGTTGAATTTCCTGCCGGTTGATGCACCGGACATGTAGCGCACGGTGCCGAAGATCGGCCGCTCAAACCAGGGCCGATCGTGCAGGCCGCAGATCGCCCAGGCGATGTTGGCGTAGCCATTCGGATCGCGTCCATCGAGAAAATAGCGGTCGTTCAGATAGACGCAGTTATCGAAGGCCTCGGCCGGCGTGGCGCTCCACTCAAGAATCTTCTTCCCCCAGTACATGCGCAGAGTGTTGTGCATCCAGCCGTGATCGACCATCTGCTTCTGCGCGGCGTTCCACATGTCGTCGTAGGTCTCGCCGCGCTCCATCTGGTCCCGCGTGTAGGTGGGGTCGCGCCGGTCCCTCCCGTGTTTGCGCAGCGTCTCTCGCGCCCAGTCCGGTGCGCATGCGATTGAGTCGTAGTCGGGAACGAACCGCACAAAGTTGACGCAGAGCTCGCGCCAGGCAAGCACCTCGCCGTAGTAGGCGTCGCGTGCTTCGGGTGTGCAGTTGCCCTTCTTCACCGCGTCTTCGATCGCGCGCGCGATGGTGAGCGGTCCGATGTGGCCGTAGTGCAGCGCGGGGGAGATGCGGCTGGTGCCGTCACGCTCCGGGTGGTTGCGCACGGAGTCGTAATCTCCGAGCTTGTTGGTTACGAAATCGGCGAGCAGCTTTTCCGCGGCGCGGGTGCCGCCGGTAAAGCTCTCGACCGGGCCGACGGAGCGATCGAACGGCTTGCCCCAGCCCTCTGTAATATCCTGCCCCACCGCGAAGCTCTCAAAGCCATGTGGGCGCGACCAGCTGTGTTTCGCCTTTTCGGGCGAAGGCCACGCAAGAAATTTCGGCAGTTCCGCAAAGAACTTCGGGCGAAAGAAGTGCACGGCGTAGAAGTGCTTGTCGAACGTATTCGCAGGCACGATGCAATCCGCATCGACGGTCCAGTAGGGAATATCGATCCGATGCGCGAAGACCTGGCGCCAGCGCTCCGGCTCACGCATGGGGTTTTCGTCGCCTACAACAGCCGCGGCCTTCAATTCAACCACCAGCTTTTCCAGCGCATTGTGCGGCGGCCGGCGAACGATGAACGAGACATTCCGTTCCTTCAGGTCGTGCTCGGCGTCCGACAAGCCCTGGCTCAGAAAGTGATAGTGACGCAGGTTGGCATGTGGGAAGTTGCTGATCGCGGAGAAGAATGCCACCACGGGCAGCCCAAGCTCGTTGCCAAGCGCAATTGCAACATCGAG
Source organism: Acidobacteriaceae bacterium (assembly GCA_965199135.1). Lineage (GTDB taxonomy): Bacteria > Acidobacteriota > Terriglobia > Terriglobales > Acidobacteriaceae > EB88. The sequence continues at coordinate 1,156,480 of OZ240685.1, read as the reverse complement.
CGCCGGATTATCAATGCCGCGCTGGGCGCGCTGCATCCAGTAAATGACGCATTTCGCATCTTTCAGAGGCTCGCCACCCCGGCGCACGGTAATGCGCGGGTCCGATGCCAGCTTTTGCAGTGCGTCGGGCATCGGGCCGGTGTCCGGCGCGTCGTGGACAGCCTGGCGCTTCTGGCTCTCTGAAGGCGCCGGCTTCCCCTTGGCGGCGGCTTTGGGCTTTGTGCTCTTCGCGGCGGCGCGGCTTGCGGCCTTTGCGCCCTGGCTGGGCGCGTCCTTCTCTGTGGTCTTCTTTGGCGCTCTCGCGGCGATCTTTTTGGGCGGCATGGGTTTGAGAGCAGAGATGCAAGGGAGCTGCGCTGCGCTGCGTCGGGGCATGGGCAACGAGGTTGACCTGACGGAAAGCACCGTACACTGAGTACATGGCAGACGGCCGCCGGAGTCCCCGTTATGACGTTGCTGAGGCCTGCCGTGCGCTTGCTGCCGCGGACCCGAAGCTTGGCGCGCTGATCGAGCTCGCCGGCCCGTACACGTTGATGCTCAAGAGCCAGCACTCCCCATTCGAGGCGCTGCTCGAAGCCATCCTGTCGCAGCAGCTCCACGGCACAGCCGCGCGGGCGATCCTGCACAGGCTCTTGACGCTCTTTGGCGACATCCATCCCAGCCCGGAACTCCTGCTGCAGCAACCTGACGATGCACTGCGCGCAGCAGGGCTGTCGCGCAACAAGATGCTGGCGCTGCAGGACCTGGCGCGCAAGACTCTCGATGGGACGGTGCCGACCATGGCGACAATCCGGCGGTTGCCGGATGCAGAGATCATCGAGCGGCTGACCGCCGTACGTGGCGTGGGGGTGTGGACAGTGGAGATGCTCCTGATGTTCCGGCTGGGCCGGCCCGATGTGCTGCCGCTCACCGACTATGGCGTGCGCAAGGGATTTGCGCTGACCTTCTCACGCCTGCCCAGGCGAAAGGCCTTTGACGCCACCATGCTGGCGGACCCAAAGGTGATGCTGCGCCGCGGCGAACGCTGGCGCCCCTGGCGGAGCGTGGCAAGCTGGTATCTCTGGCGCGCCTGTGATCTTGCAGGCAAACCGATCGCAGTCCCACCTGTAGCCTGACCCTGACCGATACAGAACCAACTGGGTGACCTCGCCACCATGAACAAAACCAATCGCTTCCTCGTCGTCCACGGCCACTTCTACCAGCCTCCCCGCGAAAATCCGTGGATCGAGAGTGTAGAGACGCAGGACTCAGCGGCGCCTTACCATGACTGGAACGAGCGCATCACGTCGGAGTGCTACGCGCGCAATGGCGCCTCGCGCATCGTGAACCTGCAGAACCAGATCCTGCGCATCGTGAACAACTATGCGCAGATGAGCTTCAACTTCGGCCCGACGCTGCTCTCCTGGCTCCAGGAGCATGCAGAGCTGACCTACAAGTCGATCCTCGAAGCAGACCGGCTGAGCCAGGAGCGTTTCTCGGGACATGGCTCTGCGATGGCGCAGGTGTACAACCACATCATCATGCCGCTGGCGAACCGCCGCGACAAGGAGCTGCAGGTCCGCTGGGGCGTCGCCGACTTCGAGTCGCGCTTCGGCCGCAAGCCGGAGGGCATGTGGCTCGCGGAGACGGCTGCCGATACGGAATCGCTCGAAGTGCTGGCCGAACATGGCATCGTGTTCACGGTGCTGGCGCCGCACCAGTGTGCCGCGGTGCGTCCCCTGCCGCGTCCCGTCACGGCAGGCGCTGCAACCACGCAGACAGAACCCGCATGGCTGGCCACTCCGAACGATTCCGTGGACACGCGACGCCCCTACCGCATCGTGCTGCCTAGCGGCCGGTCGATCGTGGTGTTCTTCTACGATGGCGCGCGCTCGCGGGCTATCGCGTTTGAGCGGCTGCTGGATTCCGGCGAAGGCTTTGCGCTGCGCATGGCGGGTGGTTTTTCAAGCACAGACCCGGCGTCCCCGGAGCTGGTTCATGTGGCGACCGACGGCGAGAGCTATGGGCACCATCATCGTTTCGGGGAGATGGCGCTGAGCTATGCGCTGCAGTTTACCGAAAGCGAGAAGCTGGCCACGGTTACAAATTACGGCGAGTTTCTGGCGAAGTTTCCGCCCGAGTGGGAGGCGCAGATCGCCGAGCAAACCAGCTGGAGCTGCGCGCATGGCGTGGAGCGGTGGCGGTCCAACTGCGGCTGCAACGGCGGCAAGCCGGGCTGGAATCAGCGCTGGCGCACCGCCTTACGAGAGGGGCTCGACCTTCTCCGCGACACCACTGCACCGCTCGCAGCAACGATGGCGAGCGAACTGTTCCGCGACTGGGAGAAAGCCGGCGATCACTTCATCCAGGTCGTGCTTGACCGCGCACAGTCCAAAGCGTTTCTCGAAGCAGAACGCGTAAGGCCACTCAGCCACGCGGATGAGACACAGGCGCTGAAGCTGCTTGAGCTGGTGCGCCACGCGCAGCTGATGTACACAAGCTGCGGCTGGTTTTTCGATGACATCTCCGGCATCGAGACCGTGCAGATTATCGCCTACGCTGCGCGCGTGCTGGAGCTGGCGGCGGACCTGTTCGGTGCAGAGGTAAACGGACTTGAAGAGCGCTTCCTGGAGATTCTCTCAAAGGCCGAGAGCAATGCCCCTGGCGAGGGAACGGGCGCGGACATCTATCGCAGGGAAGTGCAGCCGCTGCGCGTCGGGCTCGACGAGGTTGCTGCACACTATGCGGTATCGTCGGTCTTTCAGGCCTACCCGGAACACGCGCGCATCTTCGCCTTTTCGGTCGACAGCTTTGGGCAGGAGGTGCAGAACTCCGGCCGCGGCCGCCTGATCTCGGGCGAGGCCAATATCGCATCGGCCCTGACGCACGAGCATGAGCGACTCTTCTACGCGGTGCTGCACTTCGGCGACCAGAATATCGCCGCCGGGGTGAAGCGCTGCCGCAAAGGCACCCGCGAAGCGCATGCGATGTTCACGGCCGAGGCCCACGCTGCCATGCTCGCCGCTGATCTCCCCGCGGTGATTCGGCTCTTCGACAAGGAGTTTGACGGCACGACGTACACGATCCGCTCGCTGTTTACCGACGAGCAGCGCAGGGTAATGCAGTTGATCCTCAACAACACGGTGGCCGAGGCAGAAGAGAGCCTGCTGCACGTCTATGACGATCATGCGTCGCTGCTCCACTTCCTCAGCCAGGCTGCTGTTCCGCAGCCCTCGGCGCTGAAGCTGGCAGCAAACTTCGCGATCAATGTGCGCCTGCGTCGCGCAATTGCGAGTGACCCGATCGACGCAGGCCAGATGCGCGCAGCACTTGCACTCGCAGCGCAGGACGGCATCGAACTCGACCGGCAGGAGCTGAGCTTTACTGCAGATGGCCGCATGCGCGACGCCATGGCCGCGCTGCAGCAGGAGCCTGCGAGTCGTACGCTCTTAGACGAGGCATTGTCCGTCGCCGAGGCGTTACAGCTGCTTCCTTTTGAAGCAAACATCTGGCAGGCGCAGAATATCTGGAACAGCATGGACGGCGAGCGCCAGAGAGGCGCCATCAAGGTGAGTGACTCGGCCACATTCCAGGCACTCGGCGCAGCCCTCTCCATCTCTCTGAGTATGCTCTCCGCTCCAGAGCCCCGGTGAGTCGGAACATGCAGTTCATCGAACTGGAGAGGCTCCACCGCAGGAGGTGCATCGCCTGCTGCGGAGCGCCTCTCACCGAGAACCGGACGGCAGTCCCCACAATCTCTTTCTGGTAGGCTAGCGAACTATGCAGGACCGTCGCCTCCGTCGTTTTACACGATCAGTCATCTTTGGTGCGGCTCGCAGCATAGAGCGTCTGTTTCGCCATCCCATGCAGCCCGAGCCTGCAAGCACCCTCCCCGAGGGCGCCGCTGTGCTGGTGCTGCAGTACGCCATGCCACTCGGCTACTGCGTGCACAACACGCCGCTGTACGAGGCGATCAAGACGCAGCGGCCGGATCTCTCGGTCGCGGTCGCCACTCACGGCACAGGCTATGCCACGCTGCAGCACAATCCTTTTGTGGATCACCTGCTTGCAACGCCCTCGCCTTTCACGTCGATCCAGCGATGCACACAGAGCCTGCGCAGCCAACTGGAGGAGCGCGGCATTCACCCCGCGGCGATCCTTACCGATGCTGCCAATCCACGATCACGCGTCGCAGCCGTAGCGCTCGCTGCAACATCTGCGCTGCGCGTCGGCTACTCGATCGCACCCGAGTTGTTCCATCGTCCGCTGCGCTATGACTGGTCCGCCAGCCGCCTTGCGAACAATCTCCGCGTGCTGGAACCGATCGGCCTCGACGCGACACATTACGAACCCGCGGTGTACTTCGACCGGCAGGAACTCGACGCGGCAGAGTCCATGATGCGCAGGCATCATCCGGATGGCGCGCCCCTGGCAATCTTTGTGACGCAAAACAGTGGTGGTCAACTCACCGGCTGGCACCTGGACCGCTTTGTCGCCGTGATGCAGCACGTGCACTCTGTATGCGGCTTGCGTCTTCTTCTTGTCGGCACCGCTCGTGACCAGCCGGCCATCGACGCGATCAACGAGGCTGCCGGTGGAATCGGCGCATCGATCGCCGGACAGACATCGATCCCGGAGCTTGCAGCCGCGCTTGCGCTGAGTGATCTCGTGGTGTCGCTCGACACGGGCACCATGCATGTGGGACGAGCCGCGGGTACGCCGATGGTGGTTCTGGGTCCCTCATGGCAGAAACCCCTGGAGTGGCTGCCGCTCGAGCAGAAACAGGTGCGGGTGTTGCGCGGGGACGATCTCGATCACGTGCCGAAGGGCTACCAGCTGGACGAAATTACAACGTCTTCCGTGATCGCCGCTGTCGACGAACTGCTGCACCTGTTTCCTCCGGGTGCCGGGCAACGAGCAGCTCGGGTCGAGCGGCTGCTTTCGTCTGTGGACCACGGCCGCCCGGCATCGTGAACAGCGTCAGAGCGTAAGGGGTGGAAGCGCAGGACCTCGCGTGCTGTCGATTCCGGCTGCGGGCGCGAGCTGCACCGGGCGCCCGCTCGACGCAGCCTCATAGATGGCCGTCATCAGCTTCTGATCCTGGAGCCCTTCCGGCCCACCGGTACGCGGCTTTTTTCCAGTCACGATGCACTCAGAGAAGTGATCGATCTCGAGAGCAAACTGCTTCGAAGGATTTTGCGTGTACTCGCTCGCCGCCTCGGCGATGCCCTCGCGCCGGGAGACCGTGAGCTTCTGCCCGTCGTAATTGAATGCATTCGCCATATGCGCAACCGCATCGGAGCCCATCACCTGCAGGTCGCTGTGCTTGTGCGCGCTGTAGCAGGAGGTGCATGCGGCAACGACGCCGGAGGGAAAACGCAGCGTGAAGTTCACCAGGTCCTCCACTTGGCGGAAGCGCGGATCATTCGCCGGCGAATGCGTGAGCGCCGTGATCTCGACAGGCTCTTCGCCAGCGAGGGCGCGGACGGTGTTCAGGCAGTACAACCCGATATCCGGCAGTGAACCGCCGCCAGAGAGTGCACGGATCTGCCGCCACTGGTCCGGTGCGCTCTGGTTCTGCACGTTGACCGCGTGGATGGTGCGAACGGTGCCCAGCCTGCCGCTGCGCATCGTCTCCTGGAGGTAGCGGTTGTTGTGTTCGTACTGGATGCGATAGGCAACCATCAGCTGCACATGGGCGCGCTCGCAGCTGTCGATCATCTTCTGTGCTTCCGACGCAGAGATTGTCATCGGTTTCTCGCAGAGCACATGTTTGCCAAGCGCTGCGGCGCGTTCGGTGTACTCACGGTGGGTGGCATTCGGCGTGACGATGTACACGGCCTGGATGTCAGGGTTGCCCCGTATCTGGTCCATCGATGTGTAACTGTATGTGTGACGGATGCCATACTGCGCAGCAACGGTCTTCGCCTTGTCGTCGTCGCCGCTGATCAACGCAGTGACGCGGGAGTGTTTGCAGGAGGCAAAGGCGGGCAGGATCTCTTCCAGTGAGAGTCGTCCCAGCCCAAGCACGGCGTAGCCGACGCGGGTGTCGACTGGATCCGCATTCGGCGGTCCGCCGCCGGGTAGATCTGTCGCTGCGTGGATCGGCGGAAACTCCACCTTTTTTCCCTCGACCGTGCCGCGGTCAACCGGCGGCACATTCCCCTGGGCTGTTGCTGCAGAGCTCAACAACATGGCGCCAGCGAGGCCTCGACCGGCCTGCACAAGAAGTGTTCTGCGGTCGATTCCATCGTTTCCTGCGGCGTGGATCGCGTCTTTCTCTGGCATCTGGGGTTCATCCTCACAGTAGTCGCATTGGGTGCTTCTGCTGATTGGATGAGGAAGCGGGGAAGAAACGCCCTGTGTACCAGACAGCCAACACGCAGGGAATCAACATCCCATAGCTCGCACGATGGATAGACAGGCTCTATCCGGGAAGAAGGTCGACATGATGAAGAATCGCTGGATGGTAAAAGCGGCAGGAACAGCGGCAGCATTCGCACTTAGCGGCGCACTTGCGCTGGCACAGTATGGTCCTCCCCCGGGGCAGTACAACGACTCCAACTGGGGACACGGCCCAGACGGTTATTCGGACTCTTACCATGAGCAGCCCGGTCATCCGATGCTCGGCGCACGCCAGGGCTGGATGGCTGGCATGGCCCAGGGGCAGAGTGACCGCGAGCATGGCCATAGCTTCCGCCCGACGCATGTCGATACCTACAAGCATGTGCCAGACTCCCCAGGGAACTATCCGCGTGACCGGTTCAAGCAGGAGTATCGCGACGCGTTCGTGCGTGGTTATTCGAAGGGCTACGGCCGCTAAAGCGGAGGAACGCAGCGCAGCAAACGCCGGGAGAGTTTCTCCCGGCATTTCTACGTGCGGCAGCAGACAGGAAGTTAGTTAATCCTGATCGTATCCTGGCCCGGTTCTACTGAGGCAAGTACAGAACCTTTGCTATGTTGCGGCGACATATTGCTGGCCGCATAAATGAGCGTGCCCGCGGGCGCCGTCACGATAAGAATGTGGTTCGGCATCACGGTGTACACGTGGCCGGCAATGCGCACATCGCGGAAGTGTTCCGCTTCATTGCGCACTGTTACTGTGAGCCGGGAGTCCGCCGCGGCGAAAGTCGCATGCACATGGTGCACATGAGGCAGGAGCTGCGCCTGGAGAGGCGCGGTACCGGCGAACAGCAGCAGGGCTGTGGCAGACAGAGAAAAGGCGTGGTTCTTGATCGACGTGCAGGACATGGAATTCCCCCTTCGCATCACGATGTCGACGGGTTTTCCTGCCATGGTTCAGTCAAGCTCGTCGTGCCTACTGATACGCACGCCTTGTTCTGCCGGTTCCATCTTTCTGCTAAGTCCCTGCAGCGACTCCAGTCAGGGCTTCCCGCATCAGCGCAGCAATCCTCGCATTGACCATCCTTGCGAGAATATTGAACCCGTCCATCTGCCACGGTTTGAGCTTGCGCTGCACGGTGTCGACGACACAAAGAGCGCCAACCATCTCGCCACCCGGGGTCACCAGCGGAATGCCGGCATAGAAGCGTACGTTGGCGGTGCCACTGACAAAAGGGTTCTCGAGAAAGCGCGGATCCACGCTTGCATCAGAGACCTCCAGAAGGTGACCGCGTTGCAGCACATGTTCACAAAAGCTTTGTGCCAGCGGAAGCTGAAAGCAGTGGAAGCCAACTGCGCCCTTGATGTGTTGTGATTCTGCGTCGACAAGAATGGCGGCGCTCATAGGTGTCTGGCAGATCATGGCTGCGAGGATTGCAAACTCTTCAAAGTGCGGGTCGTACTCAGTACCGAGAAGTGTGCAGAGCGCAGAGTTCTGTGATGGGTCAAACCGGGGGAGCAGGTCTGGAAGTGCCATCGCGACTCCTTTCAATTAACTTAGCCGGATCGTTTGATTGATCCTGCCTCTATAGATCAGAGTACGATCAATTCTTTATAGCACTGGAGATCGTGATCCTAGGTAAGCGATAACTGTAAGTATAAGAAATCTCGCCCTTACAATTTATCCGTGCGGCTTAGGAGCGCCAGCGCAGAGTTACCGGACCATCGAGGGGATGTTTGCCGGAACCTTCAAGACGGGCCTGTTTCAGCGCGAAGTACCACTTCGCCGGTCGATCCGCGTCATCGATGAGCATCAGGGTTGGGTCATACCGGAGACCCTCTGCCTGCTGCACCATTGTGTGCTGGTCCTGCGCCACAAAGCGCTTGCCGAAGAACTTCGCGATCGTGGTCACCCCGGGCACAGCGTAGAAGATATTCCACGCGGCGTAGACATCGATGCGGCAGGCGCGTGTGGTGGTCGGCGTCACGGTCGTGATGCTCGAGAACCACTTGGGGCCGCAACGAATGGTCTCGATGCGGCGGTTGGGAAGCTGGAAGTCGATCGTGGTGGTGATCGGTTCGCCGTACACGCCGAGCAGCTTGTACGGGGCCGAGTTGCCGGAAGGTGCATGCGCAGACATGCGGAATCCTTCGGGGATCGGCTCGAAGTGTTTCTCTTTTTCGTGGATGGAAGACTGCTTGCGCCACCACCAGCTCTGGTGGACAAAGGGGCCGTGCGCAGGGTCCATCAGGCCGATGATGCCGTGGTCCACGTTGCACGGCAGGTCAGCGGTGAGGTGCGCTGACCGGTAGCGCTCGCTGAACTTGGGTGCCTCGGGAACCAGCGGCAGCGACGTGTCCCCGGCACGCACCCGGCCGGAGCCGGGTTCGGGGATATAGACCCAGGCGTAGCCGTCCTGCTCCACACAGGGGAACGCGGTTCCGTAAATACGGGTGGGATCGAGTTTGTCATGCTGCGTGAGCGAAGGGATAGCCGTGCACTGACCAGAAACCGGCTCGAACTCCCAGCCGTGGTACTTACAGACCAGCGCTTCGCCGGTAAACCAGCCGCAGGAGAGCGGAATGCCGCGATGGGGACAGCTGTCGCGCATCGCGAAGAGGGCGCCATCCCGACGACGTCCGAGCACCAGCGGAATGCCCATCAGCTGCACCGTCTTGAGCGCCTTGCCGAGGAGGCCTTCCGAGCGGACCGCGGGGTACCAGTCGTTGTAGAGCAGCGTGGCTGGCGGGCCGAGCCCTGCTTCGGCAGGATTGCCGACGGGCGACTGGGGACCGAGTTGCACAAGAGGCTGCGTGGGCGTCATCACGGGTTCGTTTTCAGCTTTACTGTATACCGGCCGCGCCGGGTACCGGCTTCGTGGGCTCGACGCGGTGAAGCGCGCCCTGGCGCACACGGAAGCGCTCTCCACGCCAGACCACGGTATCGCCGGCATAGCTCCAGGCCCACAGGGCAAGCGCGATGCAGTCACGCAGAGGCAGGAGCGCAAGGTCGCCCAGGACCTGCGCATCCCGGAGAAGTCCGTAGCCGATCATGCCGGCAACCGCCATGCGGGCCAGCAACGCGAGCAGCAGGATCACCACTGCAGCGAGGCTGAAGCCGGTAGCCAGAAGGCAAAGGAGCGCCCAGGGGACCGGATGGGTCAGCACCAGGCCAAGCGAACTCAGGGGACGCAGGTCGCGGACAGTGCGCGCCCAGCGCAGTTGGTGCTGCCAGAACGCACCAAAGGTATAAGCCGGCACAGCCGTCGTGACCGGTTCGGCGCTGAGGATCACGGCGTAGCCCGCCGCCGAGATGCGCGCACCGAGGGCATGGTCATCGGCGAGCACGCCGGTCAATGCCTCGAACCCACCTGCCGCGGCAAGCGCGGTCCGCGACATGAGCAGGGTGGACCCAAGACCAAAGTGGACCCCCTCGGTGTAGCGCGCGGTGAGTACGCCGGGAAAAAAGTCGGTGGCAATGGCGAGGGCCTCCAGCCGGGAGCCCAGTGTGGGGCGACCGGCAGGCTGGGTCCGGCCGGAGTACGGCGCGGTCACAAGGCCTGTCTCGCTTCCGCCGACGGCGGATGCAAACGGGGCGACGATGCGAGGGAGGTAGTGCGGACCCACGGCTATGTCTGCGTCACTGACCAGCAGGAGGGTATGGCGCGCATGCGGCAAGAGCTGGGCAAGATTGCTCATCTTTCCGTTGGTGCCGAGCACCAGCGGCGTCTCCACCAGCTCGATGCGCATGGAGGGGAACTCCGCCATGAGCGACCGCACCACCGGCACGGCGGGATCAGCCAGCGACTGCACGGCGACGAGCAGCTCGACGGCGCCTCCGTACTGCTGCACACAGTGGCTGCGAAGCGCCTCCCGCAGCTCAGGGTCAAGCCCGTGGACGGGTTTGAGGATCGAGATAGATGGAGCGAGGGATGAGGGGCGAAGCCGGCGCTGGGCCAGCCCGAAATCCCGCGCGGCCCACAGGGCGAAAGCACAGAAGCCCACGCCTGCCAGGGCAAAGGCTCCGGTTACCGCCGCAATGATGAAGGCAAGCTCCTGCACTCTCCCCAGTGTACGAGAGTGGTTTCTGCATCCTATCGAGGGTTTGCGCGGCCACCCACACCCAGGAGACTTGATGCTTCCCGTTACTGACCTGCTGATTCACGGCAAGATCCGTGAAGATGTGCCCACGCTTGTGCTGCTTCACGTCTTTGGACAATCGCGGCGGGAGTGGATCGAGACCGGAATCCTGCTGGGTTCGCAGTGTCGGGTGATCTCGATTGATACGCCGGGTTTTGGCGACGCGGCAGACGTGCCGGGCTACACGGTCTCGGAGATGGCGGATCAGTTTACGGAAACGATCGAGGCGCTGCGACTCAAGAGCTTCACCCTGGTGGGCCACTCGATGACCGGCAAGGTCTCGGCTGTGCTTGCCCACCGGAAGCTGCCGGGGCTTGAAAAGCTGGTGCTGTTGACGCCCTCGCCGGTTTCGCCCGAGCCAATGGCAGATGCGGACCGGAAGACGATGCTGTCGCAGGCTCACCCCTCGCAACAGGATGCTGAGGAGTACATCCGCTCGAACAGCGCGTTGCCAATCAAGCCCGAGGTATTCGAGCGGGCTGTCGAGGATCGCCTCCGCACCAACCCTGCTGCATGGACCCACTGGATCGAGCACGGCAGCCATGAGGACTGGAGCGAACGCGTGGGCACCCTCAGCTTGCCGACCCTTGTGATCGCAGCAGAAAAGGACAAGAGTCTTGGCCCGGCAGTGCAGCGCGAGCACACCATGCCGCACTTCGGCAACGTCCGGCTCGAGACAGTGATCGGCTCCGGGCACATGGTGCCGATGGAAGCACCGGATCGCTTGGCAACATTGCTCACCGACTTTGTCGGCGGCAAGTAACGCTACTCGTAGCGGAGGGCTTCGATCGGGTTGAGCGTGGCTGCCTTCCACGCAGGGTAGATCCCGAAGACCAGCCCGATCATGCAGGAGACCGTGAATGAGATCACCGTCCAGGCAGTCGACATACTTGCCGGCAGCGCCTGGACGCCCAGCCGGATTGCCAGCGTGACCAGTCCGCCGAAGGCGACGCCAAGCGCCCCGCCCAGGGCACAAAGCGTCACGGCTTCCGCGGTGAACTGGAGCATGATTCCGTTGCGCGTGGCCCCGATGGCCTTGCGGACGCCGATCTCTCGCGTCCTCTCGGTGACCGAGACCAGCATGATGTTCATCACACCCACACCGCCTACCATCAGGCCCACGCTGGAGACGGCGATCATGAACAGCACCAGGCCGCCGGTCAGCTGGCCCCAGAGCTGCACCACGGCGTCCGGCGTGAAGATCGAGAAATCATCGTCCTTCTGCGTCGGCACCTTGCGAGCGATCCGCAGAAGGGTTCGCATCTCTTCCTCGACGAGGTCGCGGTTCTTCGCGTCGTCGTAGCGCACCGTGATCCAGGTGTCTTTTTGTTCGGGCAGGATCTTGCGGAAGGTTTCAAGTGGCATGTAGGCGATGTTGTCCTGCGGGTTGGCACCGCTGCCGAACAACTGCTTGTGCTTTTCCATCACGCCGATCACGTTGAAGAGCTCACCGCGAATCTGCACATCCTTGCCGATCGGGTTTTCGTTGCCGAAGAGCTTGGTCGCGGTATCAATGCCCAGCATGACGACGTTGGCCCGGTGCGCTTCCTGCTCCTTGGTGAAGATGCCGCCCTCCTTGAAGTGGAGATCGGCGGTCACCGGCATTTCGTCGGTGTCCCCTTCGAGCAGCGTGTTCTGGATCGACTTGCCACGATACTTGACTGACTCCTCGCCGATGCCATATTGCGGGTCCTGGTAGCGTAGCGCTGCGTTCGAGGCGACCACGTGCGGCAGCTGGCGCATGGCGATCGCTTCTTCAGGAGTGAGGCGGCGCCGCGCCAGGAGCTCGGCGGTGGGCTGGATATCAATCGGGAGATGAAAGGCGAAGATCGAATTGGTACCAAACGACGATGCGAAGTCGGCGACTTTATTGTTGAGGCCGGTGATGATCGAGGAGATGATGATCACGGTCGCGACACCGATGATCACGCCCAGGATCGTGAGCCCGGAACGCAGCCGGTTGGCGCGCAGAGACTCGAAGGCCATGTGGAGTGTCTCGCCGATCTGTCCTCGGTTCATCGCATCTCCTAGAGTTCCGACCGTAGTGCCACGATGGGGTCGAGCCGGGCTGCCTTGCTCGCCGGGTAGACGCCGAAGAAGATGCCGACCGAGGTGGCCACAAAGAGCCCCGCAACGATCGACCACACGCTGATCTGCGCCGGCCACCCCACGCTGAGCGAAACCACATACGACAGCGCCGCACCGATGCTGACGCCAAGTACGCCGCCAAGCGCAGCCATGGTTGCGGACTCCATCAGGAACTGCAGCAAGAGGTCCGAACGCCGCGCGCCGAGTGCCTTGCGAATCCCGATCTCCCGCGTACGCTCCGTGACCGAGACCAGCATGATGTTCATGATCACCACGCCGCCAATCACAAGCGAAATTGAAGCCACCCCGACCAGCACCACGGAGAAGCTCGACGTAAGGCTCTTCCAGATATCGACCAGGCTGCCATTGGTCTCGACCGTGAAGTCATCATCCGTGCCGGGAGCGTCGCGGCGCAGCTGCCGCAGCTGCTGCTTGATCTCGTCTGCCGTGTCTTCCATTGCAATCGGCCCGGGAGCGGATTTCACGTAGTAGGTCAGCGTGTCATGCAGACCATGGGAGTGGCGATAGGTGCTGAGCGGCATGTTGACGTAATCGTCCTGGCTTTGGCCCAGCGTGGATCCCTCGCGCTGGCCTTCCCCGACAACCGTATAGACGTTCCCGTCGACCCGGATCTCCTTGCCGATCGGGTCGCTGCCGCCCATCAGGTGATCCACCACGTCGTAGCCGACCTCGACGACGTGCGCGCCTTCTTTCTCATCTGCGTCGGTGAGCTCGCGGCCAGCCGCAATCACAAGCGCCGTCATCGGCTGCATCGTCGGCGTCCAGCCGTTGATGGAGGTCGAGGTACTGGACTTTGTTCCATAGACGACCTTGCCGGTGGTTGAGACCTGGGCGCCAGTCATCACGCAGCGGCGGCAGCCATCGCCGAGCGCCACGAACTGGTCGTAGGTGAGGTTCTTTCGCTTGTTGTACTTGATGAAGCTCGCTGCGTCGAAGACCACCGATGGCATCTTGCTCACGGTGATTACGTCTGCGCCATGCCCGCTCAGCTTGGTTGCGACGTAATGGTTTGCGCCATTGACGAGGGTGATCACGGTGATGACTGAAGAGACCCCGATCACCATGCCAAGCAACGTCAATACCGTGCGCAGCTTGTTCGCCCAGAGCGATTGGAGCGCGATCCGAATTGATTCAGTCCATTGCATAGTGCGTTGTGGGCTGAGTGTAGCAGTGCGCACCGCAATCGCGAATGGGCAAAAACAGTGCGCGGTTCCCGGGTAATTTGCTCGTTTCAGGGCCAAACGAACAGCCGAGTGAGTGGCTGGTACCAGATCGAAGTCGATTACAGAAGTGCCCCGCCGTGAAAACAACCCGGATTCTTGTTTCGGTTACTAACAAACCGCAACACAACTGGATTTGTGAGCCTTCCCGAGGCTCCCTCCCCCCAGCTGTAGGAGCACTCTCAGGAGGTCTAGCACCATGCCCAAAGCGATATTTACTTCCCTTTTGGCTCCCCACACAAAAGTGACTGAGGAGCAACTTGCGACCGAGGAAGGTCTTCTGGCATTTAGCCAGAATCTGCGCGCCCTGAACCGCCGTCGTTTTCTATCGACCCTGGCTGCGGCCAGTGCGATTGCCGGGATCGGTGGCGTTGTCGGTGGAACCCGTGCTGAAGCCCAGACGACCACTCCAGCGATCAACGACGTGCTGAACTTCGCGCTGAATTTCGAGTTTCTGGAAGCCGAGTTCTATTCCGCCGGCTTCAATGGCAAATCGCTGGCGACGAACGTCGCGGCCAGCCAGGGTACCAGCACCACCGCCAATCCGAACCCGATCAACCCGACGGTGCCGACGATCACGGCGAGCAACGTTGAGAATCCTCCCGCAGTTACCCTCACCGGCAACCAGCTTGCCGTGGTGCAGGCGCTGCTACAGGATGAGTCGCACCACATCGCGCTGTTGCAGTCGACCATTTCGCAGAATGGCGGCACGCCGATCACCGAAGCCACGATCGACTTCAGCGCCGGCGGCACGATCCCGGCAATCACCACCAACACCGCCTTTTTCGCGGCGACGCGGCAATTCACCGCGCTCGGGAACAGCGCCTATGCCGGGGCCGCTGCCGACCTGATCAGCAACACCACGATCCTGACCGCAGCCTCGCAGATTCTCGGCGCGGAAGCGCAGCACCTGGGCGTCGTCAACTATCTGTGTGCAGCCCTCGGCATTCTGCCGGTCTCCGCAGGCGGCCCTGACAAGCAGCTGGACGCACAGGATGTTCCGCCGAATGGCGTGAGCGCCATCTTCACCGTAACCCCGATCGGCACCGTGCCCTACGCTTCGGGTGCTGCAGCCCCGGCAGTAGGTATCGCCCGTACGCCGCAGCAGGTACTCGGCGTCGCGTATGGCGTCTCTACCCCCATGACAACGACCCCGACGGCTGGCGTCACCAAGGGTGGATTCTTCCCGAATGGTGTGCTGGGCAACATCGTCTCGACCTAGAGTCGAGGGTTCCGTTTGCGGATCCAGGGCGGCGAGCGATATAGCCGCAGAAACATTAGCGAAGTCAGCGTTTGGGAGACAATTCCATGTCAAAGTTTCGGAATCCATCTCTGCTCCAGACCGGTGAGCGTGTCACCGACGAGCAGCTTGCAACAGAAATGAACATCCTGAAGATGCAGCATGCGGCAAATCGCCTGAGCCGCCGCACCTTCCTTTCCCGCACCGGCATGGCCGCAGGCGCCGTTGGTGTTGCAGGGCTGGCCGGATGCTCCAACAACAACACCACCACCCCCCCGGCGACAACCACCCCTCCCACGGTCTCCGACGTACTCAACTTCGCCCTGAACCTCGAGTATCTGGAAGCGACGTTCTACCTGACCCTCGCGACCGGCAGCGGCCTTTCCGCGACCGACATGGGCTCCGGCGCAGGCGCAGTAACCGGCGGCCTGGCAAAGGTCACCTTTCAGGATGCCGGCGTCCAGCAGCTCGTGAACCAGCTTGCAGCCGATGAGCAGGCGCATGTGCAGTTCCTGAAGGCCACGATGGCTTCGCTGAACGTCACCCCGGTAGCCATGCCCGCTCTGAACCTGGCGGCGCTCGGCGCGGTCACGAACGATGCGCAGTTCCTTGCGATCGCCCGTGCGCTTGAGACCACCGGCACCAGCGCGTATGAGGGTGCGATCCAGTACCTGACCTCGAGCGCCGCCGCACTCACCTATGCCGCGCAGATCCATGACACCGAAGGCCAGCATGAGGGCGTTCTGCGTCAGTACTGCCTCGCGAACGGCGTTACCTCGCCGGCCGTGGACGCGAACGACACGCCGCCGACCGCGACGGCGATCTTCAATACCGGCGCGACGACCGGCCTGAACACCGCGCGCAACACCTCGCAGGTCCTGATGATCGTGTACGGGTCGACGGCTCTCGGGGTGACGTCGGGCGGGTTCTACCCGAATGGCCTGAACGGGTCGATCATCAGCACCTAGTTCCGGCTGTAGGCACAAACAGAAAGAGCCACCCTCGCGGGTGGCTCTTTCTGTTTCAGTTGCGGGCAGCCTGTAAGCCGAATTCTGTCTGGATTTGCATCCTGGACGACCATTCCTCTAGGCGTGCCATTACTGGCACGCTCCAGCAACCTACCCGGAGGTTTCCGCCGCTCCTGCCTTGCAGCCTGAGCGTGGCTCCCGTGGGCGCACCGGGCCGGCACGCACAGCAGTGTCTGGAGCCGCACTGCTGTTCCCTCCCTATTTGGTCTTGCTCCGTGTGGGGTTTACCCTGCCGCCGACGTTGCCGCCGGCGCGGTGCGCTCTTACCGCACCTTTTCACCCTTACCTTCGCCTGGACTCGCGTCCACGCGCTCGGCGGTATCTTCTCTGTGGCACTGGCCGTCTCCGAGCCTTGACGCTCGGATCCCGGACGTTATCCGGCACACTGCCCTGCGGAGTTCGGACTTTCCTCTCCCGATCCTGCCTGCGCAGTCTCGGCAGCGGCCGTCCAGCTGCCCGCCTCCTGATTCTAGCTGCTGCGGCCCCCGCAAGGTGCTACGATCCTGCGATGTCCGGCCCGGAGAGCTTCCCCATTCGCATGGCACGCCAGGACGACATCCCGGCCCTGCGGGCGCTGGTGGACGCTTCGGTGCGTGCGCTGAGTTGTGCAGACTACACAGCGGCCGAGATCGAGGGCTCAGTCGGTGCAGTGCTGGGCCTCGATACCCAACTGGTCCGCGACGGGACCTACTTCCTCGCCGAAACGCAGCACGGCGCGATCGCAGCTGCCGGAGGCTGGAGCTACCGGGGAACGACCTGCGGCGCAGACGATGCCCCGCACCGCAGCGATGTGGTTCTTGACGCGCGGGTGCACGCGGCGAAGATCCGCGCGATCTTTACTCATCCGGACTGGGCGCGGCAAGGGCTGGGCAGCCGCATGCTCCACCACTGCGAGCAGGCGGCGTATGCAGCAGGCTTTCGGCGGGCGGAGATGGGCTCTACACTGACCGGCGCGCCTGTGTATGCGAAGCATGGCTACCAGGAGGAGTACCGGTTTGCGATTCCGCTTGCGAATGGCGCGAGGCTCGGAGTGGTCTTCATGACGAAAACACTCACCGGGGACGGGCGCTAGTTCATCTTCTGGATGGTGTAGCCCTCGGGCACGACGAGCTGGAACTGGTCGTCCGCGAGCGGCTGGTTGACCGTGAGCTTTTGCATGGACAGCACGATCTGGTACTCATCGACCGGACGACGGATCGTGATGGTGGCGGGGAACCGCTGTTCGCCAAAGTCGGCGTAGGCGCCGTAGGCAGCAGAGGTCTGCAGCACACCCGCGTCGTCGTAGATGTCGATGCCGCTTGGCAGCAGCGTGGTTCGGTCGAAGTGGATGCGGCGCTCGGGGATGAGTTGCTGGCTGCCGGGCTTGCGGCGCACCACGTTCAGCTCGTACTCCGGCGCGAACATCAGCAGGTGAGTTGCGGGGTCGGTCCGCGTCTTGTTGTCTTCGGTGACGAAGACCAGGTCCTCCGGCGCGATCGCGCGGGGGAGCATGGTGTCGAAGAAGATGTTGGGACGCAGGTTCTCGACGGGGTTCGACGACGGGGTGCTCACGGCATTGAGGCCGATGTAGGCCTTGCTGCGAGGGGGAACCACCAGGGTGAAAGTCTTTCCGTCGCTGGCCAGGTCAAAGGCCTGGGTGTGAACCACCGGGAGCAGGCCGATCACTCGAAGCATCTCGGGATTGCGCAGGCGAACGTAGCCGGTGAGGGTCGTGTAGTCGGTGACTTTGCCCTTCTTCGCCCCACCTACAGAGACCTGGAGGCCGACCGTGGCGGCAAGGGTTTGCACCGCGTGGTTTTCCTGGTTGATGATCTGCACCAGTTGGTCGGCAGACGCATCCTTGACGATCCCGGGCATGCGCGGCTGCTGCACATGGTAGGTGTGCACCAGGCAGCCATTAAGCCCGGGAAGCACCAAGAGGCCCGCGAGCCAAAGGATGCGGTGCCGGGGCGGAGAGCTCTTCCTAGCCGTGCGGGCAGACCGGGATCCATTCTGGGGAAAAAGGCGCAAGCGTCAAGTATAGATGCTGCAAGGTTTGCGCACGGTTCACAAGACGATGGCTAGTGGGTCGCGGTCCCGGGGCTAGGCGTGGCGCTGCGGACGGCGGCGCGGTAGGCTGCCACGTTTTTCTGGTGCTGCTCGAGCGTCGCGGCGAAGCGGGAGTGCCCCAGCGGGTCCGCGCCTGCAGCCACGAAATAGAGGTACCCCGTCTGTGCCGGGTGCAGTGCGGCCCGCAATGAAACGAGGCCGGGATTGCAGATGGGCCCTGGCGGGAGTCCGGCGTGACGGTAGGTGTTGTAGGGCGAGTCGAACTGGAGATCGCTCTGGTAGATGGTGCCCCGGTACTGGCCGCGCAGCAGGGCTGCATAGATCACGGTCGGATCGGTCTCCAGGGGCATTCCCTTCGCGAGGCGGTTCTCAAAGACGCTGGCGACGAGCGGACGTTCCTGCGGAAGCGGGGTTTCCCGCTCCACAAGCGAGGCCAGGGTGACGAGTTGGTGCGTGTTGCCTGCGATTCCCAGGGCTTCGGCCTCGACCGAGAACTGCCGGACCATGGTGCGCAGCATTTCGTCCGGGGTGGTGTGACGGCCGAAGCGGTAGGTGCTGGGGAAGAGATAGCCTTCGAGGCTGGTGGCTTTTGGATCGATCCGGGCCACCAGCCGGGTGTCAGCCTGCTCAGCTTTGAGAAAGGCAGCCTTTGAGCCGAGCTTCGCGGCCTCGACGCGATTGGCGATGTCGAAGAGGTTTGCACCCTCTGGAATGGTGAGAGCGACCGTGTAGACGTCGCCGCGGGCGATGCGGCGGAAGACCTCTGTGACTTTAGCGGGATGGTCGAAGCGGTACTCGCCGGCCTTGAGAGAGCGGCCGGTGGCGAAACGCAGGAGCTCAAAGCCATAGGGGGAGGCGAGGATGCCCTCGTTGTGCAGCGAGTCCGCGATCGCACGGGTGGGGGTGCCGGGCGCGATCTCCACAAAGGTTTCCTGTGCAGGGCCAGCAGGCCACGCGAACACCCAGGCCAGCCATCCGGCGCCGGCAATGACTCCAAGCAGCACAACTGCTGCGACCAACCGACGCATATGTACGTATCTTAAGCCTGTGCCTCGGCCTGTGCCTCAGCCTCTGCCTCAGCCTGTGCCCCAGCCCGCGGCACAAGCAGGCGCGGCCGGGCGTGACAAGGGCGCTCGCGGGTATAATCAGGGTTTGCACCCGCAGCCAATTTACTGACTCCCCGGATTCCGTTACATACCATGCCTGAATCGATTAGCAACAGCATCCCCGAGCACATCAAGAAAAAGCTGCTCGATGAGATCCGCCAGCTGGAGCATGAACTTGCCCATGAGCTGCCGCAGGAGATCAAGAAAGCCGCTTCGCTTGGCGATCTGAGCGAAAATGCCGAGTACCACATGGCCAAACAGCGCCAGGAGTTTGTGAACGCGCGGCTGGGTCAGATGAAGAAGCGTATGGGCGAGCTTGCCCTGGTGAACTTCTCGAACATCCCTCACGACCGGGTGGCGTTCGGGTCCAAGGTCACCGTGTTCGACAGCACCAAGGATGAAGAGATCCAGTACAAGCTTGTGACCAGCGAAGAGTCTGATGTGACGAAGGGTCTGATTTCGACGACTTCGCCGATCGGCCGCTCGCTCGTGGGCAAGCAGGTGGGCGACGTGGCCACGGTGGTCACACCGAATGGCAAGCGCGACCTGGAGATTTTGAAGTTCACGACGATTCACGACGAAGTCGACTAAGTTCAGGCCTGCCGCAGGAGCGGCAAGTCTTTTGCAGGGTGCATGCCGCTGATCCGACGTAGCCTCACTGCCACCGCACGCCAGCCGAACCCCCCGGCGGCCAGTGCCGTTCCGTCTCCCCACGCGGTGACCCATGCCAACACCTGGACAGGCGCATTTGGGCGCGCCTGTGGCGTGTTGCTGCAGGCGATCGTGAATGGCCTGGCGCTGACACGCATTTCGCCGAACGTCCTCACGTTTATCGGCCTGCTGATCAATATCGGCGCGGCAGTGCTGTTCGGCTATGCCAACGAACATAACTTTGTGCGCATGTTCTTCTATGCCGGGCTCGTCATCATCGGTGCCGGCATCTTCGACATGGTGGATGGCCGGGTAGCGCGGCAGACCAACCAGGTGACCGTCTTCGGCGCGTTCTTCGACTCCGTCATCGATCGCTATTCGGATGTGGCGCTGTTCTTTGGGCTGCTGGTGTACTACGCGCGCGGCAACCGCTTCTTCTACGTGGGGCTGGTCGCGTTCGTGATGGTGACGTCGCTGCTGGTCTCCTATACCCGCGCGCGCGCCGAGGCCCTGATCGGCAAGTGCAAGGTCGGCTTTATGGAGCGGCCCGAGCGCATCGTACTCATCCTGATTGGGGCACTGTTCTCCAGGTTTGGCGTCATGGCGCCCGTGCTCTGGGTGCTCGCCATCCTCTCGACGATCACCGTGGTTCATCGCATCGCTTATACCTACGAGATGACCAAGAAGATCACGGCTGTTCCGCCTACAGGCGGCCGCTAACCGCATGCCGCAACCGGTTCTGCTGGTGCATGGTGGCGCGTGGGCGATTCCGGATGCCATGCGCGATGCGCATGAGCGCGGGGTGCGGATGGCGCTGGAGCGGGGGCACAGCCTGCTCCGCTCCGGGTCTTCAGCATTGGAAGCGGTGACGGCAGCGATCTCGGTGATGGAAGATGACGAGACCTTTGACGCCGGGCGCGGGGCTTTTCTGACGCGTGACGGCCGTGTGCAGCTCGATGCCCTTCTGATGGATGGCAAGACGCTGCGAGCCGGGGGCGTCGCCTGTGTGGAACGGCTGCGAAACCCAATCCAGGCGGCGCAACTGGTGCTCGAACGCAGCCCGCACGTGTACTTCGTCGGCGAAGGCGCCGAGGTCTTCGCGGCGTCGCAGGGCATGGCCCTGATCGAGAATCGTGAGCTGGTGGTGCCCCGCGAAGAAGCGAACCTGCGCGAGGCGCAGCTGAAAGAGGCAGCGGGACTGCCCGACCTGACCTTTGCAGGCGAGTCGTCGCTGCGCTCGCATGACACGGTGGGTGCCGTGGCGCTCGATACACAGGGCAACCTGGCTGCCGGCACCTCGACCGGTGGCACGCTGAACAAGGCCCCCGGGCGGGTCGGGGACTCCTCGCTGATTGGCTGCGGCTGCTATGCGGACAATGGGAGCGCTGCCGTGTCGCTGACCGGCTGGGGTGAGCCGATCATGAAGCTGGTTCTGGGGAAGTGGGCCGCGGACCGCGTCCAGGCCGGCGAAAGCACACAAGTTGCAGCTTCGGGGGCGATCCGGTACCTGTTTGAGCGGCTTGGCGGCCATGGCGGGATCATCCTGATGGATCGCGAGGGCCGGGTGGGCCTGGCGCACAACACTCCCGGGATGGCCTGGGGGCTGGCGGGGCCGGATGGCCTGAAGGTCGGCCTGTCGGCGCCGGCTGGCCTGCCGCAGCCTCGATGAAGCGGCTGGTTCTTGCCTCGGCCTCTCCCCGGCGGCATGCGCTTCTCTCACAGGCTGGCTTTGTGTTCGACATCGTTGCGGCGGATGCGGACGAGACAGCAATGCCGGTTGAAGATGGCGTGGCACTCGCACTTCGGCTGGCCCGGGTGAAGGCTGAGGCAGTCGGCCTCGCCCTCAGAGGGGAAGCGGTCGTGCTCGGCGCGGATACGGTTGTGATTGCTCCCTCAGGGGAGCTGCTGGGCAAACCAGCCGACCCGGTGGACGCCAGGCGCATGCTTCGTCTGCTCTCCGGAGCGACCCACCAGGTTGTCACCGGGGTGTGCGCGTGGAGCCGGGACCGGGTCGAGGTCGCCGCCGCGCTGACCTACGTTACGTTCCTGACCCTGAGTGAAGGCGAGATCGAGCGATACATCGCGAGCGGCGAGGTCTGGGGCAAGGCGGGTGCGTACGCGATCCAGGGAACGGCGGCCCGCTGGGTACCAGGAATCCACGGGGACTACAACAATGTAGTCGGATTGCCGGTTGCTCTCGTCCATTCCATTTTGAACGGCTTCGGGATAACTGCCTCCTCGGCCTAAGTACTTTAGATTGAGCATGTTGATTGATCGGGTACCGCACCGGGCAGTGTGCAGCACTGTTGCGTTTCAGACACACCTCAAGACCGCTCCGCGCGGGTTAGTCTCTAGAGAACGATCACTCTTGAGACCGGAGCAGCCGCATTGCCTCAGCCGCTTGACCTCCACAACCGGACGTTCTACGAGCAGACAATCGCATCGCCGCTTTCGTTTTCAGGGACAGGTCTGCATAGCGGCGCGCCTGTATCGATGCGGCTGCTGCCCGCGACGGCCGGTTCCGGGGTAGTCTTTCGTCGCACGGACCTGGATGATTTCGAGATCACAGCGACCGGACGGAATGTTGCGAAGGTTTCGTATGCGACCAGCCTGATGCGGAAGGGTGTGCTGATTTCCACAACCGAGCACCTGTTGTCTGCGTTGACCGGGCTGTCCATCGATAACGTCATCATCGAACTCGACAACCTGGAGCTGCCGATCCTGGACGGGTCGGCATTGCCGTACGTGGAGGCGATCCAGAAGACGGGGCTCAAGGCCCAGCGGCGGCGCCGGGAGTATCTGCGCGTGTTGAAGCCGATCGAAATCCAGGATGGCAGCAAGTTCCTCGGAGTTTACCCGGGGGACGGCTACTCGATCTCCTACGCGATCGACTTTCCGGCGCCGATTGGGCGGCAGGAGCTTTCAGTCGACCTCGCCTCGGGGAACTACGGCGAGGCCATTGCGCCCGCACGGACCTTTGGCTTTCGTGAGGATGAGCAGAAACTGCGGGACATGGGCCTGATTCGCGGGGTTTCGGACCAGAACGCGGTGATCGTGGCAGGAGGCCGGGTGGCAAACGGGCCGCTGCGCTTCGGGAACGAGTTTGTACGGCACAAGGTGCTGGACCTGATCGGCGATCTGGCGCTCGCGGGCCACCAGATCCTGGGACGGGTGGTTGCCGAACGCGCAGGCCATGCCATGCATACGGCGCTGGTGTCGCGGCTGCTGCGGGATCGCTCGGCGTGCGCGCTGGTGACGCTCGCGACCCAGAAGAGTATGCCGCCCCGGGTGTCGGTGCTCTCCGCGGTCTCTGCCTAGCCCGGGACCGTTCGGCTGCGAGCGGCATCAAAAAGCAGAGTTGCTCCCTATCTTCGCCGGTTCGTATCGTAGAGGCACATGTCATCCCCACTCGAACTGGCTCTTGTTTCGTGCGCACTGCTGGGGCTTCGGCACGGCTTTGACTACGATCACCTCGCTGCCATCACTGACATCACCAGTGTGCAACGCGGCTGGCGCGAGGGGATGCAGCTTGGGCTCCTCTATGCACTGGGGCATGCGTGTACGATCGCGGTGCTCGGGATCGCGGTGGTGATCTTCCGGCTCGCATTGCCGGTGCACCTGGATGCAGTCGGCGAGCGGGTGGTGGGCGCGACGCTGCTCGTGCTGACCGCCTATGTTTTGTTCTCGTTCTTCCGGCATCGTGCCGACCGGGACCACGTACATCCGACCAGCCGCGTGGCGCTGCTGATCACGGGAGCACGCTATGTGCAGTGGCGGGTACAGAAGCTGCGCCATCCCGAGCTCGCGAGGCCGGACGCCTTCGCTTTCCGATATGAAAAAGGTTCGGTGTTTACAATCGGCATCCTGCACGGGCTGGGCGCGGAAACTCCCTCGCAGCTTGTTCTGTTTTTACTCGCGGCAAATCTTGGCGGGACGAGCCGTGGCATTCTTGGGCTGCTGTGTTTCATTGGCGGCCTGCTCCTGATGAACACGGCGATGACGGCCTCGGCCTCAGGAGTCTTCGCGGGCAGCGTGCGACGGCCGCGCGTGCAGTATGCCGTGACGCTCCTGACGGCGGCGTACAGCTTCGCGGTCGGCATCATCTTTATCTTTGGCGCATCGGACCGGCTGCCTCCGCTGGTTCGCTGACCCCACTTCCCCTGCAACACCAAAACAAAGGATTTTCGCCTCATGCGTATTGCCTATCTTGATTGCTTCGCCGGGATGTCGGGCGATATGTTTCTCGGCGCCCTCGTGGGCGCGGGGGTTCCGGTTGAGGTGTTGCAGCAGGCTGCTGCTTCGCTCAAGGTCGATGCCACGATCGAGACCGAGATTGTGGACCGCAGCGGGATCTCTTCGCTCAAGGTGCACGTGCTCGAAGGTGGAAAGCGCGCGGAGGGAGCGGTGCCGCATAGTCATTCGCATGCGCACCCTCATGCGGCGGAGCCGGTACATTCGCACTCCCATGGAGATGGAGGCACACACACCGAGGCGCACTCGCATGACACCGGGCACTCGGACTCGCACTCGCACTCGCACTCGCACTCGCACTCGCACGAGAAGCATGCACACGATCACGAGCATACGCACGGCGACGGACACGCGCACTCCCACGAACACAGTCACACGCATTCCCAGGATCACGGGCCTGAGCCAGCAGTGCCGCACGTGCATGGGCGTTCGCTCTCGGCTATTCGCGAGCTGATCACGGCGTCGCCGCTGCGGTTGCCGGTGAAAGAGCGCGCGATCCGGACCTTCGAGGTGCTGGGGCTGGCGGAGGCCAAGATCCATAATGTTCCCGTGGAGTCCATTCACTTCCACGAGGTTGGCGCTGTGGATGCCATCGTTGATATCGTCGCGGCGAGCGCCGGGATCGCGTACCTCGAAGAAGAGGGTCCGGTTGAGTGGTTCGCCTCGCCGGTGAATGTTGGCGGGGGGATGGTGGTGTGTGCGCACGGGATCTTCCCGGTGCCAGCCCCAGCCACGGCGGACCTCCTGCGTGGCGTGCCGACGTACTCGGCGCATGTGCAGAAGGAGCTGGTCACGCCGACGGGTGCTGCTATTCTGCGCACGCTCAAGCCGACCTTCGGGGCGCAGCCTGCGATGCAGGTGGATGCGATCGGCTATGGAGCAGGGTCGCGCAATCCGAAGGATTTTCCCAACGTGCTTCGCCTGAGCCTCGGAGAAGCCTTCGTAACGGCTGGGGACACGGGAGAGCGAGCCGAGGCTGCGCCGCATCGGCACGAGGGGCAGACGGTCGCATTGCTTGAGACCGCACTCGACGACAGCACCCCGCAGCTACTGGCGCATGTCGCGGAGCAGGCGCTGCTTGCGCATGCGCTCGACGTGATGCTGACGCCGGTGATCATGAAGAAGGGGCGGCCCGGCACGCTCATCACGGTGCTCTGCAATCCCGGAGATGAGGCGACGCTCACAGACCTGCTCCTGCGTGAGACGAGCACGCTCGGCGTTCGCTCGCGGCGCGAGGAGCGGACCTGTCTCGAGCGGAGCCACACGGTAGCGGAGACAGCATTCGGACGCATCCGGGTGAAGACCGGAACGAGGGGCGGCGAAGAACTGAACGTCGCACCAGAGTTCGAGGACTGCAGAGCTGCTGCCCGGGAGCATGGCGTCCCGGTGAAGCAGGTGATGCAGGCGGCTCTCCATGCGTATGCAGAGGCGCGGGCGTCTGTACGTCGTTAGTGGGTAGCGCGGCTTGTTCCCTGTTGCGGGTCTGCTGCTGGCATCCAAGTGCGCAAGAGGCATCGAGGAGCAGACGAGGAGCAGATATGGAGCGACGAAATTTCCTGAAGTCGGCAGCAGTGGCCGGCGTCGGCGCAATCGCGGCGGGCGCAGCCGAGGCGCAGGTGCCAGAACAGGCAGGCGCACCACATACGGGTACAGTGAAGCGTCCAGAATCGCCGGACATGCAGTATCGCGAGTTGGGCAAGACCGGGGAACGCGTCTCCGCGATCGGCCTCGGTGGCTACCATGTCGGCAAGCAGGCTGATCCGGACGAGAGCATTCGCCTGATCCGCGCGGCCATCGACCGCGGCATCACCTTCATGGACAACTGCTGGGACTACAACGACGGCATCAGCGAAGTGCGCATGGGGCAGGCGCTGCGCGATGGCTACCGCGACAAGGTCTTTCAGATGACCAAGATCGACGGGCGCACGGCCAAGGAATACAACAAGCAGCTGGAAGAGTCGCTGTCCCGGTTACGGATGGACACAATCGACCTGGTGCAGTTCCACGAAGTGATTCGCATGGAAGACCCGGATCGCATCTTTGCCGCAGGCGGGGCGATGGAGGCTGCCGTAGCCGCGCGACAGGCAGGCAAGATCCGGTACATCGGCTTTACGGGTCACAAGGACCCGGCAGTGCACCTGCGCATGCTCGAGATAGCACAGCAGCATCACTTCCACTTCGACACCGTGCAGATGCCGATCAATGTGATGGATGCTCACTTCCGCTCGTTCACCAAGGAGGTGATGCCGGTTGCGTTGTCGCAGGGTATCGGCGTGCTTGCGATGAAGACCTTCGGCGATCACTTCATCCTCGACAGCAAGACTGTCGAGCCGATTGCGGCGCTACAGTATGGGCTGTCGCAGCCCGTGTCGGTGGTGATCACCGGCATCGATTCCATGCCAATCCTGGACCAGGCGATGGAGGCGGTGAAGAACTTCCAGCCGATGACGCAGGCGCAGATGGCGACGCTGCTTGCAGGCACTCGGGATGCAGCGATGACCGGGAAGTATGAACTCTTCAAGACGTCGCAGCACTTTGATGGCACTGCTGGGAATCCCAAGTGGCTGGGGTAGTCTGCCCAGGGCGAAGAGCCCACATCTGAGACCGCGGATGTGGGCACCCTCACTGTTGCTCCGCGCGGGAAGAGGCCTCTCTGTTCTGCGGGATCTAGGTGCGGTCGAAGTGCTTGAACCAGAGTGCCTGCTTCGCAATCGGCTCGGTCTTTGCGACAAGCTCTGCCTGCTGCATTGCGGTCAGCGGGGTAAACGCCTTTGCCAGCTGGATGTTCTCCTCGAGCATTGGAATCGTGTCGCAACCGATGATCATGGTGCTGACCGGCTGTGATAGCACGTAATAGACAGCCTCGCGCATGTTGAGCGTGCCGGGGCGGCTCGAGATTTCAGCGCCACCCTCCCACATCTTTTTCTGCACATCGACGGGCGGCGGCGTCCACGAGGAGAGGATGCGCCCGCGGGCCGGGACCTTCATTGCGATGATGCCCATCTGCTTCTCAACCGCAAGCGGCAAGAGCGCGTCCGAGAAGCTGTGGTCGTGCGTGTCGGCGGCGTTGAGCGCCATCAGGACCGTGTCGAAGGGGTAGCGATGAATACACTCCATCAGCGCGTCGGGCCGGTGATGGCCCGTGATGCCGAGGTTCTTGACGATGCCCTGGTTCTTGCACTCGATCAGCGCTTCCATGGCTCCGCCCTTCGCGAAGCACTGGTTCACGTCATCCATGGTGCCGATATCGTGCAGCTGCCACAGGTCGACGTGGTCGGTGTTGAGCAGTTGCAGCGACCGCTCGATCATGCGCATGGAGCCGTCGCGGGTACGCTCCTTGGTTTTGGTCGCGAGGAAAGTGTCCTTGCGGCGCGCCTTCATCACTTGGCCGAAGTACTGCTCGCTCCAGCGGTCGGGACCGCCGTAGATCGAAGAGGTGTCACAGTAGTTGACGCCGAGGTCGAGGGCGCGCTCAATGATCGGGACCGCGATGTCGAAATTGTTCGGCTTCTCGAGAGCGGACTGCCCCCCGAGCGAGAAGACGCCAACGCGATGCCCGGTGCGGCCGAGATTGCGCGTGGGCATGGCGGAGGTACGGGGTGCTGCAAGCGGCGCCTGGGCTTGCTGGGCTTCGCTGCGGATCGGCTCTGCGATCAGGCCTGCTGCAATGGCGCCGCTGGTCTTGAGAAAATCACGGCGGCCCTTCTGGATCGATGTTGCGTCGCTCATGCGCCTCTCCCCTGCTTCATGCGTGTCGGCGCTCCCGACGAGGCCGTGCAGGCGATGATAGTCCTTTTCTGAGAGAGTTTTCCTCCCAGGCGAGCGGGTTTGTACGCCGCGCAACAGGCGCACAGCGATCCATTTACCCCCGAGATAACACCCCACCGTGCTAGATAAACACCAGGCATTGCGGCTTGCTCTGCGGGATCATTGTGCTGTGCGCCGAGAGTATGCCGGTCTGTGGGTCGCGCGCGATGATCTCGATGTTGTCCGAGTCCTGATTGGCCGAAAGAAACCAGCGTTCGGTTGGGTCGAGTGTGATGTAGCGCGGGGTTTTGCCGGTGCACGGGCGGCGAAGGAGGCTGTGTAGTTCGCCGGTTTGTGGATCGATCACGAAGCGGTAAAAGTTGTCGTAGTAGCGATCGGCAGCGTACAGGAAGCGCCCGGCACGGTCCAGGATGGCATCTGCGGCCTGGCTGCGGCCGCTGTACCCCGGCGGGATCAGCGAGACCTCCTGCTTGGCCCGAAAAACGCCGCGGCCTTCGTCCCAGTCGAGCACGATCACGGCAGAGCCCATCTCGACAACCAGGTACGCCCAACGGCCGTTGGGGTGAAAGTGCAGCGTCCGGGGCCCCGAGCCAGCCGGAGCCTGCCAGGAGGCCGGTTCGTGGGGCGTGAGCTTCGCGGTTGCGGCATCCAGCGCGTAGATGTGAATCTTGTCCAGGCCGAGATCGTTGAAGAGCGCGAAGCGGTTGCCGGGTGAAGCCATGGCGCGATGGATATGAGGCGCTTCCTGCCGTTCGTGATCGGGGCCGCTCCCGGTGTACTGGAAGTGTGAGACGACCGGGCCGATCTCCCCCGAAGGCGAGACCTGGAAAGACGAGGCGCTGCCGCCGCCGTAATTGGCGCAGAGCAGGACGCGCCCCGTGTGGTCGAGGCCGACGTAGCAGGTCTCGGTGCCTCCGGAGATCTGGCTATCAATGGGCGCGAGCTTGCTCGAGACACCGCCGCCGTTCGCCTGGATATGGAACGAAGAGACACCACCGGACTTGGCGCCGTCAAAGCTATCTGTTTCGTTCGCAGCAAAGAGCGCCCGTTTGTCCGGCGCGATCGCAAGGTAGGTCGGCATTGCCGTTTCTGCAGCAAGGCCCAGGAGCTTCAGCGATCCGCGCCCGGCGTCCCAGCCGTACGAGTAGATCCCATTGCTGCCGTGCCCTGTTTGTGTGCCAACGAACAGAGTCTGCCCCGCCTCCGCCTGGTTCCCCTCGGGTGCAGCGTATGCTGAGAAGCCACCGAAGCCTCTGTGAACGAAGGGCGCGAGCACACCAAGCCCTTGGAGAAAGCTACGGCGATTCAGCCGCCTCACAGGTCACCTGCCATGCCAAACTGCTGCTGAACCATCATGGGAAGCATAAGATGGTTTTACGCGCTCAACTTCATCGTTGTCTACGCGTGCAGCACCCCGAAAGTCACTGTCTAGAAGCCGCCGGCGAGCTCTGCAGCAACGGATGCCTGCTGCACACGGTGAGCGCGCACGTACTCCGCCATCGCATAGCGCAGGGCTTCGACCCCATGACCGCTCACGGCAGAGATGGCGTAGAAGGGCAGTTTGCGACGCTTTGCCATGGCCTGCACTTTCTTAAGCTTGTCCGGGTTCGCCACATCTGCCTTCGAGGCGACCACCAGCACCGGCTTCGACTCCAGGCCGTGACCGAAAGCACGGAGCTCCTCGGTGATGATCTTGAAGTCTTCGAGGGGGTTCTCGCGGCCGCTGCCGTCCGAAACGTCCACCAGGTGAACCAGTACGCCGGTGCGCTCAATATGGCGCAGGAACTGGACGCCCAGGCCGGCGCCGAGGTGGGCACCCTCAATGAGCCCCGGGATATCGGCGACGACGTAGCTTTCTTCATGCGGGGCTTCCCCAACAGTGACGACCCCGAGATTGGGCTCGAGCGTGGTGAAGGGGTAGTCGGCAACCTTGGGGCGTGCGGCCGAGATGCGGGAGATCAGCGTGGACTTGCCCACGTTGGGATAGCCGACCAGACCCACATCGGCAAGCAGCTTCAACTCGAGCCGAAGGGGCAGTTCCTCGCCGGCGAAGCCCATCTCGTGCTCGCGCGGGGCCTGGTGGGTGGGCGTGGCGAAGTGCTGGTTGCCGCGGCCACCACGGCCACCGTGAGCGACGATGATGCGCTCATCGGCGGTGCGGAAGTCGTGGATCAGCTCGCCGGTTTCGTCATTGAAGACCGAGGTGCCGACGGGAACCTTGAGGATGATGTCGTCGCCGGCACGCCCGGAGCAGTTGGAGCCTTCGCCGTGGCGGCCACGCTCGGCCTTGTGTTCCGGGTTGTAGCGAAAGTGCACCAGGGTGTTGTGGCGCTGGCTTGACTCCATGATGACATCACCACCACGACCGCCGTCGCCGCCTGAGGGACCACCCTTGGGGACGAACTTTTCGCGGCGAAACGCCATGCAACCATTACCGCCGTCACCGGCCTTTACTCGAATTCGGGTCTCATCGATAAACATTATGTACTTCCAGTCTAGCGGTTTCAGGTATGCTCGGCTCACTTATCCGCATGATGTGTTGACTTATGCCGTGTAGAGCGACCTATTGGCTCGCCCTTCTGTCGGCTCCAGGCATCGCTCTCCCTGCCACGTAGCGGGGATAGCTGCCGTATCGCATGGTGTGCCTGCAGGATTGACTCCGGGTTTGCGTTCTCTCGTTCGCGTGGGGAGTTCGCTTGAAGATTGCTTTGCTTTGGATGGTCACGCTTGCTCCTTCACTGCTGGTGCCAAGCTGCGGCGTCGCGGCGCAGCTGACGGCAGATGGCGCGATTGCAGGTGTGCTTGTTGATGGCGCTGGACGGCCAGTCGCTCGGGCGCAGCTCCTGCTTCACGCTGAGACAACTGCCACGCAACGACGAGCCGAAACGGATGAGCGGGGGGCGTTTCACTTCGAAGGGCTGACGACCGGAGCCTACGACCTCAGTGCAGAGGCAGTCTCGTTTGCGGATTGGAACGCGCGGGCGCTTGTCTCGGTGGGCGCAGAGACGAATGTGCGCGGCGTGCTGCGGCCTGCCTCCACCAGCGCCGCGGTGACGGTCGGGGATGTTGCGCCGGTGCTCGATACGATCAGTGCAGCTCTCGCGACGACGCTCGATGAAGGCGCGGTTCATGATCTTCCGTCGCTGACGCGGCGATGGACAGATTTCGCCTTGTTGACGCCGGCGGTAACACCGGATGCCGACGCGAATGGGCTGCTCTCCTTTCGTGGAATCGGGTCCCTGCTCAACAACAACACGGTCGATGGCGCGGATAACAACCAGGCCTTCTTCGCGGAGGATCGCGGCGGCACGACGCTTGCGTACTCGAACTCGGAAGCCTCGGTGGAGGAGTTCCAGGTAAACGCTTCGAACTATGGTGCGGAGTACGGCAGAGCCGCGGGCGGCGTGATCAACACGGTGACGCGGAGTGGCGGGGATCGGTGGCATGGCGAGGCGTTCGCGTACGACCGCAACAGTGCATGGGGCGCGGCAAATCCATTTGCCAATGTGCTGAGTGTTGCGACGGGCGAGAGCAACGTGGTGACGACGATGCCGATGCGGCTCGAGAACACGGTGACGCAGGCTGGTGTTTCGATTGGTGGACCGCTCCTGCGTGACAGGGTGCAGGGTATCTTCACCTACGATCGCTACCATCGCGACTTTCCGGCAGTCGCACGGGCGAGCAATCCAGTGAAGCTGTTTGCGACGCCGACGCAGCAAAGCGTCGTGACGCTTGCGTCGCGGCTCGGCGTGCTGCCGGAGACGGCGCAGAACGAGTACAACGGTGTACTTCGCGGGCTCACGACCCTGCTTGGCGGCGTGCCGCGCACCGCGGACCAGGCGATCTACTTTCCCAAGATCGACTGGCAGGTAAGTGACCGTAGCCATGTCACGCTTCAATGGAACCATGCTGACTGGAACTCACCGAATGGCGTGCAGACTTCGCCTTCAGCCACTTATGGCAGCCGATCGTTCGGAAACTCGGTTTCAGCCAACGACAGCATGATTGCGCGCTGGGCGTACTTCCTCACGCCAAATCTCTTGCACGAGGTGATGTTCCAGTATGCACGTGATCTCGTGAGCGAAAGCGGCGATGCGCCTGCGCCCTTCGAAACCTCGATGGCCAGCAACATCTACGGGCGTGCGCCGCAGATCGTAATCGAGGATTATGGCTTTCGGTTTGGGACGCCACCCGTGTTGAACCGGGCAGCCTTTCCGGATGAGCGACGCTACGAAGGCGAAGACACGCTGAATTATGTGCACGGCAGGAGTACCTGGAAGGTCGGGTACTCGGTGAACTATGTGAACGATTACAGCGATGCGCTCTATAACGCGAATGGCACCTACACCTACGCGAGCGTGATGGACTTTGCGACCGACTATCTTTCCCCGGATCACTGTGACGACGCCACCGTCGGCGCGGGCGCGCTGCCGTGTTACGCGACCTACACACAGAGCTTTGGACCCACGACATTCCAGTTCCAGTCAGCGGACTATGCCGGGTTTGTCTCGGAGACGTGGCGGCTGCGTCACGACATCACGCTGTCCGCCGGGGTGCGGTACGAATATGAGCAACTGCCGAATACAAATCGATCGCTGGTGAACCCGGATATCGCAGAAACGGCGCGGCTGCCGCACGACAAGAACAACTTCGGACCGCGACTGGGCGTTGCGTGGGATATCGGGGGCGCCGCGCACACGGTACTGCGCGCAGGTGCCGGCGTCTTCTACGGGCGCATTATCAACGCAACGGCCTTCAGTGCGCTTACCGGGACCGGGAGCGCCGGGGCGCAACGTGGCTATGACTTCCGGCCGACCGATGTGGGTACACCACCGCTGCCCTTTGTGTTCTCAAGCACCCCGTACCTGTCTGTTCCCCCATCCGCCGTGTACTTCGACCGCCATTTTCAAAATCCGCAAGTGGAGCAGGTGGAGGTGTCGCTCGAGCAGAAGCTTGGCCGCAAGACCCGACTTACCTTTGCCGGCATGTACTCCGGGGGACGCGAACTGCCCAACTATGTCGACACCAACATCGATCTCGCTGAGCCACAGTCGATCACCTACTCCGTGGTCGATCCCCTGCACCAGGGACCACTTCCCGCACAGTACACCAGCCGCCTTTACACGCAGCGGATCAATCCCGCGTATGGACCCACCACGCGTATTTTTTCGGAGACGAACTCGCGGTACGTGGCTGTGGTGGTTCAGGCGGATCACGACTTATCTCGCGTGTTCGATCTTCACAGCTCGTTCACGTACGCGCATGCGGCGGACTGGAACCAGAACGCAACTGCCTTCGCTGATACAGACGATGTCCTCGACCCGGCGAATCTCCAGCTCGAGTATGGAGACTCCAACTTCGATATTCGCCGCAGGCTCACGGGCGGCCTGGTGCTGAAGACCCCGTGGGCGGGGCATCGCTGGTGGGGCGCGCTTGTGAATCAGTACGAGCTCGCGCCGACCGCGGAGCTGCGAGATGGGCTGCCTTATTCCATGCAGACATCGGGCTCGGTACCTGCTCTGCGCTACCTCGACTCGCTGAACCGTACGGAGGCATTGAGTGGGCTTGGTGCATCAATCAATGGTTCTGGCGGTGCGCGGCGCATCGCCGCGGTAGGGCGCAATACGTTCCGCTATCCTGTCGTGGTCAATGCAGACCTCCGCGTGAGCAAGCGGACCCAAATCACAAAGAAGGTGTCGCTCGAGATCCTGGCTGAAAGCTTCAACCTGCTCAATCACGAAAATGTAACCGCGATCGATACAGTTGGGTACACCCTGTCGAACTCCAGCTCTGCGACCTCGCTGCCAAAGCTCACCTGGCAGAGCGGGACCAGGGCTGGCTCTTCAGAGTTTGGCACCGCGCTCAACGGTAACAACACGAACCTGTACCAGGACAGGCAGATACAGGTGGCCGCAAAGCTGCACTTTTAGCGCCACGACCTGGAAAGATTTACATTCGCTTCACAAGAGCGTGGCAGACTTGGCATTGTTGCGCGTTTTTGGCCGCAATGCGATCTGCCCTTCCTTGTGCCGTTGCCTGGCCAAGGTATGCCACGCGCACCACGAGAAGTGCGCCAGCCTGAGTACCCCTTTCAAAGGAGCGTCCAATGTTTCACAGATCTACCCGAATGAGGGCTGCGAGCGCCCTCGTGCTGAGCCTCGCTGTAACGTCCGCAGCGCGCAGCCAGACTGCAGTGGATGGTGCAATTGGCGGAACGGTCACCGATGCAAGCGGCGCGGTGATCAACAATGCTGCCGTCAGTATCCGCAACACCGGCACCAACGCCGAGGTGACGCTGAACACAGACTCCTCCGGATACTTTCGCGCTGTGCACCTCGCGCCCGGCGTGTACAACGTCACGGTCACGGCGAGTGGCTTTGAAACGTACCGTTCCACGAACGCTACCGTGCAGGTTGGCGCATTCACAACGATCAATGCGCCACTGCAGGCCGGTTCCAGTGCGCAGGAGGTGACGGTCACCGACCAGTCGCCGCTCGTGAATACGGTCTCTCCGGATTTTGCAGATGTGATTCCGCAGCAGACGATCAGCAACCTCCCTGAGAACAACTATCGCTGGTCTGCCTTCGCGCTCCTGACGCCGGGCGTCGTGAACGACAGCAATGGGTATGGACTGCTGAGCTTCCGCGGGCAGAGCACGCTGTTGAACAACATCACGATCGACGGCACCGACGACAACCAGGCGTTCTTCTCGGAAGAGCGTGGCCGGACGCGCGCGGGCTACTCGACGATCAAGGAAGCCGTGCAGGAGTTCCAGGTCAACACCTCGAACTACTCGGTGGAGTATGGCCGCTCGGCCGGCGGCATTGTAAACTCGGTCACCAAGAGCGGGACGAATGCGTTCCACGGCTCTGGCTACTACTATGATCGCGATAGTGCGTGGGCTGCGATCAACCCCACCGTGTTTCACCCTGTGCAGACAGCGCCGAACGTATACCAGGCAGAGTTGTTCAAGCCGACCGATCTGCGCCGGCAGTATGGCCTGACGTTTGGCGGTCCGATCCTCAGGGACAAGCTGTTCTTCTTCCTCGCAGCCGACCGCTTTTACCACTACTTCCCTGGCGCAGCGACCATCACCTCGGCCAGCGCCAACCAGAACTTCTACAACCAGGGCGGAAGCTACCAGACAGCGAATATCGCGGCGCTAGCCACGGACACGGGTCTGTCGACCGCAGCAGCGACCACCGTGTACTACAACGGGATTGCGGGTCTGCGTTCTGAGCTCGGCACCGTGCCCCGCACCGGCGACCAGACGATCTACTTCCCCAAGATCGACTGGCAGGTCACCCAGCGAAATCACGCCTCTGTCGAAGGGAATGTGATGCACTGGACCTCGCCCGGCGGCATCCAGACATCGCCTGCCGTGGCGGATGGCGTGGCCACGTTCGGCAATGACTATGTCCGCGACAACTGGATTGTC
The DNA here is from genome assembly GCA_965199135.1 of Acidobacteriaceae bacterium. Classification (GTDB taxonomy): domain Bacteria; phylum Acidobacteriota; class Terriglobia; order Terriglobales; family Acidobacteriaceae; genus EB88. The sequence continues at coordinate 1,121,159 of OZ240685.1, read as the reverse complement.
GGCAAGCTCGACACTGCGATCAAGGGCGACCTCAGCAACGAGATTCGTTACATGTATGGGCGCGATTTCGAGTTCGAGACCAACCAGACGCCGACCGCATACGAGCAGTCAACCCTGCTAAAGACCAGTGCCGGCTACACCAATCCCCTGGGGCTGCCTCCTGAGATCTCGCTCAGCGGCTTCTTCGCGCTGGGAACCCCGGATTATCTGCAGCGTGCAGCCTACCCGGATGAGCGTCGCTGGCAGCTTGCGGATACGGTGGACTGGCAGCGCGGCAACCACGACATCAAGTTCGGTGAGGACTATGTTCACACGAATGACCGGTTGTCGAACCTCTACGCGCAATATGGCCAGTTCAACTACACCGGCAACACGGCGCTCGGCAGCTACATCGCCGACACGTATCTGGCCAGCCAGAACCGGCGCGCTGCCCACTACAACCTGTTCTTCCAGGGCACGGGCACACCTGGCCTCGACTTCAACACCAATGACTATGCTGCCTTCATCCAGGACCAGTGGAAGGCCAGCCGTCGGCTGAGCATCACTGCTGGCCTGCGCTGGGAGTACGAGCAGCTGCCGAGTCCGCAGATCCCGAACCCGCTGCTTCCGCAGTCGCAGCACTTTCCGAATGACATGCTGAACATCGGACCGCGCGTCGGCTTTGCGTATGACGTTCGCGGCACCGGCAGCACGATCCTGCGCGGCGGCTACGGCATGTTCTTCGCCCGCGAGATCAACTCCACGATCTACCAGGCCCTGATCTCTACCGGGTCGGCCAGCGCGCAGAGCGATCCGAACCTTTACCCGACGACCACTGGAACCTGCGCCGTCACCTTTCCGCAGGTGATCCCTGCGGCCAACCAGGCACAGTGCCTGGGCGGCACGGGTGGCAACGCAGCGGTCGATTACCTCAATCCGAACTTCAACGTCCCTGAGATCCACCAGGCGGACCTCACGCTCGAGCAGCAGCTTGGCAACAGCGACGCGTTCAGCGTCTCGTGGCTCGGAGCCTATGGCCGGCGTCTGCCGGACTTCGTCGACACCAACCTGCCTGCGCCAACGCCGGTCTCCTTCACCATCAACGGCACCGTTCCAGGCGGCCTGGCAAGTGGATCGGTCTTTACCGCGAACGCCTTTGTGGGTGCGCGGCCAAACAAGAACTTTTCCACCGTTACCGACATCTTCAGCGGCGTGACCTCGAACTACGAGGCGGTGGTCTGGCAGTATGTGCATCGCTTTTCGCACTACTTCTCGGCAAATGCCAACTACACCTGGTCACATGCGCTGGACTACGGCGTGAACAACACGACCGGTGCGAGCGCAACCTCGCTGCTCGATCCGACCAACCTCAAGCTCGACTACGGCAACTCTCCGCAGAACGTTCCGAGCCGCCTGGTCCTGTACGCGGTCGGCGATCTGCCGTACCACGTGAAGGGACCCCTGGGTTACCTTCTGAACGACTACGAGATCGCGCCGGACTTCCAGGCGCAGAGCGGCCTGCCGTACTCGCTTGGCATCAACAGCTCAGTGCCCCTGTCGGTGAATGGCGCAGCGCCGGTCGCCTTGATCAACACGGGTTCGTTCAACGGCTCCGGCGGCAGCAATCGCGTGCCGGGACCGGATCGCAACCTCTACCAGCAGCCCCGGATCAACGTACTCGACCTTCGCCTCTCCAAGCGCGTGGTCTTCCACGAGCAGTACCGGCTTGAGTTCTTCGGAGAAGCGTTCAACCTGGCCAACCACCAGAACGTGACCTCGGTCGGCACCAGCGCGTATACGCCGGCGACGGTCAAGCTGGCCAACGGGACCTACCAGAACCAGCTGGTTCCGTACACCAGCACCCCGTTCCAGTCCATCACCGCGGTCAACAACGACAACTTTGCGTACAGCCAGCGGCAGCTGCAGCTGGGAGCACGGTTCCAGTTCTAAGACCTCTCTCCTGGCACCCTTCGCCCGGCGGCCTCGGCTGCCGGGTTTCTTTTGCGCGCTGCATCTTCATAAGCATGGCGAGTTTTACGAGTGGTGGGGAGACGATCCGTATGTTGCAGTCCGAGCCCGCGGGAGAAAAGCCGCATGCGGCGCTGCTGCTGCTGCACGGGGCGGGCGGATCGACAGGGTTCTGGTTTGAACGGTTTGCGCCACTGCTCACGGCGGCAGGCATCGCGGCGTATGCGCCGCACTACTTCGATCGCACCGGGACCGCGCGGGCCACGCGCGAGATGATCCTCGATGGCGTGCACTTCAACCGCTGGCTCACGACTGCCGGTGATGCGGTGAGCTACGTGGCAGCGCGCCCCGGCGTCGATGCCCGGCGGATTGGCATTCTGGGCGTCTCGCTGGGCGGCTACCTGAGCATGGCGATGGCCGCGGCGGACCGGCGAGTGCGGGCGGTGGCGGAGGTTTCCGGGGGCATGCCGTCGGAGTGGGCGCCCGCGATCTCGACGGCGACTCCGCCCGTGCTCATCGTGCATGGGACAGAAGACACGGTGGTGCCGGTGAGCGAGGCTTATGGTCTGGAGCGGCTGCTCACGGATCGGGGCGTGGCCCATCGCGTGGAGCTCTTGCCTGGGGAGGGGCATTGGTTCACGCCAGCGGCAGTGCCTCGGATCCTGGGCGCGCTTTCGGGTTTTCTCGAGGAGTACCTGGTAGGCGCCAAGTAAGATTGAGGAATGGCGTTGCGAGAGCAGTATGACGTGGCGATTGTGGGAGCCGGGCATGCAGGCTGCGAAGCCTCCGTGGCAGCGGCCCGCATGGGGCTGCGCACCGCGCTGCTGACGCTGAACCTGGACCTGATCGCGCAGATGAGCTGCAATCCGGCGGTCGGGGGAGTGGCCAAGGGCCACCTGGTGCGCGAGATTGATGCGCTGGGCGGCATCATGGGCGAGGTCGCGGACTCGGTCGGCATCCAGTTCCGCCTGCTGAATACCTCGCGCGGCCCTGCGGTGTGGAGCCCCCGCGCGCAGTGCGACAAGGCGCTCTACCGCGTGCGTATGCGCGAGTTGCTCGAGAACGAGCCGAATCTCCACATCAAGCAGGCGGAGGTCGTCGGCTTTGTTTTCGAGAGTGCCGCGGGTGAGCCGCAGGACACGCCCGTGGAGGGCTCGCGGCTGGTTGGGCTGCGGCTGCGGGATGGCCGCGAGATCCGGGCATTCTCGACGGTGATCACGACTGGAACCTTTCTGAATGGGCTGATCCACTGCGGCGAGCAGCAGTATCCGGCAGGGCGTTCGGGCGAGCCGGCCTCGGTGCTGTTGGGCGAGTCGCTGAAAGGCCTTGGTCTGCGCAACACGCGGCTGAAGACAGGGACGCCGCCACGGCTGGATGGACGCACCATCGACTGGTCGCAATTCGAAGAGCAGCCGGGCGATGGTGAGCCAACACCTTTTTCGTTCAAGACCACAACGTTGCCCCTGCGGCAGATTTCGTGCCATATCGCGCATACGACGCCCCGTACGCTCGAGATCATCCGCGAGAATGTACACCGGTCGCCGATGTACTCGGGGGCAATCGAGGCGATCGGGCCGCGGTACTGCCCATCGATCGAGGACAAGGTGGTGCGCTTTCCCGACAAGACGGGCCACCAGTTCTTCCTGGAGCCCGAGGGGCTGAACACGCACGAAGTGTACGTAAACGGCATGTCGACGTCGCTGCCGATGGAGGTGCAGGCAGAGATCGTGCGGTCCATCCCGGGCCTCGAAAATGCGGAGATGCTGCGCCCGGGGTATGCGATCGAGTACGACTCGATCGACCCGACGGAGCTCGACCGCTCACTGCGCGTGAAGAAGTTCCAGGGGCTGTACCTTGCCGGGCAGATCAACGGGACCTCCGGGTACGAGGAAGCCGGGTGCCAGGGGTTGATGGCCGGGATCAATGCGGCGTTGGCCGCACGCTGGGTGAAGGCCGCCGTTACGGATGGCTCGAAGGGTTGGCCCGTGTCCGGGCAGCCGGTGTTTACGCTCGACCGGACCGAGGCCTACACGGCGATCCTGATCGACGACCTGATCTCGAAGGGCACGAACGAGCCCTACCGGATGTTTACCTCGCGGGCGGAGTTCCGGCTGCACCTGCGGATCGACAATGCGGACCGCCGGCTGACGCCTCATGCGCGCCGGCTGGGACTGATCCCGGAGGCGCACTGGGCGGCGTACGAGTCGAAGCAGGCGCGGGCGGCGGCACTTGAGAAGCTCCTGGCGACGCGGCGGCCAGAGGCTGCGGCCTGGGCCGTGATGCTCGCTGGGCTGCTGAGTGAGGCAGGGAGTGGGGGGAGCGTACAGCCCACCTCCGGGTCGGATGAGCCTCGGGAGACTACCGTTCCAGCGAAGACAAATGGCCTGACTGCGGAGAATACGGCGGGGCTGACGTTTCTGCAGCTCCTTAAGCGTCCGGAGCTGACGCTGGCGACGTTGTGGCCACTGCTTGTCCCTATGCTCGAGGCCCACCAGGCAGAGACAGGCGAGCAGGTGTTTGGGCCCTGGTTAGCGGCAGAGCCGGGAACGCCCGCGGCTGGAAATCGCCGGATCGAGCTGAAGTCGATCGAAACGGAGATCAAGTACGCGGGGTATCTCGACCAGCAGCGTCGCTCGATCGCAAAGCTGAAGGCGGCGGAGTCGCGGGCGATCCCGGAGGGCTTCTTGTACGAAGGGCTGGCCGGGTTGAGCCGGGAGATGCAGGAGAAGCTGTCGCGCATCCGCCCGAGCACAATCGGCCAGGCAAGCCGGATTCCTGGAGTCACGCCGGCGGCGTTGACGCTGCTGAATGTGTTTGTGAGTGGCGCGAAGCACGATCGGCGTTCGCAGTGAGACGATGTCGTCCTGACCGGAGCGTTTCTCTGCGGCCTGACCGGAGCCTTTCTCTGCGGCGAAGGGGCGAAACCGCAGATCCCTTCGTTCCGGATGACAAGTTCAGACGACAAGCTTTGGTCCAGGGCGATAGGGTCCGTTCACGACTGGAAGCGCTTCGTTCCGGATCACACGTGTTTGGAGCGGCCGACGCTGGGATGGTCCAGGCTCGTGCGCGCTAGCTCTTGCCGAGGAGTGACTCGTCAAAGTGCGCGAGCAGGTCTGAGGGGTCGTTCCAGACCTCGGCGCAGCCGGCATCGAGCAGGTCCTGGCGCTTCCAGCCACCACAGGTCAGTCCAATCACCGGTATCCCGAGTTTTCCAGCGGCCTGGGCGTCCCATGGCGTATCGCCAAGCGCTACTGCCTCCGTACGTCCCCCGTCTGGGCTGATGCCGAGCTTGCTGAGTGCGGCGGCAAAGATATCAGCCTCGGGCTTGGACTCCTTGGCGTCGGAGCTGGTGGACGCCTTCTCGACGAGGTCGTCGATGCCCTGTTCCCCGCCGATAATCCTGCTGTAGGTCTTGAGGTCTTCCTCCTCGGAGGACGTGGCGAGCGCGATGCGGATGCCGGCGGCGCGGACCCGTTCGAGGAGATCGCGGCTCTTCGGAAAGGCCACAATGCGGTCCATGTAATCACGGTGGAAGATCTCCTTGCGCTTCTCCTTGATGGGCTTTTCGAGTTCTTCGCAGTGCTGCTCGGGGACGAAGGTGGGGATCACCTTGTCGCCGCCCTTGCCGATCTGTCGCCAGGCTTCATCCATGCCGACGTCGATTCCAAAATGTTCAAAGGCGCGACGCCAGGATTCGGCGTGCAGGGTGTTGCTGTCGACGAGGGTGCCGTCGATGTCGGTAAGCAGAACATTAGGCATGGCGAGTGAGATGCGCGGCAGGATCGCGCGGAGGCAAGCGAGCCCGCCGCAACACCTGTACGGCGACGCTACGTCAGGCTGCGGGGATGGACGCTTGGGACGGCCGGTTGCCCCGGTTGCCCCGGTTGCCCCGGACGCCCCGGGTTGGCTCTCCTGCCGGTCGTTGATGCCCGTGATGTAGTTGTCACCGGCCTCCTCCGCTGGCGCTGCCCTGGAGCCGACGCCGCCCGGTGCCTGGTGTGTTGTGATAGGTGCGTACCGGCAGGTAGCGGCCGTGGTTGGGGCGTAGTCCGTTCGTGCATGGGCGCATCGACCCGCGGAAGCTTTTCTTGTTGCGACCCAGCTCGATTCTTCAGGGAAGCTCCTGCCGGCGCCTGCACTCGCTCTAGATCTGCTTGTGTTTTGCATCTGAGAGGACGGGCTTGTGAGCGCGGGTTCGCTCTTCCGTGTGACTGAGGCCTTGGAGTTGTGGAACGATGCTGTACATGGTGAATCATCCTCGCTTGTTGTGCGTGACCTGTCTCGTTGCCCTCTGGGCGATGGCGCGGCTTGGGGCCTGGCTGCGCGTCCGCTTCCATATCGATGAGAAAGATGGCGCCGAGAACCTGAACCTGGTAGTGCCCGCCACTCTGACCCTGCTCGGGCTGATTATCGGGTTCACCTTCTCGATGGCGACTACGCGCTACGACCAGCGGAGGTTATTTGAGGAGGGCGAGGCCAACGCAATCGGGACAGAGTATGTGCGCGCTGACCTTCTGCCGGCCGCGGAGTCGGCACAGGTGAAACAGCTTCTGCTGCAGTACCTCGACCATCGCATCAGTTTCTACGACGTCAACTATGGCTCGAAGCTGGCGAAGGTAGACCAGGTGACGGCCCGGCAGCAGGGAGCGCTCTGGGCCTCGGTTCGTCCCCAGGCGCTGGCGCAGCCTACCCCGGTGACGGCGCTGATCGTCTCGGGAATGAACGATGTCTTAAACAGCCAGGGGTATACGCAGTTTTCCTGGTGGAACAGGATCCCCACAACCGCCTGGGGGCTGATGATTATCATCGCGCTCTTCGCCAATGGGCTCGTCGGGTATGCGACGCGGCGTTCCCGAGATGGCAAGCTGATGCTCCTGGTGCTGCCGGTGCTCCTCTCCGTGGCCTTCTTCCTGATCGCGGATATCGATAGCCCGCGCGGCGGGATCATCCGCGTGCCTCCGCTGGACCTGCAGGCGCTCTCGCAGCAGCTACACGGGACTGCGCAATGATGAGGAGCCTGGTCCATGGCTGACGAGTTCGAGATCGTTCAGGTCGGCGCGCACGCAGTCCGGGTAAGCCATCCAGAGAAGCTGTACTTCTCGCGCCAGGCGAAGCTCACGAAGATGGACTTGGTGCAGTACTACCTGGCCGTGGCGTCAGGCGCACTTGCCGGGGTTCGGGACCGGCCTTTTGTGCTGAAGCGGTTTGTGAATGGCGCGGAGCAGGAGCCGTTCTATCAGAAGCGTGCGCCCTCGGACCGGCCGGAGTGGCTGCGCACAGCGACGCTGTCGTTTCCCTCCGGGCGGACCGCGGAAGAGATCGTGATTGACGATGCGGCGGGGCTGGCCTGGGTGATGAACCTGGGCTGCATCGAGCTGCACCCACACCCGGTGCGTACCGGGGACCTGGATCATCCGGATGAGTTGCGGATTGATCTGGACCCGGGACCCGGGGTGGGCTGGGAGGATGTGCGCCGCGTGGCCGCGGTGGTGCGTGAGGTGCTCGTGGAAGCAGGGCTGACCGCGTGGCCGAAGACGAGTGGCTCGCGTGGGATGCACATCTATGCGCCGATCCTTCCTCGCTGGAGCTTTACGGAGGTGCGCCGGGCAGCGTTGGCTGTGGCACGCGAGGTCGAGCGGCGGGCGCCGGAGCTGGCGAGCTCGAAGTGGTGGAAGGAAGAGCGGCACGGAGTCTTCTTGGACTACAACCAGAACGCGAAGGACCGGACGACCTGCTCGGCCTACTCGGTGCGGCCGCTGCCGGATGCGCGGGTGTCGGCGCCCCTGCGCTGGGAAGAGGTCGCGGAGTCGAACCCGGCGGAGTTCACCGTGGTCACGATGCCGGCGCGCTTTGCGCAGCTTGGCGACCCACATGCGGCGATGCACGAGCAGCCTGCGCCGCTCGATGGGCTCCTGGAGCTTGCGGCCCGGGACGAGGCGGCAGGGCTGGGGGATGCGCCCTGGCCGCCGCACTTTGCGAAGGGCGAAACCGAAGCGAAGCGCGTGGCGCCAAGCCGGGCAAAGAAGGCTGTGTCTTCCAAGGAGGGGAGCGAGGTTCCGGCAACGCCGAAGAAGCGGGCTCCCCGCACAAAGGCGCCGCTGATCGTCATCTCGAAGTCGCCTGACAAGGAGGCGGCGCTGGCGGGCCTTGAACGCTGGAAAGAGCGGAATCCCCAGGCTGCTTCCCTGCTTACCGTGGAAGACGTGCTGGTCGACCGCATGCGGGGGAGTGCGTACATCTGGTACCGGATCCGCGTGAACCTGCAGCACGTGCCCGAAGGGGAGCGTCCCGCCGAAGAGACGCCGGACCCGAACGAGGACCCTACCGTCAAGTAGTGCGGTCACCCGCGAAGATGGCGCGCAGTTCGTGCGGCGGGACGACCTCGAGCTGGGCGTAGGTGCACTCGGCTGGCGGCTTGTCGGTGCGCCAGCGACGAAACTGAGCCATGTGCCGGAAGCGGTCGCCCTGCATGTGTTCGTAGGCGACCTCGACGACGAGCTCCAGGCGTAAGGGCTCCCAGGAGAGATCCTTGTCCTGGTTCCAACGGCTTTTGGCGCCGGGGATGCGCTGGCCGTCCACCGCCTCGGTCAGCTCGTGATTCCAGGGGTGATCCTTGGCAGCGTCTCTGCGGTAAGGCTCGAGGAAGCTGACCAGCTCTTCGCGTTTGTCGCGGGTGAAGCTGGAGCAGACGCCCACGTGCTGCAGCGCACCGGCATCGTTGTAAAGCCCGAGCAGGAGCGAGCCGATGGCGGTGTTCTCCGCGTCCTTGTACCAGCGAAAGCCGGCGACAACGCAGTCGCAATCACGCTCATGTTTCACCTTGAGCATGGTGCGCTTGTTGGGCTGGTAGAGGCTGTCGGCGCGCTTGGCCATCACGCCGTCAAGCCCTGCGCCTTCAAAGCGCTGGAACCAGTCTGCGGCCAAGCCCCTGTCATCGGTCGCAGGCGTGATGTGGATGGGCGGCTTCGCATCGGCGAGCAGCGACTCGAGCGCGGCGCGGCGCGTGGCGAATGGCTCGCGGGTAAGATCGCGGTCGCCCTCGGCCAGCAGGTCAAAGAACACTACGGACGCGGGCGTGCTTGCTGCGAGCAGCTTGATCCGCGACGCAGCGGGGTGGATACGCTGCTGCAGCGCGTCGAAGTCGAGGCCACCCGGGTCTGCGGTCCGCGCGATGATGATCTCCCCGTCGAGCACGCAGCGCCCGGGCAGCGCGGCAGCGAGCGTGATGAGTAGCTCGGGGAAGTAGCGGTTGAGCGGCTTGCCGTCGCGGCTCTGCAGCATCCACTCGTCGGCGTCGCGGAAGACCAGCACGCGGAAGCCGTCCCATTTCGGTTCAAAGAGCCAGCCGCCATCCTCCGGGATGGCGTCGACGCGCTTGGCAAGCATGGGGAGCATGGGCGGTTCGATGGGCAGCTTCACGTGTTCATGGTACTGCTGCCTCGCGAGCCGACGGGTGGACGTAGAGTAGAGGGCATGGCGGCGGGTGCTCGGTCTGCAGGGGAAAACAAGCCACGGTGGTCGCTCTATGCAATGGAGGCGGCGGAGCTTGCGATCTTTATGATCTCGGCGTGCGTGGTGACGGTGGTGCTGTTTCACCCGGCGTCGCCGGTGCCGGGTTGGCTGCCGAGTGCGGCGCTGCGACGGCTGCTCATGGGCGCGGGCATGGGCGGCACGGCGGTCGGGATCATCCTGTGCCCGTGGGGCAAGCGCTCGGGAGCGCACTTCAACCCGGCGGTGACGCTCTCGTTTTTTCGGCTGGGCAAGATCGGCGGCCAGGATGCGTTCTGGTACGTGGTGTTTCAGTTTCTCGGCGGGATTGGCGGGGTGGGCGTGTCGGTCTTGCTGCTCGGGGGTTTGCTGGCGGCGCCTTCAGTGCACTACGTCGTGACGGTTCCGGGGCCGCTCGGTGCGGGCGCGGCCTGGGCAGCGGAATGGTTGATGGCGGCGCTGATGATGGCGGTGGTGCTCGGGACCTCGACACGGCCGCGGCTGGCGCAGTGGACGCCGTACTCGATGGGGGTGCTGATCATGCTGTATGTGCTCGTATTTGCGCCGGTGTCGGGGTTCTCCATCAACCCCGCGCGAACCGTGGGCTCGGCGGTGTGGGCGCAGGTGTGGACCGCGGTGTGGGTGTACTTCACGGCCCCGGTGCTCGGGATGGGGATGGTGGCTGAGGGGTATGTGCGGGTGGTTGGATTGCGGAAGCGGTACTTCACGCATCGGCATGTGGTGCATCGAGGTGGGGAGTCAGCAGGTTCGGTGAGATGAGTCCACCTCTCGAACGCGGCGTGGGCACCTGGGTTGAGGTGAATAGGAGGTTGGCGATGGGAAAACGGGCGTTGGTTTTGGGCGTGCCACTTGTGGCCGCTTGTTTCCTGGTCCTGGCGAGGCCTGCGGTGGCGAGTGGGCCCGCGGAACCTCTTGTGCGGCTTGCGGAGCTGGAGATCTATCCCGAACAGATCGCGGCGTATACGGCAGCGTTACGGGAGGAGATCGAAGCGTCTCTCCGGAACGAGCCGGGCGTGTTGTGCCTGTATGCGGTCGCGGTCAAGGATCATCCGGAGCAGATTCGCCTTTTCGAGGTGTACCGGGGAACGGCGGCATACCAGGCGCATCTCCAGTCTCCTCATTTCAGGAAGTACAAAGAGCAAACGCAGGCCATGGTGAAGTCCCTCCGGTTGATTGAGACAGATCCTATCCTGCTCGGCGCCAGAAGCCGGTGATTACAGGACGCCTCACGCCCTAACTGCCCTTGGACACAGAGCAGCAGCGCGCCAGCCGATCGACCGACAGCCCAGCGGGTGAAGCTACCGCAGGTAACGCTAGGCACTTCGTTGGCTATGCCCGCAAGCTGAGATGGGACACTCCATCGCCGATGGATCACGCTGAAGAGCGCGCTCGGGGCGAGTGACTCGTCGCTGCTCCGTGCCGTCACCCTGTGCGAGTAGGTCCAGATGAAGACAGATGCCGAGATCCTCCGCGATGAAACTCTCAGTGAGTCCATGCGCAACGCGCTCTCCGGTCAGGCAAAGAGCGTGCACCAGGCCCAGGAGATCCTGGATGGTTCTGAAGGGGCGCTGCAGCGGGAGGGCCAGGGACAAGCGCGAAGGACGATGCTCTGCGCCCTATGGGTCATTGACCGAGACACTCCTTACAACGGACAGCGACTAAGCGCTGCCGCCACCGAAGGTGTGTGAAGTCCTTGAACATTCCCTCGAGACGATGCGCGTGCGCTATGGGTTCCTTGTCAACGGCTATGTGGTCATGCCGGAGCACGTGCACCTGCTCGTTACCGAGCCTGAGACAACGACTCTGGGCAAGGCTCTCCAGGCGCTGAAATTATCCGTTGCTGTGCAGCGACCGGAGCGGCCATTCCGGCAGCGGCGGTATTACGACTTCAATGCCTTTTCAGACGTGAAGCGGATCGAGAAGCTGCGATCCATGCACCGCAATCGGGTCGCCCGTGGGCTGGCGCAGCAACCTGCAGACTGGGCGTGGTCGAGCTTTCGCCTTTGGTCGAGCGGCGTGCGCGGATCGGTCGCGGTGGAGTCTCTGTGGACGAGTTCGCGGCGGAGTGTAAGTTCCGCTGTGCCGGCGGGTGAAGGAGCGCAAGGCTGAGTTTCGAGAGCCCACATGCCCGGAGCGAGATGTGTGGAGCTCTTGCCATCAGTAGCCGTGTAACAAACACAGTCCTATTCTGGCGGTGACCGCGCGGCTTCTCGGTGTATGCACCGAGACCTACGGTTGGTGAGTTGGTGAGTGACCTGCGGAGTGGGATGCGTTTAGCTTCCACCACTGCTTGAATGGTGAGAGTGGATTGTGAAACTGGCTTCCCGCTAAATTCCCTTTCCGCAAGAGCCTCACGCTTTGAAGAAGGAGTACCCGGAAGATTGAATTTTATAACCCACTTACAAACGCGAGTTATGGGCACCGGCTGTGTTACTTTCCTCGCATGCGAATTCTTCTTCTAATATCCTCCCTTTCTCTAACAGTACTCGGCGCGAATGCTCAAAGCTCGGAGCATCTGCCGCCTGCAACCAGGACGCTGGCACAAGAGGTAAGTGATGTTGCTGGCTCTGTAGTTCAGATATCCACTGAGTTTGCTACAGGTAGCGGCTTCTACGCCACTCCGGATGGTCTCGTGATCACAGCACGTCACGTGATAACCAGCACAGACGGAAGCAGCAATGCTCAGCATATAACAGTCAACGATCCAATAGCAGCTGTCCAATTTGGAACGAACACTATGACGAACGCGATAGTCGGGCAGAACGCGAAAGTCCTAGCGCAAGATCCAGAACATGATCTTGCCCTTCTTAGCATTGTAGGAGGAGTTTATGGAAGACCCATCTCGATAAATGGGTTGAGTCCCTTGCCCGCACACCACAGCGCCGTACTCTGTAAGAGGACGGTTACGCTCCAAAGTGGTGATCATGTATTTACGGTAGGCTACCCTCTAGGCGAATTAAGACAAGTTACGACGACCGGCATCGTAGCTTCTTCCCAACCAACCGAAGTGGACAGTTCCGGTGGGCTGCGCGGGACCTACTTAGTTGACATGCTTATCAATCATGGCAATAGTGGCGGACCAGTCTTTTCAGAGACAGGGTGCGTCGTGGGTGTTGCAGATTCTGTGAAACTAAGCGCTGTCGAAGCGGTGGGTCCAGACCAAAAGTCTCTTGGGCAAATGCCACCATTTCTTCTGACTGGACCTGATGGCAAGCCAGTTCTGAGTAAAGACGGAACGGCTTTACATGTGAGCTTGGATTATAGTGCGGGACTAGGAAACTTGATCCCGCAGCAATACATCATGAAGCTCTTAGACAGCGCCGGGTTTCACAGCTCAGACTCTCAATTTTCTGCCCCTCCAACCAGCAACGAGGAGCCGCACTAGCGACGGCGAGGCCCTTCAGAATCAGAACGCTTAGTACTCCCCACCACCAAAAGCCAGGTTCTCAAACCGGGTGCACTTACTCAGATATGCCAGATGCACTGACCCGGTAGGCCCGTTTCTTTGTTTTGCGATGATGATCTCGGCCTTGCCTTCTGTCTCTGGGTCGGGCTGCCCGTTTTCGTCTCGGTTGTAGTACGCCTCGCGGTGGATGAAGGCGACCACGTCGGCGTCCTGTTCGATCGAGCCCGACTCGCGCAGGTCCGAGAGCATCGGCTTCTTGTCGCCGCCGCGTTGTTCGCTGGCACGGGATAGCTGCGACAGGGCGATTACCGGGACATCGAGTTCCTTCGCCAGGGCCTTGAGGCCGCGGGAGACGGCCGACACTTCCTGGGTGCGGTTTTCGTAGCCCTTCTTGCCCGGCGCGCCGGAGCCGCCGGTCATCAGCTGCAGGTAGTCGATGACGATCAGGTCGAGCTTGCCGTGCATCTGGCGCAGGCGGCGAGCCTTGGCGCGCATTTCCGTCAGTGAGATGCCCGGTGTGTCGTCGATAAAGAGCTGCGACTCGGTGAGGCGCTCGAGGGCCTCGGTCAGCTTTTCCTGGTCTTCGCGGCTGGTGTATCCCTTCTGGATCTTCTGCTGATCGACGAGCGCTTCGGAGGCGAGCATGCGTCGCAAGAGCGACTCCTTCGACATTTCGAGCGAGAAGACGGCGACCACGGCGGCGCCGCGCACGGCAGCGTTCTGCGCGATGTTGATCGCCCAGGCGGTTTTGCCCATGGACGGGCGGGCGGCGATGATGATGAGCTCGGATTTCTGGAGCCCGGAGGTCATGCGGTCGAACTCGGTGAAGTGGGTTTCGAGACCGGTGACCTCGCGCGAGCCCTCGGCGAAAAGCTGGTCGATCGATCCGAACGATCCGCGAACGATCTCGGGGATGGACGCGAAGCCGCGCTGAACACCATGCTCGGTGACCTCGAGGAGCTTGGACTCGGCGGAGTTGAGCACGTCGAGCGCGTCCTCGCCCTGGTCGGCGGCCTGGGTGATGGCCTCGGAGCAGACGACGATCAGCTGGCGCAGGAGCGACTTGTTCTTGACGATGCGGACGTACTCTTCGATCGAAACCCGGCGGGGCAGGTTCTCGGTAAGGGACGCGAGATAGGCGACGCCACCGATGGCCTCTGTTTCCTTGTGCTGCGAGAGGATGTCGCGAAGGGTGATGATGTCGACGGCGCGACCGAGATCGATGAGCTCGGCCATGCGCATGAAGATGCGGCGATGCTGGTCGAGCGCGAAGTCGGAGGTGGAGATGCGCTCGGCTGCCTCGTTGTAGAGGTGGTTGTCGAGCAGGATGGCGCCAAGGATGGATCGCTCGGCGTCTATGGCCGCGGGGAGCCCGCGCTCAAACTGGATACTCGGAGTCGTCGCCATCTAGTGCACAGGGTACCCGCTTCGGGGGACCGGAACCCTGTGCACTGTTGTGGAAAGGGTGGATAAGAAGGTACCTGCCAGACCGCCTGCGCGGCTTGCGGTCTCTTCGGGGACGGGTGCTCGCGGCGAGGCGGGTGGTAGCCGCTCGGGCGCCACTTCGTCCGCACCGCAAGCAGCACGCGTCCATGCGTCGGTGCCACGAAGTGGCCGCAGGCGCTTCTATACCCCGAACATGGAGTAGTCGGGGCGGTCGCCAAGGTTCTTGTGGCGGAAGGCGCGGTAGATGGCGCGGTCCTTGATGAAGAAAACGCCGGGAAGCTGCGTGGCGTCTTCCTTGCCGGGGCCGCTGGCGCCGTACTTCCAGAGGGCGCGCTTGGCGAGCTTCCAGTAGGCCTTGGCTCCAAAGAAGTGGGGCAACACGGTGGACTTGAGCAGGTGGAACTCAGGAGCCGTGTAGACCTTCATCTCCGGGTCAGAGACCCGGTCGACGGAGCCGAGACCATACTTTTCGAAGTAGGGGCGTGCCCGGGCGTAGTCGGCCATGTGGACGAAGACGGGGCGCACGCCGCGGCGATCGAGCTGGTCCTTGGCCCTGGAGACATCGTGGATGGCTTCGCGAGTGAAGGAGTCGCCGAGGTGCCGAAGAAAGATGAGGAGCATGGGCTTCTCGTCGGCGAGTTCGAGCAGGGACTTGCCGCTTTCAACGCGGGTGCGGTCGAAGAGTGCAACAAGCTCGGGGTCATGCGGCAACACGCCGGGGATATGTTCTTGGCGGGGTGCGGGTCCTGTTCCTGGTTTCATGGGGTGCGGCGTCTCCCGGGTGTTGTCTCTGTCCGACAACATCATAGGATAGTGGGACTTCGACGTGTCGGCGCTGACCTGGGTAAAATAAGCATTACGCATGAGTCGCGCTACCCTAGCAGTCCTCGCATCCGTCTTGCTGTTCGTGGGCATACTGCCCGCTTTGAGCGCCCAGACGTGGGTTGCGCGACCCGCGCAGCCAGCCCAGGCGCCTCCCACTCCCGTGCAACAGTTCCAGAAGCTGGAAGACACCTGGAGCATTGCGATGGCGAACAAGGACCAGTTTGGGCTTGAGAACCTGCTGTCGCCGACGTTCATCGACATTTCTGCGTCAGGTTCCATCCGGACGCGGAACCAATCGATTGCGGATGTGATTGGTGGTCTCCCGGAGCCGCTCGTGTCTGTGGAACAAAAGGTCGTGAATGTTCGCGAGATCGGCGATGTCGCAGTGGTCGAAGGAACGTACATGCTGCGGCTCCATGAAGACCAGAAAATGCGCGACGAGCGCGGCATCTTCACGCATGTGTACCAGAAGGGCCGGAGTGGCTGGGACTGCGTGAGCGCGCAGCGAACGGCGGTTGTGGACGAGCTGGAGAGCAAGAACAAGAAGTCCGCCGCGACGGCTGCCGCGACGTCTCCGGAGAAGAAGTCCGATGCGGCGGAACCCTTTCACATTCCGCTGTTGTACAAAGGCAAGCCGAGCACGACCGCTGCGACGCCGGGTCCCACGCCAGCGCAGAATTAAGCGGAATGCGGCCGACCTTTGCGGAGATCGATCTCCGCCACCTGCTCAGCAATTACAGTTCTCTTCTCCGCAACGTGGAGCGATCCCTCCTCGGCGGTTCCGCGCCTGGGCTGATTGCCGTGATCAAGGCAGACGCTTATGGGCATGGCCTGGTGCTGTGCGGGCGCGCGCTGGCGGAGGCACGGGAAAACCCCTGGCTCGGGGTGACATCCGTGGACGAGGCGCTGTTGCTGCGGCGTGGTCTGGGCCGACTCGCTGCGCGGGTGCTGGCGATGTCGGGATTCTTTCCTGGCGAAGAGGCAGCGGTTCTGGAACACCGGGTAACGCCGCAGGTCTGGGAGAACTACCACTTCAGTCTTCTGGACGCGGCTGCCCGCAGAGCCGGCTATGGGCCCGGTACGGTCACTGTGCACCTGGAGATCGATACCGGGATGAGCCGCCAGGGGGTGGCTCCGGGTGAGGCTCTTGGGCGCCTGCTGCGGGGGGCTGGATTTGAGCGGGATTCGCCGATCCGGGTCGATGGGGTGCTGACCCACTTCTCTTCTCCTGAGGTAGCAGACGAAACGGGGATGCGGACGCAGATCAAGCGCTTTGCGGCTGCTCTCGAGCAACTTCGTCAGGCGGGGGTCCGGCCGGGCATCGTGCATGCTGGCAACTCGGCGAATGCCTCGTCAGGCCGGGAGCTCCGTGTGCTGGGAGAGATCGCAACACAGCACGGGGCGGAGTTGCTGGTGCGGCCGGGACTCGCGCTTTATGGAGTTCCGGTGCTCTTTGAGGGGGAGGCGCCGAACTGCTGCGCCCTGCATCCGGTGCTGAGCTGGCGGACAGAGATCAGCTCGCTGCGGGAGGTGCCTGCTGGCGTCGCTGTCGGGTACAACGAGACTTTTCGGGCGACGCGCGAGACCCGGCTGGCCCTGCTGCCGGTGGGGTATGCGGATGGCTACCGACGGGAACTCTCGAACCGAGGCACGGTGCTGCTGCGTGGTCGGCGAGTGCCGGTGGTGGGTCGGGTGTCGATGGACCAGACGATTGTGAATGTATCGGGGGTCGAGGGAGTCGAGCTGGGCGAGGCGGTGACGCTGATCGGAACGCAGCCGGGGGCACCGGGCGGGGAGCGGATCGCGGTCGAGGAGATTGCAGGGCTATGCAGCACAATCCCGTACGAGATCCTGTGCGGGATCGATGCTCGGGTGAAGCGGGTTGCTGCGCGCTAGCGTTGCCGGCTGACCAGTGCGAAGAAACCGCCCTGCGGGTCCTGGCAGGCGACGATCCAGCTGCCGCCGGGGACCTGGTGCGGGCCCATCTTGATAGTGCCGCCACCCTCGGTGACACGGGCTGAGCTCGCGTCAAGTGCCTCTACGTTGAAGTAAAGCAGCCAGGCTGGCTGCGCCTGCTCCGGCACCTTGGTCATGATGCCGCCGCCCTGGTTGGGCCCCGACGTGAACATCTGGTAGGTGCCCAGGTTTCCCATGTCCAGCGCCTCTCCCGGGGTCCAGCGGAAGAGCGTGGTGTAGAAGCGGAATGCTTCGGGTCCATCGGAGGCGTGCAGCTCATGCCAGCCGACTGTGCCCGGGGCCCAGGGGGCGGATTCGGGCTGCGGGGCATCGCGATTGGGCTGAAAAAGGCGGAAGTGAGCGCCGCCCGGGTCGGTGACCGAGGCATACCTCCCGATTCCGGGGATGTCCTGGGGTGCCTGGAGTAAAGTGCCGCCTCGCTGCTCGGCCAGCACGGCGGTGCTGTCAACATCCTCTACCCCGATGAAGGCTGTCCAGTGCGGGTGAGTTTCCGGGCTCCCGGGTGGGAAGGGCATGACGCCGGCGACCGGCCCGGAGTCGCCGGCCAGGAGCGTGTAGGAGGGCATGCCCGTATCCTCGGTATGCCAGCCAACGACGCTGCTGTAGAAGGCGATGGCTGCTTCGGGGTCGACGGTGGCCAGGTCGTACCAGACGAAGCGGGAGACGCTCTGCGGCATAGGTGGACCTCTCGGTTCGAGAGCGATTGTCCCCTTTCGTGCTCGGGGGCGTCCATACTTTTTTGCTGCTTAGGACGCGGTTTTCTCCTCGAGCATCATTCGCTGCTCCAGGAGATCGAGGAGCAGTAACTCTTCCTGGTGAAGTGCATTGGTGCGCTCGGCGATCTCTTCGTCGAGTTGCTGTTTCGCAGACTTGATGGTTGTGCCGCCCAGATAGGCCTCGAGTACGGCCGGATGGACATAGCACTTGCGGCAGACAGATGGCGTATTGCCAAGGCGTGCTGCGACCGCGGTGATCGCCTTGACGACATTCTTTTTGGCCTCGGTCGCGGTGGTGAAGGGCTCGAATTCGCGGAGCATGTCGCAGGCGAGCACGGACCCGGCCCAGGTACGAAAGTCTTTCGCGGTGAAGTGCTGGCCAGTGATATCGCGCAGGTATTCGTTCACGTCCGAGGAGTCGATGCTGTGACGCTCGCCATCGGGATCGAGGTACTGAAAGAGCTCATAGCCCGGAATGTCGGCGCAACGCTTGATGATGCCTGCGAGACGGCGATCCTGCAGGTTGATGGTGTGGTGCACGCGGCTCTTTCCCTGGAAGGAAAAGGTGATTTTGGAGCCGTGCACTTCGACATGCTTAGTGCGCATGGTGGTGAGGCCGTAGGACTGGTTGTCGCGCGCGTACTCAGCATTGCCGACACGGATGTGGGTGGTCTCCATGAGGGAGACGATGGTCGCAAGAACCTTGTGGCGCGGCAACCCAGGGAGAGCGAGATCGTGGTCGATACGCTCGCGCAGACCTGGCAGAGCGGCGGCGAAGTGCGTCATGCGCTCGTACTTGGTTTCGTCGCGGACCTCGCGCCACTTCGGATGGTAGCGGCTTTGTTTCCGCCCCTTGGCATCGCGGCCGGTGGCCTGGAGATGGCCGTTGGCGTGGGGCGAGATCCAAACATCCTGCCATGCCGGCGGGATCACGAGCGACTTGATGCGGCCGAGGATTGCTTCATCCTTGACCGGCTTCCCGTCGGGAGAGATGTAGCGGAAGCTGCTACGAAACTTCTTCCTCTGGATCCCCGGCTTCGCGTCGGAGACGTAGCGCAGACCCGCCTCTTTCGCTGATTGTTGCGGATCAAGGGGCTCTGCGAGAGCATCAACAGCGGGGGGACACGGCTTCTTCTTGGTGGCCGACGGCATGGGTTTGGGATGCGCGAGGCCCGGTGCGTTCTGTTCACACTCTTTGTACGCGGTGAACTTTTGGAATGGGCCGCGTAGCACGATCGAAACCGAGACTGCTTCCCTCTGCACCTGTTTAGCGCAGGGTAACTGACAGGAATTGTTCACGGAGTCATGTTCCGGACCAGAGGAGGGCGGCCACGTGAGGCATCCCAGTGAAGACTGCACGCGCAGTTTACCTCTGTGCAGTCCTGGCTCCTCGCCGCATGAGGCGGCCCTCTCCCTCTTGACTTTCCTACCCTCAATCGAAAGAGGTTCCATGTTCCTACGCACAGAGAAGCTGCTGATCCCACTCCAGAAGCCGGAGAATCCAGACCCGAATGGCGCAGCTGCCATCCAGGAACTGCTGGGTGGAAAGTTCGGCGAAATGTCGACCTGAACAACTATCTGCATCAGTCCTTTGCATTTAAAGAGAAGAAGAAGCTGAAGCCGTTTTACGACCTGATCGCCAGCATCACGGCGGAAGAGTTGGGCCACGTGGAGTTAGTGACGACCGCGATCAACCTGATGCTTGAGGGTTCTGTGCCGGAAGGCGAGCCGGTCGATGCACCGCTTGAGGCCGCCAAGGACCTGCGTAACACGCACCACACAATCGTGGGCGGCGGCGGTCACCAGGTGATGGACTCGACGGGCCACTTCTGGAGCGGCCAGCACGTCTTTTCAAGCGGCAATCTTGTGACCGACCTGCTCCATAACCTCTTTCTTGAGACCGGCGCACGCATGCACAAGCATCGCTGCTACCAGATGACGACGAACCAGGCAGCGCGGGACGTGATCGGCTACCTGATGGTTCGCGGGGGCGTGCACCAAGCAGCGTATGCGCTTGCCCTGCGGAAGGCGACCGGCGTAGAGGTGACGAAGATGTTGCCGACGCCCAACCTGGATGACTCGAAGATTCCAGAGGCGCGCAAGTGGCAGGAGATTGGAAGCCATCGCAAGCTGTACACCTTCTCGGAGTCGGACTATCAGGATGCTAAAGGTGTGTGGTCCGGGCCTGCGGACTGGGCGGATGGAGAAGAGCTGGAAGTGATCACGGGAACGCCAGAATATGCTGCCGAAGGGCCAGTGATCGGAGAATGCCGCTCGCTGTTCTCGCCGGACTATGCGCCGGAAGAGATCTACGAAATCGCGGCCCAGCTGATGAAGAAGGGTGGCATCTCACCGCTGCAGCCCGGCGACGGATTGCACTCGCGCTTCCAGGGAAGCACACCAGACAGCCCGGGCGCCTCTGCACAGGAAGGCCGCAAGACGACCTCGCACAGCAGCAAGAAGACAAAAAAGAAGTAGCGTTCGCTGACGTGCAAGGATGGGCGGCTCCTACCGGGGCTGCCTTTTCCTTGTTTAGGTCAAGAGCGCGCCGGCTACGCAGCATTGCCTTCACGCCGCGGGAGAGACTATGCGGATTGTGAAGCTTGTACGAGGAATCTCCTCAAGAACGGCTCCGGCTTCTCGACGATGCTTGGACTGTTCCCGGCGGCGATCGCTCTGCACAATGCAGAGGAGGCTTACCCCAGGCCGGTGTGGGTGCGTGCCCATGCGGACGAGCCGAGGCCTCGGCCAAGTGCGGTGGCGATCCGGAGTGGGTTGATGGCGTTGACCATCCGCGGCGCTTGCGAGCAGCACGCCATGCCGGCGCAGCGGCCGGACAGCGCTGCGGCGTACCTGGTCTTCAGAATTTCGTCGACCATGCGCGTCAACGTGGCTCTGCCGCACGTGCCGGTGAGTTTGGCCTAAGGGGGTTAGGGTACACGCCGTGCGTGGCTACAGCTGTATGTGTGAATCTTCCCGCGTTGATTTGGGTGATGATGACGGCGGTGCCGGAGGAATGGGTGTCGGGTCGCCGCGCGTGAAGATGGCCGCTGTTGTTTTCCTTGGCGCTGGCAGCGGCCATCCTGCTGTTCATTCGGGTCGCGGGCGGCAGGCTCGAACCGCATCGTCAGGAGAGGCGTTCGCCTCTCCCCGGATGCATGCCGCCTCCTAACGAAACGGCGTGGGCATGATCGTCCGGTACATCATGCCATTGCGCATGACCACGATCGGCACGAGCGGCGGAGGCGGCGGAAAGCCGTACGGCGGAGGCGGCGCGTAGTTGTAGACGATCGGCCGCGGTGGTGGGGCTGGAGCGTACACGGGCGGCGCGTAGCTGGTCGGTTCGCGGTGGATCAGGCCAGAGCTGTCGCGCTGCTGCTCGGGGAAGGAGGGCACGCCGAAATCATCCATGATCTTGAGGGTGAGGCGCGTCTCTTCTTTCAGTGTGGGGCGCGGACCGCGCCGGGGCAGGTTGAGAAGGTCGATCGGCCACAGGATCGGAATAGACCACTCGACGATGTCTCGAACCGGGTGACCCTTGCCGTGGATCCGGCCGAGCTTGTCGACGGGGTAGCCGGGAACGTAGACAACCTTGGCGGAGACGGGAATGACGGTGTCCGGCTGAATGATCATGCGATCAAATTTCAGCTCCATCCATCCCTTGCCGACGAGATGGCCGGGGTCCTTGTAGTCTTCGAAGCGGCCTTCGAGGTAGCTGCCGTAGGGCAGGGTGGAACGGCCGTAAAGCTCGACGTGGCTGACCTGGCAGAGAACGGGATCGCCGACGTCAACGGTTTTGGAGGAGAGTTTGGGCTCGGAGATCGTGCATTCGATGAGCGAGCCAGCGGGAATCAGTTGTTCTGCAGCGTAACTGGTGAGCGGAGCGGCGGCGAGCAGGAAGAGGAGCGAGAGCTTGCCCTTCATGTGAGGTCTCCTGAAGCAGGCTCGGGTGAGCCGTTAGGTCAAACCTTTGCGTGTGCCTGCAGAGGCACGGCGATGATACGTGCAACCGGCAGATTGCGTGCTCTCTGTGTCCGGGAGCCCATCATGCGGCTTTCTTTAATTGGCGTCAAGGAGCGAATTCTCCGCTGCTATGTCATCGAAGCGTGAACAGCTGGCGGGGGGGACTGTGGGAAGCTTCGGCGCAAGGCCCCATACGATCGGCTGGCGCGGGGATTGCGATGCACTGGTGCTTGCTTGCACGATCACACTGTCGCAGCAGCGTGCCCACCCGGGGTGGCACGCGGTTGGGGGATGGTATGCCGCGCAACCGCGATCTATGCTCTTTCGGGATGGAGGGGCGTCAGGCGGCGCCTACCATCATTTCGAGCTGTTCGGCCACGTCGCGTAGAACCTGCGACTGGGCTGTTAGTTGCTGGGCCGCTGCGGCACTTTCTTCTGCGGTGGCCGCGCTGCGTTGCGTTCCCTGCTCCATCAGCGTGATTGCCTTGCTGATCTGTGCGATCCCTTGGCTCTGCTCCTGGCTGCCGGACTCAATGCCGGCAATCAATTCGTGCATGTGGCCCAGGACCGAGGACATCTTCTGGATTTCCTCGGCGACCTTGCTGAAGCGCTCTGAACCAAGCTTGGAGGTCGACTGGGATTGACCGATCAGCGCCTCACTGTCCTTGGCCGCACCCGCGCACTGTTGTGCCAGGCTCCGCACCTCATCTGCGACCACGGCGAAGCCGGCTCCCGCTTCACCGGAACGGGCTGCCTCCACGGCTGCATTGAGCGCCAGGATGTTGGTCTGAAAAGCGATCTTGTCGATGACCTGGATCACCTGCGAGATCTTTGCGCTGGCATGGTTCATCTCGTCCATGGCATTCATGGCATTTGCCATCTCCCGGCTGCTGGCCTCCATAACGAGTTTCAATGCGGTCATCTGCTGCGCCGTACTGACGGCATGCTCCGTATTGCGGCGAGCCATGGAATTGATCTGCTCCGAGGAGGCGGAGGTTTCCTCAATCATCGCAGCCTGCGAGGATGTGGAGGTAGCCAGGGTCTGGCTGGAGCTGGACACCTGGTTGGCAGCACCGGCGACCTGCTCAGAGCCGCTCTTCAGCTCTTCGACGCTTTGGCGGAGTTGCCGATCTAGCTTGCGGATGATGAAGATGACGCCAATGCCGGCCGCTGCCATCGGCAGCAGCAATCCGATCATGACCCAGTTATCTGCCACTGCATCTTCCATAAGTTTGCTGCCGCGGTCTCCGGTGAGCTTCTGTTGCAAGTCGAGCAGCGTTGCGCCAGCGGTACTTGCCCTGTCGGTGGCTGCCGCAAGTCCCCCGTCCAGCAATCGCACCGCCTCTTCCAGGTGCTTCCCTTGCACCTGTTCCAGAAACGCTCCATTTGCCTTATCGACCGTTCGCAGCTCGTTCGAGATGATCTGCAACTGGTCCGACGCTTGCTGCTGGGACACGAGTCCCCGATCCTGTTCCAGAAACTTGTGCAGCGAACGGATGCTTGCTGCGCTGTCCTGCGCCAGTTTCCCAGCGGCGTCTTCTTGATGCAGAAGCGAACGGAGCAACATGCCTCGCTGCTCTGCCTGCATATCGGAGGTGATGGTGTCGATCTGCCCGGCGACATAGGTGGCTGTCTCATAGCGCTGCGATAGCTCGCCGATGCCGCTGCGGAGCGTGATGATATCGGTCGTTGCAATCGCGGTCGAGATCACTGTGATAGCTGCCAGAAGTCCGTAGGCGAGGTAAAGCTTGTGTTTGATCGTCATCTTCGCTATCTCCAAAGCTTGAGGTTGGAAGGAGTGAGGCCTGGCAGGACGCTGTCATAACGGCGGGAGTAGCCGATGGTGAGCAGAGTATGCGTCCCTGCCTCATCGCGCAGGCAGCCGGCACGGAAGTCTAGCTGCAGGAGTTTGCCTCGGGTGACCGCTATCCCACCGTCAACAATCTGCTCCAGAGTGCGATCCGGGAGGAGCGCTGGTGCGTATTCGCCAAACACGGTGGTTGCGCGGGAAAGGGTTCGTCCCCCTGCAATGCTGGGCGCCCAGAGCGGCCGTCGCGCTGATGCCAGAGTGGTCAGTGTCGCTTGTGCGACCTGGTTCAGGAAGAAGGCATGTGGAAGTGCCTGTGTCCAGATCGCGGCAAGGCTCGGATCGACGCTGCCTGAGCTCCACGATTTGCCGCCGGTCGGAAGGCTGAGAGTCAGGACACCGGACTTGGGCAGGAATCTGTCTGGCCCTGCGATCAGGAATTTCGCGCTAAGCGCCATGTCGGCGGTCTGGAAAGCGTGTGTCCCGGGAGGCGCGGAACTCTGGAATTCTTCGTTGCTTGCTTGTAGCCGGACTTCCACAACGCTGCTGACGGCATAGCGGAGGAGCATTTCTGGCATGTCGGCGACAGCCTTGTGGCGCTGCAGGGTTAATCCCAGACCGCTTTCTACCTGGAAAGTGTGCGCAGGAGTCAGGTCGGGCGAGTCCCCCACTGTTGGACGTTCTGTCGAAATGACCGGCGCTTCCGTAGCAGCCTGATCGCTTTGCGAGTAGCCGTTTGCTGCCGCCGCGAGCATGAGGCAGGCGGTAGCGCCACGGAGTGCTGATCGAGTGGCACGAGGGAGCGTGCGATGTTGATCTTGTGATGACATGCGGGCTCATGCCGAAGAAGGCATCTATCCCCCTTCGTTCGCTGGTCTTATCGGCAGAGGCGCGCATTTAGTTCAGCTAGAAAGACGGAAGAGGCAGGATTTTCCAGGGACAGGGCAGCGGTTCGCTACCATAGGGACGATGCTGAAAGATCGCTATGCGAAGTGGATGTTCCGTTGGGAGACCGAGTTAACGACGCGGGATGAGAACCGGATTGTGCGTCCGGTGGAGTGGGGTTTCGGGTGGCTGCGGGATGCGCTTCCAGCGGCAATGGAGCCGTTGGCTGAGATCCCCGAGGAGACGCTAACGGCAGGGGAAGCCGAACAGGCGATGCTGCGCGTCAACGAGGCGATCATCCGCGACAGTGATTCGTTCTTCGGGTATGCAGCGCCGGCGGACTATCGGCTTGAGGAGCGGCATCCGCAGCTTTTCCCGACGAACGTGCGGCCGGAGACGCTGGCGCAGGATGCGGAGTTGAAAGCGCAGGCGGAGCGTGGGGAGATCCCCAAGGCGGAGTTTTTGCGGTTCACCTCGCCGGTGCGAACACCCTTTCCCGAAAACGACCTGGTGAATGCACGCTGGTACCCGGCCCCTGCTGACAAACAGACCGGTGAGCGGCCGCGTAAGGCGATGATCGTGATGCCGCAGTGGAATGCGGATGCGTTTAGTCACAATGCGCTGTGCACGATGTTTAACCGGTTCGGTGTGTCGGCGTTGCGCTTGTCGAAGCCGTATCACGATATCCGGCGCCCGGCGGAGCTGGAGCGCTCGGACTACGCGGTGTCGTCAAACATCGGGCGAACGCTGGCGGCGTGCCGCCAGGCGGTGGTCGATATCCGTTGCTGCGTGGACTGGCTTGCGGAGCAGGGGTACACGCAGTTCGGGGTGTTGGGGACATCCCTCGGGAGTTGTTATGCATTTCTCGCGGCAGCGCATGATCCGCGGCTGGAGGTGTGCGCGTTCAACCACGCATCAACGTCGTTTGGGGACGTGGTGTGGACGGGGCAGAGCACGAGGCACATCCGGGCTGCATTTGAGCAGGCGGGGCTGACACAGGAGCGGCTGAATGGGCTGTGGGGTGCGATCAGCCCGGTGCACTACATGGACCGGTTCGCGTCGACCGCGCAGATGCGCGATCGTCGGACCCTGGTGGTGCATGCAACATATGACCTGACGTTCCTGGAGGAGTTTTCGCTTGAGGTGCTCGAGAACTTTCGACGGCTCGGGATTCGGCATGAGTCGCGGGTGCTGCCATGCGGGCATTACACGACCGGGGAGACGCCGTACAAGTTCCTAGACGGGTGGTACCTGGGGTCGTTTGTGTACCAGGGGTTTGCGGAGTAGAGCGCGTGGTGGGGTACGGGGATGTGAGTCCGCTCGGGTGTGGTCTCGTATGAGCCCCGCGATCGGGTGATCGCTGCTTGCTCTGCTGGCGGTAAGTGCTCCCTGTATGACGGGGCTGGGCCAGGTGTGAAGCATGTGCACGCCGTGCGGGAGCTCGCGGCGAGTGCGAGTGGGCTTGCTACGTATATCAACCGCTTTGTTGGTGAGCGGTTTGCAGAGCGGGTGAGCTAGGTGCGCGGGCGTGAAACCTGCATTGCTCATCCCACATCTCGGAAGCGAGCTCCAGGCAGCCGGCGAGCGACGCGCTTCATGTGGCAGAATGTTGTCTCCGCCGCCCGGCGGTGGATTGCTCCTGGGAGGATCCCTGCGGACACACACCGTTCTCAGCAATGCACGCCCTTTCCGAATAGCCTTTCTGCTCGACATCAACGATGAGGGATGGCACACAAGCTGTCTCTTCCTGCTGGATTGCATGGCGCGCACATGGGGCGGCTATGGCAGTATCATCGTCCCGACCGACGGCAACAGCATCTCGCCTCCGTTCTGGCGCATCCTTGAAGCTTACGATCCTGACTATCTGATTCCTTACCAGAGAACTCTCCGTGATCTGCAGTTAAGCAACCCGGCGCAACTCGAAGAGCGGATTCAGGAGCGGCGTGATGCCTGTGGCGAGCAGTTCCCAGAAACAGATGGAGACAAACAACGTCAAGACATACTCAAGGCTTTAGCCCGGGTCAATGGAGGCTCCTTCTCCATTACCGAGAGCCTGGAAGAGGAGCTGAAGCGGCGTCTCGCACCCTTTTACATCGGGCAAATGACCGCGGGTCCCACGCGTGCGTCTGCGGCAAGTGACTTGCGCTATCCACACACTCTCATCACTAAGGTTGTTCCCGTTCTTAGGTCTTCGCCACGCACTCTCCATCTAGCAGCGCAGGGTAGCAGCAAATAGGAACGATTGTTTGCTGGATCGGCGCTCGGCTTTGCCTTACCTAAAACCCTGGAAGCTCTCGCGGAAGCCGGCGTAAGTATGGAGAGTGGCTCCTCGCCCGGAGCCAGCGCTAGCGAGATCACGTTTCACATCTGCCATCGACGGGAGACACGACCGACCATCGCGGATCTCAGCATGTCGGGATTAGTGCTATACGCTCACGCCGATTCCGATGGGTGGAACAGTCCCCTTATCATCGTCTTCGGCGATTCAGTTAAAGATTTTTGCCTCTATCAAGCCCTTTCAAGAATGCGACCGCGAGTACTCTGGTTACCAGCCTCGGCCGTCGGGCGGATGGCTGCTGACGAGCTCGCTGCTGACGCTACGGTGCCAAGACTCCTCCTTGGGCTAAGCAGCTGCATAGCATCCAGCTCGCTGTCCACGGCAGGTCTGCAAGTAACAAGCGCCAGCCTTGACCGTTCGATCCTGGAGAGAGCTTTTTCGGACTCGCGCTATGCACAGTACCTTAGCGGGCAGCACGAGTCCGCAATAGCGGCCGCGGATTCCGTTCCGCAACACCCCCTGAGGTGCTTTGAAGCAAAGAACGCACCCATCCCTTCTTTGATTCAGGTTGCCGATGACAACGTAGTGAGCTACTACCAGCCGGCAACTCTCAAGAGCATGAGGAATCCATCGCCGCACAACATTCGCTGGGTGTCCGAGCTCTCGTTCATGAACACGTCACTCCCGCGTCACCATATGGCCGCAGTCTGGATGCTGGGATCGAGGGAACGCAGGACAAGCGACGTTCGCATCAGCGATTTCGGTCTGGCGTTCCATGCCGTGTCACCGATCTTGATCGCTTCCCCTGACATGGAGAGCGCTCTTGTCAGGCCGACCATCCGGATCCCAGGTGGCAAGGATGCATTCGACATAGCTGCTGACTCTGCAGGGCTTGACGCAGAAGTGTCTGACAAGGGCGTTTATAGTGCAGCACTGACGAGCAAGCTTGGTGGCTTGCAGGAAGCATCTGCTTTCCTGAGGTCGACGACAGGGCAGAAGTTCGCCGCTGCTTATCTAGACACGAGCGTCTCATCAGAGACAACAGGAGTGTGTTTAAAAAACAAGAGGAGATACATCAATTTACTTGCGATGTCAGAGGCGCTTGGAGGCGAAACTAAAGCTCAAGACCTTCTAGACAGCCTTTCTGAAAAGCGAATCCTCTACCGGGGATTGATCTTGCATTGCCATCTTTGCAAAAAGGCCGACTGGTTCTCATTCAAAGAACTTTCAGATGAGTTCGAGTGCAAACGCTGTCGTAGAAAGCAGCTCTTTACGCGGCGGCACTGGAAGAAGCCGGCAGAACCGACTCTCTACTATCAACTAGACGAAATCTTCTACCAAGCGCTGGCAAATGATGGGGAAGTCGCCTTGCTGGCTTTGGACTACGTCAGACGGCGGGATCCTACAAGGTTTTCCTTCGCTCAAGAACTGAGATTTGTTTCAAGGGCTGATGACGACTTCTTCTGTTCCGGGATCGAGACGGACCTCAATCTCGTTTCCTCGGGCCATCTCGTTATAGGCGAGGTGAAAAAGACAGCTATGCTCGCCGCGAGAAAGAGTGACGAGGTTCGGTTGATCGAGCGGTATCGCATCCTCGCGGAACGTCTCTGCGCGAGAAGGGTCGTGTTCGCAACGGCAACTGAAGCCTGGAGGCCGGAGACGAAGCAGAGGCTCGAGGCTGGTTTCCGAGAGAGCCGGGTCGTGCTGGAGCTTATTGGAAGAGCCGAACTCCGTCTCAATGAAGCGGTTTTGTGAGCGCTACAATCTCAACATGACGTTCAACCAGGTGCCACGTACGCTTGCGCAGCAGGATCCGGAGGTGGCTTCGGCGTTGCAGGAGGAGGCACGCCGGCAGCATGAGGGTCTCGAGATGATTGCCTCCGAGAACTTTGTTTCCGAGGCGGTGCTCGAGGCGGCTGGGTCGGTGTTGACCAACAAGTATGCCGAGGGGTATCCGGGCAAGCGCTACTACGGCGGCTGCGAGTATGCCGACGTGGTCGAGACGCTGGCACGGGACCGGGCGAAGCGGCTGTTTGGGGCGGCATATGCCAATGTGCAGCCGCACTCCGGGTCGCAGGCGAATGCCGCGGTGATGATGGCGCTGCTGGAGCCCGGGGATACGATCCTGGGTCTCGACCTGGCGCATGGCGGCCACCTGACGCATGGGCACAAGCTGAACTTCTCGGGGAAGCTGTACCGGGCGACGTTTTACGGGGTAGCGCGCGAGACCGAGCGGATCGACTATGACGAGCTCGAGCAGATCGCGCAGCGCGAGCGGCCGAAGCTGCTGATCGGCGGAGGCAGTGCGTACCCGCGGCAGTTCGATTTTCCGCGAATGCGTGCGATCGCGGACTCAGTAGGCGCAAAGCTGCTGGTGGACATGGCGCATTTTGCCGGGCTGGTGGCAGGGGGAGCACATCCCTCGCCTGTTCCCTATGCCGACGTGGTGACGACGACGACGCACAAGACGCTGCGTGGTCCCCGGTCGGGCATGGTGTTGGTGGGGGAGCGGTTTGCCGAGGAGTATGGCAAGGCGATCGACCGGTGCGTGTTCCCGGGGCAGCAGGGTGGACCATTGATGCACGTGGTCGCGGCGAAGGCGGTGGCGTTCCGCGAGGCGCTGGAGCCGGAGTTCCGGGAGTATGCGGCGCAGGTGGTGCGCAATGCGCAGGTGCTCGGTGAGGAACTGATGGCGCGGGGCTTCCGGCTGATCTCGGGCGGAACGGATACCCATGTGGTGCTTATGGATGTGTTCGGGCGCGGGATGCTGGGATCCGAGGCCGAGGCTGCGCTGGGTGAGGCAGGGATTACGGTGAACAAGAATGCTATCCCGTGGGATACGAACCCGCCGATGAAGCCTTCGGGGATCCGGATCGGAACGCCGGCGCTGACGACGCGCGGGATGGGCGAAGCGGAGATGCGCACGGTGGCCGGGTGGATCGCGGAAGCGCTTGATGGCCGCGCCGATGCGGGTGTTTTGCGACGGGTGCGCGGGCAGGTGCTGGAGCTGTCGGAGCAGTTTCCGTTGTATGCGCGGCGGCGGGCGGAGACCGCGGCAGAACGCGAGTTGCAGACAGCTTAGGTTCTTCTTCTGAACACAAGGGCTCGGCGTTGCTGCCGAGCCCTTGTGTGTTTGTGGAGAGCAGGATGGCAGCGGTTCTTCGCTGACACCGAGAGGCAGCCTAGCGCTGTGTGAAGGCCTGGAGGCCGGCGTGTTGAGCGTGCCTCTCGATGGCGGCTTGGACGTCCAGGGCGAGCGCGAGAGCGGCACGGGCCTGTTCGCCGGTGACCGGGGGCGGGCTGCTGGTGGTGACTGCATGGAGGAAGGCTTCGATCTCGAGTCGGAGCGGTTCGCCGGGAGTCACCTCGGGCTTGTGCATGCCGAGGTTGGGGAGTGCGGACGCCGGTGCCTGCGACGTTTCAGGCGCGGAGCCCGGGGCCCCTGGGCTCACGGCACCGGGAACCGAGGCACGGGGGTTCACGGCAAGGGGGGTCGCGGCACGGGGAGCTGGAGGCTGGACTTCGATGACGAGGAGGTCCTGGCGCGCGTAGTCGATTGAGAGGTACTGGTGGGGCTGAAAGAAGCGGAGTTTGCGTACGCGCTCGGTGGAGACGCGGGAGGCGGTGAAGTTGGCAACGCAGCCAGACCGGAACTCAACGCGGACGTTGGCGATATCGGTTTTCTGCGACAGGATCGGCAGGCCCACGGCGTGGACGTGCGCTACCGGCGACTGGGCAAGCTGGAGGACGATATCGAGGTCGTGAATCATGAGGTCGAGGACGACGTCGACATCGAGTGAGCGCGGGGAGAAGACAGAGAGGCGGTGGGCCTCGAAGAACATGGGACCGCGCAGGAGCGGGGCAACGGCGACAACGGCAGGGTTGAAGCGCTCGAGGTGGCCGACCATGAGAACGCGTTTGTGGACCGCAGCGAGCTGGATGAGGTCGTCTGCTTCCACGAGGGTGCTGGTGATGGGTTTCTCGACGAGCACGTCGATGTTGGCAGCGAGCAGGGCTCTTGAGACCGCGTGGTGGAACGACGTAGGTACGCATACCGAGGCGGCGTCGACCTCAAGGGTGCCGGCGGCCCGGGCGGCCAGCATGGCCTCAACCGTAGGGAAAAGCTGTGGTTGCGGCGCGGAGGCGGGGACGCTTGCCTGGACGTGGGGAGAGGGGTCGACGATCGCGGTCAGCTGCACGGGCAGGCCGCTGGCGGCGAGCTCGTTGTAGATGCGGACGTGATTGCGACCGAAGGCTCCGGCGCCGCAGACGGCGATGTGCGTGGTCACCGGTGGTGTGCTCCTTGGGTGGTGCTGGTTGTCGCGGCGCGCTGCGCCTGTTGGCGTGCCCGGCCAAGAAGCGGTCCAGCTGAAGACCGTAGATCCTTCGCTTCGCTCAGGACGACAGTCTTGCCGAAAGATGCTTTCGGAGGACCCAGCCCGAGAGACCCGATCCGAGGGACCTGGCCCGAGAGACCTGGCCCGAAAGACCCTCTTCAAAAGATGAAGAGGGTGTGCTGCACGTCGCTGTTCGCGGCGGCTTGCTCGCTAGCCACGGTGCTTTCTGAGCGAGAGGGATCTCCGTGCTCGCTCCGTGGTTCGCCTCCCCGGGGTTCGTTGCTTGCCACTCGCGCCGCGTGCTCCAACACGAGCCGATCAGCATGCGTGCCGACCCAGGCTGCGCGAGAGCTAGGCGTTGCCTTGGACGGTGGAGAGGCAGCGTCCGTAGAGCTCGAGGAGGAGGGTGACCTGGTCTTCGGGCTTGGGGGTGCTGGCGGCAGTGAAGCCGGTTGCGGGAGCGGTGGTGCGCAGGATGTTGGTGCTGGATGCGACGAATTTGAGCAGGTCGAGGGCGATGTCCTCGTTGCGGCGGACGTTGGTGGCGCCTGCGAGTTGTGAAGCCTGGTCCATGAAGACCCTCCATTGGCGATGCTAGCAAAGTTCGCGTTGAGATGGCGCGTCTAGAGGCTGGAGAGGATGTAGCAGACGCGACCGATGACGAAGTCGGAGGGGGCGGAGCGAGGTGGGACGGGGAGCAGGCCGACGGGATGGTCGAGGGAGTGGGGGCGAAGGATGAAGAAGTTGGCTTCGTAGGAGAGATAGCAGAAGAGTAGCCGTGTGTCAGCGCGTACGGCGTAGATGTTGCGTAGTGGAGAGGACGGGGTAGGCAGGTTGGAGTGTCGATCGAGGACGACGATCGAGTTGGGGTGGAGCACGGGAGCCATGGGGGCGGCCTGGGCGGGCGTGAGGCCGACGGCGACGAAGCGATCGCGGCGGGGCTGCCGAGCGCCGTGCTCGGAGCGCAGGCGAACAACCTCGGAGGGCAGGAGCTGGATGCGATCGAGGGCGGCTGAGGGGCGAATGTAGTCGTCGAAGATGGCGGAGTCTGCGGTGACGAGGGGAATGCCGATCTCGGGCAGCCTGATGCGCGTGTCGGGAGTATCGATCAGGTCAGCGACGCTCAACTCGAGGGCGGCAAGAATCCGGTCAGCTGCTTCCATGCTGAAGCCGCGGTTATTGTTCAGGATGTTTGAGATGTGGGGCTGCGCCAGCCCGCTTTTTTGTGCGAGCAGCGTGCGCGATAGCGCCTGCTGGTTGATTCTGCGGAGCAGCTCCAGCCGCAATCGCTCTTGCAATTGTGAAAAGTTCATCTAGCCGGATTTGCCCATCAGCTATGTGTCGCATCGGAGAACATTGCCCAGAGGCAAGAGTCTCGCGGTGCATTGCTGTTGTTCTACAGGGAAATACGAGCCGTTGCTTCCGGAGTAACTTCGGGGTCCAGAGTGGAATTGACCCGCTGCAAGGCGGTGGCTAGAGTCGGACTACTTTCACCTTGCTTCTCCAAAAGAGAAAGACTCGCCCTTTGCGGACGTGCGTTCCGGCGCGCGAATGGGCGTTGTTGTCTTGATGATCGTGCCATGCCGTGTTGCGGCGTGCTCGGTGGAGGCAGGTCTGGAATTCGAGTCGGCAACAAATCCGGGAGGACAGAATGACATACCGAAGCGTGAGCCTGAAGGTTTGTGAGGGATGTGGAACGTTGTGGGTTCGGGATGAGCGTAGGCCCGGGGTGTATTGCGGGCCGTGCACGGAGGTGCTGCGCCACTTCCCTGACCCCTGCACGCGGTTGCGCCCCGGGAGGCCTAAGAAGCGAAGCGGAGACCTTGCAGTGGCGGGAGGTGCGCGATGAGCGCGGCGGCAGTGCGGGTTTTCCCAAAGCGGCCTGCGCCGATCGTGGCGGTGGATCCGGCGCAGAAAAAGGGCGTTGCCGTTGCGCCGGAGCCCCGGGTTGCGGTGCCAACCACGTCGCTGGCATTTTACCGGCGCTACACCGAGCTGCTGCTGCGGCGGTATATGCAGGTATCGCTGCGGATGGGACGGGTCCCTTCCGTGCTGGGAAATTGCATGTTCCGGGGCAAGGTGTCGAGTTACCGTGTCCAGAGCTTTGAGGATGCAGTGATCTTTGTGTACGACGTGGATCGGTGTCTTGCCAAGCTGAGTGCGGAGGAGCGCGAGCTAATTACGCGAGTGGCGCTGCAGGAGTACACGCAGAGTGAGGCGGCTCACTTGACGGGTCAAAGTCTGCGGACGGTGGTGCGGAAGTATGGGGATGCGATTGACACGCTGACGCAGATTTTTCTCGAGAAGGAGCTGCTGGAGATAAGCCCACTTTATGCCGGCCAGTAAGTGCTCGCATTCGCGTGGCGCAGAGTTCCGGGGTAACCTGGTAGGTTAGAGAAAGGTGGTTTCGAACGGGTTACCACGCGGAAGATGCAGAGTGTGGGAACCTATCGCGATGCTGACTTAGGATAGCGCGTGGCTTGCTAGTCTGGAAATAGAGACTCATTGAAAGGGGCAGCGCTGAGGCGCTTCCCCTTTTTTGTTGCTCTTTGCTTGTTTCTCTGGACGGTGCGATGAAGACAACGACGAAGCGAGTGAACGAGAGAAAAAGCGCGGATGCAGGGGCTGCAGGGGTTGCAGCCGTGCCACGACGCCCGGCAGGGACCCGCAAACGTTGCGCGGGTCGCGGGGAGCGAGAAGTACAGAAGCAGTTGAAGGCAGCGATGCCGGAGATTGTGAAAGCCACGGTGGACAAGGCAAAGGAAGGCAGCCTGAACCATACACGATGGCTCTGGGCAAAGGCGGAAGAGGCAGAACAAAGGCGACGCGCGGAGAACAAACAGGTGAAGGAAAGCCTGGCCGCGCTGCTGATGGAGCAGTTAGAGCAACAGCGTAGGTAGCAGGGAGCGATCCGCTTCCGGGGTGCAGCGATGCACTCCCGGAAGCGGCCGATGCGGGCGGGTTTGCAAGGGATTGCGGGAGACGAGATGAAGAGCCGATGGGTGAAGTTACAGCTTGCGATTCTAGGAGTGCTGCTTGTTGCCGTAACAGTGCAGGCGCAGGTGACGACAACCACGGTGCAGGGCGTGGTGTACCGGGCAGACGGGACGCCGGCGCATGGATATCTGCTGATCACATGGCATGGCTTTGTCACAGCGGGCAACCAGTCTGTGGCCGCGGGCGATATCACGGTTCCGCTGGCAGCCGATGGGACAGCTACGGTGAACCTAACGGCGAACCAGGGCGCGACGCCTGCGGGCACGTACTACACGGTGGTGTACCACCTGAATGATGGGACGGTAAGCCGGGAGTACTGGACAGTGCCAGCGGCGGCGACAGCGACGATCGCGAGTGTGCAGGCGCAGCTGGAACCGGCAATGGTGGCGGTGCAGAACGTGAGCAAGAGCTACGTGGACACGCTGGTCGCGACGCTGGTGCCCACGGCCTCGAACTACCTGTCGCTTGCGGGTGGCGCGATGCAGGGGCCGCTTACGCTGAGTGGCGACCCGAGCGCGAGCGTGCAGGCGGCGACGAAGCACTATGTGGACTCATCAGTTGCGACCGCAGTGCCACTTACTGGCGGCACAGTGAGCGGTACGCTTGCGGTGTTGAATGATGTGACCAAGCTGCCGCGTGTGGATGTACGAGATCCTGACTTTGCAGGTGGCGCGGACCCAGCGGGCTTGAGGGATTCCACTGCGGCAATCCAGGCGGCCATAGCGTTTGCTCAGGCGAGCTCGCCTTCGGGCGAGGCGAACTATCCGAGTGTGTATTTCGCGAGTGGGCATTACCTCGTGAACGGAACCCTGCGGATCCCGAACAACATGCATCTTGCGGGCGACAGCCGGGTTGGCGCGATTTTGCAGGAGACCAATGCCTCGGCGAATTTGATCACGGTGTACCAGTCGCAGAACTGCACGACGTACAGCTGCTACGGGGGCGTGGATAATCTGACGCTGGAAGGCTCTGGGAAAGCGACGAGTGGCACGCTGCTGGAGCTGGATAGTGGATTTCTAACGCTCCGCAATCTGCAGTTTTACAACAGCGGCGGACGCGGCCTGCAGATGAATGCGGCGGCGGAACGAGTGATGAGTTACGATCTCTCGTTCTACCGGATCCGGTGGCCGCTGGTGATGGGCGGGGATACGAACGAGGACTACTTCTATAACACGCATGTGATCGAGGCGGGACAGACGGCGGATGGTACGAGTGCACCGGGCGTAGTGAACCATTACTGCTACTCCGTGAACTGCGTCGGTGGCGTGTATGAAGCGCAGGGAACGACGGCGAGCCCGGCGATGATTTTGCCGGACCCGCATGGGTCAATCGATATCGACAAGGCGGTAAACGTGAGCTTTATCGGGGGCTCGGTGAAGTCGACGTACATGGTGTCCGGGGTGAAGGTGTGGTCCGGCACGGTGGTGCGGTTCCAGAACTTCTACCACGAGGCACCGTACTACGGCGGCCAGGTGCTGCCGATCAACCGGGCGTACATGGTGGGTGGCAAAGGGGAGCAGACGTATCTTACGGCGGTGCTGCCGGTGGGTGCGGTGGCGGTGGCGGTGAGTGATACCTCCTGGATGCCGCAATACTTCGGCCTAGCGAGTGACGGGGCTGCCGATGACGGCGACTATTACCCGTACGTGATTTTGCCGCAGGATTACAACCGTGCGAGTTCGTCGCCGTCGGCATATGTAAGTGGCTTGAACCAGAACCAATACGAGATCGTGAACGCGGAAGGGTTTGCGGCGGACGGACTGCTGCACATCCAGCCGGGCGGCAGGCACTCTGGCGGCAACGCGCCTGCGAACGTGCAGTGGCCTGCCGGGTCGGTGGTGGAGGAGTACACCACCGGCGGCGCGTCGCTGGAACTAGACGGGGTGCACATCAACCAGGTGCAGGGGCCGGCCACTGCAGGTGGATGGCAGGTGGGGTGTTCGCAGACGACGGCGAATGCGTGTGGTGAAGTCCTGGTGGGGTATGCGCCGGATGTGCAGGCGCCGACTGCCTCCCCTGCGACGAACCAGGTTGGGTTCTATGCGCCGTTGAATGACGCGAACGATCCGGTAGTGAGTGCGGTGGCTACGCTGCGGATGCGCCATATGGAGATGTTCAGCAGCGCGAGTAATCCGTACCAGGGAATGGTGGTCGCGGAGCATCGGGCGGTGGTCAGTATCGACGGCCCCCTGGATCCGGAGCGGGTCGAAAGCCAGAGGGCAACGGTAGCTGGAAGCTCGGGCATGCAGGTGGATATCTCGGCGGCTACGGGTGGAAGCAAGTTATTCACGCCGTTGTACAGCACGGGCACGGTTGCGGGCGTGAACTTGTCGATGGCTGAGGGCGAAGTGGTCTGGGATTCGCTGCGTCAGATCTACCACAAGCACACGGCGATCTTCGGGCCGTACCAGCAGTACGGGCAGTATATGGCGGGGACGCAGTACCAGAACGTGTACTGCCTGTTTGACACGCCAACGACAGATGGCGCGCACGTGAACAACCGCTTCTGCGCGACGGGTGGGCCGAATAACACGGGCGGTTCGGGGCCGGGGTATGGAGGTGGGATCGGCTACGACTCGTGGAACGGCTCGGGATGGACGAGCGCGTTCCGGGTGCAGGGGAACGGCGGAACAGGGTCGCTCACGGCCAGTGTGCCGTCGACATTTGGAAGCAGCGTGAGCATCTCTGGCACGACGACGGTTACAGGAGCACTGACAGCGAATGGCGGGGCGACTGTGTCGGGCGCGCTGACGACGAGTGGCGCGGCGTCTATCGCCGGGTTGTTAAAGGCGAGTGGAGGCGCGAGTGTTGCAGGTGCGCTCGCGGCGAGTGGCAATGCGAGTGTTGCGGGAATGCTGACCGCGAGCCAGGTGAACGGGACGATCACGGTGGATGGCGTAACGTACGGGACGCTGAACCAGGCCTGGAGTGCGGCAGTGACTGCGGCGACTGCGAGCGGGAGGAACCAGACGATCTGGCTTGGGCCTGGGACGTTCGCTGTGACTGCCACCATGAATGAGCCGGTGAATGGTGCGTGTGTGAGCGTGATCGGGTCAGCGGGTACGACGGTGGGCGCGGATATCGCGAGCACGGCAACGATGCTGACGGTGCCAAACGCCCTGAACGGGGATGTGTTCTACCTGGGCAACGCAGTGCTCACAGAGGGCTGCACGTTCAAGGACCTGAACATCCTCGCTGCAGCGCATGCGACGCATGGGCTGGAGTTCCAGTGGGCGCGCGGGCTGCTGCTGGACACGGTAAGCGTGAACGACACGACAGCTGAGGGTGTGCTGCTGGGCGAGGAAGCGGCTAACGGTCACCAGATGAATTCGCTGTTGCGGAATGTCACGGTGAGTTATAGCGCGGCGGCGTTCAGCCCGGCGACCCGGCCGCTGTACGGGATTCACCTGCAGAAGACAGCAATCGATAGTGCGATGCACACGATCCTGGTGCGCAATGCACAGACGGCAGCGGTGTGGAACGAGGGAACGGGAAACCTCGGCTACGGGGTGCATGGCTTCGGGTATCCGTATACGTGCAGCACGGCGCCGTGCTCAAACACGGCGACGTCGGGATCGGCAGCGAATGCGTCGTATGCGTCGAGTTACGTGATCTATGACACGGGCGGTGCGGGTTCGGTATGGACGGATACGTATGCGGATTCGCCGGCGGTGTCTGCGTTCTACCTGGGGGCGAACGGGACGACGGTGTATGGGGGTCATGTGCAATGGCCGGACCTGGTGAGCTTCCCGAATGCGAATCTTGCTTCTGTAACCGCAGCAGTGACCAACGGGCTGGAGATTGCGGATGTGGGCTGCCTGGGGATGAGCTCGAGCGTGAACTGGATCAATTATGCGAGTGCGTCGGGGGTGCCTCCGACGTTTGCGAGTGTGCACCACCTGACGGGCTGCGGGAATTACTACCAGGCGCTGGAGCCGGCGACGACTACGGGGTTCAGCGGCGGTGGCGCGAGCAACAATGCGCCTGGCAATGGTGCGGTGGCGGCGGTGTGGGCGGCGCCGAAGGCGGGGTCGGCGACGTACTCGGCGTACAGCGCGCAGGAGTACACGGGGTACCAGGGGGATCTGTTTGACGGGCATATTGCGGGCGCGATGCCGTTCTTCAATATCACGTACCAGGGAACGATCCGGTCGCAGGGCGGGATCGCCTTGTCGACGGTGTTGAACACGGCCGCAACGCTGACGCTGACGACAGCAAACAAGAATGTGATCGCAAACGCAGCGAGCGGGGCGCAGACGTTGATGCTGCCGAGTTGTTACACGGCGATGCCGGACAAGGCGACGCCGACGGGTCTGGAACTGACGGTGGTGAAGTCGGATACGAGCGCGAATGCGGTGACGGTGCAGACGGCGAGCGCGCAGCTCATCAATTATGCCGGCGCGACGGCGCAGACGCTGGTGATCGGAAGTGCAGGCAAGCGGACGCTGGTGTGTGGTCCGGACTACAACTGGTATGCATTTTAGGCGAGAGCGGGGGAGCAGATGATTGTTCGGGTGTTGCAGGTGGGGGAGTCGTTGTCGCGAGGCGAGATCGTGGTGTTGCCAGGGATGGGTGCGTGCCAGGTGTGTGATGAGGCGCAGTTGAGCACGGTGGCGCAGCTCACGGCGTGGCTGGCGGCGGCGAGAACGGCGGCCACGGCGGCGATGGTGCAGCCGCGGCTGATGCACGTGGTGGCGGGTCCGGATAAGCACGTGTACCTAGCGCTTGATGCGAACAACAAAGTGGCGGCGCAGGTGACCGCCACTTAGTGGTGGTCACCTGCCGAGCGAGACATGACACGTTGCCACGGGTCGCCGTGAAATGAGTGGAGGACCGCAGATCCTTCACTCCGCCCAGGATGAAAGGCTCTTCCTGGGGCTGGGTTTTCGCCGCTATCTGAGGCGGTGTGTGATGGGTTCTTTGGGAGGCGGCATGGTGCAGGAGGATCTCGAGGAGTTGATCCGGTGTGGGAGGCTCCTGGACACGCGGCCTGAGGGGCTTGCGGGGCAGACGGTGCTGTGTTTCTTGGCGGAGTCGCTCCTGCGAGTGCGGGGGCGGGATGGACGGGTGGTGCCCTTACGACCGAACCGTGCCCAGGAGGCGTTTGAGCGACGGCGGGGCGAGCGGAATGTGGTGCTGAAGGCGAGGCAGATGGGCCTCAGCACGTGGCTGGCAGCGCGGCTGTTCCTGAAGACGATCACGGTGCCGGGAACCTTGAGTGTGCAGGTGGCGCATACGCAGGAAGCGGCGGAGTCGATTTTCGCGATGGCGCACCGATTCCTGGCGCTGTTGCCGGAGTTTCTGCGGGAGGGCGCACTGGAAACGGCGCGGGTGAATGCGCGGGAGATCCGGTTCCGGCACCTGGACTCGGCGTTCCGGGTGGAGAGCGCCGGGGATCCGAATGCAGGGCGTGGGCTGACGATTACGAACCTGCACTGCTCCGAGGTGGCGCGTTGGCCGGGAGATGCGCGCGGGGTGTTGCAGGGGTTGCAGGCGGCGCTGGTGCCGGGTGGGGAGCTGCACCTGGAGTCGACACCACAGGGGGCGGAGGGCTGCTTCTTTGAGGAGTGGCAACGGGCAGAGGAGACGGGTACGGTGCGTCACTTCTTTCCCTGGTGGTGGGAGCCGGCGTATGTGGCGGCACCGGTGGCGGCGGCGACGATGACCGATGAGGAGCGGGCGCTCCTGCTGCGGGAGAACCTGACGCCTGGTCAGATTGGATACCGGCGGCAGCTGCAGGCGGGCTTTCGGGAGTTGGCGCGTCAGGAGTTTGCGGAGGATGCGGAAAGCTGCTTTCGGGCAAGTGGCGAGTGCGTGTTTGATGTGGAGGCGATTGATCGCCGGCTAGGGGATCTGGGTGAGCCGCTCGCGCAGCGCGAGAATGGCGCGCTGCTGGTGTGGCTGCCCCCGGTACCGGGCCGCGAGTATCTCGTGGCGGTGGATCCAGCGGGTGGCGGGTGCGCGGGGGACTATGCCGCGGTGCAGGTGGTGGAGCTGCGCACCGGGCTGCAGTGTGCGGAGCTGCGCGCGCACCGGCCGGTGCTGGAGCTGGCGCAGGCGGTGGCGAGGCTGCACCGCGAGTACAACGGGGCGTGGGTGGTGGTGGAGCGGAACAATCACGGGTCCGGGGTGCTGGCGCATCTCGGGACCATGGTGAGCCCGGCCCGGGTGTATGGGCAGGGTGGAGCGGGACGAGGTGGAGCGCAGGACGGGTGGCTGACATCGGCGGGGAGCCGTCCGGCGATGATCGCGGCGCTCGGGGCGATGCTGGTGGAGCATGGGGAGCTGTTCCAGAGCCGGAGATTATTGCGGGAGTGCCGGAGTTTTGTGCGGCTGCCGAATGGCAAGACGGGGGCGCAGAGTGGGGCGCATGATGACTGCGTGATGGCGATGGCGATGGCGATGGCGGTTCGGCCGGAGTTGCTGCTGCGGAGTGGAGGGTAGCCGCTCTTCGGTTTGCGTGAAGCGGGAAGGCTCCCGTCGTAGAGATCGCAAGCGGCAGAGGTGGAGCACCCTGTTTTCGATGGGATATGGCTTGGCGTTGGGATCGGCGATGTTGCGTGTGTGGGATGGGTGGAAAGTGCGCGGGATGTTGGCACACGATTTCGGGGTATCTTGGTAGGCTGAATTTAGTGGCAATGTGATGCGCGGGGGTGGAGAGTGGGAGCGCCCGGCGGCTTGCAGAGCAGACGAGGAATTTAGTGGCACTCACGGCACTGCAGCAGATTCGCAAGATGCGGGGCGGGGCGCAGAGCCACCTGATGCTGGCGTCGGATGGGCTCGCATACGTGGTGAAGTTCCAGAACAACCCGCAGCACCTTCGGGTGCTCGCGAACGAGTACCTCGCGACAAAGCTGGGTGCGTTGCTGGGCCTGACGATGCCGCACTGCGAGATTATCGACGTCTCGGAGTGGCTGGTGAGCCGGACCCGGGAGCTGGTACTGGAGCTGCCGGACGAGGTGGTGGCAACATGCCGGGCCGGGCTGCAGTTTGGCTCCAGGCTGGTGGGCGGATTGATGCCAGGGCAGACGGTGGACTACCTGCCAGAGCAGCAGCTGGGCGAGGTGAAGAACCTCGAGGAATTTGCCGGGGCACTGGTGCTGGACAAGTGGACATGCAATGCGAATGGACGCCAGGCGGTGTTCCATAAGCGCCCGCGGCAGCGGCGGTACGAGGCCACCTTCATCGACCAGGGATATTGCTTTCATGCGGGGAACTGGAACCTCTACGACGCGCCGCTGCGCGGGGTGTACGGACGCAACCTGGTGTATGCCGAGGTGGCGGGGTGGAGGAGCTTCGAGCCCTGGCTGACGCGGCTCGAAGAGCTGCCGGTGGGGCGGATCTGGGAGATCGCGGAGTCGGTGCCTCCGGAGTGGTACGGTGGCAACCTGGACGAGATGGAAGAGCTGATCGAGCGGCTTCTGGCAAGGCGGGAGCGGGTGCCGGAGTTGATCGAGTCATTCCGGGTGTCGTCGCGGCAGCCGTTCCCAAAATGGCTGCGGGGGGAGGCAGAGGTGAGGAGAAGGATGGTGGTCAGGGAAAAGGGGACGATGAGATGAGGGTGGGGCGGGAGTGAGCAGGCGATGGTGAACGGTCGGCGCGAGTGCGAGTTCTTCCTGATCCGGTATGTGCCGGATGCGGTGAGGAATGAGTTCGTGAACATCGGGGTAGTGCTTCGGGATGCGGCGGGAACGGGCGTCGCGGAAGCCCCGATGCTGCGGATGACGCGCGACTGGGCCCGGGTGCGGTGCGTGGACCCCGAGGCAGATACGGAGATGCTGGAGGCGCTTGAGGAGGAGCTGCGGGCGAGGCTGCTCCATGGCGCCGCCGGGGAGACGAAGCCAGTGATCGAGGTGATCGAGGATTCGTTTTCGAACCTCCTGCAGGTGAGCGAGGTCAAAGGGTGCCTGGCGGAGTCGATGATCGCGGAGATCGAGCTGCTGATGGGGGTGTATGTGGACGCACGGAAGCGCGAGAGCCGCCGGAAGATGAGCGGACGGGTGCGGATCCAGGCGGCGGTGCGGACCGGGTTTGAGAAGGCAGGGGTGTGGGGGCTGATGCGGAAGCGGATAGCGGCGTCGCAGTTTACGCGGCCGGGGGATCCGTTACGGATCGATTGCGGATACCGGCCGAACGGGGTGATCCGGATGTTTCACGCGGTGTCCCTGGATGGGGAGACGGAGCTGGCCAAGGTTCTGGCGTTTTCCATGCCGGAACTTCGGGAAGGTGTCGCCCGGGTGGAGGGCGCTACGCTCGAGATGACAGCGGTGGTGGAGCCGCTCCGCGAGATCAGCGGCGAGGACGAAGGCGCGGAGCGGTACCGATTTGCGGTGGAGACGATGGAGCGGGAGCGGATCCGGGTGATGACGACCTCGGATCTGCCCCGGATGGCCGAGACTGCGCGACGAGAGTTGCTGGGCGTGTAGGCGGGAGAGGCTCTGGAAGGAACTGGCCGGCGTGGTTCGGGAACACGCAGTGGCGGTCAGGGAGCGGGATGGGTGAAAGCGGTGTGGCGAAAGCCACGCCGCTTTTGTTTTTGGGACAGGCAGCCTGGCTGGTGGCGGCGGGCAAACACAGGGGGGCGGCGTGGGTATAGGGGATCGAGTGCGAAAGGCATGGCGGGGAGAACAGGCGATCGGAACCCGAGACGGGGAAGCCGTGGCGGCCCAGCGGAAGTCTGCAGCGCTGCCAGCGTTGTTGCAGCCCTATGGCGGCGCGCAGCGGGCGCTCCCCAAGGTGTCGCCGGCCAACCTCAGGAGATTTGCGGAGACCCCGGTGGCGCGGCGCGCGATCAACGTGATCAAGGACAGGATCAGCTGCCTGGACTGGCAGGTACGGCTGAAGCGCACGGTGGCTCCGGGTTCGGTGGTGGATGCAGCCGGGAAACTGCAGGCCCTGCGATTCGCGCTGGAGGAGCCGAATGCGAGCGATTCGTTCCGATCGCTGCTGGAGCAGGTGCTTGAGGACGCGCTGGTAGGTGGCTTTGGAGCAATCGAGATGGAGTTGACCGGGGACCCGGCCAGGCCGTTTCAGCTGTGGCCGGTGGACGGCGCAACGATCGAGATCAACCCCAAGTGGGATGGACAGCCGGAGTCGCCGCGGTTTGCACAGAGGACAGGGCCACGCAAGGAGGTGCTGCTTGCGGATGACGAGCTGATGTACCTCCGGATGAACCCGCGGACGCATACGCCGTTCGGACTGGGGCCGCTCGAAGTGGCCTTCGAGACGATCAACAGCTTCCTGGCGGCGCACCGATTCGCGGGCAAGCTGGCGAGCAATGCGGTGATGCAGTATGCGCTGTGGATGAACGGCACGACACCGGAGCAGCATGACCGGCTGGTGCGCTGGTGGCAGGACGAGATCGAGGGAACGGGCCGGGTGCCGATCCTGAGCACGGAGCAGCAGCCGCAGGTGTTGCGGTTTGCGGCGGGAACGGATGCGGACCTGCGGCTGAGCTGGCAGGGGTTTCTGATCCGGATGGTGGCGAATGCGTTTGGGCTGCCGCCGATGGTGCTGGGCCTCGAACAGGATGTGAACCGATCGACCGCAGGAGCGCAGAGCGATGAGCTGTTCCGCGGGGCGGTGGTGCCGTTGGCGCGGCTGGTGTGCGAGCACATGACGCGGGACCTGTTTGCAAAGCGGCTGGGCTGGCGGGAGTTCGAATTTGTGTTCAACGAGCTCGAGGCACCGGATGAGCTGGAGCTGGTCGAGATGCAGACCTCGTTGCTGCAGGCGGGCGTGCTGACGGTAAACGAGGTTCGGGCGATGCGGGGACTGGCGCCACTCCCGCAGCAGGCGATCGAAGAAACGACGGCAGAGGAGGGCACGCAGGGACCGCAGCAAGTGGGTACGTAAGCAGCAAAAAGGGGGCGGCATGCGATTGGAAGCAATGGCGATAGGGATGCCCGAGGTGATGGGTCATCCGAACAGGATCGCGTTTGAGGGTGTGCTGACCACTGTGGATGAAGCGAGCACGCGACCGCCTTCGGGTGCGCGGGGGCACCGGGTGGTGCTGACGAGCCGGGCCGCACGTGAGGCGCTGCCATCGCTGCTAGGGATGGCGGTTGGATTTACACCCGCGTACGACGGACACGACGTACGACGCAAGTGCGGGCTGATCACGGACGCGGACGTGATCGGCCAAGAGCTGCGAGTAGCCGGCTATCTGTATGGCCGGGACTTCCCCGAGGTGGTTCGACAGGTCGAGGGGAGTGCGCCGGGAAGTATGGGCATGAGCTACGAGCTGGCGGATGCGCAGGTGGAGGACATGCTGGCGGATGTCTGGACAGTGACGCGAGCCGTGTTTACCGGGGCAGCAGTGCTGTTGCGGAGCAAGGCTGCGTATGGGGGCACGTCGTTTCTGTTGCGACGCGGCCGCGCGCGGGCGGGGGGGCTGATGGCGGGCTTCCCCGCGGGACAACACGAGTGGATAAGTGCAGGGAGAGGATACCGATGGAGCGAGAGATGAATGAGCTGGTGAATGCGATCGAGAGCAGCCTGGGCCGTCTCGTGGCGGCGGCGAGTGCACTGGAGTGTCTGGCTGGCGGCATGGCGCAGGGCGGTGGGGAGCGCAGCGGCGAGGTGGAGAAGATCACGGCTGCGGTGGAGGCGCTTGAGGATCAGCGGGTGCATGAGTTGATGGCGGGAGCGAGCCGTCGGGAGCGAGAGCTGATGGAGCGGCTTGCCGAGGCCGAGGAGACGATCACATCGTTGCAGGCAGCGCAGGCGGCAAGTGGACGGCTTGCGGCAAGTGGACGCGCGGACAACCATGTGGCGCGCAAG
Organism: Acidobacteriaceae bacterium; assembly: GCA_965199135.1. Taxonomy (GTDB): domain Bacteria; phylum Acidobacteriota; class Terriglobia; order Terriglobales; family Acidobacteriaceae; genus EB88. The sequence goes on along the minus strand of OZ240685.1, from coordinate 1,076,284 downwards.
ACGCTGCCGGCCGCGACGATCCAGTTGCTGGCCAAGGGCGGTATCGAGGCCGGGGATGTGGTGGATGTGCAGTCGCTGGATGCAGCGCTGGCGGGGTTGAGCGTGGAGCAGCGGATCGCGGTAAAGGCGCAGATGGTGCGCACCGGATCGCTGACGCTTACAACGCGATAAGGCGGCAGCTGCGGCTGCCCAGACGTTAAAAGACGACAACGCCTCTGCGGAGGATGGAGAGAGTATGAAGGCGAACTTCCTGGAAATTCACTCGGCTGCAGATTACATCGGACCTGGGGCAATTGAAGTCCCCGTTTACCAGACCGAGATCACGGACATTGTGCGGCGTCGCGGGGCATTTGGGCAGCGCATCCGGCAGGTGCCGGCGACCGGGCATCCATCACGGTACTTCGAAGAGACGGCGATTCCCTCGCCCGGGGCAGCCGGTTTTGTGGACCCGCGAAACATCAGCGCGCCGGTGGTGACGCCGACCCGGGTGGAGCGTTCGGTGCCGCTGAAAGCAATCGTGGCGCAGCTGTCGTACAACCTGTTTGACATGGAACTGGGTGTGCAGCAGAAGCAGTTTGCGTATCTGCAGGCAAAGGATCTACTGGATACAGTGGACGGCGTGCTGCGCACGCATGACGTGGCGTTATGGAATGGTTCAGATACATCGCTGACAACGCCGACCACCACGCAGTACATGGGCGCGGCGGCGCAGATTGCGAGTGGCGGCAACAGCACAACAATCGCGACGACAGCGTCGATCACGGATGGATTGAAGTCGACGGTGGCGCAGATGGTGGCGAATTCGAGCTTCGAGGTGCGGCCGACGGCGATCTATGCAAACCCGGTGCTGCTGGACCTCCTGGATCGGGAGTTGAAGTCCGAGTTCAACGTGGTGCTGAGCCAGAAGGAGATCGTCGCAGGCGTAACGGTGAAGACGCTTTCGACGCAGGCTGGTGATCTTCCACTGATTCCGGACTGGACGTTGAGCTACACGGGCACGCCGGGGTCGGGGTCGGCGGTGCTGCCGGCGTACATCGTGACAGAAGACCTGATCGAGTATCACTGGCTGGGCGATGCGGGGGCGCGCATCTTCCAGCTTGGTGTGCCAGGGTCGCTGGCTTCGCAGTACGTGGTGGCGAAGTTCGGGGCCGTGGTGGTGAAGGGTGCCAACTACGCTCACTACCAAGTCTTGGTCGACCGCTAGAACGGAAGCAGAGTTGGGGCTGCACTTTGAAAGAGTGCAGCCCTTGTTGCGTCTCGGGTGAATGCAAGGAGCGGCGATGGGTTATTTGCTACCGACGGAATACACGAGTTATGGACTGGCACCAGATACGACAGACGATTGGATCACGGTTGCGTCGGCGCTGATCGACACCTATTGCAGGCGCGAGAGTTTGAACGTGATGCAGTACACGGAACGTGTGCGCCTGACGGCGCCCTCGCACACGCTGCAGCTGACGTATCTGCCGCTGGTGCCGCTTGCCCCTGCGACACTGCCACTGCTCACGGTCCAGGCGCGCTATGCGCAACCGCGACGGGGGGAGACGGTGATGCCGCTTGAGAGCGTGGTCTTTGCATTTGGATTGCCGGGGAGCTGGGTCACGATCGACCCGACAATGGTGGACTGGACGCCAGACGGGTCGTTGACGCTGCCCTGGAGCATGATGGGCCTGCCTTACAACGAAGTGGCCGTGACTTATACGGCGGGATTGGCGGCGATTCCGGATCCCGTGAAAAGTGCGTGTGCGCTGATTGTGAAGAATGCGCAGAACACTGCAGGCATGAATGTGAAGTCGAGCAAGGTGGACACGATGCAGGTGCAGTACTTTTCGGACCAGCTTGTGGATAGTACGACGCGAACGCTGTTGCGGCCCTGGGTCGCGAATCGATTGGGGTGAGCGATGAGCGACTGGAGTGTACGCAACACGAATGAGAGCGCGCTGCGACTGACGGATGCCTTGCTGCGAGCGACGGGTGGGACGGTGGCGACGTTCTGGATGCCACCTGCTGCGGCGGATACGAGCGATGCCGGGCAGTTAGGCCTGCATGCACCCGATTTACAGGAGCTCGCGATTGCGCCGGTGGCGTTTCGAAGGTTAAGGCCCATGATGCAGGAGAACGAGGCCGCGAAGTATGAGTTGCTCGTCTCTGGGTCGGCGGTGCTCGCGCAGGTAAGTCTCCTGCAGTTGAACTCGGCAGACGCGCTCTTTGCGGAAGTGGATGCGGTGAGTGTTTGCGGGCTGAAGCTGCTGATTGAGGAATGGGCGTGTACCACCTCTCTTGGTTTGCCGCAGATGTATCGTCTGCTGTTGCGTGCTGCGGAAGAAGAGTCGCTTACCACGTTGATTTAAGGGGATCCGGGGATGCAGAACGCAAAGGATAGTTTTTACATCGCGTTGCGCAATCGGCTGCAGGCGCTCAATGCTGCGCGCGTAGTGACCATTCGCGGCTTGCAGCGGCCGGGCATTCTGGTGGAAGAGGCAGAGGCACCGCTAGCGGAGCTCTTGAATGATGTGTTTCTCGTGCGATGGAAAGGGCTTGCAACGCAGACGGTTCTTCCGCTTGCGCTTGCAGTCATGGAGTGCGAGATCGTCTATGCGACGAGCGGCTCGCAAGCCAATGCAGGGCTCGACCGGGGACGGGCAATGACTGAAATGGATTGCGAACTGTTGCACTGCACGGCGCCGCTTTGTACGCCGAAGATGGACTATGCGGTCACACCTGCGGCGCCGCTGGCAACGGATGTGTTTTGGACTTCGCCGGTGTTCGCACCGCTGAGCATTGTGCGCGATCGCCTTCTACGGGTTGCGAGCCTGCAGGTGTTTGCGTTTGAGGAGGCCACGGAGCTATGAGCGCATTGCAAACGTTGTCGCCGGTGAGTGTGCCAGTCACTTCGAGAAGAGTCCGTGCCTACTTTGCGCCGGTGAACCGGGTGGGTGGTATCCCAACGCTGTTCGATCCAGCGTTGAACGCTGCGTGGAATGGTGGCGTACCTCCTTCGCCGTGGGTGGATCTGGGATGGATCGCTGACTTCAAACGCGTGGCAGAAAGCAAGATCACTGCGCTTGAGAGTGGGCTGCCATCGGCGCCTCGCATGCAGGCGCGGCAAACGCTTGGCGCGACGGTAAGTTGGCGCTTTGTCACGTGGAGCAAGCTTGCGATGGCGATCGCCGGCTCGTCGGAGAACATGAATGTTCTTGCCCCTGCGCTCCCTAGCGGTAGTGCAATCGGTTCGGGGGCAAAGGCCAAGGCTGCGGTCCCGCTGCTTGCGACATCGACGGCTACTACGCTTTATGTTGCGAGTGGAGGAGCGGCGCCTGTTTCGGCGGGCTCCCTTATCGTGGTGGACCAAGACTACGCACTGCAAAGCGGCTTTGTAGGTGCAGGCGTCAGCGGCGCATATGTACAGAGCGCCGCGGCGGTGGGAAGCGACCCGGATTACGTGCGCAGGGTGTCGTTCAATGTGGCTCGCGTCGGCGCCATCGGAGCAGATGGCGGGATCCAGCTTTGCACGCCGCTAGCAGCGGGCGCGCCGACGAGCACGATGAAGGTGCAGCAGATCTACGGCTTCGTTGATCGGGAGGGCGGGTCCTTCTTTCAGGAGTGGTCGGCACTCTTTGTGGTGGAAGGGACCCAAGGCGAGAAAGTGTTCTTCCATTACCCGCGCCTGCAGCCATGTGCCAGCGCCCAGGAATTATCAACGGCCCTTGCTCCGGACATGACGATGATGCAGTTGGGCGCGGCGTGCCGTGCGCTGCCAGTTTTGGATGGAAACGATGCGCAGCAAGTGTTGTGTTACCGCACTTACATTCCTGGAGCGAGCTCTTCTATCTAGCGAGGTCGACTTATGCAGGTACTGATCGACAATGGTAACGGACAGGGGAACGTGGATTACACGACCTATCTTTGCTTTTCATCGACGCTTATGTTGAGGCGGCGCTTGAACGAGCCGAGTCTCTTTCGCTTTCGACTGCTCCTGCCTCAAGGGGCCGCCGGTTCGCCTGGATTACTCGCCAGGGTTGAGGTTAGCGACACTGTAGTTGGAACGCTGTTTACTGGTTACGTCATTAGCGCTCCCCTGCAAACGATCGCTGGAGTCGGCGAGACGGGAGTCATGTTTGCCCTGGAGGTAGAAGCGTGGAGCGATGAGGTCCTGCTCGACCTAGGCGCGGCAACGGCGAATGCGACGCTGCTCAGCGCTTCAGCGCAGGAGAACTGGCAGTTACTCAGCGCGTTTTCGGCGTCGGCCGCTTTGCCGCTTGTCGTCGCACCGTCAGTCGCGCCCGTGCGGGGGGATATAGAAGTAGGGCAACGCTGGTCCGAGTTGGCTGGCCAGATGGCAGCCAGCAGTCGTGCTGCGTATAAGGCCGTCAATCGTTCGGTGGCCGTCAACGCAATTGGTTCAACAACACATGTTGTCCAGGCAAGTGACCCCCGATTGCAGTTTGAGAGCCCAGGATTGAAGGATCTTCGCTGGCTGGCGAGCGATGTAACGGTTTGCGGACAGGAGGAACCGGCTGCGTACGTTACGGAGATATTCGAAGGGGATGGGGCGACTACATCGTTTGACCTGAGCATGAAGCCCTTCTCACCGTCCGCAAAGGAGCGGGTAAACATTGTTGACCTGTTTCAAGGAACGACGCTCAACGGTGCAATCTGGTCGCTTCATGATGCGGGAAGCCATGTCGCGCTCAGCGCTTCGGGTTTGAGCTGCTATGGAGGCAGCGGGCGTGATGCCGAGGCAACGGTAAGTTCGCTGCAGGCCGTTGAGCTTGGCGGGTTGATAACGCTCGAGGGGGACGGCATCCAGATCAATGCCGCGAGTACAGGGTTGATCGTGGGTTTCTATTCACAGGCCGTGAATGCTACGAACTGCATCGCTGCTTTCCAGATAAGCAGCGTAGTGGGCCAGGCCACAGTAGCAGCGAATGTTGGTGGCGCCTCTCCAGGTGCGACGCTGAATCTGCTCACGGGGCATCTTTACACGTTTCGGCTTCGCCTCTCGTGCGACGAGGTGGAGAGAGTTCATCAATCCTATGTCTGCCTAGGACAGGGGGGAGTGGTGAGCTTCGGTGGCGATGCAGTGGCGAGTGGCGGGCGTTTAGAGATGGAAGTACAGGATGTTACAGGCGGTGCGCCTTTATCACCTGTCGTACTGTACTCGGGACTTATCCCAATGGTTCCGCCTACCGGCGTCATCGGGCTTGTAAATAGCGGAAATCTAAGTTGCAGCATCAAGAGCGTCCGGTGTCTGCAGATGGGGCCGACAAACATCTCGATCCTTGCGCCGAGCGGAGCGTCGACACCCCAGATAATTGCCGCCGAGGGGAATGGGGGAGCGTGCCATATTACGACCACGGGCAAGCTGACCTTCTATCCAGCGGCTACGCCAGCCAGCGGTTCGCTGATCTATACAAGCTATAGAAGCGAAGAAATGGCGGTTGCCCGACGGAGTGCCGGGGCAGCAAGCGGTCTTCCGGTGGTGACGTGGATTGGCAGCGTGGTGCGGCCAAAAACCTGGAGCCGGGTGGATTGCGACAATGCAGCCGCGGCGTTGCTGGCGAGCGCGGCTGCATCCAGTGTCGCAATCAAGGGAACATACGAGGCCTCCTGGTCCTCAACAAGTGCGGACTTCTGGCCGGGAGACAGCCTCGAGATTCTTGGCGGCGTCTCAACGGTGCCGGCAGTGATCCGTGAGGTGACATTGACCTGGATGGATGCATCTCCCGCTGTTGTTCGCTACGAAGTGGCCTTTGCGAATGACTGGGCGGAGGGTGTGAGTATCGCGCTCTCGAATGCTGTTCCGGCGACTACGCAGATACCCTCCGGGCCTACAGGAATCGGAACAGCGTTGACCAGTCTCTCCTCCTTGACTGCAACGCTCATTGCGGGAGCCACACTTTCCGTGCAAGCCGGGGTATGTCCCCCGGTGAATGGCGGCTTTGAAGTTCGACGTCGGGATCACGCCTTCGGCCCTGGAGACGATTCGGATCTTGTGCTGCGAACGGCGGCACAGAATTTCACCATCCCGCGGCTTGCTGCTGTCGAGCAGTATTACGTGCGCATGTACGACGGGGCGACGACGCCGAACTACTCCTTGTTCTCGGCAGCGATCCTCCTGAACGTGCCTCTATAAGAAAGCAGGTGGTGCTTGATGGAAGAGATGTTCAGTGCTTTTGTCGGTCCAGTGAAGAACCATGTATTCACTGGAGGAGTTTTGAGTTTGTGGGTGTTTTCAGCGGCGGTAAGTGCGATGCAGCCCCCCAGCAGCGATAGCGCTGCCCGCTATCGATATCTGTACCGATTTTTGCATCTTCTCGCTGCGAATCTTGATCGCATCTCGCTGCCTAACGGGGCAGAACCGGTCGAGGATCCTGCGCAACATCCTGCTAGTTAACGCAGTTCAACCAAGGGGGACGAAATGGCTAATATTCTTGTGAGCGTCGAAAAGGGTATCGAGGTCGCGGCGGCGGATGTACTCAAGTTTCTGACTACGTCGCAGAGTGCGGCTCTCAAGCTCGAGCCTGGCGTGTTGGCAGCACTCGGGGTGCTTCTTGGTGCTACAGAGACCGCAGTGGCCTCCGTGAGCCAGGCGGCCGCGACGCCGGTTAACATAACGCTGGATATCACCACGATTCACGAGATCCAGGCTATCTGGCCTGCGATGAAGGCCTTTGCGGAGAGCCTCGGAATCAAGCTGTAGCGGAAGCTTAGATCGGGCGTGCAGCCTATAATTTCTTCATGAGCAAGACGCCTCAAGTTGGTGTAGTGATGGGCAGCAAGAGCGACCTCGGGGTGATGACGAGTTGCCTCGAGCTTCTTCAAGAGCTTGGTATCTCTTTTGAGGCGCGCATCGTCTCTGCGCATCGCACGCCCGATCTGCTGTTTGAGTATGCAACTACCGCCGCTGCTCGCGGGTTGCAAGTGATTATCGCCGGGGCGGGTGGGGCAGCCCACCTGCCTGGCATGTTAGCTGCGAAGACAGGGCTGCCTGTTCTTGGCGTCCCGATGCCGGCGACCCTGCTTAACGGAGTGGATTCGCTCCTTTCTATCGTGCAGATGCCGAAGGGTGTCCCTGTCGGAACGCTTGCAATCGGAAAGCCTGGGGCGGCGAATGCAGCCATTCTGGCTGGCCAGATTCTCGCGCTGCAAGATGACCTGTTACGGGAGCGCATGGAAGCGTGGCGCTCCGCACGCAGAGACGAAGTGCTGCAGCAGGAGATCGGCGCATGACGATGCCAATCCTTCCCGGGTCGACGATCGGCATTCTTGGTGGTGGACAGCTTGGCCGCATGATGGCGATGGCGGCTCGGTCCCTAGGCTATCGCGTGCAGGTGATGGATCCTGATCCCTCGTGTCCAGCACGCTTCGTGGTGGATAGCTGTTTCGAGGGGTCATGGGACGATGCGCGCGCTGCGGCCAACCTGGCTCGTGGGTGCGACGTGGTGACGCTCGAGATTGAGCAGATCACCGTGGCCTGCCTCGAGGCTGCGCAACGGTATGCACCGGTCCGGCCCGGCATCGCAGTGATGCATACGATCCAGGATCGCATCCGACAGAAAGCGTGGCTACGCGACCATGGGCTGCCCCTGGGACCGCATGCTTCGGTGGAGTGCTACGAGGATCTTGAGCGTGCCGTGAAGCTTCTGGGAGCGAACGTCTTCCTGAAGAGCGCGCAGGGCGGCTATGACGGACGCAGCCAGGCGCGGATCACGAGGGCGGGAGCTGCAGAGCTGCGAGCTGCCTGGAAGTCGCTCGGCGAAATGCCCTGTGTTGCCGAGGCTGGGCTCGATCTCGATATGGAGATTTCTGTCATGGTCGCGCGTTCACCACAGGGTGAGGTACGTGCGTTTCCGTCTGCGCGGAACCACCATGAACATCAGATTCTCGCATGGAGCGTGCTGCCTTCTTCCATACCAGACGAGCTGGAGCGAAGGGCGCAACGGATGGCGCTTCAGATCGCTGGTGAACTCGGGCTCGAGGGCCTGCTGGCCGTAGAGATGTTTTTAACAACAGCCGGGGAGTTGTTCATCAACGAGTTGGCGCCACGTCCGCACAACAGCTACCACGCCAGCGAGCGCGCATGCGCCACCAGCCAGTTCGAGCAGGCGATCCGCGCGGTCTGTGGACTTCCGCTGGGCGATGTGGAGATCCTGCGTCCGGCGGCAATCGCGAATCTGCTTGGGGACCTGTGGCTTGATCATGAGCCGCGCTTTGATCGGGCTCTCTCGGTCCCCGGCGTACACCTGCATCTTTACGAAAAGCATCAGCCTCGCAAGGGGCGGAAGATGGGTCATCTCTCTGCTATCGGCGAGACTCCGCAGGAAGCGGTCGATCGTGTGCTTGAGGGAATGCGGCTTATTTAGTGCTCATTCAAAAAGAAAGGCGAACCTCTCGGCTCGCCTTCTTTTTCTGACACTGGCCCCTAGCCGATGTCTTCGCTCCAGCCTTCTAGGTACTTCTTCACCTCGGCCATAAACTTGCCCGCGTCGGAGCCATCAATGATGCGGTGATCAAATCCGAGTGTCAGGTGAATGACATGCCGGATCGCGATCGAGTCTGTCCCGAGTTCATCCGTGACGACTGCAGGCTCCTTGAACAAGCCGCCGATACCCAGGATGGCACTCTCCGGCATGTTGATGACCGGCGTCCCGAACTGCTCCCCATAGATCCCTGCGTTGGTCAGCGTGAAGGTGCTGGTACCGACTTCATCTGGCTTGAGTTTCTTGCCGCGCGCGCGTTCCGCCAGGTCTGCAATGGCGCGGGCGACGCCGAGGAAGCTCCGCTCCTCTGCCTGCTTGATCACGGGCACGATCAGTCCCCAATCCAAAGCGACCGCAATCCCAAGGTTCACGTTGCCGTGATACCGGATTGCATCCCCCTCGATCGAGGCATTGATGATCGGCATCTTGCGTAGCGTGGCTGTGACGGCGCGCGCGATGAATGGCATGTAGGTCAGCTTGACGCCATTACGTTGCTCGTATTTCGCCCGTTCTTTCTCCCGCAGCCGAACAATCCGGGTCATGTCGATTTTGAAAACCGTGTGCACATGCGCGTTTGTACGCTTCGAATCCACCATGCGCTGCGCGATGATCGAGCGCATCTTGGTCATCGGGACGACCTGGCCAGCCAAAGCACCCGAAGCCACTGGTGCCGCCGAGGCAGGAGCCTTGGCAGCAGGAGCCGTGGCAGGGGCGGCCGGCTGAGGCGCAGCCACCGGTGGTGCAGGCGCTGCCAGCGATGGTGCAGGCGCAGACGCCGCTGCTGGCACCGGCGCACTCCCTTTTTCCATATAGCTCAACACATCATCCTTGGTGATGCGGCCAGCAGACCCGGAACCGGCAATCTCCCGCAGATTGAGATCGTGCTCCTTGGCCATCTTGCGCACGAGCGGCGAGGAGCGCAGCTTTTCAGTGCTCTCGGTGCGCTCGGTCGCGGGTGTAGTCGCAGCAGCTGTCGGTCCGGTGGGCACCGGTGAGGGCTTGCCTTCGATCGCTGGTGGCGCGCCCTTCGCTGGCGCTGCGACCTTGCCAGGTGCGGCAGCCCCTCCGATCAGCGCAACGGTTGTGTTGACCTGCACCGTCGCCCCGGCTTCCGCCTGGATCGCCTGCAGTATGCCTGCGACCGGCGCGGGAATCTCCGCGTCTACCTTGTCGGTCGAAATCTCGAAGAGCGGCTCGTCTCGCTCAACCTTGTCGCCAACGGCTTTGAGCCATTTGGTGATGGTGCCCTCAAAGATGCTCTCGCCCATCTGCGGCATCACCACTTCTGTGACAGCCCCACCCGCGGCGTCCCCGCTGGTCTTTTCAGGCTCCGCAGGTACAGAGTCCGCCTTGGTTTCCGTCTTTGCCTCAGCAGCAGGAGGAGCAGCGGCAGCGCCGCCTGCCTCCCCAATCACGGCCACCACGACGTTCACCTGAACAGTCGCCCCGGCTTCCACCTTGATCTCCTGCAGCGTCCCGGCGATCGGTGAAGGGATCTCCGCGTCTACCTTGTCGGTCGAGATCTCAAACAACGGCTCATCGCGCTCCACGGTGTCGCCCGGCTTCTTCAGCCACTTGGTTACCGTGCCCTCAAAAATCGACTCGCCCATCTGCGGCATCACTACGTCGGTTGCCATCTACCCTCTCCCACCTGCACACGTCGACTTGCAAACAACCCAGTGTACGGTATTGCGCAAAGGTGTTGCAGCCTTGGTGGCAAGCAGCAATCTCGCTTTTGTCACCACAGAAACGCCGTTCCCCTCATCTCAACCCCAGACCCCCGATCCGATGCAAGGAGCCTTATGAGTTTCATGAACATCCTCTCCGCCTTCGCTGGCCAGTCCGGCGCACAGCCGACCGGCGAGCAGCCTACACCCGAGCAGCATGCGTCCGTGGCGCAAGCACTCGTCCAGCACTTCAGCGGACAACCTGGCGGCCTCAACGGCATGGTTGACCAGTTCCGCCAGAACGGAATGGCGAACCATGTTGACAACTGGATGAACACCCAGCCTGGCTCGCAGCCTACCCAGCCAATCCAGCCCGATCAGGTCGAACAGGGCCTTGGCAAGGATGGCATCGAGTCGATCGCGCAGCGCGCCGGCGTCAATCCTGCCATGGCGAAAGCCGCGCTCGCCTTTGCACTGCCCATGTTGATGTCGCATCTCGCTGGCGGCTCCGGTCAGTTGCCCCAGCAGGCAGGCTCGGGTGGCGGACTAGCCTCCATGGCTGAAGGCCTCTTCTCCCGCGTACTTTAACGACTCACGAACCACCAGGAGAACCCTGCACTATGGCAGACCTGCAACAACTCAAGCAGAAGTATGGTCCCGTCCTCGCACTCTTCGAGCACTTCGCACCACAAGGTGCACAACTACAGGACACATCGCTCGATGGTGACAAGCTCCTACTCAAGGGCACCGTGCCCTCGACCGTGATTGCGAATCGCGTCTGGGACACCATCAAGCAGGTGGACCCCACCTACGCCGACCTGCACCACGAGATCGCGACCACCGGGCCAGCCGACCAGCCCTACACCATCGCTTCAGGCGACAACCTGTCCAAGATCAGCCAGTTCTTCTATGGTTCTGCGAACCACTACGCCAAGATCGCCGAGGCCAACCACATCGCCGATCCCAACAAGATCCACGCCGGGCAGGAAATTCAGGTCCCGGTTCTCAGCTAGCGCCGCCTCCCGAATGGGTGCCCCACATCTCGCTTCTGAGATGTGGGCTCCCAGACCATGCACCCACCGCGAATCAACCGCCATGCGAGCAAGCCGCCTATACCAGCGCCGCCCCCGCAATCCCTTCCAGCACCGTCAACGGAGCATGCTCCGGGGCCACCTGCGCTCCACGCTCCACCAGGAACGTCTGCTCCAGCGCATACTGCCCAGCGAGCACCGCATGCGGCACCGTGTCCGTAAACACCATCCAGCTCGACCCAGGGGGAAATCCGAACGCCTCTTTCTGCGCGTCCCGCTGAAATCCCTCGTTCTCCTTCAAAAAGTTATGGAAACGCATCATGAAGTCGTCGTATGGCGTCCGCTTGATGCCCGGTAGCGCCGCCCCCAGGCCGAGAGCTCGCCCCAACCCCTTGGCCGCCCGGCTGACACCTCCATCCGGCCGAAGGGCAATCGCACCAGGCGCAAACCGCGGCGCCAGCTCCCGAAACGGTTCCCCAACGACCCAGTCTCGCGTTCGCTCCGGGTGAATGTTGTTGAAGAAGCGCAGGATCCGCGCCCCATGCGTCGGCCGCGTCGGAAACGCGTCCGTATGCAGCAGGTCGTTCCGGCGCCGCAGTGGCAGGTCTCGGTTCTGCTCCTCCTGTGGGCGAAAGCTCGCGTAATCCCGCCGCATCTTGCCTGCATACGGCTCCAGGAATCCGTCAAGAAATGCCGTCACCGCCTCCGAATACCCGCGCATGATCCCCCGCAACCGCGCCGCCGCCTCTCGGTCTTCCCCACCGGCGTCTAGCCCGGTCAGCACATCGGCTGCCGGCTTGTAGGCGATGTTCTTGTGCAGCGATGAGCTCGTCTGCTGCTGCCCCAGCAGGAACGCTTCATCCCCAGACGCGAGCGGCACCGGGGTCTTTCGGAAGAACAGGATGGCTCCCGCCTCAAGCCTTGCGCACCAAGCCCGTTTCTCCGCCCGCCCTGCCGCTCGCACCGCCTCCTGCCCGATCTCCACTACTGCCATCGCTCAAGCCCCCACACTCTCGTCAGCATACCGCCGTCACCATCCGACAAACACGGACGTACCAACCGCGGCAAAGGGTCAGCAAGCAACTCTGCACCCAGCGCATCTGGCCAACCGTCCATACCAACTATCCATACCAACGATCCATGCAAGCCTCCCCGGCCATTCCAAAACGGCGCTTCGGCAAAGCCGATTTCACGATCTCCGCGCCCCGCCTTGGCGGCCACCACCTTGGTGCCGCCGACAGCGAGCAGACCGCACTCGAGATCGTCCAGAAGGCACGCTCATCGAGCAGCACCTCGCGATCGCCCAGGGCTTCACGCCGCTCAGCGCGACCGAAATGCAGGCCTTCATCAGGGTTGAGGTCAGGCAGATGATCTATGAGATCCAGAACGGTCGGATCAACCCGAGCAGCAACACCTCGACCCGTCCCGTCGCCGCTTTCTCCAGGGCTCGGTGCTCGCCGGCTTGGCCGCGACACTCCCCGCAGCAGCAGCCCGTCCCGCTGCCGCCCACAGGCTACCTACCCCTACGCCACCGGCAAGGGCTCACAGCTCAAGCAGCCCAAACCAAGCGTCCCAAAACTTCAAAGGCGAGTACGGCAGCTCGTCCACCCCATCCTTCCAGGTCGGCAGGCGTCCCCTCGGTTCGACTGGCCTCCAGGTCTCCAACATCGGCATGGGTGGCAACCATCTCGGCAACGCCGCAGAGCAGACCGAAGTCAATGAGATGGTCGCCAAGGCTCTCGACTATGGCATCAACTTCTTTCGACAACACCCGGGGAGTACCACGGCGGCAGGAGCGACGAGCGCGTCGGCACCCGCCCTCAAAGGCAGTAGCGGCCAGGCCATCGTCATGACCAAGGTCTGCACCCACGGCCGGACCAGGGACGTGGCCACGCGCATGCTCGAGAAATCCCTGACCCGCCTCCAAACCGATCCTCTCGCCGTCTGGCAGGTCCACGAGGTCATCTACTACAACGATCCAGAGAAGTGCTACGAGCCAGATGGCGTCCTCGAGGCTCTCACCGCTGCCAAGCAGCAGGGCAAGGTCCGCTTTGTCGGTTTTACCGGCCACACAAACCCGTCGATCCATCTCGACATGCTCAACCGGGGCTTCAAATTCGACACCGTCCAGATGCCCATCAACCCGTTCGACCCGAGCTACCGCTCCTTCGAAAAGGAAGTGCTCCCGGTCGCGCAGCAAGGGCATGGCGGGACTCTCCAGGAAGGGCATGGGCGGCTCTGGCGCGCCAATCACGAAAGGAGCCCTCACGCCGCCGGAAGCACTCTCCTGCGCGATGAGCATCCCCGGCGTTTCGACCACGATCTCCGGCATGGACTCCATGTACGTCCTCAACCAGAACCTCGAAAGTCTGCGCAGCTCCAAGCCGCTCACCGAAGGGCAGCTAGCCACCCTCCGAGACCACGGGAAGCAGTGCAACGACGGCCGCTACGAACTCTTCAAGAGCACCGTCAAGTACGACGGCGATCCGGGCCGCGAACAACATAACTTCCCCAGCACCGCTGAACTCCCGGCCTGAAGCAACAAGGCGGCGCCCAACATCTTGGTTCTGAGATATAGGGCCGTTCCCCTTCTCTGCTCCCACGCGAGCTAAACCCACCACGAACACGCCCTTGTACACTTCGGGCCGCCGACGCCTCTGTCACTCTCCCGATTCTTCGTTCTTCACCCTTGATGCTCTCGGTAGGAACCAGGTCACCGCTGCCATCCTCGACGAGGTCTCCCGCAACTACGACTGGTCCCACGTCGCCCGGGAGATCTTCGGCAACCTCTTCGAGCGCTCCCTCACCGGCGCGCACTACACCGGGGCTGAAGACATCCTCCTGCTCATCGAGCCCGTCCACATGCGCCCTCTTGAACAGCGCTGGGCCGAGGTTCGCCACCAGATTCTCGAAGCCCGAGCACGCCGAGGCAGCCGCCCTCCCAGCTCTGCGGCATCGAGACCGAGTTCTACGCCCACGAGCTCGCCTCGATCCTCGTCTGGATCGGCTTTCTCCAGTGGAAACACGAACACGGCGTCCTCGGTTTTCTGGGCATGATGAAAGGCGGCCCCTTCGATCTTCCGGCGGAGAATGCGCCGGATGCCCAGGCAGCCGCCGAATCCGAATGGCCGCCCAACAGCGACGTGGTGAAACGTCGCCTGGGCGGGCGCGACATCACAAGCCGCGAGGGCGGCGGATGGCTCATCGACTTCGGCGTCAACATGTCCGAACAGGGTGCAGCGCTCTACGAGTGGATGGGAGTCGGCAATGATCCCCGCTACTCGTCGGCCCGCACATTCGACACCTTCCCACACCCCTCGCCACCAGGCACCGAGGCCACCGACGCACGCGTCCAGGCCATCGCCGAAGCCGCCCGCACCCTCGCCCGCCTTCGTGATGCCCGGCTGAAGCCGCCGGGGACGGCAGAAGCTGAACTCCCTACCCGCACCCTGACCAACCTCTGCAACGCCCGCCCCACCTGGCTTGCAAACGCCCACCAGGCCTCGACAAAGCTGTCCTCGCGGCCCACGGCTGGCCCGCCGACCTCACGAAACAGCAGATCCTCGCCCGACTGCTCGGCCTCAACCACGACCGAGCCGACCACCGGAGGGCCCACCACGCCGCTCCCACGCCGCTCCCGCAAGCGCCCGCAAGCACCCGCCAAGGAGTGGCCGCGAGCCGCGCAGGCGGTTTGCTGTGCGGGGGGGGGGGGACCTACCCCAGCACAGCCTCGATCACCCCAAGGCCCCACTCCAGGTCCTCCTGGCTGATCATCAGGGGAGGCGCCAGCCGGATCACCGTCGAATGCGTCTCCTTGCACAGCACCCCGCGCCGCTCTAGCTCCTCGCAGAACGGCCGCGCGTCGGTGTTCAGCTCGATCCCGATCCACAATCCTCGTCCACGCACGTCCACGATCCGCGGGCTCCTGAAGTTCCTGAGCCGCTCGAGCGCATACGCGCCCAGCTCCTTCGATCGCTCCGACAGCCGTTCCTCCACCACCACCCGCAGCGCAGCCCTCGCCACCGCGCACGCCAGCGGATTGCCGCCAAACGTGCTCCCATGGTCCCCTGGCCGCAGCACTCCCAGGATCGCCTTCGACGACAACACCGCCGAGACCGGGTAGAAGCCGCCTGACAGCGCCTTGCCTACGGTCGCGATGTCCGGCCGGATCCCGTCATGTTCGAACGCAAAGAACGTCCCTGTCCGCCCCAACCCGGACTGGATCTCGTCCGCGATCAACAGCACATTCCGCTCCCGGCAGATCGCCGCGACCTCCCGCATGTACCCCTCCGGCGGCACAATGATCCCAGCCTCACCCTGCACCGGCTCCACCAGAAACGCACACGTCCGCTCCGTGATCGCTGCTCGCAGCGCACCGGCGTCCCCAAACGGGACCGCCTGGAAGCCACCCGCGAACGGCCCGAACCCATGCCGGTACTGCACCTCGCTCGAGAACCCCACCACCGCGATCGTACGGCCATGAAAGTTGTTGCGGCAGACGATGATCTCGGCCTCGCCGTCCGGGATGCCCTTCACCGTGACACCCCACTTGCGCGCGACCTTCAGCGCAGTCTCCACCGCCTCGGCCCCGGAGTTCATCGGCAGCGCCATCTCGAAGCCGGTTGCCGCGTGCAGCTCTTCGAGCAGCAGGGGAAGCTGGTCATTCCGAAACGCCCGCGAGGTCAGGGTCACCCGGCTCGCCTGTTCCACCAGCGCCGCGAGGATCTTCGGGTGGCAGTGCCCCTGGTTCACCGCCGAGTACGCCGCCAGAAAGTCGAGGTACCGCTTGCCCTCGATATCTGTCATCCACGCGCCCTCGGCCCGCTCCACCACCACGTCGAGCGGATGGTAGTTGTGAGCGCCGTACTGCTCTTCAAGCCCAATCAGTTCCGCAATCGACCGCTGTTCCGCTGCTATCTGCATACGCGCACTCCCCAAAGCCTTCGTCACTCGTCGTCTCCCAGCAGTGTAGAGCGGCGTCAGCGTTTCGGACACTCCCATTCCACTGCGTACAGACGCGCAGCGAAGCTTGCAACCCCATCTGCCGCAGAACTACGGACAACTGCCTCGGCACCCGGCAGCTCGGAGACCCCCGGGAGGCTGACGCCCGGTAACAACGGTGAGTCAACCTGGCTCAAAGCCTTTCTTTGAAACGGAGAGCCCGACGCACAATGGCGCATGCCCGCTGAGACGCTTTCCGCAAGCCTGACTCGCAGTTGGTCCCGTCTTGACGGAGTCGACCTCCTTCGCGGTCTCGCCATCCTCCTGGTCCTCGCGAACCATGTCAACATGCAGCTGCTCTTCGCCCACGTGCCTTACACCCGGCACCTGCCCGCACAGCTCACCTGGTCCCTTGTCTGGAACGGCCAGCAGGGCGTGCAGCTCTTCTTCGTGGTCTCCGGCTTCCTCATCACTGCGACGACCCTGCGCCGCTGGCCCAACCCCCGCAAGCTCAGCATCCCGGCCTTCCTCGGCCTCCGCTTCGCCCGCATTGCTCCACTCTTCCTGCTACTGCTCGCCGTGCTAAGCGCCCTGCACTTCGCCCAGGTCCCGAACTTCGTCGTCTCCGCCAGGCGTGGCGGCCTCCCTGCAGCCCTTTTCGCCGCACTCACCTTCCACGTCAACCTCTTCTAGGCCACCCGCGGCTACCTGCCTGGCTCCTGGGACATCCTCTGGTCCCTCTCGATCGAAGAGTGTTTCTACCTCGCCTTCCCGTTCCTGTTTCGCTTCTGCCCCCGTCCGGTGCTGCTCGCGGTTCTCGGCCTCTTTGCTCTGCTCGGGCCGCCCGGCCGCACCGTGTTCACCCACGGCAACCCCGTCTGGAAGGAGTACTCCTACCTCGGCGGCATGGACGCGATCGCCCTCGGCTCGCTCACCGCTCTCTTCCTGCAGAGCCGCCACCTCTCGCGCCAGGTCGTTCCTCTCTGCGCGGCTCTGGGCGCCCTGGGCCTTGTCTTCACACTCGGCTTCTCGATTCAAGTCGCCCGCCTCGGCCTCAACCGGATGGGACTTGGCATGACGCTCATTGCCCTCTCTGCCTGCCTTCTCATCGCCGCGGCCGCAGAATCAAAGTGGCAGAGCCCTCGCCTGCTCGCCCCTGTCTGCCTGCTCGGTCGCCGCTCCTACGAGGTCTACCTCACCCACATGTTTCTGGTCCTTGCCCTGTTTCGCTTCTTCACCGTTCTCGGCAAGCCGCTCCCCCTCATTCCGGCTCTGTTTCTCGCGGTGTTTTTCGCCGCAGCCGCCCTTGGCGAGAGTGTCGCGCGCCTCTACGCAGACCCCGCCAATCGCAGTCTTCGCATCCTCTTCCGGGACGACCCCGCCCGACTCGGCATCGCCCTTCCCCCATCGAGGCACCGACATGTGCTCCCACCTCGCTGACCGCACAACTCTGGCCAACACCCTCCTGTCCGCACGGTAAGATGGAGAGATATGGCCACTCCTGCAAAGCGCGACCTGCTCCCCGCCGGAGAAGCCGTCGAAGCCACTACCCTTGCCCGCGGCCGCAATACCCTCCGGTACGGAGTCTTCGGCGAGCTCGAGACCACCGGCGACACCCTGCAGCGCATCGTCGAAGCCGTTCCGCGCGAGATTGCCGCCATCATCTCTGCCAACGCCTTTGTCTTTGTGCCCCTCGCCCTCGGCGAAACCCCGAACGCCCGCGACACCGAAATCGCCCGCATCCACACACCCGACCTCGCCGATCGCGCCATCTGCCACCGCACTCTGTCTATCGGCGGATCGACGTACACCTTTATCTCGACGCGTCTCATGCAGGACCGCTTCGCCCTTGCCTTTGAGCTCTTCATCAACGTCGGGCACCAGTACGTTGACACCCTCGCCGAAGCCAAGGAAGCACCACCCGAACGCCTCACCCAGCTCTTCTGGAATCAGGCCGTCGCCGACGTTCGTGGCGAAACCTCGCAGGAAAGCTACGAAGCCCGCAAGCGGGCCACCGAACTCACGCCCGAAGCCACCCGCGGCGGCAGCGTCCACCCTGCCGGCTCGCCGGCCGCCAAAGCCGCCGAAGAACAGCGCACCCGCTTCTTCGAGTCGGCCTTCGCCGACGCACTCGCCATCTACATGCTCTCGCTTGCCATCGACCTCGACTACGCTGACCTCCGCGAGCGCGAGTACCCGCTCCTGGCTGCTCCAGCGCTGGCCGACCGCCTCCGCCTCATCGCCGATCTCTACCCGCCCCCACCCGGCTACGAATTTGCGATCAAGTACCGCCGACGCCACTAGCGCCGCGTCGAAACCCTTGCTCTCCGGCTCCGCGCAGCATCGAAGACCCGACTCCTTGCACGTACCAACCCGCAAGCGACAATCACGGCACCATGTACTTCGCTGTGCAGGGGCCTGGGACTCCTTTGCTTTCGACCTAAACAGCGGGTCAGCTGTGCTGAGCGGCAGCTCGGGTGCTTTCGGATCCGGCATCTATGCGCCTTCCATGACGCTTTCAACAGACGCCAGCAGTTTTCACACTCCTTGCCCCATCACTTACCGACGAAACGACCTGTTCCAATCCGTGCTTTAGCTTCGGAGACGTGTGCGTCCCACACAAGCCGGATTCGCAAGTACGCAGATCTCCGTCCATGCCACTGTCAGTCCCGAGTCACGCGTGAATCCGCTGCAAGCCCTTGCGACCGTCGTCGCTGAGAGCGGGAGCGCGAATCCCTTCGCATTCCCAGGCTACGTCGATAGCTACCTCACAGCGGGGGGTGGCTCGTTCGCTCCCGACATCTACCTGGACACCCCAGGGCAGCCACCGGATCACCCACACACTTCCTGGTCTCGTCCATATTGAGTGGTGGAGCCTACATGGTGTCTGCAGACCCGCAGACGTCCTTCACTCTCCTCGGTGGCGCGACAACCCAGTAGCGGCTCTCCGGAACGTTGCCGAGCTCGCGCTATCCTGCCCGAAGCAAACTCCCGAGCTTGCGAACGCCGAGGGTGCCGAGTGGGTGCAGCGGGCAGGGTGCCCCACAACGCGCCCCGGAGATATGGACTCCGAAAACTCCGGCGTGAGCTCCGGATCGCCGCGCTACCGCCCTGCCCTCTCTTTCTCCACCACGGGCCGCCACTGCCCCTGCGCCGAAGGCTCCATCTCCCCCACCAGCCACAGCGCCTGCCCGAACGCGTCTTGTGCCGCGGCCGCGTTTCCCAGGGCCCGCTCCGCCTTCCCCAACTGCAACAGCGCGTCAAACGAAGGCTCCCCGCCATCCCGTGCAATCTTCACGGCATGTTGCGCCTCCGCAACCGCCCCAGCTGCATCCCCCGCCTTCAGCAACCGCGCTGACTCCTGCGTCGGTGCAATCGCCGCTGCCAGCGGAATCGCAAACGTCCCGTGGAACACCAGCACGCCCCCATCGAGCACCGCATCCGGCGTCCGCGTCATGAAGCTCTGGTACGGGTTCCGCACCTTGGTCCCAAACTCAAACCCGTTCACATCCCCCGCGCTGATCAAGACCACGCCACTCACCACCGGCGCCACCGGCAGTTCCACTTCGCCGCTCGTATCAGACGTCGGCAGAAGCCGGCACGGGATCCCGTAGTCCTTCGGGTCAATGAACGGCGCAACAAAGTACGCGAATGAGCAGTCCGTGATCCCCCGGCCCTTCAGATAGGCCGAGACCGTGTGCAGCTGCTGGCCCCAGTCCGCGTTCGAGTCGCTCAGGTACCGATACGTCTTCCCGGACCCGCCCCATGCCTCATTCGCATACGGCAGGTAATTCGGAAAGGCCCACGCGGAACTCGCCACGTGCGCGGCAACCAGCACCCCTACCGGCCACACCCAGCGCCGATTCGTCCGTACCAGCTCCCACGCCCCAGCGGCCGAGAACAGCACCAGGAATGGCAGCACCGGCAACACATGCCGCACCCCGATATTCAGCTGCGACCCCATCGCCACCCATAGATACACCCCCGCCGGCGCCAGCAGAAACCACGTCTCGCGCGTCCCCAGCTTCGTCCCCCTCGCAAACAGCGCCCACACTGCCAGAGCAAACAATCCGAGGGTCCCGAGCGTCAGCTTGATCAGGAGCACCGCCGGAAAATATCCCCAGATGCCGTGCGCATAGACCTTGCCGAACAGGTAAGTCGGCATCGCATTCGCCACGCTGCGAACATCCGCCAGGCCATACAACCAGCTCTCCGGCAGGATGTGGAACCGTGCCAGCAACAGAATGCCGTGCGCCTCCAGCGGCCTCAGCGGAGCCACATATTGCGCCAGTGTCGGATCGAGCCGCAGCGGCGATGGCCGCGCTGCATAACGGAACCCGTAGAACGCCCACAACACCGACACCCCGATCGCCGCGACCACCGCAAGCGAGCCCAGGAGCCAGATTGCCGTCCGCGCTCCAGACCGCGTTTCGCTTCGTCGACGGATTACCCACTCGCCGGTCAACAGCAGCAAGAGCGTCGGCAGGAGCACCACGGCAGAATGCTTTGCTCCAAGGGCCAGCCCCGCCGCAATGCCCGCAGTGGCCAGCCGCACCACCGTTGGCCCCTTCACATACCGGTACGTTGCATACACCGTCGCAAAGAACAGGCACGTCACCGCGCTGTCCGTCGCCACAAACGGGGCATGCGTCAGGATGTTCGGCTCAAACACGACCAGCAGAAGCGCAAAGAGACCCACCTCTACCCCGAACATCTCCCGCCCGGCCAGGAACACCAGCAGCGCCATGGACACGGCAAAGATCGTCATCGCCATGCGCGCACGAAACATCAGCGTGTCTGCGCTGTACTGCGGGCTGTTACCGAAGATCATCGCCTTACCGTCAAAGTAGGCCTCGTCCTTGAAGAAGCGCCCCTCGAGCTTCGGCACCTTCAGCGGCAGCCCCACCAGCGGCGCCGCGGCCACCATCTTCGCCAGCGGCGGGTGCTCCGGATTCAACCCGAAGTCGCCGGTGCGCAGCGACATGAACCCCGCAAACAGGTGGTCGCCCTCATCCCAGCTCACCGATTCGCGATGCGCACTCCACGCAATCTCGAACAGCATGACGCCAAGCAGCAACACGACGAAACCCCACACACCCCGTCCTCGTCCCATCCCGCGAACACCCCGGCCCCGCTTGATGCGACGAGCCTACACACTGGTAGGCACAATACGCACCACGTACACTCCGAAAGAAACAACGTCATCAGCCGACCCGTCCCTCAATGACACAGAATCCCGAGAACGAACCCGCTGCCCCCAGAAACGTGCTTCTTTTCGGCGTGACCGGCATGATCGGCCAGGGCGTCCTGCGCGAATCCGTCCGCGACTCGCGCGTCCGCTCCATCCTCTCCATCGGGCGGAACGCTACCGGAGCCCGCCATCCCAAGCTCCGGCAGCTTCTGCACGCCGATCTCTTCCACTACCACTCCGTTGAGCCGGACCTCACCGGCTTCGACGCCTGCTTTTTCTGTCTCGGTATCTCCTCTGCCGGCAAGTCAGAAGCCGAGTACACCCGAATCACCCGTGACCTCACCCTTGCCGCTGCCGAGACCCTTGCACGCCTGAACCCCGCCATGACCTTCATCTATGTCTCCGGGGCCGGTGCAAACACAAAAAGCCGCGCCATGTGGGCCCGCGTCAAGGCTGAAACCGAGCAGGCCCTCGCTGCGCTTCCCTTCAAAGCCGTCTACTCCCTTCGGCCCGGGCTCATTGTCCCCATGCATGGCGTCCGCTCCCGCACACGCCTCTACCGCGTCATCTACACCGTCATCGGCCCCTCGCTCTCACTCGCGCGCTCCCTTTTCCCGAACCAACTGCTCACCACCGAACAGATTGGCCGTGCCATGATCAACCTCGTAGCCCATGGCGCGCCCCGTGCCATCCTCGAAGCTCGTGACATCCGTGCCGTCGCTAGAATGGATCGAGAATGATCGCTCATCTGCGCGGCCTCCTCCTCAGCAAGACTCCCGGCAGTTGCATCGTTGAGTGCGCAGGTGTCGGCTACGAAGTCGCCATCTCCATCCCGACCTTCTCCGCCCTCCCTGAGCCGCGCTCCGCCGCCCCGCGACACGAAGTCTCACTCCATGTCCACACCCAGGTCCGCGAAGACATCCTCGCGCTCTTCGGCTTCCTTGAGCACAGCGAGAAGCGGCTCTTCGAGCGCCTCATCACTGTGTCCGGCGTTGGGCCAAAACTCGCGCTCACCATCCTCAGCGGCATGTCCACCGCGCAGACCATCGCTGCCATTCGCGCGCAGGATCACGCCGCGCTCACACGCATTCCCGGCGTCGGCAAGCGCCTCGCGGAGCGACTCGCCGTCGAACTTAAGGAGAAGCTTGACGACCTCGCCACACCCGCTCCGTCCATATCGGCAGCCGGCAACCAGGTCGCAGCCTTCGATGATGTCCTTTCGGCACTTGTCAACCTTGGCTACAACCGGGCCGCCGCGCAAAAGGCTCTGGATACTGCTGTCGCACGCGCCCCCGCCGACGGGGAACACTTCGACACCCTCTTTCGCGCGGCGCTTCTACTCATCCGATAACTCCCGCTTCAGCACTCGAACGGAGCTCGTCGCTACAAGCAAACGCGAGGCCTTCACTTACTCGATGAAGCGTTTGTCATCGTCTCCGTGATCGGTCCTATATCCTCAACTTATCAACATCTCCAATGAATACGACCACTTCAGTCGCCGACTACATAAGTCCCGATTCCATTCACAGCGCACAACTAACACTCCGCTCCTCCGTGCGACGGCGCGGTGTTCGGCATCGCATAGGATGACGTCTCCGCTTGGCAATCCCATGCAGCAACACGGAATCCCCATCGCTTCCTTTCGCCATCGCGCCCGTTCCGTAGCCGCCCTGCTGCTCGCGTACATGTGTTGCGCGGCCTCGCTTTTCTGCGCAAGCGCAGGCGCGCAGCAATCCCTTTCCCTTCATGACGCGATCCAACTGGGCCTCGCGCATGCGCCCGAGGTCCGGACAAGTGCCGATCAGGTGCAACTGCAACGCGCACAGATTGCACAGGCGCGCCTACGCCCCAACCCGCGCCTCTATATCCAGTCCGAAGACCTCCGCCCATGGGACAGCAACTTCTCTTTTCCCAGCGACACCGAAGACTACGCCTATCTCAGCGCGACCCTCGAGCTCGACGGCAAACGCCATAAGCGCGTCGCCTACGCAGAAAGTGGGCTCCGTCGCGCCGAGGCCGAGCACACCCTGCAGCTGCGTCAGATCGCATCCGGGATCGCAACCAGTTACTGGAACGCCTTGGCCGCCCGCGCCTCGGTCACTGAGTGGCAGCACCAGCTCGCAGACTTCAACCGCATCGTCACCTACCAGTCCGAGCGCGTAAAGTCCGGCGCCACTGCGGGCGTCGATCTTCTGCGCACCCAAATGGAGCGCGATCGCGTCGCACTCTCCTACGCACAGGCCCAACGCGATGCCGAGGCCGCTGCACTCGATCTCGCGCGCCGCACCGCATCCCTCTCCGCTGCGACCGCTACGCTCACCGAACCGCTCGAGCAGCCGCGCCTCGTCCCGGCCATGCCGATCAACGACGCCGTCGAGCAAAGACCCGACGTCCTCGCTGCACGGGAAGCAGTCACCGAAACACACGCCGACCTCCGCCTGCAACACGCCGACGCTGTTCCCAACCTCGACTTGCTAGGCGGCTACAAGCGCGATGTCGGCGCCAACACTGCGTATGGCGGACTCCAAATGGATCTGCCTTTCTTCAACCGGAACCAGGGCGGCATCGCGAGCGCTGCAGCCGGCTCGCAGCTTGCGGACGATCAGCTCGCGTACACGCGTCTTAAGGCACGCTCCGAGATCACCCTCGCTGTCAGCAACTACACGCGCGAGTCTGGCCTGGTCACTACGACATTGCCGGGCATGCAAGATCGAGCCATGCAAAATGCCGGCATCATCAGCGACGCGTATCGCTCCGGCGGCACCGACCTGCTGCGCTATCTCGACGCGCAACGCATGCTCATCGAAACACGACTTCTCGCCATCCAGACCTGGGCAGAGTACCAAAGGGCAGCCGTGCTGCTCCAGCTCGCCTACGGAGAGCAACCATGAAGCGCCTCGTCCTTTTCGTAGCCATGTTCGGTACGCTGCCGCTACTCACTGCCTGCTCTCGAGAGGCCGACAGCGGCTCCTCGGGTGGGGGCACCAAGCCGGCCTCCGCAAACAGCAACAGTGGCAGTGACAAATCGAGCAGCGACAATGCCGGAGGCGGCGAAACTGCGCTGGGCGCCAAATCAGAGAACACGGTCACCGTCACGGCCGACCAGCAGCGGGTCGGCGGCATCCACGTCGCCTCGGTCGAGCCGCAGACCATCCCTCGCACCCTCTCCGTGCCAGGGCAGATCATGCTCGACGACCAGCGCACCGCGCACGTCTCTCCCTACGCCGATGGCAAGGTCGTCGACGTGCTTGGCATGGCTGGCGACCAGGTCCACCGCGGCGAGCCTCTCGCCCATCTGCACAGCCACTCCGTCCACGAGACCGTCGGCGCGCTTGCACAGGATTTCGCCAACGTTGCGCGCATGCAGGCTGCCGTCACGTACGCGCAGGAAAAAAGCGATCGCTACCATCACCTCTATTCCATCCAGGCCGCCTCGCTCGAGCAGCAGCAGACAAGTGATCAGGAACTCGTGCAGGCAAAAACAGATCTCGCCAATGCCCAAGCTGCTATCACCATGGAGCGCGAACACCTCGGCGATCTTCTGCAGATTGAGCCGAGCAGCATCACCCCGGCAAACCTCTACTCGCATGAGCTTGTGCCCATCACCTCGCCCATCGCAGGCACGATCATCACCCGCACCATCACTCCCGGCATGGTCTACGAACCCGGCAACGAGGCCTACACCATCTCCGATCTCTCCAGCGTGTGGATGGTCGCTGCCGTGAATGACGCAGAACTCGCGCACCTCCACATGGGCGAAGCTGTCGTCGTGCGCTCCGATGCATGGCCCGGACGCGACTTTCCCGGACGCGTCACCCTGATCGGCAGCACGCTTGATCCCACCACGCGAACCGTGCAGGTCCGCGCCACACTGCGCAACCCGCATGGTGAACTCAAGCCGCAGATGTTCGTCAACGCCACCATCAATGAAGCGAATGCGAGCTCGCGCGACGCCATCCTTGTTCCGGAAAACGCCCTTCAGGAAGTCAACGGCGTCCAGGTGGTATTTGTAACAGCAGACGGCACACACTTCGCACCCCGCGCCCTCAAGACCGCACCCGCCATTGACGGGCAGGTCGAGGTCACCGAGGGCCTCCGCGCCGGCGATCACATCGCAGTCGCAGGTGCCTTCCTGCTCAAGTCCGACCTGCTTAAGGGCACCATCGGGGATGAATAACCATGAGCCGCATCGCTGACTTCTTCCTCAACAATCGCTGGCTCGTTCTGATCGCCATGATCCTGCTTGCCGCCGCAGGGCTCATCGTGATGGCACACCTCCCGATCGAAGCCTTTCCCGACCTCACCAACAACCAGGTCGTCGTCACCTGCCAGGCACCCGGCATGTCTCCCGTCGAGGTCGAGCAGCTCGTCACCTTCCCGCTCGAAACCACCATGCTGGGCATGCCAAAACTCCAGGTCGTGCGCTCAACGTCCAAGCTCGAGCTCTCGATGCTCACCATCATCTTCGATGACTCCGTCGACCAGTACCGCGCGCGCCAGCTCGTCGCCGAGCGCCTCAACGAGGCCGCAAGCCGTCTGCCCACCGGCCTGCAGCCCGTCATGGGGCCGATGTCCACCGCCTTTGGCGAGGTCTTCCAGTACACCGTGCAGTCGCCGAGAATGTCGCTGATGCAGCTCAAGACGCTGCACGACTGGACGATCCGTTACGCGCTGCTCACCATTCCCGAGGTCAGCGAAATCAACTCGTGGGGCGGCGACACCAAGCAGTACTCTGTTGTGGTCGATCCGGAAGGCCTGCGCCGCTACAACCTCACGCTGCATGACGTGATCACCGCCGTCGAAAACAACAACGCCAATTTCGGTGGCTCCTACATCGAGCACGCGGATCAGACCTATACGGTCCGCGGCATCGGCCGCGCCGAGTCGCTCGACGATCTCGGTCACATCGTCGTCGCCACCCACAACGGCACTCCGGTTCTGCTGAACTCGGTCGCCAGCCTGGAAACGCTTCCACTCATTCGCCACGGCGCCGTCATGCACGACGGCAAAGGCGAGACCGTCTCGGGCATGGTCATCATCCTGCGCGGCGCCAATGGCGACAAGATCATCCAGGAAGTCAAAGACAAGATCCGCACCCTCAAGCTTCCAGACGGCGCAAAGATCATTCCCTTCTACGACCAGTCCGACGTCATCGACGCGACCATCCACACCGTCAAGAAGAACCTCCTGGAAGCTGCGATGCTCGTCATCGCCATCCTCCTGATCTTCCTCGGCAACTGGCGAGCCGCGCTCATCGTCGCAGCCACCATTCCGCTCTCGCTACTCTTTGCCTTCCTCGGCATGGGCTTGTTCGGCATCTCCGCAAACCTCATGAGCCTCGGCGCCATTGATTTCGGCACCATCGTCGATGGTTCCGTTGTCATGGTCGAAAACTGCATGCATCGCCTGGAGAACGGCGACGACGGCGATCCCGACAATCCCACCGACGGCAACAATCGACGCCTCCTCGACACTGTGCGCAGCGCCTCGCATGAAGTCGCACGCCCCATCACCTTCGGCGTGCTCATCATCCTCGCGGTCTACCTTCCCGTGCTCACGCTTCAGGATCTCGCTGGGCGCATGTTCCGCCCCATGGCCGTCACCGTCATGTCCGCGCTGACCGGCTCACTCCTGCTCGCGCTCTTCGTCGTTCCCACCGTTTGCTCCGTAGCACTCCGCCGTCGCAATCAGGCGGAGCACGATCCCGAACAGAGCTCCGCGCACCAGGCAGGGCGTCATCCTCAGCAACGCGCAACGAAGTCGAAGGACCTGCGCTCTCCTCGCGCTGCAGGCACCGGATGGTTCCCTCGCCTGCGCGACCGCTACACGCGCTCCCTCGGCCGGGCCGAATCCCACCGCAAACTCGTCATCGGCGTCGCAACTGTGCTCGTCATCGTTGCACTTGGCTCACTGCCCTTCATCGGCACCGAATTCATGCCCACCCTTGACGAGGGATCGCTCGTCATTACCTCGAAGAAACTCCCCGGGATCTCGCTCACCGAGTCCATCCGCATCCAGAATCAGATCGAGAAGACCATCCGCTCCTTCCCCGAGGTGACCAGCGTCGTCTCCAAGATGGGCCGACCTGATCTCGCGACCGAAGCCATGGGCGTCTACGAAACCGATGCCTATCTCTCCTTCAAGCCGCGCAAAGAATGGCAGTGCTGCAAGACCAAGCAGGAGCTCTCCGATAAACTCGAGGCCGCACTCGACAAAATCCCCGGCGTCACCTACGAGTTCACCCAGCCCATGGAAATGCGCATGGACGAGACCATCACCGGCACCCGCGGCGATGCCGCGCTCAAGATCTTCGGCCCTGACCTCGACACCCTCGAGCGCCTCGGCAACCAGGCCCTCGATATCATCTCCTCCATCAAGGGAGCCTCGCAGCCACAACTCGAGCGCATCGCCGGCGCCGCCAATCTCAACATCAAGGTCAATCGCGAAGCCGCCGCTCGCTACGGCCTCAACGTCTCCGACATCCAGGAGGTCGTCGAGTCCCTCATCGGCAGCCGCCAGATCTCAGAGATGGTGCAGGGCGAACAACGCTTCCCCATCGCCGTACGCCTCCCCCCATCCATTCGCAACAATCTTGATGACATATACGCCCTGCAGCTGAAAACACCCACCGGAGAACTGGTCCGCCTCGACCAGGTCGCCGATATTACGCGCACCTCGGGTCCCATTCTCATCAATCGTGAGAACGCCCACCGCCGCATCGTCGTCAGCACCAACGTCGAAGGCCGCGATCTCGGCTCCTTTGTCAAGGAGGCCCAGCGGCGCATTCAGCAACAGCTGCAGTTACCGATCGGCTACAGCCTCAGCTGGGGTGGCCAGTACCAGAACGAGCAGGTGGCCGAACAGCGTCTCGCTGTCGTGCTGCCACTCTCGTTGCTGATCATCTCGGGCCTGCTCTATGCCACCTTTCAGAACCTGCGTCAAACGATCCTGATCCTGCTCATCGTTCCGCTCGCCCTTGTGGGCGGCGTTGCCGCGCTCTGGCTCCGCGGCATCAATCTCAATCTCTCCGCATCGATCGGCTTCATCGCGCTCTTCGGTGTCGCCGTGCTCAACGGAGTCGTCATGGTCTCGCACATCAACAACCTGCGCCTGCGTGGCCTTGGGATGGCTGACGCCGTGAGACAGGGCGCTGCCGACCGCCTGCGCCCCGTGCTCATCACCGCAACCGTCGCATCGCTCGGCTTCATCCCAATGGCCCTTGCGACGTCGCGCGGCGCCGAGGTGCAGCGGCCTCTCGCAACAGTCGTCATCGGCGGCCTCATCACGGCGACCCTGCTCACCCTCTACGTCTTGCCCCTGCTCTACCCCGTCTTCAGCCGCGGGCTCAAGCTTGGCGAAGGCGAGTCCGCGTCAGCACAGCAGCACGACCCCGCCGCCCCGACACACCAGGTTCTCGCCTGAATCGCCGACACACGCCCGTTCAAAAAAAGACGCCGCAACATGGCGGCGTCGAAGTGGTGCAGTTGGTTTCCAGGCATCGTACGAGCGCTTCATGAGCGCGTTCTACCTCCGGCGGTGCGACCTAGCTTGCCTTCAGACCCATTGTCTGTGGCATCGCTTCACATACCGACTCAAGCTTCATGCCGGCCTCGAGACCCTCTTCCTCCGGCACAGCAACCTCGTTCACAGCCACGGCGTTGCCATACGTCTCCTCGGGAACCCGGAACAGGATACGGCGAACCACTTCAATGCCCTGCATAAAGGCATGGTCCTGGTTCGAGATCTCATACCGCCAGGCTCCGAAGCGTCCACGGCTGTAAACACCGGACCGCTCCAGCTGTGGCTGAATCTCGTTGAGCAACGCATCCCGTCCCAGGAATGGGACAGGGTACCCATGCTCAATCGTGTACTCCCAGCGACTGATGACCTCTTGATCTGCGCCACCCAGAACCCCCATCCGCTGCAGGCTCCGTTCCACGCGTGCTCGAAGTTCTTCATCTGCCTGCGCTGGCTGGGCCGCGGGTTCACTTACCTCGCACAGCAGCGAGAAACACCCGTCCGGACCGTTGCCCTGGCTGACGGTCATCGGGAAATTCAAGCGCCAGAACGGCACGTCCGCATCCGTCACCTGGCAGGAGTGCAATCCCGCATAGCGTGCCGGCATGGCGCCCTTCACCCCGAACCCATACAGCCGCGAGCGCGCCTTCACCAGCCAGCTTGCCTTGATCGCAAGCGCCGGCTCCTCAGGCATCGAGCGCAAGAGCACATCGAGCGGCATCGTTGACACCATCTGCTCCCACGCCACCGTTTCGCCCGTGCTCAGCTGCGCCGTCTTGCTCTTCAGCGACACCGAGACGATCTTCGTCCCCAGCAGCATCTTCTCTGCGGGAACCGCCGCCGCGATCGCAGACCAGATCGCCCCCGAACCACCCTCGCTCGGATACGTCACCTTCGTCTCCGGCGTCCATCCCGGATCATCCTTGCCCGTAATCAGGTTGCGCAGGATGCGGCTCAGATCCATGTCCGCCACATTGCGGGTCGTCGATCCAGAGCGATGCTTTACCCACACGTCGGTTAACCGCTCCGGCCCGTGCGCCCACTGCTTGCGGTTCAACGGGTCCATCAGGAGCTTGGTGATGTACGTTCCGAAATGCTTCAGCAGGTACGTACGCAGATCGCCGCGCCCGATACCAGCCTCATCCCGCTCCCCGTTGCGGAAACGGTGCAGCACAACCGAGACGAGCGCCATTACCAGGCGATGGAGCGGAAGCCGCTGCAGGTTGCGCTGTGCAGGGTAGGGAAGAAAACGTCCATTCACCTGCACGCCACGCTGCGGAACAGACGCGTTCCACTCGAGCGGGAGACTCTTCAGCAGGTCTCCGAAGCGCTCATAGTGCTTGTGCGGGAACAGCACATGGCCGCCAAAGTCGAAGGTGAACCCTTCCTTGGTCGTCCGCGACGAAGCCCAGCCACCGGCCTGATTCGCAGGGTCCACAATCAGAAAATCGTTCGCGTCGCCCGGTCCGCTCTCCATCATCTCGAGAGCAGCACCGAGACCGCAGGGACCAGCTCCGGCAATTAACAGTTTGACAACCCGCATTAGATCACGCTCCACGCGGCGATCGCCGATTTACTTCCGCGCTCCGCATGGGTCTCGGTGTCGAGCGGCAGGCTCAGCTGCGTCGCCACCTCGACCATCAGGCTCAGGTCCATCCGCACCGGCGAAAACGCCTCGCAAATGCCCCGGTAATGTGGCCACGCGCGATGACGGCCAGCAGACTCGGCCCACTCCACCGTGCGTACCCGCTCGCGCTGCGACGCATGCGCCAGAAGGCTCTTCACCTTCAGGTCCCAGGTCCGTGCCACGTCGATCTTCAGCGCCGCAGAAAACTGCAGCGTCGAAGGCCCTTCGTAAAACAGCACACTTGCATGCCGACGCGCTGCTGAAACCAGCGAGTCACTCAAGACGCGATGATCCGCGTGCGAATCCGTCGGGGCATGCGTCAGTATCAGATCCGGCTTATGCAGATCCAGCTTTGCCTCAAGTACTTCAACGGTCTGTCGGCCACTCAGTGATCCATCCACCAGGTGCCCAAAGTCCAAATCGACATCCAGGATTGCCGCACTGACCTGCTCTTCCTCTACTCGGACCATCGGGTCTCCGCCCAATTCACCGTCTGTCATCGTGAGGAAGGTCACCTGCCAGCCTGAACGCCGCAGTAAAACTGAGAAACCAGCCGCGCCCAAGGCGCAATCATCCGGATGGGCTCCGATTACGAGTGCTTTTTTTGTCTTCTCCATCGCCCCTGACATCCTTTTGGAAATTCTTGCAACAGGTTCAAATTGCGTTTTCGCTTATCTCTGGTATCCGCTCTATCGGCAGCACTTTCTTTCCCAAGAGATAACGCGCTGAATTGTGCTGTGGACCAGCCGTCTCAGCACGCTTAATAGATACTTGTTTTTCCCCGGCGATTGCGGTTTTGGTCACAGATCATTGGTAAGCAGCGCCTCGGTTACCGTGCAAACTTTGCCACCTTTCCGCGCCGCTTCTTCGCTTGTCGTGTAACGTCTACCCGCTTTTCCCCCGCATTGACACACCCTGCCGACCTCTTTCATGAGTTCCTTGCCTTTCGCCAAATCAAGCCTTCCGCGGCACTTTTCGCACCAAAGTAAGGACGAGTGAGGGTGAAAACCGCTGTTTTCCGGCAAAAGCCAACACACTTTGTAGAAAACCCGCGTAAACACTGCTTTCTATGTTGACAAGGAGCCCGGGAAACCGCGAAGGTTATTGCCGTAGGCTCTTCAGAACCCGCGCCATTGCTACTCAAAACCAGAGGACGCACTGAAAAGCCCAGCTTTCCAAGGAGAAACGCCCATGGCAACTGCCCTTACCAAGACCGCGCTCGTCCGCCAGATGGCCGAAAAGCTCGAGCTCACCAGCAAGCAAACCGTCGCCTTCTTTGACTTGCTCGCCGATACCGCAGTCAAGGAAACCAAGAAGAATGGCGTGTTCGTCATCCCGGGCCTCGGACGTCTCGTGAAGGCCGAACGCAAGGCCCGCACCGGTCGCAATCCCCAGACCGGCGAAGCCATCAAGATCAAGGCAAAGACCGTCGTCAAGTTCCGCATCGCCAAGGCCGCCAAGGACGCCATCGCTCCGGTCAAGAAGACCGCAGAGAAGGCTCCCAAGGAAGAAAAGTAGTCCCGGCTCTCGCCTCGAACAAGTCAGCACAAGCAGAGGCCACATAGAGGCAGTGGCACTCCTCCGTAGCCTCTGCCTTGTGTAGGCTCCGCCCACTACCCCTCGAGCACCTTCCGCAGCACTCCCCGCGCCGCCACCAGCAGCCGCCGCGCTTCCCCGGCATCCACCCCGAGCCGCGCCATCACAATGGCCGTCTTGACCTCACCGGCCGCCTGCGCGAACACCCGCTCCGCGCCATGCCTGTCAAGCTCCGCCAGCTCCGCCACGATCCGAATTGCCCGTCCCCGAAGCTTCGCATTTGTTGGCTGCACGTTCACCATCAGGTTGCCGTGCACATATCCCAGGCGCGCCAGCGCAGCCGTTGAGATCATGTTCAGCACCAGCTTCGTCGCCGTGCCCGCTTTCAGCCGCGTAGAGCCCGTGAGCACCTCGGCCCCGGTCAACGGCGAGATCGCCAGCTCCCCAGCCTGCGCCACCGGCGAACCCGGCACACAACTCAACCCCACCGTGAGCGCACCGGCCTCTCTCGCCGCTTCCATGGCTCCCAGCACATACGGCGTGCGCCCGCTCGCAGCAATGCCCACCACGACGTCCTCAGGCCCCACGGCGCATGCCTGCAGATCGCGCGCGCCTCCCGCCGGATCGTCCTCCGCGCCCTCGACCGCATGCCGCAACGCGTGCTCGCCCCCCGCGATCAGACCCTGCACAATCTCCGGGGGCGTGTGGAACGTCGGTGGGCACTCCGAGGCATCCAGCACCCCGAGCCGTCCCGAGGTTCCCGCTCCTACGTAGAACAGCCGTCCTCCGCGCGCAAGCCGCGCAGCCGCTGCATCCACCACGGCCGCAATCGATGCGAGTTCCAGCCCCACGGCTCGCACCGCCTCGTCGTCCGCACGGTGCATCGCCTCGACCATGCCGAGTGCACTCAGCCCGTCAAAACCCGCGGTCTCCCGATTGCGCGCCTCAGTCGGGATCGCTCCCAGCCCCGCTTCCTCTCCTGCCTGCATCCCTTCATCCTCACACGGCCGCGAGTTCTGCTGCCCTCGTCAAAGCTCCAGGATTCGCCCGGGATGGCAGCGACCCAGAAAAAGGTCACGGAACGCCAGGAGGTTCCCCAGTAGCCGGCCGCGGCGATCGATATATGGCTCCGGCAACACGCTCCGGTAGGCATTCGCCAGCAGGTTGCGGCCGATCGCATCGATTGTGTTCGGAAGGTAGTACGTGCCCTTACCCATGAGGTAGATCGGGTTCGCCACCTGTGAATACCCGTACCGCTTCCCGGACGTCTTGCCGACCTTGGCGCCCAGGTGGACCGCCTGTGCACTGGCCACATGGACCAGGGTGCCGTACGGCAACAGGCGGCGCGAAAAGTCGATGTCCTCGAACCACGCGTAGCCCGGCATCGCTTCGTCGAACCGGATCCGATGCTTCCAGAGCACCGCGGCACGAAAGGCCATGTTGCAGCCATCCGTGTTGAACGCCGGGCTCGGCGGCTGGTCCTCAAGCTCCGGGACCTCGCCAACCCCCGCCAGAAGTCCCCGCGCATACTCGCCCGTCAGCCCCGGTCCAACAGCGCCGTTCTCGAGGATCCTGCCCGTCGTGCCCATCACCGCCGGATCCCGCGCAAACACCTCTTCGGTCCGCTTCAGGTAATCCCGGTGCAGGTAGCAGTCATCATCCATGATGAAGATCAGGTCGAAGTCATTCCCGGCTGCATCCAGAAGACAGTTTCGCTGCGAACATGAGCCGCCCAGGCCAGGTCCCCGCAGAAAACGCACCGCCGGAAAACACTCGGGTGCATCCCCGATATCGGTGTCCTGCATGTAGGCGACGAAGATCTGGCTCGGCTGCAGCGTTTGTCGCTCAAGATCGGCAAGCGTTTCTTTGAGGATCAGCGGGCGGCCGCGAGTGGGGATGCCCACTGCCACGTGCATTGGAGCATTTGAAAAGGAGGAATGTGGCTGTTCGAGTGAGACAGGGTTCTGCAACGTAGGCATGAGCGGTCGCCAAAAAGCGTTTCAAGATGGCGCAGACTCGGGAAAAGGGAGATCGCGCCGGATTGCAACAGCCAGTCCGCGTACCGGCTTCCGCGGCTGGTTCAAAGATCGGCAACACTGCTATTCGAGTAGAATGCCACGACTCCCGTCCGGCTGCCACTCGGAACAGACACCCTGCCATGGCATTTGCCATCCATCGCCAGGCGCGGCCGCTCCGTGTCGCACTTGCCAACGCGCGAAGCGTCCCAGGCCGGGTCGCCGCTATGCCCGGGTCAGCCGTTCCATCAGCTCGTCGAACCCCTCCAGGTCGGCATACTCGATCACGACGCGCCCACGCCCATCACGGTCTTCAATCTGCACCTTCATCCCCAGCGCCGCGCGAAGTGTGTTCTGCGCCTCGCGCACGTTCGGGTCCACGATCTCTGGCTGCTTCTGCTTCGCCGCACGCCGCTCCGGGTCAATGATCCCCTTCACAAACGTCTCCGCCTGCCGCACACTCATCGCCAGGGCCTGCATCTTTTGGGCCGCGCGTATACGCTGCTCCTGGCTGTCGAGCGCCAGCAGCGCGCGAGCATGCCCAAACGTCAGCGAGCCCGCCTCCACCAGGCCCTGCAGCTCTTGTGGCAGCTTCAGCAGGCGCAGAAAATTCGAGATCGAGGCACGATCCTTGCCCGTGCGCACGGCCATCTGCTCCTGCGTCATCTTGAACTCGCGCCCTAACCGCTCAAATGCCCGCGCCTGCTCCATCGGGTTCAGGTCAGCCCGCTGCAGGTTCTCGATGATCGTTGCTTCCATCGCCTGCGCGTCATTCATGGCGGCCACAACCACCGGAATGGTCGTCCGCTCCGCCCGCTGCGAGGCCAGCCAGCGCCGCTCCCCGGCGATCAACTGGTAACGCCCACCCCCTAGCTCGCGGACCAGCACCGGCTGGATCACCCCCACCGCGCGGATCGAACCCGCCAACTCATCCAGCAGCCCTTCGTCGAAGTGAGTTCTTGTCTGATAAAGATTGCGCTCGATCGCATCGAGCGCAACCTCGAACGCCTTTCCATCCGGCTTCGCAGCCTCCAAAATTGGAGCCGGCGCGACCGCAGAAACCTTAGGGAGAAGCGATTCAAGTCCCTTGCCGAGCGCCCTGCGCTTTGTTCCAGTTCCCTCTGCCTTGCCGTCCATGTGGATCGCCATCCGTTACCCCCTGCTCGCGGTCTTGCGTAAGTCGTTTTGCTGCAGCAGCCTATGAGTAGGGCCAGAAGCGAACTTCTCTGCCCGGTTTCGCCTCTGCAGCCTTTTTCCGGGGCTTCACCCCACGCCGCTTCATCAATTCGCGCGCGAGGTCCCGGTATGCTTCTGCGCCCCGGGAGCGCGAGTCATAGAGCAGCACAGGCTGGCCGTAGCTCGGTGCTTCGGCCAGGCGAATGTTCCTTGGGATCGTGGTCTTGAGCAGCTTGTCCCCGAAGTGTTCCTTGAGGTTGGCTGTCACCTGCTGGGCCAGGTTCGTGCGGTCGTCGTACATCGTCAGCAGGACGCCTTCAATCTCCAGCTTTGGATTGAGGCTGGCCTGCACCCGCTCCAGGGTATGGAGCAGTTCGGAGATCCCTTCGAGGGCGAAGTACTCCGCCTGCATCGGCACCAGCAACGCATCCGCGGCGACCAGCGCGTTCAGCGTCAGCAGGTCGAGCGCAGGTGGACAGTCGAGCAGGATGAATTCGTGCGCCTCGCGAGCGTCCGCCAGCGCTTCCTTCAGCTTGAGTGCTCGATTTTCCTGCTCCATCAACTCGACCGTCGCGCCCACCAGGTCCTTGCTCGCCGGTACGACCTTGAGCGCCGGAATCTCCGTCTGGAGAGCCGCCTCGGCGAGCGAAGCCCCATTGACCAGGACGTCGTAGGTGGAGAGCCGCTCCTCGTCCCTGCCGAAGCCAAACCCGCCCGTGGTGTTGCCCTGCGGATCGATGTCGAGCAGCAGGCATGGCAGTTCTTCAAGCGCAAGCGCAGCCGCCAGGTTGATTGCGGTGGTGGTTTTCCCTACCCCGCCCTTCTGATTCACGATCGCGAGCACTCTACCCATCCTCACCAAGATAGGTTGAGCAGGTCGCCGCGGGCAAACGGCTGTCGAGGAAAACAGGGCATGATGTTCCACGTGGAACATTCCGGCCAAAGAGCGATTGTTCCACGTGGAACATCCGTAATCCGCCGAGAACTCCGCCGCCCTAGCTCCTCAGTTTGCGTCCGAGTGCCACAATCCCCTGCTCCGAGCCTGCAAGCATGGCCGGCGGCTTCCAGGCGAGAGGTGGGAGCGCCTCCGCCAGTGGCCCCATGCCCGCCCGCGTTGTCATCACCACAAGCCACCCTCGCGGGACAAGACGTGCAAGCGCGCCCAGGCACGCCTGCTCCATACGGTCGACCGCGCGTAGCGTCACCGCATCGAAAGTCCGGCGCAACTCGTCCACCCGCCCCCCATGGACGTCGGCGTTCGGCAGGATACTCCGCGCCAGCTCCTGCAGGAAAGACGCCTTCTTGCTTTGCGACTCCGCGAGCGTGACCTCTATCTCGGGAAAGCAGAGCGCGATCAATGCGCCTGGAAAACCTGCTCCCGATCCATAATCGAGCAGCGTACGGATCCCGCTAGGCAGCGCTCGCGCGCACTGAAGCGACTCGCCAAAGTGCCGGGTCACAATCTCTTCCGGCGCACGAATAGCCGAGAGGTTCGTCTTCCGGTTCCAACGCAACAGCAGCTCGAGGTACACCCGGAGCCGCTCTGCGATTTCATCCGAAACCTGCACTGCGCTCCGGTCACCCAACAGCGCCTGGATCTCCGCAGCCGTCATGCGTGCGGAAGATGCCAACGATGCGCCGCCGCGATAAATGAGGTGAAAATCTCGAGTGATGGCTGATCGTGCGTGTACGAGCGCTCCGGGTGCCATTGCACTCCCAGGACAAACTGGTCATCGAGGTTTGTCCCTTCAAGCGCCTCCACTACATGGTCCCCCTGCGACAAGGCGGCTACACGCAGCCCGTCCCCGGCACGGTCCACAGCCTGGTGATGGCTGCTGTTGATCTTCGGTCTCGGAGCGTCGAGAAAGAAGCTGCGTAGCAGTTGCGCTCCAGGCTGAACCTCCAGAGCATGCTCGATAGGCGAGGCATCCCGGACTGGCGCATGGGGATGCGTGGTCTCGAGGTGCTGCACCAGCGTCCCTCCGCGCCATACATTCATCATCTGCAGCCCGAAACAGATGCCAAGCAGCGGCTTCCTGAGATGGAATGCATCCTGCAGCAGCAGCTCGTCGGTAGCCTCGCGAGCCGGGTCCGGCGCGGCTGTCTCCCGGCGAGCCGCTTGCCCATACTTTTGAGGGTGCACGTCCGCCGGGCTTCCGGGCAGCAGGATCCCCGAGCAGGTGGAAATCTCCTTGGCAGCAGCAGCCGGCTCAAGGTCCAGCGGAAGCCGCACAGGTTCCCCTCCTACCGCTTCTACTGCGGCGGCGTATTGCGGCCAGCAGCGTTCGTTGTACGCACGATCGGTGGAGGTGGGAACAGGAATCGCGATGCGGGGTTTGGCGTGGGCTCGTGTCATGGCAGTCACGACCATGATACGGCGGCCCTCAGCCAGTTCAAACAGGCACCTTGCGCCACGAGTGTGTGTAGTACAGATCACCAATCTCACGATGAAGCCGGGCTGTGAGCGTGTCCACATCCCGTGCGGTCAGGCCTTCCGTAGGAATTGGTTCGCCGACGACGAGCGTCACAGGAACGGGGAAGTACGTTTTCGAGTGCATGGGCAGCAGCTCATGGGTCCCTACCAGGGCCATTGGCACCAGCGGCACCTGGGCCCGGATCGCCATGAAGGCTGGCCCGTTCAGGAAGGGCTGGAGATGGCCATCGCTGGTGCGCCCTCCCTCGGGGAAGATGAAGAGCGATCGACCTGCCTTCAGCGTCTTGACTCCCCCGGAGAGGCTAGCAATGGAAGCACGCGGATTGCCCACATTGACGGGGATCTGCCCGGAGCGTTGCAGGTGCCAGCCTATGAATGGCACCTTCCAGAGGTTATGCCGCGCCACAATACGGAACTGGAAGGGCAGCGACGAGAAGATGGCGGGGGTATCCATGTACGAGAGGTGATTGCTCGTGTAGACCGCGACGGGCGCCTTGGCGAGGTTCTCGCCGCCAACGAGGGTGATTGAGGCACCGGCAAAGCGCATCGACAGCTTTGCCCAGAACTGCGCGATCTGGTGCTGCCTCTTTCCATCTGCCTCAAAGAGCGACGCGAGGAGGGAAGCCGACCCGCAAGCTGCTGTTCCCAGAAGAAAAAGCGGCGCGCGCACCAGCGTTGACGCTGCTTGCGTTACGAGGGGGAGCGTATGTGGTCTTTGGATCAGGGTACGCGGCATGATCGTCTGTACAGAGTAGCGCGAGGCTGTTGCGGGCCGATTGTTCCACGTGGAA
The DNA here is from genome assembly GCA_965199135.1 of Acidobacteriaceae bacterium. GTDB lineage: Bacteria > Acidobacteriota > Terriglobia > Terriglobales > Acidobacteriaceae > EB88. The sequence continues at coordinate 1,037,874 of OZ240685.1, read as the reverse complement.
CAACTCGGCACTCTCAGCCGGAGCAGCAGCAATGTTCCACGTGGAACATCCCCTATCCCCGGCCGGCCAACTTGCTCCGCATCTCCCCGAGCAGCGCGATCGAGCCAGCGATCACGATCAGCCCGTCGCTCGGCGCCTCGCCGAGAGCGGCCTCGAGCGCGTCGCCAGCGTGTTGAAATCCCCGAAATACATTGCAGGTCCGGTCAGCAGCGGCAAGCAGATCCGCGACGGAAGCAGAACGAGGATTCTCAGCCCGCGTCAACAGCACCTCGTCAAATACAGGGAAGAGCACCTGCGCCAGCTCCTCAACGGCTTTATCTGCCATGCACCCGAAGATCAGAACTCGAGGCCCCTGCACCGGCACGGATGAGAGCGCAGAGCGAAGCGCCCAGGCCCCGGCAGGATTGTGCGCGGCGTCGAGCAGCACGGGTGCCCGGTAAGACTCGGCAGCAGGGGGAGGCAGCAGCTGCAAACGCCCCTCCCAATGCGTCTCACGGATTCCGCTGGCCAGCTCTTCGATGGTGAGCGGAAATCCACGCTCCACATGCAGAGCCACGGCGGCGCAGATGGCCAACGCGAGATTTCGTTGCTGATGCGACCCTGCGAGTGGGGAGCGCACCGGCAGCAGCAGGCCAGAAAGGTCGCCCGATTCCGCCGGAAGAGTGAGGTCATAATCGTTGCGGAGCGAAGCCGCGAGCTTCGTAACCACCTGTGGGCCGGTATGGCGCATCGGCAGGAAGTCCGCGGCGTTCCAGGCTTTTACTCTAAGTGGTACGGCCACTTCGCCGATGACCTGGTTTGCCTCTGGATGCTGCGGCAGGGTAACGAGCGTGCCTTCAGGTCGGAGAATACCCGCCTTCTCCCGGGTGATCTGCCCGATGGTCGCACCGAGCCACTGCATGTGGTCGAGCGAGATGTCGGTAAGCACCGAGATCAGCGGCTCCACCACATTGGTGGCGTCCAGACGCCCCCCCAGACCTACCTCGAGGACAGCGATCTCTACCTTGACGGCAACACCATTGGTCTGACCACTGGCCTGGTCGCGGCCCGCTGCTCCTGCAAAGTGCAGGAACCCGATCGCAGTCATGACTTCGAAGAAGGACGGGGTGTAGGGCAGCGCGCCCTCACGGACAAGCCGTTCCCCGGCAGCCTCAACCACCTCAAAGTGTGTTGCAAGGTCTTCATCCCGGATGGCCTCACCATTGATCCGGATCCGCTCATTCGGCCGCTCGAGATGGGGCGACGTGTAAAGCCCCACCCGCATACCAGCGGCCTGCAGGATCGAGGCGAGCGTCGCCGCGGTCGAGCCCTTGCCGTTCGTTCCAGCGATCAGCACCGCCGGGAAGGTGTTCTGCGGGTCGCCAAGCGACTGCAGGAGCGCGCGCATATGCGCGAGCTCGAATTTACGGCGGAGCTGGCCGGGTGCTGCCGGCTGCAGCTCGCCCCCGAGTGCTAGAAGTCGTGCGATCGCGTTATCGGCAGAGGTCAGGGCCATGACTCAAGGATAGTGCCCGGCTGCCCCCGCCGCAGGGCGGATCAGCAGGCCCATGCCCTCCCCCCGCGCAACATGGGCGGATACCTGCGTATCCCGGCTTCAGTGCTAAACATTTAGTAGTGGAAGTGGTAGCGCACCTCACCATAGATTTCCCGCGGGTCGTTGTAGTGAAAGCCGCCGAAGGTGAGGGAGTTATCGAGCAGAACGCGCCGATTGCCGACGTTGGTCGCATTGATGGCGACCGAGAGGTTCTCGCCGAACGTCTTGCCCACCGATAGATCGAAGGTTGTGTGCTGCGGCAGGTACTCACCCGGGTATTGCGCATCCGGATCGCCGTTGGTGAAGCCCGACCCGTAATAGACGTTGGTTGCCGCATACGCACGCCATGGCAGCGCCGAACTGTAACCAACATTGAGCGTATCGCGCTGGTCGTGGTCGAGCGGCGTATAGCCGGGCGCCACGTCACACTGGGCGGAAGTGATGGGATAGCAGATGAGGCCGCCCGTAATGGCACCGCGCTGCTCGGCGAGCTGGTTTGAGTACGCGAGGTGCGCCTGGCCCCCATGCCAGAGCACGGGCGAACGGAGCGTCAGCTCCCAGGCCTGGATCAGTGCGCCTTGCACCGTCACGGGCAGGTAGATGCTGGACTCGCCGATATTCGAGTGGTCAAGAAAGTTGTTGGCACGGGTCTTGAAGGTATCCGCATCGAGCACCCAGCCCTTCAGTGCGCCATGGGTCAACTCACCAAGCGGGATCTGCACCCCGAACTGGTGCTCTTCGTCACGCTCGCCATGGAGAGGCTGAAAGCTGGTATCCGTTGCATTGGCATACGCAACGAGCGGACCCGAGGCAGTGTCGAGTGGCGGCGGCTGGTAGAAGCGCCCATAGAAGCCGCGAAAGACCCAGTGTATGCGTGGTAGTTCATACGCGAGACCAACGCGTGGTGCGGTGTAAGTGTCACCGATGCTGCTGCTGCGAAACTGCGAGAGCCGCAGTCCCCCAAGCACTGTCGCTCCGGGAGCGAATTTGTAGCTGTCGGTGATCCACTCCTCGACCAGGCCGCCCGGCACTGCTTCTGCGATGGCAAAGTTGCCGTAGCTGCCGTCGTTGAACGCGTTGCTGAAGAAGTCGGAGTCGTGCTGGCCAAAGGAGTAGATCCCGCCCTGCAGGTTGTTGTTGGCGATCACTGTTCCAAGAGAAGCCTGCAGACCCGCATAGTTCGAGGAGCGATCGGAGCTCGTCGCCACGGGAAGATCAGCGGGGCCAGGCACGTAGTCTGCGGCATTGTGGTGGAAGAAGGGCGACACCTGCAGGAGGGTTGCCGGTGAGAAGGTGTGGACCCAGGTGAACGCGGTGTAGCCGTCCACCTCGTGCTGCGTGTCGAGGAGACCGCTTGAGTCGTACTGCTGGTTTTCGAGGTCGCCCGCATTGGGGTCGTAGGGAATCTGGAAGAAGTCCCGCCGCAGACCAGCGACAAGTCGTAACTGATCATGCGAAGTCTGGTTGAAGAGCAGGGAAGCAAAGCCGCCGAAGCCGTTGCTGCTGTCATGGAACACCTGGCCGATCGGCGGCGACAGACCATAGTCGCTGCGATTGCCCTCGAGGCTCGCATAGTAGGCGAAGCGCTTGGTGTGGCTGCCGAAGGAGAGCTGGTCGTTGCTCTGTGCGAAGGAGCCGGCGGTGAGTACGAGCTCCGCGTCGTTGTTGCGCGTGAAGCCGTTCTTGGGAACCACATCGAAGATGCCGTAGGTGCGATCGCCGAGATTGGCCGAGTACGAGCCGCGCTCGGTCTCAAGGTACTCGATGTCTTTCGGATCGATCTGTGGTCCGAGATTGGAGGCAATGTTGGTGTTCGGGATCTCGACTCCATCGATAAGCCAGGACACCTGGTGGCCGCCACGCATGTGGAGCATGTCGTGGGTAATGTATGCGCCGGGAACGAAGTCGGTGATCATGGCGAGCGAGTCCGTGCGATCAGCGCCCGGCGTTTCCAGGATGTCCCCGGCGCGGATCAGCGTCGTGGGCGTGACAGAGTCCGCACGCAGACCGGCGCCTCCTTCGCGGACGACCGCGGATTGCTGGACGGAGGCGATGGGCAGCTCGAGATGGAGGACCGGGGACGAGTTTGCTTCGACGGTGAGGTGCTGCTCCACGGATGCGAAGCCAGGCTCCACGGCGGTGAGGGAGTAATCGCCGATCGCGACGGCTGGGAATCGGAAGGAGCCGTCCGCTGCAGTGGTTTGTGTTTGCCGCTGGCTCGATCCGCTGGCCTGGAGAGTGACCACAGCGCCAGCGAGTGGACGATGTTGCGGGTCATGCACGACACCTTCGACGCCGCCGAACACGGTCGCGAGCAAAGGCAGTGGAAAAGAGAGCAGGAGCAGGTACAGCAACGTACGCAGGGAGAGCATGGCTATCCGTCACTTTCGCGGCTACAGAGAAGCGGAGACTCCGGATCCCGTCCACAACAAGACGCGATGCGCCTGCTGCAACATGGTCCGAGTGGTGTCTGGCCTAGAGGAGCGAAAGTGCTGGAGGTCCGCGCTTGTGGCGGGTACGCTCGCGCGCAATGCGGCGACGGGACTCGGCCTGCGCTGCACCTGCAGGGTGCGTGACCACGGCAGAGAAGAGTCCACTGACGGGGAGCGCCGGTGCGTGCGGGTTTTGCCCAGGCGCCGCAAGTGCGGTGTTGCGGAAAGGGCAGCGTTCGGGCGGTGGAGCGAACTGGCGCGTCGGGGATGCAAGCGCTTGCCGCTCGGCTGCTGACATGCTGCAGTGATGCGCGCCGAGCCGGCGGCAGCAGGCGGGCAGGTTGCCGTCACTCTCCATCTGCGCGCCGGTGAGCGCGAGCAGCGGGGTTACCAGGGGCAGTCCAAAAAGGACAACCAGCAGGATGGAGAGGAAGCGGGGCACTGCAGCCATTGAACCCGCTTTGCGACAAAGCTGCAAGGCGGTGGGCATCGCTGAGCGATCCAGCGTCACGAGAGCTGCCGGGAGCGAATGCCTTCGAGGATCAGGTCGATGCCGGTGAGGAAGTCCGCCCGGTCGTCATGATCGCGAAACGTCCCGGCAACGCTCCGTACAAATGGGTACTCTCGGGAGTCCAGCTGCTGCCAGGCAGTTGAAACAGCCTCCAGAAACTTGTCTCGATCGAGACTCTGCGTTCGAGCGAGCTGACCATTCGCTGCATTCTGCCCGCTGACGCCGAGGATATACGCCATCAGGGTGCCCACTGCTGCCCACTGCTGCTCGTCCGGCACCCCCAGAGCGCGAACCTGCTGGCCCACGCGTTCCAGGATGCGCACGATCGGGAGGAGTCCCGGCGTACTGATCAGCGCCGAGCCGACCCATGGATGCCGATCGCTCGCGTCATAAACGGCGAGCGCGAGAGACCGGATCGTTGGCGTCGGTGTGGTGTCCGCCACTCCGTCCAACGTGCGTACCATCACGGCGTCGCAGGCAGCGGTCAGCAGCTCGCTCTTGTTGGCCACATGCCAGTAGATGGCGCCCGGCCCCGTTGCGAGCCGTTCAGACAAGTTGCGAAAAGTCAGGCCTTCTTCGCCACTCGCATCGAGCAGTTCGATCGAGGCCTCAATGATGCGCTCCCGCGTCAGAGGTGCTCCCCGTCGCTGTGCGGGCTGGGATCGTCGAGGCATGCACTATCTTGACATGAGTGGAACACCGTTCCAAACTACTGGAATGACGTTCCATAAGGAATCGAAACGCATCGCCCTTGTTGGCGCCGGGCTTGGTGGCCTCGTACTCGCGCGGGTGCTCCATCTGCACGGCGTTCCCACCACGGTCTACGAAGGGGAAGCCTCGCCGACGGTACGAACGCAGGGCGGCATGCTGGACATCCACGAACAGAATGGGCAGCTGGCACTGAAAGCAGCGGCGCTGTTTGAGGAGTTCCTCGCGATCATTCACCCGGGAGGGCAGCAGGGGCGGGTACTCGACAGCGGGGGCAATCTTCTGTTCGAAATGCCTGACGATGGCACAGGAACGCGTCCCGAGGTACCCCGTGCAGAGCTCCGGCGGATCCTTCTCCGGTCGCTTCCTGCCGGCACGGTCCGGTGGGGACACAAACTCAGGACGGCAACGGCTCTCGGCGGCGGGCGGCACGCGCTGCAGTTCAGCAATGGGTACCAGGTGGTAACAGACCTGCTCGTAGGAGCCGACGGCGCCTGGTCCAGGGTAAGGCCGCTACTTTCAGCCGCAAGGCCCGCGTACACCGGCGTCACAGGGGTCGAAACGTACCTCTACGACAGCGATTTGCGCCACCGGGAGAGCGCCGAGATGGTGGGCGGGGGCGCGATGTATGCGGTATCCCCGGGGCGGGGCATCCTGGCCCACCGAGAACCCGGGGAGGTGCTCCATACCTACGTCATGGTGAAGAAGCCCGAGGACTGGGCTGCAAGGATCGACTTCTCTGACCCGCCAGCGGCCATCGCTTGTGTCGCGGGGGAGTTTGCGGGCTGGGCTCCGGGGCTGACAGCTCTGATCACCAGCAGTGACACCGCCCCGGTGCCTCGTCCGATCTATGCGCTCCCCGATGACCATCGTTGGGAGCGCATCCCGGGCGTGACGCTGCTCGGCGATGCCGCGCACCTGATCGCTCCCTCGGGCGAAGGGGCCAACCTCGCCATGTACGACGGTGCACAACTCGCCGCGGCCCTCGTGGCCCACCCCGGGGATCTGGAGGCTGCGTTGCTGGCCTATGAAGCAGAGCTTTTTCCGCGTAGCGCAGTCGAGGGACCGGAGGGAAGGCGCATGCAGGAGGTGCTGCTCGGCCCGGACGCACCGCAGAGCCTGCTCGATCTCTTCGCCGGCGCCTGACGGGGGAGAAGGTCCGATGATCGGCAGAACCCGTGTGCGGGTTGCCATGCATTCGGGCTGGCTCGACGCGAACGCGGAGAGTTGCGGCCTCAGACGGCGCCTTCCTCAGCGGATCGCCTGAGGAACAGATCAGGAGAACCAAGCAACACCACGGCGATCGGTTCTGGCGATGGCACAAGCGGTACTACAGATGCCTGTGCACGTGCAATACCAAATGCAACCCCATGCGCGACTTTTCACAGGAAACGCCATCTATAGCTATAGAGGAAACAACGACATGCCAAGGTTAGCAACAGCAGCAACGGTGTTAAGCCTGGCGACTCTGTGCGCATCTGCAGCGTTCGCGCAGCAGCAGAATGCAAACCCAGCCGGACCAGGAACATTGAATTATGTCGAAGGCCAGGTGTCGCTTGATGGACAGGCATTGAACCAGCGGTCGGTCGGCGCGGCGCAGATTGAGCCAGGGCAGACGATCCAGACAGGCAATGGCAAGGCGGAAGTGTTGCTGACACCGGGCGTGTTCGTTCGCCTTGACGACCACAGCGCCCTGACGATGGTCTCGCCGAGCCTGACGAATACCGTGGTGACGCTCAACCAGGGCAAGGCCGATGTGGAAGTGGACGAGCTGTACAAGCAGAACCACATCGTCATCAACGAAGCGAACGACCAGAGCATTCTCGCCAAGGATGGCCTGTACGAGTTCAACGCGGCGAACAGCACGGTGAAGGTGTTCGACGGCAAGGCCGCAGTGTTCGCGGGAGTCGCCGGAGGCAACCAGATACCCAGCGCGGACAACGAGAAGCCGGACGTCGTGAAGGGTGGCCACGAGCTGGCGCTCAACAACGATCTCTCGAAGCCAACCAGCTTCGATAAGAACGCAGCACATGATGAGCTTTACAACTGGAGCTCGCTGCGTTCGCAGTACCTCGGCGAGGCGAACCTGAACCTGGCCACAGCGTACGAAGGCGCGCCCGGGTTCGCCCCGGGATGGTTCTGGGACTCGGGGTTCTCTGGCTACACGTGGCTGCCGGGTGAGGGCGCGTTCTTCAACCCGTTCGGCTTTGGCTTCTACTCGCCGTTCTACCTGTATGGCGGTGGGCCTGTTTATCGCGGTGGGTACGGCTTCCGTGGAGCGTACGGCCTTCGCGGAGCCTACGGCGGAGGCTATGCACGCAGCGGCTTTGTTGGCCACAGCACTGGATTCGAGGGCGGTTTCCACGGCGGCGGCGGCTTCCATGGTGGAGGCGGTGGTTTTGGTGGGGGCGGTCACCGGTAAAGGTCGGCTGTCCGCCAAAAAAAAGGCACGTCCTCCTGGACGTGCCTTTGCTGTCTCTGCTCGTCAATGGAACGCCTTTTCCGCGGCCCGCTCAACCTCTTCCACTGTGGGCTTGCTGATGGTCTGACCCATCGACCAGGTGTAGCCGAACGGATCCATGAGCTGCCCGTAGCGATCGCCCCAGAACTGATCCTTCAGCGGCATCGTGGCGGCTGCTCCAGCCCCGATCGCCTTCTCGCAGAGCGCGTCTACTCCATCTTCTACCTGCAGGTGGAAGACGACGCCGCAGCCCCCAACGCCTTCCGGGGTGCGGGACTTGCCGCCGGCGAACTCGGGGAAGTCGTCATTGATCATCAGGACGCAGTCGAGCAGGTCCATGCGGCAGTGCATGACCTTGGTTCCATTCGGCGCAGTGTGCCGCATGACTTCCTTCGCGCCAAAGGCCTTCGTGTAGAAGGCGATCGCTGCGGGCGCGTCGCTGACTGTGAGCTGGGGCATCAGCCCCAAAAGCGTTTCAGATTGATGAGCCATGGCACCCTCCCTGTGGGCACGGGGGGAGTATAGGGCGGCTACCGGGGGGCTTCAATACCCGAGCAGCGTATGGACCAGGCTCGCTGCTTCGAGGCGACACGGCCCGCCGAAAAGACTCCGGCGGCCGCTCGCTAGGGCCGCGAGGGGAGCATGAAGTCGAGTGCGCGCACCATGTACGTTTTCAGATCCTTGCGCGAAACCACGGCGTCAAGCATGCCATGCGAGAGCAGGAACTCGGATCGCTGGAAACCCTCGGGGAGCTTCTGGCGAATGGTCTGCTCGATCACACGCTGCCCGGCAAAGCCGATGAGGGCGCCGGGCTCGCCGATGTTGAGGTCTCCCAGCATCGCGAAGGACGCGGTGACGCCACCCGTGGTCGGGTCGGTCAGGATCGAAAGGTAGGGGAGGCCGGCCTCGTCGAGCCGTGCCAGCGTTGCCGAGATCTTCGCGAGCTGCATCAGCGAGACAATGCCCTCCTGCATGCGGGCGCCCCCTGAAGCACACACGATCACGAGGGCGCTGTTCTCGGCGAGCGCGCGGTCCACCGCGCGCGCGATCGTTTCGCCAACCACTGCGCCCATGCTGCCGCCGATAAATGCGAACTCCATGACTGCCATCACAACCGGATGTGGGCCAACATGGCCACGCACACTGATGATGGCGTCGTTCAGCCCGGTGGCCTTCCGGGCTGCGGCGAGGCGCGATTTATAGCTCTTGAGATCAGTAAAGGAGAGTGGGTCAGTCGAGGTGAGCGTGTCGTCGACACGTTCAAAGCCCGGCTCGAGCAGCGACTCGATGCGCTCCATGGCGCCGATGCGAAAGTGGTACCCGCACTTGGGGCAGACCTGCAGGTTTGCCTCGACATCCGCTTTCCAGACCGGCTGCTCGCAGCCCGGACACTTGATCCAAAGCCCCTCGGTGCGCACGGTCTTCTCGCCGTTGGCCTCAATCCCGGACTGCTGCCGTTTGAACCAGCTCATCGTGTGATGAAATGCCTTCCCCGCGTCCCTGACGCTCCCCCCAGTGTACCTGCCACCCGCGGTGAGAGCGGCGCCAGCCTTCGGATGATGGTTTGCGTTGGTCCCCACCCGGGCGAAACCTTGCCGCCGCGCTTGTTCCCTGGGGCCGCCGAAGGTTCAGCCAGGATTGATCGAAGCAGCCCTGCAGCTTGCTACACTGCTGTCGCGCCGCAAACCCGCCGTTCAAGGAGCGTTCTATGTCTGGAGCTTCATCCGCCTCCGCATCGCTGCCAGCCGATGATCTCAGCCGCAGCCTGGCCCTTACAGCGGTGGACAACCCGATGGCTCGGCACATCGGGCTCGTCGGCGACACGTACACCATCCTGGTGGCCGGCAAGGACACGGGCGACCGCTTCTGCGTGATCGATATGCACGTCCCGTCCGGAGGCGGCCCGGGGCCGCATCGCCATAACTTCGAAGAAACCTTCCTGATGCTCGAAGGCGAGATCGAGGTGACCTTTCGCGGGGCGAAGCAGGTCGTGCGAACCGGGGAAACGGTCAACATTCCAGCGAACGCGCCCCACCAGTTTCGCAACGCTTCCCCGGAGGCCGCGCGGATGATCTGTATCTGTGCGCCTGCCGGGAACGAGCGCTTCTTTCTGGAGCTCGGCGTACCCGTCGCAACCCGCACGACTGCGCCACCTCCGCTCGATAAAGATGAAATGGCTGCCTTCCTGGCGAAGGCCAGGAAGCTCGCGCCAGAGTTCGGCACGGAGCTTCTGCAGGAGGCTTAGATTGCGGGAAGCACGCGGCTATCGCTGGGGAGAAACGCTGCAGCGCGCAGCCCTGGAATACAGGGAAGGAGGGTGCAGACCCTGTGACCGCCCTACCTGGCCCTCCGAGCCGTCTTCTTCGCAGCCTTCCGTGCCTGCCCCTGTGACTGGATGGCATGGGCACTCGCGATCGAGGAGATCAGCCCCGGAAAGCGCGTCTCCACCTCTGCGCAGCGGGAGACGTTGAGCATCTCGACGCCCCGGCGTTCACTGCGGATCAGCCCGGCCTCTCGCAACACCTTGAAGTGTTGCGAGAGCGTCGATTTTGGAATCGCCCTGTCCCGCACCGTGAGAAAGGTCGAGCAGTTCTGCGAGCAGTCCTGCGCGACAATGTCCGCATAGATAGCCACTCTGACCGGGTCAGCCAGCGCGTGCAGGATTCCCTCGACGGTGATGTCTTCGAGCGCGGGATGAGTGAGTGGTCGCATAGGTAGGAGAGTAGCGGCTCTGACACGAGGTTTCCATCGCTCCTTGCCCAGTATAGTTCTTTTCTTCCGAACTATTGAATCTGTGCGCGGGGGCTGCCCATCTACTGAGACGAAAAATCACTTGCACCGAGGAGATGCACCATGGGTAAGCTCGAGGGAAAAGTAGCTGTCATCACCGCCGCCACTTCAGGCATGGCTCTTGCCAGCGCCAAGCTCTTTGTCGAAGAGGGCGCGTACGTGTTTATCACTGGTCGCCGCCAGGAGAAGCTGGATGAAGCGGTCAAACTGATTGGCCGCAACGTCACCGCCGTGCAGGGCGATGCTGCGAATCTTGCAGACCTCGATCGCCTCTACGAAACGGTCAAGCGCGAGAAGGGCAGCATCGACATCCTGTTCGCCAGCGCAGGGCAGGGGGAGTTTGCAAAGCTGGAAGAGGTCACCGAGGAGCATTTCGACAAGACTTTCGACCTGAACGTGCGCGGCACACTCTTCGCTGTACAGAAAGCGCTTCCCCTGTTCAACAACGACGGCTCGATCTTCCTCAACGGTTCGATCGCCAGCATCAAGGGCTTCCCGGCATTTGGCGTGTACAGCGCCAGCAAGGCTGCTCTTCGCTCGTTTGCCCGCACATGGCTGGTCGAACTGAAGGAGCGTCGCGTCCGCGTGAACCTCTTAAGCCCTGGAACGATCGACACGCCGATCCTGGACCCACTTGGCGAGGACATGAAAGAGTTTTTCAAGTCGCAGATCCCTCGCGGGGAGATGGGCCGTCCGGAAGAGATTGCGACCGTCGCGTTGTTCCTCGCGTCGAGCGACTCAAGCTTCGTCAATGGTGTCGAGTTGTTTGTCGACGGCGGCACCGCACAGATCTAACAACGACGACCCCTCGTCGCGACAAACAAGCCTGCACAGCCCTGCCTGTGCAGGCTTGTTCTGCCCAGAGAGGGAAGAAACCGGGCCGCCACGGCAGGTGGTCAGTACTCGATGCCGCGCTGGGCCTGGATGCCCTTGGTGTAGGCGTGTTTGCGCTCCCCCATCTCCGTCACCGTGTCGGCAAGGGCGACAAGCGAGGGGTGGGCATTGCGGCCGGTAAGCAGCACGTGGAGCAGGGGCGGCCGCGCGGCCAGGGTTCCCGCGACGACTTCAGGGTCAAGCAGGCCGTAGCCGATGGCGTAGAGGATCTCGTCGAGAATGACCATGTCCCAGTCGCCGGAGTGGATGGCGCGCTCGGCCTCGGCCCAGCACTCCTCGATAAGCCGGACGTCTTCGGGGTCAGTCTCGGCGCCCCCTACCTTGATGAAGCCGCGGCCCATCGGCCGAATGACAAAGTTGGGCCCCATGGTCTCGGCGGCGTCGAGCTCGCCATAATGCCACGAGCCCTTGATGAACTGCAGCATCAGCACGCGCATGCCGTTGCCGGCAGCGCGGAAACCGGAGCCGAGGGCAGCTGTGGTCTTGCCCTTGCCCGCGCCGGTGAAGATGAGGACGAGCCCTTTCCGCTCGCCTGCGTCAAGCGGAGGGGTGATGTCGGTGGAGGGCAGGGGCTTCGGGTCGGGTGCGGATGGCATGGCGCTTGGATGCGCCGCGCGGGCCGACGATGGAGCAGGAGCAGCGCTTGTTGACCTGTCGTCCATCGACGATTGACACCGCGGTGCAACCGGCGCATCGTGACTGCACCTCTTGGCAGCCTGCTGGCACCTCGATGGTCTCGTACCGCGTGGAAGGCTGCACGCCCTCGCACCGGTTCCCCCTGTGAAACCTGGAGGGTGCATGTCACAGCGACTGTTTACGCGCACGGATTGGCTGCCGGCCGCGGTGTTGCTCTTTGTGCTCCTCTCGCTGATGCTGGTGGATGCCTGCCAGGCACAGACACTCACGACGGTCGCAGGCACCGCGCATCGCGAGGCTGCAACGAGGGCGCACACCACTCCGACGGCCCGAGTTGCAAATGGCGCGGGTTCTTCTGCTTCGATCAGCAAGGGGCTGCTCCCTGTCTAGCGCGGTCGTCGGCCGCGGGGCATCTTACCGGGCATGAGCAGAGCATCAGCATGGAAGGGTTTTGCAGCAGGCGCCGCCGGCGGGCTGCTGGCAACGGTTGTGATGGATGCATTCCAGAAGGCATCGATCGAAAGCACGCGAGCCACCGAGAAAGCCGCCGGCTCGGGTCAGCGCCTTACCGAGGAGCAGGAACAGCAGCTTGGGAACTACGAGAAGGCTCACAGCCAGGTGGTGGATCGTGTTGCAGACGCTGCCGGCGCGTCGCTGACGGCCTCTCAGAAAAAGGTCGCAGCGCCGGCGACCCACTACATCTTCGGCGCACTTGCCGGGGGCGTGTATGGGCTGCTGGCCGAATACTGGAAGCCCGCGACCTTCGGTTTCGGCACGGCATTCGGTGCGTCGCTGTATCTTGGCGCAAGCGAGGCCGTGTTGCCGTCTCTTGATCTATTGCCGACACCGGCAGAGACGCCGGCGTTTCTCCATGTAGGCGGCCTCCTCGCACATGCCGTATACGGGGCAAGTACCGAGGGTGTGCGGCTGCTGGTACGCGAGCAGCTCTGATATGTAACTCTTGGTGTTACATACGTCCGGGCTAATGACCCGAGTGGTAGGGGTGCCCGGCGAGGATGGTGAGCGCGCGGTACAGTTGCTCAGCGAGCACCACGCGCGCCAGCTCATGCGGCAGGGTCATCGGGCCGAGCGATAGCAGCGTGGCGGCGCTCGCTCGGGCTGGCTCGCTCCACCCATCTGCCGGGCCGATCGCCAGGACGAGTAGCTGCGTGGCGCCCTGCTTGTGCGCATCGAGCAGCGTCGCGAGTTGCTCTGACGAGGTTGGTTTCCCTCGCGGATCGAGCAGCACAGTAGCAGGCGCGGTGCGCCCCCGCTGCTTCGCAAGGCCCTCGAAGAACGCCGCCTCCGAACGAAAGACTGGCGCCTCCACCTGTAGATAGGCTGAGGCGCGGGCAAGGTACAGATCGAGCACCTGCTGCAAGGGGCCGGTGCCGGGCCGCGGCGCGATCGATGCGAGCTGGAGCTTCATCTGTTACCCGACCCCTTTCCTCCCGGTTGCTTACCGAGCACAATCTTTACATTCTGTGCGGTGAATGCGAGCTTTCCGGCTCGGCGAAGTGTCTCCCGGCAAGGGCATCAGACGTTGAGGAAGCGACCATACCCCCAAGGAGCCAGACACGATGTCCACCACACGTTTCAAGACCACGATTGAAGCCCTGCACAAGGGACCCGAGCAGATGAGCGCCGACCAGGCCACCAAGAACATCGAAGGCTGGGAAGAGTATCTCTCGAAGCACGAGCACGATGGCGTGAAGAAGGTCGTCACCGACCTCGGCAAGCTCAAGAAGCTGCTTGCAGCGAAGGAGCAGGACGGCGAAGCAATCCAGACACTGCTGAAGAAGCTCGGCAAGGACACGATTGCCGTAGCCGGCGACGAAGAAAAGGGCGACATGAAGCATGTCAAGGAACTGGGCGAGGCGCTTTCTTCCGGGAAGTAATTGTCCCGTTCGCAGAGCACGGGAGGCCTGGCGCCTCCCGTTGTCTTTGGTTGAAGTTATGCTGCTGCTTCAGCCTGCTCCTGCTTGAGCGTGGCGATGTCGATCACGTAGCGGAAACGCACCTCTCCATCCTCCACCTTGTCATAGGCATCGTTGATCTGCTGAATTGGAATGACCTGGATGTCGGGGCCGATGTTGTGTTCGGCGCAGAAGTCCAGGACCTCCTGGGTTTCTGCAAGGTTGCCGATCAGTGATCCGCCAACACTCTTGCGCTGGAAGGCGACCTGCATGTTGTTGATTGGGGCAAGTGGCTCAAGCGCGCCGACAACAACCAGCGCCTTGTCACGCTTCAGCAGCGGGATAAACGGGTTGACGTCGTGTTTCTCGGGGATCGTCGAGAGGATGAAGTCGAACGAACTCTTGTGTTCGGCGAGTGCATCCTTGTCGTCCTCGAGGATGCCGGTTGCTCCCAGGCGCGTGGCCTCCTCGAGCTTTTCATCAACAGTGGTGAAGAGGAACACCTCTGCACCCATGGCGATAGCAAGCTTCGCCGCCATATCTCCCAGGCCGCCAAAGCCGACGATCCCGACCTTGTCGCCCTTCTTCACACCCCAGTGCTTCATCGGCGAATAGGTGGTAACGCCGGCGCAAAGAATGGGCGCGGCCACTTCCGGCTTCAGGTTCGCGGGGATCTGGAGAACAAAATCCTCGGGCACCACGATCGACGTGGAGTAGCCGCCATAAGTGTTGTCGCGGCCGTACGAGTTCTTGCCTGTGGGAGACTGCTTGGCTGGCATCATGGGGCCGTTGTAAGTCGCGAGCCAGCTGTTCGGGCCCTCGCAGTAATTCTGGTCGCCCGCCTTGCAGGCTTCGCATTCCCGACAGGAGTCGATCATGCAGCCCACGCCGACCATATCGCCGACCTTGTGTTTTGTAACCGAGCCGCCTACAGATGCCACACGGCCAACCACCTCATGGCCGGGCATGCAGGGATACACGGTGTTGCCCCACTCGTTCTTGGCCTGGTGAATATCGGAGTGGCAAACTCCGCAGAACAGTACGTCGATCTCTACTTCGTTTGACTTCGGGTCGTCACGGTCAAAGGCGAGTGGCTTGAGCCGGCTAAAGGAATGTTTGGCGGCGTAGCCGAAAGCTTTTTTCACGAGGGGTTCTCCTTGCAGATCTCTCCCCGGTAAGACGCGGAAACGCGACCCCATGGCGCCCGGGAGACTGCGATCGTCGCTTCAGCCCGCAAAGAGCCTTCGTCTGTTGAGGAAACAGGGGCATGCAGGGTCGGATCGCTCGGCGTGAACTCCCGGCTTCATGTGTTTCTCTGCTGCTCAACACGCGCAGCGAGGTGAGCCAACGCGATCGGAACGCGTCGGCTTCTCTGCCCGCAGCTGCATCCCGCTAGAAGGGCAGCGGAGGGTTCGCCTGCTGCGCAAGCTGCAGGGCCTGCTGAGGGAACCATGCTCCGGCAGCCGGATCCATCACGCCCCATAGCGGGTCAAATGTCGCCTGGGCTGCAGGGGTGTTCGGCCACCCGGCCTCCGTGTAGGCCGTGTAGTCCCAGGCACGTGCGCCGCCGGCAGCGTCGCACGTGCCGTCGGACTGTCCGGGCGTCTTGATCCAGAGCACCGCATCGAGCAACGGGTAGCCGGTGTTTGCGGTGGGGCGCAAGCCAAGTCCGCGTCCCGGGGGATTGCACCAGCTGCCGCCGGCCAGCGTTGCGACCACGGCAGCAGGCTGATTGTAGGGGGTGCCTGCGTAGCCGGCGGTGCTCAGCGGCCCCTGCCCGTTGCGGCTCGTATCCAGCACGAAGTGGGTCGAGGCGACAGCGCTGCCCAGGCTCGCGGCATACCACTCGTCGCTGTATTTCCACGTTGTGATGTCATCCGGATTGACCGGGCCATCCGGCGAGTAGTACTGGCTGGCGCAGTAGCTATAGTTGCCAAGCCGCCATCCCCCGTCCGCCGGGTTGCTGGCGAAGGCGACGCACTCGGAGACCCAGGTGTCGAACTTCCCCTCGTACGTGGACTCGCGAAAGTTCGACACGTTCGAGAAGAACCCCTGTGCATGGGCGAGGCCTGCCGTCACCAGGCGCGCGGCAATGGTGCCCACGGCCTGCCAGTTGCTGTTGCCGGCGTCCAGGTACACCAGAGCGCTCGGCGCCCGGGCTTCGAGCGTGCTGACGGCGTAGTTGAGCTGCGTGTACCGATCCGCCGTCAGTTGTGTGGCATCCACGGTAGCGGGATACCCGCAGTCACTGGGCAGATTGGCAATCGCATCGGGCTCGAGGATCAGCACAGCCTTGCTGTTGCCAAGACCCTGCGCGATCGCATCGATCCAGGCCTCATAGGCAGGGGTGTTCTCGGCGCCCCCGGCAGAGTAGCTGCCGCAGTCTCGGCCGGGAATGTTGTAGAGCACCATCACAGGCACGGCCTGCTGGCCAGCGGCTCCTTCGACCACGGACTGCACCTGTGTACCCACGGCTGCAGGTGTGCCGCTGGTGAGCCATACTGCCTGAGGCGTCAGCTCCATCGAGGCAAGCATGAAGGCACTCTGCCACTGCCCCCCAAGCGCCAGCTGGACGACCTGGGGTTCCGCACCTGCAGCCGCGGGAGGGACATAAAAGCGGGTGTTTGCGGGAAGGGAGCGGGCTGGCGCGTTCGCCTGCGCGTGGAGCTGTGTACCGAAGCCGGTGAGCACGGCAGCGGCCGCAAGGCAGGAGGTGACAGCCTGACGGGGGAGCGAGCTTTGCATGGTGGTTCTCCTGGATGGTTCTCTTGGGTGGTTCTCTGGGTGGTCATACTGGACAGCTCAGCAGGAAACGCATCCCGGGCCGGAGATTGTGCCTGCTGCCAGGGCCCGAACCTTATAGGCGCGCCTCCGCGGGGGTGTCAAGACAGCGGGCATCTCAACGCGTTGCGGCGCTTGCTGCAAAAAAGAAAGCGGCGGATGGGCTCCGCCGCTTCAGAACGTTGGGGGACCGGGACTTACTGCAGACCGACCCAGAAGGCATACACATTCTGGCTCTTCGGGCCGTAGCCGTCGTCGCCCGAGGTCCAGTAGAGAACGCCGTCCGAGATTGCAGGTCCTGCTGTGCCGGCGCCTCCCGAGTTGAAGGAGCGCAGCAGCTTGCCGGTGACCGCATCGAGCGCGACAAAGGTACCGGCAGAGTCTTCGCCGTAGACCACACCGTTTGCGATGCTGAGCGATCCCTCGACCGTGGCAGTGGCGCCACCGGCAGGCGGTGGCGGCAGGCGCAACCCGTTGCTCTGCGGCGCTGGCGCGGTGCTCGGGGTCTGCCACAGGATCTGGCCGGTGTTCTTATCGAGCGCCGACCAGAAGCCGCCATTGGTCTTCACGCCGGACGGGATCAGCGTGGTTTCGACGTAGAAGGAATTCGCATTCGGCACGTAGATGCGCTGGTTGTCGGTGGCCGTGCCCCACTGGATACCGCCCACAACCCCGTCCGGGCCGACCTGCGTGCCCCAGAGAATCGCACCGGTGTCGCGGTTCATGGTGAAGTACGCGCCACTCTTCTGGCCCGCGCCAACCGCGTCCACCTCGGCGCCATTCTGCGTCACGGTGAAGAGGTTCGGGCCTGCGCCGAAGTCGGTGTCGAGGCCGGTGGGCGTCGGGCACGGCGACTGCGCGCTCTTGTTGTAGGACTCGCAGGCCGTGGTCCAGGTGTCCGCATGGGTGAAGCGCTGCGACCAGTTCACGGCGCCTGACTTCATGTTGAGCGAGAGGACCGAGTCCACGTGGTCGTCCGGCGAGAGACACGCGTCGAGTGCGACGTTGTCATTGCCAGCCGCCGTCTGGCAGGCAGCCACCGACGCAGGTACGGAGTAGTTGTTGCCCGTGGTGACGAAGACCGCGTTGCGCGCCGTGTCGACCGCGAGGTTCGACTCCCAGACCGCGCCCCCGGTGTACCCGGCCGGCATATCGTAGGTCTTCCAGAGCATGGTTCCGGTCTTCTCGTCGAGCGCCACAACCGAGCCGCGGAAAGTGGGCACGAAGTTCGGGTCCTTGGTGGCAAGTGTCTCCTGCTGCGACGACACACCAACATAAACGACGCCATTGACGATCACGGCGGAAGAAGTAACAAAGGCGCCTTCGGCTGTATCGAGCGAGACCTTCCACAGCAGCGACCCATCGGTCTTTGACAGCGAGTAGAGGGTCGCAGAGTCCTGGTCGCCAAGGATGACATCCTTGGTGCCGATCGCCACTGCATTGCGCGAGTAGGCCATCGGATCGCCAGAGTAGGTGGGCAGGCTGACGGTCCAGTTCGGCTTGCCGGTCGCCGCATTCAACTGGTAGACATCGCCGGCGTTGTCCGCGATATACACGGCATTGCCTTCGACAGTGGGCGTTCCCTGCACGGTGTCCGCTGCAGTAAACATCCAGCGGAGGTTGACGTAGGGCATGGTGTAAGGGCTGAGAATGAACTCGTTGGTCGACCAGTGATCGTTGGTTGCGCCGTTGCCGGCACTGGACCACGGCAGAGCAGACTCAAGATGCAGGTCGGAGAGACTGATCTGCGCGTCGCTTTGGCAGGGGATGCTGATCGAGACGGCGGCAAGCGTCAGACAGGGGAGAAACAGACGGAAACGCATACGGGGTGGGGCCTCCAAGTGTTAGGTCCGATGGCCCCAGGGTTCCGCAAATCGAATCTTCAGAGATGAAGTTGCCATCATGTTGATGACAATCGAGTAACGCTCCGCGTCGTGAAAGCCAGACACCCAGCAGGCTCAGCTCTCGAAATCAACTTCGATAGCGCTGTCGAGCAGGGGCAGGATACGCGGAAGGAGCGCCTGGTGGACGGGATGGTCGTTATACGCGTCCAGCGCGGCACGGTCCGGGAACTGCATGGTGCCGCCGAAGGTGTAGCCCCCACCACGCGGCGAGATGTTGATGCCCGCATGGGCAGAGAGCAGCCCGGGAATCTTGCCCTGGAGGTCGAGGATGGCCGCGCGTACTTCTGCGATCTCGGCATCGGTAATGCCGGGCTTCCAGCGGAACGAGAAATTATGAAGGAACATGCGGCGATTGTAGCGGGGGAAGCACTTTCAGAAGCGCGAAAGAACGCGCCGAGGCAACCGCAAATGCACCGCTTCGCTCAGGAATGATGGCTCCCCGAAAAGAGCCGTCAGTGTGCTGCTAGCTCGTTGACGAAGGGAGCTGCCTGCGCGTGCTCTTCGTGCCCGTGCCGAGCGCCTTGCGCGAGGTGTCGGTTGCATTCGCAGCAACCTTCTTTGCCGCGGACTTCACGGGAGACTTGGCTGCCGTCTTCTTGGCTGGAGCCTTCTTTGTGGCTGCTTTCGCAGGTGCTTTCTTGCCAGCGGCCTTCTTTGCCACTGCTTTCGCAGGTGCATTCTTCTTGGCCGCCGCCTTCTTGGCCGGCGCCTTCTTGGCCGGAGCTTTCTTGGCAGGAGCTTTTGCCAGGGCCTTCGCCGGAGCTTTCTTTGCGGCTTTTTTCGCGGGTGGCATGGGCTTCGTCTCGGCAGGCTTGGTATTGCCGTCGCTCGTATCTGCAGGGAGCGCCTTCCTGGTGGAACCCTTTTTGCGCGCGGCTTCAGTCTTCTCGCGCAGCGCTGCAGACAGCTCGGCTGTGCCGAGCGAGCGCGCAGACTTGCGCAGCCGTTCGATGTCGTAGTATTCGCGCGTCTCTTCGGTGAAGATGTGCACCACGAAGTCGACGTAGTCGAGCAGGATCCACTCCCCGCTGCGACGGCCTTCCACACTCTTGGCATAGGTGCCGAACTCGCGCTTCATGCGCAGCTCGATCTCGTCGGCGATGGCGCCGGTCTGCCGGGTGTTGTTGCCGGAGGTGATCAGGAAAAAGTCAGTAAAGCCGGCGTCCGCGGGATCAAGTTCCAGGATGCGGGTATCGGTGCCCTTCTTGTCTTCGCAGATTTCTGCGGCCAGAAGGACCATTGCGCGAGTTTCGGACGTAGGCGGCACAGGTTTACCCTAGCATGCGCTCGTCGGGCGTGTAGAGCCGGTGGTCACGAATATAGTCACTGACACGAGGCAGCAGGTGCGGCGCGCTGCGGCCTGTAGCGAGCGCTTCGCGGATCTCGGTGGCCGTCGACGGGTCCTCGAGGTCGGGCAGGAGGTGGAGCACACTCGCCGGGCCGCCAGCAGGGGTGTAGATCGTGTGCGTCAGCACGGGGCCGCGCTCCTCAGACTGCGGACCCAGGGCGTAACCCGCAGGAAGCGCCTCGGCGAGCGAGTGAAGTGGAAAGCCGGGGCGTGCGGCGAGGATCCAGCCGGTAAGCAAGCCCTCTTCCCCCTGCCTGTCCTGGGCGGTGTTGGGCGGCTCAATCGGAGCAACAAGCGCCTCCGCGCGATGCCACTGGTGGAGCGTAAGGAACGAGTCCGCACCGGCGAGAAAGAAGAGTTTCGCCCCGGCGGGGAGGTCAGGCCGCAGGCGCAGCAGGGTGTCGACGGTGTAGTTGCGCAGCAAGCGTGGGGATTCGCCGGGACGGGCATCGGGAGCAAGCCGGGGAGCATCGATGCTGGAGGCAACCAGCCCAGGCTGTCCCGAGGTAAGGAGGCTCACCATGTGCAGCCGATCCGCGAAGGGTGCGGGCTCATGCGTCTTGAGCGGCTGACGGCCAACCGGCGCAAGCAACACCTGGTCGAGGTGGAGACGGTCGCGGGCCGCTTCTGCGATGGCAAGGTGGCCGAGGTGCGGGGGATCAAACGAGCCACCGAAAAACGCGAAACGCATACCCGTCATTCTAGCGACTGCTCCAGCGTGAACCTCGATCGCGCACAGAACACTCTAGACTCAGGGGATGGGGAACGAAGCAAGGCGCGTGTTTATCGGCCTGGGGGGAAATCTCGCCTGGCAGGGCGCGGCACCGGAGTGGACGCTTCGCTCGGCGACACGGGCGCTCGGCCAGCTCGGCACCGTGGTCGCCGGCTCCGGCTTGTGGCGAACCGAGCCGGTGGGGCCGGTCCGGGGTCAACCTGCCTTTGTAAATGGCGCAGTCGAGCTGCACACCAGAGTCGTGCCGACAAAGCTTCTGGCGCAATTGCTCGATCTGGAGCGGAAATACGGACGCGTGCGCAACGGCGCCCCAAAAGGACCACGCACGCTCGATCTCGATCTCCTGCTTGCCGAGGAACTCGACCGGACGACGGGTCAGTGGGTTGCGACGGTTCATGAGGCACCGGGTGTGACGCTGCCGCATCCAGCCATGCACACGCGTCGGTTTGTGCTCGCCCCCTTGGGGGAGATTGCGCCAGCCGTTGTGCACCCGATCCTTCATCGCACCATCCAGGAGCTTCTGGGCGCAACAGGGGAACAGAGCGTCACGAGGCTCGCGTTGCCCACCCTGCTGGATGGGGCGTGATCGTGCTTCGTTCTGCTCTGGTTCTTCTGGTGTTGCTGGCTGCGAGGTTGCTGGCCATAGCGCAAACAGCGCCGGCCTCTCCTGCGATTCCGGTCCAGACAGAAAGTATGGAGGTGTCGGCGTACCGCTCGCCGGTGGCAGCGCTCGACAGCCCGGTGAGCACCCGGGTGCTTACCGCGAAGAAGCTCTCCGAAGCCGCCCCGGTTTCACTCGACGGCAAACTCCGCACGGTGCCCGGCTTTGACCTGTTTCGCCGCAGCTCGTCGCTCGTCGCCAACCCGACGACGGAAGGTGTTTCGCTGCGGGGGCTCGGCTCCACGGCCGCAAGCCGGACGCTGGTGCTGCTGGGCGACGTGCCGCTGAACGATTCCTATGGCGGCTGGGTGCATTGGGAGGAGCTGCCCGATCTCTCCGTCGGCCGCATCGAGGTGGTACGCGGCGGGGTCAGCGATCTCTACGGCTCAAGCGCGGTCGGCGGCGTGCTGCAGCTGACGCCGGTGCCCTCGCGGCCTGCCGGCAACGGCCCGGAGCTGACGCTTGAAAGCGGCTACGGCGCCGAGGCAGAAAACCAGAACGGCGTGCGGCTGCGGGGTGGTTCCGCCCTCTGGAGTGGCATGGTCGCGGCCGGGCTGATCGGCACCGACGGCTATACCCTCGTGGCGCCTGCGCTACGCGGCGCGGTGGATGTGAACTCCAATGTGCACGCGCAGAATGCGCTGATGCTGGGCGAACGGGCGTTCGGCCCCGCCGGCGATGGCGTGTGGCTGCGGGGCAATGTCCTGAACGAGAGCCGCCACAACGGCACACCTCTAACCGGCAACTCGACGCGGCTGTGGCGCTATGTCGCTGGGCTCGATCTCCGCGACTGGCAGGGCCGCGCGTGGGGCAGCAATGAGCAGTTTCGGCAGAGCTTCTCGTCGGTGGCTGCAGGCCGCGGCAGCGAAACGCTGACCCGCAACGCCTTTGACCCGGCCGACGAGCTTGGCGCCGCGCTGCGCTGGCGGCATGCATTCTCACCAGGCATCGTGGGCCTTGCCGGCGCAGACATTCGCGATGTGCGCGCCGAGGACGATGAATACCCCACCGCCCGGGGTGCAGCAGCCACCAGCACGACCGCCCGCCAGACCGACGGTGGAGGCTATGCCGAGGCGTTGTGGACCCCGGGTCCCTGGCTCGTGAGCGCATCAGCGCGCGTCGACCACTTCCGCAATGCAGATGCCGCGGCCTACTCGCTCAGTACAGGCAAGAAAACGCCACTGCCAAGCATCAACCAGACGGTGGTCGACCCCCGGGCGGGCATTTCGAGGCGGCTCCGGCACAATCTCGCCGCCAGCGCGAGCGCCTTCCGCGCCTATCGTGCGCCGACCGAGAATGAGCTTTACCGCACAGGTCAGGTGGGGCAGCAGACCACGCTCGCGAACCCAGGCCTGCGCTCGGAGCGCGCCACCGGCTGGGAGACCGGGATCGCCGGCGAGGTGCCCTCGCGATGGGGTGCAAGCTGGCGTGCAAGCTACTTCTGGACCGAGGTCAACCGGCCAATCACCGCGCTGACGCTCTCGACCACCCCAACGGCAACTACGCTGATGCGCGAAAACCTGGGGCAGATCCGCTCCCGGGGGGTGTCGCTCGATGGCACCCTGCACCCCAGGAGCTGGCTCGAGTTCACGGGCGGGTACCAGTTCGCGCGAGCCATGGTGACCCAGTTCGCGCCCGAGCCCCAGCTGGTGGGCTTATGGATCCCGCAGGTGCCACGCAACACTGGCACCCTGCAGGTGACCGCGCAACAGCCACGCGTGGGGCTCCTGAGTCTTCAGGTTCGTGAAAGCGGACGCCAGTACGATGACGACGCTAACCAGCACAAGCTGAACGGCTACGCACGCTTCGATGTCTACGCCTCGCACACCTTCCGCTCGCGATACGAAGTCTTCTTAGCGGTCGAGAACCTCCTCGACCGTTCGATTCCTGTTGGCAAAACCCCTATCCTGACGCTCGGCACGCCACAGTTGGCACGTTTTGGGGTACGGATCACCCTGGGAAGCGGCAAAGGATCCTAGCAGGGCGGCCCGTTCTGGATGAGATCCCGAAACCCACGGTTGACATCCCGAACTGCCGCCATCCCGTCCGTCGGAACAGGCGCTAGTCGGCCTTGACGTGGTGGGCTGCCGCCAGGGCATCTGCCTTCTTCGCATGCTTGGTATCGAGCGCAACCCGGTGGTTCGCAAGGCTTTTCACGGCCGGAATCTTCGTGTTTGCGGCCTCATCTTTGCCCTGCTGGACGCTGTCCTGGTTGCCCTTGATCAGGCCCTGGATATAGCTCTTGTCGAAGGATGCTCCACTCAGCAGCTTTAGCTTGGCGTAGCTCGCGTCTTCGCTAAGGGACATGCTGCCCTTGTCAGGCGGGGTCACCTTTGCTGCGGCATCTGCGGCCCGTACCTCGCCGAGCAGGGCGGTGTGATCGTGAATGACCATGGTCGCGTACTGCTTCACATCGGCACTGGGGCTCTTCTGGAGGGCCAGTTGGCCGGTGCGGATCTCGTAGTTCGAATCCTTGGCCGTGTCGTCAAGGAAATGCTTGTCCTGGTCGGTGGCCTGGGCGTGCGCGACTCCTGCCGCAGCGGACGCGAATAGAAGGCTGAGTGTGAGGGCGGATGCCCGGATGGATGCTGTGTGCTTCATGGGTACTCCGTTCTTCGAGCAGATCCGGCGTTGCTGTCCGCCTGGATATAAGGAGCATCCGGGCGTGACGGCGTTGCCCTTCCGGATTCCATACTCGGGTACAGGGCTTTCGCTGGACCAAATTGTGCCCTGCTCTTTCCACACAGCCAGGGAAAAGTGGAGAAGCAGGTACAGGTGGAAAAGCAGGCGCCTGGCTAAGCCCGTCTGCGCTGACCGAAACCTGCTTTTCCTGAGCGGCCGCCCCGATTTACACACGGGCAGCTGGACTGCTTGTGAGGAAGTGGGAGAAGCCGGAACAGATCCAGGGTTGGGTTCCCGGTTGTTCCCCTTTTGCGTGAGGGCGTGACCCGATTTTGGAAAACAGGGCACTCGTGCGGAAAGCCTGGGTACACATTTCGGGGAAGTTTTCCTGTTTTCCTCACCAAACGGTTACGGCTGCTGTTTTCTATCCCTTTTTGGAAAAGCTAAAAGCAGCCGTCGCAGCCGCTCCTCCAGTTCGGGCGTCCCTGACGGCTTTCGCACACCCGCTGTGGAAACGGTGGAATACCGGGGGCGACGAGGGGCGAAAGCCAGGGAACTCACCTCGAATGAGGCAGTCTGTTTTTCCCTCACAACACGGCTGCTTTTGCAGAGCGCCGAAACGCGAGGGCGCTCATAGAATGGAGAGGACGCCGGGGCATGGGTGTCTTCCCCGACAAACCATCGATCATGGCCCGGGGCGTGGTGTACAGTGGCGCCAGAACCGGCAAAGGGGCACAGAATGGCAGAAGCAGGGTTGGAGCAGGAGACAGGCACCGAGGCAGCAAACGCCCCGGCAGCCGTACTGACCGGTGGGGCGTCCGGCATGACGAACAATGCTGTCATGGAGATCACGGTCAGCAAGGCAGCCCTTCTCCGGGAGCTGACGGCGGCCCAGAGCGTGGTTGAACGCAAGACCACGATCCCGATCCTGTCGAATTTTCTCTTCGAGGCCACCGAAGACCGGCTGGAGATCACAGCGACCGACCTGGACCAGAGCCTGCGCACCGCCTGCGCAGCCAAGGTCAAGAAGTCGGGCTCCTGCACCATCCCTGCGCGCAAGCTGTATGACTACATCAAGCTGCTGCCCGATGGCGACCTCTCGATCAAGCTGATGGACAACCACTGGGTGCAGATCCGGGCGGGTCGCTCCAACACCAAGATGGTGGGCATGGCGCGGGCGAACTTCCCGCAGGTGCCGGAGTTTCCGGTCGGCTGTGGCACGCGCATCCCCGCCACCTCGCTGAAGGGAATGATCGCGAAAACCATCTTCGCCATCTCGAACGAGGAATCACGCTACACGCTCAATGGCGCGCTCCTGATCCTCAAGGCCGAGTCTCTGGCGATGGTCGCAACGGATGGCCACCGGCTGGCACATATCGAGAAGACCGGTGAGACGCTGCCGAACATCACCGGCGAGCGCAAGATCCTGGTGCCGCGCAAGGCGCTGCAGGAGCTCCAGGGACTTCTCAACAACACCGAGGCAACCGAGGTTGAGTTTGCCGATGACGAACACCAGCTGTACTTCCGCATCGGCCCCCGCGTCCTGACCAGCCGCAAGCTCTCCGGGAACTTCCCGAACTATGAAGCGGTCCTGCCGAGGGATAACTCGAAGTTCCTGGTGGTTCGAACCGAAGAGTTGCAACAATCGATCCAGCGCGTGGCGCAGTTTGCCGATGAGCGTTCAGGCGCGATCAAGGTCCGGCTCGAGCAGAATGAGTTGCGTATCTCGTCCTCCTCGAATGAGGCGGGCGAAAGCGAAGATGTTATCGAGACCCCCTATAACTTCGATCCCATCGTGGTTGGCTTCAACTCGCAGTACCTTCTGGACTTCCTGAAGGCGATCGGCGGGGCAGGCGAAGTGCGGCTGGAGTTCAAGGATGCACAATCTGCAGGGCAGATGAGGCCTGAAGATACCCAGGAAGATGCGCGTTACCGATATATCATCATGCCAATGCGCATTTGAATCCCGGGTGCGTGGACAGGAGCAGGTGTGACGCCCAGGTTCTGGATCTTTTTTTCGGTGCTCTTCTTGATGATGCTGTCGGGGGAGTGGTTCTTCTTCTTTCGTGGGTTTGATACAAGCATGTGGGGCACCACGAACTGGATACTGTTCGGGTTTGTACTCGCTGCCGAAGCAGGTGCTGTCGCAATCATCGTTTGGACGGTAGACCGGGCGCTGCCCGCATTCGTTGACAGTGATCCAGTGCAGGACATCCGACCGCCAAGCCGTCGTGGAGCACGTCGCTAAGTCTAGGAGGGCCAGGCCAGAAGCCTGGCCCTCTCCTCGTCAAGGCGCGTCTGGCAGCCGTCTCTGATCGTAGCCATGCGCTCCTGCTTTGGTCCAAGCGAGGTTCCAAGCGAGGTTCCAGGCGAGGTTCCAAGCGGGTCCCGGTCAGAGTTCACCCGCAGAGCAGTCACTGCAATCCAAAACACAACCAGCGCCCAGCAGCCTTGCCGTGCACGGCTTTCTGGATACACTCAGGGAGAGTTTCGCCGACCCACAGGCTCGCACAGTAGGCTGATCGCTTGTCTGCCAACGCGCCTTGGCAAGATAAAAATCTGGATGAACGACGCAGGTTTTGATTGATGACAAAGACTCTTTCCCGCAGCGGCCAGCCAGGCCTCCCTTGGACGTTCTTGGTTTTCCTGCTGGTCTTCCTTTGTGTTGGCGGTCCGCTCCTATTCGGACTTCCCGTTGTGGGGGCCACCGGCGCTGCGGATGCCAACTTCAATCTGCAGATCATCCAGGGCTATGTCGACTCACTGCGGGGAGGAGATGTTTTCCCTCGCTGGATCAGCAGCAGCAATATGGGCCTCGGCTCTCCCGTCTTCTACTTCTACGGGCGCGTTCCCTTTCTGATTGCCGCGGCGTTCGCCCTCTTCCTGCATGTGAGCGCGTCTGCCGGACTTCTGCTCGGTATCGGGCTGTTCCGTCTCATCAGCTTCTTCACCTGTCGATCTCTGCTGCGGCTTCACACAGGGTGGCGCGCAGCCGATTGCGGGGCGCTCCTGTTTCTCTGCGCGCCCTTTGCCATGTTGCTCAATCCCATCGGGCGGGTCGGCTACGCAGAGATCGCAGCGACCGCTCTTATCCCGCTGCTCTTCCTGGTCGTGGACAGCAAGGGGCCGCTTGCGCATCGTCCTGCGCGACAGTGTGTCTACCTGTCGCTGCTGTACGCGGCTCTTGCCTGCTGTCACCTGCCGCAGACACTTTTGGCGTTCGTCGTTCTTGCCGTGTACCTCCTCTGTTGCCGCGACCTGCGACTGTTCTTCGTGAATGTCGGCGCAGCCGGCCTGGGATTGATGGTCGCCGGCATCAATGTTCTGCCCGCGGTGCTGATGCAGCACCTCATTACACCGACAGGTTGGCGAGGAGACAAATACCTCGACATTCACAATAACTTTCTCTTCACGATCGCTCGATATCGCGTGTATTCGCTGTTCTCGCAGGAGCTGTATCTCTACAGCACCTGGTTGCTCTGTTTCGCCATCTGCGCCGTTGCCGTTCGCCGCTTGCTGGTTCGCGGCGAGATGGCGCACGCCCAACGAGCGAAGGTACTCCTGGTCGTGCTGCTTCTTTGTCTCGTTGCCATGACAGAGCTGTTCGCACCCCTCTGGATCTATACCCCGCTCCGCATGGTGCAGTTCCCATGGAGACTTTTTCCTGCGGCTCTCGTGATTGCAGGAGCCCTGCTTGCGCTGCTGGTCGAGAAAGATAAGCGTCGCGAACGAATCGCGCTCGCGTGTCTCGGCTGCATTGTGGTTGCTCAATGCTTTGTTCCCGGTCTCGGTCGATATGTTCACCGAGATGGCGATCTTCATCAGCGACAGTTCCCGACTTTTGTAAGGTTTCGGACACCTGCCTATGCGCCGCAGGGAATGCGCGAGCTGCCTGCTTATGAAACCCTGCGCAGCTTTCCCCCGGAGTACCTCCCGGCGACGGCACATGCGGCAGGCTGGCATGTGAGTGAAGACCAGTGGGCGCTTATCCCCGGGGAACATGGCACCGCACACCCGGATACTCCGCCGCCGGGCCTCATCGAGACCTTCAACGCGGAGGGCGGACTCCTTCTGCGCGGCACCCTTCCGGCTCCTGTGTCTATCACCCTGCCCACGTTCTACTTTCCGGATGAGCAGCTCACCGGCTCATCCCGCGCTATGCTCACGCTCGACCGGAGCACAGGCTTTACGCGCATCACCGTGCCTGCCGGACCTGTCTCAATCCGCGTCAGTCACACTGCCCCGACCTCGGCTGTGACCCTCGGGCGGATCGCCAGCGTACTGGGATTCCTGATCCTCGCGGCCCTGCTCTTGCTTTCATCACGAAGAGCGCCTGTCGCGCGCGACGTCGACGAAGTTCACCGCGTCAAGGTGACAGGCCTCGGGTAAGCCGCCGCCCCATGGGGTGACGGCCGATTCGCTACCATAAGACCTGTGCCCTTCCTGACAGAGTTCGCGCGGCAGGCCCTTGAATGGGACCGCTTTCTCGCCCTGCTGGCTCCCTATGCCGCCTCCCCGCTCGGGCGCGACTGGCTGCTGGCGCTCGCCCCCTCCTCCGAGCTCAGCTTTATCGAGAATGAGCACGGACTCGTGCATGAAATGCAATTGCTGCTTGCCGAGGGCGTGCAGCCTTCGCTTGGCGGCCTCGCCGACCCCACGGCACTGCTCGCTAAATCGCGCCTGACCGGCGCAGCACTCGAGCCCGAAGAGATCCGCCTCATCCTGGGCGTTGCCGAGACTGTCTCGTCCTGGGCCGCGACGCTGCGCCACCCGCCTGACCGCTACCGGGACGGCCTGCCAAAGCTTCGCGCACTCTCCGAGCCGATCCTCCATGCCGACCTCAGGCCGCTCATCGAGTCGATCGAGAGCAAGATGCTGCCGGACGGTTCGCTCGCCGACTCTGCTTCGTCCGAACTCGGGCGCATCCGGCGCGACATCGATCGCCAGCAGCGCACCATCGAAGACTCGCTTCGCTCCGCCCTGCGTCGGCTCTCCGAGGGCGGCAATACACAGGACGAGCTCATCACCATTCGCGGCGATCGCTTTGTGATTCCGGTCAAGGCCGAGGCCAAGCGCCGCGTCTCGGGGGTCGTGCATGGCGCCTCGTCCTCGGGCCAAACGGTGTACCTCGAGCCGCTTGAGACCATTGAACTCAATAACGACCTGGTGCGCCTCTTCGAAGAGGAGCTCGCCGAGATCCACCGCATCTTTCTGGCCATGACCGCGCAACTCGCCGCGCAGTCGCATGTTCTGCTGCCCGGCGCCGCGATCCTCGGCACGGTAGAGACGCTGCTCATTCGGGCTCGCTTTGCCGCGGCGTATGACTGCGTACGACCCCGCTTCACCATCGGCCCGAACGCCGAGCTGCGACTCGTGGCTGCCCGTCATCCGTTACTGGAACATCGTTTACGCGAACAAGCCAAGTCTCTCTCTCTAGCGGGCAGCCACTCCGCGGCGGGTTCTAGCCTGGACTCCTCACAGGATCAAGAAGCCAGCGACGGCGAAAACGTCGCGACCGGCCTGGCCACTGCGGCAGGCAAGGCGAACCCCCCGCCAAAGACGGCGCCACCCCCAGCGAAGGTGGTTCCGTTGTCGATTGCGCTTGAGCCTGAGGCGCGGCAGCTGATCATCTCCGGGCCGAACACCGGTGGCAAGACGGTTGGGCTCAAGACGACGGGATTGCTCGCTCTGATGGCGCAGTCTGGTATTCCGGTGCCGGCCTTTGAGGCGACACTGCCTGTGCTGACTGCAGTGCTCGCCGACATCGGCGACGCACAGTCGATCGAGCAGAACCTTTCCACCTTTTCGGCGCACATCACCAACCTCAATCGGCTCTCAGGGGCTGCTGGGCCAGCGACGCTGGTGCTGATCGATGAGCTCGGTTCCGCGACCGATCCGGATGAAGGCTCTGCGCTTGCCGTTGCCATTGCGGAGCACTTCCTGCATTCAGGCGCCTGGTCGATCATCTCGACCCATCACACCTCGCTCAAGATCTATGGCGAGACCACGCCTGGTGTCGTGAATGCGGCTGTTGGCTTCAATGCGGAAACGCTTGCGCCCACGTACGAACTGCGCCAGGGCGTGCCCGGCGCCTCGGCGGGGATCAACATTGCGTCGCGCCTTGGCCTCGCGCCCGAGATCATTGCGCGCGCCCGCGCCCGCATGACAACGCAGGCGCTCGACATCGGTGCCTTTCTCGACCGGCTCCATGCCGAGATTGCGGCGCTCGGCGAAGAGCGGCTGACCCTGCAGGCTGAGGAGCGGGCTCTCAAGAAAGAGCGCCATCGTCTCGAGACCGAGGGGGCGCAGGAGATGCGCGCGCGCACCCGTGAGCTCGAAAACGAACTCAACGGAATCCTGCGTGAACTGGATACCAAGTCAAAGGAGACAATTCAGGCGATCGAAGACCGTGCCGCGCGTGACAAGGCTGCGGCTGAAGCCGAGCGTCGCACCGCTCGCCTGCGCCGCGAGTTCTCCGAGCAGTTCACCGCACATGTTCGCTCGCGCCGGCCTTCCGCGGTGCAGGCGGCAGCAGCCCAGGTGGCCGCACACCAGCGCGATCCGCGTTCCGCTGCGCTTGGCGACACGGTGAAGCTGCGCATTGGTACCTCAGGTCGTGTTACTCGTGAACTCGATGCCAACTCACTCGAGGTGCAGATCGGCAGCATGAAGATGCGGGTGCGTCGGACTGACATAGCGGCGATCCTGCAGTCCGCGCCTGGCAACGGCGCCGCTGCGTCGCCAACACCCGTGGAGGCTGCCTCGCGCAAGCGCAACATCACGGTGCGCACTTCGGCGAACAGCGGCGATGATGAGCTACACACGACGCTGCGCCATGAGATCAACGTGATTGGCCTCACGGCAGACGAGGCTGCGGATGACGTAGAAAAATTCATCGACCAGGCATTCCTTTCGGGATTGCAGCGCGTGCGCATTGTGCACGGGACGGGTATGGGTGTGCTGCGGCGGACGCTGCGTACCGCACTCGGACGTCACCCGCACGTGGCGACGGTGACCGAGGCCGATCAATATGAAGGCGGCCAGGGCGCTACGATCGTCGAACTGCGCCAGTAAGAAGCGTTCTAGGTGCAGGTTGGATCCTGTACTTAGAGAGTGTTCGCTTTCCGATCACTACCCTCTTAGATAGTTATGTGCGAGCGCGCTTAGTCGCCGTGCTGCGATCGCGTAAGTTCCCTGGTGTTGGAGCCGCAAGCGAACAAAGCTCTCCTGATAGTCAGGGGATCGGCATGGATTGGTTGAAAAGTAGATACCTTGGAATGTCTTATACTGTGCACCTACTCACCAATGTCCTGGTTCCTTGGTATGCTTTGCACATGGCACGATTTACAGCACTCTCCGTAGACTATCTTCAGCAGATCGATCAGGAAATCGAGCGCCTCCAGCAGCTTCGCGAACAGGTATCAGCAACCCTGGAGAGCGAAGCACAGGTCAACACGAACGCGAAACGCGGTGTTGCGCCTAAGAAGATGGGCCGGCCTAAGAGCACAAAGCGCGGCATGAGCGATGCAGGGCGGCTTGCCATTGCTGAGGCGCAGAGGAAGCGTTGGGCTGCAAAGAAGGCAGCGGAGAAGAAAGCCGCCCGGGCCACTGCCACCAAGAAGACTTCGAAAAAAACCGCGGCCAAGAAGGCAGCTGCCGGAACCGAATAAGCTTTCGTCTCTCCTCCGCAAGGGTACCGGTCGTGCGCCGCTCGCGCTCTTCTGCGGATCGGCGCGGTTGCATCGCCATTCGCGGAGCGCTCTGGAAGCAGGGGCGTGGTGGCGGCTCCACGGGGCGGGTCAGGCCCTCCTCGCAGCCTTCGCGGGAACAGGTTCTCGTCTGACCAGGCGCGGAAAGATGCACTCGATGCTGCCCCACGCGGGCAGTCACCTGCCTGCTGTTACCCGCCGATTGCTTCCAGGACCTGCTTCGTGGTCCGCACCCTGGACAGTCTCGGAAAGATCGTTTTAAACGCGAACTCCTGCATCTCCGGCGAGAACGTACTCGAGGCATCCTCCACCGTGACAAAGGCGAACCCCAGCCCCGTACCCTGGCGCAGGGTGCTTTCAACGCCCATGTTGGTCGCGATCCCGGCGAGCACCACGGTGTCGACTCCCCGTGTGCGCAGCTCCTGCTCGAGCGATGTTCCTGCAAATGCGCCCCAGTGGCGCTTCGCTACCAGGAGGTCGCTGCTCTGCATGCCTGCAGCCTCCGCGATATCACTCGCCGAAGCTGGTATGTCCTTCGGCAGAGCCATCGGCTCGTCCGCAAGCAACGGCAAGAAATCCTGCAAGAGTACGTGGACATAGACCACGGGCGCCCCCTTCACACGAAAAGCGTCTGCCATCTCACGCGCGCGCGCCACCACGTCCCCGGCGGTATACGGCTTGGTGTCGCGGGTTACGATGCCATTTTGTAAGTCGATCAACACGAGTGCAGTCTTCTTTGGATCCAGCTTCAAGGGCTCAGTCATTCGGTTCTCCGTGAATGCGAGGACGCCCTCACATTCTCCATCGCTAGAATATGAGGGTGGCCTCGCGTTCGTCAAATCCGGCACGCCGCTCTCCGCAGCAGGATCGCTCGACGCGGCGCGTCCACGCTTTTCTGGAAGCTGCCGAGTTTCTCTTTGCAGAGGTTGGCTTTGCGGGCACCACGATGACCGCAGTTGCCGATCGGGCGGAGTCTTCGGTTGGTGCGTTGTACAGCTATTTCCCGGACAAGAAGACGATCGCAATTGCGCTGCTCGACGTTTATGCCGGCAAGATCGAAGAGCACTGGCGTCCGCTCTTCGACACCATCCGCACCCTCGATGCAGAGGAGTTCTCGAGCAGCTTTATCCATCGCTTTGTCGTATTCATCGCCGACAACCCGGCATATCTGCAGTTGCAGGCAGCACCCATTCAACTGCGTCGCAGTCTCGCAGCCAAGCGTGCCTTTCGCGCGACGCTGGTGAACGCGCTGCTGCGACGCACGCCGGCGCTAAGCCAAAGCCGCGCGGAACTCCACGCCAGCGTGGTCCTGCAGCTGGTTCGCGGCATGATGCATCTCTACGCTGGTGCTGCCCACGCAGAAAGGCCGCTTGTCATCGGGGAGTTCAAGAAGATCCTGGCTGCGTACATGGCTTCGGTGTTCGCGACGAAGTGACGCCGCCAGGCGCGTACTCACCCAGTCACAAACCACACCTGCAGGAAACCCTGTGAGCCGGCGGCATGGCGCCATCCAACGAGGGGATGCAGTGACCATGAGGGTCAGCGGTCGGGTGACCCATCTTTGCCGCGATGCGCTCTTCAAAGCTCTCCGAGATAAAGTGCTCCAACCGCTCGGCTTCGTCGTGCAGCTCTTCGAGTGGGTAGGAAAGCACTTCGAAGAGAAAAGTCTCGACCAGGCGATGGTGTCGCACCACTTCAAGCGCCCGCCGGCGTCCGGCGCTGGACAGTTTCACGCCCTCGCCTCGCTTGTAGTCGACCAACGATTTTGGCTCACCTGCCAGCTTCTGCAGCATGTTTGTGACCGAGGCAGGCGCAACGCCGAGGCGTGCCGCGAGCTCGGAACCGCCCACCCGCCGCCGCGCATCACCGCCGATCGTGTAAATGGCCTTCAGGTAGTCGTCGACGGATTCCGTGTTGCGCTCCGCATGCGTTTCCTTCGTTCTCTTCACTGCCTCACCTAGCGCGCTTCCTACTCGTGTTAGGTTATCCTAAACTATATTTAGGTATACCTAATGTGCCGACTCTGCCGCCTTCTGCTCCTTCTTCTGCCGTTTTTCGCCGCCCCGCTCCTGGCCCAGAGCGGCACGTCCAGCGCTCTCGCCGGGGTGGTCACCGACAGAAGCGGCAGCGTGGTCGCCGCTGCCACAGTCACAGCGACAAACGTGGACACAGGCGCTACGCGCACCGGACGCACGGATGCGAATGGTCGCTTCCTCCTCTCCGAGATCAATCCCGGGACCTACCAGGTTGCTGTCAGTTCGGCGGGGTTCGGCGCCACGACCTCCGGAGCCACGCCAGTCGGAGTCGGCAGAACGATCACGCTCAACTTCATGCTTGCAGTTGCCTCGGCGGCGCAGAGCGTCGAGGTCACCGCAGAGCAGGGTCTACTTAGCCTCGAGAATCCGAACACCACGACCACAATCGACGCGAAAACCATCAAGAATCTCCCGAACCCGGGACAGGACCTCACCTTCGTCGCCCAATTTGCGCAGGGGGCGCTGATGAACACTGCCGGCTCCTCAAACGATGCCAAGGCTGCAGGGGGCTACGGCAATGTCGAGTTCAACGGGCTCCCGGCTACCTCGAATGGCTATATCCTCGATGGCTACGACACCAACGATCCGTGGCTTGGGTTAAACATCGGCCTCTCAACCAACCTTGTCATCGGCCTGGATGCTGTACAGGAAGCAACCGTCAACACCAACTCATACGCGGTCGACCAGGGACGCTACGGAGCGGCGCAGGTGAACTACTTCACAAAGTCGGGAGCGGATCGCTTTCACGGCGACTTATACGAAGTCTGGAATGGCTCGCTGTTGAACGCAGAAAACTACTTTCTGCACGCGAATGATTCACCGGGCAATGTCGCGAAGAAACCGCGCTCCACGGTGAATGAATTTGGCGTCAGCATCGGAGGACCGGTTCTTCGCGGGAGGCTCTTCTTCTTCACGCACTTTGAAGGCATGCGCATTGCACTACCGCTCGTCTCCGAAGTCACAGCGCCCACAGCGACCTATCAGCAGTATGTCCTGCAACAGCTAGCCGTCGGCGGAGTCGACCCGATCACCGGCGTGCAGATGCCCGCACAGCCGGCAGAGGTCCCGCTCTATCGCTCCATGTTCGCGCTCTACTCCAATATCAGCGGCACGCCGGTTCCGGTGAGTGCCTGTCCCTTCGACGCGAATGGGGCGCCACTTGCCGGGGCGGCGCTGAATGGCTCCGGCTGCGCCAACCAGCGACAGGCGTCGCTGAACAACAGCGACAGTGAGAATCTCATCGTCCTCAAGATTGATCACACGATCAACCAGGCGAACAGCATTTGGTATCGCTTTCAGCAGGACACCGGCTTGCAGGCTGCGTACACAGATCCGATCAACCCGATCTTCAATGCGTTTTCGCCTCAGCCACAACGCACGCTGGTGCTTGGATACACGCACCTGTTCACGCCTAACCTGGTGAACCAGATCAACCCTGGTGCGAGTTGGTATGCCAGCGTCTTTGAGCCGAACAACTTCACTGTTGTGCAGCAGCGGCTGCCCATCGTGCTTGCCGCCGGAAGCTCGAACCTGCCTTTCACGACGATCGGCGGAAACGACCAGACCTACCCGCAGGGACGCAAGGTGACGCAGTGGCAGATCAATGACAACCTGATCTGGACTCTTCAGAAACACACATTGAAGTTCGGCATCAACACGCGCCGCGTGGACGTAAGTAATTACGATCTGGGCGAGGGAACTGTCCCCCTGGTCACCGTGAATGATCTCGCGCAGTTCACGTATGGAGCCGCCTACACCGCCACCGAGAGCTTCCCCGTGCGCACACGCGAGTGCGCCGCCAACGGCAACTTCGAGTTCTATGCCATGGACAGTTACAAACCCTCTGCAACGTTGACGATGACAGCAGGTGTACGCGTTACGTGGAACACCAACGTCGTGAACGATCAGGGACTCTTCGCACGTCCCAGGGGTTCGTTCCTCGACATGGGGCACAGCAACGCGCAGCCGTTGAAAGAGGCGATCCTCACCGGCGTTCACACGCTCTTCCCGGCAACCCCCCTCTTCATCCCCCAGCCGCGTGTGTCGATTGCGTACCAGGTGCGACCGCACATGGCGCTTCATGCGGGCTTCGGTGTGTTCAGCGATATCATCCCCGCGCAGATCGCGGATCTCGCCTCCACCAATGCCCCGTACGCGCCCAGCTTCGTCGGCGGCCTCGGTGGACAGGTCGGCGGCAATGCAATCTTCCCTGGCGTCCCCGGCAGCGCTGTCGACGCACTGGCCTCTGCAAACAACGCACTGCAAACGAGCTTCCGCGCAGGCGCGCCGCCCTGCAGCGCGATCCGCGCTGCGGATGCGGTCTGCCCGCTTGCTGTTGGGCTGAATACCTTTCCGACCGGCACACTGAAAACGCCGCTCTACTACCAGTACAGTGCCGGTGTCGAGCAGCAGGTCGGTCGCAAGGGCGCGGTGCGGGTAGACTTCGTGGGCACACGTGGTCTTCACGAGCCGTACCAGGTCGAGCTCAATGGCTACCAGGATGTCTGCGCCGGCTGCTTTGCACCCTACGGGGACGGGCGTCCGCTTGATCAGCGCTTCGGCAGTGTAAACGAGTTCCGCACCGATGCGAACAGCAGCTACGCCGGCCTGCAGACCAGTTACACCGAGCAGATATCCACGCTCACCCTGCGCGCGAACTACACACTCAGCCACTGTCTCGATGAGGTCTCGAACGGCGGGCTGCTCTCCTTCTCGAGCCAGGGCATTCTCTCGCCGCTACCCGGTGAGCTCAGTCGCAGTTACGGCAGCTGCGACTACGACGTGCGCCATAACCTCTCCGCTTTCGGCCTGGTGAAGATCCCGTTTCACTCAAGCCACGCACTGCTGCAAGAGGTGCTCGGTGGGTGGTCCTTTTCGGAGACAGCGTTCCTGCACTCGGGGCTGCCGTTTACGGTCCTCAGTCAGCCCTATACAGCAAATGGCAATGGCGTCTTCCAGGCGAGTGGGCCACAGTTTGCCCGGCGCGTCCCCGGGGTGGCCTTGTACAAACGATCAAGTGTCAGCGGCGTCACCGTGGCGGGAACTCGCCAGTGGGTGAATCCGGACGCCTTTGTTTCGGTCGTCGATCCCTCGACAGGCGCATGCACGGGCGGCGACTCGGTCAGCAACTGCCAGTTCGGCGACTCGGGCAGAAACACGGTGCGGGGGCCACACTTCACGGACTCTGATATCTACCTGACAAAAAGCTTTGCGCTCCACGAGGGCGTCACATTTCGCTTCGACACACAGCTCTTCAACGCCTTCAACCATGCGAACTTCGCACTGCCAGCCAACGTGGAGGCGGGTGTACCGGGCGGCCTCATCCCGGCGCGCTTCGGGACGCTCCAGAGTACGATCTCTCCCCCAACCGGCCTGCTCGGCGTTGGCCTGGGCGGGGACAGTTCGCCACGGATGATCGCGTTCCAGGGCAGGATCGAGTTCTAGCAGGCGCTCTGCTGAGGGCTCATCTGTAACCCCGCGTGAGCGAAATCTCACGCTCCGCCAGCCTGCAGCGAGATTCCTCTTTGAGCAGCGGGCGCCTCCATGCCAAGATAGGGGCTCTTACACCAACTCAGTTTCTAGAACAGCGTCTCTGGCGCGCATCTCCCTTTCCCTGCCGTTCTTTCTGGAGGTTTGCTTGTCCCTCGATCTTCGTAAGTGGATGCTTTATGCCGCGCTGTTCGGTACACCTTTTGGTATTTGTTCCGGAATGCTGTACGCCCAGGGAAGCTCCACGTCGCTACGCGGCACGGTGACGGACAGCTCGGGCGCCGTGGTCCCGGGGGCGACAGTCGTCATCCTGAACGGCGCCAGCGGCCAGACCGCCACCCAGGCCGCGGATGGGCAGGGCCGCTATACTTTTGCGCAGATCGCGCCCGGCACCTACACCATCAAGATCACCGCCCCAGGCTTCGCAGAATCCGACCGCAAGGCCGAGCTGCTGGTCTCACAGCCAGCGACAGTCGATGTGGCGCTCAGTGTCACGGCTTCGCAGGAGAACGTGAACGTAAGCGCCGAGGCGCAGACGCTGAATGCGACCGACGCTTCGATCGGCAACGCGATGAACAACCAGTTCATCCAGAACGTTCCGACCGAGGGCCGCAACGTCCCTGACCTGCTCAGCGTGCAGCCGGGCGTGCTCTACCTTGGCCACAACACCGACCAGAACACCGACACGCGCTCGGGCGCAGTGGCCGGCGCGCGTTCAGACCAGGGCAATGTCACGCTTGACGGTATCGACGACAACGACCAGGTCAATGGCTATGCCTTCACGGGCGTCCTACGCTCCACGCAGGACTCAACCGAGGAGTTCCGCGTCACCACGTCGAACAGCACGGCGGACCAGGGCCGCTCGTCTGGCGCGCAGGTCTCGCTCGTCACCAAATCCGGGACCAACAGCTTCCATGGGTCGGCGTACGAGTACTACCGGCCACCGTTCGCCGCGGCCAATGACTGGTTCTACAAGCAGTCCGAGATCAACAGCGGCATGCCAAATGTCGCGAGCAAGCTCCTGCGCAACACGTTCGGCGGCGCCCTGGGCGGCCCGATCATGAAGGACCGCTTGTTCTTCTTCCTGAACTACGAAGGCCAGCGCACCGCAGAAAATCTTGTCACGACGCAGACAGTGCCGACCGCGAGCTACCGCGCTGGCAACCTCACCTACCAGGATGTGAATGGCGGAGTCACAACGCTTTCCTCCTCGCAGGTGGCTGCGCTCGACGCACCCTGCGCTGCAAACGGCGTGTGCCCCTGGGGCCCGGGCCCCGACCCGAACGTGCTGAACTACTTCAGCCAGTACCCGCTCAACACCTCGTTCAACACTGGCGACGGCTACAACACGGGCGCGTACACGTTCTCGTCTCCGGCGCCTGCGACGCTCAACACTTCGATTGTGAAGCTCGACTATGTGCTCAACGACCACAATCGGCTGTTCGTGCGCGGCAACCTGCAGAAGGACCTCACCGCTGGCGGCGAGGAGTTTCCCGGGCAGCCGGCCAGCTACAACATCGACGACAACACCAAGGGCATCTCGGGCGGTGACACCTGGGCCATCAGCAACAACCTCGTCAATGACTTCCGCTACGGCTACGTGCGGCAGGGGTACGGCAATGCGGGCATCGGAACCCAGTCGTATGTGGACTTTCGCTTCCTGAGCCAGTTCAATGCCGAGACCCGCACGACCCTCGTGAATGTGCCGGTACACAATTTCGTCGATAACCTCAGCTGGAGCCACGGCAGCCACACCGTGCAGTTCGGCATCAACTACCGCCTCATCACCAACAACAACGACACCAACTCCCAGTCCTTCAGCAATGCGAGCTCCAACCCGTACTGGCTGAACAACGTTCCTGATCCCTCGACCCTCGCGGGTGTACCCGCGGTGTCCAGCGGCTTCTCCAACTCGCTCCAGGTGGCGTACGCCAACCTGATTGGCACGGTGCCCCAGCTCACCAGTGTCTACAACTACAACGTCAACCCGGGCGGGTTGACGGGCGGCCTGCTGCCCACTGGCGGCTTCATCAATCGCTCCTTCCGCACCAACGAATACGAAACCTACCTGGCCGACACCTGGCGCGCCACGCCCAAGCTGACCTTCACCTACGGCATCCGCTACACCTACCAGGAGACGCCCTACGAACGAAACGGGCAGGAGGTTACGCCAACCATCAGCACCGACGCCTGGTACAAGCAGCGCGAAACGTCAGCCCAGGCCGGCCAGGTCTATGAGCCGTTGCTCTCCTTCGCGCCGGCCGGCAAGGCCAACGGTCGCCCCGGTTTCTGGTCGCCGCAGAAGCTCAACTTCGCCCCGCGCGTTTCGGTCGCGTACGCCCCGGACACCAAGACCACGCTGCGCGCCGGTTTCGGCCTCTACTATGACCACTTCGGCCAGTCGGTTGTGAATACCTTCAACCAGGAAGGCTCGTTCGGCCTCAGCAACAGCTTCACCAATCCCGCGGGCACCTACAGCACCGAGACCGCGCCACGCTTCACCGGCAAAACCAACCTGCCCGCGATTGATTCAGGCGCGTCTCCCGGCAATCCCATCCAGTTCCCCTTCGCCCCGTCGAACCAGGGTTTCCTGATCACGGAAGGCATCGATGACAAGATCCAGACGCCGTACTCCGAAGTGATCGATGCCTCGGTGCAGCGGCAGTTGCCCTTCGGCCTCACGCTTGAGACCGACTACATCGGGCGCCTCGGCCGTCACCTGCTGCAGCAACTCGACCTGGCGCAGCCCGTCGACTTGGTCGACTCGCAGGGCGGTGGCGACTACTTCCGCGCGGGCGCCGCGCTGTCGCACCTGGTCGACGTAAATGGTGGTAATCCCAACGCGACCGTTCCGGCAATTCCATACTTCGAACACCTGTTCAACTACCTGGCCTCGGCCGGGCAGAGTGCGACACAGTTCATCTACACCAACGAGTGGGCGCCCTTCCGTTACACCTATGGCGAGACCACCTCGCTTGCCGACCTCGATTTTTATTGCCTCTACACCTGCCCTTATGGCACACGCTTTTTTCAGGGCCAGTTCTCAACCCTCAATGCGGTCGCCTCGATCGGCATGAGCTACTACAACGCCGCGCAGATCGTGGTACGCCACCCCTCGTCGCATGGACTGCAGTACGACTTCAACTACACCTACTCGAAATCGATCGATGAAGGCTCGGACGCAGAACGCGGAGGTGCACTTTCCGCGAACGACGCGTTCTCGACCATAGAAAATACCTGGAACCCTGCGCTCAACCGCGCGGATTCGGACTTCGATACCCGACACCTGATCTCCTGGGACTGGGTCTACGACGTGCCCTATGGCCGGGGGCTGCAGTATGGCGCGCAGATGAACCGGTTGGAGGACGCGTTTCTCGGGGGTTGGCAGTTTGCCGGCCTCGGACGCTGGTCGAGCGGGCTCCCATTCTCCGTCAACGAGCCCGGCTACACGACAGACTGGGAGTTCCCTGCCTTCGGCGTCGCAAACGGCAGCGTGCCCCTGCACAAACACCTCGACAGCAACGGAACCCCGCAGGCCTTCGCCGATCCGGACTCGATCAACAACAACATTCGGAGCGCGACCGGTCCGATGCGCCTTCCTTTCCCAGGTGAAGCCGGCAGCCGCAATGTCTTTCGCGGGGACGGCTTTTTCGAGGTCGACGCATCCCTGTCGAAGAGCTGGCAGCTCTACCGCGAGTCCCGCCTCCGCGGCTCGTGGGAGACCTTCAACTCCACAAACTCCGTGCGCTTCGACGACAATCCGAACAACCCTAATGGGGGCTTTGGAGCACAGCTGACTTCCGGCAACCTCGGCAAATATGCCGCGGCTTTGAACCGGCCCAGGGTGCAGCAGTTCTCGCTGCGGATCGACTTCTGACGTCAGCCGCAGCAGAATAACGGCGAAGTGGGGGAGAGGCCGGAATGCGAGCTCGGCTGCCTCTCCCACGTTCCGGTCATACACCAGTGGGCAGTGTTACCTCGCGATCCTTCTTGACCCCGGAAGGCGCAGCAGGCACACTCGCCGCTATGCGTGCCCTCCCCTTGCTGTCTGTCCTGCTGCTCGCGCTTTTTCCCGCTTTTTTCAAGGCGGCCGCGGAAAACTCCTGGATCGAGGTGCGCAGCCCGCACTTTCGCGTCCTGACAGATGGCTCGGCACGCGACGGGCGCGACGTCGCCAATGAATTCGAGCAGATCCGGTCTGTCTTTGCGCAACGCTTCCATGGTGAAAATGTCGATCCCGGTGCGCCCCTGACGATCATTGCGGCACGCGACGAATACACCTTCCGCACCCTGGAGCCTGCACTCTGGAAGAGCCGCGGCGACAACGTCGCAGGGGAGTTCCATCGCGGGTGGGAGAAACAGTTCGCTGCCGTTCGCCTCGACACGTGGCGGGATTCCGGGCAGGTGCTCGTCTACCACGAATACACCCACAGCATCCTGCACGCGAACGTGCACTGGCTGCCTATCTGGCTCGATGAAGGCATCGCCGAGTTTTACGCCTACACGCGCTTTCAGAATGATGCGATCTACGTTGGCGCCCCCTCGATGCGGATGCGCGAGCTGCGGGGACGCTCGCTTATGCCGATCGATGAAGTACTCGACACCAGAAGCCAGTCGCCCATGTGGCGCGACGACCAGCGGGCGCAGCTCTTTTATGCCGAGTCCTGGGCGATGGTGCACTTCATGTTCTTCGGTCCGGGCATGAACAACGGGGCGAAGCTGCAGGCCTTTTATCACGCCGTGCAGGATGGCACCGATCAGAAGAAGGCTTTCCACGATATCTTCGGTGACTCGGCAGCCTTCGAGCGCGCGTTGTCGATCTATATCAACCGATTTGAGTTCAGCGCTGGCGTGATGCCACCCGATCACAGCATCGACCCGAAGGCATTCCAGGAGCGCAAACTCTCGCCGGCGGAGACCGACTACGAGCTGGGGTGTTTTCACATCGGGGCCCACAACCTCCCTGAGGGTCGCAAGCTAATCGCAGAGGCCCTTGTGCTCGACCCCAAGCTCGCGCCCGCCTATGAAGAGCAGGGATACATCGACTTCATCGCGGGCCATGACAGCGATGCGCGTACGAAGTGGCAGGAGGCGCTCACGCTTGATCCGACGCTCCACCGTTCGTTGTTTGCGCTCACCATGTCTGGTCCCTCGCTCGCGCAGCAAACCCCGGCGCAGCTTCATGAGACGCAGCTCGGGCTCGAACGCGTGACCACGCTTGCTCCGCGCTTCGCACCTGCCTACGTCGATCTGGCGCTTCTCGAGTGGCGGCTCGGTTCCATAAAGCAGGCGTACAAGGATGCCCGGCAGGCTGAGCTGCTTGAGCCCTGGCGCGCGGGCTACCACCTCGTCACCGGCAACATCCTCCTCCGTGGCGGCCAGCCTACGATGGCCGCGGCGAATGCCCGGTACGTCGCCGATCACTGGTTCGGGCCGGATCACAACGAGGCCGTGGACCTGTGGGAGGCTGTGCCTGCTGCGAAGCGTGACGCAGGCCCGGCACTTTCTCGCGATCTGCCACCGGGCGTCCAGGTGGCGCGCGGTGAGCTCTCTGCGGTCTCCTGCACGGATGGGCCGGGTCCGGATCACCTCAAGGTGACGCTCACCCCGAGCGATCCTGCCGCGCACCCCCTTGAGTTCCTGAGTGATGGCCGGGTCATGATCGGTTACTCAGACAGTCTGTGGTGGGGCAAGGATCACTTCACCACCTGCCACCATCTGGAGGGCCATCCAGCGATCGTGGCCTACAAGCCCGGTCCGTCCGGCTCGCTCGAGCTGGTGGAATTGGAAGTGCGCGACGAGCTGCCGGCTTCGCTGCCGTCGCCTGCGGTCACCGCAGCACCGGCACCCAGCGCGGCGGCCAAGTCCGCGCCCTGAGTCCAGCAAACTAAGACCTTAGTTGACAATCTCGCCGCTTTGGCGTCACATCTACTAAAGTCTTAGCTGCTTGAGGATCATGGATGGCGTCCACCCGCAATCTCACCCCGCTCGAACTTCGGATCATGCAGGTCCTCTGGTCGCGTGGGCCTTCCACCGTGGCCGAGGTCCAGGCCGCCCTGCCGGAGGAGCCGGCCTACACCACGGTCCAGACGATGCTCGCGATCCTGCTGCGCAAGGGCAAGGCAGCGCGCGAAGCCGAGGG
The DNA here is from genome assembly GCA_965199135.1 of Acidobacteriaceae bacterium. GTDB lineage: Bacteria > Acidobacteriota > Terriglobia > Terriglobales > Acidobacteriaceae > EB88. The sequence goes on along the minus strand of OZ240685.1, from coordinate 994,567 downwards.
GCGCGCCTACCGCTACCGCGCCACTGTTTCGGAGGCAGGCGCCGCGGACTCCGTGCTGCGCGACCTGGTCCGGCGCATGTTTGGCGGCGATCCGGAAGCACTGCTGCTGACGCTGGTGGACTCGCGCCAGGTCACCCCGGAAACTCTGCGCCGGCTCGGGGAGACGCTTGCGGACGAGGACAGCGGGGAACGAAAGAAAAAGAAGAAAAAACGGAAAGCAGAACGCCACAAAGGAGACGACTGATGAACGTCCTCTTGACCCTGCTCGCGAATGCGGCCTGGCAGTGGCCACTGATCGCACTCGGCGTCTTCGCGATCACGCTCTACACACGCCCGCACCCACGCACGGCCCATCGCGTATGGCTGCTGGCGCTGTGCGTCGCCCTGCCGATGCCCGCCGTGACTACGCTGCGCACGGTAGGCGCCTCACCCGCCTCCTCACCCACCTCTGGGAGCGCTGCTGTCGCGCAATCGATTGGCCGACCCGAGCTCGTTCCCGTGGCAATGGCCGGCAGAGAGGCAGCGCCACGCGAGCGAGCCCGTTTCACGACATCGCTCTCGCTCCCTGTTCCAGCGCTCGCGGAGAAGGTCTGCGTTCTCGCGTGGGTTGCAACGGTGCTCTGGTACGGCATGCAGCTGCTTGTGCGCTACGGCGCTGCTTCCGAGCTACTTGCAACGGCCGAACCAATGATCCTGCCGCACACCGTGGCAGTCGCGGCGGAGCGGCTGTGCCGACACTTCTGCGTGGACCTTCCCGAGTTGCGGGCAGCCGCGATCCCGAGCCCGGCACTTGCCGGCATCCGGAAACCGGTTCTGCTCGTGCCCGTGGCGTTCCTCGAGCACACCCCGCGCGAGCAGGAAGCTGTGCTCGCCCATGAACTCGCCCACCTTGCGCGCCGCGACCCTGCGACCAGCTTCCTTGCCGAAGTGCTCGCACTGCCACTGCGCTGGCACCCTGCCACGCCCAGGGCCCTGCGGGAGCTCCGGCGGTATCGCGAGCTCGCTACCGATGCACTCGCCGCCGCCACGCAGCCTTCGCCACACAATTACGCGACGTCACTGCTCGCGCTGGCGGAGTCAATGCTGCCCACGGACGCGCAGCAGTCCCTCGCCATGCCGCTTTTCTCAACCGACTTACTGGAGGAACGCATCATGCAGCTCATCCGCCCACACTCCCCGGCCACCCTCAGCCGTCGCATAGCCGGCATCGGCACCGCGGTGCTGCTTGCCGGGGCCGCAACCGGCGCAGCCGCTGCCTTTCCGCTCACGCTGACGACCCTGCAGAACTCCCCTGCGCCCGCAGCACCCGGGCCTGCGGTCACAACCCCGGCGGCTCCCGCTGCCGATCCAGCGGTTGCCACTGCACACGGGATGAACGCGAGCGTCGAAGGGGGCCGCAGCTTGGAGGTCCACCACTGGATCGGCCGCGGGGGGCAGCCGCTCCGTGCCGCCGAGACCACGGCCGCGCCACTCACGCCTGCGGAGCAGGAGGCGTACGAGGCGAAGTGCCGGGAACAGTCCGAGGCGGTGCGCAAGGAAGTCGAAGAGGCCACGGCGTCCCTCCGCTCGCCGGAGTTCAGACGACAAATGGCGGAAGCCTCCCGCGTCAACGGGGAAGCGATCCGCAGGCAGATCGAGCAGTCCACCGCGCACCTGCGTTCCCAGGAGTTCAGGGAGCAAATGGCGGAAGCCTCCCGCGCGAACGGCGACGCCCTCCGCCAGCAGGCCGAGGAGGCCACGGCGTCCCTTCGTTCCCCGGAGTTCCAGAGGAAGATGGCCGAAGCCGCCCGTGTGAACGGCGAAGCCATCCGCAAGGAGGTCGAAGAGGCCACTGCGTCCCTCCGCTCGCCCGAGTTCCAGAAGCAGCTGCGTGACACCGAGATCGAGGCGTTGAAAAGCCGTCTCAGCGAACTGGAAAGAGAACGCGACGCACAGAACGCCACTGGCTCCACCGCTCCGTGACCGGACGCCGGGGCCGAGCTCGCAGCAGAGCCGCCGCCGCTCACTGTGCGAGAACCCAGCCGAGCGGCCGTGCGTTACGCGAGTCGCGGGACGTCTTTCCCGCACCGGGCAGCGCGGCGTGCCGTTGGGTGGCTGCGACGTGAGTACAGGAGCAGCCCTGCGATCCACAGCGCCCCAAGCAGGCCGAGGCGGTCCGCGCCCACCACGATGGGAAGCGTGCCGGTATGAGCCACGCGGACGGCCACTGCCCCGGCCGGCAGGAACACCCGGGCAAGACCGGAGGGCGGATCGAGTGCCAGCGTCGCTGGCGCGGCCCCTGAAAGCACGATGTCGGGGAAGTAGAACGTCGGCAAGAGGACGGAGGTGGGTGCGTCGACCGAGCCGTGGAGCGTGAGCGAGCCATCGGCTTCGCGGGCCTCGGTCATTGTCGATCCAGGGAGAGCGGGGGTCGAGGGGACGCCTGCAGGGGGAACAAGCAAGCGCTCGTCCGGGCTCAGGTGCCACCCGGCAGCCGAAGCGGACGCGGGGAGGTACTCAGGAACGAAACTCCTCTTCCGGCTGTAAAAGGGCAGCTCCCGCATCCCGGGCGGTGCGTACCGGGGGAAAAGAGCGGCCATGGCTGGAGGGTTCTCAAGCTGTTTTCTGTTTCGGCGTTCTGAGAGCAGAAAGCCCTCGAAGGGCACGGCGGCTTCGCAGACCACCAGGATCGCGAGGAGACAGAGAAGCTGCCGCTCGAGTCTCTGCGAATCCTCGATCAGCAGGGAGATCACGGAAGCAGTGATTGCGAGGGTAAGCGGAAAGAGCCTCCAGGGAAACTGCAGGCTGCCGAGCAGGGTGTGGGTCCACAGAAGCGAGAAGACCCTGGTCATGGCTGCCAGCAAGGCTGCAAGCAAAAGAAGCATGTGTCGCGCTGTTCTGGTGCTGGCCTGCTGTCGGAAGTACCGGTCGGCGAATGAGAGCGCTAGCACGGCAAAGCACAACAGCCAGGTGCCGTAGAGATAAAACTCCTGCGCCGAGAAGAAGTAGGTGTGAAAGCGCTGGCTCGAAAAGAGGAAGTTGTTGCGCACATCGGCCCACCTGGCACACTGCCAGCCCTCTGGCGTGATGGTTCGCTCGAGAGCGAGGGCCGGCAGGAGGTTGGGAGCGGAGAGCAGCAGCCCTGACCCAGCAGCTGCGACGTTGCGCAAAACGCGGCTCCCACCGTGCATCAGCCACGCGTAGGCGGAGGCGACGCCGATCGCGAGGAGTGTTTGCGGCAGATGCGTGGCGGCCAGCAGGGCATACACCAGGCCAAGGAGCGCGACCTCTCGCGCCTCGGCAGGCGCATTGTTTGTGGCCCGATCCAGCAGCAGAAACAGTAGCGGAAGCAGCGAAGCGGCGGCGATCTCAGCGTAGCCACTGCGAAAAACCGGCTCGAGCAGGGCTGCAAAGGGCGCCACCGCAAACAGCAGGGCGCCGCAGTCGGCAGCGCGCCGGCTGTACCGCGTCCGGAGCCATGCGCGGCAGGTGAAGAAAGCAAGGAGGTGAAAGGCCGCCATGCCACCGCGCAGCGCGCTTGCCGGGGAGAGGTGGAGCGGGATCGCGAGCACAGCCGCAAGCAGGTAGGGGAGGCGCCCGTAGAAGTAAAAGACGGGTGAGCCAAGCGACAGATTGCTCTCCGGGAGCCAGCGCGGAAAGAGCGCTCCGGCGTGAAGCGAGTCAATGTAGCTTCCGAGCAGTTGCAGGTGGAAGTTCGCGTCCGCGCCACCTCCCAGGGAGGGAATGGGGATCCCTGGGGCAAGCGGGACCAGGACCGCAAACAGGACAAGCAGCACGACGGCAGTGGTCCACGCCCGGCCAGCCTTCGCGTGATGGTTTCGAGCAGCCTCGGTCACTTTCTGCCCCTCACCCTGCGGTGGCAGCCCGCGCTGCTTACCTGGGGCCCAGTCTAGCGAGGAAATCCGGCCGCCTTGTAGTTACCAGAGTTCGTAAGGTGGTTCCGCATCGGGAGCCGCGATTACTTCGCTGTTCGCGCATGTGGGGTGGAGGGTCTTGTAAATGCCCCGGGGCTGCAAGGATCAATGCAACCAATCCCTGCAATCCCAAGGATCTTCCTGTGAAGCGCTCTCTTTCGTTGTTGTCACTGTCCTGTGTCGTCGTGCTTGCGCCGTCTCTGCTTGCCCAGGTGTCTCCTGCTCCCGGCCTGTTCACCGGCCAGTACGCGATGCTCTTACATGGCACCAACCATGCGTCTCCTGATGGAGCCCAGGAGGTGGTCGAGATCGGCTCGGTTCTCAGCGACGGGGCGGGCCATATTCTTGCGGCCGAGGTGGATGTGAACTCCACCTCGAGCACGTACGCCAGCGCGCCCTTGAGTGGCAGCTACACGCTCGGCGGCGACGGGCGGGGCACGATGCAGCTTGTCGGGCCAGGCACCGAGCAGAACTTCGCCATCTTTGTGAACCCGGCAGGACCGGTGAAGACGATCAACGTGATCGAGACCGACCAGTTTGGCATCACCGGTAGCGGCACGATGGAACAGCAAACGGTGCCAGCCAGCCTGGCGGGCACCTGGACGATGCACCTGGAGGGCGAAGCCCCTTGCGTGGCGAATTGCGAAGCCCTGCCGCTCAGTGACACGCACGTGTTGTCGAGCGGGTTGCTACGTATCGGCGCGGACGGCACAGTGGGGGCGGACGTGAACCAGGCGATCGGCTCTCGCGTGTCGATCCCGTTGCAGCTGACCGGCGCGGTGCTCGGAGCGATGGATGCGTTCGGGCGTCTCCCCTTCACGCTGACCATTCCGCTGGAGCTGCCCGGAGAGCCGCAGAATTTCGTGCTCTACGCCGTGGGCGCGGACAAGCTGTTTCTGTTGTCGAAGGACGGGCACGCGAACTTTGCGCTGCAGACCGGAACAGCCACCAACTAAGCAGACCCGTGTGCGTACAAGCCTAGAATGGGGGGATGGACACCCCATTCGTACGCATGCGGAGACTGCGCCAGACCTCGGCGCTGCGCGCACTGGTGCGCGAGACACACCTCGAGCCAGCTCAGCTGATCCTGCCCCTGTTTCTCTGTCCCGGCGAGGGCGTGCGCAAGGAGATTCGCTCGATGCCTGGCGTCTTCAACCTCTCGCTCGATGAGGCAGAGCGGGACGCGGCGGCAGCCGCGGCGCTCGGTATCGGCGGCCTGCTTCTCTTTGGCCTGCCGGGGTCGAAGGACGAGGAAGGCACCGGCGCGTGGGCCGAGGATGGCATCGTGCAGCAGGGGCTACGCCGGTTGAAGGCAAACCGTGCGCTCCGCGAGCTGGTGCTGATCGCCGATGTCTGTCTGTGCGAGTACACCTCGCACGGGCACTGCGGCGTGTTGCACGCGATTGATGGCGAGCAGCATGTGCACAATGACCGCTCGCTCCTTCCCCTTGCACGCACCGCGGTCTCGCTCGCGAAGGCCGGCGCGGACGTGGTGGCGCCGAGTGACATGATGGATGGCCGGGTGGCAGCGATCCGCCGCGCCCTCGATGCAGCCGGGCGCGAACATACGCCAATCCTGAGTTATGCCGCCAAGTTTGCCTCGGCGTTCTACGGGCCCTTTCGTGAAGCAGCTGACTCGGCTCCGCAGTTTGGCGACCGCCGCGCGTACCAGATGGATGGCGCGAACCTGCGCGAAGCGATGCGCGAGATCGAGGGCGATCTCGCCGAGGGCGCGGACATGATCCTGATGAAGCCGGCCATGCCCTACGCGGACGTGATCCGTGCCGCGCGCGACCGCTTCGATGTGCCCATGGGGGCATACCAGGTCAGTGGCGAGTACGCGATGCTGAAGGCGGCGTTCCAGCGGGGCTGGCTCGAGCCCGAGCGCGCGATGATGGAGTCGCTGGTGGGGCTGCGCCGCGCCGGGGCCGGCTTCATCGTGACCTACTTCGCGCGGGATGCAGCGGCGGTGCTCGGGTAAGCGACAGGAGCGAGCAGGAAAACACGTGACGCCGGGTCAGCAAAGTAGTCGTGTACCCCGTGGCTCGCGCAGCGAGTCGCGGGTCGCTGCGACGGGAGCGCTGCGGCGGCCGACCACACGCTTTCTGCGCGGCCTGGCTGCGGAGGGTGCTACAGTGGGCGGCACACCCGTGGAGGTGCTCCCATGCCCAGCTCTCACCCTGCTTCCGTCGCCAGCCGGTCGCAATTCCTCTCACGCGCGGCTCTTGGCGCGGCGACCACGCTGGTCTTGCTTGCTGGCTGTGGAGGGTCGAGCACCACCACGACCGCCCCCACTCCGACCTCTACGCCCGCACCGGTCGCCAGCAACCCGCTTGCAAACGTTGTGTTCATCGGCGACTCGCTCACCGCAGGCTTCCAGAATGGTTCGCTGCTCGATACGCAGCAACCCAACGGCTACCCAAGCCTGCTCGCGACGCAGTTCAACTTCTCGATCACGCTCCCGTTGATCGCGGCGCCGGGCGCGCCTGCGGTGCTGGAACTGGTCAGCGTGGGTCCACCGCCCGTGGTGCAACAGGTGAGTGGGACCACTACCGGCCGCGACAATCCCTCGCAGCAGCCGACCAATCTCGCTGTCCCGGGGCACCTGCTGCACGACCTCATCAACACCGCCCCTACGCCCGTGCCGACGAGTGATGAAGCGATCATCACCAACCTGGTTCTGGGCTTTCCGGTCGGCAACACGGACACCCAGCTCGGGGAGGCGATCGCGTTGAAACCGACGACGCTGGTGGTCTGGGCAGGCAGCGACGATGCGCTGCAGGCCGACGAGGCGGGCATGCCCAGCGCGATGACCTCGCTCGCCAGCTTCACCAGCGACTACACGCAGCTGATGACCACGCTGCAGTCGAAGACCACGGCCACCCTCTTCGTCGCGAACGTCCCCGACGTCACGGCAATCCCCTATATGACGCCGGCCGCGACGATCATCAGCGAGGTCGCGGCGGATACCGGGCTCTCGCCGACGGTGATCAGCGCGGTGCTTGGGATCGTCAATGGCGATCTGATCAATGCGAATGGTCTCAAGGATCTCGAGGCGGACGAGGCCACGATCAAGAGCGGCCAGGTGCCGGGGCCGCTTCCAGATGGCGACGTCCTGACCGTTGCCGAGATCGCGCAGGTGCAGTCGAACATCAACAGCTACAACCAGGTCATTACGAAGCAGGCCGCCGCCGTGGGTGCAACTGTGATCGATATGCATGGATACTTTGCAACGCTCACCGCGGGCGTGACCATCAACGGATACATGGCGACCAACACCTTTCTCGGAGGGCTCTTCGCACTGGACGGGATCCACCCGACGAACACGGGCTACGCGCTGCTGGCGAACCAGTTCCTCGCCGCGCTGAACACCAAGTTATCACTCACGGCAGCAGCCGTAAACGTGGGTGCGGTCGCGGCCAAGGACCCCTACTTCGGCCCCAACATCAAGCCGGTGGGAAGCAGTATGCGCATTCCGCTCACGGCGGCGCAGGCAGCCGATCGTGTCCTGCGATCCCCGGGAAAGCCGTGAATCGGCATCGAATGGAAGAAAGACATCAGGAGCGGTGCGCATGGCGTATGTAGCAAACGAGAAGCGGTATGACGGGGCGGAGTTTCGACGGTGCGGCAAGTCAGGGATCGTGTTGCCGCCGGTATCGCTGGGATTGTGGCAGAACTTCGGCGGCGTCGATGTATTCGAGACCGGCCGCGCGGTGATCCGGCGAGCCTTTGACCGGGGCATGACGCACTTCGACCTCGCGAACAACTATGGGCCGCCGTATGGCTCGGCGGAGGAGAACTTCGGCAGGATTCTCCGCAAAGACTTCCGGCACCACCGTGACGAGCTGCTGATTTCATCAAAAGCCGGCTGGGATATGTGGCCAGGACCCTACGGCGTAGGCGGCTCCCGCAAGTACCTCCTGGCCTCGCTCGACCAGTCGCTCGATCGCATGGGGCTCGACTACGTCGACATCTTCTACTCGCATCGCCCTACCACCGACGTGCCGCTTGAGGAGACGATGGGCGCGCTCGCCCACGCGGTTCGCCAGGGCAAGGCGCTTTACGTGGGCATCTCGTCCTACTCGCCGGAGCGCACGCGGGAGGCTGCAGCCATTCTCAAGAGTGAAGGCGTGCCGCTGCTGATCCACCAGCCGTCGTACTCGATGCTGAACCGCTGGATCGAGGATGGTCTCCTGAGCACGCTCGACGAGCTGGGCGTGGGCTGCATCGCGTTCTCGCCCCTCGCGCAGGGCTTGCTGACCAGCAAGTACCTGAAGGGTGTTCCCGAGAACTCGCGGGCGAGCGCTGCCGGGTCGTTCCAGAGAGAGTTCCTCAATGAGGAGAACCTCGGCCGGGTGCGGGCGCTGCACGAGATCGCGAAGGGTCGTGGGCAGACGCTGGCGCAGATGGCGATTGCCTGGGTGCTGCGGGATGCGCGCGTGACGTCGGCGCTGATCGGCGCGCGCAATGTCGATCAGCTGAATGACTCGCTCGATGCGGTTGCGAAGCTTGGCTTCTCCGAAAGCGAGCTGCGGGAGATCGATTCCCATGCAACGGATGGCGGGATCGACCTGTGGAAGGGTGCGCGCGAAGGGGCAGCGTAGCCGCTTGTCTGTGGATGGAGTATGCGGGGTGGCCCACATCTCAGAAGCGAGATGTGGGCCACCCCGCAAGTACGGGCCCGTATCTAGCCTCCGCTGGGCTCCCAGAGCTCCACACGATTGCCCTCGGGGTCGTTGAACCATCCGAATCGGCCGTATGGGTAGCTCTCCTGCTTCGGATCAACCGTCACGCCTTCAGCCTTGAGCGAGGCGAGCAGGGCGTCGAGGTTGTCGACCTGGAAGTTGAGCATTGCAGGCTGCGTCACCGGGAAGTAGTCGGATGTTACGGCGAAAAAAGCCACGGCAATCTTGCCACGCTGCTGTTGTGCCTGGAACGTGAAGGAGCCATGCTCGGCCGCGATGCCGAGGTGCTTCTCATACCAGGCGTACAAGCTTTTCGGATCGCGTGCACGTAGAAACGCGCCTCCCAGTCCAGTGACACGGGCCATAGTCTTCTCCTCCGTTTACGATGTTTCGAGTTCCTGCCAGGCACGGGCAAGCAGAACGGTGGGGCCGGGAACGCGAGAGCGATCAGGGCTGACCTGCACCCGCTACTCGGCAAAGGCCTCGACCCGCCAGAGTGGCGTGCTGCGGACAGCATACCCCGAGCCCGCCCGCTCTTGGCGAGTAGAATAAGAAGTTGCGCGCAGGCTGCAGGCAGCGGCTGGGGCGAACTTCTTTTTGCGGGAACGGGGTGCGGTTTGGCGGCTGAGCAGACAGTGTATGACGTAGCGATTATCGGGGGTGGACCGGCTGGCTATACGGCCGCCATCCGTGCAGGACAGAACGGTCTCAAGGTCGCGTTGCTCGAGCGCGAGGACAAGCTGGGCGGCACGTGCCTGCACTGGGGATGTATCCCGACCAAGGCCATGCTCTTCAACGCAGAAGTATATGAGCTGGTGGAGCATGCCGCGGACTACGGCATCGAGGGCCTGGGCAAGCCGACGCTTAACTGGGGCAAGGTGCTCGAACGCAAGAACGGCATCATCACCAAGCACGTCAAGGGACTCGACTTCCTGATGCGCAAGAACAAGGTCACCGTGGTGCGTGGTCAGGCGACCCTGACCGGACCCGCGAAGGATGGCGTGCACACCATCGCCATGGACAAGGCCGCGAACGGCGTCGGCGAAAAAGGCGAGGTCCGGGCGAAGAATGTTGTGATCGCAACGGGCTCGGATGCGCGCATGCTGCCGGGGCTCGACGTGGCCGAGGGCTACGTGATGACCAACAATGAAATCCTTCTGATGCCGGCCGTGCCGAAGTCCATGATCGTGATCGGTTCGGGTGCCGTGGGAGTGGAGTTCGGCTCGATCTTCCGCTCCTTCGGTGCCGAGATCACGATCGTCGAATACCTGCCGCGCATCGTTCCGGCAGAAGACGAAGAAGTCTCGAAGGAGCTGCAGCGTACCTTCCGCAAGCGCGGCATCGACGTGCACACCGGCGCCAGGGTGGAGAAGGTCGAAAAGATCGAGGGCGGTGCACGGGTGACGTGGACCGACAGCAATGGCAAGCAGGTGGTGAAGGAAGCCGAAAAGGTGCTGTGCGCGGTGGGTCGTGCGCCGCGCACCGACGGCATCGGGCTTGAAAACCTGCCCGGGGTGCAGCTTGAAAAGGGCTTCATCAAGACAGACGAGTGGATGGCCACCGGCGTGGAGGGTGTGTACGCGATTGGCGACATCGTCGCGGGTCTGCCACAGCTCGCGCACGTGGGCGCGATGTGCGGCATCGTGGTCGCGTCGAAGCTTGCAGGCAAGTATGCGCGGCCGGTCAAGCGTAACCGCATCCCGGCCTGCACCTACACCGAGCCGCAGATCGGCTCGGTCGGTCTCAACGAGAAGATGGCGCGCGAGGCAGGCCACGACGTCAAGGTTGGCAAGTTCCCGTTCTCCGCGAACTCCAAGGCCTCGATCGTGAATCAGCATGACGGCTTTGTGAAGGTTGTGACCGATGCCAAGTACGGCGAAGTGCTGGGCGTGCACATCATCGGCGCATCGGCCACGGAGCTGGTGGCAGAAGCCGTGGTTGCCCTCGAGCTCGAAGCGACACTCGAGGAGTTGATGTTCACGATCCACGCGCACCCGACGCTTGCCGAGGCGATGCTTGACGGCTTTGGTGCGGTCGAGGGCCTTGCCATCAACGTGTAATTCGCTTTTTGTTGCAGCAGCGAGGCCCGGCTTGCCGCCGGGCCTCGCTGCGTTCGCGACGCAAGGCAGACGGGAGCGATTCCGGGCATGATGGAGGTATGGCATTGCTGTCGCTTCTCGAACTCGGGCGGGTCGACTACATGCGGGCCCTGCGGTTGCAGGAGCAACTGACGGAGTTGCGGCGGGCCGACTCGATCGGGGACATGCTGCTGTTGCTTGAGCATCCGCCCGTCCTGACACTTGGCCGCAACGCCGGCCGAGAGCATGTCATCGCCACGGACGCGGAGCTCGCAGCGCGCGGGGTCGAGTTGCACGTCATCAAGCGAGGCGGGGATGTGACGTACCACGGCCCGGGGCAGCTGGTGGGCTACCCCATTCTTGATCTGCGGGCACACTCCCTAGAGAGCGGCGCGCGCATGGGCATCGTCGACTACATGCGCCGGCTCGAAGAAGTCGTGATTCGCGTGGCAGGCGAGTACGGCCTGCGCGCTGGCCGCGTGGCTGGACGGACCGGCGTGTGGACGCTGCCGGTTTCGGCACCCGGCAGCGAGAAGAAGCTCGCCGCGCTCGGCGTTCACGTCTCGCGCGGGATCACCTCGCATGGCTTCGCGCTCAACGTGACCACAGACCTGCGTGACTTCAACCTGATTGTCCCGTGCGGCATCAGGGATCGCGCGGTGACTTCGCTCGAAGAGGAAGTCGACCTGGGCACCGCGTTGAGCGTTGATGCGGTTGGGGACGCCGTCGCTCGCAACTTTGCGCGCCTCTTTGGCATGCAGGTGCTTGCCGTGGAACGCCCCGAAGCACTTCACCCGGTTCTCGCGGGATGGTGATCGCGCCACCACGCGCACCGAGTGCGTTGCGAGTGGCTCTCCGCCGCGCGGCCCACCAGCTGGTGGATACCCCCGTTGTGTTCGACGATCCCGTTGCGGTGCCGCTCCTCGCGCCGTATGCCGCGGAGCTCGGTCGGACGCCGCGCATCCGGCATCGCAGCTGGTCGCGCTCGCTGCGGGCGTTCGCGGTGGCGCGTTCCCGGTATGCGGAGGAGCAGCTCGCCGCAGCCATCGCACGCGGTGTGTCGCAGTACTGCCTGCTCGGCGCGGGCCTCGACACCTTTGCGTGGCGCAATCCGTGGGCACCCACCCTCGGGGTATGGGAAGTAGACCGCCCCGAGATGATCCACTGGAAGGACGGGCTTGTCGTGGCTGCGGGTTTCGCGCCGGAACGCCGGGTGGCCGTCGCGGCAGATATCGCCGCGCCCGGGCTTGCTGCGCTGCTCGCCGCCGCAGGGCTGCAACCAGGCGGGCCTGTTGTGTTCGCGATGCTGGGGGTTGCGCCGTATCTCAAAGCCGAGGCGTTTCGCCCTGTGCTCGAGCTGGTGCAGAGTCATGGCGCGGGCTCGGGCATCGTGCTCGATTACCGTTTGCCGCGTTCGGCGCTCGGCGCGGACGAACAAAAACAGTTTGATTCGCTCGGCGCGCGCCTCGAGGCAGCGGGAGAGCCCTTCGAGAGCTGGTGGACGCGAGACGATATGCAGAGGGAGCTTCGCGGCTTTGCCGGCGTGGAGCAACTCGGCGCAGAGTCGCTCAACGAGCGGTACTTCGCAGGCCGCAGCGATGGGCTCGCGGTGCGCGGCGAGGCGGTGCAGGTGGCAAGCGCCTGGGTCGCCTGAATAGCCCGAGGCACTCCGCAAAAGACGGCAACAACGCAGCCGAGTTCCGCGTTATGGTTCTAGAAACGAAACCAGGAGATGCACGTGGGCCTGAAGCAAGCAGTGTGGAGTGTTGCAGCGGTTCTCCTGGCGGCAGGTCCGCTCTGGGCGCAGTCCGCTGTGCAGCCAACGGCGGAGACGCTCGATCTCGCCATGTACGCGAAGATCCGCGCCGAGGGCACGAACCACTCGCAGGTCCTGCTCTACGCGAGCGCCCTCGATGACGACATCGGGCCGCGGCTGACGGGCTCGCCCTCCATGGCGAAGGCGAATGCCTGGACGCGCGATACGCTCGCCGCAATGGGCTGCGCGAATGCGCATCTCGAGGACTGGGGCGAGTTCGGCATGGGCTGGGAACAGGAGCGGAGCAGCCTGATGATGGTTGGCCCGGTACCGGCCGTCTTTATCGCGCAGGCAGCACCCTGGTCCCCCGCTACGATGGACGGCGCCAGGCAGGGACCCGTGCGTGGCGAAGCCACGGTGATCACCGTCGACATGGGCAAGGACGCACCCCCGCTCGACACACAGATAGCGAAGTACAAGGGCACGCTGCGGGGCAAGATCGTGCTTCTCGGCGAGACGCGGCCGACCGGCGAGGTCGATAAGCCGCTGGTGGAGCGCTACACCGATGCACAGCTTGCCGACCTCAAGAAAGTTCCCCTGGGACCCGAGGACGAATACGGCAGTGCACGCGAGTACTTCGACAAGGTGATGGCCGCGCGCGAGAAGCTGGGGCTGTTTCTGAAGAGTGAGGGTGTCGCGGCGGGCGTGGTGCCGAGCCGCGATGGCGCCGACCATGGGGGCTCGGGTGGCACGATCTTTGATGACTCCAATAGCAACTTCACGTGGTTCTCGTACCAGCGCGCGCATGCAACGCCCGTGCCGCTGCTCGTCGCCTCGATCGAAAACTATGGGCGCGTGACGCGGCTGCTCGATGCGCATGTGCCGGTGACACTCGAGGCCAATGTCGACGCCCGGTTCACCGGCGACCACGAGCACGGCTTCGACACCATCGCCGAGATCCCGGGAACAGACCCCGCCATGAAGGAGCAGGTGGTGATGGTGGGCGGCCATCTCGACTCGTGGATCGCGGGTACCGGTGCAACCGACAACGGCGCAGGCACCGTGGTCGCGATGGAGGTGATGCGCATCCTGTTAGCGCTGCATGTGCAGCCACGTCGCACTATTCGTATCGGCTTGTGGAGCGGCGAGGAGGAAGGCATCTTTGGATCAACCGGCTACGTCGCGCAGCATTTCGGCACCGTGCCCCTGGCCGGCGGTGCGTCGATCCCGGACTTCATCAAGAATCCAAGTGGCCCCCCAGTGTTGAAGCCGGAGCAGGCGAGCATTTCGGGCTACTTCAACCTTGATAACGGCTCAGGGCGGATTCGCGGGATCTACACGCAGGGGAATCTCGCCATCGCGCCGGTCTTCGCGCAGTGGATCGCGCCGCTCGCCGACCTGGGCGTCAGCACTGTGACCACCGCAAACACGGGCGGCACGGACCACCTGCCATTCGATGCGGTCGGTGTTCCGGGCTTCCAGTTCATCCAGGATCCGCTCGACTACGAGTCGCGTACCCACCACTCGAACATGGACGTCTACGAAGCATTGCGGCCGGATGATCTACGCCAGGCCGCGATCGTGGAGGCGATCTTTGTCTACAACACGGCGATGCGCGACGCGATGTTGCCGCGCAAGCCGGAGACCCCGTTTGACCCGGGCAGGGCGCCGGCGTTTCCCGGCGCCCTGCCAAAATAGCCCGTGGAGCCCTTTGCAAACCCGTACGTCGCGGCGCTCACGGGAACGCAGCAGCAGTTTCGAGTGGGCGGGGAGCTGGCCTGCCGGTTCCCGGCCGACGTGATTCCATTTGGAGGGGTGGCCGAAAACACGCCCGCAGCATGGAGCGCACTCCGCGAGCTGCTCGCGCCGGGTGAGGTGATCTACACGGCGGGTGAGGCAACGCAGACGGTCCCTGGCCTGGTGTGCGAGCACGAGATCCCAGGCTGGCAGATGCACCTCCGGCACTCGGACGCGCTTCCGGAGCTGCCGTCCATCGAGTTGCTGCCGGTGTCTTCGGCATCCGAGATGGTCGCGCTGACCGACGTGGCATTCCCTGGCTTCTTCCGCCCGCGCAGCCCGGAGCTGGGCCCATTCTTTGGCATCCGGGCGGAGAGGCAGCTCGTGGCGATGGCCGGGACGCGGCTCGCGATCGGCGCGTTCCGGGAGATCAGCGCGGTATGCACCCATCCTGCCTTTACCGGACGTGGCTACGCCGCCGCGCTGATCGGAAGGCTGGTTCGCCTGCATGCGGACGAGGGGCTGCGCAGCTTCCTGCACGTCTCGGCTGCGAACCGGCGCGCCATTGCGCTCTACGAGAGGCTCGGGTTCCTACGCGAGCGCCCGATCCGCTTCCGGCGCCTGCAACGGGTGTGAGGTCAGAAGGCAGCGGTGTGCCCTGGAGGATCTGCGGAAGACGTGCCCGCGGGAGACTTTGGTGGACGGCCGAAGCATGACTTTCGTCCTGTTCGCGCCGGTTTTGTGCAAAGGCCGACAGGGGCGGCCACAGGACTCCGCCGCTCTCGCGGGCGCAACCTGGTGCCACACTCGCCATTGCGCCCGGTGCACAGGCAGCGGATACTCGGCTCATGCCGGCGCCTTCCAGCACCCGTTCCGCGATGGCTCTTCTTGGATTCGTTTTCGCGGTGTTCCTCGCAGCCGGGGTGGGCGGCCGTGTCGCCGCGGCTTCGATCCATCCATGGTTTCATACCCTGCGGCAGGCGCCGCTCTCACCGCCCGAGTGGCTCTACGCCCCCGTCTGGACGATGCTGTACGCGCTGATGGCCATCGCCGCATGGCTGGCCTGGCGAACGCGGGTGAGCTCGTGCCGTTCGGGCGGGCTGCGCATGTGGTGGGTGCAGCTGTTCGTCAACCTGGGCTGGACCGTGGTCTTCTTCGGCCTCCATGCGCCAGTCGTGGCGCTGATCGACCTCGCCATCCTGATCATGGCCCTTGTGCTCACCATTCGGCCCTTCCGCACGATCCGGCCGATGGCTGCATACCTCATGGTGCCGTACCTGCTCTGGAGTGTCTTCGCCTTCTACCTGAACGCGGGGATCGTCTTCCTGAATCGCTAGAGCGCGCATCAGGTGGAGTTCGGCAGAGCGCAGGCGCTATGCTGGAGCCTGGCTATGAGCGAACAAAGAGAGCAAACAGGCGCTGCAGCAGGCGCAAAGATCATCAAGGTACAGCTTCCCGATGGCGCGATCCGCGAGGTCGCGGCAGGCACCACCCCGCGTGCGATCGCCGAGGCCATCTCGCCCCGCCTCGCAGCAGCTGTCGTCGTGGCCCGGGTGCGGCCACTCGCCGTGACGCCCCAGGCCGCCGAGCGCGATGACGCAACCGAAGCCGGAGTCACCGAGGCTGCGATGTATGGCGCCGAGGATGCGGCCGCTGAGCGGCTGGTCGATCTCGAGTCGCCGCTCACCGAGGACGTGGCCCTGTCGCTGCTGAAGGAAAACGACCCCGAGGCGTTGAAGGTCCTGCGACACTCGGCGGCTCACGTCATGGCGACGGCGCTGCTCGAGCTTTTCCCGGACACCAAGCTGGGCCATGGTCCAGCGACCGACGCCGGCTTCTTCTACGACGTTTATCGCGAGACGCCACTGACGCAGGAAGACCTCAAGCTGCTTGAGGCACGCATGGCCGAGGTGGTCGCGCGCGATGAGCGCTTCCAGCGCGTCTTCGAGCCGCGTGAGCAGGGCCTCGCGGACTACGGGAAGCAGGGCGACTTCATGAAGGTTCACTTCATCGAGCGCTTCACACAGCCTGGCGACGAGATCTCGCTCTATCGAAATGGCGCGTTCACTGACTTCTGCCGTGGACCGCATGTGCCCTCGACCGGGCGCGTGAAGGCCTTCCGCGTCCTGTCGCTGGCTGGTGCGTACTGGCTGGGGGATGAGAAGAACCCGCAGCTGCAGCGCATCTATGGCACGGCGTTCTTCTCGCAAAAGGAGCTCGACGCACACTTCGCGCGGCTCGAGGAGATCAGCAAGCGCGATCACCGTCTCCTGGGCAAGCAGCTGGACCTCTTCTCGATCCAGGAGCTCGCTGGCGCGGGGCTCGTGTTCTTCCATCCGAAGGGGGCGGTGATTCGCCGCGAGATGGAAGAGTGGATGCGCCGGGAATGTATCCGTCGCGGTTACGAATTGGTCTACACGCCGCACGTGGCCAAGATCAACCTCTGGCAGACCAGCGGGCACGAAGGCTACTACGCGAAGGACATGTTCACGCCAATGGAGCTCGATGACGCGCTCTACCGGCTGAAGCCGATGAACTGCCCGTTCCACATCCTGATCTACAAGAACTCGCCCAAGAGCTACCGCGACCTGCCGGTGCGCTATGCCGAGCTGGGCAATGTGTACCGCTACGAACGCTCGGGCACGATGCATGGGCTGCTGCGCGTGCGCGGCTTCACGCAGGATGATGCGCATATCTTCTGCATGCCCTCGCAGATCGAAGATGAAGTGGTTGCGTGCGTGGACTTCGCTGAGTCGGTCCTGAAGACGTTTGGCTTCGAGAAGTTCCAGGTGGAGTTATCGACCTGGGATCCGAGCGATGCGAAGGCATGGGCCGGCTCTGCGGAGAACTGGAACGAAGCAACGAATGCGCTGATTCGCGCGCTCGAGCGGAAGGGCGTCACGTACAAGACAATCCCGGGTGAGGCCGCGTTCTACGGTCCAAAAATCGACATCAAGCTGGTCGATGTGCTGGGGCGCTTGTGGCAGCTCTCGACCGTGCAGTTTGACTTCAACCTCCCTGCGCGTTTTGAGCTCGAGTATGTCGGCGAGGATGGCGAGCGGCACCAGCCGGTGATGGTGCACCGCGCACTATTCGGCTCGGTGGAGCGTTTCTTCGGTGTGCTGATCGAGCACTATGCGGGTGCATTTCCGCTGTGGCTCGCGCCGGTGCAGATCGGGCTTGTTCCCATCTCCGAGAAGCACCAGATGTATGCGGAAGAGGTGAAGGCTTCGCTCGAGATGGCAGGTTTTCGCGTCGAACTCGATGCACGCAATGAGAAGATGAACGCGAAGATCCGCGAGTTCACGCTGCAGAAGGTGCCGTACATCCTCGTCATGGGCGACAAGGAAGCCGACGCAGCGTCAGTGAGCGTGCGGACCCGCGGCAAGGGCGATGGCGGGTCCATGCTGATGCTGGACTTTGTGGCGCGCGCGCGAGAGTTGGTCGCGTCCCACTCCACCGAACTGTGATCTTGCGAGCATAAAGGAAGCGGCAGCCATGGCTGCCACTTTCCTATGCGTGAGGGTGGTTAGTTGTGGCCGTGGTCGTTGCCGCCTCCATGGGGCGCGGCTTCTGTGTGCGGCGCCTCGTGCTGCTCCTGCGGCCTCTGCTGCTCCGGCTGGGCATGCTGCTGTTGTGGCTGCGGCCGTTGCTGCTGCTCTGGCTGGGCATGCTGCTGCTGTGGCTGCGGCCGTTGCTGCTGTTCTGGCCGGGCATGCTGCTGCTGTGGCTGTGGCCGCTGCTGCTGCTCCGGCTGGGTATGCTGCTGTGGCTGTGGCCGCTGCTGCTGCTCCGGCTGGGTATGCTGCTGCTCTGGCTGGGGCCGTTGCTGCTGCTGTGGCTGGGCATGCTGCTGCTCTGGCTGGGACCGTTGCTGCTGCTGTGGCTGGGCATGCTGCTGCTGCTGTGGCTGGGCGTGTTGCTGCTGTGGCCGTTGTTGCTGCTGTGGCTGGGCGTGTTGCTGCTGTGGCCGTTGTTGCTGCTGTGGCTGGGCATGCTGCTGCTCGTGCTCTTGGTTCGCCTGCTGCACTCGTTGCTGATTCTGGATCTGAGTCTGCTGGGGTGTCCGCTGCTGGTTTTGCTGTGCGAAACGCTGCTGCGGCGGGTTGCCGGGCTGTGGCCGCTGCTCGCCGCCAGGTCGTCCCTGCATGGTTGGACTGCCGGGTCGCTGTGCGGCAACATTGCCCTGCATCTGCCGGATGTTGTTGACCGGCGCGCCTACCGGGCGAAGGTTTGCCTCGCGAGGATTGCTCACCGTCCGACCGGAAAGGGGATGTGCCGCGACCAGCGTCTGCGGCCGCCCGCCATCCGCCTTGGCGAACTGCGCCCGGTTGTCCATGGCCTGGGCGATATGCTGCTGCTGCGCAGGCAGGGCGCCGAAGTGCTGCTCCCGTGCTGCGGCCAGCTCATACGGCGCGGGGCGCGCATCGGTGCCGCCGCGTCCCCCGTTGTAGTCGACCCGGGTGTAGTTGTTGATCGTCACGTTATGCACGTACACATTGCGCACATTGCTGGTGTTCACCCGCGTGACGCTGGTGTTGTAGTAGAAGTTGTTGTGGTTCCAGTAGCCGCCTTCGTAGCCATGGCCAAAGTAGCCGAAACCATAGGCGATGCCGCCGTAGAACCCGATGTGGTCACCCCAGTAGCCATGGTGAAAGCCGTAGCTACCGCTGTCATAGCCCCAGTAAGGCGGCGTCCAGAGCGCGCCGATGAAGGGTGCAACGACCCAGATACCCGGGACCCAGTAGTAGCCGGCGGGTGCGTAGTTCCAGTATCCGGGCGTCCAGATGTAGTTGTCGCCGGGGCAGGGCGGCTGCTCGTACTGCGGCAGTTCGGGTGGTGGCTGCTCGGCGTAGGTAGCCTGCTCGTAGCCGCCCTGGGCGGGATACGTGGAGGGGTCCGCGTACTGGTCGGCGTACCCGCCGTTGCCCTGGTCCTGATACGTTCCCTGGTACGTTCCCTGGCCCGTTCCCTGGCCGTTATCGTTGCCAGCCGCGTTGTTCCCGGGGGTATCTTCCGGCGGAGGAGGCGGCATGGCGCTCCCGGAGTTGCTGCCCGAGTAGCTGGATGCTGGCGCTGCATTGCTGTAGCTGCTGTTCGTTCCGCCATTGCCGTACTGCGGAGCCCCTGCGCTCTCGTTCACCGGGGCGCCGCTTGCATTCGCCAGGTTCGCGTTGGCCGGATCATTTGGATCGTTGCTTACCGTGTCCGCCTTGTGGCAGCCGCTGATGGTCAGGAGGCCGGCAAGTGCGGCGGTGCCGCAAAAAGCTATCGTTCGATTACGCATGGTAAGTCTCCGCGTCTATCTGATGCGTTTGTGGAGACACCATGGTGCCGACTAAGTTGCCGTGGGAGCGATTTCCAAGCCGAAGGTCATCGCGCTGTGTGCGAACGGCCACTGCGGTACCCTGAGAGCCAAGGAGTCTACCCAGAGTGAAGATGTCCCTGAAAGATCGTGTGCTGGCCGCAGCGGCCTGCACCTTGTTGTTCGCTGGTCCAGTTGTGGCGCAGCAGCCGCTGCCTCACGCGCATATCTTCCCGGATGTCAGCGCTGCCCAGGGCGACATCGACGCAGCCCTCAAGACAGCCCGGCACGAGCACAAGCGTGTCATCCTGGACTTCGGGGGCGACTGGTGCGGGGACTGCCAGGTGCTGAACCTGTACTTCCATCAGCCTGAGAACCTGGCCATCCTCAACAAGAACTTCGTGCTGGTGGATGTGAACGTGGGCCGCATCGATCAGAACCTCGACATCGGCGAGAAGTACGGTGTGAATCTGAAGAAGGGCGTTCCTTCTCTCGCAGTCCTGAAGGCGGATGGCACAGCAGTCTACGGGCAGAGCGGGCAGTTCGCGGACATGCGCCACATGGACGCTTCGTCGGTTCACGACTTCCTGGAGAAGTGGAAGTAGATTCGCCTCCAGGCTGGAGCAGGCCCGCGCTTTCCGGCGCGGGCTTTTTCGTGCGCGCATCGTACTGTGAGGAGGTTTGCCGCACATGGACAAGGTAGCCGTACGCGAAGACCAGGTGGTTCCGATGGACGCAGTCGCGCCCAACGTCCGGGGACTGCGCATCGCGTTTGTGAATGTATTCGCCGTCACCCATCCCGACGGAAGCTGGACGCTGATCGATGCCGCCCTGCCGTTTACCCACGACATGATCCGCCGCTGGGCCGAGAAGCATTTCTCCGGGCCGCCCAATGCCATCGTGCTGACCCATGGCCACTTCGATCACGTCAGCGCCGCGCCGGTGCTCGCCGAGGACTGGAACGTGCCGGTGTATGCCCATCCCCTCGAGTTCCCCTACCTGACCGGGGAGCAGGAGTACCCGGCTCCCAATGCGGGCGCCGGCGGTGGCATGATGAGCCTGCTCTCGCCGCTCTATCCCAAGGGCCCGATCAACCTCGATGGCCGGCTTGAAGAGCTCACCCTCGGCAAGAACAGCGTTCTGCCGGGCTGGGAGGTCATCCACACGCCGGGCCACACGCCAGGGCACTGCTCGCTGTACCAGGCCAGCGATTGGACGCTGCTGGTGGGCGATGCCTTCTGCACCACCAAGCCCGAGTCCTTCTTTGAGGCGGCGTTCACGCAGGCGCCCGAGCTGCATGGGCCGCCCTCGTACTTCACCTCGGACTGGGAGGCCGCGCAGGATTCGGTCGAGCGCCTGTCGTCGATGGACGTCGCCGTGGTCGCGCCGGGTCATGGCAAGCCGCTCTCGGGCCCGGACCTCGGCGGGGAGCTGCGCGAGCTGGCGCTACGATTCCGGGCGGTTGCCGTGCCTGAGAACCTGAAGCACTAGCGCCTGCTCCCACAGGAGGCATGGAGTAGTTCCTGCCTCCCAAAAGGCGCAGAATAGTGACAGGGTGTGGCTTTCGGAAGCCCATCCTGGTCACCGTGCTGATGGGTGCGCCACCAGCACCCACGGCCTGCCGTGATCCCTTCAGGAGCCACCTTGGCAACAGCGATCGCAACAACAGCAATCCCCACGGCAAACCGTCATCTCATCCGCTGGGTCGAAAAGATGGCGGACCTGTGCCAGCCGGATTCGATCCACTGGATCGATGGCACGGACGAGGAGAATGCCATGCTTTGCGACGAACTCGTCGCGGCGGGAACCTTCACTCGACTGGCGGAGCAAAAATGGCCCGGCTGCTTCTATGCGCGTTCGGCGCCGAACGACGTCGCCCGGGTAGAAGACCGCACCTTTATCTGCTCGCTCGCAAAGGACAGCGCCGGACCCACGAACAACTGGGAAGACCCCTTCACGATGCGTCGCAAGCTGAAGCAGCTCTTCCGCGGCTCGATGCGTGGGCGCACGATGTATGTCATGCCATTCTCGATGGGGCCGATCGGCTCGCCCATGTCGCAGATTGGGGTGCAGCTCACCGACTCGGCCTATGCCGTCGTGAACATGCGCATTATGGCGCGGATCGGCACACCGGTCTACGCGGAGATCGATAAAGACCAGAAGCGCGTGGTGCCGTGCCTGCACTCGGTGGGCGCGCCGCTCGCGCCGGGGCAGCGGGATGTGCCGTGGCCCTGCAACGACGAGAAGTACATCGTGCACTTCCCGGAGACGCGCGAGATCTGGTCCTATGGCTCGGGCTACGGCGGCAACGCGCTGCTCGGAAAGAAGTGCTTCGCCCTGCGTATCGCGTCGAATATCGCGCGCGACGAGGGCTGGATGGCCGAGCACATGCTGATCGTCGGCGTCGAGTCGCCGACCCATGAAAAGACCTACGTCGCTGCGGCGTTTCCCTCTGCCTGCGGCAAGACGAACTTCGCCATGATGATTCCGCCTGCCGGCTTCGATGGCTGGAAGGTCTGGACCGTCGGGGATGATATCGCATGGATCCGGCCGGATGCGACCGGGCAGCTACGGGCGATCAATCCGGAAGCCGGCTTCTTTGGCGTGGCGCCGGGCACCAGCGCGAAGACCAACCCCAACGCGATGGCGACCCTCGCGCGCAATACCATCTTTACCAACGTCGCGCTCACCACGACGGATGGCGTTCCCGACGGCGGCGTCTGGTGGGAGGGGATGACCGACACGCCGCCAGCCGAGGCACTCGACTGGCGTGGCCAGCCGTGGACGCCCGCCTCATCCACACCCGCGGCGCATCCCAATGGCCGCTTTACCGCGCCGGCGAGCCAGTGCCCCACGATCGACCCGGCGTGGGAAGACCCTGAGGGCGTCCCGATCTCCGCGTTCATCTTCGGCGGGCGCCGGCCGACCACCATGCCGCTGGTCTTCCAGGCGTTTAACTGGTCCTCGGGCGTATACGTCGGCGCGACCATGGGCTCGGAAACCACTGCAGCCGCCGGCGGAGCGGTCGGCACCGTGCGCCGCGACCCGATGGCGATGCTGCCTTTCTGTGGGTACCACATGGGCGACTACTTCCGGCACTGGCTGCGCATGCAGCGTTCGCTCCACTCGACGCCGCGCATCTTTCATGTGAACTGGTTCCGTCGTGGCGCGGATGGCAAGTTCCTGTGGCCGGGCTACTCCGAGAACATGCGCGTGTTGAAGTGGGTCGTCGACCGCGTACGTGGCCGGGTGCGCGGGCAGGAGACGCCGATCGGCTGGGTGCCCCTGTACGCCGACATCGAGTGGTCCGGGCTCGACTTCTCCCCGGCGCAGTTCACGACGCTCGAGACGGTTGATCGAGAGGCATGGAAACGCGAAGTGATGGGGCACGAAGAGCTGTTCCTCGCATTGCACGACCACCTGCCACCCGAGATGATCTACGAGCGCGAGCTGCTGATCTGCCGGCTCTAGGAGCGATGCGAGCAGATACAATCCCTCTGAGGGGCGCTCGCCCCCTCACGGGCCTATAGCTCAATTGGTTAGAGCAGCGGACTCATAATCCGTTGGTTCCAGGTTCAAGTCCTGGTGGGCCCACCAGATCCGCCCTCGAAGAAAGCAAACGAATTCTCTCCTCCGCGATCTACGGCAGAGGAGCCGTCTTGTCCGCGGCGCGCTTCGCTGTGAGGGCTTCCATGGGCAGCGCTCGTGCAGGACGGATGTCGCACGCCGCCGCAACTCTGGAAGACGGAAGGCTGGTTGCTGCGCCGGAGGTATGCCAAGAAGGGCAACGGGCGGTGAGCGCGCCTGGAGGCTCAACGAAGTGATGGACGCTTTTGCGCCTCGCGCCCCTTGCGATACAGTTCCATTTGCAACATCGACGAGGCCAGAGCTGTGCAGAAATTCCCCAATGTCTCCACCGGCTTTCCGAAGTGGATATCTACGCGATTCCTCTTGTTAACTTTTGCTGCACTGCTGACTCTTGTCGCGACGGCCCCTGCGCAGACTGCTGCACCAACACCCGCTGCGAAGCCGCTGCCCTTTGTAAGTTCACTGTTCGGCGACAACATGGTTCTGCAGCGAGGCAAGAGCAACCCCATCTGGGGCTGGTCTGTGCCCGGCGGCCAGGTCACCGTCAGCATCCACGGCGAGAAAGCCTCTGCTGTTGCCGGCGCGGATCATCGCTGGCAGGTACGCCTCCAGCCACCTCCAACCGGCGGCCCGTACACCCTGCAGATCGATGGAGCCACCGAACACCTCGTGCTCAAGAACGTTCTCGTCGGCGATGTCTGGCTCTGTGGTGGGCAGTCCAACATGCAGTTTCCGCTGCGGGGTGCGCTCGACGGAGCGGATGCAGTGAAGACCGCGAACTACCCGGACATTCGCTTCTTCTCCGTCGACGCTCACCCCGCCTATCACCACACCGACAACGTCAGTGGCGTGTGGAAAGTGGTTTCTCCGGACACGGCGAACGATGTGTCCGCGGTCGCTTACTACTTTGCAAAGCGGGTCCAGCAGGATATCCATGTTCCGATCGGACTCGTGGTGGATGCACTCGGCGGTACGCCGGCCGAGGCCTGGACAAGTGCCGAAGCCTTGCGCCCTCTGCACGACTTCGATGTGCCCATGGCTGAAGTGCAGCGGCTCGCCGCCGCCAACGCACCGGAGTATGGCAACTATGTCATGCACTGGTACGACGAATACGACGTCGGCCTCAAAGAGAAATGGCAGGATCCGGCCACGGAGGACTCCAGCTGGAAGACAGTGGAGATCCCCGGCGGTTTCGCTGCGCTTGGCGTCCCCGAAACTCCTGCAGTCGCCTGGTTCCGGAAGGAGATTATGCTGCCGGATCCGCTGCCCGCGGGACACGCGTCACTGCATCTCGGCTCGATCGAGCGCATGGACACGGTCTACGTCAATGGACAGATGGTCGGGGGCAGCGCATGGGTCGAGAATCCGCGTGTCTACCCGATCCACGAAGGAGTGTTGAAACCAGGGCGCAATCTGATCGCGATTCGTGTCCTGAAGACCAAGCCCGTCGGCGGCTTCCTCGGTAAGCCCGAGGAGTTACATCTTCAACTTGGCGACACAACGAACATCGCTCTCGCCGGCGCCTGGAAAGGCAAGCTCAGCGTGGTTGCGCGTCCGCCTGTCACGTTGCCCATTGCCTACGAGAACTGGCCCGTGATGCCGACCGTGCTGTACCAGGGCATGCTGGCCCCTGTGGCTCCGCTCGCAATCACCGGCGCGCTCTGGTACCAGGGCGAGCAGAATACCGAGCGTGGCTTTCAGTACCGCAGACTCCTGCCCGTCATGATCGCCGACTGGCGGCGGCTCTTCGGCCAGGGTAACTTCCCGTTCTACATCGTGAGCCTGCCTGCATTTGAGCATCGGAGCGACACCCCGAAGGATGATGCGTGGGCAGAGACGCGCGAGTCGCAGGCACTCGCAGCAGCGGCTACGCCAAATACCTGCCTGGTGGTCACGATCGACACCGGCGACCCGGACAACCTGCACCCCAAAGACAAGGAGCCCGTGGGAGATCGCCTCGCGCGCTGCGCGCTGCAGAAGCAGTATGGCGAAGCGATCGCCTCTTCTGGCCCAACACTGGCCTCGGTCGACAGGCTTCCTGATTCCATTCGCCTGCATTTCACCCATGCCGATGGGGGCCTGGTAGTGAAAGGTCCCTCGCTCGGTGAGTTCTCAGTCGCGGGCGCGGATCACACGTGGCACTGGGCCGATGCGCGCATTGAAGGAGATACCGTCATCGTCTCGTCACCCACGGTGCCACACCCGCTTGAGGTCCGCTATGCATGGCAGGCAAACCCGGCGGCAACGTTGTTCAATGGAGCAGGCCTGCCAGCAGGGCCGTTCCGCACCGATACCTGGCCGGGCATCACCGAGGCACACCGGCCGTACTAGGGGTCCCCTGCGAGGCGAGGGGGCCCGCGGTCCTGCGGACCCTTACCAGTGTCGCGTTCCAGGGGCGCCCTTGAAAGGCCCGCGCAGGTTGGAGGTGATCCAGCCGCCATAGAAGTCGCCCGCCTGCGGCACGATCCGCTCCTCGCCGACCCAGCACTCATCGACCCGGCCAGCGTAAAACGCAAGATGGCCACGGAGCGCCGTGTACGCGGGCGCTGGCGCCTCGTAGCTCCACGCAGCATCCGGTGCTCCGTGCTCTGGGATCGCGATCGACCAGTAGCTTGCAAGCCCCTTGAACTCGCAGAAACTCTGTCGGCTCCGCGAGCACGCCAACAAGGCCATCGCGATCGCAGCTCGCGGCAGGTAGTAGACCGGCGGATGGCTGGTCTCGAGAATGCGTAGCGCGCTCTGATCGGTGCGCGCCGTGTCGGCGATCGTCTCGCCTCCGTGCACAACACGGATCCGTAGAGGGAAAGTCTCCAGCCGCGGCGGCCGGGGATAATCCCACACCGACTCGGCAGGGAGAGCGACGTGGCTCATGGGCGAGTCTCCCTCACGAACGATGACGGACGCATACGCCCCTTAGATCCAGACCTTCGAGTCGATACTCTCGTACCGGCCATAGCGCCGATTATCGGCAGGGCTCGTGTTGCCGGCGCCCCCGCTGGGTGTCACACTCACCGGCGTTCTTGGCGCAGCGATCGTCGGTGACTGACTCGGCGTCTTCTTCCCATTGCTGGTGGTCGCCCCAGGCGCGTAGTTCACCTCTGTCTCACGTGGGTACGCCTCAGGGGGACCGACACGATTCATGCGGGCGTAGTTCGGGATAGCGGTCATTGGCGACCCATCCTGCCATGTGCCGGTGATCACCATCACACCACCCAGAAACTCCGGCCGCCACTCTGCGCGAAGAGGAGCATCGCTCAGCGACTGGTCGATCTTCTGCCCGTCGGCGGTCTCGACGTTGTAAATGAGCGGCCCATACTTGAGTGCGACCGCTCCGAGGTCCGCCTGGATGCGGCTGTCAGGGACAACACGCTGCGGCTCCATCGGAAGCTCAAGCGCAATACGATCACCCTGCTTCCACTCGCGTGTAATCACCGCATACCCCTTCACTACATGGGGCGTGACACGCTCACCATTGACCGAGAGAGATGAAACACCGCGAACCGTGGGAAACTCGGTGTACAGCTTGCTTGTATGCCGATCCGGTATGCGCACACAGACGCTGAACGTGGCTGCTGTCTCCGGATTTACCGTGATCGCGACAGCACCCTTCCACGGATACTCGGTCTTCTGCACCATCTCGACGCTGGTGCCTGCGACCTTGCCCACGTGAATGCGGCTGCCGACGAACATATTGACATAGATCGCCGTGGGACTCTTGACATACGCCCAGGTCGGCATCATCAGCAACGTGCGTGGGATGTTGCCCACGCAGCACGGGCAGGTATGCCACAGCGTCCGTTGCGTATTCAGCAGCGGGTTTGTGTAGCAGAAGCTTTCGCCGGTGAGGTCGACACCACCGAGCAGCGCGTTATACATCGTCTGCTCGTATAGGTCGGCGTACCGTGCATCGTGGTACGCCAGGTTCAACTTGTACTGGAAGAACACCAGTCCGCAGCTGGAGCAGGATTCGCAGTAGGCATTGTTGCGGAGCGAGTAGTTTGGGCCAAAACCCTCCGACGTCTCTCCGCTGCCGATCCCGCCGGTCAGGTAGTACTTCTTATTGACCATGTTGTCCCACAGGGACAGCACGGCACTCTGGTAGCCGAGGTCATGTGTCTCGGCCGCGATGTCGGCCATACCCGAGTAGAAGTATGTCGCGCGCACCGCATGGCCTACCGCTTCATACTGCTGCTCCGGCGGCAGGTGACTCTGGTCGTACTCCGAGCCGCCGCGACGCGAATCGAGCAGGAACTTCGCAAGTACGATGTAGGCGTCCCCGCGACCGTGCCCTTCCTGGTCATTGACGAAGCGCCCAAAGCGTACCAGCGCCTGCTCCATCTCCTGGTGGCCATCGAACCACGGCTTCTTGCCCGGACCCAGATTCGCCACCCAGCAGTCGGCAAGTTTCTTTGCGGCGTTGTACATGCGCAGATCTTGTCCATCGGTGAGCGTGTAGTGATTGATCGCCGACTCGATGAAGTAACCCGACACATAGCCTTCATGATTGCCTCGATGATCCGGCGACCAGCGCTCTGGCCACTCTTTCCGATCCGCGAGAATGTAAGCCGTCTGCAGATAGCCGTCTTCCATTTGCGCAGCCAGAATAGTGGGAACCCAACGCTCAAGGGTGCCGCGCATTTTCTCCTGCGCATGCAGGATCTCTTCATCTCCCTGGGCATCCACCATCAGCGCGATGCACATGGACTCCACCGTCTGGTGAACCCACGCATTGGAGAAGACATAGCCGCGATGACGCGCGTGCGGTTCGCCTCGGTTCGCCTTCGCTGCTTCGATGAAGTTGTCGATGCCGCCGTCGCCACGCATCGCCGGGATATCCGTGCGCTCGCACTGCGCTATGCAATGGGGAATCCAGTTCACGATCAGCATCTTTGCCCGCTTGTTCCAGAGCGGGCTGTCGATCGAGTAACGCTTGGTGTAGACCACGTCGAGCCGCTGCGCGGGAGGAGGCATCACTGCTTCCACGTGGAGCTCCGAGGCAGCAGGCTCGCCGCGCCCTGAACCTTTTAACTGCAGCACATACGATCCCGGCGTTGAGAAGGTTGCTGTGGTCACCGGCGAGGCTGCATTCGCGAAGATAACTTCACCGGGACCGGAATGCTTTCGCCACCGGGCAGCATTTCCCGGGACATCGTGCAGCCAGATAGCCTTTCCGGCCAGATAAGTCTGGCCGCCCATCACAACCGAGCGATCGATGCCCGCCTGCACGACGGGGGGCAGCGATGGAACAGGGCCAGAGTTATACACCCGCCACTCCAGAACACCCGCTGCATGCTTTCCATCCGGAATGACCTCGAGACGGATCCTGTCGGTTGTGACCGGATCAAAGGCCGTGGCATTGAAGCTGTCGGCTGCCGTACCAAGGCCACGCGCATTCGCCACCGGCACGAAGTCACTCCCGTTCCAGTAAAGCAGGCGATAGGAGGAGGGTGCTGCCAACCCTACACCCTCGCTGCCGGGGTATCCCTTTGGGTGCGGTGGGTCGATCGCCCAGTAGATATCAGTCCTGCTGATGGAGACCGGCCTGCTCCAGCTGTATTGCACCCAGCGCCCGGCGCCCGGCGAGTCGAAGTCCCCTCGTATTGCGTACGCGCCCTTGTTGCGGTCTGCTGAACTCGCAGGCGTAAAGCCATCGTTCAGCGCTGTGATCTTGTTCTCGCTCGTCACAATCGCGCTCGTCGGGATGGCCACGCGCGCGAGGTTCACCTCCTCGTGGGGCACCGCCTGCGCCAGAGCGCGAGTGTGCGAGAAACCTGCAAGTGCGACGCTGCCAGCGACAGCTGCGATGAATTCGCGGCGATTCACAGAGACGGTTTCCGGGGTCGGAGTTTCCGCTGCCTGCTCGGTGTCGACGTTGAGGGGAGAACGAGGCTCGATCATAAGACAACAATCCCGGAAGGCAGTAGCCTTCAGCACTCCCGCAGGGTGGCCACGCTCGGTGGCTACACGCGCAGGTGTATGCGCTTACACGTTCCCTCGAAGCGTAGTCCACCGGCCGTAAAGGTGTCCACCCTGGCGCGCAGCGAGAGCGGATTTCACGGTCTTGCCGCCGTGTTCGAAAGGCTGCCGGGAAATACTGTTGGACAGTGGCGCCCTTCGCGGGTACTTTGGGGCCGTTCCGGAGGAACAACGTGCTGCTATGGCTATCATCTGTCGCTGCTCCACTCCGCATGCTCGCGCTGCTCGCAGTGTTCGCGTTCTCCGCCGTGGCGGAGCAGGCTGTCGGGCAGCGCGGCGACGGTGCGGCGCATGGCTCCGCAGCCGCAGCCGAGCTGCCGCAGCTTGTCGACATCACGGCCTCGACGAAGATCAGCTTTGAACACCTCTCAAGCCCTGAAGCGAGGTACATCGTCGAATCGATGAGCGGCGGTGTGGCGGTCCTGGATTACGACGGTGATGGCTGGCCGGACCTCTACTTCACCAATGCGCCAAGTGTGGAGATGGCGCGGCAAGGGGTGAAGGCACGCAGCGCGCTCTTCCGTAACAATCACGATGGCACATTCACCGACGTCACCGAGAAGGCCGGAGTTGGCTATCCATGCTGGGCGATGGGTGCTGCGGTCGGTGATATTGACAATGATGGCTGGCCGGACCTTGCAGTGAGCTGCTTTGGCGGCGTGGTGCTCTTCCGTAACAATCACGATGGCACATTCGCGAACGTGACCGAGCACGCGGGCCTCGCGCACGACACAGGATGGGCAACCGGCCTTGCCTTCGGCGACTATGACAAGGATGGCTGGGTTGACCTGTTTGTCCCGCACTATGTCAATCTCGACCTCAGCCACTTACCCGCATTCGGCGAAGGGAAAACATGCATGTACCACGCCGTGCCCGTGCAGTGCGGGCCGCGCGGCCTAAAAGGCTCGCCCGATACGCTGTACCACAATCGCGGCGACGGAACCTTCACCGAAGTGAGTACGCAGGCTGGTGTCAGTGATCCGAAAGGGTACTTCGGCCTTGAGGCGGTCTGGTCCGACTTCGACGACGATGGCCGACTGGACCTCTTTGTCGCCAACGATGGCGAGTCGAACTTCCTCTACCGCAACCTGGGAGATGGCCACTTCCTGGAACAGGGCCTCGACGCAGGTGTCGCTCTCAGCGAGGACGGCAACGAACAGGCCAACATGGGCGTCGCGCTCGGCGATTACGACCGAACCGGGCGAGAGAGCATCGCCGTGACGCACTTCAGCGAAGACTACGCGACGCTCTATCAGAATGCAGGCAGGATGAACTTTTCTGACGTGGCGCACTCTGCGCATGTGGCGCAGTCGACAGTCCACGATGTCGGCTGGGGCGATGCGTTTCTTGACACTGACAATCGAGGGTTGCTCGACCTGATCCTTGTGAATGGCCACGTCTACCCACAGGTCGACGGAGCCGCCGTAGGAACCACGTACCGCGAACCCAAGTTGCTTTTCTGGAACAACGGCGATGGCACCTTTCGCGACATCTCTGCGAGCGTTGGGCCGGCGCTCAGCCAGCCACAAGTCAGCCGTGGCCTGGCCGTCGCCGACCTCTTCAACAGCGGACATCTCGATGTCATCGTCGAGAACCTTGTCGGCGGACCGATGATCCTTGCGGTAAACGGCAGTCCCGCCAACCACTGGGCATCATTTCAGCTGGAAGGTCAGCCCTCAAACCGGCTTGCGTTGAACGCGCGCATCTCTGTCCGGACGACCGGGCCGCCGCAGATGCAGGAGGTGCTCAGCGGGGGCAGTTATCTCTCGCAGAGTGATCTACGGCTTCACTTTGGCCTTGGCTCGGCTGCGCGCATGGGAGAGGTGGACGTGCGCTGGCCGGATGGAAAGCAGCAGAGCTTCCATGATGTCGCCGCGGACTCGTTCTACCGTTTGCGTGAAGGCGGCGCGCTGGAGCTCGATCCCCGACTTACAGGACTGCCGAAGAGTCACTAAGTGTGCTGCGCCAGGCATTTTGACGGCATATGTTGCTGCCCCATACAATCGCTTCGTTTCACGGAGACCCAGCGGAGGCGCGTCATGAGAAACCAGTGCAGGTAGTCGATGAGGGCCATCCCGCTCGCCGCATGTCTCGCTTCCTCCGCCGAGAGCGCAAGAGTCTTGCCGCTCTGGCGTGGCTGCTCCCTGCATGCCTCCTATGGAGCGCGCCCCTGCTGCACGCACAGACAGATGCCTTTGTGCTCGACCGCCCAGGCAGGACAGTGGTGCTCGAGCCGTATGCGCCCAACATCCTGCGTGTGACGCTCAGTACCGACAAGGCGCAGGCCGCTGCTGCACCAGGCTATGGTTTCATCGGAAAACCCTCTGCGGCTGGCTGGACGCACGATCACGATGCGAGTGGCGGCGAAGTCTTCCGCTCCGCACGAATGATCGTCCACCTGAACCCGGATCATCTGCAACCGTCGCAGTTACCGCAACACATGCCGCTTGACGCGCTCAACCAGCAGCTGCGTGACCACTACTTTGGCGGTGGTCCGCAAGCGGGGCCAGAGCAGGATGATCTTTCCGTTGCCACAGCCTCAGGCAAGCAGCTCCTCGACATGAGGAACTGGTCGATGACTCAGAACCCCGCAGGGGACCATGAGGGCTCGGAGGGGAAGAACGATCCCGGCTACCACGTGACCGCGACCTTCGACTCGCCCGCAGACGAGCACTACTACGGCCTTGGGCAGCAGCAACAAGGCACGCTGGATCTGCGCGATCACCAGGTCCGCTGCTGGCACGACTACGCTGCAGTCGGCGGGGAAAATGTCTGCGTCCCCTTCATGGTGTCCAGCCGTGGGTACGGTCTCATCTGGGATAATCCATCCAAGACCACGATCAATCTTGGTTTCAACCAGCAGAATGTCTGGTCGTCAGAGGTCGGCGACCGCGTCTCCTTCTTCCTCGTCGCAGGCGACACCGCCGACGAGATCTACGCAGGTTATCGCCAGCTTACCGGCATCGCACATATGCTGCCGCGCGCAACCTACGGCTACATCCAAAGCAAGGCGATCTACCCTACGCAGGAGCAGCTGCTTGCGGTCGCGAAAGGCTACCGCGACCGCAACTTACCGCTCGATGTGCTGGTCGTCGACTTCCTCAACATGACGAAACAGGGCGAGCTCGACCTCGATCCTGCACGCTGGCCCGATCCGGCGGCGATGAATGATCAGCTGCACGCGATGGGCATCAAGACGCTGCTCAGTGTCTGGCCGCACTTCTCTGCGGGAACGCAGTTTTACGACATGCTCCGCGCAAAAGGCTGGCTCATCCACGATGCCGCGGGCGTTCCGGACGGCGGTGGCTTCAAGGATGTGATCGGGCCCAACATCGACACCACCAACCCCGAAGCCGCCAGGTGGTTCTGGCAGGAAATCCGGGACCGCTACATCAAGCCCTATCACTTCGACTACATCTGGCTGGATGAAACCGAGCCGGACATCGACCCGGCGAAGGATTTCTTCTTTGTGGGTTCAGGCTCGCGCTACTACAACGTCTACCCCCTCTTCCACACGGCTTCCGTGTATGAAGGATTCCGCCGTTACTTTGGCGACAGCCGCCGGGTCATGATCCTCGCGCGCGCTGCTTATCTCGGCGCGCAGCGCAATGGAACGGTATTCTGGTCGAGTGACATCACCTCGAGCTGGGATATGTTGAAGCGCTCTATCCCGGCCGGCCTGAACTTTGCAGCCTCCGGCATGCCGTACTGGGACACCGATATAGCCGGCTTCTTTTCGCCCAGCCTTCCTGCGAATTACCATGCGCAGCACAAACCTTTGATTGACGGCTCCGATGTACGAGCCAACATCGGAAACTATGAGGACTACCCGGAACTCTTTGTGCGCTGGTTTGAGTGGGGCGCCTTTCAGCCAGTGATGCGTGCGCATGGAGAGCGCATGCACAACGAAGTCTGGGCCTACGGAAAACAGGCAGAACCTATCCTCGCAAAGTACCTGCGCCTTCGCTATCAGCTACTCCCGTACACCTATTCGCTTGGCTATGCGAGTTACAGGACAGGTGCCCCCTTTATGCGGACGTTGTTCATGGACTTCCCCAGCGATCCGCAGGCTGCAGATATTCCAGACGAGTACATGTTCGGTCCTGCCTTCCTTGTCGCCCCTGTCACGGAGCAGGGCGCAACAGAGCGCAGGGTTTACCTCCCCGCCGGGACGGACTGGTACAACTACTGGACGAACGAGCGGATCCGGGGCGGCCAGACGATCACGGCAAGCGCGCCCATCGACACCTTACCCCTCTTCGTGCGCGCTGGTTCGATCATTCCGCTTGGTTCCACAATCCTAAGCGCCGACCAAAAGCAGTCAATCGCTTCGGTCCGTGTCTACCCCGGTGCGAATGCTGACTTCACGCTCTTTACCGATGATGGCACCACATATGCCTATGAAAAGGGAACCGACAGCGTCAGCCAGCTCCACTGGGATGAGCGATCTCGCCGACTGACACACAGCGGCGCACCTCCATGGAGTGCAAGCGATGCGTCCATCGTCCAGGTCGTCGGTCACTGAGTGCGTGGCATCCTTTGAGGCCACGTGGGAGGAGCGATCACATGAAGCTCGCAATCAAGCAGGCGAGTGAACGCGAGCGGCAACCTCGGTCCCCCTGTAAGTGGCTGACGACGTGGCTGGCACGCGGCCTCTGGACGGCTGCAGTCCGACCGCCGTTGAGAAAAGAAAGGCGAAGGGTTGCGAAAAGCGCTGCTTTCGCGATGATGGGAGTATGAGCATCATCGCCGTGGCTCGCCGCGCCCGTGTCTCGACTGCGACTGTATCTCGCGTGATCAACGGGACTGCCTCTGTCGCGCCCAAAACCGCGGAGCGGGTGCGGAATGCTATCGCAGCACTCAATTTCTATCCGGATGTCAACGCGCGTAGCCTTGGTTCTGGGCGAAGCGGCATGTATGGCCTCATCATCTCCGACATCACCAATCCCTATTTTCCGGAACTGGTAAAGGCGTTTGAAGATATAGCCGTGACTCATGACCAGGAAGTCCTGATCGCAAACACAAACTACGACCCACAGCGCATGGAGACCTGTGTTACCCGTATGTTGCAGCGCAAGGTCGACGGCGTAGCCATCATGACTTCTGAAATGGATGACCATCTCATCCAGAAGTTCTCGCATCGCCAGATCCCGCTTGTTTTTATGGACGCCCTGGCGAGAGGACCTAATGTAAGTGTGGTTCACGTAGACTACGTCGCTGGCATCACCATGGCGATGCGACACCTTTTCGAGCTGAACCATCGAGATATCGGATTTATCAGTGGGCCAATTACCCTGCAGTCCGCGGCGATCCGCATGAACACTTACCGTGATGTGCTTCAGCAGGAGGGCATCGCGGAGCAGCAAGGATGGCTCCAGGAAGGCGACCATCGCGTGGAGGGTGGTGCGCTTGCCATGGATCGCCTGCTGGCGTCGAGTAAACACCGGCCCACAGCGCTCATTGCTTCAAATGACCTTACGGCGATCGGTGCGATGGGCTCGATTCACAAGGCCGGTCTCCGCATTCCGGAAGATATCTCGGTGATTGGCTTCGACGGCATTGAGCTTAGCGCCTACACCCAGCCTGCCCTTACAACGCTGTTTGTGTCGCGGCGCTCGCTCGCAGAGGAGGCATTCCGAAGCCTCCATCGGCCCAAGAGTGGGCAGGTTGAGGGAGCGAGGGAGAACGTAGTTCAGCCGCGCTTGCTGATTCGAGAATCGACCGCGCCAGCGGCAAAGAAGCGCCCACAGCAGGACTGAATCCGGAGAACCGGTGTCTCTCCCTGCCGCGCGTATCTTGCTCTACAGCGTGCCCAGCGCGTCAACTCCCGGGCGCCCGCTGCGGAACGTCAGACGCGTGATGCCGCTGAACAAGAGGCTGATGCCGACGATGGTGCCGAGCGCCCAGCCGGAGCTGAATGGCCAGCGGCTCCAGATCATGAAGCCGAGAAACAGTGTTACCAGGCCATCCCAGAGGAACCAGTCTGCACGGTGACCACGACGTAAACGGAAGTACATCACCAGCTCGATAATCCCTTCCACTACAAAGTAGGAGGCGAGTATGAGGGTGAGCGTGATCAGCCCGCGCTGCGGATGGAGCAGCAGAAAGAAGCCCACCAGCAGATACACGACGCCAAGGAGCCACTGCCAGGCCACTGCGCCGGCACCACGGGCCAGCCATCCAAACACGATGTGCGCAAAGCCTGCGAGCAGCAGCAACCAGCCAACGATCGCCGTAATGGCGACGCCTGCAAAGAGGGGCAGCAGGATAGCCAGAAGCCCAACGACCACCAGGACGATTCCGGTGAGATGTGACACGTGCCGGGGTTCATTCGTGATGAGTGTGCCCTGCGGAGTAAGCTGATCCATTGAATCCTCGCTTCGACTGGGTCGACGAATCCTTTGATGCAGTCAAGGCGAAGTTTACTCCAGTCTGGTGGACTGCTGGTGTGCAGGAACTCACGTCGATGTGAGTAGGGGCGGATCTCACCAACGCCCAGAAAGCAGGACGCCGGTGTCGAGACGGAGCCGCCTGTCTGCACTTCCGTTTCAGCAGTCCTGCAAACATGCGTCATCTAGGCCAGGAGCCGGTACACTGTGCCGGTGCAGTGTACAAACCAGGGCAGAAAGCTGAGGAATACCATGCCACGTCGCATGCAACGATGCTGGTCTGTTTTGGCGGCAGCGCTCGTAGGTGGGCTGCTCGCCGGTTGCGAGAAGGGCCCGCAGGTCAAGGCCGTCAGCGCTGCAGCCTTTGTCGGCTCTCTCGGTGTTGACACCCATGTGCAGCATGGTCAGGACGCGACCAAATTGGTCGGGCCGCTCCAGTATCTTGGCGTGCACGCCATCCGCGATGGTGCCGACGCGCACTACGATATGTCCGCGCTGATTGCATTGCACAATGCAGCGAAAGTACAGATCGACTTGAGCCCGGGCAGCGGCGTCAAGGATGCCGACTTTCCCGCGATGCTCACCGCGAGCCGGCAGCTTGCGGCGGCGAAGGCGCTGCTCTCGATTGAAGGACCCAACGAACCCAATAACTTTGGCGGCGTCACTTACGACGGAGTCAAAGGCGGCGGTGCCGACTCCTGGCTTCCCGTGGCTAAGTTCCAGCGCGACTTATATCGCGCTGTCAAGAATGATGCGGTGCTCAAGGCGTACCCGGTGCTCAACATCAGCGAGAGCGGTGCTGAAACCGACAACGTCGGTCTGCAATTCCTGAAGGTGCCAGCCGCGTCGGGTACATCGATGCCCGAAGGAACCACCTTCGCGGACTACGCCAACTGCCATAACTACGTGCCGTACTCAGGCAACAAGGGATTGGCCGATAACATGGCCTGGGACGCATCTGACCCCGTGCTCTACAACACTAGCTGGGATGGCCTGGTCGGGAACTATGGAATCACCTGGGGTAAGCACTACCACGGCTATGACGCACCAGCGCTCGAGACCTTGCCCCGCATCACCACAGAAACGGGATGGAAGACCGGCCCCGGCGATCTGACAGAAGAGCAGCAGGGACGGATGTATCTCAACATCTACCTGGGCCAGTTCAAACACGGCTGGACGCGAACGTTCATGTACGAGCTGATCGACGATCAGGATGGTGGCTACGGCTTCTTCAAGGACTACACAACGCCGCGCAAGGCTGCTGTGTATCTCCACAACCTCACAGCCATCCTTGCCGATAGCGGCAGCCCAACCCGGCTGAAGAGCCTCGGCTACAGCATTCCCACCGAACCTGCCACTGTGCATGATCTGCTGCTCCAGAAGAGCAACGGAACCTTCGAGCTCGTGGTCTGGGGTGAACAGACCCACGGTGCGAGCCATGTCGATGTGGTTCTGGGCAGCACTCATTCACGCGTCCAGGTGTATGACCCGACGGTAAGCAACACGGCACAGCAATCGCTGACCCACGTAGATACAGTGCCGTTAACGCTCAGCGATCATCCGGTCGTGCTGGAGTTTCGTCCGGGCGGGCTGCTGTCTGCCTGGCAATGAGGCAGGCGAGGTAGCCTGCGCCAAAACCGTTGTCGATGTTCACAACAGCCGTGTTCGGTGAACAGCTGTTGAGCATGCCGAGCAATGCAGCGATACCGTGGAGGCTTGCTCCATACCCGACGCTTGTGGGCACAGCGATCACCGGCACTGCGACTAACCCGCCGAGCACACTCGGCAGCGCGCCTTCCATGCCTGCGCATGCGATCACGACATCTGCCTTCCGTAACAGGGGCAGTTGCGCAAGCAGACGGTGGAGCCCCGCAACGCCGACATCCGTAATACGGGTCACCTGAGCGCCAAACAGCTCCGCGGCCAGGCTCGCCTCCTCGGCGACGGGGAGATCACTGGTCCCCGCACAGACCACCGCGATGTCTCCAAGCTCCGGACGCGCTGCAGTCGCGCCAAGCGAGATGCAGCGAGCGAGCACGTGGTACACGGCGCCAGGAACAACCGCCTCGACAGCCGCAGCATGCGCTGCAGAGGCCCGTGTGGCCAGCACCGGAACCCCGGTGGCTGCGAGTCGCGCAAAGATCGCAGCCACCTGCCCAGGCGTTTTGCTCTCGGCGTAGATCGCCTCCGGCATGCCGGAGCGGAGGCTGCGATGATGATCGATCTTCGCGAAGCCGATATCCTCAAACGGCAGCGTGGTGAGCCGGTCTGCCAGTTCGCTTTCCTCGGTGTCCCCAGCCTTGTACGCGCGCAGCAACTCGAGCAGAGCGTCACGATGCATGGGTTGCACTCGCGATTGCGGAAACAGGCAGAAGCGCGTTCATGGAGCCAGAGCGATAGCCTTCTGTATCCAGCGTGACATAGGTGAAACCAGCGGCGCGCACCTCCGTCGTGATCCGTGCCAGCATTTCGAGCGAGAGCGCACGCGGCAGTTCCGCTCGCTCGATCTCCACACGCGCAAGCTCGCCATGATGCCGCACTCGCAGCTGTCGAAAACCAAGCGCGTGCAGCGCCTCCTCTGCCTGTTCCACGGCGTGCAGCGCTTGTGCCGTGACCGGGCGGCCATACTCGATGCGCGAGGAGAGACACGCCGACGCCGGCTTGTCCCAGACAGACAGCCCGGCAGCCAGTGCGATTGCGCGAATCGACTGTTTGCCCATGCCCGCTTCTGCCAGCGGAGCGACCGCATGGTGCAATGCAGCAGCCCGCTGACCTGGACGAAAATCCCCACTGTCATCCAGGTTGCGCCCATACGCCAGCGCGATCCCTTCGCCCGATATGTAACCAGCAGCGAATTGTTCACGAAACTGCTCCATCACCGTGAACAGCTCATCCTTGCAGTGAAAGCAGCGCGAGCTGTCGTTGCGCACGTACTCAGGGCTCTCCATCTCCGAGGTCTCAAGGATCTCGAGCGGAAATCCCTCGGCCTCGGCAAACGCTCGCGCTTCCGTGAGGTGCGTCCGCGGCAACGACGGTGAATCCGCGAGCACTGCAGTCATACGTGTGCCGAGCACCTGGAAGGCCTCCCACGCAAGATACGCCGAGTCCACGCCACCCGAGTAGGCAACCAGCAGGTGCTCGTGCTGCGCAATCGACGCGTGCAACAGCGCTCGCTGTTCCACTAAGTCAGACGTCAAGGCCAGGAGGCTATGCGGCGTTTTCATGCTTTCGTTCCTCTGCTCTGTCCGCGTCTGCTCGTTCTTCCGCCTCGCGTGACGGCACGTAGTCTGTAAGGTCGCGGCGCGCCGGGTCGTGCAGCTTCGCCTCGGTCGACCACAAACCCGCCGACGGCGTGCTGATGTAGAAGACCTCTTCGCCATCCGGCATCGTGTTCCAGCCTTCCTTCATCACCGCGGGGTCATACCGCTTCATCATCTCGTCCGGATTGGCATATTCGTAGCCAACCTGCTCGATCTCTTCCCTGGTCAGATGCCCCGGAGCGTACCGGATCGTGAAACGCCCTTCACTCGATCCATGAATAAGATGCGCAACGCCGTGCGGAATCGCTTGCATGTCCGCCTCGGTTCGGTAGAGCCCCAAGACGCGCTCCGTCCCGGTGTAGCCATACTTCCGAATCAGCGCATCCACCTCGGGCTGCTCGCCGAACCTTTCGATGCCCGGCGCGATGATCAGGAGCTCTCCACCGTCGGCAATCGCCATGCGCGTCCGGTAGACCGCCTTGTTGCCCACCCATGTGGAACGAAATTCATCCGGCTGCATCACGGCCACAATCTTCTTCACCGGCTCCCGGAACGTGATGATGTTCTGCTCTCGCGACAGCCGCGCGGCCTCGAGGTACGTCTCCAGATCATCCCCGACAAAAATGCCGCTCGTCACCAGCGACCCACCCTCATCCCGGCGCATCACGATCTGCAGATACACATCCTTGAGCGCCACAAGATCCCGCTCTTCCGACCAGTTGTAGCAGGCGCGCAGCGGCGTCACGAGACAGCCCAGGTTCTTCTCGATCCCGTACACCGCCGCCGCGATATGCGACGCGCAGATGGTGTCCTTGCCGCCGAGCCCGATGTAGTAATTCTTGTTGTGGTTCGCAAAACCCAACACCTCGTGCGGCACCACGTGCCCGATGTTGATGACCAGGTCCCACTGCTCGTCCATCAGCTTTGAGTTCAGATCCACCGGAATCTCCCAGTCCGCAACGCCCTCGGTCGTCTCCGCGACGATCGCTCCGGGGATCGTCGCCACCCGCGTGCAGCCATTGCGCCAGTCATGCGCAAAGATGCGCTCCTCCGGAATGGACCCAAACATCCAGCGATTCTCTTCCTCGGTATGCGGCAGATGCTGGCCAAGCGTGGGGATCACCTCCACATGGGCATCCGGCAGCGCCTTGTAGAGCAGCTCCGTGATGCGGCCGGCGCCGGAATGGGCTCGCGTCAGGTCCGGCGGTAGCAGCAGCACACGCTTCAGCTCGGTGCCGAGACGTGTCCGCGCCTCGTCCAGAAGCCGCACGCAACACGCTTCGATCTGCTGGTCAGAGACATGGGGAGCGGTGACAGTAAACCAGGGCACAGTCGGGCACCTCGAGGGGGGAGTCGGACGCCGCCTCGAAAGAAAGCGCCAGTCACTATTTTAGCCGCCCGTCGATGCGGCAAACGCGCAGCATGGTGTCTGCCTGTAACGATCTTGTGCACACGGGGGCAACTGCTTGAGAGGCGTTTCCTTCGAGTGCTAGGCTCTCCGTGGCGAGGGCGCAGAGGTCATGGAAGCAGCAGAGGAAGCAGCAGTTATCGACGACCAGGTAGCCATGCAGGTGGTGCGGCACATCCGTGGCCTGATCGAGCAGGGGAAGCTGCGTCGCGGTGAAAAGCTGCCGCCGGAGCGTGAATTCGCAAAGGATCTCAAGATCAGCCGCGCCAGCCTCCGCGCGGGCGTCGGCTACCTCGCAGCCATGGGCGTGCTCAAGGTCCGCCACGGCGTGGGCACCTTTGTTGCCGATGGGCCCCCAGCGCTCAGCACGGCTTCGTTCGAGATGATGGTCTCGCTGCACGGCTTTACCACCCGCCAGATGTTTGAAGCCCGGGAGACCATCGAGGGAACTCTTGCCGCGCTCGCCGCGGAGCGCGGCCGCGAGGAGCACTTCGCCGCCCTGGGAGATGAGGTGACTGACATGTACGCGACCCTCGATGATCCGCAGTCCTACCTCATTCATGATGTTCGTTTTCATCGCATCATCGGCGAGGCGTCCGGCAATCCCATCCTGAGCGCCCTGATGGAGACCATCAGCGCCTCGTTCTACGATGCCCGCCGGCTCACCGTCTCCGGTGCGAGTGATCTCAAGGAGTCCGCCGAGATGCACCGCGACATCCATCGCGCAGTGCGGACCCGGCAGAGTGCCGAAGCCCGCAGGCTGATGGAAGCCCATCTCAAGCGCGCCGAAGAGAACCTTGCCGCCGAAGCCACCACGCGGAACAGCAGCAGCTCAGCCGGGTAGCAGTTCGTACACGGGGATCTTCGCAAACCGCGGCACCATGATCCGTAACAGCAGCAGTGCCACAAGGTACGCGGTCGACGCACACACAAACAGGATTGAGTAACGGTGATAGTGCGCCAGCACCCAGCCCACACCCCAGGAGAAGAGCACTCCACCCACTGATCCAGCCATGCCGCCAATCCCGGTGATCGCTCCCACGGCCTCCCGGGGGAACATATCCGAGACCGTGGTGTAGAGATTCGCAGACCAGCCCTGGTGCGCCGCTGCCGCAATGCTCAGCAGCCCCACTGCGAGCCACTCGTTGTTCACGCCCCCA
This sequence comes from Acidobacteriaceae bacterium, assembly GCA_965199135.1. GTDB lineage: Bacteria > Acidobacteriota > Terriglobia > Terriglobales > Acidobacteriaceae > EB88. The sequence goes on along the minus strand of OZ240685.1, from coordinate 953,311 downwards.
AGAAAGTACACCGGGGTGACCAGCAGCGCCATTGCCAGCATCGCCAGATATCGCGCGTTCCCGATCGAGATGCCGCGCCGCGCCAGGAACAAGGGAATCGAGCCACCACCGATGGATCCGACCGCGGACATGTTGTAGACGATGATCAGCGGCAGCCCAAGATGCGCCAGGCCCAGGTGGAACTTGCCGTCGAGAAACTTCGGCAGCCAGTACAGATAAAACCACCAGATGGGATCCGTCAGAAACTTGCCGAGCGCAAACGCCCATGTCTGCCGATAGCCCAGCAGGCGCGACCACGGGATTTTTGCCAATGCTTCCTGCGGGTCCTGGTGAATATGTGCAAACTCGGTGGCAGAGAGCTTCTTGTGGTCGCCCGGCGTTCTGTAATGCGTCAGCCACCACACGATCCATGCGGCAGAGAAGATTCCTGTAATCAGGAATGCAGCATGCCAGCCGTAGCGCAGCGTGACGATCGGCACGAGCGCCGGCGCAATCATCGCGCCCAGGTTGGCCCCGGAGTTGAAGAGGCCCGTGGCCAGCGAGCGCTCTCGCTGCGGAAACCACTCGGCCGTGGTCTTGATCGCCGCGGGAAAGTTGCCGCTCTCGCCCAGCCCCAGAAAGAAGCGCGCCACGCCGAAGCCAAATGCCGTCGTCGCAAGCGAGTGGGCCATCGCCGACACGCTCCAGATGCCCATGATGATCGCATAGCCAACCCGCGTGCCGATGCGGTCGATCAACCGCCCCGCTGCAACCAGGCCGATCGCGTACGAAAACTGAAACGCAATCACGATGTATGAATACTGTTGCTCGGTCCAGCCGATGCTGTGCTGCAGCACCGGCGCAAGGATGCCGAGCACCTGCCGGTCCATGTAGTTGATCGATGTTGCGAAAAACAACATCGCGCAGATTGTCCAGCGTACCCGACCCACGCGGGAGGGAAGCGTGGAGCCGCCCGGCGCCACGACATCAGAGGAGACCGTCGACACGCTACGCCACCTCGCCTGCTGAGCCACCAAGCTTGTACGCACGCCGCACCAGCCCATTGGTAAACTCGTAGGCAATCTCGGCAGCCTCGTCTTCCTCGAGGCGCTCCTCGGCGACCAGGCGAGCAAGGAACGCGCAGTCCACACGCCGCGCCACATCATGCCGCGCAGGGATCGAGAGAAAGGCGCGCGTGTCGTCGTTGAAGCCGACAGTGTTGTAAAAGCCCGCAGTCTCCGTCGCCTGTTCCCGGAAGCGCATCATGCCCTCGGGGCTGTCGTGAAACCACCATGGCGGCCCCAGTCGCAGGCACGGATAGTGCCCGGCAAGCGGCGCAAGTTCGCGGCTGTACGCCGTCTCATCGAGCGTGAACAGGATGATCGTCAGCTGGTCTTCATTCCCCATTTCGTCCAGCAACGGCTTCAATGCATGCACGTACTCGGTCTGCTGCGGAATGTCTGCGCCGACGTCGCGGCCGAAGTCGCTGTAGAGCAGCTGGTTGTGATTGCGCACGGAGCCAGGATGGATCTGCATCACCAGCCCATCGTCGAGGCTCATGCGCGCCATCTCGGTCAGCATCTGGGCGCGGAACAGTTCTGCATCAGCCGCAGTGACACTTGCCCGGAGCACCCGCCGAAACAGGCTCTCGGCTTCCCCATGCGCGAGTGCCGCGGTCCTCGGCGTGGCATGTCCGTGGTCGGTTGCGGTCGCGCCCTGCTCCCTGAAAAACAGTCGCGCGGCACGCAGGGCATGGAGGTACCCACTCCACGTCGCCGTGTCCTCCTTGTACTGCGCGCCCAGCTTCGCCACGTTCTCGTGGAAACCCGCGAACTCTGGATCCACACACGCATCCGGGCGAAATGTCGGGAGAACGCGCCCCTTCCAGCCGCTCGCGCGAAGGGCCTGGTGAGAGGCAAGGGAGTCGATCGCGGCATCCGTCGTTGCCAGCACCTCGATGTTGGCTCGCTCGTACAGCGCTCGCGGACGAAAGGCGGCGGTCGTCAGCTCCGCTGCGATGGTGTCGAAATAGAGATCAGCCGTAGTGGCAGATAGCCGCTCCTGCAGACCGAACAACTTTTCGAACACATAGTCGAGCCACAGTCTCGTGGGCGTTCCGCGAAACAGATGGTAGCGTTCTGCGAACAGTCGCCAGATCCGCCGAGCATCCGCGGCGTCAGGCGTACCGCCGCCGATGCCGAGCTCGCGAAGAGAGACGCCGCCCTGCGAGTACAGCATGCGGAACACGTAGTGGTCCGGGATGATGAACAGGCTGGCAGGGTCGCGGAACGGCTGGTCCTCTGCAAACCAGCTCGCCTGCGTATGCCCATGCGGGCTGAGGATCGGCAGGTGCTCGATCTCGTGAAAGAGGCGCCGCGCGACGGAGCGAGTTACCGGATCCGGTGGGAAGAGGCGGTCATCGTGGAGCAGGGCCATGCGGTCCTCGGGCATTGCTTGCTGGGTGCTACGCGAAAGAGGCTGCAGCGCAGTGTAGTCGCGCGCAGCCTCCGCCTGTCAAACCGCTACTGGTTCACGCCACTCGCGAGAAAGCCCCCATCCACCGGCAGCGTGACGCCGCTCACAAACGACGCTGCCCCCGACGCGAGAAAGACGGCCGCACCCACCACTTCCTCTGTGCGGCCAAACCGCCCCATTGGCGTTCGCATCAGGAGCTCCTGGCCGCGCGGCGTGCTGTCGAGCAGCTCTGCATTCAGCGCCGTGCGAAACACACCTGGCGCAATGGCATTCACCACCACGCCATGCTTTGACCACTCCACTGCAAGCGAGCGCGTCAGCGATGCCACACCGGCCTTGCTGGCCGCGTAGGCCGCGACCTCATTCAACGCAACAAACGTGTTCAGCGACGCGATATTGATGATGCGTCCATACCCGCGCTCCAGCATGGCCGCGCCGAACACCTGGCAGGCCCGCAGGGTACCCGTGAGATTCGTATCGAGTATGTCCTGCCACTGCTCTTCCGCCAGTGTCAGGGTGGGAGCGCGCTTGATCTTGCCTGCGCAGTTCACCAGGATGTCTACCTTGCCGAACCGTGCAAGCACCGCTTTACAAAGCGCCTCGAGTGACGCGCGATCGCTGACGTCCGAGGGCACGCGCAGGGTCTCACGGCGCAGGGCTTCGATCTTCTGTGCGGTCTCCTCCACCTGCTCCGGGCGCCTTGCCGATGCAACCACATCCGCACCAGCCTCCGCGAGGCCCAGCGCAATCGCGAGGCCGATCCCTGATGTGCCGCCGATCACTACAGCACTGCGCCCGGCGAGAGAAAGAGTCGCAGGCAGTGATTTCGCTTCCACTTCGCTCACGCAGGAACCCCCGGCAGAACTGCATCCCGTCCGAAAAAGAGCGGCACAATGTGGCGCTCATACAAATTGTTGGTGACATTCCGCGCGATCACCGCCTCATGCGCGTCAAGCAGTCCGAGATACCGGTCTCCCATCTTCGCTGCGACCTTGAAGCCCACATGCAGCAGCTGACGGAAGCCGGCGTTGTAGCTCGCGGATCCTTCGTCGTGACGCAATGCCGAGGTGAACTCATCCGAGCTCCAGCGGGCCACGTCTGCCGGCTGGGGAAGCTGATGCGGATCGATATCGATCACGCTTGCATACGGTGCGCAAAGCTCCTCGCGATGCGCAAACGCCTCGGCGTAGATCTCCTTTGCGATCGCGAGGCCGTCTCCACCTGCTTCCGCCAGGCCGATCAACTCCTCCAGCCACGTCGTTCCCGCGGTCTTCACGTGCACGCCTGCTCCGGAGCTCGCAAGCGCAGCACGCATCGGCTCATAGATCGAGAACTTGTCGGAGCCTGAATGCACACTCAGCTTCAGGTTCGTCGGCAGCCCATACCGCTCGACCGCGTACGCAATCACCGCGATATCCTCCGCAAACTCACGCGCAAACTGACGGAGATCACCCCGGTAGTCCACGCCCTTGTTGAAGCGCCCCGTAAACTTCGGGGCAATCGTCTGGATCGGGATGGCTTCGTCGGCGATCGCTGCCAAGATGATCAGCAGCTCAGCCGGGGTTTGTGGTGAGTCTGTCTCATCCATGGACACTTCCGTGACGAAGCTTCCCTCGCCCTTCGCCGCGACGATCTTGCGGTAGATCTCGCCCGCACTTTCGACCGCCGCCAGGTACTTCAAAAGTGTGAGCTCGAGGAACGGGGCAGAAATGGTGAGTGGTTCGACCCCGGCGAGCTCATGACGCCCTGGAAGCTCCGGATGACGCTCCAAAAAGCGCTCTAAACTGCTCTTATCTGCCGCTTTTCCGATCTGTTCTGCAACATCCAGCGTGAAGAAATCGCACGGTTCGAGGTAGCGATCCACCGTCCCGAGGTGGATATGATCCGCGTCGCAGAAGTATGGCTCCTGCCAACCCAGCGCATGCACAGCAGCGTCCGCGGCCCGTCTCGTCGCCTCCGGTTCCGAGTGAATGATGGTGTGCTCGCGATTGCTTTTGTTCCAAACCGGCGCGATCACCACCCCGTGCTCCACCGCTCGCTGGCAGGCCGCCAGCTGTGCCCTGGCCTGGCGGCCAAAGCGATCTCCAACGCCCAGTGAAAAACGAGGAAGCACGCGCGAATCGAGAGCCATGATCAACCTCTGGCAGTGTTTATGGTCAGACCACGCAACCTTACGTTGGAGAGAAAAGGATCGTCAAACCGCGAAGCGCCACCGCGGTCTCTGCGCCTGCCCGGTGAGAAAAAGATCGCTCCGTATAAGCAGGCGTTATCTCCGCTATTTGGTTACCTTGTTCGACCCGGCGCTGTTGGTAAGTGGCTCAATAAAGGACGCTTATCTATGGCATCAGTCAAGATGAAGCACATGATTTTTCGCTTGCTCAGATGCCAAAAGTCACCCTAAGTTTGCGCATGGATACGAAAACATCGTCTGCGCACACGCTTCTGGCGTACGCCGCCACGCTTCTTTCTCGATCGTTGATGGCCCCGCATCCACGATCCACATGGCGTCTCCGACGCAAGGGGTCCTCCCTCTTACTTCTCGCCCTTCCTGCCGCGACCCTGATGGCGCAGACCTTTCGCGGAAGCATCGCCGGCACCGTGGTCGACCCGAGCGGGGCTGCTGTTTCCGGCGCTCACGTTGTGTTGATGGATCCGGCAACCGGTGCCCGCCAGGAGACAACCAGCTCCAGCGCGGGTGAGTTCTCCTTCGCCGACCTGCCGCTGGGCGCCTACACCGTGACCGCGGAGGAGGCAGGCTTCAGCACGGTCAAGGTGGACAAGGTCCCCGTCTCCGCAGGCATTGTCTACAGCCTGCCCATCACGATGGCGGTCTCACAATCGGTGGAGACGGTCGAGGTCAATGCTGCCGGGCTGGCGCTCGACACGACGACGACGACGCAGACAACACTGCTGCCAACGACGACGGTGCAGAACACCCCGATGAACGGCCGTGATTTTACGCAGCTGATCGCTGTTTCACCAGGCTTCGCAGGCTATTCGGCTGGTGGCTCCGGCTCGGTGAACGGCACGCGCGCCAATCAGGTGAACTGGCAGATCGACGGTTCGGACAACAATGACCTCTGGCACAACATTCCGGCGGTGAACCAGGGTGGCGTCGAAGGCATCGCCGGTGTGACGCTGCCACTCGACTCGATCGAGGAGTTTTCCGAGCAGACGGAGTCGAATGCGGAGACGGGCCGCAATCCTGGCGGCACCGTGAACGTCGTGACCAAGTCCGGCACCAACGCGCTGCATGGCACCGTGTACTACTTCAATCGCAACGAGTTGTTCTCGGCAAACTCACCCTTTGCGACGCCGAATGCGAACGGCAAGATTGTCAAGAATGAGCTGCGCAACCAGCAGTATGGCGCGTCGCTGGGCGGTCCCGTGGTCAAGGACAAGCTGTTCTACTTCGCGAACTATGAGAAGCAGCAGTTCATCATCGAGAGTCCGGCTTCAGCGACGGAGCCCTCTGCTGCCTACCAGAACAACGCACTCGCTGTGTTGAATCAGTACGGGGTGCCCGTGAACCCGGTGCAGCAGACCGTGCTGAACACGTTGTGGCCGTCGTACGCGCTGACAGGGCCCGCAAGCTCTGACAACTACTCCAACGCCTCGCCCATCACCGGCTACAGCTACAACGGGGTAGCCAAAATGGACTGGCAGATCAATCAGGCCAACCGGCTCTCGGGGCGCGCGTATGGCGGCCAGGGCAGCCAGATCGCTCCGGTCGGCACACAGCTGCCGTACTACTTCGAAGAAGGTCCGATCCACGTCTATAACTACTCTGCCGTGTTGAACACGGTGATCTCCTCGCACCTCACCAACCAGGTGCTTGCGGGCGTCAACGTCTTCAACCAGGTGTTCTATGACCAGAACCACAGCTTCGACCTGGCCTCGCTGGGCCTCAACACCGGGGTGCCTACGCCTGCATTGCTGGGCGCGCCGGCGATCAAGATCAGCGGCTTCGATAGCCTTGCAAACGCGACGCCACCCTCCGGCCGTATCGACATTACCGGCCTCATCACCGACACTGCAGCGTACTCGATCGGCAAGCATGATTTCCGATTCGGGGGCGAGTATCGCAAGGGCCAGGTTCGCGAGCTCTATCACCGCAAGGAGCGTGGCCTGTTTGATTACGACGGCTCGCAAGGGCCATGGGACACCACGAGCAGCAGCGCGGGCTGCGACGCGCTCGCGACGAGGAACCTCGGCCAGGCGCCGATCACCTCCGACGGTCCGACACTCGCACTCGCGGACTACCTGGCCGGCTGCAGCATCCAGGATGGCATCACGGTCGGCAATACGGTTCGCGAAGTCTACGTCAACACCTTCGACCTGTTTGTGCAGGACGCATGGCAGCTGACGCCCCACCTGAACGTGAACTATGGCGTGCGCTACGACTATCTTGGTCCGTTGCACGACGGCGAGAAGGACCTTTCTGTCTTCCGTCCGGACGCCACTGGCACCACCGTGCCGGGGATCGCTTTTCAGGGAGCGCAGATCAGCAGCCTGTATGAGCCCGCCCACGACGATGCTTCTCCACGTGTCGGTTTCGCGTACAGCCCGGGAAGCCGGGAGGGTCTTGTGATTCGTGGCGGCTTCGGCTTCTTCTTCGACGAGCCCAACCTCAATCCGTTTCTCGATAACCGGCCGCCCAACAATGGCGCGTCCGGCGCAGAGAGCAACCCTGCAGGCGCAAGTCCGGTGGCCAACTACACGTTCAAGAATGTCGTGATCCCGCGCGATGGATCGCCGATCTTTCCGACGACGGGCGTCTTCGCCCCGTATGGCCTCTCGACGACGGGTGCAGTGTTGACCTCGGGCACGCTGACCAACAGCTACAACCTGTTCACGGTGAATCCGAACTTCCGCAGCGCGTACAACGAGAACTTCAACCTCAATGTCGAGCAGCGGCTCAGCCCGAATCTGCTCGCGACCTTCGGCTATGTCGGATCGCAGGGGCGCAAGCTGCTGATCATCCGGGACATCAACCAGGCGGCGGTGGGCACAACGTCCTCCGGCACCTTTGCGCAAAACCTGACCCGGCCCTACGGCGCGCAGTTCCCCTACTACGGGGTCATCAACGAGGTCGACAGCGCCGGCACCTCCAACTACAACTCGTTCCAGGGGACGATCCGCTCGACCAACTGGCATGGGCTTACCTCGCAGTTCGCCTACACGTGGTCGCACAACCTGGATCTGCTGAGCCAGTACCGCAACCAGTCCCCCCAGAACAGCCAGGACCTGAAGGGCGACTATGGGAACTCGGACTATGATGTCCGCAACTCCTTTGTGACGTACCTGAACTACACGTTGCCTGGGGACTACCTGAAGGGCCCGCACTGGCTGACGCATGGCTGGCAGTTCAACGGGCTGGTCACGCTGCATGGTGGCACGCCGTACACGGTGTACTCCGGCAATGACACGAGTGGCACGGGCGAGGGTGAAGATCGCGTCAACCAGGTAGGAAACTTCGTTCCGGGGGCAAGGCAGATCGTCAATCACGGCGGCAGTCTGACGTGGTTCACCAACACGAACGATTCAACCTTCGCAGTGCCAAGTGCACTCAACCCGGCGTTCGGGACCATGCGCCGCAATCAGCTGTATGGGCCGGGCTATGAGGACGTGGACTTTTCGGTCTTCAAGGATGGGCACATCACCGAAAAGGTCAGCGCGCAATTTCGCGTAGAGATGTTTAACCTGCTCAACCACACCAACCTGGCGCCGCCGGATAACTACTACAGCGATAGTGGCTTTGGAAACATCACGACCACGATCGGCAACAACAACGGAGCGCCTGGCGTCGGACCCGGTGAACCCTTCAACACGCAGTTCGCGCTGAAGATCATCTTCTAACGCGGGCTTCTGATGCGGTGGGTGCAGCCCCTGGCTGCACCCACATTGTTCGTTCACGCGGTATCAGCAAACGGAGTTTGTCGAATGGCTTTCAGTCGTAGAGAGTTTCTGACCCGCGTCGGTCAGGCAGGTGGCGTCGGCGCAGCATTTCTCACCATGCAGTCGATCGGTCTGCTCGCGCCACGCGCCGCAGAGGCGGAACCGTACGAGGTTGCACCCGGCGCCGGCAAGGGCGCCAAGGTCGTGATCCTGGGCGGCGGTATTGCGGGACTGGTGGCTGCGTACGAGATGCGCGCTGCCGGCTTTCACTGTACGGTGCTCGAGGCGCGTCCTCGCCCAGGCGGCCGGAACCATACCGTCCGCGGCGGAGACAAGATCGTTCTCGAGGGGTTCGATACGCAGACCTGCAACTTCGAACCTGGCAATTACCAGAACGTCGGCCCAGCGCGTCTGCCGTCGATCCACAAGACGATCCTGGGCTACTGTCGTAAGTTAGGCGTGGAGCTGCAGGTGGAGGTGAACACCAGCCGTTCGTCCTTTCTGCAGAACGACGCTGTGAACGATGGCAAGCCGATGGTGCAGCGTGAGGTCATCAACGACACGCGGGGCCACGTGAGCGAATTGCTGATGAAGTGCATGAGCAGCGGTTCACTGGACACCGAGTTCACGGGCGACGACAAGGAGCGCATGCTTGCCTTCCTTCGTTACTACGGCCCGCTCGATGAAGCCGGCAAGTACAACGGCAGCGATCGCGCCGGCTACAGTCGAACTGCGGGTGCAGGTGGGGATTCAGGCGTCCTCAGCCAGCCCATCGACATGCACACGCTCCTCGCCGAAGAGTTCTGGCAGGGCATTCTCTTTGAAGAAGCGTTCGACATGCAGGCGACGATGATGCAGCCGGTCGGCGGTATGGATCGCATCCCGTTTGCGTTCGCAAAGGAGCTGGGCAGCACGGTGCAGTACAACGCGCCGGTCACCGAGATTCACAAGACCGAGCATGGCGTGAGGGTCGGCTACAAGCAGAATGGCGCCGCGAAGATGATCGAAGCAGACTACTGCATCTGCGCGCTGCCACTCACGCAGCTGCGGAAGATCCCGAACAACTTCTCAGCCCCCTACAAGAAAGTCATCGACGAATGCACCTACGCGCATGCGTACAAGGTGGCGTGGGAGAGCCGGCGCTTCTGGGAGCAGGATTACAACATCTACGGTGGCCTTGAATTCGTCAGTGTTGGCTGCAGCCCGATCTGGTTTCCGTCGGGGGGACTCTTTTCGCCCCGCGGTGTGCTGGTGAGCGGCTACACCGACGAACGGACGTCGCCGTTCGGCAAACTCACGATGCAGGGGAAATTCGCAGAGAGCCGCAAGTCGATCGAACGTCTGCATCCGGGTCATGGCAAGGAGCTCGAGAAGCCAATCTACGTGGGCTGGGGCTATGTGCCGTACAACGAAGGCTCATGGATCCAAAGCTATCTGCCCGGTGAGGACCGTGCGCCTGCAGCGGCGGTGTCCCGCACTGGCGGTGTGGCTCATCCCGGCGCGGCGAAGACGCAGACCAACGTTGGGTACCAGACGCTCACCGAGCCGGATGGCCCAATCTACTTCGTCGGGGACCACGTCAGCCACATCGTCGGCTGGCAGGAGGGCGCAGCGCTCAGCTCGCTGCGCGCGATCAAGATGATCGCGGACAAAACGCAGGCAGCGCGGCTGACCACCACGCGCTTTGACGCACAACCGGCATAAGCCAACTGTAACCAAGGGAGAACAGATTTGAGAAGCAACTGGAAGACTCGGCGTGTGGAGTTCCTGCGCAACGGCGCAGTGCTCGCAGGCATGATGGGCCTCACGCTGCTGGCCGGGCAGGCGCAGGTTGTGGTGAAGCATCTTCAGCCGAATGAGAAGAGCCCTATCGCGAATGGGGTCTGGGCCGGGGATACGCTGTACCTGAGCGGGCAGCTGGCTTCCCCCGTCACGCCGGCGGACCCGGCAAAGGGCACACCGGCTGTGTACGGCGACACCAAGACGCAGGCACTTTCCGCGCTCAACAAGATCCAGGCGCTGCTCAAGGAGCAGGGCCTGGACATGAAGGATGTGGTGAAGATGTCGGTGTTTCTCGCGGGCGACCCGGCGAACGGGGGCAAGCTTGACTTCCCCGGGCTGCAGGCGAGCTACACGCAGTTCTTCGGAACTGCGGAGCAGCCCAACAAGCCTGCGCGTTCTGCATTCCAGGTGGCGGCGCTTGCAGCGCCCTGGGCGCTGGTGGAGATCGAAGTAATCGCAGTACGCTCGAAATAGCCCACGCAGAAAGGCCCGCGCTCCTGGGAGACGCGGGCCTTTCTCGCTGCGGGCTTAGGACAACATGCCTTCACGTCCGGTGCGGCTGAAGAGGGCAGGCTCGGCGAGCGCCATCGCCGGGCCGTTCATCACTTTCTTGAACGCGGTTTGAAACTGCGCCATGTCTTCGTGGGTGCCGACCGTGATGCGCACTGAGTTCGGCATGATCGGCCACACGCGACCGATGAACACGTTCTGCGCAGCCATGGCCGCCATCACCTGGTGGCCTGGGCGTCCAGTGTCGATCATGAAGCAGTTGCTCTCGGAAGGAATGAACTTGTAGTGGTTCGCGGTGAGCCATTCGAAGGTGGCAGCGCGCAGGTCGGCGTTGATCTTCTTGCGCTGCGCGATGATGGTGGGATCGTTCAGGCTCGAGGTGGCAGCGGCGACGGCCATGATCGGCATCGGGTTCATGCCGTAGTAGCTGATCTTCTGCAGCAGATCGGGCCGGCCCACGGCAAGCCCGCAGCGTACGCCGGCCATGCCATACAGCTTTGAGAAGGTGCGCAAAACGATCACATCCTTGTCCGCCTTCACCAGGTCGAGCGAGGGAGTGGCGTCGGAGAAGTGGATGTACGCTTCGTCGATGAGCAGGATCGAACCGGCTGGCTTGTTTGCGAGCAGGTACTCGATGTCCGCACGCGGCGTGGTGGTGCCGGTCGGGTTGTTCGGGTTGCAGATGTAGAACACGCCGCCGTTCGGGGCGGCGGCCAGCATTGCTTTTACATCATGCGCATGGGTCGTGGTGAGCGGCACCTTGATCACGTCGGCGCCCTTCAGCGAGGCGGCGCGCATGCCTGCCTCGTAGCCGGGGTCGGCCGTAACATAGGGCCGCGCCGGCGAGGTGAAGGCAAGCACCGAGTAGTGCAGCGGTTCGCTTGATCCGGCGTAGACCGAGACATACTCAGGCTTCACGCCTTCGATCTCCGCGAAGGTGGTGGTGAGCTTCGCGGTGAGGTTGTCGTCGTAGCGTCCGCCCTCGGGGATCAGGCTCGAGATGCTGGTGCATGCGGCAGCGCAAGGCCCGAGAGGGTTTTCATTCGCGTCGATCCGAACGGCGCCAGCCGGGATGTCCTTGCGGGCGGTGCGACGCTGTGCCTGCGCGAGGTGGGCTTCGGTGAGCATGGGCAGGGCTACGGCAGCAGCGGAAGAGAAGGCGGCGGAACGGAGAAAGGTGCGGCGTGAAAGCGGCATCATGGGACTCCTTCGAGGGCGGATACAGGGAGGGAACAGGGGCACTGTTGGGTCGAGCCTAGTCCGGGGCCCACATCGCAGCAAGAGGGAAATCGCTGGATAACAAAGACTTGTGAGCAGAATAAGCAGCCCTTATAAGCGGCCTTGCGCGTTTTCGCTCATCCTGGCAGTCTCGCCGGAACGGACTTGGTAAGATCACCGGGCATGCCTCCTTTTCCGTCATCGGCGTCGAGCCTGCTCTCCCTTCGCGACCTCACCGTGCACTTCCGTGGCGGCGTGCGACCGGCGGTCGATGCGCTTTCGTTGGACATTGCGCCCGGGGAGTCGCTGGGGCTGGTGGGCGAGTCGGGCTCGGGCAAGTCGGTGACCGCGCTCGCCATCCTGCAGCTTCTCTCACGGGCATCGGCAACCATCACGGGAGCCATTGAGTTCCAGTCGGCAGAGGGGCCGCGCAACCTCCTGACGCTCGAGGGCGAGGCGATGCGTTCGCTGCGTGGTCGCGAGATCGCGATGATCTTCCAGGAGCCCATGACGGCGCTGAACCCGGTGATGCCGGTGGGCGCGCAGATTGGCGAGGCCTTGCTCGCACACCAGCCGCAGCTGGCGAAGAGTGTTGTGCGCGACGCCGTGCATGCAGCGATGGACACCGTAGCGCTGCCCGACCCGATCCGCCGCTCACGCGATTATCCGCACCAGTTTTCCGGCGGCCAGCGGCAGCGCATCCTGATCGCGATGGCGATCATCAATCGCCCGCGGCTGCTCATCGCGGACGAGCCCACCACCGCACTCGACGTCACAGTGCAGGCGCAGATCCTTGAGCTGCTCGCCAGGCTTCGCCGCGAGTACGGGCTCGCAATGCTTTTTATCTCGCACGACCTTGCCGTTGTGTCACAGGTAACGGAACGCGTCGCGGTGATGCGCCATGGCATCCTGCTCGAAGTGGCCCCGGCACGCACGCTGTTTCGCTTCCCGGCGCATCCGTACACGCAGGCGTTGTTGAACGCGATACCGACCATGCAGACGCCGCTTGATCAGCCGCTTGCGACGCTCGGCGCTGAGCCTGGATGGCGTGCCGGCGAGCTCCGCGAGCATACGCCCGGGCACTGGGTTCGCAGCGCATGAGCTCAAAAAACCTTTAGGCACTTGCACAAAGAACAGTGAAGAGTACCCTAGGGCAGACCGTATGCGCGCGCTGCTGCTCTCCGACATCCATGCCAACCTCCAGGCCCTGCACGCTGTGCTCGATCACGCACCGGCGCATGACGTCGTCTGGAACCTCGGGGACGTGGTCGGCTACGGGGCGAATCCCAACGAGGTCATCGAGCGTGTTCGTAGCCTCGGGACGACATTTGTTCGCGGCAACCATGACCGGGCCTGCTGCGGGCTCGCCGATGTGGACGGCTTCAATCCCGTCGCAGCCCGTGCAGCGCGGTGGACGCAGTGTGTTCTCTCCGGGGAACACATCACCTGGCTGCGCCATCTTGCGCACGGGCCTGTAACGCCGGTGAGTGATTCGCAGGTCCGCTGCGTGCATGGCTCGCTCCGTGACGAAGACGAGTACGTCCTGAGCGCGCGGGATGCTTTCCATTCCCTCTCGGGCGATGGTCCGGCGCTCAACTTTTTCGGTCACACCCATCTGCAGGGCGGCTTCGCAACAGATGGCGAGCAGTGGTACCGGCTCACTCCGGACTATGAAACGCGCGATGCCGCAGAGACGTGGGAGCTGCAGCTCTCAAGCGGTGGACGCTACCTGCTCAATCCCGGCTCCGTCGGCCAGCCGCGGGACGGAAACTGGCGCGCCGCCTACGCCATCTATGACTCCGAGCAGCGCACCGTGGTCTTTGGCCGCGTGCCGTACGACCTGCGCACCGCACAGGAGAATATCGTGCGAGCCGGTCTCCCCGACCGCCTCGCCTCCCGTCTGCGCGACGGTCGCTAGTAAGCTGCGGTCTCACGAGCAAGTCTTTGCGACAATAGCTCGATGAGTACGCGCCCCCGCGACATCGCTGTCGGCCTCGACTTCGGCACCACGAACAGTTCTGTCGCTCGCATTGTGGCAGATGGCTCGGTCGAGCTCGCTGAGTTTCCCGCGAAGTCAGGGGCAACTGCCTCGTTTCGCTCGCTGCTCTACTTCGAGCAGGATGCAGCGCGTCGCGTCCACAGCTACGCGGGTCCCGCAGCCATCGAGCACTACCTTGCGCCCGTCGATCACTCGCGGCGCCTGGTGCAATCGCTCAAGAGCTACCTGCCCTCCCGCACGCTCACTGGCACCGAAGTCTTCGGCCGCCGCTACACGCTGGAAGATCTGCTGGCCAAGATCATCCGCGATCTGCGGGAAGGCGCAGAGCACGCCTTCGGACACCCGATTCACCGCGCGGTGGTGGGCCGGCCGGTGCGCTTCGTCGGCGCGGAGACCGCAGACGACGAAGCCTTCGCGCTCACGCGGCTGCGCGAGGCCTGCCTGCGGGCTGGCCTCGATGACGTGCATTTCGAGTACGAACCCGTGGGCGCAGCCTGCGCGTATGAAGCCACACTCGATCACCAGGAGCTGGTGCTGATTGGCGACTTTGGTGGCGGTACAAGCGACTTCTCGCTCCTGCGCGTCGGCCCGGGATTGCAGGGAACGGAGCGTGTACTTGGCACAAGCGGCGTTGGTCTGGCAGGCGACGCATTCGATGCAAAGCTGGTGCGTCATCTTGTCTCGCCGGCGTTGGGTGCGGATTCGATGGAGCGCTCGGGGGCAAAGCTGCTGCCGGTGTTACCGGCCTGGATCTACAGCAATCTCGAGCGCTGGCACTATCTCTCGTTTTTGCGCACGCGCAATGTCACAGAAATTCTGAAGGGTGCGCTGGTGCGTGCGCTTGAGCCCGAGAAGATTGAAGCACTCCAGACACTCATCGACGAGGACCTGGGATTCCAGCTGCATGGCGCGGTGCAACGGTTGAAGTATCGCCTGTCGCAGGACAAAGAGGCAGAGTTTCGCTTTCAGGAGAGCGGACTCGACCTGCGCATCCCGGTCACGCGGGCAGAGTTCGAAGGCTGGATTGCGGAGGAACTCGGCGCAATTGCAACTGCCGTGGATACACTCTTCGGGAAAACAGGCGTCTCGCCCCAGGAGATAGATCGTGTATTCCTGACCGGCGGCACCTCATTTGTGCCAGCTGTGGAACAGATCTTCTCAGGCAGGTTTACCACAGAGAAAGTCGTACGAGGTGAGGCGTTCACCGCGGTCGCCCACGGTCTTGCGATGCGGGCGCAGCAGCTGTTCTAGCCTGCTGCGCCCGCATCCCGCGGCGTCTTTATGCGTTCTGCAGGCTGGCAGTAGCGAGTGGCCAGTCGATGTAGCCCTTCTCGTCGCCGCCATACCAGTACTCTTTCGGCGCGTCTGCGAGCGGCGCTCCGGTGCGGATCCGCTCGACCAGGTCAGGGTTTGCGAGGAAGGCACGACCGAAGGCGACAAGTTCTGTACGCTTCTCCTTGATTTCCTTGTCCGCGTCTTCCGGCGAGAGGAGGTTGTTGTCGATGTACGCGCCCTGGAAGCGCTTGCGCAAGGCGAGGAAGTCGACCGGGTTCTTTTCATCGGCTTCGCGGCTCTGCTGCGTCACGCCCTCGATCGCGTGCAGGTAGACGAGGCCAAGCTTCGAGAGCTCGTCCACATACTGCCCGTAGGTTTCGTTCGGCGTGCTGTCAAGCGGTGCGCCGCCCGGCATGGTCGTTGCCGGCGAGATGCGAATGCCAACCCGTTTCGCATCACCGAAGCCGTCGACGACGGCACGCGCCACGTCGAGCGGGAAGCGTAGACGGTTTTCGATCGAGCCACCGTACTGGTCCGTGCGCTTGTTGGTGCTGTCGCGAAGAAACTGCTCCAGGAAGTAGTTGTTTGCCGAGTGGATTTCGACCCCATCGAAGCCCGCGGCCTTCGCATTCGCGGCGGCACGACGGTAGTCTTCGACGATCGCCGGGATCTCGCTCGTCTCGAGCGCACGCGGCGTCACGTGATCCTGCAAGCCCTGGTTCGTAAAGGCCTGGCCTTCCGGCTTGATTGCCGAGGGAGCAACGGGAAGCTGCGCACCCGGTTGCAGGCTCGGGTGCGAGATGCGGCCGGTGTGCCACAGCTGCAGGAAGAACACACCGCCTGCCTTGCGCACGGCCTCGGTGATCGGCTTCCACGCATTCACCTGCGCATCGTTCCAGATGCCTGGTGTTTTCGCATAGCCGCGACCCTGGGCCGAGATGTTGGTTGCTTCCGAGATAATCAGTGCCGCGTCGGCTCGCTGTGCGTAGTATTCCGCAGCGTAGCCGGGAGGCACTCCGTCGTCGTTCGAGCGGGAACGCGTCAGCGGCGCCATCACAATACGGTTCTTTAACGAGAGCGGGCCGAGCTGGTACGGTTCAAACAGGGCTTCGAGCGGCATGAGAACGTCCTTAAGGAAAGTCGCGCGGGAAAACAGCGCGTGTCTAAGGGATGCCTCCGCGCTCCCGCACGATGCGGGCTGCGCCATGAAAAGCCGCGGAGGCACTGTGCTGTCACAAAGCTGGATTACCTGGTCTCTCTTGTCTGCAGCGTTTGCAGCCGCGACAGCGCTGCTTGCAAAGCTGGGCGTGGCGGGTGTCGACTCGAACCTCGCCACGGCGATCCGTACCTCGGTAGTGGTGATATTTACCTGGGCGATCGCTCTCGCGTTTGGCTCGCATCGCACGGCGCATGCCCTCAGCGGCCGGACGTGGCTCTTCCTCGGGCTCTCCGGCCTGGCGACCGGACTGTCATGGTTGTGCTACTTTCGCGCGCTCCAACTCGGGCCTGCATCGCGTGTGGCTCCGGTCGACAAGCTCAGCGTGGTGCTTGTGATCCTGCTGGCATGGCCAGTGCTTGGAGAAGCAATCACAGTGCCGAAGCTTATCGGCGGCCTCCTGATTGCGGGCGGAGCGGTTGTGCTCGCGCTTGCCTGAGACTGGAATCGCCGAACGATCGGCATCCAAGGACCACATGGCAAGAATCCTGATCTCCGGCGGATCCCTAAGCGGACTGCTGCACGCGTATCTTCTCGGTGGTGAAGGTCACACGGTTTCGGTGTACGAAAAGGTGGCCGAAGACCTTTCCAGCCGGGGCGGCGGAATTGCAGCGCAGACTCCCTTGTGGCGCGTCCTGGAGCAGGCAGGCCTGCTCGATCCTGGCGCAGAGCGGCCCGGCGTGCACCTGCATGAGCGCGTGGTCTTTGAGCACGATGGCTCCAGCAAGGCGAAGCGCCCCCAGGAGCAGACCGTCACGTCCTGGGATACGCTCTACCGGCTCCTGCATGAGGCCGTGCCTGCCGATCGCTACCATCAGCATCGCGAAGTAGCGGCAGTCGAGCAGGACGAGCAGAGTGCGTCGCTGCTGTTTGCCGACGGATCCCGCGAAACAGGCGATCTCGTGATCGCGGCCGATGGCGCGGGTTCGCCCCTGCGCCGGCAGCTTCTGCCCGGCTACGAGCCGACCTACGCCGGCTACGTCGCCTGGCGCGGGCTCGTCCCTGAGGACCTGCTGCCAGGGGAGGCGCGCGCGGCCCTCGGGGAGCGCATGACGTTTTACACGCCGCCGGGCGAGCAGATCCTGGTCTACCCCGTACCCGGTCCGAATGGCGAAACCAACCCCGGTAAGCGTCGCTTCAACTTCGTCTGGTACCGCCCTGCGCCTGAGGGCGAACTGCTCGACACATGGCTCCTGGGCGAAGATGGCACGCAGTACAGGGGCTCGATCCCTCCGCCTGCGATCGCGAAGAGCACCATCCAGGCCATTCGTGGCGACGCTGAGCGGCTCCTGCCACCGGCGATGCGCGCGCTTGTGCTCGCGACCGAAAGCCCCTTCCTGCAGCTGATCTCGGATCTCTGTTCGCCACGCTTCGTATTTGGCCGCACGGTGGTGGTTGGCGATGCAGCGGTCTTGCCGCGACCGCACCCAGGCGCTGGCACCACCAAGGCGTTTGAAGATGCATGGACCTTTCACTCGATCGTGCGTGCGCGCCTCGGCGCAGCAGGCGAGCCCGCATGGAGCGATCCCAAGGCTGTTGCCGCTGCACTGTCGGACTACGAACAGGCACGGCTCGAAGCAGCGCGCGCGGTGTGGGAGCAGTCCCGCTTTCTGGGCACCCACCTCGCCCCCCGCAACGCAGGCGGCGATGCGCCGGGCGAGGATCAACACCCCGAGACGCTTCTGCGACACACGGCTCTCGGCATGCCAGGCGCCGCGTAATGTTGCGGTACACTCCGGGCATCTCTCTTCACCCCAAGGAGTGTGCCCTGAGTGAGTCGCGACACTGTGAATGATGCCCCGGAGACTGGCTTGGAGATCGGGGCGCCGGAACGCCCGGGAGTGAACGAACCCTCCCGCAGGAGTTTCCTCAAGGCCGGAACCCTCGGCGTTCTTTCCGCCGCACTCACCGGGGAAGGCATGGCGCAAAGTACCGTCAACACAACCGACAAGAGCCTGCCGCCCGGCGCACCACCGGCATTCGGCACCGCGCCCGCTGTTGGACCGGAAGTCTCTGCTGCAACCTTCCGCGAGGCAGAAAAACTCATCGAAGTTGATTTCGCCGAGAAGGACCTCGCTGAAGCCGCGGGGAACTGGCGCCAGGCGATGGCTCCGCTGATGGAGCGCCGCGTCGGCCCACGCAAGGTCACGCTGCCCGACTCTGTGGCGCCCGCAACCGTCTGGTACCCGCTCCCACCGGGCCGCGCGATCACGCCAGATGCGGTTTTCACCGCGCCTCTCGAGCAGCTCCGGCCGCTGCCTGCGAGTGACGAAGACATCGCGTTCAGCACGGTCGCGCAGCTTGGCGCGTGGATCAAGGCCAAGCAGATCACCTCCGAGCGGCTGACGACGATCTACCTTGAGCGCCTGCGCAAGTACGACCCCACCTTGCGGTGCGTCATCACGCTCACCCCGGATCTCGCCATGGAGCAGGCGCGCAAGGCCGATGCCGCCCTCGCGACCGGCGAGTATCTTGGTCCGTTGCACGGCATTCCCTGGGGCGCCAAGGACCTGCTCGACACGGCCGGCATCCCGACGACGTATGGCGCCGAGCCTTTCCGTCATCGCGTACCCGAGAAGAATGCAGTCGTGGTGCAGCGCCTTGCCGACGCAGGCGCGGTGCTCGTCGCGAAACTCTCCCTGGGAGCCCTCGCGCTCAACGATGTCTGGTTTGGCGGCCAGACCGTGAACCCCTGGAACCTCGACGAGGGTGCTTCCGGATCGAGTGCTGGACCGGGCGCGGCGGTGGCTGCGGGCCTTGTCGGCTTTGCAATCGGCTCTGAGACTGGCGGCTCGATCGTCAGCCCCAGCATGCGCTGCGGCGTGGAGGGATTGCGCCCCACGTTTGGCCGCGTCGCCCGCACCGGCGCGATGACGCTCTGCTGGTCGCTTGACAAACTGGGGCCCATGGCGCGTGGCGTGCTCGACACCATGCTCGTGCTCCAGGCGATCTCGGGCCCCGACGCTGGCGATGTGGCAAGCGTGCCCAGCACCCTGAGCTTCAACGCAGAGCGGAGCGTCTCCGGGCTCCGTGTCGGCTATTTTCCCAAGTGGCTCCATGAAGCGCCTGCAACGGATGTCGACCGTGCCGCCTTCGCGATGCTTCCGAAGCTCGGCATGCAGCCGGTGCCGGTTTCGCTGCCCGACTGGCCCTACGACTCGCTGCAGCTGATCCTCTTTGCCGAGGGCGCCGCGTCGTTTGAAGAGCTCACGCTTTCGCATGCGGTCGACCAGCTCAGGATGCAGGTACCGGATGCGTGGCCGAACTCCTTCCGGCAGGCACGCTTTCTCTCCGCAGTCGACTACGTGCAGGCGGATCGGATGCGCCGCCGGGTCGCCGAGGAGATGGCGCGTATCTTCCGCGAGGTCGATGTGCTGCTCGTACCCTCGCTGCGTGACGAGACCCTCACCATCACCAACTTCACCGGTCAGCCTTCGCTCACTGTTCGAGCGGGGTTCGTCGAGGTATCAGAAGCGCGCAGTGACTGGGCGCCCGATCCGGCGCACCCGCTGCCGAAGTTCTCCCCACCGCGCCGGGTGCCGCATGGTGTCACCTTTATCGGCAGACTCTTCGACGAGGGCACAATGGCCAATGCTGCGCTTGCACTGGAGAAGACAATGGGCGTCGCCGGCGAACGGCCGAAAGGATTCTGATGTTGCTGAGACCCTAAGAGGGCCCGGGCAGCGTGTACGCAAGCCGGTACGAATGCTGCCCATCGGCGATCGTCAGCGCAAAGGTTCCCGCAAGACCGACCAGTTCGCCAGTTCCGGAACCGGGCACGACGGTGATGGCAAGGCGCTGCCCGCTCGCATCCATCGTGCCGTTGTGTTGCAGGGCGAACGTCCCGCTCTTGCCACCAAGCGTGCCCGAGACCGTTTCCATCGCGACATAGCCGGCCGTGCCAGCCTTCGGGTTGCCGGCCGAGATCATCTCGCCCTTCGACGTCGCTTCGAGCCCGCCGTGGATCACTTTGTCGATGCCCATCCGCATCAGGCCATCGGGCTGTGCCGGCAGCGGTTGCAACTTGACCGTGAAGGTTCCCTGAGCTTCTGGCATGGACTTTTCTCCCAGCACAGCATAGCTGCTAACAGCTCGCTATGGCTCTTTCTGTGCCGCGCCGCCACCCTTGGTGATGCGCTTCCAGAGAAACTCCCGCAGCAGGCCATCCGCCATGTTGAAGCCAACGCCGAGGAAGCCATTCTCGATCGTGGTGCTTGCGCCGTTGCGATCCCGCGAGGTGAGGTACAAGTTCGAGAGCGCGCCCGAGGCGAAATTCCCCAGCAGGCTCGAGTAAGCCGGCTGCCATTTGCCGTTGTCACCGCGTTGCACAAAGGCCCGTGTCAGGGCATACTCCGCTCGCTCCCGCGTGGTGCCGGTGCTCTTATAGAAGAAGCGAGGGTCCTGGTGGAAAAGCACTGGCAAAATGGCGCGCCCCAGAAAGACGCCAGTCAGGTCGTCTGCGTACAGCGAGCCATAGCGCTTGCCATACCCTGCTGCGCCCTGACCGAACCCGGGATTGGTGTTGCGATCCTGCTGGACGCCTGCAGCGACAGCTGTGCCGAGGAAGCCTACGGGGTCAATGGCCGAGCGAAGCGCCAGGTGAAATTTCTGACCAGGCGAGAGCGGCTCCGCGTCCCACACGTAGCTGCTGTAGAAGTTTGGGATCACCCCGAGGAGGCGCTGCTTCTCTTCAGCGTGGATCTGCTCTTCCGCAACCAGGTGAGGCGAGTAGACAACCTGCATGTCAGTGCTCGCCGAGGCGAGCGGCAGCACGAAATGCGGCAGGTCCAGCACCTCGCCACCATGCAGCGTGACGCCGGTCTGGGTCTCCTTCGCGAACCCTGGCGCGCTCGCGGTCACCGAGTAGCTCCCACCGGGCGCGCCCGAGATCTGGAAGAAGCCATCGCTGTTGGTTGCGGCGCTTCCGCGCTGCGCCCCGGTCGCTGCATCTGTGATCGTCACGGTTGCATTTGGAACCACGCCACCATTCACATCGGTGACGGTGCCAGAGACCTGCGTGGCAGCGACCGCGGGTCGTGCGCTCCCCGCAGGGACAGACTGCGCCAGCAAGGCGCATGGCATGAGCAGGGATACTGCCACGCCGCTCGCCAGCAAGCCCTTTGTTCTCTCCCACTTCGCCATATCCAGCTGCCCTCAACCTTCCAGCCTTGAGCTTAGTGCCTTCGAAGAGTTTCCAAGGTGAATCTGCCGTCACTTTGATTCCCTTGGTGTACCCCACGGTGTGTCGATCGCTGGCGCAGGCGCTATGCTTGGTGGCACAATGCGCCCACTCTCCCTCCTCCTCCTCCTCTGCGCTTTCGCGTCTGCAACCGTGTCTGCACAAAAAACACAACAAACCACTCTCGGCGTTCCACCGGCAGCGCACGGCACCGAGTACGACGTCTCCCACTACGCACACGGCGTCTCCGCGAGCTACACGGCGCACCATTTCCGCTTCGGCTCAGGCGAGGAGATGGCGAACCTGCGCCTCCACTACGTCTCCTTCGGCACACCGCATCGCGACGCTGCAGGCCATGTCGACAACGCCGTGATGATCCTCCACGGCACGGGCGGCTCTGCCGAACAATTCCTCGGTCCCAACTTCGCGGGGGTGCTCTTCGGCCCGGGTCAACTGCTCGATGCGAACAAGTACTACATCGTCATTCCCGACTCGATCGGGCATGGGGATTCGTCCAAGCCGAGCGACGGCATGCACATGCACTTTCCGAAGTACGACTACGACGACATGGTGCGCGCCCAGCACCTCCTGTTGACCGAGGGCCTCCACGTGGACCATGCACGGCTGATCCTCGGCACCAGCATGGGCTGCATGCATGCGTTTGTGTGGGGCGAGATGTTTCCTGCGTACGTCGACGCCCTGATGCCGCTGGCCTGCCAGCCGGTCGAGATCGGCGGCCGCAACAGGATGACGCGCAAGATGATCATGGACGACATCACGACCGCACCGGGCTTCCACGGCGGTGAGTACACCAGCGAACCCGTCGACGGCCTCCGCGCGGCTTACGAGATCGAAATACTGATGGGCTCAAGTCCGCTGCAGATGCAGGAACACGAGCCTACGCGTGAGCAGGCCGACGCGTACCTGGCGCAGACCCTCGATCGCGTCGTGCCGCACCTCGACGCGAATGACATGTACTACCAGTTCAACTCGTCGCGCAATTACAACCCCTATCCGAGGCTCTCCGCCATCCAGGCCGAGCTTATGCAGATCAACTCTGCTGACGACTTTATCAACCCACCCGAGCTGCATATCTCGGACAAGGACATCCACCTGGTGCCGCATGGAAGGTTCATCCTGCTGCCGATCAGCGAACAAACCCGCGGCCACGGCACACACACGCTGCCGGCAATCTGGCAGGGTTATCTCAGGCAGCTTCTCGCGGAGTCGGCGCCCGGCATGGAAGCCCGGAAGAAATAACGCTTCTTTTTGCTCTCGCGCAATCCACTGTCCCACTCAGCGCGTTGCTCCGGGTAGAACCCCCGCACTCTGCGCGCGCTGAGACTGCCCCCGTTCCCTGCGTGCTTCACTCCTCGCGTCCCTTGCACGCTCCTGTTTCTGAAGGTCCCAATGAATAACCCTGCACGTATTGAAAACGAGCCCACCGGCTTCCGGGCGCTCGATCGTCGCCGCTTCCTCAGCAATGCCGGCCTGGCCGGGCTTGCCGTCGCCTCTACGGGCCTCATCGCCGCGCCTGCCGCGGAGGCGCAAAGTGCCTCAGCAGGCAAAGACACCCTCACCGAGATCCTCACCGCGGTGCTGATTGCTGAAGACCTCGCGACCACCTTCTACTACAACGCACTCATTGGTCCGGTCATTCAGGATCCCAACCTTGCCGGCCCCGGAGGCACCGCGACCAACGTCACTGCGGCTGGAAACCTCGGCAACGTGGGGTATGTCCGCGCTGCGCTGAGCGAAGAGATCAACCACGCCACCCTCGCGCGCACCCTGCTCGGCATCGGCAGCGCCTCGGCCGATCCGTACCAGACCTTCTACTTCCCGGCTGGGACCTTCGACACGCTTGCCGCCTTCACGGGACTGCTCAACGCTCTCGAGAACGCCTTCATCGGCGCGTATCTCACCGCAATCGAGGAGCTTACCTATGGCGCGACCCTGGCCGGCCCGTCGGGTATGTACACCGACAGCAACGGCAAGAAGTACACCGCGGCACAGCTCGGCTACTTCGCCAAGGTCGCTGCGTCCATCATGGGTGTCGAGGCGGAGCACCGTGTGCTCGGGCGGGTGATCAGCAACTCCAACCCGGCGAACAACCTGAACTACCAGCAGCTGGACGGCATCAACGCCGTCTACAATGGGCCCAACTCTGCAGTGGTAGCGCTGACGCCCTTCCTTACGCCCAGCACTGGCCCCGGCTATTCGCTTGCGACAGCGCTTGCAGGCCAGGCGGCTGTGTCCCTCGCGGCCACTGGCGAACCCCCCTCCGCCTAGTCGTCTGCTCTCGACCATCCAACGAGCCGTCCAGGCCCCTGCCTGGGCGGCATGTTTCTTTCTCCTTCTCCACGCTCTGGCGCAAGCGTGACGCTTTGCTTAGACTTGGCTCCGGGTTCAGGCAAAGGGGTTTCTCGCAATGAAGAGCAGGATCAGACTTTTCGCAGGATGGGCGCTTGCCGCGTCCTTCGCAGCCGCCGGTGTGGCATCGGCACAAACAACGATCGCAGAGCGGATGAAGATGGCCGCCCAGCACAAGGCCGAGATCGCCGCCAAGCCATGGATGAACAAGAGCCTCTCCCCGGACGAGCGCGCCGACGCTGTGATCAAGGAGATGTCGCTCGACGAGAAAATCCTGCTCCTGCATGGGGAGGGCATGGCCCATGCGCCGCAGTGGCAGCTGCCGCTGACCGCGCAATCAAACGGCGGCGCTGGCTACATCGCGCCGATCGATCGCCTTGGCATCCCGGGCATTGACATGTCAGACGCCGCGTATGGCGTCCGCTCCTCGGGTGAAAATGGCCGCTACTCGACTGCGATGCCATCGAACCTCGGCGCAGCGTCCTCCTGGGACCGGAAGGCTGCGTATGCCTATGGAGACGTGATCGGTCGCGAACTGCGCGCGCAGGGCTACAACATGACGCTCGGTGGCGGAGTGAATCTCACCCGCGAGCCACGCAATGGCCGCACTTTTGAGTATCTCGGCGAAGACCCGATCCTTGCCGGCACACTCGTCGGCCAGTTGATGACCGCGGAGAAGTCAGCGCACGTCATCAGCGACATCAAGCACTACGCAATCAACGACCAGGAGACCGGCCGCAACATCGTCAACGCCATCATCTCCAAGCGCGCCATGCGCGAGTCCGACCTGCTTGCTTTTCAGATCGGCATTCGTGATGCCCAGCCCGGGGCCGTCATGTGCTCGTACAACCGCGTCAATGGCGACTATGCGTGCGAGAACGACTATCTTCTGCATCAGTTCCTCAAGACCGACCTGAAGTTCCCGGGCTTTGTTCTCTCCGACTGGGGCGGTACGCACTCGACCGTGAAGGCCTCGCATGCGGGCCTCGATAACGAAGAGCCCATGGACACTTACTTCGGCGCAAAGCTGAAACAGGCCGTCGAGAACAAGGAAGTCTCGATGGCAGAGCTCGATGACCACGTACACCGAATGCTGCGCTCCTACTTCGCCGATGGTGTCGTCGACTACCCCACGCAAAAGAGTGTGGTGGATGTGGAGCGTGACCTCGACATCGCGCAGCATGTCGAGGAAGGCTCCATCGTGCTGCTTAAGAACGAGCACGCGATCCTGCCGCTTGAGGAGAAACACGCGAAGACGATCGCACTCATCGGGGCCCATGCGGATGTCGGCATGCTCTCGGGCGGTGGCTCCGCGCAGGTCGACCCGCCGGGTGGCAACGCCATCATGCCCCCAGGGCAGGGCGGTACGCACTGGCAGGAGCACATCTGGTTTCCTACGTCGCCACTGAATCAGTTGCGGAATGCGATGCCGAGCGCGGATATTACCTTCAACTCCGGGGAAGACACCTCGGCCGCAGCCTCTGCCGCAAAGAGCGCCGACGTCGCCATCGTCTTTGTGCAGCAGTGGACCAGCGAGGGCATGGACCTGCCGACACTCACGCTGCCGGATAACCAGAACGCGCTGGTGGACGCCGTGGCTGCCGCCAACCCGCACACCATCGTCGTGCTTGAAACCGGCACCGCGGCGTTGATGCCATGGGCCGGCAAGGTGCAGGGCATCGTGGAAGCCTGGTACAGCGGCTCACGCGGCGCAACGGCTCTCGCCAACGTGCTCACGGGCAAAGTGAATCCATCCGGCAAGCTCGCGATGACCTTCCCGATGAGCGACGCGGACCTGCCACACCCCACCATTCCGCCCCTCTCTGCCGAAGACAGGGGTGCAGGCTCCGGGGCGGTCAGCGACAGCAGCAACACGCACACAGGCTACACGGTGCACTACGATGAAGGGCTCAAAGTCGGTTACAAATGGTACGACGCCGAGCACAAGCCGGTGCTCTTCCCATTCGGTTTCGGCCTGTCGTACACAACCTTCTCTTACTCCGACCTGAAGGTCACACCGGGTGACAAGCCATCTGTGACCTTTACGGTGAAGAACACGGGCAAGCGTGCCGGCTCTGAAGTAGCCGAGCTCTACGCGATGCTCCCTGCCTCTGCGGAGGAGCCGCCAAAGCGCCTCGTCGGCTTCGAGAAGGTGATGCTCAGCCCGGGGGAAAGCCGCGACATCACGATCGCCGTTGATCCGCTCTACCTCTCGATCTACGACGATGCAAGCAGCAGCATGAAAGTGCTCCCGGGCAGTTACACGTTTGCCGTCGGTGGCTCCTCTGCAACCCTGCCCCTCAAGCAGGACGCGACGCTGAACGCGAGCACCCCGGGCACCATGTAGCCGGAGGAAAAGAAGAGGGTGGCGCTGTACGCGACGGCGTATACACTTCTGCTTACCATGCAGACCACCCTCTTCCGCTCCCGCTGCCTCCTGGCCGCGCCATTTCTGCTAGCTGCGCCCCTGCTTGCGCAGAGCATGCCTCAGCCCCAGCCTGAACCCACGCCCATGCCGCCCGCGATCGCAGCACCTGTCGACAAGCCTTACGCCGGGCCCGTCGACCTGGTGGTCGATCTCACGAACAATAAGGATCGCGTGGCGAACGTGCATGAAGACATTCCGGTCGCGAAGGGCGAGAAGGAGATGGTGCTGCTCTACCCGCAGTGGATCCCCGGCAACCACTCGCCGACAGGGCCGATCTCGAAGCTGGGCGGCATCATCACCACGGTCGATGGACAGCGTGTGCAGTGGATGCGCGATCGCGTGAACGTCTTCGCCTTTCACGTGCCTCTCACCGCTGGTGCGAAGACCGTCGGTGTGGACTTCCAGTACCTTTCGCCGGTCAAGCGCACCGAGGGTCGCATCGAGATCTCGAACGAGATCGCCGATCTTGCCTGGAACGAAGTGCTGATGTATCCCGCCGGCTATTTCTCGCGCGACATCCCCTTCCACACAACGCTGAAGCTCCCCGACGGCTGGAAGTATGCAACTGCGCTTGAGACAGACAGCGCGAATGGCTCGACGGTCCGGTTCAAAGAGACTCCGTTGAACACGCTCGTGGACTCGCCGCTCTACGCCGGCGTGAACTTCAAGCGAATCGATCTCTCGCCGACATCGACCGATACCGTACACCTCGACGTGTTTGCAGATACACCGGAAGACCTCAACGTTACGCCGGAAGAACTCGAGGTACACAAGAAGCTCGCGGCCGAGGCAGACAAGCTCTACGGCTCGCACCACTATGGCCACTATGACTTCCTGCTCCTGTTGAGCGACAAGGTAGGTGGCGTGGGCCTCGAGCATCACCAGTCGAGCGAAGACGGACACCCCGCAAACTACTTCACCGACTGGCCGGCGGGCATTGCGCAGCGGGACCTGCTTGGCCATGAGTACACACACTCCTGGAATGGAAAATTCCGTCGGCCTGCAGACCTGTGGACGCCGAACTTCAACGTGCCGATGCGCAATGACATGCTCTGGGTTTATGAAGGCATGACGCAGTACTGGGGCAATGTGCTGACCGCGCGCGCCGGCATGCGTTCTCCGGAAGATACACGTGACGTGTTCGCGATGGTCGCCGCAGGCTTTGAAGCAAGCCACGGGCGCGACTGGCGCCCACTCGATGACACCGTCGATCAGCCGATCATCTCCGAGCGCAGCCCGGTCTCCTGGGTCAGCTGGCAGCGGCCTGAAGATTATTACACCGAGGGTGAGCTGATCTGGCTCGACGCGGATACGAAGATTCGCGAGCTGACGCACGAACAGAAGTCACTCGATGACTTCTGCAAGCTCTTCTTCGGCGTCTACAACGGCTCGTTCATCACGGACCAGTACCACTTTGAAGATGTGGTGAAGGCCCTCAACACGGTCGCACCGTATGACTGGGATACCTTCCTCAAGGACCGCGTCTACAAGCTCCACCCTGCGGTGCCGGAAGACGGCTTTACACGCGGCGGCTACAAGCTCGTGTACACCGACAAGCCCAATGCCTGGTACGACAAGTTCCTCGCCAGCAACCATGCTGCAAACTTCTCCACGTCGCTCGGCTTCACTGTCGGCTCCGGCCGCGGTGGCGGCTCGGAGTCAGGAGGCTCGATCGGTGCTGTCTACTGGGATTCTGTCGCGTTCAAGGCAGGCGTCACCCCCGATATGCAGCTGATCTCCGTCAATGGCACGGCGTACTCCGCAGAGGTCCTGCGGAAGGCCATCCTCGACGCCGAGAAAGACACGAAGCCGATCAACCTCGTGTTCCTGCGTGGCGAAACCTACACCACGATCCCGCTCGATTACCATGGCGGCCTGCGGTATCCCTCGTTGCAGCGTGTCGACGGCACCCCCGCACGCTTTGACGAGATTCTCGCGCCAAGCAAGAGTGCCCTTCCCGCGATGTAAACCGCTGCACCGCCGGCGGCCACGTCGTGCGTGTCCTTGTTCCTGCCTGCCCGCTTCGCTGGCCCTCACGTTGTTCGGGATCTGGTCCCCGAGCATCGCGAGGGCCACAACTGTCTGCGTACACGCAGCACGAGCACTCCTCACGAAGTGGCCGTCAGCCCCGTCGGCAGGTTCCGTCGTGGATAATGCTCCCATGCGTCGTTTCTTGCTTTCCCTGCTGCTTCTCCCCTGCACGCTCCTGGCCCAAAGCTCTCCGTATGACGCGGTGAACCCGATGATCGGAACGGGTGCGGAGGGGCATACCTTTCCGGGAGCGACGGTGCCGTTTGGTATGGTGCAGCTCAGCCCGGACACGTCGATCCATCCGTTCAACCACAGTTACAAATGGGCA
This sequence comes from Acidobacteriaceae bacterium, assembly GCA_965199135.1. GTDB lineage: Bacteria > Acidobacteriota > Terriglobia > Terriglobales > Acidobacteriaceae > EB88. The sequence continues at coordinate 924,623 of OZ240685.1, read as the reverse complement.
GCAGGGTATCGGTACGAGGACACGACCATCCTCGGCTTTTCGGCGACACACTTCTCGGGCGCCGGGCACTCGGATCTCGGGGACTTCCTCGTCCAGCCGATCAGTGGTGACGTCGCGCTTGAGCCGGGCAATGCCACGACCCCGGGCTACCGCTCGCACTACGAGCATGCGAGCGAAGAGGCGCACCCCGGCTACTACGCGGTGACGCTTGCAGATTACGGCGTGCGTGCAGAGCTCACAGCGACGCCGCGCGTCGCAGTCAGCCGCTATACCTTTCCTGCGACCAAGGGGGCGCACCTGCTGCTCGACATGCGCTCGTCCATTTACAACTATCCCGGCAAGGTGCTTTGGTCGCGTGTGACGGTGCATCCAGACGGCACCGTCACCGGCATGCGCGAGACACGCGGATGGGCGCCTGGACGGCAGCTTTACTTTGCGATGCGCTTCTCTGCGCCGCTCACCGGGCACGCGCTCTATGACAAGGAGCCGGAGCCTGTGCCCTACCACGGCTTCCATGGCCCGGGCACGACACCCGAAGACACGGCAAGCATAGAGGGCCGGGGCCTCGAGGCCGTTCTGTCGTTCGGACAGTTACAGAACCCGCTGACGGTCGCGATGGCGATCTCTCCGACCGACGAAGCACACGCTCTGATGAATCTGCAAGCCGAGATGCCGCAGCTTGATTTCGAGAAGACGCACCGGGCAGCACGTGCCAGCTGGGAGAAGGCGCTCAGCGTACTCGATCTCTACGCCGATACCGCGACACGCACCAACCTCTACACGGCGCTGTACCACGCGCTGCTCGCGCCCTCTCTCTCGATGGATGTGGATGGCAGCTACCGTGGACCCGACAACGAGGTGCACATCGCGAAAGGCTTCGACTTCGTCTCGAGCCTCTCGCTCTGGGATACATTCCGCGCGGAGCAACCGCTGATGACGATCCTCGAGCCGAGGGAACGCACCGCCGACCTCGTGCATTCGATGGTGGCGTCGCAACAGGAAAGCCCCTTTGGCATTCTGCCGGTATGGCAGTTCCAGGGAATCGAGACGTGGTGCATGATCGGGTACCACGCTGTTCCGGAACTGGCCGATGCGCTTGCCAAGGGACTTGCCGGCGACGATCCTGCGACAAAGAACACGGTCCTCGATGCAATGGTCGCGAGTGCGACGTATGCGCCCTATGGCAACTTAGGCGCGTACATGCAGCTGGGGTATGTGCCGGTCGATCATGATGCCGAGGCAGCGTCGAAGACGGTTGAGTATGCCTTCGACGACTGGACGATCGCAGAGGCTGCACACCGGCTGGGCCGCAGCGATGTGGAAGCACGCTTTCGCAAGCGCGCAGAGAACTGGCGGAATGTCTTCAATCAGAAGGATGGTTTTGTCGAGCCGAAACTTGCAGACGGCAGTTTCCGCACGCCGTTCGATCCAGCTCGCGCAGGCGAGGCTTCCGGGTTTACCGAGGGGAATAGCTGGCAGTACTCGTGGTTTGAGCCACAGGATGAAGCAGCGTTGATTGCGGAGCTCGGCGGCGACGCAAAGCTCGTCGCAAAGCTCGATGCGATGTTCGACCAGAAAGTCGACCCGAAGCAGTATGCCGACATCGAGGACATCGCCGGGATGATCGGACAGTACATCCACGGCAACGAGCCGAGCCATCATCTCGCATATCTCTACGACTATGCAGGCGAGCCGTGGCGCGCGCAGGAGCGGCTGAAGCAAATCGTAGATTCGCAGTATCGGCCCGCACCGGATGGGCTGGTGGGCAATGATGATCTGGGGCAGATGTCGGCGTGGCTTCTGTTCACGTCACTTGGTTTTTACCCGGTCACCCCGGGTGCAAATGAGTACGTGATCGGGCGTCCGTTTGTGGAGAAGGCCACGGTGCATCTGCCGAATGGTCGCGCGTTTCACATCATGGCAGAGCACCTGTCGGCACAGAATGGATACATCGGAAGCATCCTGTTGAATGGCAAGCCGCTGGAGCGGACGTACCTCACCCACGCAGAGATCATGGGTGGAGGCGACCTGCGCTTCGTGATGCAGGTTGCGCCGAACAAGAGCTGGGGTGCGGATGCGAGTGCCCGGCCATACTCGATGTCGAAGAATGGCTTATTGCCGTAAGCAGATACTCCACACGGGATCTCTGGACGAAGCGTGACTTCGCTGCTGCGCACGACGACTCAGTGGCTGTGAGCACGTGCGCAGCAACCGATGTGCCTAGCGGAAAGCGAACTCGACCTTGTTTTCCGCATTCAACAGGAGCGACGCCTCGAACGAACGGCCGGCCTTCGAGGTGAAACCAGAAAGCTTCTCGGTCTTTCCGTCGCGACACAGGGCGGCCACGTCTCCGAGCCGCAGTGTGCGTCCGGCGATCGTGCGCCAGATCGAGAATCGGCAGCCCGTGTCACGGAAGGCAGAGCAGCCGTAAAACTTCGAGTCCTCTGACGCGAGCCGTACGAAGCCGGCCTTGCAAAGCGGGCAGGGGATCGCGACAGCTGTGTTCCCCGGCGGAGCAGATGCCGTTTTTCTTGGCGTCTTTGTTGCCGCGCGGCGGGGCTTTGCGGCCGGGGCCTCCTTTGCTGCATGCACGCGCTTTGCTGGAGCTCCCGCGGTCTGCGTCTGCGACATGCCGTCCTGCGTCTGGTGCCCGGCCGCCCACTTCTCAAAAGTGGGCGGTGTGGCAAGCGCACCCGCATCTGTTTTGCGCGTTCTTGTGCTGGCCGCTTTCTTCTTCGCGGCGCGTGAGCGCTTCTTTGGCGTGTCGTAATCTGCTACAGCCGCGGTGACAGACTTCGTGACGCCCGCAGCAGGCCTGCGAGCGGGCGTACTCGAAGGTTTCCACGGAGTGAATCCTGCTGGTGGCGCGCTGCGTGGCGCGGCACTCAAGGCTCCGAGCTCTCGCTGCAGCTGCTCGTCCGCGGCGCTCACCACCGCGAGATACTCCGCCTTGCCTTCGGCAATGTCGTCGAGCTGCTGTTCGAGGTCGCGCGTGAACTCATACTCCACAAAGGAAAATCGCGTAAGCAGCGCATCGACGACTACGAAGCCGAGCGTGGTCGGGCGCAGGTACTTCCTGTCGTCCTCAAGGTACCCTCGCGTCTGCACGTTCTTGAGGATCGCCGGATAGGTGGACGGCCGGCCGATGCCGATGCTCTCAAGCTTCTTGATCAGCGAGGCCTGCGTATAGCGAGGGGGCGACTCCGTCTTCTTGTGCAGCACCCGGCCGTTCTCCGCGCGGATCGCTGCGCCCACCGCGAGCACCGGTACACGCCCTGAGCTGTCGGTCTTCTCCTCGTCTTCCTCGGCATCGTCCTTTGCCGTGAGCGATCGCCAGCCTGGCACAACCAGCACACGCCCTTCTGCGCGAAACGTGAAGGTCTCCGCACCGTTCTTCGCTTCGAGACGCGTGGTGTTCACGCTCCACTCGGCGTCGGCGAGCTGCGAGGCAACAGCGCGCTGCCAGATCAGCCGGTAGAGTTGCGCCTGCGCAGGGTCTTCGCCTGCACGGTCGCTGGCGAAGTGTGTCGGGCGAATCGCCTCGTGTGCTTCCTGCGCGTTGCCGCGTGCGCGAAAGCTGCGGGCCGCAGGTGGCAGTGGGAGCTTCTTGTCGCGGGCATAGTCGCGAACCTCGGTGAGTGCTTCGCTGCTGAAGTTCTGGGAGTCGGTGCGATGGTAGGTGATGAGCCCCGCCTCAAACAGGCGTTGCGCTACCTGCGCCGTCATGTCCGGCTTCCAACGCAGCTGCACACTGGCGGCCTGCAGGAGCGTGCTGGTGGTGAAGGGAGGCGGGGGTGGCTGCTTGCTGATGCGATTCGACGAGGCGAGCACGGTGCAGTCGCGACAGGCCGCTGCACGCTTGGCAAGGGCCTCGTCCAGAATGTATTTCCCTGGCTCGGGGCCGCCCTTCTTGAGAAAGGGCGCAGTCTCCCACTGGGCGCGCCAGCTGTTGCCGTCGAACTGCAGCTCGGCGCCGAAATGACGCACCTCGGTAAAAGCCAGGATCTCGCGCTCGCGGTCGACGACGAGACGCACCGCAGGGCTTTGCACCCGGCCTGCGCTCAGCCCGCGCTGCTGCGCCTGCCGCGACAGCACAGGCGATACCTGGTAGCCGACGAGCCGGTCGAGCACACGACGGGCTTCCTGTGCATGCACCAGGTGCGCATCGACGCGGCGTGGTTTCTCAAGCGCTCGGCGGATCACGTCAGGCGTGATGGCGTCGAACGAGACGCGATGCGGACTCCGGAGTTTCAGCGCTTCCGCAAGATGCCATGCGATCGCCTCGCCCTCGCGGTCTGGATCGGTAGCCAGGTACACCGAGTCAGCCTTGGCGACCCGAGCGCGCAGGGTCTTCACCACGTCTGCGCCGCGGCCGCTCAGCTCGTACTGCGGCTGGTAGCCAGGCATCGTGATGCCAAGCTCCTTGACCGGCAGATCGCGGATATGGCCCACGCTGGCCGCCACGTCCCACCCGGAGCCGAGGATGTCCTTGATCTTGCGGACCTTGTTCGGACTTTCGACGATCATGAGCTTCATGGTGAGCAGGCCTGCGATCAGAGTACAGCGCGCTCGTGGCCGGACGGGAGCGCTGGCCAGCGGGAGTGCGCGTTGGCGCCCTGGGTACGGGCTTGAGCGAACCTGTCCCGCGTACGGCACAGCCATTACAATTGCCGTGACAGCAACTCAAACCGAAGCTGCTGCCCAGTCTTGCGATTTTCTTGCTTCGCTTCCTTTGTTGAACACTGGTCTCGGCGCACTCGTTACCCGCTGGGCAGTCTGCTCTTGGATTTTGCGGAACAGGATCTGACGTCTGATGCACCTTTGGAATGATTACGAAGGCACCACCATCGCCGGGCAGTGGCCGCTCGGTACGCTCCTGCGCACCGAGGGACGCAGTGCCCTCTTTGCGACCACGCACCCGGATGGCCGACCCGCTGTGCTGCGGCTGACCGAGGCGCTCAACGACCAGGCTGTGCTGCAGGCGCGCTATCGTGCGATCCAGGCCGCCGGCGATGAATTTCTCGTCAAGGTCGAGGGCTTTGGCGACGCGGAACTGGACGGCGCGCCCCTGTCGTATGCCGTGCTCGAGCCCACGCAGGAGAGCCTGGCGGACATCCTGGCGCAGCGCCGCCTCGCAGTTGAGGAAGCACAGGAGGTGGGCAATGCTGTTGCCGGCGGACTGATCGCCTTGCATCGGCAGGGCCTGGTGCATGGCTACGTCGACGCCGACAGTGTTCTCGCTGCGGGCGACCGCATCAAGCTGCGGTCTGATTGTGTGCGGCCTGCGCCGATGGGCGACGATGCCTTGCTTGAGGGCGCGGTGACGCCGCAGACAGACGCATTCGGACTAGCTGGCGTGCTCTATCGCTCGCTGACGCAGAACCGGCTCCACGATGCCTCCGACGCCCTCGCGCTGCCGGAGCCGTACGCAACGATTGTGCGCAACACCGCACGCGGCACCTGGGGAGTTCCCGAGATCCAGACAGAGCTGCAGCGGGCGAGCCGGGCGCACGTTCCGCCGCCTGCTCCCATTCCTGCAGCCACGGCTGCGCCTGCGCCGGTGCCCGCAGGTCGCGCAGAGACGACCGCGGCTGCCGCGGCAGAGCAGCTCCCCGTTGCCGACAGGCCGCTCAGCAGCCGTGCCTCCACCACGGTGGCTGCACTTCCTGAAGAGAGTGCGTGGCAGCAGCCGGAACGAGTTTCCAATGCAAGCCGCCGGAACATCCTGATTGCGGTCGCTGTTGTGGTCGCGGCGTTGTTGCTGTTCCTGCTGCTCCACCACTCGGCACCCCCGGCGAGGCAGGCGAGTGTGACGACCGCCGCTTCTGCGCCAGCAAGCGCGCTTGAGACGGCGGTTCCCGCATCTCCTGCTCCTGCTCCTGCTCCTGCTCCTGCGACCGCGGCTGTGGCCCCTGCACCGGTCGCTGCGCCAGGGCACCCCGTGTGGCGCGTGATCGCCTATACGTACAACCAGCGTGGCGAGGCGATCGCAAAGGCGACTGCGCTCGATCGCCGCTTTCCGCAGTTCCACGCAGCGGAGTGGAGCCGCTCGGATGCGCGGCCTTTCCTGGTGACGTTGGGTGGAGAGCTTTCGCGACAGGACGCGATCAACCTGCGCGCAAAGGCGCTGCATGCCGGAGTCTCGCGTGATGTATACGCGCAGAATTACTCGCACTAGGTTGTTCTTCGACCCACATCTCAGAATCGAGATGTGGGACACCCGGCGCCCCGTATCGTAGACTCGCGACGTAAAGCGCCAGTATCGCAGGATTGCGATGTGAGGCACCTGGTATCCCCGCCTGGGAAGCCATCCTGTGGGCGGCGTGAAGGACCTGTGGTCTGCGTCTCCGCAGGTCCTTCCTTTCGCTCCGAATCACAACCTGTCGGAGACGCCTCTGCTCTCGGCCGACTAGGCTGTCTTCACACCAGCGCTGCGGTAGATCTGCATCATCAGCTCCATGTCGCGGAGCCCTTCCTCGCCACTCATCTTCACAGGCTTGTCATTCATGATGCAGTCGGCGAAGTAGTCGGCCTCCGCGGTGAACTGCTGCGGGTCGTGGATCGGCTCGGGCATGTCGATGTCATCGTGGCCCTTGCTGCCATCTGCTTTCGCGACCTGTGCCTTCATGTGGATGCCCTGGTAGCCGAAGGCGGGCGAGAGCTCGATGACGCCCTTGGAGCCGTGGACCTTGTAGTAGCCATCCATGTCGCCGCCGTACGTGGTGTTGCAGCTGGCGACAATGCCCGATGGAAAGCGCATCGTCCAGCCGACATTCTCTTCCACCTCGTTGAAGCGGCCATCGTGGTCGATGACCGAGCTGTACGCGGAGAGTACCTGTGGCTCCTCCCCGGTGAGATAGCGGCAGGCATTCAGTGAGTAGATGCCCACGTCCATCAGCGGTCCGCCACCGGCGAGCTTCTTGTTCAGGCGCCACTCGCCCGGCTGGATATTGAAGCCATTGGCGCTCTCGATCGCCTGCACCTGGCCGATGGCGCCGGAGCGGATCAACTGGATGGCGCGGAGGTTCACGGGTTCCAGTTGGCAACGGTAGGCGATCATCAGCTTCCGCTTCGCGGTATCGCATGCCGCGATCATGTCGCGTGAATCGGCCACGGTGGTGGCCATCGGCTTCTCGCACAGCACGTGTTTGCCGGCCTTCGCGGCACGGATCGTGTACTCGGCATGCATGCTGTTCGGCAGCCCGATGTAGACCGCATCGATGGCTGGGTTGTCCCGGATCTTGTCGTACTCTTCGTAGCTATAGATTGAGCTCTTGGGCACGTTGTACTGCGCCGCCAGCTTCGCGGCCTTGTCGTCGTGGCCGCTGACAAGCGCGGTCACGGTCCCGTGCTCGGACTGAAGCAGGCCGGGCATGAAGTGGTCGACCGAGATGCGGCCAAGCCCGACGATGCAGTAGCCGATCTTCTTGCTGCCGGCGCCTTGTGAAGAGGCGCGCAGAGCACGAGGAGTGAGGGCAGAGGCAGCAGCTAGAGCTGAGAGTTTGGCGAAGTTGCGGCGGGACAGCGGCATGCGGGGGAGTTCTCCGATCGTCGAGACCAAGTGTGCAGTTGGATGACAGCCGAAGCGTAGTCGGCCACGTGAACCGCTGGCAAGTGGACGCCCTTGCATCTTTTCCGCAACTGGCATCAGATGATCGCCATGAGTTTTCGACCGGTTCTCCCCTCCGTTCTGGCTTGTGCCGTCAGCCTTCTGCTTGGAAGCTCTCTCGCCGCGGCGCAGCCGCAATCCTCGCGGAAGCCACCTGCCGCTCCCGCTGGCGCGCTGCAGGTCTTTTTTGTCGATGTGGAAGGGGGACAGTCCACGCTGTTTGTGACGCCTGACCACCACTCCCTGCTTGTCGACACAGGCTGGAACGATCACGATAGCCGCGATGCGCAGCGCATCGTCGCCGCGATGGGTATGGCAGGGGTGCACCGGCTCGACGCCGTACTGATCACGCATTACCACATCGATCACGTCGGCGGCGTGGCGCAACTGGCGAAGCTCGTGCCGATCGGAATGTTTCTCGATCATGGACCGAACCGAGAGCCGCTTGGGGGCGACACAGGAGCAGCGCGGGCCGAGTATGCGCAACTGCTTGCCTCGGGCAAGTACGCGCACCATGTGCTCCAGCCAGGGGAGCCGCTGCCCGTGCCGGGCTTTCAAGCGGTTGCGGTGAGCGCGGATGGAAAGGTTCTCACAAAACCGCTGCCGGGTGGGGGCGAGGCGAACCCGTACTGCGCCGACGCGGGCCAGAAGACACCCGACGCCACCGAGAACTCACGCTCGCTCGGCTTCGCGATGACCTGGGGCAAGGCACGCATCCTTGATCTTGGTGACCTGACGCGCGACAAGGAGAAAGACCTGGTCTGCCCACGCAATATGCTGGGCACGGTCGACCTCCTGGTGGTCTCGCACCATGGCTGGTACCAGAGCTCGAGCGCAGCACTGGTCGACGCGATCAGCCCGCGAGTGGCCGTGATGGATAACGGAGCCGTGAAGGGCGGATCTGTGCCGGTGTTGGATACATTTCGCGCGGCGCCGAATCACCCGGCCCTCTGGCAGCTCCATTTCTCGATCGAGGGCGGCGAGGCGCACAACACGGACAAGGCGCAGATTGCGAACCTGGAGGGCTCGGCGCAAGGGCCTGACCCAGGCTACCTGTTTCGCGTCACGGTGATGCCGAGCGGGGAAATAGCAGTGTGGAACAGCAGGACCGGCGCAACCCGGGTGTATCGGGGGCCTGCGCCGGCCTGATGCTGCGGTCGGGGCTACTTGTCGGCGGGGGACTTGGACGAGCCTGGATCGAGGTGCGGTGTCTCGCTCCGGCGACTGCGCGCCGGCTTCTTGGTTTCAGTCATCACGTCCCCCTCGAGGAGGAGGTCGCGTGCGGTGCGAAGGGCGGCGATCTCGCGGTCAATGCTTAGGATCACATCGGAGATGGCTCCAGGATGCCTGGGGGTAGAAGTCATGCGATCAATCTCCTTATCACAGCGCGCGGTAGCGGCTGCTGGTGTACTTGATATCCATATCAAAGAAGCGGGTTAAAAAAACGGCTTACGGCAAGGTTCTTTTCGGACGTAACCGAAGGGTTGTGCCGAGCGAGGTCCGGCGAGGAACTCTGCCACGGGAGCGTGGATCGACGTCGCGCAGGAATTTGTCGCGTGTTGATCCATCTGCTCCAATGGCCATGAATCGGAAGAAGCCATCTCCCGCTCAAACGCGTTATGCTATGGCGTCTCTTCCCCCGTAACTCTCTTGATACGGGCAGTAGGATGCAAAAACCAAGGAGGCGCATGGCGCGCAGGTCCGGAAATGGACGAAGCAATACACGGCTGGACCTGCTGTCTACGCCCCTAGCGTCCAGCGAGACAGCGCGGCACATGAACCGGGACGTCGTGCTGGAGCTGATCCGCATGCACCAGCCGGTTTCGCGCGCAGAACTCTCCCGCCTCTCGGGCTTGCAACGTTCGACGATCTCGCTGATCTCGGAACAGTTGATTCGGGAGCATTGGGTCCGGGAGGGCGCCATTGCCAAGCTGCCCCGGGGCCGAAGGCCAACATTGCTGGGGCTGAACGACGAACTGGCACTGCTGGTTACCGACATACATCCGCGCCACGCAACGCTTGCCGTCGTGGACCTGAATGGCCGCTTTCTCGAACGGACCGATCTCTCCTTCGGGGACGACCCGCTTGAGAGCCTGCACCGGATCGGTGGGGCCATGATGACGATGCGTGCAGCGCATCCGCGGCTGACTTTTGAGGGCGTGGGCGTCTCGCTTCCGGGTCGAGTCGATCCCGAGACTCAGGAGCTGGTCTTCGCACCCAACCTGAAGTGGCAAGGACAACCGATCAAGAGGGTGATCGAGGAGGTCACCGGGCTCCCTGCAGAGCTCGAGAATGCCGCCAATGCGGCGTTGCTGGCAGAACTCTGGATCGGCAACCTCAATGGTGTGCGCAATGCTGTGCTCGTTGATATCTCAGAAGGCATTGGTACAGGCCTTCTTGCCAACGGTCAGCTGGTTACCGGGCAGGGCGGCATGGCCGGGGAGTTCGGTCATGTGTCGCTCGACAGCGACGGACCGCGGTGCGCCTGCGGTCTGCTCGGCTGCTGGGAGATGTACGCCTCGACCGAAGCCGCGCTCCGGTACTATCGCGAAGCCACGCGCGGGGACTCGGCGGCGCGATCGCTCCGCTTTGCCGAGCTGCTGCAGATGGCAGACTCAGGAGACGCCGCAGCAGAGAAAGCCATCGAAATGCAGGCCCGCGCGATCGGTTGCGGCCTGCGCACCGTCAATGCCGGGCTCTCGCCCGAGGTCATCATCATCGCGGGCGACGTGGTCAGTGCCTGGGGTCGGTATGAGGCGCTGGTCAAAGAAGAACTGGCCTCCCTCACCCTGGGCCATGCGCGTATCCCACGCGTGGTGGTCACTGAAGACTGCGAGACGACGCGCCTCCATGGAGCGGCTGCCATCGTGCTGCAACGAAACTCACTGTTCCGCAGCCATCCATGAGCCCTCGCTAACGCAGGGTACAAAGAAGCGCCATCAGGAGAACCACAAGCAAGAGCGCTGCTCCGAGCACCACGCCGTCGCGGACATCTGCATCCCCCCGGCGGTCAAGCACCCTCGAGGGGGGCCGTGCGGCCGCAAATACCTCAAGGATGGTGCGACGCCCCGGCGTCAGCATCCCGGGAACCGTGTTGCTGGACTTGATCATGCGTCCACTCTCACGCCAGGACCTGTTAAGACGCTGCAGAAATGGCCTTAAAAGTTCATAAGCAGCGCCGGGCAGCGCTGGCCGAGGTGCGCGCCTGAGCTTGACAGCAGCACCCCTCCGTTCGTAAAGTTCGGGTCGCGTACTTTATCCTGCTCGCCATCTGACCTCCCCCTCAGGCAGAATCGGCTGCAGGTGTATTCCGAACGAGGCTGGTCTCCCGAATGACGAACTTTCGCTCCCACTCTGCAGCGCATCCGCGGCTGCTCCTTCTTGCCGGTATCAGTCTCCTGTCGTCGCAGGGATTCGTCTGGGCACAGGATGCCACTACCTCGTGGAACAACCCGGCATTGCCGCCGAGCCAGCGGGTCGATGCTTTGATCGGGCAGATGACGCTCGAGGAGAAGGCCAGCCAGATGATGGACCAGGCACCGGCGATCCCGCGGCTGGGTGTGCCCGAGTACAACTGGTGGAACGAGGGGCTCCACGGCGTCGCCCGCTCTGGCTACGCGACGATGTTTCCGCAGGCGATCGGGATGGCGTCCACCTGGGACCGGGACCTGATCGGTCAGGAAGCCAATGTGATCGCGACCGAGGCGCGCGCGAAGTACAACCACGCGATCGCCGAAGGAAACCATGCACGCTACTTCGGGCTGACGATCTGGTCGCCGAACATCAACATCTTTCGCGATCCACGGTGGGGGCGCGGCCAGGAGACCTACGGCGAAGATCCCTACCTGACCGGCACGCTGGGCGTCTCGTTTGTGCGGGGGCTGCAGGGTACCGACGCGAAGTACTACAAGGTGATCGCGACCCCCAAGCATTTCGCCGTGCACAGCGGCCCGGAGAGCACACGCCACAAGGCGAATGTGGATCCGTCGCCCTACGATCTGGAGTCCACGTACTTCCCGGCGTTCCGCGCGACGATCGTCGATGCGAAGGCGGACTCGCTGATGTGCGCGTACAACGCGGTGGATGGGGAGCCGGCCTGCGCGAACACAATGTTGTTGAAGCAGACACTGCGCGATGCGTGGGGCTTCAAGGGCTTCGTCACATCGGACTGCGGTGCAGTCGACGACTTCTACGAGAAGTCCTACCCGAGCCACGAGACGTCGCCCGACGCAGAACACGCGGCCGCCACCGCGGTGCTTGCGGGCACGGACACCAACTGCGGCAGCACGTACAAGGCGTTGCCGAAGGCTGTCACGGACAAGCTGCTGCCGGAGAGTGCCCTCAACACGTCGCTGCACCGGCTGTTTATGGCGCGCATGGACCTGGGCATGTTCGACCCGACCACGGCTGTGCCCTATAACAGCATCCCGTTCAGCGAGGATGACAGCAACGCGCACCGCGCCCTGGCGCTCAAGGCAGCGCAGGAGGCGATGGTCCTGCTCAAGAACGATGCGGAGACGCTGCCGCTGAAGCCGGGCCTTCGGACCATTGCGGTTGTGGGTCCGAATGCGGCATCGCTGCTCGCGCTGGAGGGCAACTACAACGCGATTCCGTCGCACCCCGTGTTGCCGATTGATGCGATCACGGAGCAGTTCCGCGGGGCCAAGGTGGTGTACCAGCAGGGCTCGCCGTACACCGAGGGTGTGGAGCTTCCCGCGCCCCGGACGCTCTTCCATACGAACAGCGGGCGGGAGGGGCTGCAGGGCGAGTACTTCCGGACCGCGGACGCAACGGGCACGCCGGTGGCGACACGCACGGATGCGCAGGTCGACTTTGACTGGACCCACGCGAGCCCGGTGCCGGGCCTCGATGCGGACAGCTACTCCGTACGCTGGACCGGCACGATCACGCCGCCCAAGGCGGGCGACTACCAGTTCGGGCTGCATATCGGCCGCTGCGGAGACGGCTGCACCGGCAAGGAAAAAGACACCGAGACGGTTGCAGTTACCGTTGATGGCAAGCCGGTGGATGTGTCGAAGCACACCCCGGGTACGGATGGCTGGGAGTCGGCGATGCCGGAGCTCGATCTCCACTTTGCCGATGCCCACCCGCACCCGATCAGCATCACCTACGTGCATCACGGGGCAAAGACCGCCGGGGGTATTTCGCTGCGCTGGATGGCTCCTGCGGCAGCTGAACTGGACGCGGCTGTGAATGCAGCGAAAGAGGCGGACGTGGTGATTGCCTTTGTCGGGCTGAACTCCGAGCTGGAAGGTGAGGAGATGCCGGTGCATGTCGAAGGCTTTGCCGGCGGCGACCGCTCCCTGATCAACCTGCCCGAGGCGCAGGAGAAGCTGCTCGAGGGCCTGAAGGCAACCGGCAAGCCCCTGGTGGTGGTGCTGATGAATGGCAGCGCGCTCGCAGTGAACTGGGCGAGCGAACATGCAGATGCGATTCTCGAATCGTGGTACCCCGGCGAGGCCGGCGGAGCTGCGATCGCCGAGACCCTCGCCGGCAAGAACAACCCAGGCGGCAAGCTGCCGGTGACCTTCTACACGGGCGTCAACGAGCTGCCGGCATTCGACGATTACTCAATGAAGAATCGGACGTATCGCTACTTCACAGGTAAGCCGCTTTATGGCTTCGGCTACGGCCTCAGTTACACGCGGTTCGCGTTCTCCGGCATGAAGCTGGGGCAGGAGTCTGTCCAGGCAGGCCAGCCGCTGACCGTCGAAGCCGAGGTCAAGAACACCGGCAGCATGGCTGGTGACGAAGTAGCCGAGCTGTACATGGTGCCACCAAAGACGGAGCTCTCCCCGATCCGGCAGCTGGTGGGCTTCGAGCGGGTTCACCTCGGGCCGGGCGAGTCCAAGCGGGTGCAATTCACGTTGCAACCACGCCAACTGAGCACGGTGAATGCACAGGGCCGTCGCGCGATGACGGCAGGGGCGTACAGCCTGTACCTCGGCGGCAGTCAGCCGGATGCAGCAATGGCCGACTCGCAGGGCGTGACCGGGAAGTTTGCGATCACGGGCGAGCAGGAGCTGCCGAAGTAACGGCACGGCTGCTCCCTGGAGCAGTCCCTACGCGAGAACGCTGTCGATGACTGCTCAGGTGAGCAGTCATCGACCGGCGCGGTGATGGATCCTGTAGCCAGCGCTTACTCGGGGTCGTTCGGCGACGGCTGCGTGCCTTCAAATGCATGGCAGCAGGGCGTTCCCGCGGGCTTGAACTCCATGAACTCCACGCGTACACCATCCGGGTCGTACTCGTTGAGCTGGATCTTGCCGTCGCGGCCCATCTGCTTCGCGGTCTGGCTGTTAGGCGGGAAGCCGCGCTGCTGGAACTTGGCGACGATCTCGTCCATGTTGACCACGCCGAGGGAGAAGTGATCGTCGACGCCGATCTGGCGCTTGGACGGGCTCGGACCCGCATTCAGCATGTACTCGATCCAGTCAGTGCCATTCGGGACCTGGATGGAGACGAAATCGGTCACGCCATCTTTCATGCCGCCGGACCAGTACGACTTGAAACCGAGAATGTCCTTGTAGAACGTATCCTCGGTCGACGCAGACTTCACGATGAAGCCAGCGTGGATGATGCGGCCAGCGATGCTGTTCGGGGCGTTGTGGGCGGTGTGGTTAGCTCCCGCAGGCTTCTGCACGAACTCGATGGCGTTGCCCTCGGGATCCTTGACCAGGAACTCTTTCTCGCCGTCACGCAGGGTCTTTACCGCGTCGGGAACCGCAACGCCCTTGCTCTTGAGGTAGAGGCGCATCGCGTTCACATCCGGTGTGGTGAAGGCAACATGCTGAAACGCGAGTTCGGTCGTCGAACTGGCCGGGTGGATCTCCACCGTCTGCCGTGGGTCGCCGTAGAAGCGCACGCCGCCATCCGGGAACTCGGGTGACGCGACTGCCGTCCAGCCGAGATAGTGCGTGTAGAAGTGGCGATCGGCATCCATGTTTTGCGTGGCGAGCGCGATGTGCGCGATACCGGTAATGGGCGGCCGCGCGGGCGCAGCCAGGGCGGCGGCGGGAAGCAGAAAGGAAGCAGCAGCAGCGAAGAAGCGGGATGCGGAGGGGGACATGGGAGGCGGGCACTCCTGTTTCGGAGAAAGGATCGCTCCCACCCGGGGAGCGGCCCTTTATAGCAGAAAGCGGTGTTGCCGGGCGAGCGCGCGCGGGACCAGCCGAAGCAGCTTTGCTTGAGCTGCCGCAGACGATCGTGCCGGCTTCCATGGAAATTTACGGTCGTGTCGTCGCCGAATGGCAGAATGAACGAACATCACAGGCCGCCCCGGAGCCCGCATCGTGACCACCCCGAAGAGTTTTCATTCAGCGCCCCACGCACTCGTTCAATCTGCCGTAGCGGCGCATACCAGCGAACCCGGCATCCTCCGCGCGATCAACGGCTTTCTCGAGAAGCTGCCCCATCCTCGCGGCATGCAGTACCGCAGGCCGATGTTTCCCGCGTCGCCTAGTGTGGAGACCTCGCCGATCTCCGAGGCGTGTGTGGGCATGCTGCTTCAGTTCGCCTGGGCGGCCATCACCTCGAACACCGCAAAGCAGCAGGAGATACGGAACGACTTCATAGATTCCGGCTGCGACCCCGGCTGGCTTTCCGCGGTCGCAGACTACGTGCTGGCGTACTGGATCAAGCGCGAAAAGATTCCGTATGTCGCGCCCGCGAGTGCCAGCGATCCGCGTTTCATGTATGCGCTCCCCGACAAGCCCGCACTCCGAATCGGCATCCTCAGCGATTGGGGCACCGGCGAGCCGGTGACAAGCTACGTGCTGCAGCAGTTGATGCAGCAGACGCCTGCCCCTGACCTGATCCTGCACCTGGGCGACATCTACTACGCCGGCACCAGCGATGAGGTGCAGCACAACTTCGTGGACCTGCTGAACCGGTTTGCCCCGACGACGCCGGTCTACAACCTGGCCGGCAACCATGACATGTACAGCGGCGGCGGGGCGTTCTATGCCGTGGTGCCGACCCTCAACCAGGGACGATCGTTTCCCGGCTCATCGAGGGGTGCGTCTCCCCAGCGTGGAAGCTTTTTCTGCCTCCGCAACCAATGGCTGCAGCTCCAGGCGATGGACACGGGCTACTACGACAGCGATCTGTTCGAAATCTCGAAGGACACGACAGAGTTGCATCCTGAAGAGGCGGCGTGGCACCTGGACAAGCTGCAGAACGCCGGGAAGCGAGCGGTGTTTCTGTTCTCGCATCACCAGGCCTTCTCGGCGGTCACGCCCATTGGAAGCGGACGGATCAACTCCCCTGCGTCGCTGCCGTCGGCTGCCGCGACCGCGAGCACCTGGTACAACGTGCACCTGCAACGCCGCTTTGCCGACGTGCCCGTAGGCACCGTCAAAGCCTGGTTCTGGGGCCACGAGCATGTTCTGCAGGTGTACGACCAGGAGGCCATCGCGAGATCCCTGGTGAACGGCAAACCGCTCGGGGGCGAGTTCGACTGGCTGCCTTATGCGGCCTGTGTAGGCTACTCGGGCTTTCCCATGCTGGAGAGCGACCTGCCGTATAAAGCCTACGACTATGGGCCAGGCATTCATGTCGAGTACAACGCAGCCTTCACCCTGGGGACATCAGGACCAGCCGACACGGAGCCCGTCTACGATCACGGCTTCACCCTCCTCGATGTGAAGTTGGACGGCGAGGCAATCGCCACGTACTTCTCGGTTCCGGGAGATGGCTCGTCCAACTCGTCGAAATGGCTGGGGCAGTCGAGGATCTCTGATGCCTCGTGAGGGATAGCAGGAGTGAATGGGATCATGCTCCGGGACACAATGCATTCCGACCCGGGCAGAGTACTTCCGATTTGCTTCCGGCAAAGGAGAATGATTCTCCCGTTCGCTATACTGAAAACCGCAGTCTGGTTCTTGGCTGCCACTCTGCGCGCGCTTTCTTCTCTATGATCGAGTCGGTCCCCCCCTCCGCCGGTGCTTCTGCGTTGCTGCAAGAAGGAGCCCGATCCGCCGGTCTTTCCGGCGAATCGCTGCTGCTGGCCACTCTGCAGGCGATGGGCGACGGCCTGCTTTCGTGCGACCGCGCCGGTTCCATTGTCCTGATGAACAGCAAGGCAGAAGAGCTGACAGGCTGGAACACACAGGAAGCACTCGGGCGGCCGGTCGGGAACGTGCTGCGAACGCTCGATGAGGTGACCCGCCATCCTGTGCCCTCACCGCTGGACGCCATGCTGCGCGGCGACGCTGCAGGCGGTGGCACGCGGCAGACCATCGCGGTGCGGCGGGACGGCGGAGAGTTCGTGCTGGAGGGAACCGTGGCGCCGGTGCAATCGCAGGAGGGATCCCTGCAGGGCGCAGTACTGGTCTTCCGTGATGTTTCCACCAGCCGCCGTGCCGAGACGATACTGGCGCTGCTCTCCGAGGCCGGCCTGGAGCTGACCGAGGCGCCAGACCAGGCCGCTATCATGGAAAGGGTCGGCGCGCTCGGCACCCGCGAGTTTGCCGACATCGTCTCCTTCGACCTCCTGAACGAGGACGGCACCCTGTCGCGCTTTGCCTCGCCTCCACGCGATCCCTCGCAAAAAGGCATCCTCGGAGAAGCGCTTCATGTTCCGCCCTCCGCAGATACGGTGCGCGCCGCCTTCCGCATGGGCGATGGCCACAGCGGAAGTATCTTTGCGGCCGTCATCGACGATGCGTGGCGGCAGACCTTCGCGCGCGGGGATGCTGCACGGATCGCAATGTATCGGCGCATCGGACTGCACTCGCTGATCTGCGTGCCCCTGATTGCGGGACAGCAGTATTTCGGGCTCCTGACGTTCAGCCGTACGTTGCTGCGTACCCCGTTTGACAAGGAAGACCGCATTGCGGCCGAAGACCTAGGGCGGCGCGTGGGAGCGGCGCTGCAGCGCACGCGCCTGATCCCTGCATTGCAGGCTGAGCGTGCCCGGCTGAAGACGATCATCGACAACGCGCCGGTTGGCATCATTGTCGCCGACAAAAACGGCAAGCTCCTGATGGGCAATGGCGCTGTCGAGAACATCATGCGTCACGAGTTGCTGCCGACCGAAACCATCGACGAGCATGAGAAGTGGCTCTCGTATCATGCCGATGGCCGGCGTGTGGAAGCCCGCGAGTACCCGCTGGCTCGTGCGATCCTCCACGGGGTGAGCGTTCCGCCAGAGGAGTACCTCTACGCCCGCGGCGATGGAACCAGGGGCTGGATCACGCTCACGGCCTCGCCGATCTTCGACGAGAAATCAGAAGTCGCAGGCGGCGTGGTGGCGATCCTCGATATCGACGCGCAGAAACAGGCACAGGAGGCATTGCGGATCAGTGAAGAACGCAGCCGGCAGATCCTGACCAGTACGCGCGACTGCATCAAGGTGCTCGACCTCCAGGGCAACCTGCTCTCGATGAACGAGGAAGGGCAGCAGCGGCTCGGCATCGACGACTTCAACACGGTGCGCGGCAGCTGCTGGTTGCAGTTCTGGGGGGACGGGGCGCCGCTTGCCGAAAAAGCGATGAAGGCCGCACTTGATGGCGGCGTCGGGCAGTTCGAAGGCAAGTTCGTCACCGGCAAGGACGAGACGACCTGGTGGGATATCACCATCACGCCGATGGTCAACAGCTCTGGCGAGATCACACAGCTGCTGGCCGTTTCGCGTGAGAGCACCACGCGTAAGCAGGCCGAGTCAGCTCTCCGCGAGAGCGAGATGCGCTTCCGCCGGCTTGTGGAGCAGTCCAGTGTGGGTGTGATGATTGGCAGCACCGGCGGCGCGCTCTCCTACGTGAATGATTCGCTCCTATCGTTGCTCGGGTACACGGCGGATGAGGTAAGCAGCGGCAGCCTGCGCCGGGACCAACTGACGCCTGAGGAGCTTGCTCCGCTTGACCAGAGCGCGATTTTGCAGCTGGAGCAGAACGGGATCTGCGTGCCATACGAAAAGGCCATGCGCGCCAAGGATGGCCGGCTGGTGCCTCTGCTGCTCGGTGCGACCAGCCTGGGACGCGCCGGCACAGACCTGGAAGTCGCAGTCTTTCTCACCGATCTCACGGCGCAGAAGAAGACCGAAGCCGCGCTGCTCGAAAGCGAGAAACTGGCCGCAGTCGGCAAGCTCGCGTCCTCCATCTCGCACGAGATCAACAACCCGCTTGAGGCCGTGACGAACCTCCTGTTCATCGTCCGCAACATGGCGCACCTGCCGGAGCAGGTGCGCGAATATCTCGGCATGGCGGACAAGGAGCTGCAGCGGGTATCGCAGATTGTGGCCCAGACACTGCGCTTCCATCGCCAGTCGACGCGCCCGCGCGAGATCGATCCGGCAGTGCTGGTGGACCAGGTGCTTGCGCTCTACGCAGCGCGCTTCACCAACTACAACATCGCCGCACAGCGTGACTACCAGCCTGAAGCACGGCTGACCTGCTACGAGGGTGACGTGCGCCAGGTGCTGAATAACCTGGTCGGCAATGCGATCGATGCCATGCGCAATGGCGGCGAGATGCGGGTGCGGACCCGCTTCGCAACAGACTGGCGCTCCGGCAAGCAGGGCGTGCGCACTACCATCGCCGATAATGGCTCAGGCATGACGCCCGAAGTACGCCACCGCATCTTTGAGGCATTCTTTACGACCAAGGATATCCACGGCACCGGGTTAGGCCTGTGGATCTCGAGCCAGATTGTGGCCAAGCATGGCGGCCGTTTGTGTGTGCGCTCGACTGCAGAAGAGCAGCGACATGGGTCGGTGTTCTCGCTGTGGCTGCCACTGCTGCCCGCCGCGCCGACCACGACCGCCTGAGCTACCGGTCTCGACACTGTTGTTTCTCGCGCCGGTTGTGCCCGACCCAGTCGAGACCGCGTTAATGCACAGGCTTGCCCTTGAGAAAGGCCGCGATATTTTTGTTCAGGAACGCCTCATCCGCCGGGCTCGCACCAGCGCCTGCAGGGTGGCCCCATAGCGAAGGGATCGGCAACAGCGTGCAGTGCGTAATGAACTGCGACTCGTACCTCGCGTCTTCCACGGGGAAGTAAAGATCGGTCGCCGACGGCATATACAGCACCGGTGCTTTGATCGACCCGAGCGCGGCTTGGAGGTTGCCGTGGAAGCCCGGCGTTGCGCCAACATCATGCTGCTCCCAGGTGCGCAGCTGCAGGATGAGGTTGTTCGCGTCGGCATGGGGAATGAAGTCATGCTTGTAGTGGTCGATCACCTGCATCACGGTAGTGCCTGCCGGAAAGTCGGGCTTCCATAACTCCTCGCGCCACCACTGCTGGCCATACAGCCAGGCGGTCCATACAGCACTGAAGGCTTCGATCCCCTTCTCCGGTTGCGCGGTGTAGTTGCCGTTGTTGAAGACCGGATCTGTCTCGATCGCGGTGATCTCGCTCTCGTTGCGCGCGATGCCGTGGCCGTAAGTCTTCGCCGTGCCCGAGGTGGCGACGATGTGATCCATGTAGTCGGGGTAGCTGACCGCCCACTGAAACGCCTGCTGCGCGCCCATCGAGAAGCCGATCACCGCCTGCAGATGCTGCACGTGCAGTTGCTCAGTAAGCATCTGGTGCACGGCGTTCACGTTGTCGCGGATGGTGGTCACGGGAAAGCGCGGACCATGCAGAGGCTCGGGTGTGTTTGAGGGAGACGACGAGCGTCCGTTGCCGAACTCCTCGCTCGTGATGAGAAACAGCTTGTTCGGATCGAGCGCCTTGCCTGGCCCGATCAGCCAGCCATAGCCGTGCATCTCCGCCATGTAGTGCGAGGGCAGCAGAATCGCGTTATCCCCGGCTGCGTTGAGATGACCATAGGTTCCGTAGACGATGCGTGCCTCGGGCAACACGGTGCCGCTCTCGGTCTTGAAGTTGTGAATGACGAACTCGTGCTGCGTAGGCTCGGGCGGCTTTGCCTGCGCGCGCGCTGGTGGAGCAAGAGCGGCAGCAAGCAGCAGCCCAACGGTGACCGGTGCAGTGGCGATTAGTTTGCGAATCATCTCTGGGCAGACTCCTTGGGGGGTGAGAGCGGAGGAAAGAGTGCAGGCGGCTTGCGGTGGTGGGTCGCCTGTTCGTAGCTGTATGCCATCGCGATCAGCGGCCCTTCATCAAAGGCGCGCCCCAGGAAGGTCATCCCGGCAGGCAGGTCGCCATGCGTGAAGCCCATCGGCACGGTGATTGCGGGGAAGCCTGTCTGCGGGGAAAGTACCTGGCTGTTGTCACCGGCCGGCGTCTTCCTGTCGCCTACCTTGCGCGGTGGATTGCTCCAGGTCGGGTACACGATGGCATCGAGATGCGCGCGATCCATCGCCGCAAGCAGCGCGTTGCGGAACGCGATCTTAGGCGGATCGTGGTAGACGTCCGGGCACGGCGTGCGGCGATCGTCTGCAGCAGGTTTGCTTACCGCGCCCTTCATCTGCTCCTCAATGTAGGGCAGGTAGAGGCCGGAGCCCACGATCGACTGGAGGTTCGCGTAAGGCGCGTTCGGGTGCTTGCTCAGGTAGCTGTTGAGATCCGCCTCGAAGTCGCCGCACCACAGATCCTTGGTGAGTGAATCGTACGCAGGCAGGTCAAACGGGTCGACCAGCACAGCCCCCTGCGCCTTGAGTTCCGCGAGCGCGTGCTCGGTGACCTGCTTCACCTCAGGATCAGCTGTCGGTGTATCGATATAGCGGCGAAAGACGCCGATGCGCTTGCCCTGGAGACCATGCGGGTCGAGGAACGTCGTGTACTCGAGTCGCGGCCGCCCCCTGTCGAGCGCCGTCACGGGGTCCGCCGGATCGTAGCCGGCCACCGCGGTGAGCACGGCAGCAGCATCCGCAACCGTCCGTGCCATGGGTCCGCCGACATCGTTGTTTGCAAACAGCGGAATGATGCCTGCACGACTCGTCAGCCCGATCGTAGGTCGAATCCCGACCAGGTCGTTATGCGAGGAGGGCCCGCGGATCGAGTTGCCGGTATCGCTCCCGACGCCGACCTCGCCGAGCGAGGCAGCAACCGCGGCCGCTGTGCCGCCGCTCGAGCCGGCCGGAACGCGCGAGAGGTCATACGGATTGCGCGTGATGCCGGCGATCGAAGACTCGGTGACGTACGGCGAGAACGCCCACTCGGCCATGTTCGATTTCCCAAGCACGATGGCGCCCGCCGCTCGCAGCTTTGCCACCATGGTGGCATCGGTCGTGGGAACAAAGCCCTTCATGGCGAGCGACCCGCCGGTGGTCTGGAGGCCAGCCGTGTCGTAGTTGTCCTTGACGATCACGGCAATACCGCTGAGCGGCAGCAGCGTATGGGTGCGCCGGAATGCTGCATCGCAGAGGTCGGCATCCGGAAGAGCGTCGGGATTGATGAGGATCATGCTATTGAGGCGGCCCGGATGCAGGTCCGCCTGGTCATAGGCCTGGATGCGGGCAAGATAGCCGGCAACGATCGCGCGACAGGTCGTCTGGCCACTGCGCAGGGCGCGCTGTGTTTCAGCGATCGTCGTTTCGCTCACCGAGAAGGGCGGCGATGAGGCAGCACGCACAGAGCTGCTCCCCCGAACGAGGAAGAAGGCAGCGGCCAGGAAAGGGAGAAGCAACAGGAGACGGGCTGGGGGGCGGGTCCGGGCAGTCATCGTAAGTGTCTCTGATTGATAGCACGAGCAGCGCAACGGAGGCCGGCTTTCTTTTCCATACCCCAGAGGTATGGCTCACGACATTTCTACTGAACACTTTGCCGGGTGAGGCCGATAGAGCAGTCACAGGTCAGGCGCCGGTTCGGCGTCCTGGACAAGTCGTCCCCGAGCGAGGATACCGCGCGTATGTTTTCGATCATTGGCATCCTTGTTGTCTTCGGCGCGGTGATCGGCGGTTTCCTGATGGAAAAGGGGAACCTGAAGGTCCTGATCCAGCCTGCTGAGCTCATCACCATCGGCGGAGCAGCCATCGGGACGATGCTTGCAGCCAATCCCATGCATGTGTTGAAGGGCATCATGGGAGGGCTCACCGGGGTCCTCGGTAGCTCCAAATATTCAAAACAACGGTACCTTGACACCTTGAAGATGATGTTCGACCTCTTCACGAAAGCACGCCGTGAAGGTATGGTGGCGATTGAAAACGACATCGAGGAAGCCGAAAACAGCGAGCTCTTCAAGAAGTACCCGGCATTTTTGAAGGACCATCACGCCAAGGATTTCGTCTGCGACACCATGCGCATGGCCGTCACCGGCGGCGTCAGCAGCTTCGACGTGGACACCATGATGGAGCTCGACATGGACGTGCACCACCACTGCGCGGAGATGCCGACGAGCGCCCTGACTACGGTGGCGGACGCGTTGCCAGGTCTCGGGATCGTGGCAGCTGTGCTCGGCATCGTCATCACGATGGGCTCGCTCGGCGGCCCGCCAGAAGAGATCGGTCACAAGGTCGCAGCCGCGCTCGTTGGAACGTTTCTCGGCATCCTGATGTGCTACGGCATGCTCGGGCCGCTTGCCTCCGCGATGAGCAAGCGTGTGGGCGATGAGCATGGCTACTACCACATTCTTCGCGTCGTCATGCTCTCGTTCATCAAGGGCATGTCACCCATCCTTGCCGTCGAGATGGCGCGCAGAGCAATTCCTTCTCATGTGCGGCCCAGCTTCACCGAGGTCGAAAACACCTGCCGCGGCAAGACCGAGGGCGCGAGCTAACCTATGCCGGAAATTGTGGCGCCGATCATCATCAAGAAGAAAAAGGGCGGCCATGGCGGCCATCATGGCGGAGCGTGGAAGGTCGCATACGCCGATTTCGTCACTGCCATGATGTCACTGTTCATCGTGCTCTGGCTGATGAGCAGCACCACCAAGCAGGAGCAGCAGGTCATTGCCGGCTACTTCCGGGATCCCAACGGGCGCGCTGCAGTGAAAGGTTCCGATCGCAACGGGACCGGCGAGAACATCCTGCTGAAGAAGCAGGACATGACCAAGCTCAAAGAAGTTCTGCAGCAGCAGGTCCATCACGTCGATAATCTGGACAAGCTCAAGAAGCAGATCGAGATGACAATTACCCCGGAAGGGTTACGCATCGAACTGATGGAAGATGCGCATGGAACCTTTTTCGAGACTGGGAGCTCTCAACCTACACCCATCCTGCTGGCCATCCTGAAGATCCTTTCACAGCAGATTGGTTCGCTTCCGAACCGTATCTCTATCGAGGGGCACACCGACGCGCAGCCTTACTCGAATGACAAGGTTTACAGTAACTGGGAACTATCTTCCGATCGCGCCAACATGACACGGCGAGTTATGCAGGCGAACGGCATACGTGCCAATCAAGTGGCGCAGGTACGAGGATTTGCCGACCAGCACCTTCGTGACAAGGACCACCCGCTCGACGCCGCCAATCGCCGCATCTCGCTTATAGTGCAGTACCTCGACGGCGATAAAGACGCACCCATGGCACCACTTGTCGCTGCGAAAGGCGCGGCTTCCGGCGAAAGCGAGGGCGCTGCGAAGCCCGGCGCAGTGAAAACAACAAGCTCTGCTGATAAGTCCCCCGCTGCACCTTCTGAAACACCTGCGAAGACTTCGACAAAATGACACAGAAGTGGTGTAAGCGCGCGTGGGAATATGAGACGCACGTTAGTACTCTTCTTTGTCACTCTATTCTCACGAAGTGAGAACGCTCGGCTATAGTCGCTTCCAGGAAACCACTTATGTATAGCTCAGCACGGCAATCCCTGGACGAGCCACCATTCACTACGCCTGCTATCGAGGCGGAGGAAGCAAGTGAGCGTAGAAGCCTTCACGCCGAGCCATCGGCCATTGGTGGGCCGAGTGCCCGGCGCCTTCTTGTCGTCGAGGACGATGTTGCGCTGGCGCGACTGCTCGGCACATGGCTTGCGGGCCGTGAGTTTGCAGTTGACATCGCGCATAACGGGGAAGAAGCGCTGGCTCTCGTCGCAGACCAGGCGCCGGATCTGGTTCTTCTTGATCTGAATCTGCCCGGCATGGATGGAATCGCACTGCTGCACCGGCTGCGCGAAACCATGCCTGCACAACGCGTCATGGTGCTGACAGGCCGGGCCCGCGCAGAAGACATGGTCGGCGCGCTGAATGATGGCGCAGATGATTTCGTGGTGAAACCGTTTTCCCTCGTGGAATTGCTGGCCCGCATCCACGCGCTCCTGCGACGCAGCTCCATGGCTGCTGCCGAGACAGCGCGACGCCCGGCTGCCAGCCTCGTATTGCGCCCCGAGGATCATTGCGTCGAGCGTGACGGCCATCGCATCGACCTGACTCCACGTGAATTCTCGCTGCTTGAGTTCCTCCTGGCCCATGCTCCGCATCCGGTCTCACGCGCCGTGTTGATGGAAGAGGTCTGGCGCATGCCGTTTGACCCCACGACCAACATCGTCGATGTGTACATGAAGTACCTCCGTGACAAAATTGATGCCGTGGGAACACAGAAGGTCGTGCGCACGGTGCGCGGGGTGGGCTATGCCATCGTCTGTGGTTGAGCGCGCGCGTCGGATCGTTCGTTCTCATCGGGAGGACTGTTTATGAGCGCGTTCGTGTACCCCGCGTCCCGCGCTGAGGATCAGCGTCCCGTCCAGATGCTTCTGGTGAGCCCCAATGCCTCCTTGCGTGAGCAGCTCCGGGAGAAGATCCACGAGCCACGCTGGTGTGTCGCCGAGGCACGCAGCGGTGCGCAGGCGCTTGAGGCGCTTGCGGCCCAGCAAGCGGAAGTCCTGCTGCTCGATCCATTGCTGCCGGACATCGTTCCGAACGACTTCAGTGCGTTGGTGCTTGAGCGGTTCCCGACCGTAGAGATCCTGACCATCGATGGGCAGACCGGACACCTTCTGCTGGCCAACGCGTCGCCCACCCCACTCGCATCGCAGCTTACCGATCTGATTTATCGTGGCAAGCTACCCGAGGCAACAACCGCCTTTTCCGGTGCAGCCGCGGCCAGGTTTCCACGCAGCAGCGGAGCCCCGCGCACCGGGCTTCGCGGCATGGTGGGCGTCTCCGAACCGATGCAGCGCGTGTACCGGCTTACGGAGATGGTCGCGCGCGCCGAAACCACCGTCCTGATCACCGGCGAGAGTGGCACCGGCAAGGACCTGGTTGCACAGGCCATACACATGATGAGCCCTCGTGCGAAGCACCCGTTTGCCGTGGTGAACTGCGCGGCTATCCCGGAAGCGCTGCTTGAAGCAGAACTTTTCGGGTATGTGAAGGGAGCGTTCACCGGCGCCATGCAGTCGCGCATCGGTCGCATCCACGCCGCGCATGGGGGCACTCTCTTTCTTGATGAAATCGGCGACATGCCTCTTTCGTTGCAGAGCAAGATCCTGCGTTTTCTCGAGCAGGGCGAAGTGCAGCGACTTGGCGGGAACGACAACCTCAAGGTGGATGTGCGCGTAGTCGCTGCGACAAACGCCGACCTGCAGGCACTTGCGAAGCAGAAGCTCTTCCGTGAGGACCTCTACTACAGGCTTGCCGTGTTTCCGGTGTCTCTCCCGGCGCTGCGGGAGCGGGACGGGGATGTACGCCTTTTGGCGCAGGCGTTCGCGTCGCGCTACTCGCCTGGCGTCGAGATTGCGGCTGAGGTGTACGCACGCCTGGCCCAGCACACCTGGCCGGGCAACGTGCGAGAGCTTCGCAATGCCATGGAGCGCGCAGCGATCCTGCTCGACGGCGAGCGGATGATGACCGCGGAACACATTCTGCTCTGACGTGTGCGCTTGCCCGATCGGCTGCCGGGCGCCAGGAGGCGTCTGGAGGCGTGGAAGCTCTTCGCTTCTCGCCCAGAATCAACTTGTTGTTGAGGGTGATCTTCAGGCTCACCTCGGCCGGTTCATCAAGCGCCTTGCCTGGCAGAAAAGGTCCACGTTCGGGCTGCAGCCTCAGCCGACTCGAAAGCCTGCTCGGGCCCGGGGATGGCAGGGGCGTTGTGCCCACGGCATCCTTTGCGATCACGATCGCCACAGCCACGGAAAATTGTCTCTGCTGGAGAGCGTCCAGCCACGCGGGAGGGCTCTGTTGCAGAGGAGCGGGAGTGTCGCCCGTCCGGATCTGGCCCCGTACATTCCTGGCATCTGCGGCGGCGTGAAGTCTGCGTCCCCGATGGACGCAGCCACATCCAGCGGCTACACGTGCAGCCTGAGGAGAAGCTTGCCTCCATCGAGAACAGTCACGCTCCGGCCGATCGCGCGACCCTTAAAGGGTGATGTCGTTATAGGTAGTTTCGACCATCCGGATCCACGAACATGGCGAAGCTCGCACGTACCCGGTGTAAAGCAGCGGCGCGTTGAGCTGGGAAACATGCCGGGACCGCTCTCCATCGCGGAGCAGTCGGGTGTGTGACCGCTGAACACTGCGGACTCGCGACGCGGGTACACCTCTCGCAGCGTGGCTGCATAGAAGAATGGATCGAGCACCTTCTTTGGGAGTTCGGTCTGGCGCGATTGCGCCACTGCTGATCTCCCAGGGCAAGAGAGGCCTTGCGTGGTCACGTAATCGGTCTGGTGAAGCTCATCGGCCTGGTAGCTCGCCTTGTACTTCTTCGGACCGGCCCGGAGCTCCTCGTACGTCCCACACCGAGGCGAACTGCCGAAACATGGGAATGGGTTGACCAACAATAAGTGAAGCGCAACGCTAATGCCTGTTCGATTCGGGTTTGGCAGTCGTCGTGCTCTACAACTCGGCAGATGCTGCCTACTTCTCATCTCGGGCCAACAATTCCGCCGCTCCCGCAACTTGCCGGGCTGACGGAGGGGCAAAGTCTGAACCTTGCGGATGCCTTCTCCGAGTTTATGGGTGCGTCCTCGCGGCTGGAGCACTCGTACCGCGAGTTGCAGGCCGAGGTGGCGCAGCTGAATGGCGAGCTCTCGGAGCGAAACGTCGCCCTCGAAAAAAGTCTTGCAGAGAATCAGCGGGTGCACCAGGCACTCGCTGAGGTTGTCGACTCCATGCCATGCGGTGTGCTGGTGTTGCGCAGCGATGGCACGGTGTTGCGTATCAATGAGGAAGCCCGCCGGCTGCTGGGGCTGAACGACTCGGCGTCGACGCACCTCGGCGCGATCGCGGACCGCACCGGTGTGGATCTGCAGCCATTCTGCGCCGGCGCAGGCAGCCACGAATTTCTGTTTGCCAGGGGTGGGACCGCGCGCTGCTGGGTCGAGCTCCGGACGCGCCCGATCGCGGCCGTTGATGGCAAGCCGGCGACGATTCTGACCCTGCGCGACGTTACGGCTCACAAAGAAGCGGAAGAGGAGCGGGAGCGGGGACGACAGGCCTTTGCGCTCGCCTCGATGGCTGCGACGCTCGCTCATGAAGTGAGAAATCCATTAGCGAGCATGGAGCTGTTTGCGGGTCTCCTTGCGGAGGAACCGACGCGGGCCGCTGAGTGGACGATGCATCTGCGCGCGGGTCTGCGGACGCTCGCCGCAACTGTAAACAATGTGCTGTCCTACCGGGGAGCCCGCTTCGCACATCTCCGTCCGCTTGCGCTTGGGCAGGTGATCCGCGGCGCAGCCGAATTTGTGCGGCCTCTGACCGAGCAGGCCGGGATCACGCTCGTGCTGGAAGAGGGTCGCGATTGCGAGGGCACTGTGCTCGCGAATCAGTCGGCGCTCGAGCAGGTTGTGCTCAACCTCGTGTTGAATGCCGTGCGTCACACCGAACGGGGCGGTCGCATTACGATCGCGCTTGGCCCGGCCGCTGAAGGAAAGCTTGTGTTCACGGTGCGGGATACCGGCTGTGGTATCGCAGCCGAGCATCTCGCGAAGATCTTTGACGTGGGCTGGAGTGGAAGCGGCGCGAACTCCGGTCTCGGTCTTGCGGTGTGTCGCGAGATTGCACGCGACCATGGCGCAGAGCTTCGGGTCGAGAGCGTGCCGGGCCGTGGGAGCGCATTCCGGATGGAGGTGCCAAGCCTATGAGCACTCGCCTTGCCATGTGTGCGCAGCCCACGCGGTCGGTGCTGCTGGTCGAAGATGACGCGGGCATCCGTGCGGCGCTTCTGGCTCGTTTCACCCGCGCAGGCTGGCACGTCTCTGCAGCCGCCTCGGCGCGCGAAGCCGAGTACCGTCTTGCGCAGGATGCTTTCGACCTGCTGGTGAGCGATGTGCGGCTGCCCGATGGCTCCGGGCGCGACCTGCTGAAGCTGGCGCAGGAGGCCGAGAGTCGGATCCCGGTGGTGTTGATGACCGCCTATGGCACGGTGCCGGAAGCCGTGGAGGCCATCCGTGCCGGGGCCAGCGACTACCTGATCAAGCCCGTTGCCTGGGAACAGCTTTCCGGGATTGCCGAGCGGCTGCTCGGGGGCGAGAGCGCCCCTGAGCAGCCGCAGGCCCGTCGCGAAGAACCGCGCACCCGCGGAGCGCAGGGCCAGGCGAAAGGAATCGTCGGCAAAGCACCCGTGCTGCTGCAGGCGCTCGCCCGGGCCCGGGCCGCGGCCAGCACCGATGCGGACGTCCTGGTCGAAGCTGAAAGTGGGACTGGCAAGGAGCTGCTCGCGCGCTTTATCCATGACGCCAGCAGCCGCGCCGCGAAGCCCTTTGTCGCGGTGAACTGCGCGGCTGTCCCGGAGCACCTGCTTGAAAGCGAGCTCTTCGGCCACGCGCGTGGTGCCTTCACGGGAGCGGTGCAGGCGCGGGCCGGCAAGTTCGAGCTCGCGCATGGCGGCACACTGTTGCTGGATGAGATCGGCGAGATGCCGTTGCATCTGCAACCGAAACTGTTACGTGCTTTGCAGGAGCGGGAGTTCGAGCGTCTCGGGGACACGCGCACGGTGCGGGTCGACATACGGGTGGTCGCAACGACCAACGTGATGCTGGCCCGCGCTGTGGAACGTGGCACGTTCCGCTCGGATCTGTACTACCGCTTGAATGTGATCCCGCTCTCGCTGCCGCCACTGCGAGAACGCGCCGGCGACATTGCGCTGCTTGCACGTTACTTCGCCGAAAAGTGGACTGAGCGTACAGGGCGTCCGGCACCCAGGCTTGGGGAGGATTTTCTCGAGATGCTGTCGCTGCAGCCCTGGTCGGGCAATGTGCGCGAGCTTGCGCACTTTATGGAACGCATGCTTTCACTCCATGCCTCCGGCGAGGGAGCGTCCTCGCTTGATCGCGCTGCGTTTTTGCGCGAGACCGGCAGCGCGCTGGCGCGGGTCGCCTCGGGCGCGATCGTGAACCAGGCCGCTGCCGCCCCGGAGATGCGTGCAGCGCCTGCCGACTCGCTGGCCGGCGTCCCCATCCGGCAGCTCGAACGCATGCACCTTGAAAAAACCCTGGCGCTGACGCAGGGGAATCGCACGCACGCCGCCGAGATGCTCGGCATCAGCCTGCGCACGATGCGCAACAAGATTCGCGAATACGGTCTTCCACCACGGAGATATGCATGAGCACAGCATTGGTTCCACTGAACATGGAGCGCTTTCTCGCGCTGACCGCTGAGCGGGAGCAGGTGGTCAGCGGCAACATGGCGAACGTCGACACGCCGGGCTATCACGCCAAGGATGTGAGCTTCGGCGAAACACTGCTGCGCGCCGACACGGATGCGACGGCGGAGACGCTGCCGGTGGCTATACGCGACGAGCAGGGCTTGATGGAGCGGCCCGACGGCAACAACGTGGACCTCGATCACGAGGGAATGCTGCTCGCCCAGGCCCAGCTGCAATACGGCATGGGCGTGCAGCTGGTGAAGAGCCGGTTTCACGAGTTACTCAGCGCGATCAACGGGGGAGGCCAGTAATGGGTCCGTTTGACATGATGCAGATCTCCGCCTCGGCACTCACAGCCGAGCGGCAACGCTCCGAGGTCATCGCGACCAACATGGCGAATGCCGAGACCACGCACACGGCCGAGGGCGGCCCCTTCAAGCGCAAGGAAGTGGTGTTTTCCGCGCAGCATGGTTCGGCGATCCAGCTGCAGTTTGCGGCCAACACCAACATGCCGCACTTTCGCGATCGCGCTGCCGGAACCGTGCGGCTCTCGCAGGTTGTGAATGATCCGAGTGCGCCGATCATGCGCTATGACCCGTCGCATCCCGACGCGAACAAGAGCGGCTACGTCGCTTACCCGAACATCAGCCCGGTGCAGGAGATGGTGGACCTGATGGGCTCGGTGCGCGCCTACCAGCTCAACGCCTCGGCGGTTGCAGCGGCCAAGCAGATGATTCAGCAGTCTGTCGACATTCTGAAGAGCTAACCCGAGAAGAGGACCAAGTCCATGAGTCTCCCTATTCTTCCACCCACCGCGGACAGCGCGGCCACCTCGCTGTTCGGCCCCGTCACCGCCGCGCCTGCTGCAGGCAGCAGCGGCTTTGGCGATGTGCTGAAGAGTGCACTGAACCAGGTCAGCGGCCTGCAGAGCGATGCGAACGGGCAGGTGGGCACACTGCTCGCCGGCGGCAACGCCGACATGAGCAAGGTAATGATCTCGGTCGAGAAGGCCGACGTCGCCTTTCAGCTCATGATGCAGGTGCGCAACAAGATCGTGAATGCCTACCAGGACATCGAGAAGATGCAGTTCTAACTGGCGGCTGGGCGATGCAAAGGGCACATGCCTGAAGACGCGGGTCGCTCGGCTCAGGATGACCGGCAGTTGGGCGCGCTGCAGGCAGCAAGCTGCGTGGAGCGACAACGGAACAGAACGCAGAACAGGACGCAGACCGACCCATGCAGAACTTATGGCAGCAACTGCAGACATTCTGGGCAGGACGCACCGGGCAGCAGCGCGGCTTTCTGATCGCGGGTGGCGCGGCCACGGCGGCGCTGCTGCTCCTGTTTGCACACCTGATGGCCACCCCGGAGATGAAGCCGCTGGTCACGGGGCTCGAGCCGTCGGATGCGCAGGCGCTTGCGACGGCGCTGACCGCGAAGGGGATCCCCAACGCGATCAGCCCGGATGGCAAGCAGGTGAGCGTGCCGGTGGACAAGGTCGATGCCGCGCGGCTGGAGGTTGCGGCAAGCGGCGGGACGCACTCGGGCCGCATGGGCTTTGAGATCTTCGACAAGCTCTCGTGGGGCCAGACCGAATTCGACGAGAAGGTGAATTACCAGAGAGCGCTCGAAGGGGAGCTCGAGCGCACGATCGCGACGATGGCCGCGGTGAAGTCGGCGCGGGTGCACCTGGTGATGCCGACCGACTCGGTGTTTCTGGACGCTTCGCGCAGTGCCAAGGCCTCGGTCGCGTTGAAGCTGCGCAACGGGCCACTCGGCCGCGAAGAATTGCACGCGATCCAGCGCCTCCTGGCCGGGGCGGTTGATGGTCTCAAGCCGGCGGATGTGGCGATTGTGGACGCCGACACCGGCGCATCGCTCGGCGGCGGCTCGGGTGGCGATGATGCCGATCTCGAAACAGAGAAGCGCCTGGAGCAGCGTCTGATTGCGACACTCTCGCCGGTGCTGGGCACGGATCATGTGCGCGCAAGCGTGGCCGTCGAGTACGAGCTGGGCACGACCGAACAGAACCAGGAGAAGTATGATCCGTCCGTGAGTGTGCCGCTCACGGTACAGCGCTCGGATGACCAGTCCGGTCCCTCGGCCGCGAACACCGGCGTTCCCGGAACCACGAGCAATGTGCCGCAGGCGAAGGCCGGCCAGCCCAATGTTCCAAACGTTCCGGATGGCGGCACCGAGACGGCAAAGACCGAGAACTCGACTTTTGGCGTGAACAAGACGACGACCCACTCGATTGAGCCGGCAGGCCGGGTGCGGCGGATCTCCGCGGCACTGCTGGTCGACGATGCGATCGTGCACAAGCAGCTCGGCAAGGGCAAGGTGCAGGATGTGCACGTAAAGCGCTCGCCCGAGGAACTGAAGCAGCTGCAGAACCTGGCCGCCGCGGCAATCGGGCTCGATACTGCGCGTGGCGATGTGCTCACCGTGGAAGACATGTCGTTCGACCTGCCCGCGGCGGCTGAGGTGCCCAAGCTCTCGTGGATGGAGCGGGGGCGGCAGGGGCTCAACGATTACGCGGTCGCGGTGCGGTATGGCTCGCTGCTTCTGCTTTTCCTCCTGGGCTACGTGCTGATGGTGCGGCCGCTGCAGAAGCGTGTCTTCACGGGAGACGCCGAAGCGAAGCCCACGGTGACGCCGTTGCTCGCAGGCGCCGAGGCACCGCAGCTGCCGCCGCCGGACCCCGGGGAAGAGGCGCTCCGCTCAGGCGCGCTCAAGGACCAGCTGGTGCAGATGGTGAAGACGCAACCGGCGAACACCACTCGTGCCGTGCAGGCATGGCTGCGCGAAGACGCGCATTGATGGAGGGGCATATGGCGCAGGCATCAGGCAATCAAATCTCGGGCGCGCGCAAGGCGGCGATTCTGCTTGCGGTGCTGGGCGAGGAGGCCGCGGCGACCATCCTGCGCTCCTTACCCGAGGAGGATCTGCAACGCGTGACGCAGGAGATCGCGCGGCTAGGCTCGGTCCCGAAAGAGGTGTCGCTTTCGATCATGGAGGAGTACCAGCAGATGGCCGTTGCGCAGGAGTACATCGCGCAGGGTGGCCAGGATGCGGCGCAGCGCATGCTCGTGAAAGCCTTTGGCGAAAACGGCGCACGCGAGATGGTGGCGCGGCTGGTGCGTGCGAACGAGCTGAGCTCCACGCGCGTCGAGTCGCTGCAGCGGATCGATGCCAAGCAGCTCGCGCGCTTTCTCGAAGGCGAACACCCGCAGACCGTGGCTCTGGTGCTCGGGCATCTGGAGGCCAAGCAGGCCTCGGCGCTGCTGATGTGTCTGCCGAATGGAGTTCGCGCAGAATCCGTGAAGCGTCTCGCCCAGCTGCGACAGTTTTCCCCGGAGATGGCCGAAAAGGTCTCGCTCGTGCTGAATCGCCGCTTGCGCTCCGTGGGCGAGCAGACAAAGAAGACCTACTCCGGCTTCCAGAGCGTCGCTGATCTGATGAACAACATCGATGCGACCACCTCGCGCGAGATTCTCGAGATGATTGAGAAGGAAGAGGCGAAACTGGCCGCGTCGATCCGCGACATGATGTTTACCTTTGAAGACTTCCTCAGCGTGCCAGAGCTGCAGATTCGCGAGGTCACGGGCGCCGTCGACAAGAAGGTGCTCACGCTTGCGTTGAAGGGTGCAAGCGAAGAGCTGCGCGCGCACTTCTTCCAGACCATGAGCTCGCGCGCGATCGAGATGATGAAGGAAGATGCGGAGTCGCTGGGCCCGGTGCGCTCTAAGGACGTGGCCAAGGCGCAGCTCGACGTCGTGGCGCTTGCGCGCACGCTTGAGTCCGAAGGCAAGATCGTGTTGAAGAGCGAGGGAGCGGATGAATATGTCGTATGACCGCAGCAGCGCGCTTCCGGGGGTTCCGGTTGCGCCGGTAACGGCTTTCCAGTATCGCGACATGAGCGTGCCGGCGTTGCCGCGGATCAAGCCGCCCGGCACCCCCGAACCCGAGGTGCGTCCGCGCGCCGAAGTGGAGCTTACCGAAGCAGAGCTCGCCGCGCGCCTGCAGGCGGCCCGCAGCGAGGGAGCGACTGCTGCAGAGGCCCGTCTGCGCGATGAGTATGCGCGCAAGGCAGCCGAGGAGGCCGCGCGCATCTCCTCGGCGCTCAACCGCTTCGAAGCGGAGCGCAAAAGCTACTTCAGCAGCGTGGAGACAGAGGTTGTACGGCTGGCGCTTTCGATCGCAGCCAAGATCCTGCATCGCGAGGCGCAGGTTGATCCCTTGCTTGTTGCGGCGCTTGTGCAGCTGGCCTTGAACCAGCTCCAGGAGAACACCGGGGTCCAGGTGCGTGTGCACCCGGATGACGCGGCCAAGTGGCGCGCGCACTTCGCCGCAGCATCGCTTGCCGTGTCTGCGGCTGTGGTGGAGGACCCCACGCTCGAGCGCGGCGATTGCCTTCTCGAGACCGAGCTGGGCGCCGCCAACTATTCGATTGCCGCGCAGCTCAAGGAAGTCGAGCAAGGCTTCTTCGACGTGCTGGCGCAGACACCGCGGGAGTAGGGATGCCGCTTGCTTCCTACTTCGATCTGCTCGCGCAGCTAGGCACCGTGCGATGGACCGGGCGCGTGCTCCAGGTCGCGGGCAACCTGATCGAGTCAGCCGGCCCTTTCTGCTCGGTCGGCGAAGCCTGCGAGGTGCAGGGCGCGGATGGTTCCTATGCCGGCGAGGTGGTTGGCTTTCGCGAGTCGACGATGCTCTCAATGACGCTTGAACGGCCGCTCGGCATTCGCTTCGGCAACCATGTGGTCGCGCGTGGGCGCAGGCCTTCGATTCGCGTTGGGCGCGAGATGCTGGGCCGCGTGATCGACGCGACCGGCGCGCCGCTCGACGGGTTGCCGGAGTATCGCGCGGATCAAACGGTGCCGGTCGATGGAAGCGCCCCGGCCCCGCTCGACCGCAGACCGATACGCGAGGCACTGTGCTGTGGTGTGCGCGCGCTGGACGCGTTTGTGCCGTGCGGTCGTGGGCAGAGGCTGGGCATCTTCGGCGGCTCGGGCGTCGGCAAGAGCACGCTGCTGGGCATGATGGCCGCGGGCACCTCTGCGGACCTCACGGTGCTGGCGCTGGTAGGCGAGCGTGGACGAGAGGTTGCCGAGTTTCTCGAAGTGCTCGGGCCCGAAGGGCGCCGGCGCGCGGTCGTAGTCGTCTCCACCTCCGACCAGTCGCCGCTCTTGCGTCTGCGCGCCGCAATGAGCGCCACGGCGATCGCCGAGTATTTTGCATCCACCGGCAAGAATGTGTTGCTGGTGGTGGACTCGCTGACCCGTTTTGCCATGGCGCAGCGCGAGATCGGGCTTGCGGCCGGCGAACCTCCCACGGCCAAGGGCTACACCCCCTCTGTGCTCACCATGCTGGCGCGGCTGGTGGAGCGTGCGGGCAATTTTCAGCAGGGCAGCATCACCGCGTTCTACACAGTGCTGATGGAGGGCGACGACCAGCAGGATCCGGTCGTTGATACGGTACGTTCGCTGCTCGACGGCCACGTCGTGCTTGACCGCGCGCTTGCCATGCGCAACCACTACCCGCCGATCGCAATCCTCGATAGCCTGAGCCGACTGATGCCCGCGATTGTGTCGGAGCCTCACCTGGCCAAGGCAAAGGCGCTTCGCCAGCTCCTGGCCAGCTATGTTCGCTCCGAGGACCTGCTCCGTATTGGCGCCTATCAGAAGGGTTCTGACCCCCTGCTCGATCGCGCGATCGACGTGGTGCCACAACTCGAGCGCTTCCTGGAGCAGCGTGCCGGCGAGCGCTCCAAGCCCAATGACACACTTGAGCGCCTCCTGGCGCTGCCAGGCTGAGCATGAGTTATCGCTTTCCACTGGCGACCGTTCTCCGTGTGCGTGAGATCGCGCTCGCGGAAGAAGAGCGTGCGTTTGAGCGCATCGAGGGCGAGCTTCGCAGATTGCGCGACGCCGTGGTGCGCACGGATGCAGAACTGCGTGAGGTCGCGAACTCGCGGCAGCAGGTGTTTGCCTCGGCAGCGCTGCCGGCAATGCATCTTCATGCCTCCTACGGCATGGGGGCGGACCTTCGGTTACGGCGGGAGGCGCTTCTGCGGCAGATCGGCATCTTCGAAAAACTGCGTGCGCAGCAGTCCGACAGGTACCGGGACGCGCTGGTCCGTCGCGACACGCTCACCGAGCTTCGCGACTGCAATCGAGGTGCCTGGACGGCCGCGCAGGCGAAGCGGGAACAGCAGGCGATCGATGATTCCTTTCTGGCCGCGCGGCACCGGCGGGAGAAGTAGGCATGCTTTGCCGGGTAGCACCCGGCAAAGCATGCCGAGTCTTGCCGGGTAGCCCGCAGGCCACTGACCGCGAGGCAGCCAAATGCATTCATTCTGCTGGGTTTACCCCGGCGCCCGAGAACAGAAGGCGAGGCTGGGAATGGCAGCCGCCTTGCACTAAGGACGGGCGTGAAGATCGCGCCACAACCCGCCGCCCTGGTCCCTGTACCTGCGCTCCCGACCGTTACCCTGGCACCCGGTGTGACGCCGGGCGGCAGCAAGCCTGGGCAGGGTGCTTCGGGTACAGGACCGACGACGTTTGCGCAGGCATTGCAGGGTGTTCCGAACAGGACCGCCGGCGGTCCCGCCTCGACGGCCCGGCAGAGTGGCAAGGAAAAGCAGGCTGATCAGCCGCAACCTGCCTCTGCAAACACCCCGGACGCCGCGCAGGAGCCTCAGCCACAGCCTCTCACTCAGGTTGCGCCAGCCGCGCTGGCTCTGGCACTTTCCGGCGCCACCCTGCTGCCGCCTGCGCTGGCACTGCCCGGGATGACTGCGCTTTCAGATGCGTCCGTCTCTCCGGCGTCGGCAAATCCGACGTCCGCAGCCCCGGCCGAGGCTGTCGCGTTGCCCCTGCGGTCCCTCACCGGAGCGTCGAGCGTCGCTCCGCCGGCAGCCAAACTCTCGTCCTTGATGCCCAGCTCCTCCCCGGCACCGTCTGCCCAGGCAACCGTCGCGGAGACCAGATGGCCTGCGCCCAGCAGTGCGGGAGCGATCCCGGTCAGCATGGTCCACGCCAGGCCATCAACTGAGGCAGCGGGTGCGACCAACCCACCGGCGTTGTCCCACGTTGGAACGCCCCTGTCTGCAAACGCCGGGCTTTCCGCTGCGGCCGCAACGCATGAGCATGCGCCCGCACCCGCACTTTCCACGACCGCCAAGGTGCACAGCAGCTCCGGCCCCACAACCGTAGCTGCTTTGCGCGAAGCGCCTGCGCAGGGAGATGCAGGTGCAAGCGCTGGCGGAAACAACAGCGGATCCGGCGACACAGGCCCTGGCGCCAGTGGCAATGCTGCGCAGCCTCTTGCCTCCGTTGTTTCGCCGGCTGCAGCAGCCTTCCCGGAAGGGCTGGCGTTGGGAGCCTCCCCAGTCGCGCACGCAGCCACCCAGCCACCTGAAATGGTTCCACTCGGCACGTCCGCAGCACCAGCTGCCGGGAAACCGCGGGAGGTCGCCGGCGCCGGCGGGCCGTCGCAGCCGGCTGCCGCTGCGCCTCTGACCGCAGTGAGCTCGGCGCGGGTACTGGGCACGATGAGCGGCACCGAGATGAGGGTAGGGGTGCATTCTGCGGACCTCGGCACGGTTTCAATCTCCACCTCACTTTCTGCTTCAGGCGGCGTGGCGGCCCAGATTGCTGTGGATCATGGCGAACTGGGCAAGGCGCTGCTGGCGCACCTTCCGGCGATGGAGGAGAAACTCTCCGGCGCCACCGGGAACGCGGCGCGGGTCGAGCTGAAAGATGGGAGCCTCGCGCAGACCGCCGGCGGGGGCGCTGGGGGCGAGTCGCGCGGACAGCAGCCCGAGACGCGGTCGCCCTCCTCGGCCGCACCCACGACACGGTATGGGTATGCCACGGATGACGTGGTGCGCGCAGCGGCAACCCCGGCAGGCCTCAATGGCGCAGTCGGCGACATCAGCGGGCGTCTGAACGTTCACGCCTGAAACCACTTCAACAACGCACGACGAGGAGTACAGCAGACATGGCAGCAGCAATCTCCGGTATCGCAAGCGCAGCCGCACCCTTCTTCAGTGCGCTGGGAACGAAACTGCATGGGCCGGCGGCCAAGGCGACCAGCCTGGACACGTCCGGCACCAGCTCCTCCGGCTCGAGCACGAGCGACAGCAACAGTCTTTCCGCCGGGAATCTCGGCACCACGTTTTTGAACCTCCTGGTACAGGAGCTGCAGAACCAGGACCCGACGCAGCCGATGGATCCGACCGCGATGGTCGGGCAAATGATCTCGCTCAACCAGCTCGATCAGCTGATCAGCATCAACTCCGCGCTGACGCCGACGACGAGCACCACTTCTGGCACCGGCACGGGAAGTGGCACAGGGAGTGGAAACGGGGCGACGCCCGGAATTGCCTCTGCTTCCCAGGCTGCCAGCAATCTAGCGTCCGGCTCTGCTGCTGCGGGTACCGCAACCCCGTCGTCCCTCGACCCGGCGCAGGCAGGCGCAACGGTAGCCGGCGAACAGGCGGCACTTGCCGCGGCACTTGCCGCGCACACGGCGTCGGGCAACCAGGCACCCCTCAACCTCAGCAACCTCAACGCACTTTTCGGAGGCAAGTAAATGTCTTTTTTCTCGGTTCCCCTTTCTGGTCTGAACGCAACGCAAAGCGCCCTGCAGGCCATCTCGTCGAACCTTTCCAATGTGGACACGGATGGGTACAAGGATCAGAACGTGACCTTCAGTGACGTGTTCTCGCAATCCGGGATCACCAATGGAGCGCTTGATCCGATCCAGGCTGGTGAGGGCGTGACCACCTCCTCGACGACTTCGAACTTCACGAGCGGCACTGTGAGCCAGACCGGCATTCCATCGAACATGGCGCTCACCGGCAACGGCTTCTTTGTGGCCCAGCAGACGAATGGCACGATCGCGTACACCCGCGCGGGCGATTTCACGACCAACAGCTCCGGGCAGCTCACCGCGCCCGATGGCTCGCTCATTCTCGGCTACCCGGCTACCAACGGAGTGGTGCAGACCGCGGCCGCAGTGCAGCCGCTCCAGATCGGCGCCGGGATGATCAGCCCGGCGAGCGCGACCACGAGCTTCAGCATGAACACCAACCTGGATGCCACGTCCTCGGTCGGAACGACCGTGCCCGCGACGATCAATGTCTTCGACTCGCTGGGCGGCCCGCATGTGCTGACCGTGGACTACACCAAGACGGCGGCCAACACCTGGACCTACAACATCTCGATCCCAACAGCTGACACCGGCGCGACCACCCCTACAATCGCGACCGGCACCATGACGTTCGACAGCAGCGGCAATCTCACCTCGCCCACAGGTTCGATCACCGGCATTTCTGTTCCGACCTTTGCCGATGGCGCGGGCGCGATGAACCTGACCTGGAAGCTGATCGACACAAGCGGCAACGGCACCATCACGCAAAGCGACCTGGCCAGCGCGACTGCAAGCACCGCCCAGGACGGCACCGCCTCCGGCTCCCTGACGAGCTATACCGTCAACGCGGACGGCACGGTCGAAGGAACCTTCTCCACGGGTACAACGATGGCAATCGGCCAGGTTGCCGTGGCCACGGTCGCGAACGTGCAGGGTTTGCAGCAGATCGGCAACAACCTGTTCCAGGTCTCTGCAGGCTCGGGGCCGGCCGAGGTTGGAATCGCCGGCACCGGCGGACGTGGAACCATCACGGGCGGCTCGGTCGAGCAGTCCAATGTGAACGTCGCAAGCGAGTTCTCGAAGATGATCGTCGCGCAGCAGGCGTATGAGGCGAACGCGAAGACCGTCACCACCTTTGACCAGGTGGAGCAGGCCACGATCAGCATGATGCAGAGCTAGTTCTCATCGGCTGCGCGCGTATGAGTGAACCATGAGCAGCGGAGCGGCGCCCGAATGAACCATCGGGAGGTTTTCTGAGAGGCTGGCGGTTCCTCTCAGAAGACCTCTCATAAAGCCGGGACGTTCTGAGAGCCTTCCGGCCGCTCCGTGGCTGGGAAAGCACGGCCTGTTTCCCCACGCTGCGCGAAAGCTGCCTTTCCCTGCGACACATGCGAGGCGAAGAGCGCCGCAAAGCGTTACCAAGGGTACCTCGCTGCTTCTTTGGCCCCGGGCTTGCACTGCTCCTCGTCGACGGCGCTGCACGGCTACCGAACCTGGTTCCATGCAGCTGCCGCCTCGACGGGGTTGAACGATGAGCAGCGGCCTTCAGGTCACCGAACCAACCATCAGCACGGCAGGGACGACGGACATGCCGGAGGCACCGCGGCGCAGACCCGCGGATGCGCTTCCCTGGCTGCCGTGCACCCTTGCGCTCGATGTGCCGGTGGTGCAGTTCACTGTGCGTGCCCTCCTGGACCTCGCACCCGGCGACATTCTCGAAACCAGCTGCCACCAAAGCATGGATATTCCCTTGCGCGTCAACGGCCTCCTGCTGGCCTGGACTGAATTTGAAGTAGTGGGTGAGCGACTTGCCGCCCGGATAACGGACCTCGCATGAACACACAGCAATCGATTTTTACGCGCTGGCTTGCGCGTCCCGAACCACCTCTCCCTCCTTCCCTGCAGGGCACGGCGTCCGCGTTCCGCATGCCGCTGCGCGCGCCATCGCCGGTCCAGTCGCCGCTTCAGCCGCCGGGCTCCGATGGTGTCAGGCAGATAGCATCGCCTGCGGCTTTTTCCCTGGTGGAGCGGATGCGCAGCGCCATCGTCGCGGAGCTTCCGCGGGTCCTGCTCAACTCGCTTCGCGAAGCAGGCACGCGGGTTGGGGAGCGTCGGACGCGGAGTTTATCTGTAGCTGAGCGTGTGACATTGGGCGAGAAGCGCTTTGCCGCAGTGTTGCGCGTGGGCGAGGAACACTTCCTTGTGGGCGGCGGATCCAACGATGTGGTGTTGATCTCGCGGCTTTCGCATGTGGAGCAGGGCAGCTTTCAGGGAACACTGGACCGGGCTCGGCACCAGCAGGAGAATCAGTGAAGCAACGCGTGCTTGCAGCGGCCCGGGGGGCGCTTCTGATCGCGCTCGTGCTGTTGCCTGCAGCAAACGGGCAGGCGCGCACACTTGCTGCGTCCCCCGCTGTGTCGCTCGTCGTCCCCGCGGACATGCCGTGGGGAGACGTCCTTGCCTCCACGCACGCAGCCGATGAACTCGCGGCTGCGATCGAACGACAGGCGCAGCGGGACGGCGAGCTGCGCATCACGGGGCTCGGCGGCTCGTCGGCCTCGTGGTCGATCGTGGTGCTGCTCACGCTCATCACGCTCCTGCCTTCGCTGCTCCTCTGCATCACTCCCTTTGCACGATTGCTGATCGTGTTCCACTTTCTTCGGCAGGCGCTCGGGCTGCAGACCACGCCCTCAAACCAGACGCTGATCGGGCTTTCCCTGATCCTCACATTCTTTCTCATGCAGCCGGTGGCTGCCGTGATTTATCGCGATTCCATCCTGCCGGTCCAGGCAGGCAAGCTGACGCCGCTTGACGGGGTCGTGCGCGCGGGCATCCCGATGCGGCACTTCATGGCACATTACGTCCGCGAAAAGGATGCAGCTCTGTTTCTTGAGATCTCGGGTGAGCCGCGTCCACGCACGGTCGACGATCTCTCGCTGCGCGTGCTGATGCCGGCCTACATTCTTTCGGAGCTGAAGGCAGGCTTTCAGATCGGCACGGTCTTGTTTCTGCCCTTCCTGATCGTGGACATGGTGGTTGCTTCGATCACAACATCTGTCGGCATGATGCAGCTGCCCCCCGTCGTCATCTCGACGCCGCTCAAGCTCTTGCTGTTCCTCATGGTCGATGGATGGCACCTGCTTGTCGGCGCACTGATGCGGAGCTTTCACTGATGGGCGTCGATGCAGTGGTTACGCTGGGCCGAGGCGTGCTCACAGAGGTGATGATGCTGGTCGCGCCAGTGCTTGTGGTCGCGATCGCGGTGAGCCTGCTCGTCAATCTCCTGCAGGTGCTGACGTCGTTGCAGGACCAGACGCTTTCTGCTGTTCCTCGCCTGCTCGCGACGGGCGCGGTGCTGTTCTTTCTGATGCCGTGGATGTGGCGCCACCTGGCCAGCTACACGCTGCACCTGCTTTCGGATTTCAGCGGGGTGCTGCAGTGATCACGGTTCCCTTGCTCGCGGCGCTGT
The DNA here is from genome assembly GCA_965199135.1 of Acidobacteriaceae bacterium. Lineage (GTDB taxonomy): Bacteria > Acidobacteriota > Terriglobia > Terriglobales > Acidobacteriaceae > EB88. The sequence goes on along the minus strand of OZ240685.1, from coordinate 882,508 downwards.
CCGTGTTCCTGTTCGTGAGCGTGCGGCTCTCGGGCCTCATGCTGTTCGCGCCGTTCTTCGGCAGCTCGGCGCTGCCGCCGCGCCTCAAGGCAGGGCTCGTGGTGGCGCTGTCGTTTCTGCTCTTTCCTCTGGTCCAGCCCCACGTGCCTGCGATCCCTCTCGAGCAATGGCCGGTCGTAGTGCTTGGCGAGATGCTCGTCGGCGCAGCCATCGGCATCGCTACCTCGATCGTTTTTGACGCAGTGCAGATGGCCGGGCAGATCCTCAGCGTGCAGATGGGCTACTCGCTGATCACGATTCTCGACCCCAACACGCAGGCCGAATCCACGGTTGTCGCAACGTTCTACCAGTCCATCGCGCTGCTGATCTTTCTCGAGCTCGGCGTCCATGTCTGGATCCTGCATGCGCTCGCAAAGAGCTTTCTCTACCTGCCTCCAGGCTCGGCTCACCTGACCGCAGCCTTTCTGCGCACCGCGCTTGGAGCCGGTTCTGCGATCTTCTCTGTCGGCGTGCAACTGGCCGCGCCGGTCCTGTCGGCAACGTTGCTCGCTGACCTGGTGCTTGGGCTGCTCGGGCGCGCCTCGCCGCAACTCCCGGTGATGCTGCTCGGTCCCGCAGTGAAGAGCCTGCTGGGCCTCTTTGTTCTCACGGCCACGCTGAAGTACTGGCCGGATATGTTTCGTGGCTTGTTTCTGCGATCCATTTCGCTGAGCGAACAACTCCTGCATCTCGCGCGCTGACCCGAAGGAAGAACCATGGCAGACGGCAACAAGACAGAACGGGCCACACCGGAGCGACGCAAGAAAGCACGCGAGCAGGGCAGTGTCGTGCGTTCGCGCGAGTTGCCCGCTGTGCTCGCGAGTGTCGGCGTCGTCGGCGTACTTTCCCTGCTTGGCCACGATGGGGCGACTCACTGGATCACCTTTTATCGCGAGCTGCTGGATGCAGCGATCGAAGAACCGATCCAGCCGAACGGCCCGGTGCTGTTCTGGTCCGCGCTGGAAGTGCTTCGCTGGATCGTGCCCGTACTGCTTGGCGGCCTCGCGCTGTCGCTCGCGGCGCAACTCGCGCAGGGCGGCCTTGTGTTTGCGCCAGCCGCGCTTGCATTCAAGCCGGATCGATTGAACCCCGCGACCAAGCTCGGCCAGATCTTCTCACTGGGCGGCCTCAGCAATCTGCTCAAGTCCATGTTTCCCTTTGCCGCGATGGCGTGGATCGGCGCGTGGACGCTCCGCAGCTACTGGTCCGAGATCACAAGCGCCTCGTCATTTGATCCGGGCAGGCTCGCGCGCTTTCTCTCTTCGGCAGCACTCACGATCGGCTGGCGCTGCGGGCTGGTGCTGCTCGTCTGGTCCGCGGTCGAGTACCTTCTCACCTGGCAAAAGATGGAGGGTGACATGCGCATGTCGCGCGAGGATTTGAAGGACGAAGCAAAGCAGACCGACGGCAACCCCGCGATCAAGATCCGGATCCGCCGCCTGCGCCGGCAGATGCGCAAGCGGCAATCGCTGAAGGCCGCGAAAACTGCCACAGTCGTGGTGACAAATCCGGAACACTACGCCGTCGCCCTGCGGTACGAGGAGGCGATGGCGGCGCCGATCGTTGTGGCCAAGGGGCTCGACCTGCTCGCGCAGGAGATCAAGCAGATCGCCGCCGAGCACAACATCCCCACCGTCGAAAACCGGCCACTCGCGCAGGCGCTCTACAAGAGCGTGGAGGTGGGCGATGCCATTCCCTCGCTGCTCTACCAGGCGGTGGCGGACATCCTCGTGATCGTGTACCGCGCGCAGGCCGAGGTGCGCGCACAGGAGGCACGGCGGCGCTCCCGCAATGCCTCCGGGGAGATTGTGCAGCGATGAGCGCGACCCAGGGAAAACCCGCCACGACGAAGGGAAAGGCTGCAGCGAAGCCAACGCTTCTGGCAACGCTGCAACGCTCAAGCGACTGGATCGTGCCGCTCGCCGCGGTGGTGATGTTGTTCGTGATGCTGGTGCCGCTGCCCGGTTTTGTGCTCGATCTGCTGCTCACGATCTCGATCACGGCAGCCGTGCTGGTGTTGCTCACCGCAACGCAGATCCTCAAGCCGGTGCAGTTCTCCGTCTTCCCGAGCCTTCTGCTGCTGCTCACGCTGATGCGGCTCTCGCTCGACCTCGCCAGCACCCGGCGCATCCTGCTTCACGGCAGCGATGGTCCCTCGGCTGCCGGCCGCGTGATCGAAGCCTTCGGGCAGTTCGTTGTGGGCGGCAACTACATCGTCGGCTTCGTGCTGTTCCTTGCGCTGATTGCGATCCAGTACCTTGTCGTCAGCCATGGCGCGGTGCGCACGGCTGAAGTCACGGCGCGTTTCACGCTCGATGCCATGCCGGGCAAGCAGATGGCGATCGATGCCGATCTCAACGCAGGTCTCATCAATGAGCAGCAGGCCCGCAAGCGGCGCGAGGCGGTTTCCCGCGAGGCCGAGTTCTGCGGCGCAATGGATGGCGCCGCGCGCTTCTCGCAGCGTGACTCCCTCGCGACGATCCTGATCATGGCGATCAACATCGTTGCCGGCTTCCTGATCGGCGTCTTTCAACAGGGCATTCCCTTCGCCGACGCGCTCAAGACGTACACCATCCTTACGGTGGGCGACGGCCTGGTCACGATCCTGCCCTCCCTCCTGGTCTCGGTGGCAGGCGGCATCGTGGTGACGCGCGCGGCCAGTCGTGACTCGCTCGGTGTCACGGTCGGCCGCCAAGTCTTCAGCAGCCCCCGGCTTCTGCGAATCGCCGGCGGCGTGCTGTGCGCGCTGGGCCTGATTCCCGGGCTGCCGAAGCTGGCCTTCGCCGCGCTCGGCGGCCTGCTCTTCTACGCAGCACACCGGCTCAAGACGGAGCCCGCACGCGAGGATGCGGATGACACCGCAACGCCGCCCACGAAGGCAGCTGCTCCCGGAACAGCCGGAGCGCCCGCCCCTGACCCCATGGATGGCGTGCTGAAGCTCGACGAGCTGATGCTCGAGGTGGGCGCGGGACTGGTGCCGCTGGTCGATGCAAAGCAGGGCGGCCAGTTGCTGACGCGGATCAAGGCCATGCGCAAGAGCCTCGCGCAACAGCTCGGTTTCCTGGTGCCCTCGATCCACATCACCGACAATCTCTCGCTCAAGGAAGGCGAGTACGTGGTGCATCTGCGCGGCGTGGAGATTGCGCGAGCCGAGCTCCGGCGCGGGCAGCTGCTTGCGATCTCGTCGGACCCGAAGGCGATGACATTGCCAGGGATCGACACGCGGGAGCCCGCCTTCGATGTGCCCGCGCGCTGGATCGCACCCGCCCTGCAGGCGCAGGCGATCGCCATGGGCTACGCCGTGGTTGACACCACCTCGGTGCTTGCGGCGCACCTGGCCGAGCTCATCAAGCGCAACGCGCATGAGCTGCTCACCCGCGCTGAGACGCGGCGCCTGGTGGACCGTCTCAATGATTCTCATCCCAAGCTGGTCGAGGAGCTCATCCCCAAGCTGATGACCCTTGGCGAGGTGCAGAAGGTCCTGCAGCAGCTCCTGCGCGAGCAGGTCTCGATCCGCGACCTGGGCACCATTCTCGAGGCGCTGGTGGATACGGCAGCGACCAACAAAAATCCTATCGCTCTGGTAGAGGCCGCGCGCCAGGTGCTGGGCCGCTCGCTGGTGCGGCCGCTGCTCGATGAGGGCGGCTCGCTCAAGGTGGTCACGCTCGACGCCGCGATTGAAGAAGAGTGCATGCGCGCCGCCAACGGCTCGGCGAGCGCAGCACACGGCAGTGCGTTGCAGGTGAGTGTGGCCCGCAAAGTGCTGGATAGTTTGCGTGGAACATTTGGTGAGTCGATTGGCGATGCGCCGCCGGTGGTTCTGTGCGCATCGCCGGGTCGTTTCTATCTGCGCCGGCTCATGGAACCCTTTCTCCCCCGGCTGGTGGTGCTCGCGCCGACGGAGATTCCGCCCACGACCTCAGTGCAGTCTGTTGGCATCGTGCGGTGATTGAAATGAGAGCAAGAGATGAGAGAGGAATGAGGGCATGATGCAGGCACATGCAGCGTACCAGCGGCTCGGCGAGGCCGAGATCGTGATTGATGAACGAAACCAGCTCATTCTGGATGAGCTGCCCCAGGTGCACTTCATCGCCTCGCGCATGCTCGAGCGGCTGCCTGCAAGCGTGCAGCTCGAGGATCTGGTGCATGCCGGCGTGCTGGGGCTGCTCGAGGCCTTCGACAACTACGACAGCAGCCGCAATGCACAGTTCAAGACCTTTGCGCGCTTCCGCATCCGGGGAGCCATCCTCGACAGCCTGCGCACGCTCGACTGGGGTTCGCGTGGCATGCGTCGCAAGGCCCGCGAGATCGTGGACGCGCAGACACGCCTGCAGAGCCGCTTTGGACGCACGCCGGAGAAAGAGGAAGTCGCGGCCGAGATGGGGCTCTCGCTCGAGCAGCTCGAAACGGCCATGATGGAGATCGACAGCCTGCAGATTGTGAGCCAGCAGGCCACGATCGCAAGCGAGACCGGCGAGGTCCGCGACCTGATTGAGTCCGCGGCGAGCGCGGATGAGAACCCCTTCGAGCTATGCATGAAGGGGCAGCAAAGGGAGCACTTAGCCAGTGCGATCGCCTCGCTCAATGAGCGGGAGCAGCTGATCCTTTCGCTTTACTACCGCGAGGAGCTGACCATGAAAGAGGTCGCCGAGGTGGTGGGCATCGCCCTGTCGCGTGTTTCGCAGATCCACCAGGCTGCGATCAACAAGCTGCGCACCCGGCTCACCACGCCGGAACCGCGACCCTTGCCAGGCATCCTGCGCGCGATGGCAGCAAGCGCCGATGCGCCCGCCATCGCCGCCAACGCGGTCCGGCGCCCCCTGGCCGTTGGTGTTCAGAGCGCCATGTCTGTCGTTGTGAGAAGTGGAAGAGGCTCGGCGCAATGAGCACTCCCGACGCGAAGCGACTTTCCACGCGGCCCCGTTCGATCCAGCCGTGCAACTTCCGCTCTGCAGGAAGGCTTTCAAATGACAGTGCCCGCGCGCTCAAGGCACTCCACGAGGCCCTCGCGCGCAACCTGATGAACACGCTCGACGTGTACCTCGGCACCGCCCTCGAGGTGAAGTTCTCGAGGCTGGAGCAACTGGCAATGGACGATTTTCGCCAGCTGCTCGTCTCGAGCACTTACGTGCTGCCCTGTGCGCTCGCGCCTGCCTCGCACACGCTGCTGATCGAGATGGACGCAGCACTGCTCTACACCATGATCGACCTGTTGCTGGGCGGCATGGGCACGATCACCGAGCAGCTGCGCGAGCTGACCGAGATCGATGAGGAAATCCTGCAGGGCGTCTTCGGCGTGCTCGCGCAGCAGATCGAACGCGCATGGACGCCGATCGGCGTCTCTGTGACCCCAAGCCCGAGCATGAAACCCTCGATGGTGCACAAGCTGTTTCCCCCTACCGAGAAGGTGCTGCTCGTGGAGTTCGAGATTGGCCTTGCCGGCATCAGCGGTACGTTGCACATCGCCTTTCCGGCTTCGGTCGGCGGCCACCTGGTGCGCAGCATCAAGGCAGATCCTGCGGCCAATCGAGAGCCGGTGCGCTATGCGCCGAGGCTTCCCCTGGAAGAGCGCATTCTGGACTGCAACTTCACCCTGTCGGGCGGTCTTGAGACCGTGCGGGTGCCGGTCCGCGAGGTTGCCGCGATGGCGGTGGGTTCGGTGTTTCGCCTGGGCTCGCCGGTCGACGCGCCAGGCCGCCTCCTGCTTGAAGGCAAGGACTTCTTTGAAGCGGTGCCGGTTCGCAGTGGTCGCAGCAAGGCGATAGAGCTGGTCTCTCCGCTGGCGACCGCGGATTGGTCCAAGGACTAGGGAAGCGGACAGGAAAGAGGAAAACGCACGATGAAGACATCACCGTCACCCAACGTGTACCAGCAGTTTGCCAGCATCCTCGCGCCGCTGCTTGCCGAGCAGCTGGCGGCGGCAGGCGGCAGCTCGGTGCGCTTCACCGCCACGACTCCGGGCGCGGACCCGTCCCTCTCCGAACCGCTGGTCCTGGGTCTTCGCTTTGAAGGTGCCCTCGCCGGCTCCGGCTTTCTTGTGCTCGGCCAGGAAGATGCCGCGCGTCTCGCAGAAGGTGCGCCCGACCCACGTGCGCTGCTTGCGATTGCAGTGCAGGCCGTATGCGAACCCTTTGGTGCTGGACTTTTCGCGCGCTACGGCACCGTGCATGTCCATCCGCTTGAAGACACCGAACTGGCCGAGGACACCACCCCTCTGGTCACTCTTGCTTCGGCCGCATCCCGGGCGGAGGACGAAGCCCCAAGCTCCGAGGTTCTCTTCTATGTCGACGGCGAACTCCGCCGCAGCCTCGACCGCCTGGCGCGGGTCGCGCTCGCCGCAGAACTCTCCGGCATCACGAGCGGCAACCTGGGGCTCGTCATGGACGTCGAGCTGCAGATCTCGCTGCGTTTTGGCCAGCGCCAGCTCTCGCTGCGCGAAGTCATGGACCTGAACAGCGGTTCGGTGGTCGAGCTGGACCGCGAAGTGGATGAGCCGGTCGAGCTGATCCTTGACGGGCGCGTGATCGCGCGCGGCGAAGCCGTGATCGTGGATGGCAATTACGGGGTGCGCGTCACCGAAGTGCTGCACCCGATGGTGGGCTAGCGCGATGGATCCCATCGAGAGCGCAACACGCCTGCAGGCGGCCGTGAATCGGAAGTCGCAGCAGATCTTCCAAAAGGCCTTTGAGAGCAAGGGCGGCCGGCTGCTCCGCTGTTCCGGAAAGGGCTGCCGCCGCCGGTCGCTCCTCCACCCCCGCATGCGGCGCGATGGCGTGTTTCTCGGCGAGGAGTGGTTCTGCGGTCCCGACTGCTTCCGGCTGGCGGTGAGCGAGGCGCTGCCGCAACCCACCGAGGAGCAGCCGGTGGAGCGTGGTGCGATGCGTCTGCTCCTGCCGCGCATGCCGTACCGGCTCATCCTGCTCAAGCAGGGCCTTATCTCGGAAGCCGATCTCGATCGCGGCTTCCTCTATGCGGCAGAGCACGGCGTCCCGCTCGGGGAAGCGCTGGTGCAGATGGGCGCCATCACAGTCACGGATCTGGCTGCCGCCATCGCCAGCGAGCGCGGCTACGCCCTCTACTCGCTCCCGCTTGCCCCGGTGCCACGCGAGATGGAGCTTCCCCTGGAACTCGGGGAGCACTTCCACGCGGCCGCGGTCTCGGTCTCGCGAGACAAGGTGATGATCGGCTTTGTGCATCGACACAGCCGCGTGCTCCTCACGCTCGCCGAAACCATGTTCAGGCGGCGTGTCGAGGGCTGCTACATCATCGACGAGCAGCTGGAGCCGCAGCGCATGATCCAGGCAGAACAGTGCGCAGAGGCTGATCGGAACGAGATGGCTCGGCGTTGCAGAACGCTGCCTCCCGCTGCGCCGCCACGCCACCGGCAGGAGATCACCGATGCGATCCTGGCGCATGCCCTCGGCTGCGGCGCAGACGCGGTACAACTCGCCCATGCCGGTGACTTCATCTGGGCGCGCTACACGAGCGACGGCATGCTCTGCAATGCAGTCTACCCGGCACTCTATCGCTACGCGGGCGCCGATGCGGGCATTCTGTATGAGAAAAAGCAGCGTGCCCACTAGAACCACCGCGGCGCAATGCCGATAGGGTTCGGGACTAACGGCATGCACAGCACCCACACCAATCCCGGACACGCGACGACAGCCCCCGCATCCGCGGCGCCGCATGAAGTGCTGGGCGGGGCGCTGCCGATTCCCGCACTGCCCACCTTGCTCGCGACCCGCCTGCAACTGGAGCTGTTGCTCTCCTCGGACGCCCCCGTCGATCTCGCCGCTGCAGCCGGCATCATTCGCAATGACCTGGGCGCCACGCTTGAGATCTTCCGCCGTGCCGGGGAAGAGATGGGAGCGGGGAGTGAAGTGCCGGCCCGACTCGAAGACTGCCTCGCCAGCCTCGGGACAGACGTATGGATGGAGACCGTCTGCGCCGACGCGGTGGAGCGCGCGGCTGCCGACAGCGCCCATCTGGCCGAGCTCGTAGCCTTCTGGGAGCAGGGGCGGCTCGCCGCCTGTGCCTGCTGGCTCCTCGCCTCGCGGGGCGAGGGGATCTGCCCGGAAGAAGCCTATCTCGCGGGCCTCCTGCACCGCATGGCGCAGCTGCCGCACCTTCTGCGCTGGGCCGCCGTTCCCGGATTGGCGGCCGCTTGCTCGGGCACCCGCCTTGCCGCGCACTGGCGGCTGCCAGCCTACCTCCGCACGCTGCTGGTGGCCCCGGATGCGGTCGCACCCCCATGGGCCGAGCTGCTCGCCATGGCCGAGGCCTGGTCTGACCCGAATCCTGCTCCTGAGTCTGCGGGGGAGTGTGTCTCACCCCTCGACTAAAGGGCCACGCGCACGAGCGTTTCTTAGAAAGAGTGGGAGGACCTTCTCATCGCGCGCTCACGGAATGTGCTTCCGAAGTCCTCGAAGGCACAAAGTAGGCAAAAAGTGCCGCATTTGGATTGGACCTCCTCGTGCACTAGCCCCGGTCGAGGAACAGGCAATGGATAGTGGACTGTACGCGGCATGTGCGGGGCTGATGGCCCGCACCGACTCGCTCGACGCAATCGCCGACAACCTGGCCAACGTCAGCACCTCGGGTTTTCGCGGCCGGCTCGGCTCGTTCAGCTCGGTGCTCGCTGCTTCAGCGACGCACCCGCTTGGCTCCGTACTGAACGAGGTCACCAACAACTACGGCGTGCTCGGTTCAACGCGCATGGACCAGCAGCAGGGCGCGATCAGCTCAACCGGGAACAGCATGGACTTTGCCATCCAGGGCTCCGGCTATTTTGCCGTGGCAACAGCCGGCGGCACCCAGTACACACGCAACGGCGCCTTCCAGGTCTCCCCGCAGGGCCAGCTCATCACCTCGAATGGCGATGCCGTGCTCGGGCAGGGTGGCGTGATCAAGCTGCCGCCAGGCCAGCTCTCGATCAGCCCGGACGGCACGATCTCCGCGAACGGCGCGATCGCCGGCAAGCTACGGATGGTTGAATTCGCCCCGGGCACGCAACCCGCCGCAGCCGGCAACAACAACTACACCGTGCCCCAGGGGAGCGTGAAGACGTCCACGGGCTCGACCGTGCACCAGGGCATGCTCGAGAGCTCCAATGTAAACCCGGTCACAAGCGTCGTGCAGCTGATCGACGCGCAGCGCTCTGCCGAGACGATGCGACACGTTCTCTCCATGTTCGATACCGAGATCGACAAGACCGCCGTGCAGGATATCCCGCACGTCGCAAGCTAACCCACGTTCGCCCGACCCTTCCCTCAGGAGATGCCCCGATGATCCGTGCCTTGTACACCGCAGCAAGCGGCATGACCGCGCAGCAGATGAACCTCGACGCCATCGCGAACAATCTTTCCAACTCAAGCACCGCGGGTTTCCAGCAGCGCACCGTCGCGTTCTCTGACCTGCTCTATCAGAACGAGATCTCGCCCGGCGCCGCCGCATCGCAGCAGACCACGGTGGCCTCGGGTCTGCAGATCGGTCTCGGCTCCAAGCCGACATCGACCGAAATCATCCAGACGCAGGGCGAACTCTCGACCACCGGCAACCAGCTCGATCTCGCCATCCAGGGCCAGGGCTTTTTCCAGATCCTGTTGCCCAATGGCCAGACCGGCTACACCCGTTCGGGTTCCTTGCAGCTCGATGCGCAGGGCAACGTGGTCACGCCGAACGGCGACCCGCTGCAGCCGGGAATCACCATTCCTCCCAATGCCACTGCTATCACGGTTGGCAGCGACGGCACCGTTTCCGTGACCCAGCCCGGACAGACCGCGGCAGCGCAGGTGGGATCGATCCAGCTCGCCTTGTTTATCAATCCCGGCGGCCTGAACAGCGCGGGAAACAATATCTACCTGCAGACCACGGCGTCCGGCGATCCGGTTGTTGGCGCACCCGGCGGCACCGACGGCCTTGGCACCATTCAGCAGGGCATGCTCGAGCAGTCCAACGTGAGCGTCGTCGACCAGTTCGTGCAGATGATCGTCGCGCAGCGCGGGTACGAGTCGAACTCCCGCGTGGTCAAGGCCGCCGACGAGATGATGCAGCAGATCAACCAGCTTTCGCAGTAGCTCTGCCGAGCAGAAAGGAGCCGCATGATCCCGCTACCGTTTGTGCTTCCCCTCGCAGCTGCGCTTGCTCTGGGCGCCTCTGCGGACACGTCCTCGGTCCCGATCACGGGCGAGATGGCGGCGCATGCCGTGCTTGCAGCGCACCCGGAGTTCGCAGGAGACCGCATCCGCATGCTGGCCCCGCTACGCGCCCACTCCGCGGATCCCCTGCTGGTCGCGGGCCCGGTCGAGCATGGTGCCGGGGAGAGTCGCGTGCGTCTCCACTGCGCCGAGCCTGGGGCCTGCATGCCCTTCTACGTGGCCATCGATGGAACCTCCGGCGCGCCTGTGCCTGCTACCCCGAAAGGGCCAGCAGCGATCAGGGCAGCGCATGAAGCAACGCCCATCCTGCGCTCCGGCGCGCGTGCGCTGCTCCTGATCGACAGCGGCGCGCTTCACCTCCGCCTGACCGTCACCACGCTTGGGAGCGGCAATGTCGGCGACCGGGTGCGCGTCAGCAGCCGCGGCCAGGTCTTTGAAGCGTCAGTCCTCGATGCAACCACCCTGCGAGGCACTCTGTGATGCGCACACTCTTCAGACGCGTGACCGTTCTCTGCGCGCTCCTGCTGTTCTGCGGCGGGGTGCGCGTGGAAGCGCAGGAGATCGGTGACCTCGCCAAGGTGCTCCCCAAAAAGCTGCAGCCGGCCAGGCCGGACACCACGCAGCTGCGCGCCAACTACATCGCGCGGCTTGAGGAAGCAAATGTGCCGGCCTCGAACCAGCACACGCTAGGGAGCCTCTGGACGCCCGGCGCGGCGCTCGCGGACCTTTCACCGGACTACAAGGCGCACACCGTGAACGACCTGGTCGTTGTGCAGGTTTCGGTACAGACCACCGCAGCGCAGAGTGGCAGCGTCAACAGCCAGCGCCAGTTCACGACCGCCTCTGCGATCACGGGTCTCGCCGGCGGCATCCCGACCCACGGAACCAACCCGCTCCTGAATGCGAACAGCAATACCACGCTCAAGGGCCAGGGACAGACAGCATCGAACACCGCCTTTTCGACGAGCCTGACCGGGCAGGTGGTTGCCGTGCTGCCGAACGGCAATCTCGTCATCGAGGCGGAGCGGCAGATCTTCATGAACAACCAGCACGAGAATGTCGTGGTGCGTGGCGTCGCGCGGCCTGGCGACATCTCCTCTGCAAATACTGTTTCCTCGAGCTCGCTCTCCAACCTCGAGATCGAGATGAAGGGCAAGGGCATCATCTCGGACAGCATTCGCTCCCCAAATCCACTGACCCGGGCCGTGCTCTGGCTCTTTGGTTTCTGACATGCGCCCCTTCTACTTCCAACACGCACTTACCGCACTGCTGCTGCTCGCAGGTACACTCGCCCAGGCTGCGCCGGTTGACCGCACCGTGCTCTTGCGCGATGTCACCGATGTGGAGGGTGTGCGTGATAACCAGCTCGTTGGTTTTGGCCTGATCGCGGGCCTGCACGGCACCGGCGACCGGCAGCAGACCTTCTTTACTGTGCAGACGCTCGCCAATGCCATGCTGCGCATGGGCGTCCAGATCAACCCGGCCCAGGTGGTGGTCAAGAATGTTGCCGCTGTCTTTGTGACCGCGACGCTGCCGCCCTTCAGCCGCCCCGGTATGAAAATCGATCTCACCGTCTCCTCGGTCGGGGACGCCAAGAGTCTCGAGGGTGGCGTGTTGCTGCTCACTGCGCTACGCGGCACTGACGGGCAGGTCTACGCCGAAGCCCAGGGCCCGATCGTGCTTGGTGGCTACAGCGAGGGCGCTGCCGGCAACGTGCGCCAGGTCAACCTGCCCACGACCGCCCGCATTCCGAATGGCGCGATCCTGGAGCGTGGGGCCTCGCTCGATCTCACCCAGCTGCACACGATCTCGCTGCTGCTGCGCAATGAGGATTTTACCGCCGCCCGCGACGCCGCGGAGGCCATCAACCAGAGTCTCGGCGTTTCGGCAGCCATAGCAGTCGATGCGCGCCGGATCGCAATCGATGTGGACAAGTCGCGGGAAGCCTCGGTACCGCTCTTGCTCTCCCGCGTGCAGAATCTCCGTATCTCCTTCCACGAGCCCGCCCGGGTGGTGGTCAATGAACGCACAGGAACCATCGTGCTGGGCGGCGACGTGAAGCTCTCGCCTGTCTCCGTTCTCCATGGCAGCCTGACCGTCGAAGTCGCGACCACGCTCGCTGTCTCCCAGCCAAACGCCCTCAGCAGCGGCACGACCGCAGTGGTTCCAGAAACCACGCTGGCCGTCAAGGATGCGCCCGCGCAATCGATACGCCTCGACAACGGGGCCGACGTGAATGAGCTGATCCGCGGCCTGCACGCGATCGGAGCGACATCGCATGACATCGTGTCGATCCTGCAGGCCATCAAGGCAGCCGGCGGCCTCCAGGCCGATCTTGAGGTGATCTGACGATGGATGGCGGAAGCATCGGAGCAAACGGAAACGCGCAGGGCCGTGCCGCTGCGGCCCACGATGACCTGCTGCTGCACCAGGCCACGCGGGACGCGGGCTCAGGAGAGCAGGCAAGGATTCAAAAGGCTGGTCGGGATTTCGAATCGATCTTGTTGGGAACCTGGCTCCAGGGAGCGGAGAAAAGCTTTGCCGCCGCCCCTGGAGGGCCCAGCGAGGACGATGACGACGGCGACGGGGGCGGTGGGGATCAGTACATGAGCCTCGCGATGCAGCAGCTGGCTGGAACGATTGCCTCGTCCGGTGGTATGGGAATCGCGCGCATGATCACGCAGCATCTGGCGGCGAAGTCTGCCGAAGGATCGAAATTGCTACAGAAATGAGGAAAAGTCGACGATAGGCTGAACAGGAAGGACCAGTGTGCCGATATGGCACCTGTCCGCTGAGGAGCCATGATGAAGATCGACTTTCTGGGAGTCGCCGAAGTACCGCCTGCGCCGGGCGATGGGGAAGCCCGGCCGGCAGTGAAAATCACTGCGGGAGCACCCACACTGGAAGACCGTACCACGTTCTCTTCAGGGGATAGCACTGCAGCAGCACTGACTGCGCAGGCATTATCGGGGGGCGATGCGCGGGCCGCGAAAGTAGACGCGCTGCGGCAGGCAGTCTCTCGCGGCGAGTATGCCGTTGACCCGTCTGCTGTTGCGGACGCGATCCTGGGACAGGGAAAGTAGGGCCGCGGTGAAGGAGAGAGGGCGGGGCAGGAAAAGTGGTCGCTGCGATGCTTCCGCCAGGTCAGGGAACGGCGAAACGCCCCTCAAAAGGCCATCTTACGAGGCGCCGGCGTGTGCGCCCGAGGCAAGCTCCACGGGTGGGTGTCTCGACGCATTGACGGCTGAGCTCGCCCGGGGAGCAGACGCCATCGCCGCAAATGACCTCCTGGCGATTCAGCAAAGTATCGCGCGTCAGCAAACAATGTGTGCCGCGCTTGCCGAGCGCCTGGCGGCAAGTGAGGACGAAGCAGGCCAGGACACCCGGCACGGGAACTGCAGTCCTGCTGCAGAGCGCCTCCACAGCGCAGTAGATCAGTACAGTGCGCTGCTCAGCCATGCCATGCGGACCGTGGGTATGCTGCAAAGCTTGCATCAATCACAGGCTGGATCGTTCGGAGAGAGTCCGATGCCGCCCGGTGCGTTTTCGTGTCGCGGATAGAAGGAGACAAGTCATGGGTGGACTGAATGGAGCACTTGCAGTCGCGGCCGGGGCGCTGAATGCTCAGGAAGTCGCGATCGCAACGATCAACAACAACATCGCAAACGCCAACACTCCGGGCTACAGTCGCGAGGTGGTCAACCTCGCCGCTGCTGCTACCAGCTCGTTCGACGGAGTGGAGGTGGGCGATGGGGTTGATGCGACCTCGGTCACCAGCGTGCGAGATCAACTGATCAGCCTGATCACCCAGCAACAGACCTCGGCGCAGTCAGCGGCCTCGGCTGCCAGCAACGTACTGACCGGTGTGCAGACCTACTTTTCGACGGCGAGTGGCACCGTCGGGGATGCGCTCTCTACCTTCTTCAGCAGCCTCTCGGCACTCTCGGCGGACCCCTCAAATACAGCCGATCGACAGACGGTGATCGGCAATGCCCAGGACCTGGTGCAGGCGTTTCAAAGCACCAGCAGTGGGCTCACCTCAGCACAGACCGGGTTGAACACGCAGATCTCGGGCGACGTCGCCCAGATCAATCAACTCTCCAGCCAGATCGCTTCGCTGAACGCGCAGATAACGAGCGCCGGCCATGCTGCGTCGGGCACCAGCACCCTCGAGGATCAGCGGTCAGAGCTTGAGCAGCAGCTCTCCACCTTTACCAATGTCGCGGTCACAACAAGCGCAGATGGAGACACCATCACAACCGGCTCAGGAACTCCGTTGGTCGTGGCCAATCAGAGCCTTGCTCTTGCCACGAGTGCGGGAAGCAATGGCCTCAGCCAGGTTGTGGACAGCAACGACAACACCGTCACGAGCGATCTAACGCAGGGGGACCTCGGTGGGATCCTGAGCGCGCGAGACACCACGATCCCTGCATTTCTGTCGCAGCTGGATACCCTGGCTAACAATTTTGCGCAGGCCTTCAATAGTGCTCACGAGTCCGGCTATGACCTGAATGGGAATGCCGGGACAGCCCTGTTTTCAGTACCGGCGAGCGTTAGCGGAAGCGCGGCGGCAATCGCACTGACGACCACGAGTACAAGTGCAATCGCGGCGAGTTCCAACGGCTCGGCTGGCAACAGCGGCAATGTTGCAGCGCTGACTGGGGTGCAGAGCGCACCGCTCGCAAGTGGCCTCAGCCCCACCGACAGCTATGCCAGCATCGTCGACGCCGTAGGCTCGGCAGTGTCGGACGCTAATACGCAGTCGACCGCCCTGCAAAGCAGCCTGACCCAGCTTGCCAATCAACAGAGCGCAATCTCAGGCGTTTCGATCAACGAAGAATCCACCAACCTGATCCAGTACCAGCAGGCGTACGAGGCAGCAGCGGAGGTGGTGACGACGATCAACTCCTTGTTTTCGCAAACCCTCAATATGCTATCGGCCTCGAACTAAACGGAGAAAGACAGTGCGCATTGCCTCCAACCTTTCAAATGATGTCCTCTCTGGAATCGACCAGAGTGAAGCCGCGCTGCAAACTGCCTTTGAACAGGTGTCGACGGGGCAGCGCGTGAACGTGCCGGGCGATGATCCCTCAGCCGCTGCGGCGATGGTCCAGAACCAGGCAGCGACCGATGCTTTAGACCAATACCAAACCAACGACAGTGCTGGGCTGCGTGAAGCCCAGGCAGCCGATTCCGTGCTCACTTCGGTCGTGTCGTTGCTGAACCAGGCAGTCACCCTTGGCACAGAAGGCGCAAACGGAAGCACGAGCACCACGAACCGGCAGGCGCTCGCCAAACAGATCCAGGGCATCCTCGCAAGTGTGGTCGCGCAGGCGAACACCAACTATGAGGGAGTGGCTATCTTCTCAGGCACGGCTGGCGCATCAGTAGCTTTTGCCCCGAGCGCCTCCTCCGCAACGGGCTACAGCTATCAGGGCGATACTGGCACCAGCCAGGTGCAGGTGGGCGATTCACTTTCCGTAGCCGTCAACATGCCTGGCAGTACGCTCTTCACCAACCCGGACGCCAGCGTTCTGGGCTCTCTCAGCGATCTGGCCAATGCGCTCAACACTGGAACGATGAGCTCAATCGGCAATGCAACGGGAGAGGTGTCGGCGGCTCTTAACTATGTCACCGCGCAGCACGCGGTCTTTGGCAATAGCATCAGTCAACTGAACTCGCAGGAAACATTTCTCTCGCAGGAGAAGGTGACGCTCAGCGCACAGGCCAGTGATCTGGTGGATGTAGACACAGCCACTGCCGCCGAAAATCTCTCACAGGCTGAGGTGCAAAACTCCGCAGTTCTTGCAGCCGCTGCTAAGGTCCTGCCCACAACGCTGCTCGATTACCTCAAATAGAGGGAGTCGCTCAATGAGCACTGAACTTCTACGAACCAGCATGGCTCTTGCCAGAAGTCGCGCTGTTCTAGTCACGACTGAAGAGTGCTTGTTGGCTTCGCCTTGCGGGGCAAGACTTCGCTGCAGTACCAAGCGGTCCTTTATGCAAAGGAGTTGCTGATCGGTAGGCGCAGCTTCGAACCTTGAAGACGATCAGATCGACCCGGACTGCTGCCGCTTCTAGGTGCCAGCTGACCTGCCTTCGTTTTCTCTATTAGCCATGACTGGAGTTTGTCAGCTAAGGTTCTGCATAGCCTGACGCTCGCCGGAACTCCTGTGGGGGCGGGAGCCCAGTCTGCTGTGCGGTAGCTTGCAGTTTTCATCCTCACGCTCCAGTTCCAGGATGGAGCGGGCATCGTTCAGTGTGGGAATTAACCGGCGTTGAGGCCTTTATTGCGGAGCGGGTCTTGGGTGCTTGTGATGGAATCTTTCCACCTGTCTCTTCTGCATGGGATTTCCCGGCTAGATATGAACCAGGCCGATCCTCCAGTCCTCGGCCCAGCCTAGCATCCGTGGCGAAGGAAACGCCGGACCGTTGTCGGAACGCACGCTCTCCGGCTTGCCGCGCCCTCTGATCAGCCGCTCCAGCACGCGTGTCACACGTCCGCTGCCCAAGCTCGTATCAACCTCCAGCGCAAGACACTCGCGCGTATAGGGCGCTCATTATGCTCAGGGTCCGTACCAAGCGTCCGGTCGCCAGACCATCGGTGATGAAGTCCGTCGCCCACTCCTGATTGGCTCGCACCAGCCTCGGCCCAACTGCACGCTCCCGCACCAGCCACTTACGCTTCTGCAGCCGCACCATCAGCTTGTCTTCCACGGAGACCCTGTACACACGCTTCACGTTGATCCCCTTCTCTCCGGCTCAGCAGCGCATGCAGCCGGCGATAGCCGTAGCGAGGCTTCCGCCTCGCCAGTTTCACCGGCTCTCCGCGCACTTCCACGTTCCGGTCCGGTCGCAGTTCACACCGGGAGCTCGAACGCTCCACGTTCAAGAGCTTGCACGCCAAGCGTTCGCTCAACCAGAACTCGGCTGAGACGAACGCCACTTCCTCTCTTAGACCGGCAAGCTCCACCCAATCTTTCGGATCACGGCCTCTGGCGCTTCGCCGTGCAGACTCAGTTCCGCTACCAGCAGATTGAGACAGCGGTTCTCGTCTTCCATCGCCTTCAGCCGCCGTGCCTCGCTCACCTCCATGCCGCCATACTTATGCTTACAGCCACAGAGCGTCGCTGCGCTGGTCCCGTGCTCCCGGCACAGGTCTGCCGTTTTCACCCCCAGCTTCACTCTGCTTCGAATTCCCGATGATCTGCTCTTTGCTGTGCCGGCTCTTCTTCAGCTTCCAACCTACCGTTCACCGTACGGAAGAAGTGTCAGAATCAAATGGTAGAGTTTGCCATGGCAGGTCACAGCCGTAAGTCGCTCAGAGGCGAGGTCGTCGATTTCTTCTGGAGGCTGAACGTGGGCAAGGTCCTGGAACTGCCAGGCGAGATGGCCCTCGCGGTACAACAGCTGCCACGCCGATATCCCTGGCCAGCTGGCGCTCTTCGCGAGCTGAACCCAGCATGAAGGCGCTGAGCTCAACGCTACGTCGAGGAATGCATCGGGGCACGCGGAACTTGATACGAGATCTCGCGCGCAAGTCCAGAGTGGCGTTCGGCAAGCCGTCGTGATCAATGGGCAGACGTAAAGGAGAGGAGCGAAGGAACAAGGGGTGTTTCTGAGTGAGGGACGGCAGAGGTGATGCGGCGACAATGCTTGCGTATGCTCTTCAGCTTGCGGCGAGCAAACACCCTCATCCGATGCTTCTTTCGAGCCGGCCTCTTCGATGCGGCATGGGAGGCTCACCTTTCGGTGCTCCAAAGAGGCCTGCAGGTAGCGGCACCGGCCCCGGCCCGAGCATTGGTCGTTTGCACGCGCATCTGCACAAGTCCGGAACATCGTTTCGCACCTCCTGCGGCTCGAGGAAGGCGTCTCATCGGACGCGCATGCTGGAACATAATGCCGGCAAAAGACAAGGGAAGGCTACATACACGATCGGTCGGCTCTTCTTGGCAGTGGGAGAGCCCATCCGCTGTAAGGATGCTTGCAGGCACAGCACTTTCCTGGTCATATATGAATCTTCGCCGATCCGGTGCATCACCCGTAAACGCCTGAGAGGGTGGGGGCAGCGGTCTTCGCAGCGCGTCATCGGCAACGAGAGCACGCTGAGCTGACCGTCTGGGAACCGTGCATAGTCTGCTTGTGAGCTGCCTGTAGGTGCGATGTCTCGTACGCGTATCTTGCTCCCTTGCAATCTGCTGATGGTTCACGCAGATGAAGAGGTGTGGACGCGCAGCAGGCCCTAGGTTTGCCACGCCCCGGCCCCGGCCTCACGGCTCAGGCTTGGCAGTTTAGCGGGAGGCGTCGTTGGTCGCTTTCAGTCAGGTGTGTTCCGTGGTCGCCGCTCTTCCCATCCTCTGCGGTGCGCGTATCGACTTGCTCCCACGCGCTACGGACATCGAGGATCAACGGGATCGCACGCTTCAGGATCTCCGCATCCTGCGTGAACTGCGCGCGGAGCATCTCGTTCCGCAGGTAGTTGTAGAAGCGCCGCAGGTGTTGTGCCGTTTCTCCGCCGCTTTCCAGATTGATGAGGCTTTCAAGCTGAGCGAGCACAACAAAGCCGTGCTTGAGACACCGGCTTCTTTCCTCGATCGCTTGCCCATGAAGCGCGGCCACAGCGCGGCCGAGGTCCCCGGCAAGCGTGTCATAGAGTGCTATCACAAGTCCGACCGTGGAAGCTTGTTGTGCGGCTGCGCGGCGATAGGCCAGTGCCGGGGGCGACGGGATCATAGTGTGCTCTCTTAGGACTAAGAATTAGAAGATGTGCTTTCTGTACCAAGAAGAATCTGCGTCTGCTGAATCTTGCTGGGGAGCTGCTGGAGCTCGATGTTTGCGTTGTTGTATTCGGTCGTTAACAGTGTTTGCTGCTGATCCAGGTAGGTCTCATAGTTGGAGATGTCTGTGGAGAGCTCCTGATTTTCGTTGCTGAGGCTCTGCAAGTCAACGGTGAAAGCTCCCTGAGAGGGATCAGTGTAATTGTTCAGAGTCGAAGTCAGCGTTGAGGCAAAGCCACCTGAGCCTCCGGTTCCCTGGAAAAAATTGACCACGTCCTGGTAGTTATTTGCGACTGCCGTGTCCAGAGTTTGCGAGTTGAGGGAGAGTGTCCCATCCTGGTTGGTCGTGATGCCAAGGTCAGACAGCGTTGAGATAGCGCCGCTCCCAATCTGGAGGTTCGAAGCGGCGAGCACATCACTTTGCAGGGCTCGCGCGGCACTATCTGAGGAGAGAGTGCCTTCTGAATCTGTCGAGCTGCTGTAAGTGAACTGGCTGTTCAGGTCCGAGATCAGGGTGTTGTACGCAGTGACAAAGGTGCTTACATCGAACTCGATCTGGCTGGTCGCGGGCGTGAGCGAAACGGACACTGGCGCCGCGCTTGTGCTGGCCAGGTTGAGGGTTAGCCCGGGAACGATGTTGGAGACAGTGTTGGACGCGCTCGTTACGGGCACACCATCCACCACGAGCGAAGCATCGGCACCTGTGGCTGCCCGGGTAAACCCTATCGTCGAGTCGGCGGAGACGGAGAAGTCCCCTGAAGCGCCCGGGTTCTGCGACACCAGCGAGAGGCGCGCGCCGCTGTCATCGGTGACGACGTTCGCGGTCACGCCGAGCGATGCAGTGTTGATAGCCGACGCGAGCTCGCTCAGTGTGTCAACCCCGCTGCCGGTCGTAAAGGTCTTTGTCGTGCCGCCCGCCGCAATAGAGAACGAGCCGCTTGGAAGGGCTGCCGTGCTGCTTGACTCTGCCGCGGAATACCAGGCCGCGGTGGCTGCAAGGCTATTAACCTGAACGGTGTGCGTTCCGAGGGAAGCGCCGGAACTCGTTGTTGCGGTGAGGACAGCGTTGTTCGAAGAGGTAGCGGTGGTGGAGCTAAACACGCCACCAACATCGCTGAGGGTCTGAAGCGCATCCGTGACCGAGCCAGCTTCACTCTCAAGCTGCTGGATGGATGATGCTTCTGTGCTCAGCGTGCTTTGCTGTGCCTGCCACGCAGTGACAGGGGCAGAGTCTGCGGAGATGATAGAGGCAACTGCTGCAGTGACGTTGATGCCAGAGTTGCCATTGTTCAGGGCACTCAGGACTGCACTCAGGGCGGAGGTAGATGCTGTACTCATCGGATCGGGCTCCTTGCGGGCCGGGAAGCGGCTCCTCCATGTGCGATGCCGCTCCTGACGAAGCGATCCTGCTTCTCCGGATCGCGGCGACGAAGGTGCCCGCAGCACACAGAAACAATGGGCCAGGGCGCGGATTATCGCCCTGGCCCTGCTTGCGTTTACTGCAGAAGCTTCAGCACGGTCTGCGATTGCTGGTTGGCCTGCTGCAGCGCCGAGATACCGGTCTGTTCCAGAACCGAGTACTTCGTGTCGTTGGCAACAACGGAGCCGATGTCAGCAGAGGTGATATCGCTCGAGGCGCTCGAGAGATTCTGCGACTCGGTGGTGTCGACAGCCGAAGCCGCCTTCAGCTGCTCCACGCTTGCACCGAGCGTGCCGCGCTCCGCGGAAACAGTGGAGATGGCGGCGTTGATTGCTGCCAGTGCGGTGACCGCGTTTGAGTTGCTGGTAAGGTCGGTTGCGTTCAGTGCAAGCTGGGTGGCACTGGTCCCGGCGATGGTCACGGTAAAGACGTCGGTTCCACCTGTGGTGCCGTCGCTCGTGAAAAAGGCCGAAACGGTGCCGGTCGAGGCCGCTGTCGCACCGAAGATGCTGATGCCGTTGTAGTTGGTCGTAGTGCTGATGTTGTTGATTTCACCCTGAATCGCCTGGTACTCGGTGTTGATGGCGGTGAGCTGGGTGCTGGTCACAGTGCTGTTCGAGGCTTCCGTCGCGAGGGTTGTGGCGCGGTTGAGCAGTGCGGTGATCTGCGACAGGGCGCCGTCTGCAGTCTGCAACTGGCCCACACCATCGGTCACATTCAGAGTGGACTGATTCAGCGCGGAGACGTTCGCGTTGAGGCCGTCCGAGATCGCGAGGCCCGCCGCGTCATCCGAGCCCGAGTTGATGCGTGAGCCGGAGGACAGCTGCTGAAGGCTGGCGTTCGAGGCGTTGGTTGTGATGTTCAGCTGGTTTTCTGCGGCCAAAGCTGCGGTGTTGTTCAGGATGCTAAGCATGTGTGGTCTGCTCCTAAGGGTTCGTAGTGCGCCTGCACAACCAGCTCCCGTGTTTGGTGAGGGCTTGTGCTTCGGCTGCGTTGTCTTGCAGCCCTTCTATCGGCGTCTCCTCTCCCACTGTTCAGGCCTCCACACTCATTTCTTTGAAAACAATTTCCTCACCTGCGCTCATTTCGTCTCATTTTCGGCCAGTTTCCAGAAGAAAGACCGTGTAGAAGTGGCCCTTGTCGTGCTTGTGGCTTCTCTGGAGCCGGATCAACATGCCAAGCCTTGGTCTCTATGTCCTGACAAAGAATTGCGAGGCCACCCTCCCGGCCGCCCTTCAGAGTGCACGCGGCCTCGTGGACAGCATGGTGGTCGTCGATACGGGATCGAGCGACGGAACGCTCGCGATCGCGCAGGGCTTCGGCGCAACGGTCGTTCATTTTCCTTGGGGCGGCGATTTCGCCGCAGCCCGGAATGCAGGGATTGCTGCGCTCGAAACAGACTGGATCCTGGTCCTCGATGCCGACGAGGAGCTGGACGAGGGCGCGCATGCATGGATTCCAGGAGAGATCGCCCGCCCTACAGCCGATGGATACATTGTTCCGGTTCGCAATTACCAGAAGCCCGGCTCGGAAGCGGTGCGTCACCTAGTGCCTGTTCCAGGCAGCGAGCGTCACCCACGGGCTCCGGATGCTTCATCCTATGTGCCGAGCGAGGTCTGTCGTCTGTTCCGGCGCACGCCCGGGATCTATTATGTCGGCCCCGTCCACGAGCAGGTGGAGTACCGGATGCTCGCGCTGGGGCGGCCGATCGGGCGTGCTGGTTTCTTTATCCACCATTTTGGCTGGTACCTGCTCGAAGCGGAAGCTGTCGAGCAAAAGCACAGCTTGTATCGGGAACTCCTTCGGCAGAAGCTCGCGTCCCGGCCGGAGGATGTACAGGTTCTGCTTCAGTACGGCGACGCCCTTTGCTATTTCGGCGAGCACGCGGAGGGGCTGGCGTGTTTTCTGAAGGCCGCCTCGCTTGCACCGGAGCGGGGAGAGATCTGGGTTTCGGTGGGATGGGCCCTGTTGCGACAGGGTCACGTTGAGGCAGCCGAGATTGCGAGCAGACAGATCCCGGACACGCCAGAGCACCGTTGCTCGCGAGCCCATCTGCGGGGAGAGGTATTCGCTGCTGCGAAGCGATGGCCGGAAGCAGTTGCTGCTTACGCTGTCGCGGCTGCAGGGCTGCCGGATGTGCTCGCCATTCAGGCAAAGCTGGCGTTGCTGGAGCTCGAAGCAGGGGAGCAGGTTGCGGGGAACCGGCGGATCGAGGAGGTACTGGCGACGCTGGACCAGGCGGCGCGGAACGCGCCAAGTGCAGCGAGATTTCTGGCTGTGGCTGAACTGTATGGGCAGCTTCGACGCTTCGAGCAGTCGCTCTTCTATATAAGGCAGGGGCTTGCCTTTCCCGGGCAGAGGCCTGCGATCCAGCCGCTTCAAGAACTGAGGCTGCGCGCCGCCACGGCCACGGGGCAGCATGCGGAGGCTGCGGAGGCAGCGCACGCGCTCTCGCTGCTCTGTCCGAGCGTCCGGTCGTTTCTGCGGGAGGCTGCGCTGCTCGCGAAAGCCGGTGAGATGACAGGCGCTCTGGCCGCGATCGAGAGAGGCTTGTGCGCGTTTCCAGGAGCACCGGAACTGACCCAGGCCGGGACAGAGTTGCGGCAGGAGCGCGACGGGCGCGCACATGCACTTCAAGAAAGTGCGGGAATGGTCGATACACTCCTTGAGCGTTAAGCGAAGGGGAGGCAGAATGCGAAAGCCGCAGATCGGGATAGCCGGGGGCCTCATGGTTGCGCTTGCCGCAATCGCGGCGGGGATGCACCTCGAGGGCGGACACATCGGCGAGATCCTGCAGCCGACGGCAGCGATAACGGTGCTGGGCGGCACCCTGGGTGCGCTGCTCGTGCAGTTCCCGATGCGGCTTCTTCGTGGCGCACTGTTCTCAGCCGCGGCGACCTTTCGCGGACCAACGCTCGACAGCTACGCGCAGCGAGAGCAGATCCTGCAACTGGCCGCGCAGGCCCGGCGCAGCGGTGTGATCTCGCTCGACGGGGAACTGAAGGCAATTGCCGACCCTTTTCTGCGCAGGGCGGTGATGCTCGCGGTCGACGGCGTGCACCCCCGCGACCTCCGGGTCACGATGGAGGATGAGCTTTACCGCCTCGCCGAGGAAGAGGAAGCAAAAGCGCGTGTGTGGGAGGCTGCGGGCGGGTATGCGCCGACAGTGGGCATACTGGGCGCAGTGCTCGGCCTGATCCAGGTCATGCAGCGGCTCGACAACATCAACGATGTCGGTCGCGGCATCGCGGTGGCGTTTGTGGCCACCCTTTATGGTGTCGGCCTGGCGAACCTCCTCCTGCTTCCCCTCTCGGGCAAACTGCGGCATCGCGCCCGCGAAGCAGAACAGATGCGCGAGGCTACGCTTGAGGGGGTGCTCTCGATCGTGGACGGTGCAACACCCCGGGCGCTTCGCGAGAAGCTGGGGATGGCCTCCGGGGATCGCGCGATCGCGTCGGTCAAGCGCATGGCGGCGCGATGACCGAGGAGCCCCTGGAGAGCGGGAAAAGGAGGCGTCGCAGCCGGCAGCATGCGCTTGTCTCGCATGATCGATGGCTTGTCTCCTATGCTGACTTCGTCACGCTCTTGTTCGCACTCTTTGTCGTGCTCTACGCCACCTCCCGGCATACGCACCAGGCGCTGGTGCAGCTCTCGGGAGCGATCCACCAGGGCTTTGCGACGGAGTCGGCTGGGTCCGCGTTATGGATCCGACCGGAGGCGAAGCACGCGACCAGCGCCGTGGCGGCAGGGACCCCCGATCTGGACAAGATCGCCCGGCAACTGCATGCTGCGCTCAGGCAGCCCATGGATCGCGGTGAGGTCACGCTCCGGCGCACGCCTGACGGGCTGGTGCTCTCCTTTCAGGAACTGGGCTTCTTTCGATCGGGCGAAGCGTCTCTGCTGCCCGGGCCAGCGCAGCAGATTGTCGCCGCGGGCGCGATCCTGCGGCCGTACGGATTCCCGATGCGGGTCGAGGGTCACTCCGATGACCAGCCAATTCATACCCCGGCCTTCCGGTCGAACTGGGAGCTCTCCGCTGCCCGGGCAATGAACGTGCTACTGCTGCTCACGGACGAAGCCCATTGTGATCCGGCCCGCTTTTCGATGGAAGCCTTCGGTCCCTACCGGCCAGTGGCCGACAACCACGCCCTCGAGGGCCGCCGCCGGAACCGCAGGGTGGATCTTGTGGTCGTCGGAACAGCGACCTCCCAGGCTTCGAGTTCTCTCCCTTAGCGTCTTTCCTGGTGCGTCGGCAGCGGGCTGCCGCATCAGAGTTGCCATGAACGAAGGCACGACCAAAGCCATCCCGCCGGCCGGCGCAGAGACACAGGGCGGCCGAGCACCCGGCCCGCAAACGACTCCGCAGCCCTGGTTCGTCGCAGAGAGAGCGCAGCAGCGCTTCTTTGAACAGGTCGCGTCCGCCCCACAGCCGCTCCTGATCTGCGACTACGATGGGACGCTCGCACCCTTTCAGCAGGACAAGATGCAGGCCTACCCCTATCCGGGCGTCGTCGAGCGGCTCGTGACGATTCTCGAAGGCCGCACCCGGCTTGCCTTCATCTCCGGCCGCCCCACCCGCGAACTGCTTCAACTCCTGCCGCTGGCCAATGGGGTCGAACTGTGGGGCATGCACGGTCGGGAGCATCGGCATCCGGATGGGACTTACCATCTCCACGAACCAAGCGCCGCCCAGCGTGCCGCTCTCGACGCGGCCGAGGCCCAGTTGCGGGACGACGGCTTTGCGGCGCTGCTTGAGAGGAAGCCCGCAAGTCTCGCGGTGCACTGGCGCACGCTTGAGGGCGCAGCCGAGCGCCTCGATCAACTCAGAAAGCGGGCAGACGCGGTCTTCCTGCCCCTTTCCGGGACACACGGGCTGGCACTGCTGCCGTTTGACGGGGGTGTGGAGCTTCGTGCTGAGGATCGGACCAAGGCGCATGCGGCCGAAGCGCTGCTCGCCTCCGGGAAAGCAGCAGCTGCCGCCTTTCTGGGCGATGACACGACCGATGAGGATGCGTTTCGCGTTCTCGCTGCCGCGGGCGGGCTCTCGCTTCTTGTGCGCGAGCCCGCCCGTCCCTCGTATGCATCGTTCTCTCTTCGCCCTCCCGAGGAGCTCCTGGGCTTCCTGGATCAATGGCTCGCCGCGGCTGGCGGCAGCTCTCGGCCACCCCTTACACTAGAAAGCAGAGGCGCCCAGAGCAGATGAAGCGCGATCTCGTTATTATTTCCAACCGCCTGCCCTTGTCGTTTGAGAAAGCCCCTGACGGCACGTTGCGCGCCAAGAAGAGCAGCGGCGGCCTGGTCACTGCGTTGGAGCCACTTCTCCGCGAGCATGGCGGCATCTGGATCGGCAGTGCCGGCACCGAGCAGGACCCGCGCGTTCGCGAGGAGTTGGCTGCGCTCTCTCGCCAGCATCACTACCGCTATGAGCCCATTGCACTCTCGCATGAAGAGCACGCCAAGTTTTACGAGGGTTTTTCTAACGAGATCATCTGGCCGCTGTTTCATGATCTGCAGTCTCGCTGCAACTTTGATCCGAGCTACTGGGACTTCTATCTCAGCGTAAATGCGCGGTTCGCGGACTGTGCGAGCCGAGTCTCGAAGAAGGACTCGCTGATCTGGATCAACGACTACCAGCTCATGCAGGTGGCGCCCATCCTTCGCAAGAAGAGCCCTAAGTCCCGGCTGGTGTTCTTTCTCCATATTCCGTTTCCGCCGCCGGATATTTTTGAGAAGCTGCCCTGGCGGCGTCAGGTGCTTGAGGGGCTTCTGGCCCATACGCTGGTGGGGATGCAGACAGCCCGCGACGTGCGCAACTTCCTGTCCTGCCTGCGCGCATTTCTGCCGGAGATCAGCATCGTGCGGGATCAGGGCGAGATGCGCGTGGTGCACAGCAAGGGGCAGTCGACCAAGGTTGGAGCGTTTCCGATCTCAATCGACTATGCGGACTTCAACAAGGCCTCCGACGCAGACGATGTAAGACGGCGTTCGTCCGCGCTGCGCGCGCATGTCACGAAGGAGATGGTGACGATCCTCGGAATCGATCGCCTGGATTACACCAAGGGGATCCCGGAGCGCCTGAAGGCCTTCGCCCTCTTCCTGCGGCAACACCCGGAACTGCACCGCAAGACCTCGCTGATCCAGATCGTGGTGCCCAGCCGCGAGAGCATCCCAGGCTACCAGCTGCTCAAGGCCGAGATCGAGCGCCTGGCCGCGCAGGTCAACGGCGAGTTCGCCGAGCCGGGCTGGGTCCCTGTGAACTATATTCATCGCGCGCTGCCGCGGACCGAGCTGCTGGCGCTGTACCGTACCTCGCAGGTTGCTTTTCTGACGCCGCTGAAGGACGGAATGAACCTCGTGGCGAAGGAATACGTCGCCTGTCGCCATGACAATGATGGGGTGCTGATCCTGAGCGAGTTCGCCGGCGCGGCCACGGAGCTGAAAGTGGGAGCACTCCTGGTTAACCCGTATGACCAGAGTGCCGTTGCCAATGCCCTGGCGCAGGCCGTCACAATGGATGGAGTGGAACAGCGCCGACGCATGACTCGTCTGCGGAACCAGGTCCGGAAAGCAGATCTCGCCGCCTGGCTGCAATGCTTCTTAAGCCCGGTCTCCACCCACCCAGAGGAACCAGCTACTGTCTAGCGCCACCATGCCGCCATCCACCATCAGACCCGCTGCGAAGAGCGCTGCGGACAAGCCGGCGTTTGCGTATCTGGCAGATAGTTACGTCTTCCACTGGGATCTCGCGTCTTTTCGGACAGACTGGTTCTTTGTGCTCTCCGTGGCTCTCTGCCTGGGCGTCGGTTTGGCCTCGGGCCATCCTGCGGCCGGCATGATCGCGGCCGGCGGCGCGATGACAGCCGGCTTTGGAGCCAAGCAGAGCATCGACGGCACACCGCTGCTCCCCATCATGTTCGTCTCCATCGGGATGGGGTTTTCGACCTTTATCGGCATGGTCGCCGGCCACAGCAGCTGGACACTGACCCTGATCGCCATGGCCTTTGGCTTTGGCTATGGCATGCTGAGCAAGCGGGGGCCAGGCTACAGCTGGGTCGGGCAGCAATGCGTGGTGACGCTGCTGGTGGCCTCTGCTTTCCCCTTCACCCCAGCAGACGCCGCGGTGCGCGCATTGCTGATCTTTCTTGGCGGCATCGTGCAGCTGATCGTCTCGGCGCTGATGCTGCGCATTTTCGACGAGCTCGGCAGCCATGTGCGCGACCTGGCCCGCTACGTGCGCGCCGAGGAGCAGGCGCTCCGCCGGGTGTACCTGAGCGCGGTTCTCTCCCTGCGGCACCGGCAGATGCGCGGCTCCGCATTGCCGTACTCGTTGCGGCTGGCCGTGGTGCTTGCCGTCAGTACGGAGATCTATCGGCAGCTGCACTTCGCCAGCGGCTACTGGATCCCGATGACGGCCCTGCTGGTCCTGCGGCCGGCAATCGCCGACACCGCCAACCGTGCTGTCGCCCGAACAGTCGGGACGCTCACAGGGGCAGTGCTTTCAAGCGTGTTCCTGGTCTACGTACATCCGGCGCCCGCGAGCCTCGCGTTGCTCGTCTGCCTGTTTACCTGGCTTTCTTACAGCCTGCTCAACGTCAACTACGCTCTGTTTTCGGTGTGTATCACGTCCTATATCGTCTTCCTGTTGTCGCTGAACGGCCTACCGGGCTCCGAGATTGCGCACCGGCGTTTCGTCTGCACGGCGCTCGGCGGGTTTCTTGCGCTCTCGGTGCGGCTCACCGTGATCCAGCTGCGGCAGCGGCAGGACCGGCACTCGTTCCAGGGGCTGGTGCGACGCAGCGACCTTTCCGCCGAGAACCACGTCGGCTCCTGACGCCGGGCAAGCTCCCGCCTGATCGCCCCCACCTCCCGAAGCGTAAGGCAGGGCGCCCGCATCCAACGGGGTGATTCAATACGGAACAGGAGACCACCCGCACCCATGCCAGATACCAGCCCGGAAACAATCCTGATCGCCCATGTCACGGCGCACCTGCTCGACGGCTCGAGCTTCGAGTTGTACCCCTTTGTCGATGCCACGGACGTGAAGAGCAAGGTCTCGGAGCTGGTCGAGGGCTGGGCCAGCTCCGGCTTCCTGCTGCGCGGGGCGCGCATGATCCCCTGGCACCAGGTGAAACTGCTCGAGGCGACCACGGTCGAGGAGATCACACGACAGGAGTCGCAGCAGCGATTGATGAGCTGGCAGGCCGAGGACCAGATCCGCGCTGTGCAGGGCTTCTGGAAGACGAAGCAGGAAAGCAAGAAGGATGACAAGAACGACGGGGACGAGGACGAAGGGGGCGACGCCGAGGGAGACAAGGATGTGCAGGGGGGCGGTCACTAGAGCCATCGACCCGCGAAACAGGAAGAGCCGCCCTTTCGGGCGGCTCTTCCTGTTTCGCGGCGATGCGGTTAGAAGTTCACCTTGAGGGCGAACTGGCCGAAGCGGCGTTCGTCGTTGGCCCCGCCATTTACGCCACCCTTCTTGCCTTGGACCTCGGGAGCGGTGTTGTAGCCAAACTGTGCCACGTCCGTCTCGGTCTCCAGAACGTACAGGTTGTGGTGGTTGAGGATGTCGAAGCCCTCAGCCCGCAGCTGCATGGAGACGCCTTCCTTGATGGGGAAGTCCTTGCTCGCTGCCAGGTCGAAGTCCCAGGCACCGGGTCCGGTGAAGGAGTTGCGCTGCGTCATGCCTGGCGCATACGGGCCAAAGTCCGAGATGCCGATCGCGTTCTTCTGCAGCGTGGTGAGCGTGCCGCTGTTATCCGGCGACGGTCCATATGCTGGATTGCCGGTCGGCATGGCTGCTGGCAGGCTGTTCAGCAGGAAGTCGTTCGGCCCAAGCGAACCAACGGCGCTGCCCGAGTGGTAGCGGATCGGGCTGCTGTTGGGAGCCGGGGTATAGCGAACGATGCCCTGCTGGTACGCAGCGTTGAGCGTGTTGGTTGAATCGACGTACGAGAACGGGGTTCCCGAGCGAACGGTGTAGATGCCGCTCAGGTGGTAGCCGCCCAGCGCTTCGCCCTTCCAACCGTGATCGCCCTTTGCCCAGGGAGTGTCCCAGATCGGCGCCAGCGAGAAGCGGTTGCGAATGTCGAAGTCGGACGCGCCCTTGTCGAAGCCCGGATCGAGCGGGTTGGTGTAGCCCAGGTTGCCGACGCCATCAGCGGAGCTGTTGGAGTCGCCGAACGTCGAGCTGACGTCATCGATCGAGTGGCTCCAGGTGTAGTTCGCCACAAGGTTGACGCCTGAGTGTGCGACGTTGGTGGTCTGGAACTGAACATTGAGCGCGTTGTAGTACGAATCGCCATTCGACCCACGATTGTTGATCGAGCTGTACTCGTTGTTCGGACGCGAGTAATGGTACGTCTGTGTTGGGGCGCCGTCGGTGCCGACAGCAGCGGTCGGATCAAAGGCGTCGCCAAGGTAGACGTTGCCCGCGCCGAGCTCGTTGTAGTTCTTGATGTCGTACAGATGTGTGCCACGGGCGCCCGCGTACTGGAACGACACCACGGTGTTCGGCACAATCTGCTGATCGACTGCGAGGCTCCAGAACTGCGACTGCGCGGTGCGAATGTTCTGGTCCACATTGCGCAGCGAGGTCGGAGGCAACGCGACAGCTCCGGAAGAACCGCCAAGCGGACCGGCGTTGGACGTGGTGACGGGCGTGCTCTGTACCTGGATGACCGCGTAGTTCGGCGGGTTCTGGATCACGTTGAAGGTGACATTGCCATAGTTGCGCTCGTACGAGATGCCGTACCCACCACGCAGCGAGCTCTTGCCATCACCGAAGATGTCATAGGCAAAGCCGACGCGGGGCGCCACCGTTCCGTACTGCGGCTTCCACAGGCTGTGGATCGGGCTGTTCGGAACCGTCGCAACCTGGCCGTTGCGAACCTGGTTCAGGACGCCGGGACCGGCACCGTAGTAGAAGTTCGAATCGAGGTTGGCATTGTTGTTGTGCTGCACACCGTAGTACTCGTAGCGCACGCCGTAGTTAAAGGTGAAGTGCGGCGTCACCTTCCACGAGTCCTGCGCGTAGCCGGCCGTGTCGTGGTTGCGATCCGAACGAGCAAAGCTGGGTGAGGTCGCGGGCAGTGTGATGGAGCAGGCCGCGGTCTGCGTCAGCGCGCCGGTCACGTAGTTCTTGTCGCAGGGCAGCGCACCCTTCGGGTCCACGGCCGCTTCAAACAGCGTGTTCGTGCCATTGAGGAAGTTGTTGAGGCCAGTCAGCGGAGTGGTGCCGAGTTCTTCATCGCCCTGGGCATATGCGCCATACGCACGATTGCTCTGGATGTAGATCAGCTGCACGCCGAACTGCATCTCGTGCGCTCCCTTGGTCCAGGTCAGGTCCTGGTTCCACTGGATGGTGTTCTGGGGTCCGCCATACGGCAGGCCGCCTCCACCAATGTCCTGGCTAAAGAAGCCAGGCAACTGCACGTTGTGGCCGTTCCCGGCCCCCGAGATGCTCGCGCCGTTGAACAGGAAGAGTGTTGGCGTATTTTGCAGCGCAGTGTTGTAGGTGTCGATCGCGTTGAAGCGGGTGAAGCTCAGCTTGGTATTTGCCAGCAGCGAGGGGCTGAAGATATGCGAGATATTCCAGAGCACCGAGTTGTTGGTAGCCCCGTCGCCTACGTTGTACTGGGGGTAGGGCGAGGAGAAGTCGTAGCCTTCGAAATCGTTCAGCTTGTCGAGTGCGTAACGCACGTACGTCGAGGTTGACGCATTGACGTTGTAGTCGACGCGACTGTTCAGGTAGTAGGTGTTCTGCGGTGCACCGCCGCCTGCATCGGTAGGAGCCGTGAAGGCGACCTGATCGAAGACGGGTGTGGTTGCAGGCAGGGCACCGATACCAGCGGCGCCATACTGCGAGGCAAGCTGGCCCGCCGTCACAACACCATTGGTGGCCTTGGGCTGATTTGTGCCGTACTGCGCGAAGTAGGCCTGCGTGGCGGGGCTCGCCGCTGCGATAAATGCAGGATCGGGCACGAGCGAAATCTGGTTCGCTGCTGAACGGACTCGCAGCCACTCGGTGCCTTCATAGAAGAACAGCTTGTCCTTCTTGATCGGACCACCCACGTCGAAGCCGAACTGGTTGCGGGTGTACTGGCCCTTGGGCACACCGTTCACCGAGTTGTCGTAGGTGTTTGCGGTGTAGGCGGAGAGACGGTTGAACTCCCACGCGCCGCCATGGAAGTTATTCGTCCCGGCCTTCGTGATCACGTTGACCACGCCGCCGGACGCCCGTCCATACTGCGCGGCAAAGTTGTTGGTGATGACGCGATACTCCTGCACCGTGTCGATCGGTACGGTCTGTGCTGGGCCGGTCGAGAAAACGTCGTTGTTCTCGACGCCGTCAAGAAGAATGTCGGTACCAGCGGAACGCTGACCGTTGAGGTTGTAGCCGACGCCCTGCGCCACCGAGTTCTGGCTCTTGCCCTGCGCAGCATCGCCATTGCTGACGTTGCCGGAGATGCCGACGAAGTCATACGGGTTACGCGTCAGCGAAGGAAGCTGGGAGACCTGCTCTTCGCCAACGACCTGCGACAGCTCCTGCGAGGAGGTGTTGACTTCCGCGCCGCCCGAGGCAGCCGTGACCGTGACCTTTTCCGTGCCCTGTCCCACGCCAAGCTTCACATCGAGCGTCGGGTGACCGCCGACGGTGATCTCGACCTGCTGCGTATACGTGTCAAAGCCCGGCGCCGTGACCGAGATCTCGTACATCGCTGCGGAAAGGCTCTCGAAGGTATACGTGCCATTGCCGCTGCTCTTGATCGTGCGCGTGGCATTGGTACCTACATTGCGTTCGGTGACCTGGGCGCCGGGCACGACTGCACCCGTCGAATCAGTAACCGTTCCAGATACAGATCCGGTATCGACCTGGGCATAGAGCGCGGGCGATGCCGCCAGCGCGAACCCGGCCAGCGCGACGATGGCGCGACGGGGCGTGTTATTGCGGAAGTAGGGATAGTGCCTCACGCGTGTTGCCTCCAAAATGTTCGTTCAGTCTTCTTGCGTGTGGTGAGCCGGGGCTACGAGTGAGCGCGTCCGGCGGTCAGCCCGCTGCAGCAACAACAGGGCCAGCACGGACCATGCGCCGCGGAGCCACCAATTGTTGCAATTGTGAGAACAGGGGTCATTGGAGGAAAGCGTAACACGTTAGAGGGGGCTGCTGGCTTGACAAGCGTATCTCTGCTCTGTGCCATAAGCATTGCTTATACGGCGTATGGAGATGCAGAATGCCCAGCAAAAAGCCAAGTGCGTGCAGACTAAGTCATGCGTGCTGTAACTGGAGCAATGGCAGATGTTACGCACCGAGTTATGCCAGGAGATCACCCGAAGGAGGGCGCACCTACAGTTCGATATTCACCAGATCAACAGCAGCGCCGGGGTGGTTCGAGCGGGTCTGCGGAGCACGCCAGTGATCGATGTACGAGATCTGGTGCACACACGAGACGGTGCAGTGGGGTGCACAGCCCTTCTCGGTGATGAACTCACGCTGAAGGTCCGCCTTGGTGTACTCGGCGACCGGGACGCCGGGGTAGCCGCGCTTCTGCGAGCAATAGTGAACGAGGCCATCCTCGCAGACGTAGAGATAGCGCGCGCCGGCACGGCACCGCCAGTCGTTCGGCTCCGCATTCGCGATGGCTTCCTGGAATTTGTTGAAGCGAGAGTAGTTGGTCTTCTTCCAGCTGCGCATCTCGTACCAGACACGGCGCTCTTCGCCCCCGAGCGGCTTCAACTGGCCATCGCCATCATGGATGATGCCGATCGTCGAGGTGAACCCAAGCGCAATAGCGCGACGCCCGATCGTGATCGCGTCCTGCGGGTTTGCGATCCCGCCGCCCACCACCGAGTTGATGTTGACGTGAAAGTCCGCGTACTCACGCAGCATCTCGAGCTTGCGGTCGAGCACCTTGAGGCTCTTCTTGCTGGTCTCGTCGGGCAGGATGTTGTCGATCGAGATCTGCATGTGGTCGAGGCCTGCGCGGTTGAGACGCTCAATCCGGTCGGGCATCAGGAGGTAGCCGTTCGTGATCATGCCAGCGATGCGGCCATGATGACGGATGCGCGCGATCACCTGGTCGAGGTCCGGGTGGGTCAGCGGCTCGCCACCGGAGATGGTGATGATCGAAGTGCCAAGGCGCGCAAGGTGGTCGATGCGGCGCAGCATCTCCGCGATCGGTGTCGGCTCCGAGACCTTGTCATACTCGTTGCAGTAGGTGCAGCTGAGATTACAGAATCGCGCAGGCACGATCTGCGCCATCACCGGGTGCCTGGTCGAGAGCAGCGCGTACCCGACCGTGGCGAGTTCGCGAACCCGGCGGGTGACCGTTTTCCAGCGACGCCGCAGCGGATGCCTCGGACGGGGCACACTCCCGGTCTGAAACACAGGGGTGCTCGCCGCCTCAGTCAACGCTGCGTCAGTTGCCATTCCATTATTTGAACACAAAGCGATGTGGTGAGACCCACTCCCGGGTGGTGTCCCCGTGTCAGGCTGGTCGAGCTCACGACGCTCGAGCAGTTGCTGCGCCGCAGAGGGCAGCCCGCCTGCGGTGCGGCGCTGTTGTCGGTGCACCGCAGGCGCACTGGCACTGTCCGCCTGCTGCAGCCGTGCAGCTACTGCACCACGCCCGGGCCGGTCGAATAGACCAGCCTGGCCTGTCCGGCGGCAACGCTGTAGATCGCAAACTGGCGGCCGCTGATCCCGGCAGCCTGCCCTGTCTGCTCCTCAAACAGGAGCTCGGCCCGGTGATCGCCATTGGTGTCTGCCGCGTCGATCAGGTGCAGTGCAGGCGTTTCCGCGAGCATGTCCCCCCGCGTGGTCTGCGAAAAGAGCTGCTGGGGTTTCCCGTAGAAGTCGGGAGCAGCAATCACCGTGACGTAGCGGCGCTGGGGCAGGGGAGCCTCGGTATGCGCCGTGTACACATAGGTCGCGCCGCCTCCGTAGCTGAGTTCATAGGCGTGGAACTCCGGCTCCGCCAGCGGGTCAGAGCCGGCCGGGGCTGCCGCGGCCTTCTTCGCGCGGGTCCCGGTACCGGGCCCAAAGCTACTGCTCCCTGCGAGCGACTGGCGCAGCGCAACATCACTTTTGGCCGCCGGGCCAAAGCTTGCATGCACCGCCGTCGCCAGCGCCTTGATCGCGAGGTCGTGCATCGCCTGCTCGGCCGCGGTCTGGGCAGCCGGACTCGGAAAGCTGTAGGCGAACGGATGCGGCTCGTCGGTTGAGGTGTCGGAGATCGCGACCACCTGCCCGATCGGGACAGCGCTCCCGCTACCCGTCTCCGCACCCGCGACCGTGCCATCCTTCAACTCGGCCGGCAGGATGCGTCCACCGGGATCGCCAGCCAGCCCGTAGCGCAGGTGCGGCCGATCAGGGTCAGGCGCCGTAAGGGTCAGCTCGCCGGCCGCATCGCCATGCCGATGGAGCATGGGCCGGTCCGGGTCGGGCGCCGGGGCGGAGCTGGCATCGCTCGAAGACCGATGCAGGGTCGGGCGGTCCGGGTCCGGTGCCGGAGCGTTGCTGCCGGTCGTGGTCTCACTGTCTTTGCGGTGCAGCGTCGGCCCGTCGGGATCGCTCGTGCTCGCGGAGCTGCTC
The DNA here is from genome assembly GCA_965199135.1 of Acidobacteriaceae bacterium. Lineage (GTDB taxonomy): Bacteria > Acidobacteriota > Terriglobia > Terriglobales > Acidobacteriaceae > EB88. The sequence goes on along the minus strand of OZ240685.1, from coordinate 847,522 downwards.
GACGACCCGGCGCCAGCGGGACTCGAGTCCGAACTGCTGTCCTTGCGGTGCAGCGTGGGTCGGTCGTCGGAGTCCGGGCTGCTGGGGGACGAGCTCCCCGATCCGGAATTTGCACCGGAATGTGCACCGGAACTTGCACCGGAATTTGCTCCGGAACTCGATCCGGACGGTGTGCTCCCACCTGAGGCCGAGCTGCTGCTCGACTGGGTGCTGCCGCTGCTGTCTGTGTCCCGGCGATGCAGTGTGGGCTCGCTGCTGCTTCCGGACGAGCTCCCCGAGCCGCTACTTCCCGACCCGCCCGCGGTCCCCGAACCAGATCCAGAAGACGGGGTGCTCGCGCCGGTGTCGCTGCCCGTTTTCCGGTGCAGCGTCGGCCGGCTCGCATCCGCATCGTCATCAGCGACCTTACCCTGGCCGGCGCCCCCCGACAGCGTCGGCGGCTTCTTCGACACAGCCAGCCGCTTCGGCGCAGGCGCCACAACGTTCGGTGCGAAGCGGCCCAGCCCCACCCAGCCACCATTCAGCTCGGCAGCCGAACCGACGTTGAACAGCCCGGCCGGCACGCCGGTCTTCTCGAGCACATACTGTGTCCCGCCCGCTACCGCCAGCGGTTCTGGCCGCGCCAGATAGAGCCCGCCTGGCTGGTAGTGTTCGCCATCCCAGACCACCACCGGCACCAGCCGACTGGCGTTGGGCTTGCTCATGGAGCCGGTGAACTCGTAGACGGCCGTGGCCCGCAGCGTCGGCTTCTTCTCGATGCCCTGGCCCACCTTGCCCACGTACTGGGCAGAGGCCGAGAGAGTGCAGAGCAGCAGGCTGCCGACACAGGCCATTGATTTTGCACGCAGCGTCATGCGACCTCGTATCCGCTCATTGGACGTGCCGGGTGAGCGGAGGGACGCTCCCGGAACCGAAGCCCGTGTTTGTGCATCCAGTGTCATGACGACCCCAACAAGAAGGAAACCCGCACCGATGGTTGAGCTTCACGCGCCCGTTCCCAACTTTACGCTGCAGGATGACCAGGACCACACCCGCTCGCTCGAGGAGTTTCGCGGCAAGCCCGTCGTGCTCTTCTTCTACCCGAAAGCCGACACTCCCGGTTGCACGATCGAGGCTTGCGGCTTTCGCGACACGTTCGGGAAGCTCATGGACGCGGGCGCCGTCGTGCTCGGCATCTCGCGCGATACGCCCAAGGCCCAGGCGAAGTTCAAAGCGAAGTACGAGCTGCCCTACCCGCTCCTCGCCGACGTGAACGCCGAGGTCTGCAACCTGTTTGGCGTGCTCAAGGAAAAGAACATGTACGGCAAGAAGGTCATGGGGATCGAGCGTTCTACCTTTCTGATTGCGCCCGATGGAACCCTCGCGAAGATCTTCGCAAAGGTCAAACCGGAAGGCCATGCCGAAGACGTGCTCGGGGCCATTCAGGCGACCGCCTAGTCCCGCTTTGAGCCTGCCGCCCATTGCAGGACCGCTGCTCCCCCGGTCGTTCTTTTTGCCGCCGCCGGACGAGGTCGGCCGCGCCCTCCTGGGCACATTGCTCCTCCGGCGCTGGCGTGGTGAGTGGCTCGCCGGCCGCATCGTCGAGACCGAGGCTTACTTCGGTACAGGCGACCCGGCGGCCCACGCATTTCGCGGGGAGACCGCCCGCAATCGCGTTCTCTTTGGCCCACCCGGTCACGCGTACGTCTACTTCATCTACGGAATGCACAGCTGCCTGAACGTCAGCTGCGAACCGGAGGGGCAGGCAGGCTGCGTGCTGATCCGGGCGCTCGAGCCCGTCGCTGGCCTCGCCACCATGGCAGCCCTGCGGCGCCAACCCGAAACTGCCGCGCCACGGCTCCTGTGCAGCGGCCCCGGACGTCTCTGCCAGGCATTCGCAGTTACCCGCGACCCGCTGAACGGCACTGACCTGCTCGATCCGGCAGGCGACCTGCTGCTCGCCGACCCTGCAGTCGCCGAGGCCGGCGAGATCGTCACCACGCCGCGGATCGGGATCACCAAGGCAGCCGACCGGCCACTGCGCTTCTACCTCCGGGCGAACCCATGCGTCTCCGGCCCCAAGAAGCCTGCCCGGCCCTGACCGGCATTGCCCTGCATTGACCTGCATTGACCGAGCTTGACCGGCAGGGTACCTCACAGTTCGCATGTGAGTTGTGGGCTCCCGCGACTCAGCGCACACGGCTCCCGACCCGACTCGACCGGGGTACCCATGGCTCCGCCTCCCTCCGACTCAGCGCAGCAGCAACAGGGTGTTATCGATCAGCCGGGTCCCTCCGATCCAGCCAGCGATCGCCAGCAGCCCCGGCGTGCCAGGCTCCAGTGAGGAAACGGGCTCGAGCGTGTCCGGATCGACCAGTGCCAGGTAGTCCCTCCGAAACAGCGGCTCTTCCCCAAGAACCACGGCAGCGACCTCAAGCAGCGTCGTCGCGTCCGGCTCGCCATGGCGAGCCTTGTCCTCGGCCGCCAGCAGTGCCCGGGAGAGAACCAGCGCCGCGGCGCGTTCTGGAGGCGCCAGGTACCGGTTGCGCGACGAGAGCGCCAGCCCGTCTCCCTCGCGAACAGTCGGGCAGACGACCAGCTCGACCGGCATCGAGAGATCGCGCACCAGCTGCCGCAGCACCGCCACCTGTGCCGCATCTTTCTGCCCGAAGTAGGCTCGCGTCGGTGTGAGGATGCCGAAGAGCTTCGCCACCACCGTCGCCACACCGGTGAAGTGGCCGGGCCGCGACGCGCCATCGAGCTTTGTCGCCACCGGACCGACATCGATCGCCGCTGCGAAGCCGGGTGGGTACATCTCCGCGGGCTCGGGCGCGAAGACAAATGCCGCACCGAGGGACTCAAGCAGCTCGCAATCGTGCTGAAAGGTGCGGGGGTACGTCGCGAAGTCCTCATTTGGCCCGAACTGGGTCGGGTTCACAAAGATCGACGCAGCCACCTCCTCGTTCCCGGCGCGCGCCGCCTCGATCAGCGACAGGTGCCCGCTGTGGAGCGCGCCCATCGTCGGCACCACGCCGAGCGAGCCTCGTCTCGAGTACGCACGCACCGCAGCAATCGTCCGCAGCACTTCCATCAACGTGTCTTTCCCGGTGCGGTGCCTTCCCAGGCGAGGCGGGTCTCCTCCGACAGGTGATAGCTCTCAGACTCCGACGGGAAGCGGCGCTCGCGCACGTCGCTTGCATACCGCGCTACAGCCTCGCGCATCAAGGCGGCAACATCCGCGTAGCGACGGACAAACTTGGCTGCGGGCGCGAAGGTGAGGTGGAGAATGTCGTGCAGCACCAGGATCTGCCCATCGCAACCCGCCCCCGCACCGATGCCGATGACCGGCACCCGCAGCGACCTGGTCACCCGCTCTGCGACTTCACGGGGAATACCTTCAAGCACCACGAGCGCGGCTCCGGCTGCCTCCATGGCGACTGCATCCGCCACCAGCGCCTCGGCCTGGTCGGCCGTACGCGCCTGTACCCTGTATCCGCCCATTCGGTTCACACCCTGTGGCAGGAGCCCCAGGTGCGCGACCACGGGAATCTCGGCCTCCACCAGTCGGTTCGCAAGCGCAGGCCGCGCTCCCTCGATCTTGACGGCCTCGGCACCTGCCTCCTTGATAAAGCGGGTGGCATTGCGCACTGCTTCCGCCTCGTCGGCGTGGTAGGTTCCAAAGGGCATATCGGCTACCAGCAAGGCCCGCTTGACGGCCCGGCGGACAGCACGGGTGTGGTGCAGCATCTCGTCGAGCGTTACCGGCAGCGTCGAGTCATAGCCAAGCACGGCCATGCCGAGCGAGTCGCCGACCAGCAGGAGGTCGATGCCGGCCTCATCTACGATGCGGGCGCTCGGATAGTCGTAGGCGGTCAGCGCCGTGATCGGCGTGCCACCCTGCTTCTTTTCGATCAGGCCGGGGAATGTGACGCGTGGCGCCAGCGGAACAGCGCCCTCGTCGCGAGAGGTGGAAAGGCTCATAGCAAAGGCTCCAGTGCTGCTCCCAGCATGCGGATGCAACCCGTGCCCTCTAGCCTAATCCTCTAAGCGATCTGTGCGAGGGGGGCGTAGTGCTCGCGGCCATGCACGGGAGCGAGGATCCGGTCGAGCAGCTGCTCACGATCCCGCTCGCTGTGCACAAAGTCGATTGCCGAGGTATCGACGACCAGCAAGCGGCTCGCGGTGTAGCGGGTAAAGAAGTGCTCGTACGCCTCGGAGACCTGTTCGGCATAGGCCTCATCAAGGCTCCGTTCTTCTGCCAGACCCTTGCGACGGCGGCGCTCCCGAAGCACAGCGGGCCCGGCCTGCAGGTAGACCACCAGCTCCGGGCGGCGGACAAACGCCGGAGCCGAATGGGCGGCGTAGAAATCCTTGTAGATCGAGAGCTCGGTATCGGAAAGGTTCAGAAACGCGAAGAGCTTGTCCTTCTCGAGGATGTAATCCGACACCACCGGCCCTGCCAACGCGGAAGCAGCCTTGAGCTGTTCGATCCGTTCGCGTAAAAACCACATCTGCGTGCTGAAGGCCATCGCCGGCTCGCCCGCGTAGAAGCGGCCCAGGAAGGGATTGTTCTCGGGCTCCGCGATGTGATTCGCGCCCATCCGCTCGGCGAGCATGCGGGCCAGGGTCGACTTGCCAACGCGCAGCGGACCTTCCACCGCAATCCGGAACGGCGTGCGGGCTGCGTGTTGCCTCCGTTCAAAAAAGGCGGGTGCAGAGGCCTGGAGCGATGCACGCGCAGGCGCTTTTCGCTCTGGAGCCTCACCCGCAGGCGACTCCGGATCGGACGCCCACGGGGTGACATCTTCGGCAAAGAGCCGCGGCTGATGGAGGTCTCGTGACTTCGACAAGCAGAACCTGCTTTCTTGCTCGAGAGGAGCCGTTCCTGTGCGGATGCGTCGGGAAGAACGAGCTCTTCTCCCGATAGGCGAATATTAGGCGAAGAAGCACGAAAACGGAAGTGCTTCTTTCGATTCCATGGAACATATTGGTTCATTCGCCGCAGGTACACTGTGAGCCATGACGTTGGTTGGAGAAACAGCCGTTGCCGGGGTTGCGGTTGCAGCCGTGGCTGGTGGTTGGGCACGATCCCAGTGGTCCACCTCGCAGATCCTCGGCAGGACTCTGGTTCACGGGCCGAATGGCCGCGAGCTGGCCCTGACCTTTGACGATGGTCCGAACGACCGCTACACCCAGGAAGTGCTGGAGAAGCTTGCATTCGCCCAGGCGAAAGGAACGTTCTTCTTTGTCGGCAAGTATGCGAAACAGCTTCCCTGGCTGGTGAAGCAGGTTTCGGACGCGGGCCATGTGATCGGCAACCACTCCATGACGCACAAGAACCTGGCCTACATGAGCAGCAAGGCGATAGCCGCAGAGCTGCGCGACTGCAATGCCCTGCTCGAGGACACGCTGGGTGCCCCGGTCCACTACTTTCGGCCACCCTACGGGGGACGCCGCCCTGCCGTGCTGAAGATTGCCCGCGACCTTGGGCTGCAGACCGTGATGTGGAACAGCATGGGCTTCGACTGGCGCGAGGATCGTCCGCCCAAGCAGATCATGAAGGCCGTCGAGCGGGGCATCCGCAGCAATCGCAAGGCGGACCGGGGATCAACAATCCTGTTGCACGATGGTGGCCCGAATGGGCCGAACACTACGCGCGCGCGCACGGTCTCGGCGGTCGGCTTTCTGCTCGAGCGCGGCCTGGCTGCAGGCTACAAGTTTGTGACAGTGCGCGACTGGTGGCCGACGCAGGGGGGGTAGTCTTCCCGCGTCAGCGCTGTGGCGACGCCGCTACAATACCGCTATGGCACACATGGTATTTTGCGCGCGGTACAAGCAGGAGATGGAAGGGCTCGATGAGCCGCCGTTTGACAGCGATTTCGGTCACAAGATCTACAACAATGTTTCAAAAAAGGCCTGGGGCGAGTGGGTCGAGCACCAGAAGATGATCCTGAACGAGTACCGTCTGCAACCCTGGACACCGCAGGCGCAGGAGTTCCTGGTCGAACAGATGCAGGGCTATTTCTTCGGGGAGGGCTCGGCACTGCCCCAGGACTACGTACCCCCGGCCAAGTAGGCTGGTGTACACTTTGGTTGGAAAGAAGCCCCTGTCGGGACGTGGCTCAGCCTGGTAGAGCACTCGCTTGGGGTGTGAGGGGTCGGCAGTTCAAATCTGCCCGTCCCGACCAATCGACAGCCGGCTTCTTCTCCTTACCCCTTCTTGCTACTTCTGCTCCTCTTGAACAACCGGCTTGTCCGCGTGCGGGGAGAGCTTTCCCTGCTCGCGCAGATACCTGGCGTACGCCCGGCTGGCGTAGACACGAGCATTGCACTTGCGGCAGCGAACCGGCACGCGAAGAAGCAGCATCTGGAGGCGGTCCTCCGGACGTGGGCGCGATAGTTGGAACTTGGTCGAGTAGCAGGTGGGGCAATGTAGGACAGGCTCCGTTGGCTCGGGCATGGGACTTCCTTTTACTGCCAAATTCGGATGCGTGACATAGGGCATCCTGCCTTCATTTTATGGGGACGCAGCCTCGCGCAATTCGAGCTACTGTAAGAGTTACCGGATAGAGCGAGGTTCTATGGTTTGGGATGTAACGTTTACCTGTGACATCTGCGGAAAGAGCAAGGGCGAGGCCAATCACTGGTGGATGGCCGCCGTAGGCTCTGTACCCTGCTTTGAGGAAAATGGAGGAGTCGACGAGCGGCAGCAGCGCTTCACGCTGATGCGGTGGTCGCGCGCTGATAGCCAGAATCCTGACATGTATCACCTGTGTGGGCAGGGCTGCGCGCTCCAGGCAATGGAACGCTTCATGACCGAGGGCGCCATCGAAACCGCGTAGCAGCAATCTGCCGGTTTTTCGCATCTTTCCTGCTCACGTCGGGTCTTAGCATACGTCTGAGTAAACTGCCGGCTTTTGTCGCCGGCTGGAGAAGCCGCCCGATGTCTGCTGCTGATGCCTACAGGCTCCCTTCCGTCGCACTTCCCGCGACCCGTCCCTCCTTGAAGACCGCGGCGGTGTCGATGGCGGACGATGCCAGCCGTGCGGCAGAAGTGTTGCTCATCCGCGAAGCCCAGGCCGGCTCCCGCGCTGCCTTTGACGCCCTGGTTCGCCAGTACGACCAAGCGGTGCTGCGCCTCGCGCTCCGGCTCACCGGCTCTGAGCAGGACGCGCAGGACATCCACCAGGAAGCCTTTCTGAAGGCCTACCGGTACCTCCAGAACTTCCGCTTCGAGTGCTCCTTCTACACCTGGATCTACCGCATCGCGACCAACCTGTGCCTCGATCACCTGCGGCGCCGTAAGTCGCGTCGCGAGGAGCAGGCTGTGGTGCTCGATGGACGCGGGGAAGAGCATGACCTGCTCGGCAATGTCTCGGACGATCGTGCAGGAGCCAATCCGGCCCGCGAACTCGATCGCAAGATGCTTGGTGAGAAGATCCAGGAAGCGCTCGGGCGCCTGACCCCTCGGGAGCGCATGGTCTTCGAGCTGAAGCACTACCAGGGATTGAAACTTCGCGCCATCGGCGACATGCTGCAAACCACGGAAGAGACGGCCAAGAACACCCTTTTCCGGGCGACACGCAAGCTGCGCCTGCACCTGGCCGAGATGCACGGGTAAGTGGTTTCAAAGAAGCGCCAGTCGCGGCACAGCGGCGGCGCACAGCAACAGGGTTCCCTTCTGGAGAGCAACGTGAAGCAACACGCAGCACAACGCGGCGGGATGACGTGCGATACGGCGCAGCGAGCGATTGCTCTCGCAGCCATGGCCCAGGCCGAAGCCGGTCCCGAGCCACTCCCTTTCCCTCCGAATCCTGCGGCCGCCCTGGAGGACGAAGACGCCTACTTCAGCCTGCTTCTGCAGGAGGAAACAGGGCTTGCGTCCATGGAGCCCTCGCCCGAGCCCTCGCCCGAACTCCCGCACGAGCCATGGCGCGAAGAGCAGACGCCGCTTGCCGAGCATCTCCGGGGCTGCCGCTCCTGCCAGGCCGAGATGGCCGCCACCACTGCCTTTTTCCGGGCACTGGCCAGCGAGGCTGGCCCTGAGCCCTCGGCCACCCTGCTTGCCAGGGCGCGCATGCAGCTTGACTCCCGGCTGGACTCCTGTGAGCGTTCGGGGCTCTGGACGCGGTTTGTTCAGCAACTCTCGTTTACCGCGGGCAGGCTCCGCGCCGCGCCGGCTCTATGCTCCGCGCTGCTGTTCCTGGGTTTGCTCACCGGCGGCTACGGCGGCTACCAGGCTGGGCACTCCGCGCACGAGGCCGAGCAGACGGCCCTTCTTCTTGCACCCCCGGCGCCCGAGACTCCTTCGGTTGTTGCCGATGTCAGCTCGGTGACCCGCGTCCCCGGCACCGGCATGGTTGAGGTCCGCTACGATCGCCTGGTACCCGACGTGCTGACAGCGCCGGCAAACGACCCCTCGATCCGCGAGCTGTTGATGGCGGGCACCCAGAACGGCATCGATCCCCAGGTGCGCAACCTGTCGGTGAACCTGCTCTCCGGTGGCTGCCAGCCGTCCGCACCCTGCGACGCGACGCCGGTCCGCAACGCGTTGCTGAATGCCCTGGCAACCGACAAAACACCCGAGGTGCGCCGCGAAGCCCTGGCAGGGCTGCAGCCGTTCATCGCCGACGACACCGAGGTTCGCGACTCCGTGCTCTCTGCCCTGATGAGTGATCCCAGTGCATCGGTCCGGATCGAGGCCGTGCGCCTGCTACAGCCGGTCGATGTGGATTCGAGCGTTCGCCAGGTGCTTCACACCGTGGCGTACCAGGATGGCGACCCGGCGATCCGCTCGGCCTCGCTGGCGGCTCTCAAAGCGGTTCCGCAGATCCAGTAGCCACACGGGCAGAATGCTTCCATACTGCTGATGGCGCCCGTGCCATCGCACACCTCTGTCTCGGAGCACCGTCCAACCTGTATCGATCGACGACCTGCTTCGCATTCCCCAAGGCAGCGCCACCCTTCGCCAGAGGCTCCGACGAACCATGCGTACCGATATCGACCACGAGACTGACCTGCAGCTCACGCCGGCGCCCCTGCGTTGCCGGGTGAGCCCGTGTGGCGTCGGACTGTTGCTCGTCGTGGTCGGAACCGTCACGGTCGCCCGGGCATGCGCGGCTGCCGTGCATTCCGGCACCGGACGCTCCCAGGAGCCGGACCATCCGCCCCTGCTGTCACATCCCGTGCAGCGTCCTGGCTACCTTGGGGTGAGCCTGCGCGACCTTGACGCCGCCGAAGCCACCCACCTGCACCGCCGAGGCGCGATGGGGGCGATGATCGTGACCGTCGACCGCGATGCCCCGGCCTGGGCCGCGGGCCTGCGCCCCCAGGACGTGATTCTGGAAGTGAATGGAGAACCGGTGGATGGGGTCGAAACACTGCGCCAGCGATTGCGCGAGTATCCAGCCCATGAGACGCTGACCGTCCGCGTCCGTCGCGGTGACGAGGAGATGAGCTTCTCCGTGACGCTGGGTGATGAGGATGAGATCGCGCAGAGCGCCATGCACCGTCATCTGAAATCCTCGGTCGCCCTCGGACTCGTCGATCCGATCACCGGCAACGGCACGCTCGCTGCCAACACCATCGCTCCCGCTCCGCCGGCGCCTCCGCCCCCTGCGTCGCGGGGCCTCACCTCGACGCTGTTCGATGCGCTGATCCCCGGCTCTGTGTACACGGGGCTCGAGGTGGACTCGCTCACGCCGCAACTGGCTGCCTTCTTTGGCGTACACGCCAAGGGTGGTCTGCTGGTGACGGCCGTGATCGGCGGCTCGCCCGCGGCGACCGCGGGCCTGGCAGCCGGGGACGTGATTATCCGTGCGAACAACCAGGCTGTGGTGACCCGAGGCAGCCTGGCGCATGCCATGCGCGGGGGCAAAGGCAATGCCATTCCGCTCGCCGTGCTACGCGAACACCAGGAGCTGATCCTGAGCCTTCTGCCGGAGAAGCGAAAGAAGCTCTAGGCGGTCACGGAAGTGAGTCGTTCCCGAGCACAGCAAAGATCCCGCGGATCTCCCCCAGGGGCGAGAGCGGAGTCCAGGCACAGGCCTGCTGCCCGGAAGCGAGTCTATCGCCACGCGCAGACGATGCGCCCTGCACCTCGAACCAGCGTCCAACCGTCTGCCCGGTCGCCGAAGTAGCAGGCCGAAAGCTCCGGGGCGCCGAGGTCATCCATCGTGGAAAAACTGGCGAGCTCGGCGGCCATCTCCTCCGGCGTCAGGAAGAGCGGAAAGGGCCGCCAGCGTTCCCCGAGGATAGCTTCGGCGAAGGGGTCCTGCAGCACGAGTTCCGGGCCGTCGCAGAGCTGGTGGAGCGCCCGGCGCATGGCCACACCGAGCGCCGTGCGCGATGGTTTGCCCTGGTTCATTGATGTCGCCTTCGGGCGTTCAGCGCTTGAGAGAGGTGGCCGGGATGACCGGGTTCCAGGGAACCGGCGAGGCGAGCACCATGGACGTATTGGTGGCGACGTAGGGGGTGAGCGAGTCGATCACGGCTTCAAGGTGGGGCAGGTCGCGCACGGCGACCTGGAGGATGTAGCTCTCGGAGCCGGTGACGCGGTGGCACTCGCGGACCTCGGGCACGCGCTGGGCGAGGGTATTGAAATGGGGCAGGCGGTCGCCAGGGACGGTGATCTTGATAAAGGCCCGCACCGGCAGGCCGACCCTGGCCGGGTTGACCACGGCGATGTACCGCTCGATGACGCCTGCATCTTCAAGGCGCCGCACGCGCTCGGTCACGGCCGGGGTGGACAGCCCGACGCGCCGGCCAAGCTCGGCGAAGGCGAGCCGGGCGTTCGCCTGGAGCTCCGCAAGGATCTTGCTGTCGATGGAATCAAGATCGGCCTGCATTGGCACCTCCGCCGCGCGTGAAAGTCGATCCGGCGCGCTGCGGATCATTGTAAGGAAGATCCGGCGCAAAACCTTCGATCCTGTATGGATCGCCAGGAATGACCCTCATAGTCTTGAGGAGTGCAAAGTGCCGCTCTTCCTCTCTCGACCCCGCCGTACGAAACCAGCCTGCTGGGGCGCCGCCTCAAGGCCCTGGGCGAGGCCGTCGGCAACACGCCGATGTTCGCCATCACCTACCGCTTTCGCGGACGCGTCGGCACGGTGTATGCGAAGGCTGAGCATATGAACCTGACCGGCTCCATCAAGGACCGGATGGCGCTGCACGTGTTGAAGACAGGCTACGCCGCGGGGCTCCTGCACGAAGGGGACACGCTGGCCGAGGCGACCAGCGGCAATGCAGGCATCGCGTTTGCGGCGCTTGGCCGCGCGCTGGGGCACACGGTCTCGATCTGCATGCCGGACTGGATGAGCCAGGAGCGGCGCGATCTGCTGCGCTCCTATGGAGCGGAAATCTGCCTGATTTCCCGTGAAGAAGGTGGCTTTTTAGGCTCCATTCGTCGCACCCAGGAGATGGCCGCGGCCAGGCACGGGGTGTTTTTGCCGCGGCAGTTCGAGAATGCGGCAAACGTCGAGGCGCATGCGATCGGCACCGCGCCCGAGCTCCTGGCGCAGCTTCACACGGCGGGCGTGGAACTCGACGGGTTTGTCGCGGGTGTGGGCACCGGCGGCACCGTGATGGGCGTGAGCAAAGGTCTCTCGGAGAGGCGGGCCCGGGTCGCGGTGTGGGCGGTCGAGCCAGCGGAGTCGCCGACGATGAGCACAGGGCACAAGGTAGGCAGTCACCGCATCCAGGGAATCTCGGATGAGTTCATCCCGGCGATTGTGGAGCTTCGCACCCTCGATGGCGTGCTCGCCGTGTCGGATGGGGATTCGATCCTGATGGCGAAAAAGCTGGCAGCAACGCTGGGCCTGGGCCTGGGGATCTCGTCCGGGTGCAACTTTCTCGCGGCAATCATGGCAGCCGAGCGGATCGGCGAAGGCGCCTGCGTGGCGACCGTGTTCCCGGACGACAACAAGAAGTACCTGAGCACTGCGCTGCTGCGCGAGGAGCCGGTCTGCGAGCACTACCTGACGCCCGAGATCGAGCTCCTGGATCTGGATATCCTTGCACGGCCCAACCTGCGGACCGATGCTGGTACCGGGCTTCTGGATACCTAGAGCCGGCGCTTCGCGCCCGCAGCACTGCACGTGTACGTTGCGCCGAGCCGGGGATTGCAGGCGAGGTGCCCGCCCGCACGGGACGGATCATCGGAGAGAACGACATACAGGTCCTGGCGTTTCGCATCGGGGGGCTGCAGGGACTGCCTGGACTGCCTGGACTGCCGTGCTGCTGGGGCTGGTGGACTCTGTTGCAAATCGAGCATGGTGCAGCAAGGAGACGCGGGGGAGGGTGGCCTGCGTCTCCTCGAAGGTGGCTCCCGGTGCTTACATGTGCACCGATGCTTTGAGCGGCAGCTCCTGCGAGGAGGGGCCTGCCATCAGCGTGTAGTCGCCAGGTACGGTCGTCCAGCCGTTCTTGGTCTCGTCCCAGATCGCGAAGCGTTCTTTCGGGATAGAGATCGTGACCTCCTTCTGTTCGCCCACGGCAAGCGTGACGCGGGCAAATCCCACGAGGCGCTTGGGCGGTTCCTGCGCGGCAGCCGGCATCGTCGTGTAGACCTCGGCGATCTCGGTTCCCGGGCGGGTGCCAGTGTTCTGCACAGTCAGGCGGACTCGCACCGTGTCGCCGCCCTCCACGTGAAGGTCGCTGTACTCATACGTGGTGTACGACAGGCCGAAGCCGAAGGGGAACAGCACCTTCTTGTTCTCGGCGTCGTACCACTTGTAGCCGACTTTCAGGCCCTCGTCGTAGTGCATGGGGAAGGCAGGCAGGCCGGCCATGATCTTGCGCATCATCTCCTGCGGGTCCTTGGACCAGTCCTCGACCGACTCGGGTGGCGGCATGGTGATTGTGGGATGGGGCAGGTCGGCATCGCTGAGGGGAAAGGTCACGGGCAGCTTGGCGGAGGGATTGACGTCCCCGAAAAGCACGGCAGCGACGGCCTCTGCGCCCTCGGAGCCGGAGTACCAGCTCTCTACCACGCCAGCGACCTTGCTGATCCAAGGCATCAGTACGGGGCTGCCGTTTTCAAGCACCACGATCGTATGCGGGTTGGCGTCGGCGACGGCTTCGACGATCGCGTCCTGGTTATCGGAGAGCCCAAGCGTCTTCAGGTCCATCGCTTCGCTCTCCCACTGGTGCACAAACACGAGCGCGATGTCCGCGCCCTTGGCCGAGGCGGCTGCGGCTGCGGGGTCGGTTGCCCCGTTGAAGCGAACGTCCGCTTCAGGCGCTGCTTCCGTGATGGCCCGCAGCGGCGCATCCGGAAACCAGGTCGCGTGCAGCCATTCCGTGCCTTTTTCGCCTGATTTCGCAATCGCATTGCCGCCCGGTGGGTCGACCTGGGCGGATCCGCCGCCCGAGACCATGCCAAGGTCGGCATGCTGGCCGATCACGGCGATCGAACGTACCTTCCCCCGGTCGAGTGGAAGCACCTCACCCTGGTTGCGCAGCAGGACGATGCTGCCTTCCGCAAGCTTCTTCGCGACAGCAAGTCCACCCTGGACGTCGACGACCATCTTCTCTGGTGGATCATCGACGAGGCCCGAGGCAAACTCGGCGCGCAGCATGCGGTGCACATGGTCGTCGAGCTCGGCCTCGGAGACCTGCTTGTCCTCGACGGCCTTTTTGAGCGGTGCGCCATAAAAAGCCTCGCTCGGTTCCTCGTTGTCGAGGCCGGCGTGTGAGGCCTTCACCGTCGAGTGTGTGCCGCCCCAGTCGGAGACGACGAAGCCGGGGAACTGCCAGTCATGCTTGAGCACGTCAGTGAGCAGGTGCTTGTTTTCGCAGGCGAAGTCGCCATTGATGCGGTTGTAGGAACACATCACCGCCTGGGCATTCGAGATCTTGAGGCCGATCTGGAAGGCGAGCAGGTCGGACTCGCGCATGGCGCGCTCGGAGATGATCGCGTTGACCGCGTCGCGGCCGCTTTCCTGGTCGTTGATGGCGTAGTGCTTGATGTCGCCGAGGATGTGCTGGGCCTGGAGCCCCTTCATCGCGTTGCCGACCATGGTGCCGGCGAGCAGGGGGTCTTCGCCCTGGTACTCAAAGGTGCGGCCATCGCGTGGCTCGCGCGTGAGATTCACGCCGCCGCCGAGCGACATGGTGTAGCCCTGCGCGCGGAGTTCACGACCGATCAGCGCGCCGTACTGGTAGGCCGCTTCGGGATCCCAGCTTGCGGCGGCCCCGAGGTCGCTCGGCAGCGCGGTCGAGTAGCGCCCATTCATGCCGGAGCGGGTGACGCCGTACGCAGCGTCAGCCATCTGGATGCCGGGGATGCCGAGCTTCGGGAAGCCGGGGACATAGCCTGCGCCGCCATTTGACTCGCGGCCCTGCGGGCTGGGTGGACCGAAGCCGGGAAAGCCCGAGCCATGGAGCAGCTGGATCTTGTCGTCGAGTGAGAGCTGCTTCATCACGAGGTCTGCGCGCTCATCGGGCGAGAGGCTGGTGTTCATCCAGGGGCCGGTTGGCTTGGGCGGCGGGGGACCGAACTGGGCTACGGCGGGGATGCTGAGCGAGAGGGCAAGCGCCGAGGCAGCCATGGCGAGAAGGCGAGAGCGAGGGGTCACAGGATCTCCAGAAAGCGGTCCAGAAACGGTCAGGGAAAGTGCAATCAGCTATGGCAGCCCAGGGAAAGCTACGCCGGGAAACTGGCCCATCGTACGTCGCCCGGCGTTCGATTGGAAACACGGGAAGCAGGGCTCGCGCCTACGAATCGCCAGCTGGTACCTGGATGGTGGCGCCTAGCGCTTCCCGAGAAAAACCAGCGTGACGCCGATGGAAACCAGCAGCACGCCGATCCAGCGCTCGCGCGTCACGCGCTCCCGGAGAAACGTCGCGCTGCCGACTGCGCCCGCGACATAGCTGAGGGCGGTGACCGGGACGACAAAGGAGACGTTGTAGAGCGACAGGGCACCGAGCAGCGCAAAGAAGGCGGTGGCCATCATGGCGACGCCGAGCCACATCCACGGTGTGCTGAGCGCGCGCAGGATGAGAGCGGCGATGGCGCGGGGATGAAAGCTCCTGGCTTCGCCGACGCTCTTCATCGCGCGCGAGACACAGAGTTCGCCACCGGTGCCTGCGACGACGATGAGGAAGAAGAGGATGAAGACGCGCACTTAGAGCTGCTCCGGACGGGCGGTCGCTGGGTGGGTGCGGCCGACGATGAAGACGCCGAAGCAGATGACGGCGATGCCGGCCCAGCGCAGGGGCGAGATGTGTTCGCCAAGCATGAAGAGACCGAGCAGCGCGACCACGCCATAGGCGAGCGAGGAGGCCGGTTGCACAAAGCTGTAATCGGCCCAGGAGAGCACCAGGATGTTGGCGAGAAAGAAGCAGAGCAGCGACGCGATGCCCAGCCAGATGGAGCCATTCGCGAGGATGTGCTCGCCTGTGCGCAGGAGCGCGGCGGGCGGCCAGAGCGTGAGCGCGCCGGCATGCTTCATGCCCTTGCCGAGAAAGACGTTGCCGAGGGGCCCGGCGATGATCATGACGGCGATCATGAAGAAGGTTTTGAGTCGCAGTGCGGGGTGGGTGGTCGGGCGGACCCCGGGGTCCGTCAGCGGTGCCGGCATAGGGGGATTGTATAAGGGCAGCTTCGGCGGAAGTCGACGCGCTGTGCTTGAAGCAGTCGTGCATGAGGGCGCCGCGGCGGTCCTATCCAGGCCTTGAACAGGGTCGTGCGGTTGCTGTGGTGCGATGGCAATGTGGAAGACGCTGCGGGGGCTGAGATGTCCCTGTATGGAGTGGGGAACGGCCCTGATACGCTGGTAGCACTGTGCGCTGAGCGCCCGGCGCCGAGCCGATCGGCTTCCGAGCGAAACCTGCTCTCCGATCCCTGCGTCAAAGGGTGCATACCCGAAGCGACCGAAGATTTTCGAGGCTGGACCCAGGAAAGAGGCAGGAGAGCTTGTGCGGCATCGTTGGATTTACGGCCAGGAACTGGTCTCCTGACCGGGAGCGGATTGTTGCCGCAACAGAAACCCTGGTGCATCGGGGACCCGACCAGGGAGGCGTTTTCCGATCGGAGAACTGCTACCTGGGCGCGCGGCGGCTGAAGATCATCGATCTCGCCGGCGGTTCGCAGCCGATCTACTCCGAAGATGGCGACTCCGTCATCGTCTTCAATGGGGAAATCTACAACCACATGGATGTACGCCGGGAGCTTGAGGACCTGGGACATCGCTTCACCACGCACTGCGATACCGAGACCGTGCTCCACGCGTTTCTCGAGTGGGATACGCGCTCGTTTGCGCGGCTGCGCGGGATGTTTGCGATTGCGATCTGGACGGAGTCGACGCAGCGGCTGGTGATTGCGCGCGACCGGCTGGGGATCAAGCCGCTGTACATCGCGGAGCAGGGCAAGGATCTCTTGTTCGGTTCCGAACTGAAAGCGATCCTGGTGCACCCCGAGGTTGAGCGGCGGATTTCGCTCGAGGGGCTGGACTGCTATCTCTCGATGAACTACGTGCCGGCTCCCTGGACACTGGTGGAGGGGATCGAGAAGCTTGCCCCCGGCTCGTGGCTGGAGTGGCTGGATGGGCGTTCGACGCGCGGGACCTACTGGCAGGTGCCAGCGATCCGGCCCGAGCGGAAGTCGCTCGAAGATGCGAAGCAGGAGCTCGATGGGCTGCTTGCGCAGTCGGTCGGGGAGCACATGATGGCCGAGGTGCCGCTGGGCGTGTGGCTGAGTGGTGGCGTGGACTCCTCCACCATCCTGCACTATGCGGCAGAGGCTTCCAGCACGAAGCTGCGCACGTTTTCGATCGCGTTTGCCGGGCAGAGTTTCGACGAGTCGGCGTACATCCGCCAGGCGGTCGAACACTACGGCACCGAGCATGAACAGCTTGACCTGAACCCGGCCGAGGACCTCGAAGGAGCGATGGAAGAGATCGCGTACTACTCCGACGAGCCGAGCGCGGACTCGGGCGCGTTGCCGGTGTGGTTCCTTTCCAGGCTGACGAAGCAGCACTGCACGGTGGCGTTCAGCGGCGAGGGTGCGGATGAAATCTTCGGCGGCTACCTGACGTATCGGGCGAATCAGATTTCGCGGCAGGTGCAGGCTGTGCCCGCGGCGGGACGGGCGCTCGCGCTCCAGGCGATGCGTTTCTGGCCGGCGTCGAAGGAAAAGATCTCGCTCGAGTACAAGATCAAGCGGCTGCTCGAGGGCTCGCTGGTGGCACCGCACCGCGCGCATGTTCACTGGAACGGAACCTTTTCTGAACGGGAAAAGAACGAGCTGCTGCGGGTGAAGCCGCCCTATGCGCTGGGCGATGTTCTGGCTGAGCTGCGCGCCGCGCTGCCGGGTGACGGGCTTGCACCCTACCTCGAGTTCGACCAGCAGTATTACCTCGCGGACGACATCTTGGTGAAGTCGGATCGCATGAGCATGGCGCACTCGATCGAGGTGCGGCCTCCGTTTCTGGACCACCGGATTGTGGAGTTTGCAGCGACCCTGCCAGCGAAGTTGAAGGTGGATGGCAGCCGGCAGAAGGTGGTGTTGAAGGAGCTGATGCGCTCTCGCCTGCCCGCACCGGTGATCACGCGCAAGAAGGTCGGGTTCGATATTCCGGCTCACGAGTGGTTCCGCGGTCCACTGAAGCAGGTGCTGCTCAGTACACTGGATGAGGCAGAGCGGGAGCACTCCGATCTGTTCCGCTTCGACGTGATCCGCTCCTATACGCAACAACACCTGAACAGGAGCATCAATATCGGCTACCACCTGTGGGGCCTGACGATGCTGTTCCTGTGGATGAAACGATGGAAGATACAGTCAGCACCGGCCCAGCAAGCCAAAGGGCAGATGCTCGCGGTCGGGCAGTAGGAACGAACCGACTTCTCTGGGTTGTGATTTTGTTTGCCGCAGCTGTGTTTCTGGGCTGCATCATCTCGCCGCCGTCGCTTCTGGACGATGTGGACGCAGTGCAGGCGCAGATCGCGCGCAACATGCTGACCTCGGGCGACTGGGTGACGGCGCGCGTGGACGGCATCCCCTTTCTCGAAAAGGCCCCGCTGATCTACTGGATCACGGTGGTCTCGTACAAGGTCTTCGGGCCGCATGACTGGGCAGCGCGCATCCCGTCGGCGTTGTCGGCGATCTCCTTGTGCTGGGTGACAGCGCTGTTCGGGACCTGGGCGTTTGGACGCCGCGCCGGCTTCTATGCCGGCCTTGCGCTCTCCACCTGCATTGGATTGTGGCTGTTTACCCGCATTCTTCTTCCGGATGCGCTGCTGACCGCGAGCATCGCGCTGGCGCTGTGGTCCTTTCTGCGCCTGATGGACGCAGAGGAGGCGCGTCCGCGCCTGTGGGCTGCGACGTTTGCCGCGAGCCTGGGCGTGGGACTGCTGCTCAAGAGCCTGATCGCGCTGGTGTTCCCGGTGGGCGCGGCGATCGTGTACCTCTTGATCACCCGGCAGCTCTTCCGGCGGGACACCTGGCGGCGGATCCGCCCGTTCAGCGGCATCCTGATTCTTCTGGTAATTGCGGCGCCCTGGCATATTCTCGCGGCGCTGCGCAACCCGCCGGTCTTCTCGTGGAGCATGCAGAGCGTCCCGGGGCAGTACCACGGGTTTCTCTGGTTTTATTTCATCAATGAGCAGTTGCTGCGCTTCCTGAACCTCCGCTACCCGCGCGACTACGACACGGTACCGCGCGTGTGGTTCTGGCTGTTCAACCTGATCTGGCTCTTTCCGTGGACCGTGTATCTGCCGGCGGCTTTCCAGTTGCGGTACCGGCCGGTGGATCGCGCGGGGCGGACCCGTCTGCTGGCCCTTTGCTGGATCGGGGTGGTGATGGTGTTCTTCACCTTCTCGACCACGCAGGAGTACTACTCGATGCCCTGCTACCCGGCTATTGCCTTGCTGATCGGGTCGGGCATGGCGGCGGACGGCCGCATCCTGCGCTGGGGCACGCGGTCGCTCACGGTGATCTGCGGCATCGCCGCAGCCATTGCGATCGGGATCCTCATCGCTGACCGACACCTGCCGACGCCCGGGGATATTTCAGCGGCGCTGACGTCGAACCCGTCCATGTACAAGCTTTCGCTGGGTCACATGGAGGACCTGACGATTCCATCGTTCGCGTATCTCCGCTGGCCCCTGGGGATTGCGGCTGCGGCGTTCCTGCTGGGTGTTATCGGAACAGTGAAATCCGGCAGCCGGCGTGTTTACATTGCCGTGGCGCTGATGATGGTGATCTTCTTTCATGCGGCGCGACTGGCGATGGTGGCGTTTGATCCCTACCTGTCATCGAAGCCCCTGGTGGACAGCCTGGAGAAGGCGCCGCCGGGTGAGCTGATCATCGATCACCATTACTTCTGGTTCTCATCCGTGTTCTTCTATACCAACAGAACTGCGTTGCTCCTGAACGGGCGCTTTTTCGGAATGGTCTACGGGTCCTATGCGCCCGGCGCTCCGAACATGTTCCTGAATGACACGCAGTTCGAGGCAATGTGGAAGGCGCCAGCACGGCAGTACATCATCACGCGGGATACCCGCGTCGATGGATTGGTGGCGCTGGTCGGCCGAAACGAGCTGAACACCGTCAGTACCAGCGGCGGCAAAGTGTTGTTCACCAACCATCCCCTGCCGCCTGCGCCAAGTGTTTCGCGGTGAGGCTGGAAGTGTTCTGTTTGCGCCAGCCGGTGGTGGTCTCCCGGCAACGTGCAACTTTCAAGGTGAGCGGCACGTTTCAAGAAGCACCATAGCATTGGAATGAAGTGAGTTTGTTCGACCCGATCTGGAGGAAACATGAGGATTGCCGTACTTGGTGGTGATGGCTATTGTGGCTGGGCTACCGCTTTGCATCTTGCAAACAGGGGCCATTCGGTCGCCATCATCGATAATTTTGTTCGCCGGCAGTGGGACTTCGAGCTGGGCGCACAAACCCTGACACCAATCCGGCCCCTCTCGGAACGTCTGCAGATCTGGCAGCAGCTCACCGGCAAGACGATCGACCTGTATGTCGGCGATGTCGCGGATAGCGAATTCCTGTCGTCGACGATCAAGAGCTTCGAGCCGGAAGCGGTGGTTCACTTTGCTGAGCAGCGCTCCGCGCCCTACTCGATGATCGACCTGAAGCATGCGACGTACACCCAGGTGAACAATGTCGTCGGCACGCTGAACCTCCTGTTCGCGATCCGCGAGCTCGCGCCCGAGTGCCATATCGTCAAACTGGGCACGATGGGCGAGTACGGGACGCCGAACATCGATATCGAAGAAGGCTTTATCGAGATCGAACACAACGGCCGCAAGGATACGCTGCCATTCCCGAAGCAGCCGGGCTCGTTCTACCACCTGTCCAAGGTGCATGACAGCCACAACATCATGTTCGCCTGCCGAATCTGGGGCCTGCGCGCGACCGACCTGAACCAGGGAGTCGTGTACGGCACAGTGAGCGACGAGGTCATGATGGACGAGGCGCTGATCAATCGCTTCGACTATGACGAAGTGTTTGGCACGGTGCTGAACCGTTTCTGCGCGCAGGCTGCGATCGGCATGCCCCTGAGCGTGTATGGCAAGGGCGGGCAGACGCGTGGCTTCCTCGACATTCGCGACACGGTTCGCTGCGTGGAGCTGGCCTGTCTGAACCCGGCGAAGGCTGGGGAGTTCCGCGTCTTCAATCAGTTCACGGAGCAGTTCTCCGTGCTGGAGCTGGCGGAGAATGTGAAGGCCGTTGCCGGCAAGCTGGGGTTGAAGGTCGAGATCGCCCACCAGCCAGACCCGCGCGTGGAGATGGAAACGCACTACTACAACGCCAAGCACTCCAAGCTGCAGGACCTGGGACTTGAGCCGCACACGCTGTCAGAGTCGCTGGTGGATTCGCTGATCAACATTGCGCTCAAGTATCGCGACCGGATCGACCCCGCGATGTTCGCACCGCAGGTGAACTGGCGCAAGACGCGCAACGAACGCAGCCGGGCTTCTGGGCGCGTGCAGGAGCAGGCGGGTGAGCCGGCCCTGGTGAAGGGGACTGTCTAGGTCCTTTTGGGGGCAGCGTCATCCTGAGCAAATCGCCCGTCATCCTGAGCGCAGTGAAGGGTCTGTGGTTTCTCTCGGCGCGGCCGAGGACTGCAGATCCTTTGCTACGTTCAGGATGACCTGAAGCGCGGCCAGAGGAACGCTACGCGCCTTCACGAGGACCTCGCTGCTATGGCAGCAGGTCGGCCTGTGCCTTGGCGACCGGTCCCTGGGGTGAAGCCGGAACCAGTTCGCCGTTGCGGATGAGATAGTCCTGGCCGCGCCACCGGATCGAGCGGCGTGTGAAGGAGACCATCCAGATGGCGAAGGCCATGAGGTCCCAGGCCGGGATCCAGGCCAGCTTGCTCCAGACTCCCTTTTGTTGCATGCCCCAAACGCCGACCAGGACGGTCAGCAGGACGCGCACAGCGAGGTAGCCGCCCAGGTAGCCCTCGGCGATCCCGGGCTCAGGCAGAAGCGCGACGGCGAGCAGCGCCCAGGGCAGCCCGAAGGTGAAGATCAGGCCGAGGTGGCCCATGGGCCGCATGTGGCGCATCACGGTGATCCAGCGCAGGCGCTTGTGGAAGAGCTCGGAGAGCGAACTGTAGTCAGGCACGGTGGAGATCGGGTAGTTCAGCAGCGCGACTTCGTAGCCCTGTTCGGCGATGAAGCGGCCGACGTATAAGTCATCGGCGGGGCGGTTTTCGATTGCCGCATAGCCGCCGAAGCCAGCGAGCCGGGTCTTGGTGGTGCTGATCGTCGGGCCAAGCGCGAACTTCACGCCGTCAAGCTGCTTCGCGACAAGAATGCCGGGGTAGAAGTCCGAGAGCATGCCGACATCCTGCATCTGCTGGACGGCGCCTTTCGATTCTGTCGGGACATAGAGGCAGGTGGCTGCGCCGACCCTGGGATTGGCGAGCGGCGCCATGAGGCGGCGGAGGTAATCCGGGGCGACGCGCACATCGCTGTCGCTGATAACCAGGTGCTCGTGGGCGGCCTCCTCGGACATGCGCGCGAGTTTGGCGACCTTGTCGTTGGTGGCTTTGCGGCCGGAGCCGATCAGGATACGGATGCTGGTGGTCGGAAAGTCGCGGACCAGGCGCTGCAGCACAGGAAGCACGGGATCGCTGGTGTCACCGACGCAGAACAGGATCTCGTAATTGGGATAGTCCTGGCGGCAGAAGCTGGCGAAGTTCTCGTAGGCGTCGGGGTCGAGTCCGCGTACCGGTTTGAGGTTGCTGACCGGGGGGAGGAAGTCGCTTGCGGCCACGCTGTCAGGCCGGTTCGCCAGAAAAAAGCGAAGGGAGCTGAAGAGCGACAGGAAGTAGTAGATGAATGGAATTGCCGCAAGGGCGAGAACGACATTCCGGGCTAGATCGATCTTCATGTGTGCGATGCACCTGGCATGGAGGGACAGGGAGTGTGAAGCGCGTGCAACGTGGAGCAGAGTCGGCGGCCTAAGACAGTGCTTTGGGACCGTTTCTGTGCCAATCCCACATTATAGGGATTGACGGGCTGCATGCTGGGAAGACGCCTGCCCGGTGAATCTGAAGTTCACCATTGCGGGCTGCCTGGTGTTCGCAACGGGAATCGGTTGCCGGATGCGTAATCCTGATCGGCGCACGGGGATGTGAATTTCCGTTGAAGCTGACAAAACGTGGGTGAGTGATTCCCGTTCTGGCGTCGCCCTGCTCCGACGTACCTTGTCTGTCCCGACCGAGGTGCTCAAGCGCGGGCGCTGTTGTAGTGTTACCCCCATGAAGACCCCCGTTGCCTTTTTCTCTCTGACTGCCATGCTTGCGTCGTTTGTTGGGCCGGCCGCTGCCTTCCCGCAGGCGAAGGTTGCCGCGTCGCACCCGAGCACCGCCACCGTTCCCAAGAGCGCGAAGCGGGGTGTGGCGTATGACCTGGCAACGCCGGCGGACATCGCGGCGGTCGCCCCGGGTGTGAGCTGGTGGTACAACTGGGCTTCCACACCCAACACCGGGATTGCGCCGAGCTACTACTCGACCTACGGGATGACCTACTACCCGATGCTCTGGAACGGCAGCTTCAACAAGGCGTCGGTCGAGGCCTTTATCGAGGCGCATCCGGAGATCAAGTACCTGCTGGTGCTCAACGAGCCGAACGTCTCGGGACAGGCGACGTGCGGGAACAACACCGGCTACTGCAAGCCAGCGGACGCTGCGGCGTTGTGGCCGCAATACGAGTCCATAGCGAGCGACACGGGTGTGCAGATCGTCGGACCGCAGATCACCTACGGGACTGACCCAACCTACAGCAATCCGGAGACCTGGCTGGACGCCTTCATCGCGGCGTACCAGGCGGCCAACGGCGGCCGCTCTCCGCGGATGGACTATCTCGGCTTCCACTGGTACGACTACGGCCTTGCGACCCAGTTGAACAACCTGGACAAGTACGGCAAGCAGATCTGGGTGACTGAATTCGCGAACTGGCATAGCCAGAATGATGGCGCCGAGATCGACACGCTGGCGGGGCAGGAAGCGCAGATGACCGACATGGTCAACACCTGCGAGACTCGCGCCGATGTCTTCCGCTATGCGTGGTTCACCGGCCGGGTGAGTCCGGATCCACACTACGATTCGCTGCTGGCTGCGAATGGGAAGCTGACTGCGCTCGGCCAGGAGTACCTGACGCTGCCGGTCGCCAGCACGTCGTCGAGCGCCGCAAGCCCAGTGGAGGTCGATGCCGGCTCCCCCACTGCGCAGGCCAGCTATGCGGCGGATGCGGACTTCACCGGCGGCGCGGAAGCAGGCTCCACCGCGACGATCACGCTGCCGAGTGGCGACACTGCGTCGCAAGCGGTGTACCAGACGAACCGCTATGGCAACTTCACCTACACACTCCCGGGGTTCCCCGCCGGGAGCACGCATACGGTGCGATTGCACTTCGCTGAAACCTACTGGAGCCAGGCCGGGCAGCGGGTGTTCAATGTTGTGCTGAATGGCACAACAGTGCTGCCCAAGTTCGACATTGTTGCGACAGCGGGTGGGGCGGAGAAGGCGGTCGTTGAGTCCTTCAGCACGGTCGCGAATAGCTCGGGGCAGATCGTGATTCAGTTCTCGACCGTCGCGGACAATGCCCAGGTGAATGGGATCGAGGTCCATTAGGCCCGCGAAGATGACGTTTCCGACATACAGTTCCGGCGCATGACGCTGCTCCGGCAGCGTGTCTTCTGCTTCCGGTAGCATGGCCGCATGCGGCTGCTGTTGGTAGAGGATGAACGCGAAATACAGGGTTTTCTGGTGCGCTCGCTGGAGGAAGCAGGGTACCAGGTGGATGCCGCGCGGGACGCCGCGATGGCGGAGACTCTCGCCTCCAGCGGCGGCCACGATGTGCTGGTGGTCGATCTTGGACTCCCTGATCTGGACGGGATGGAGCTGATCCTGAAGCTGCGACGGCTCGGGATCACGGCCCCGGTGCTGATCCTCTCGGCACGGCGCTCGGTCGATGACCGGGTACGTGGGCTCGAGCAGGGCGGCGACGACTACCTCACCAAGCCCTTCGCCCTGGCAGAGCTGCTGGCGCGGCTGCGCAACCTCGTCAAACGAAATGCGCCTGCCACGAGCGAGACCACGCGGCTCCATGTGCTCGATCTTGAGCTGGATCTTCTGCGGCGCGAGGCGCGGCGTGGCGGGGAGCTCCTGCAGCTGACGTCGCAGGAGTTTGTGCTGCTGGAGTTTCTCTGCCGGAATGCAGGGCGGGTGGTGACACGCTCGATGATTCTGGACCAGGTGTGGGGTATGCGCATCCATCCTGATACGAACGTTGTGGACGTACACATCTACCGCTTGCGCGGGAAGGTGGATACCGAGGGCCGAGCCCCGATCATCCGCACGCTTCGGGGTGTCGGGTATGTTCTCAAAGAAAAGTAGCGCGTCGCGTCGCGTTCCAAAGCTGCGGAGTGCCGCCTGGCGTGTCTCACTGTGGGCGACGCTGGCATTCGCTGGCGGAACGATGCTTGTTTTCGCTTATATCCACTACTACATGGCGCATGACATCGAGCAGCGCACCGACGCGTGGCTGACCGGCGAGGTGGATGTGCTGGCCGACGTCGCGGCGCGCACGCCCAAGGACGCGTTGTACGACCGGGTGGTGAAAGAGGTTGCGGAGCTGGCGAGTCGCGAGGTGCCGAACCGCCAGCGATCAAGCGAGGGGCGAAACGATTCGGTGTTCTTTCTGCAGTCGAGCGCAGGTGGCGCGCTTGCGCTCTGGGTGGGTGAGGGGAGCGGCGTTCGGCATCTCGACGCCATTTCGAAACGACAGATCCGCTCGGAAGATGTAGTGAGTGTGAAGGTGCCCGGGTACCGATTGCCATTTCGGGTGGCCTCCGAGGCGCTGCCGGATGGCAGCCGAATCTATCTGGGACTGTCGGAGCGGGACCAGCGCATTGTGCTAAGAAACCTGCGCTTCCGCGTCATTCTTTTGTGGCTTGCGATCGTGCTTCTTGGCTTTGTTATCGTGTTTTTTGTGACGCGCCGCATGCTTGGGCATGTGCGCGCGATTACCGAGGCCGCGTCGAATATCGGTCAGTCGGAAGTGAAGGGGCGGGTGCCGCTCTCGCGCAGGCACGATGAAGTCGCGCAGCTGGCGCTGACGCTGAACCACATGCTGGACCGCATCGAGAACACGGTGCACCAGCTGCACACGATCACCGACTCCCTGGCGCATGATCTGCGTAGCCCGCTCACAGCAATCCGTGGCAAGCTCGAGCTCTATCTGGCGCACCATCGCGAGGTCGAGGCTGCTGAGACGATCGTTGCAGCGATCGACGAGCTGGATCGCCTGACAGACTTTCTCACCAAGTCACTCGACGTTGCGGAGGCCAAGGCCGATGCGCTGCGGCTCCAGCGAGCGGAGATCGACCTGGACAGCCTGTTTCGTGTGATGGTGGACCTGTACGAGCCGAGTATGAGCGAGCGGGGCATCGCGGTGCGGTTTGAGAGTGCCGCACCGCTCATCATTCTCGCGGACGCCGAGTTGATCCACCGGATGACCTCGAACCTCTTCGATAACGAGATGAAGCACCTCCCGTCGTCCTGCACCGTGGTCTTCTGTCTCCGCGCGGTCGGCGATCTCGCCGAGGTGCGCGTCGAGGATGATGGACCGGGCTTTGCGCCCGAGGTGCAACCCCAGCTGTTCGAGTGGCGCAGCAAGGGGCGTGGCTCGAGCGGGCATGGGCTCGGGCTGGCCTTTGTGCATGCAGTCGTGCATGCGCATGGCGGCAGCATCGAAGCCGCCAACCGCCCCCGTGGTGGCGCGTCGCTGGTGTTGCAGCTGCCACTCGCGCCCGCGGGTGCATCCGCAGGCGCTCATCCTCTGCTTGTGGCGAACGGCTGACGCTACAACGTCTCAGCGGGAAGCGGCACGTTCAGCGAGAGCAAGCTGAAGCGCGTGGGCGTCAGCTCGATCTCGGTCAGTGCTGCGTTGGCGAAGTGCGGGAAGAGTGAGCGATAACGCTTCAGGTCGACCCCGAGCAGCTGGCAGAGTGCGAGGCGAAAGAGGGTGCTATGCGCGACAACCAGGCTTCTCTCGTCGGCTCCGGTGCCGGCGGCGATCGCACGGAGGGCGGCCGCACCACGCTCGGCAGCATAGGCCGGGTCTTCACCACCGGGCAGCGGGAAGCGCACCGGGTCTTCCTCGAAGGCGTCGCGCTCACGGGGAAAGCGTGTGCGCATTTCGTCGCCGGTGAGACCTTCGCACTCGCCGAAGGAGAGCTCGAGCAGGCGATCGTCGATCCCGAGCGGTAGCCCTGCGGCGTGGGCGGCAGGCTCGGCTGTGAGGCGCGCGCGAGAGAGCGACGAGCTCCACACCTGCGCGAGTTTCTGGGTGCGGGCCCAGCGACCCAGTGCTGCAGCCTGTGCCACGCCGCGGCCGGTGAGTGCGATATCACTCAGGCCGGCGTAGCGAGTCTCGGCGTGCCAGACGGTTTCTCCATGACGCACCAGGATCAAGCGGCTCATGATGTAACCTCCACGGTTGCAGATCGCTGTCTCTTTCCTGCCTACCCGCAGCCTGCCTACCCGCAGCCTGCCTACCCGCAACCTGCCTACTCGCAACCTGGAGGTTAGAAGCGGCCTACCGTGATGCGCACCGCGACGGGGCCTTCCTTGGCGAAGGAGGAGGGGAACTGGATGCCGCGATCATCCTCGTCGCCGTTGAGCCAGCGGGTGGTGTGCCAGACCTCGGGTGCACCGGGAGTGCTCGCAGGCGTGTAGTAGCCCTCTTCGGCCTTCAGAATCTGCATCCGGATGCCGGGCATCGACCCGGGGCGATGGAAGCGGACGCTGCCGCCGATGCCGGTGAGGAGGAACTCATCCTTGCCGAGTTGTGCCACGAGCATGCGGCCCATCTGCTCAGGCGTGCCTTTCGCAGGCAGGCCATCGCTGGGGAAGCCGAAGCGGATCTCCGCCACCCAGTCACCCTGCGCGTCCGCAACCCGGGAGGCGGCCGTGCCTGCTTCCGTGAGCGGGATGGAGGCGTTGGCCAGGGCGATGGTGGGCACGAGCGCCGCGTTGGCGTGGGATGCGCCAAATACGAGCTCCTGCTCCGGGCCGCCAGCTACTTCAATCGCTGTCTGAATCTTGCCCGCGTAGTTGAGGCTGGCGAGAGTGCGGTCCATGGAGGAGACGAGCTGGTAATTCTCGGCATGGGCCTCTGGAATCTTGTTCGCTGCGTAGGTCCAGCCGGTCCAGTCCACGCCGAATGGTGAGAAGCCGATGGCGCCGCGGCCGAGCGCTGCGAAGAAGAACGGGGCATAGGCATCGCCGGAGCCGGTCTCGGGGATCCACAGCGCGTTATCCGGGCGTGCGTAGGTGTCGAGTGTGTGCAGGTAGAAGGCTGGATTGTCGCTGTACATGTCCGGCCCGATGATGTCGATCGAAGGCGCGGCAGCCTTCCATAGCGGAAGCATCTTCTGCACGGGACCGCCCGAGGGGTAGCCGATGCCGGCAACCGGGATAGAGCGCTCCGGCAGCTCTGCCGGCGGGTAGGCGACCCAGACATTGCAGTACATGGGGATGGCGAACTCACGCTTTCCGGCTTCGGCGATGGCATTGATGTAGCGCGCCTGGCTCCAGGCCTGGAATGCCTCGTCTGCGTTGCCGGGGAAGACGTCAGCCCAGGTGCCGGGCTGCTTGCCCATGGCTTTCAGCAGCGGTGCAGGAACCTGCCCGGCGAACGCGCGGCTGGCCTCGGGCGAGTAGTCGCGGGCCGCGCCGATACCGCCGGACTCGTTTTCCACCTGGATCATCAGGATGGTGTGCTCGGTGCCGTCGCGTTCGGCGAGGTGGTGGGTCAGCGCGACAAAGGCTTTGCGGTCGGCATCGAGATTCGCCGGGGCGTTCGCGGAGAGATCGTCGATCGGCGTGCCGTAGCTGTTCTGCATGCGGGGGTAGTGCGCCGGATCGCGCTTCACCCACTCGGGGACATAGTGATCGTTGCCGTTCTTCCAGGTGCCGAACCAGAGCAGCACCAGGTGGAGATGGTGAGCGCGGGCGCCATCGAGCACGGCATCGACGTTGGTCCAGTCGAAGGTGCCGGGTGTGGGCTCGATCTGCTCCCAGTAGACCGGGGCTTCGGCGGTGTTCACGTGCATGGCTTCGAGCGCGGGCCAGACCCTGGGCAGCACATCAGGCCAGCTGCTGGAGTTGTTGATCTGTGCGCCAAGCACGAGGTAGGGCGAGCCATCCACCATCAGCGCGTGGCGTCCATCCTGCTCGGCGAGGCGAGGCGCGGTAGTGGAGGATTGCGGCGAGGCGAAGGGAGGGCAGAGAGCCAGGGCCAGCAGTGCGGAGAGAGAGAGACGCGGTGCCATCGGGATCACTGCTCCTGCACTGAAGGCGGCTCTTGTGGGAAGAGCCGCCTTCAGAAAAGAAGAGGAGTGCGTCATAGCCAGGTTTGGCTGTGACGCACTCCGGTGGTGGTTAGAAGATGTACTTGAGTGCGAACTGGATGACGCGAGCATCCGGGCTTTCCCCTGCGGTCGCCGAATACTGGCCGCCGGTGGAGCCGAACCGTTCGCTCACGATCTGCCCGAAGCCGCCGCCCGTGGTATTCCCGGGCTGGCCATACGCAGGCGTGTTCCAGAGGTTGAAGACGTCCGTGCGGAACTGCAGGCTGGTTTCACGGAAGAGGTCGAAGTTCTTGAAGGCCGAAAGGTCGGTGCGGTTATATCCCGGCCCATAGACAGTCAGGCGCCCCGGAGGTCCATAAGCAGCCAGATCGCCGGTGGAGGTTGCCTGCGTGGGGTTGGCGAATGCGCAGGGATTGAACCAGGATCCCAGTGTATGCGTCTTTGTGGCGCATACGGAGTTGGTCGAAGTTGCGGTTCCACCGGTGCGGAACGGGTTGAACAGGAGGTAGGGCACTGCGGTTCCGGTGCCGCCCGCATTGTTGTTCGCGTAGATGTCCACTGGCTGCCCGGTCTGCACCCGGAAGACCATGGATGCGGACCAGCCACCGACAACTTCATTCGCAAGACCACTGCCGTTCATGTACTTCTTGCCATGACCGAATGGCAGCTCATACTGCCCGTTCAGCACGAAACGCTGACGGACGTCGATGGGCGAGTTGCCATAGTCGTAGCCAAGTCCCAGTGCGCGCCAGTTGCGATAGCCGCCGAGACCGGTGCCGCCAAGCAGCGTCGGCGCGTCATCGAGGGCGTGGGACCAGGTGTAAGCGCCCAGGAAGGAGAGCCCGTTCTGCATGCGACGCTCTACCGTCAACTGTGCCGAGTTGTAGTTGGCCGAACCCTTGTCAAGAACGATGCTGCCCCCGCCGAAGGCTGTCGGGAACGGGCGATACGTCTGTTCGTTCTGACCCGCAGGCACAGCCGTTGCAGGCATATTTACATCGGGATTGACCTGCAGGTGACGCGAGAGAGCCCCGACATAAGCTGCCGTGACGGTCGTGGAATCGGAAAGCGAGCGCTGCAGGGTGAGGTTGAACTGCTCGCTGTACGGTGTCTGCGTGTTGGTCTGGTAGCTGTGTGGGCTGGGAAGCGTCACAAAGTTTGAGAGCCCGACGGCGAGCGCCTGGCTGAAGCCAGTCTGAAGCGAAATCCCGTTCGTTGCGCAATTACCCGGCACGCAGACTTTGCCTGACGGGAAGTTGCTGTCGAATTGAAAGGGGAAGTTCTGTGACAGGCTGGGCGAATAGCCAACGCTCTCAAGACCGCCGAAGAAGATGCCAAAGCCGGAGCGGATGACCGTCTTTGGATCGATCTGGTAGGTGATTCCGAAGCGCGGCGAGAAGTCCAGGTTCGCCGGAGTCACCAGGTAATCGTTGTTGGTGTACTGCACGTTGATACCGTTCGTGGCGATGCCGTTCAGGAAGGCTGGCGTGAGCGGGAAGGTGTTCTTGGACTTGTTCGGGATCAGGTAGGTGCCGGTCCCTGTGGCGTAGTCCGGGACGAAGTTCGCCTGGGCCCCGTTAAGGTCCTTGATGGGCTGGACGTATTCATACCGCAGGCCCAGATTCACCGTGAGGTTGGGTGTTGCCTTCCAGTTGTCCTGGAAGTAGTAGCCCTCATAGAAGCGCTGGTTATGAGCGGTGAAGATGTTGGCGACCGAGGAAGTGTCGGCGCTGTTCAGGAGGAAGTCCGCGGCCCCGTAGCCGGAGTCGCCTGAGTTCAGCGGATCCTGGGTGAACTTGCCGTCATAGGTGAGAGTACCCTTCGGATCGACAGGCTGCGTGGTCTGCACGCGGATCCGCTCGATGTTCACGCCGAAGCGGATCGAATGGTTGCCGATCTGCTTGGACATGTTGTCGAGCACCTGGATGACATTTTCGTACTCGCGCGTTGGTTCGTAGGTGGAAGAACCTGCAGTCGAGACGCCGTTGGTGCCGAAGCCGATGTTGGGCAGACCACCGTTGCCCGGACCGAATGGAATGCCGCCGATGCCAAGCTCAGAAGACACGTCTGTCCCCGAGTTCGGTGGAACATAGGCCGCGACGATCCAGTTGTAGCCGACGCGGAACTCGTTCACGAGCGAGGGGGTAAAGATGTGGGTTTCCGAGAAGGTGAAGTTGCGGCCTTCGACAACGGTGTTGCCAGAACCGCCGAAGCCGCCGCCGTCCAGGGTTCCGAAGGGTGGGGTAAGCGACACGGGTTCATTCGTGTAGCTGTATCGGGCAAACATCTGGTCTTTGGCGCTGCGGTTGTAGTCGAGCCGCCCATCGTACTGGGTGGTGTTGTCGCTGGCGTTGCCCTGGAAGGTGTAGTTGTTGACCGTGTTTGCCGCCGTGCCACGGTTTGGCGCCGGGAACAGGCTGAGTACCCTCTGGGCCACAGGGTTGATCAGCCCGGGATTGATGACGTTCTGCTGGCCGTTGTAGGTGAGGTAGTTAGTGGACGTAATTGAGCTGTTGGGATCCGTTTGGTTGACGCGCGTAGGTCCGCCCGGCTGAAAGAGTGGATAAGCGTTTCCACGACCATTGTTCGCAGCATCGAGCAGGTCGGAGAAGTTGCCGGTACGCTCGGCAAGCGTTGGGACGGTGTAGATCTGGGTCTGTCCGAAGATGATCCTGTTGGCTTCCGCGTCGCCGAAGAAGAAGAGCTTGTCCTTGATGAGGGGGCCACCAAAGGTCGCGCCGAACTGGTTCTGCCGGTATTTCGGCTTAACCGCCTGGAAGTAGTCGCGATCGTTGAGGACGTCGTTGCGGAAGTACTCCCAGAGGTCGCCGTGGAACTTGTTGGTACCGCTCTTGGTGGCGACGTTGAGCACCGCGCCGGCCGAGTGGCCAAGCTCCGCGGTGTAGTCGCCTGTCTGGACCTTGAACTCCTGCAGCGCGTCGGGTGGCGGCTTGATGACGAAGCTCGCGCCATTGAGGAAGTCGACGAGGTTGGCGTTGTTGTCGACGCCGTCGAGGATGAAGTTGTTCTGTTCGGAGCGCTGACCGTTTGCCGAGAAGTCGCCCTTTTCTGCGCCGCGCGAGCCCTGCTCTGAGGGTTCAACACCCGCCGAGAGCTGCGCGATGAAGGTGAAGTTGCGTCCATTCAGTGGCGTGTCGTTGATGGTCTGTGCGGAAACAACCTGCCCGGTCGAGGCCTCTTCGGTCTGCAGGGCCGGGGGTGCGGAGGTGACAATGACACTCTGTTGGCCGCCTTCAACGCCCACCGCCAGGTCTGCGGTGGTGGTGGAGGCGACGTTGACGACGACATTCTCCTGCGTGGCAGGAGCGAAGCCCTGTGCCTGGACCTTCACGGTGTAGCCGCCCAGTTTAAGCGGGGTGACCGTGTAGTTGCCGCTGCTGTCCGTGGTTACCGTGATGACAAATCCGGTTGCTGGATTCGACACGGTGACTTTGGCTCCCGGAACCCCGGCGCCGCTCGGGTCATGCACGCTTCCGCTGATGCCGCCCTGATCTGCCTGCCCCCACGCCGCGGCTGTTCCCGTGGTGAGCAAGGCTGCTGCTCCCAGGGAAAGCATCCCGGCTGTGACGACTCGCAACCCTAAATGTCCGCGTTTACATTCTCTTTTGAAATATCCCACGTGCATGGCCCCCTCATAACCTGTACCGAACGTCGTTGTTTTTCTGTGCATCCCCAAACTGGACGGGACCAGCGCGTTACAAGCCTGCTTTGGCCCAGAAACCAGATCTTCACGCTGCTGTTTTCCAAGAGAAAGGGCCTCCCAGCATGCTGTTTTACTGCAATCAGCTCGGGGCGGCCCATGTCTCTGCTGAATCCGGGAAGATCATCGTATGCAGTTGAGACAAGTGTCAACCTCGCTTTCCAACGATCCGCAACTCCTAACCGAATCGTTGGAGTGCATCGCCCAGGGTCATGGGTGTGTCGCTTGCTGCGCCGGCGGGCGCGCTGCGGCCGATCACGAGGGCGGTCGCCGTGTCTTCACGCCACACCAGCAAGGTCCCGCGCCCGGCGGCGGTGATCCGGTTCATCTCAATCCAGGTGTAGAACGCGCCCATCTCCGCATCGCGCAGGGCGCCATCGGCGTCCGGCGTGGCCGGGGCGTTGGCCTCCAGCAGGGTGTTGAAGGTACGGTTCTGCTGACGCGGGGCGTATCGAAGGAGTAACGTACGGGGCCGGGCGCGCCGGCAGAGTTCGCGGCCTGTCCACTGGACGAAGCTGGTGCTGAAGATCTGCGGCCCGGAGCTGAGAGTGAAGAGCTCGGTGTAGAAGCGCTGGAGCACAGGATCCGGGGTGAGCTCCGCTGCGTTCAGCTCGACGTTGGTGGTGCGGGCCATCTTGGAGCGAAGCTGCTCCGCGCCCGCGTCGCCATGGTTGACGGCGGACTCCATGGCGAGCAGGATGCGGCGGCGGAGCGGGTCGAGCGCCGGGTAGTCGAGGGTGACGGTCGCAGGCAGCGCGTTGTAGCCGTTGGGCCACGGTGAGCCGCCATCCACATACCAGTTGGCATACTGTTCGGTGGCGGTATGTGCGTGCGCGCGAAAGAGCGCGAGGATGTCGCTTTCCGCCGACTCACGTCTGAGTGAGGTCAGCAGGAGGCCGTGCTGCTGCAGGCGGCTGAAAGGCCGGCGCAACGGCAGGGTCGAGCCGCGGCCGACGACGACGATGGCGAGTCTTGATGCGTCATCGTGGGGCGAAGGGATGCAGGCGAACAGCGCGTCGGAGGCGTTGCGAAAGGCGTCAATCTGGCCGCTCGACCAGAGCCACGCCGAAAGCGCGGCGAGGAAGGGATCGGGATGATTGACCCAGTCCATTGCGGGCAGATCGGGCGAAAGCCGAAGCTGCCGGAGCGGCAGAAGGATGGCTTCGAGCTGCTCCGGGCGCAGCGCGCTGAGGCCGGCGCACAGGGAGCGAAGGGTGGCGATCTCGGCGGGAAAGCTCGTGTCGAGAACCGACATTTGTTTCAGGAACGACGGGCAGACGGCGAGCGGCAGCCTCTGTAACAGCGGCAGGTACTGCTGTGCAAAAGCCCGCGAGCCCGGCGTCCATGCCTGGAAGACTGCCGGGGTGAGGTCTGCCGGAGTCACGCGAGCTCCTGGATGCACTTGCCCGTTGCGCCCGGCGTGGCGAAGCCCATGTGGCAGCCGATGGTGGGAACGAGATCGATGGACTCGATGGCGCGATCGACCGTGACATTCGCCCGGATGTGCGGTCCGAGCGCGAGCAGCCACGTGGTACGGGCGAGTGCGCCGCCGGTGCGATGGTGCTGGAAGCCGTTGCCGTTGGGATCGCCGTCGGCGTCGCGACCGAAGTCGGGCATGATGTAGAGCGTGGTGCGGTCCTTGTACTCGGGGTCGGACTGGATGATCTGCCACAGCTGGGCGCACAGACGGTCGGCGCGCTGGATCGCATCGATGTAGAGCGAATAGGCGCCGGAGTGCGCAATATCCATGTCGTGCAGCGTGAGGAGCATGAGCGAGGGCGACTGCTCGCGCATGAGCTGCCGCGCGATGAAGACGGAGAGCTCGTCGGCACTGTCCGAGGCGCGGGCATGGGCGAGGAAGTCCGCGACCGAGAGGCGCAGCGTGGTCTCCAGCATGTCGAGATGGAGCTCGCCATCGTGTGCTGCCTCGGCGGACTGGTAGAAGGGCATTTCGTAGTTGTCCTGCAGGAGGTGCGCAAGCTGGTCACCGTCGGAGACGCTCGTCTTGAGTGCGGCGGAGAGAAGCCGCTTGGGCAGGATGACGCCTGCGCCGAACTCGGGCCCGAACCCGGTGTGGCTGCTGCTGCCGATGCGCTGGAAGCCGTTGCTGGGCGCGATCACCCATGCGTCGGCCTCGGGGCGGCGCAGCAGCTTGCGGTAGTACTCGAAGAGCGTGGGATTCGGCGGCGGCTGCGCGATGAAGTTATCGAAGCGCTCGTAGGTGCCAGTGACGATGCTGGCCGTGGCGACGTAGTGGCCGAGGATGCCGGCGTTGAGCACCTGGGTGAAGAAGGTGCCTTGCGGAAGCAGCTCGGTGAGCAGGTGCGGGATGTTCTCCTGGCCGGATTCGGCAAAGGTTTCCTCATCGCGCGCGCCGCCGCCAAAGGTGACGACCACGGTCTTCTGCGAGGGGCGCGTGCTTGGGAGCCCAAGCGGTGCAAAGCCGCCGCGGACAGATGCTGCCGAGACGACGCCAAGCGAGCCGCGGAGAAACGCGCGACGATCCATCGCGATCGATTGCGAGGAATGGAAGCCGGTGAGGTTCGGTGGGAGGCTCCTGGGACGCATCGAGATTGACGCTACACCTCCGCCCCCTTTTCCGGGAAGAGAGGCGAGTTTCGGCGAGTCGGCGGGCGCCCGGGTGGGCGCCAGCGGCCGCCGAGAACACGCGGCAAGCCTCGTGGTGTCTGCTGACCGACCCGCTTTGCTTTTCCCTGGGGCCGTATGCTGAAGCTCGGCCAAAAGCTGCGAGATGAGCCATGCTGGTGGCATCGCCACCAGCGCACCTTCATGCCGGGTGGGTAAGTTCCGGCGAGAGGGCAGGGCATAGTTGCCGGAATCGCACAAGCAACGGAATAGCTTGGGTCCCTGGCAGATCTTGAAAGGAATAGGTTGTTTGGTTTGTCTTGTATTGGTCGGGGAGAGAGGATTTGAACCTCCGACCCCCTGGTCCCGAACCAGGTGCTCTACCAGGCTGAGCCACTCCCCGAACCGTCATCCGCGTGGTGCATGTGGCCCCTGGCGGGCCGCTGCGGAACAGCTTTGAGTGTAGCAGAGAGCTCCCGGGCCGGGGCTCTCTGCTATGGCCCAGATGTCGCGACCGGGCTAGGCTGCCGCGGACTGGAAGCCGTCGCAGCCACTCACCGGGGTGACGCGCAGGTGAAGGCCTTCAAGCTTGGGGTGGCCGCACGCGGTGACCAGATCCTCGGCCGCCTGGTGCGTGGTGAGAATCTCAACGAGGCGCGGGGTGCGGCCCTCGGTGGTTGCATGTTCGCCAAAGTGTGTACACAGCCCGCACTGCCCGTCATTGACTACGACCATGATGAACTCCTCCACTCGCTGCGTAGGACTCGCTTCCTGGGTGGACGAGTTGCCCGCGGCTACCATGATGGAAGCAGGCGCCAGGGGGAAGGGGCGCGGGAGGCCGGTTGCGCAACCGTCAGGAAGTGGATCTGAGCAGGCGCAGGGTGCTGGATGGTGGCTTTGCCACCGAGCTCGAGCGTCGCGGGGTGAGCATCGCGGGCCCTCTGTGGTCGGCGCGCGCCCTCGCAGAAGCGCCGGAAGCCGTGCTCGCCGTGCATCGGTCGTACCTGGAGGCGGGTGCGGACATCCTGCTGACGGGCAGCTACCAGGCCTCGGCGCTGGGATTCCACAAGGCGGGGCTTGCGCCGGAGGAGTCGTCTCTGGCAGCAAACGCCGCGCTGCGGCGGTCGGTCGCATTGGCTCTCGAAGCGCGAGGCGATCGCGCCGACGTGCTGATCGCCGTTTCGCTTGGTCCCTACGGGGCTGCGCTCGCGAATGGCGCCGAGTTCCATGGGGAGTACGGGTTCCGCGATCCCCGGGAAGAATGGGACGCGCTGCTCAGCTTTCATCGCGACCGGATTGCGGCGGTCGTGGATACGGAGGCTGATCTGCTGGCGTTTGAGACTGTGCCGTCGCTGCGCGAGGCGGAGGCGATCGTCGCTGCCCTCGCCGAATGGCCGCACGTGGGAGCCTGGATCTCCTTTACCTGCCGCAATGCCGAGGAGACGGCACATGGGGAACGCCTTCTAACGTGTGCGGCGGTGCCGGAGCGGTCTGACCAGGCGCTTGCCGTTGGGGTGAACTGCACCGCGCCCGTGTTTGTCGAGGGCGCGCTGTCTGCTCTTAGGGAAGCGACCGCCAAACCGCTGATCGTGTACCCCAACTCGGGGGAGCAGTGGGATGGGGAGCACCGGTGCTGGCTGGGCTCGGCCGAGGCGAGCGAGTTGGGGACGCTGGCGTACCGCTGGTACGGGGCGGGGGCGTCCATTGTGGGAGGCTGCTGCCGGACGACGCCCGCGCATGTGCGGCAGATCCGCAGCGTGCTGGACGCAGAACCGCGGTGAACTGCGCCCGTTGCTCCCTGCTCACATTCCTTTCATCATGCGTGCGACAATGAGCACAGCGCCATGGCTCATTCAGACACCGTAGACGCGTCAAACACTGCTCCCCAGCCCACCACCATCACGCCCGCGCTCCTGAAGCAGCACTCGATCACGCCGGAAGAGTATGCGCGGATCGAAGCAGCGATGGGACGGACGCCGTCCCTGACGGAGCTTGGCATTTACAGCGTGATGTGGAGCGAGCACTGCTCCTACAAAAGCTCGCGCGTTCACCTGAAGCGGTTGCCAACCAAGAGCGAGCGCGTGGTGCAGGGGCCTGGCGAGAATGCCGGCATCATCGACGTGGGCGACGGCTGGGCCTGCGCCTTCAAGATCGAATCTCACAATCACCCGTCCTATATCGAGCCCTTTCAGGGCGCGGCGACCGGCGTTGGCGGCATCCTGCGTGACATTTTCACGATGAACGCGCGTCCGCTCGCGGTGATGGATTCCCTGCGTTTCGGACCGCTTCGCGAGGACAAGGCTGGAAACGTTACCGACACCGCAACGATCCATAGGAATCATGCCGTGATGGAAGGCGTAGTCGGCGGCGTATCGCACTACGGCAACTGCTTCGGCGTGCCGAACCTTGGCGGCGAAACACGCTTTGAAGGGTGTTACTCGGGCAATCCCCTGCTGAATGCATTTGCGCTTGGCCTGGTGCGACGCGACGACATCTTCTACGCAAAGGCGACCGGCGTCGGCAATCCTGTTATTTATGTAGGCGCGAAGACGGGTCGCGACGGCATCCATGGCGCAACGATGGCGAGCGAGGAGTTCAAGGAAGGCTCCGAGCAGAAGCGGCCGAATGTGCAGGTCGGCGATCCTTTCATGGAGAAGCTGTTGCTTGAGGGCTGCATCGAGGCGATGGCGACCGGCGCCGTGCTGGGGATCCAGGACATGGGCGCTGCAGGGCTGACATGCTCGACCTGCGAGATGGGCGCCCGTGGCGGCGTCGGCGTCGAGATTGAACTGGATCGGATTCCGCAGCGCGAGACCGGGATGAACTCCTACGAGATCATGTTGTCCGAGTCGCAGGAGCGCATGCTGCTGGTGGCGGAAAAGGGTCGCGAAGACGAAGTACTGGCGGTGTTCGCGAAGTGGGGTCTTGATGCGGTGGTGGCCGGCGAGGTGATCGCGGAGAACCGTATGCGGGTGCGCCACCATGGCGTCCTGGTTGCGGATCTCTCGAATGAGTCACTCACCGATGATGCCCCGCTCTATCACCGCCCAGTCGGCACGTGGAAGGCGCCGGTCGCGAGCGAACCGACTGCTGCGGTGCTCGAGTTATTGAACGGATCGCACACGTTTGTCGAGGAGTTGAAGCAGCTGCTGGCGAGCGGAAATGTCTGCTCGAAGCGCTGGGTCTTCGAGCAATACGACTCGATGGTGCAAACCAACACCGTGCAGGGGCCGGGCGCGGAGTCAGGCGTGATGCGCATCAAGGGCACAGAGCGCGGGCTTGCGATGGCGCTCGACGGCAATGGCCGTTGGTGCTACCTCGACCCGAAGCTCGGCGCGATGCATGCGGTTGCAGAAGCCGCGCGCAAGGTCGCCTGCAGTGGAGCTGTACCTGTGGCGGCTACAAATTGCCTGAACTTCGGCAACCCGGAAAAGCCGGAGATCATGCGTCAGCTGTCGGATGCGATCGATGGGATCGCCGAGGCATGCACCGCGCTGGGAACGCCGATCACAGGCGGCAATGTTTCGCTGTACAACGAGACACGTGGCGAGGGGATTTATCCCACGCCGGTGCTGGGAGTCGTTGGCATCCTCGACGATATTTCGAAGGCTGTCGGTTCCAATTTCCAGCAGCCCGGCGACGTGCTGCTTCTGCTCGATGCAAGTGCGACGACCTCTGAGAACCTGGTCGCTGAGTTCGGCTCGTCAGAGTATGCGCGGGAGCTGACTGGCTCGCTCTGGGGCACGCCGCCCGCGCTCGACCTCGCCGGAGAAGCCGCATTGCAGCGGCATCTCAAGGCGTTTGCAACGGCGGGCCTGTTGCATGCAGCGCGTGATATCTCGGATGGTGGCCTGGCTGTGGCGCTGGCGGAAGGCTGCTTTCGGTACGGTGCGGGCGTGGATGTGGATCTCGCAGGGATCCACCCGGCGTTGCTGCAGCTCTTCGCGGAGCATGCGTCGCGCGTGGTTGTCGCGTGCGCGCCGGAAGAGGCGTCGCGGATCGAGCAGCTCGTCGCAGACGGTCCGGTTGCGGCGACGCGGCTCGGCACGGTCACGGACGGTGCCTTTCGCATTCGCATCCGGGGCGAGGCGCACGCATTGATCGAAACGGATATTCACGCGCTGCGTGAGCCATGGGAGCGTTCGCTTGAAGATGCGCTTCGCGCCGTTCCAATCTTTAACGAGGTGTTGGCGTGAGCCGGTTGTGGATGGAAGGCGTTGCCGGTGCAACAACGCCGGAAGAAAAAGCAGAACTGGCAACGATCGCCGGAACGGACTCTGCAAGTCGCTACTCTGTGCGGGATGCGGGCGATGGATTTGCCGATGAGTGTGGCGTTGCTGCAGTGTTCGCACACCCTGAAGCGGCGCGCCAGGTCTACCTGTCACTGTATGCGCTGCAGCATCGGGGGCAGGAGTCCGCAGGCATTGCGTCGGCCGATGGCACCAACCTGTCAAACATCAAGGGCATGGGACTGGTCGCTGACATCTTCACCGAAGATGTTTTGCAGAAGCTGCAGGGCGACATGGCGATCGGCCACACGCGCTACTCGACCACTGGCGACTCGGCACTGCTGAATGCGCAGCCGATCCGGGTGGACTCGACCAAGGGTCTGATCGCGATCGCGCATAACGGCAACCTGATCAACCTCGGCAATCTCCGCACGCGTCTTGAACGCGAGGGCGCGTTCTTCCAGACGACGTCGGACTCCGAGATTATCGTGCAGCTGATTGCGCACTCACAGGAGAGCACGCTTGTGGATGCGATCGCGGATTCGCTGCGCCAGGTCGATGGTGCGTTCTCGATCGTGATGATGACGCGCGACCGGATCTTTGCTGCGCGCGACCCGCGTGGATTCCGGCCCTTGTCGATGGGTCGCATTGCGAACCCGAACGGCCCCGACACCATCGTGTTTGCCTCGGAGACGTGTGCTTTCGACCTGCTGCATGCGAAGTACGAACGGGATGTCGCGCCCGGCGAGCTCATCATGGTTTCAAAGGATGGCGTGACCTCGCGGCAGTATGCGAGCGGGGTACCGCAGGCCTCCTGCATTTTTGAGCACGTGTATTTCGCGCGGCCAGACTCGCGTATTTATGGCCGCTGGGTGCAGGACTCACGCGAAGCGATGGGACGCCAGCTGGCGCGGGAGTCTCATGTGCCGGCGGATCTCGTTGTCCCTGTTCCCGACTCTGGTGTTACCGCGGCGATCGGCTATGCCGATGAGTCGAAGCTGCCCTTCCGCTTCGGCTTGATCCGCAACCACTACGTCGGCAGGACGTTTATCGAGCCGGAACAAAAGGTGCGCGACTTCGGGGTGCGGCTCAAGCTCAATCCGGTGCGGAACCTCCTCGAAGGCAAGCGCATCATCCTGATCGATGACTCGATTATCCGCGGGACAACAAGCCGCAAGATCGTGCGCATGGTGCGTGCTGCGGGCGCAAAGGAAGTGCACCTGCGCATCTCGTGCCCGCCGACGATCTCGCCCTGCTTCTACGGCGTGGATACACCGAGCAAGAAGGACCTGATCGCCGCGAATAACTCCATCGAAGAGATCCGGCGTTTCATCGAGGCCGATTCGCTTGGATATCTCTCGCTCGAAGGGTTGCAGCGTTCTGTTGATGAAAGCGCCACCAACAAGTACTGCGTTGCCTGCTATACGGGGGTGTACCCGACGGCATGGGTGGATGTGGACGAGATCCTGCCGGCGCCAGCGCTCCGCGCGTAGCGTGTGTACTCGGTAGATTCCGCGCACAACAGCGGGCGTCCGCGGCACCTCTACTGTGTGCAGGGAGAACGTTCATGGCAAAGTATGGACCGAAGGCACAGCAACTGGTAGAGCGCGAGATGAAGGCG
Organism: Acidobacteriaceae bacterium; assembly: GCA_965199135.1. Classification (GTDB taxonomy): domain Bacteria; phylum Acidobacteriota; class Terriglobia; order Terriglobales; family Acidobacteriaceae; genus EB88. The sequence goes on along the minus strand of OZ240685.1, from coordinate 806,546 downwards.
ATGGAAGCCGGGAAGCTCACGTCCGGCAAAAGCGGCAAGAAGGTCACAAACCCAAAGCAGGCGATCGCGATCGCGCTTTCCGAAGCGAGACGTGAGGGGGCGAAAATGCCTCCGCCTCCGCCGGGGACTGCAGCGGCGGAAAAGGCTGGCAGCGAAAAGCATGCAGCGAAAAAAGCGCCGGATAAGAAAGCGCCGGCCAAAAAGAGCCCAAGCAAGAAGAGCGCAAGCAAAAAAAGCCCAGGCAAAAAGAGCGCAGGCAAAAAGAGCGCAGGCAAAAACGGCGCAAGCAAGTAGAGCCCGACCAAGAAGACGCCCGCAAAGCAGTCAGCGGCAAAGAGAGCGGCCTCCCTGCAGGAGGCCGCTCTCGTGTGTGAGGGGGAAGCTAGCTGCTCTTCGTTCCGCTGGAGCCTGATGCGCCGCTACTCGGGGAGCTTGAACCCGAGGAAGGAGCAGAGGATGTGCTCGGGGTCGACGCGGGAGCGCTGCTGCTACTGCCACTGTCAGAGGTACTGCCAGAACCCTCGGACTTCGACTCGCCACTTTTCGAGGAGCCTTTGCCGGCGCCTCCTGACTTGCCGTAATCGGTCAGGTAGAAGCCGGAACCCTTGAACTGGATGGCAGGTGCGGAGAGAAGGCGTTCCACGGCGCCTCCGCACCTGGGGCATTCTTTCTCGTCGGGCGCGCTGAAGCTCTGGATCTTCTCAAATGTGTGGCCGCAGGCGGTGCAGCGGTATTCGTATAACGGCACGGGGCACCTTCAATCGAGCGATGTCTTGATTGTATCGGAGACGCATGGATAGCCGCTCTACGCGTCCGCCAGCCGGACAGACCGCACTTCGTGTACGGCCTCGACTGCGCGCAGCTGCCGCAGGAGAGCCGGTGTGGCTTCCCCGTCGATCTGGATCACAGCCAGAGCGGTGCCATGCGCCAGGCCGTCTGCTCGCCCTAGCGCAAAGTTTGCGATGTTGATGCTGTGTTCGCCGACAACCGTACCGAGCTTGCCGATCACGCCCGGGACGTCACTGTTGCGGACCACCAGAAGGGTGCCCTCAAGCGGCGCTTCGATCGCGATGTTCTCGAGCTGCAGCAAGCGCGCGCCCGCGCCCAAGCCTGGACGGCTTGCGGAAACGCCGGCGCGCGCTGCCAGGGACGCTCCATCACGTGTGTGGAGTGAGATCTCGAGGAAGCTTATACCGCTCCCCATCTCTTCTTCGTGTACGCGCATGCCGCGCTCACCCGCGACCTGCGCGGCATTGATGCGGTTGGCCGCCTCGCTCTGGCTGAGCACCCCGGCGAGGGCAGCATTGCGCACCATCTCGGTTTGTGCGCCTGCCAATGCGCCGCTGTAGCCGATCGAGATACTCTCCAGGCCGCCACTCTCGCGTGGCAGCAGCTGCGCCAGCATGGCGCCGAGGCGCTCTGCCGCATCTGCAAAGGGCGCCAGCAGAAGGTACTGCTCGTGCGAGAGCGAGGGGCTGTTGACCGCATTTTGAACTACGCCCAGTTTCAGATAGGCCCGTACCTGTTCGGCGATCTGGATCCCTACCGCCTCCTGCGCTTCTGCTGTCGAGCCCGCGATGTGAGGCGTCAGCAGCACGCGCTCCATGCCGAAGAAGGGCGATTCTCTCAGCGGTTCCTGGTCAAACACGTCAAGCGCCGCTCCGGCGATGCTGCCGGAGCGCAGCGCCTCCGCGAGCGCCGCGCCGTCGATCAGCTCGCCACGCGCGCAATTGATAATGCGCGCACTGCGTTTCATCGTTGCCAGTGTTAGCGCGTTGACGATGTTGTGGGTTTGCGGCGTCAGGCCGACGTGGAGCGAGAGGTAGTCGCTCGTGCGAAACAGTTCTTCCACGCCCAAGAGGCGGACCTCGTGCTCGCGCGCGACCGCAGCGGCCACGAACGGATCATGCCCGGCGAGCGTCATGCCAAAGGCGCGTGCGCGTCTGGCAACCTCAAGCCCGATCCTTCCGAGGCCAAGGATGCCGAGTGTTTTGCCGCGAAGCTCCGACCCGGCGAGAGACTTTTTCTCCCAGCGGCCGGCATGCAGCGCGGCGTTGGCGCGAGGCAGTTCGCGAGCCAGCGCAAGCATGAGCGCCAGCGTCAGCTCGGCCACCGCGACGGCATTTGCGCCCGGCGTGTTCATGACGACGATGCCGCGACGCGTGGCGGCTTCTGCGTCGATATTGTCGACGCCGACGCCGGCGCGGCCGATGACGCGGAGCTTTGGCGCATGTGCCATCAGGGCATCGTCTACCTGCACGGCCGAGCGCACCACGAGCGCATCGGCATCCGCAAGGGCCTGGGGCAGGTTCGTGATTTCCTCGTGCGTCAGCACCGCCCAGCCGGCTTCTTCGCGAAACACGGCCAGCGTTGCCGGCGAGACCTTTTCTGCAAGAACAATCTTCATGCTTTGACCTCGACAGCCTTGCGCGCGCACTCGGCAAGTGCGCGTCCACAGGGGCATGCAGCGCGGGGTGCGAGGATCGGATGCCGGTCAGCGTAGACCTCCTGTGCGGCGCGCAGCGCAGAGCCGAGGGTGACGCCGGATAACTGCAATGCTTCAACGGCCACGTGCTCGAGCGCACCGATCAGCGCGATCGTGTCCATGTAGTCGAAGAAGCCGAGGTGCGCGATGCGAAAGATCTGCCCTTTCATCTCGCCTTGCCCGTTGGTGATGGTCGCGCCGAAGCGCTGTTTCAGCTCCTTGACGATCACGCCGGAGTCTACGCCGGCGGGTGGCACCACTGCTGTGACAGCGGCTGCTGGTGCTGTGGGCGCAAAAAGTTCGAGACCCATCGATGTGACCGCCGCACGCGTCATCGCCGCACACATCTCGGCGTTGTTGACGAGCGCCATGCGCCCCTGCCCGAGATCGCCATCGGCTTGTGCCGCGATGAAGTCAAAGGCAGCGGCGAGGCCGGCAATCAGCGACACGGCGGGGGTGTAGGCAGATTCGGCTTTGTGCGCGTTCTTGCGTTCCTTGCGCAGGTCGAAGTAGTAGCGCGGATTGAGCGAGATATCCATCGCCTCCCAGGCGCGCTCGCTTACGGAAAGATAAGCCAGGCCGGGCGGGATCATCACTGCTTTCTGCGAGCCACCTATCATGATGTCGACGTCGCGATCGACAGCAAAATGCGTGGTGCCGAGTCCTGTAATGGCATCGACCACAAGCAGCGCATCGCTGCGCTGCTGGCGCAGCAACTCGGCGACAGCGGGAACGCAGTGACGGATGCCGGTTGAGGTTTCCGTCGCCTGCATGAACACGGCCCGGTGTTCGATGCGCAGAGCGCGGCGCACGTCGTCGATGGCGAATGTGGAGCCGTATGGAGCAGAGACAATGTCGACATCGCAGGAGAAGGCGCGTGCGAGCGCAGCCCAGCGCTCGCCAAATTTCCCGGCGGAGAGAACAAGAACGCGATCGCCCGGCGAGGTGATGTTGGCAACGGCGGCTTCCATCGCGCCTGTGCCCGAGGACGCAAGCAGCAGCACATCGTTTGCGGTGCCGACGAAGACCTTGAGGTCGCGCAGAACGCGCTCAAATAGCTTGCGGAACTCCGGGGTGCGGTGATGCATGTCGGCAGCGGCCATAGCGAACTGGGCTGCGGGCAGCAAGGGTGTGGGCCCGGGTGTGAAGAGACGTGTCTTGCGGATCATGGGAAGCAAAGGGCCTTTCTGCGCTGGCAGGGCGTACTGCCGCTTTGTGAAGGATGACGGGTGCGCGGGGGAGGAACGCACGTGGGCCGAATTGTAGCCTGTGCCCCGTACGAGTCGCGAAGACCTACAATTAGTTGTTTCGGAAGAGGTTTCTATGAGTGGTGAAGCAGGCGCGGCACAGGGGTTGGTAAAGCGGATCGACGGAGACGTAGTGCAGGCGATGAAGGCGCGTGATGCCTTGCGCGTGGAGACGCTGCGCATGGTGAAGTCGGCGCTCAAGAATCGCGAGATCGAGAAGCGCGAGCCGCTCAGCGAGAGCGAAGCCGAAGCGACCCTGACAACTTTGATCAAGCAGCGGCGTGAGTCGATCGAGCAGTTTACCAAAGGCGGACGCCCGGAACTCGCGGCGAAGGAGGCGGAGGAGATCGTAATGATCGAGAGGTACTTGCCGCAGGCCGCGAGCGCGAACGACGTCGAAGCGCTGATTGCGGACGTTTTCGCCGAGCTGCGTACGGCAGGCACGGAGCTCAACCCGAAGGCCATGGGCGCCGCTATGAAAGCGGTGTACGAACGCATCAGGCAGAGGGGCATGCGTGCAGAGGGGCGTCAGGTCAGCGAGTTGGTGAAACAGGCGCTCGCCGGTCAATAGGGGCCTCTGGAGCCGTGGTATGCTCTGTGGACAGAGATGCTGCGCGCCGCCTCCAACTCGTCCACTTGTTGTTGTCGAGGCTGTTGCGCGCACTTCTTTGCCTGTTTGCAGTCCCTGTAAGACGCTGAGCCTCCTGGCTCTTCTCCCTCCTTATCAGCACGTGAGAAAACGGATGTCTCTCCGCTCTTCCAATCCGTTCGCACCCGCAGCTCTTCTCCAGGGCTGTTGCTGTTGTTGTTGTCTGCGCGCCCGTTCTGTTTGCGCCCGCTGACTTCCAACACACAGTTTGCTCTTTCTCACTCTGGAGACACACCATGTACCGCTATCTTGCCCCTTCGTCTTCGAAGAGGTATCTCCGTCCGCGACACCGATGGGGCGTTGCTGCGACTGCCGCTTTGCTGGCGTCTGCACCATTACTTTCTGCGCAGGTAGTCGGCGGAACCATTGCTGGGGCTGTCACGGATGCGACCGGGGCCGTCGTCGCCAACGCGTCGGTGCTGGTGCATAACCAGAACACCGGCACCGAGCGGCACCTGCGTACTGACGCGGCGGGCGAGTTTTCGGCTCCGTCCATTCCTGTGGGTATTTACGCGGTGACCGTCGATGCCGCGGGCTTTGCAACCCTGAAGCGGACGGGCATCGATCTCGCTATCGGCCAGGCATTGCGGGTGCCCCTGGTCCTGAGCCTTGCAAATGCAACCGAGCAGGTGACGGTGGCCGACACGCCTGCAGCGGTAAACCTGTCCACGCAGCAGACCGCGGGCCTGGTGGACGAGCGGCAGGTGAAGCAGCTGCCACTCAATGGCCGCAGTTATGACCAGTTGCTGACGCTTAACCCGGGCATCGTGAACTACACCGCGCAACGCTCCGGCTCGGTCGGTACCGCAAACTCTGCGGTCGGCAACATGTTCACGGTCTCTGGTCGCCGACCGCAGGATAACCTCTACCTCCTGAACGGCGTGGAGTACACCGGGGCTTCCCTGATCAACCTGACTCCAGGCGGGACCAGTGGACAGCTACTGGGCGTCGATGCGGTGCGTGAGTTCAACGTCGTCTATGACACCTATGGCGCGACCTATGGCAAGCGCCAGGGAGCCCAGGTCTCGATTGTGACTGACGCGGGTACAAATCAGCTGCATGGAGCAGCCTACGAGTTCCTGCGGAACTCGGCACTCGATGCGCGGAATTACTTCGACCAGGCGCGCATTCCGGAGTTTCAGCGGAACGACTTCGGCGCCTCGCTGGGTGGCCCGCTGAAGCAGAACAAGCTCTTTCTGTTCGGGAACTACGAAGGTTACAGGCAGAAGCTGGGCATCACGGATGTGACGCTGGTGCCAGACGCCGAGGCGCGGCTTGGGTCCCTGCCAAATGCCGCGGGCGTCGAGACCAAGGTTCCGCTCGGCCCGGGTGTGGCGTCGCTCTTCAACCTGTGGCCGCAGCAGAACGGGCCGGAGCTGCTCAATGCCTCGGGCACACCTACGGGCATCGCAGAAGCGTTCTCCTCCCCGACGCAGCACATACGCGAAGATTTTGGCACCACCCGTTTCGACTCGAACCTTTCCACAAACGACCTCCTGTTCGCCGTGTACACCGTCGATGACTCTGCTGCGAACACGCCCACGCAGAACCCGCTGTCACTGATTGATGAGGCGTTGCGGGAGCAGGTGTTGAGTGTGCAGGAGCAGCATGTGTTCTCCTCGCACCTGCTCAACACGGCGCGTTTCGGCTTCTCGCGGGCGAGCTTTGTCTTCAACGGTTCCGTGCCCGCGGATGTGCAGGCAGAGACGCCAACCTTTCTTGCGGGCAAGCCGACCGGGGCGATCGTGATCGCTGGCAGCACGGCGTCGAATGGCTCGTCGCAGGTGACCGGCGCGGGCGCAAACGTGGGTTCTGAGAATGCAACCTCGCGCAATCTCTTCACGGTCGATGACCACGTCTACTACACGAGTGGCAAACACCAGATTGAGGCGGGTGGCTGGCTCCAGCGCATGCAGTCAAACGATGCGCTCGCGCAGGATCAGTTCGGGCAGGCTAGTTTCGCGTCGCTTTCGACGTTTCTTGCAGGAACTATCAAGACATTCACTGTGGTTCCGCAGCCGACAGAGCTTGGCTGGCGCGCTCTCTTTGGCGCGGCGTATGTGCAGGACACGTACAAGGTGACGCCAAGGCTCGAGTTGAGCGCAGGACTGCGCACGGAGTCGACGAACGGCTGGAACGAAGCCCAGGGTCGCGCGAGCGTGTACGGCTTCACCAACGGCATCCTCAACACGACGCCGAGTGTGGGCGCGGCCGCCCTGACGGACAATCGCGCGAAGTTTCTTCCCGAGCCGCGGGTTGCTTTCGCGTGGGACGTTACCGGCAAAGGCACAACAGCAGTGCGCGCGTCCTTTGGGCTGCATCACTCGCTGCTGGACAATCTCGACTACCGCCTCGACCAGGCTGCCCCGTTCAATACCACGCTCACCTATAGCGGCGTGCCTGTGAGCGCGCCAACGTCCGGCGCCGTTGGGCTGCCCTCGCCGTCCAATGTGTCGCCCAATCTTGAGACGCCTGCCGTGCTCGCGTGGACCTTCAAGGTCGAGCAGCAACTGGCGCCCGCGCTCGCATTGACGGTTGGCTATGTCGGCTCGCATGGCTATCACCAGATTCTTTCAGAGGATGAGAATGAGCCTGCTTCGCTCGTGTGCTCGGACGAGTCGCTGACGGTGTGCCCGGCTGGCGTCAGCGCCGGCACGATTTATTATCCGACCACCGCCAAGGCCAACCCCTCCCTCGCAAACACGACCTCGTGGATCTCGACCGGCATCTCGAATTACAACGCGCTTGAAGTTGACCTCCGCCGCAGCTTTGCGAATGGCCTGCAGCTGCGCGGCAATTACACCTTCTCGAAGAACCTGGACGACGGCTCTGCGTGGAACACGTCGGTGTCGGCGAACACGCCGGCCTATGTCGAGTATCCCGACAACGCCAAGCTCGATTACGGCCTAGCCGCCACCGATGTGCGCAACCTGTTCGCGTTCCATGGCAGTTACGACGTGCCGCTTGGTACAGGCGCCCGCTATCTGCAAGATCTCAGCCCGCTGCCCAACAAAGTGGTTTCGGGATGGACCGTCTCGAGCATCGTGAACCTGCAAACCGGCTTTCCCTTCTCGCCGCAGCTTGGCTATAACCCGACAGGCTCTGGAGACACACGCAACCCCGTTCGCCCAAATCGAAGCCCGACGTTCACGAGCAATCTCTACACGCACGGCAGCACGGCTGCGAGAGCAGCCCACTTCTTTAATGCCGATGCATTCTCTGCGCCTGCATACGGAACAGTTGGCACGCTCGGGCGCGACACGCTGGAGGGTCCGGGTTACTCGGAATGGGACTTTTCCCTGCTCAAGAACATCAGCGTAAGTGAGCGGGTGCATGTGCAGTTTCGATCAGAGTTCTTCAACATCCTGAACCACGCCAACCTGCAGACGCCCAACGAGGTGGTGTACTCGTCTGGGCCCACGCAGGGTGCTGCCGCGAGCCAGGACGCTGCCGCGGTCGGCAGCCCGACGGCTGGCGTGGTGACTGCGGCCTCGGCCTCGCGGCAGATCCAGTTCGGCCTGAAGGTGCTGTTCTAATGCGACTGCTAAGTGGAAGCGAGGGCAATTTGCTGAATCGGTCTGGGCGTCCGGCGACTCTAGAAAAGATGGACGGAGCTTCGCTCTATACTCCCGAGAAACAACGCGCTGCTCGGTCATTGGTGAGTGGTAGCTCGCGACTCAGTCACCTCAAGCTGCTCGAAGCAGAGAGCATTCACATCCTGCGCGAGGTTGCCGCAGAATTTGAGAAGCCGGTGATGCTGTACTCAATCGGCAAGGACTCCGCCGTGATGCTGCGGCTGGCACAGAAGGCTTTTTACCCCGCACCGATCCCGTTTCCGCTGTTTCATGTGGACACCGGGTATAAGTTTCGCGAGATGCTCGAGTTCCGCGATACTATGGCGCGCTCCATCGGGGCCGAGTTGCTGGTCTGGCGCAATGAAGCAGCACTGGCGGCCGGCACCAACCCGATTGCACTCGACACCAAGCGTTGCTGCGGCCTGCTGAAAACACAGGCGTTGCTCGACGGCCTGAAGCACTACGGCTTCACTGCTGCATTCGGGGGCGCCAGGCGCGATGAGGAGAAGTCGCGCGCGAAGGAGCGGATCTACTCTTTCCGTGATCGCGCCGGGCAATGGGACCCGAAGAACCAGCGGCCCGAGTTGTGGAACCTGTACAACGCGCGTGTTCATCCCGGCGAGTCCATCCGCGTGTTTCCCCTCTCGAACTGGACCGAGATGGATGTCTGGCAGTACATCTACGAGGAGAGCATTCCGGTCGTCGATCTATATTTCGCGAGAGAGCGGCCGATGTATGTGCGCGGCGAGACGCTGCTGCCTACGGAGCAGGAGTTTGTCGCTTTGCCCGGGGAGCGGCCTGCGCTTGTGAAGTCGCGACTTCGCTCGCTGGGCTGCAGCCCCTGCACTGGCGCGATCCGCTCGGATGCGGACACGATCCCGAAGATCATTGAAGAGATTGTTGGCTTCCGCTCGTCGGAGCGCGCGAACCGCGTGATCGACCACGACCAGGAAGGCTCGATGGAGTTGAAGAAGCGGGAGGGTTATTTCTGATGAGCACTCATGACGAGAGCCCATTTCTCATACTCGACCTCCAAACGCCGCCGCGCCCTGCCGAGGACTTCAACGTTGAAGACTATCTCGCCGAGGAACGCGCGAAAGACCTCCTGCGCTTCTCGACTGCGGGCTCGGTGGATGATGGCAAGTCCACGTTGATCGGCAGGTTGCTCTACGACACGCAGAGTGTGTACGACGACCAGGTGCGCTCGATCGAAGGCAAGGGGACCACTGCCCCTGGAGTGCTGGATCTGGCGCTTCTTACGGATGGTCTGCGTGCCGAGCGCGAGCAGGGCATCACCATTGATGTAGCCTACCGCTACTTTGCGACCCGCCGCCGCAAGTTCATCATTGCGGATACCCCGGGGCACGAGCAGTACACGCGCAACATGGCGACCGGTGCCAGCACGGCTGACGTCGCTATCGTGCTGGTGGATGCGCGCAAGGGTGTGCTGCGACAATCGCGGCGGCATGCGTACATCACCGCGCTGCTCGGTGTGCGGCACATCCTTGTAGCCGTCAACAAGATGGACCTGGTGGGCTGGAGCGAGGCAGCGTTCGAGAATGTGCGTGAGGAGTTCACGCGTTTCTTCCGGACACTTGAAGAGCAGGAGCAGCTCACGGCAACGCTGCATTTCCTTCCCGTAAGCGCACTCTCCGGCGACAATGTTGTCACTGCATCGGCGTCGATGCCCTGGTATACCGGCCCTACACTGCTGTCTCTGCTTGAGACGCTGCCATCTTCTGCAAACATCGATACCGAAGCGCCTTTTCGCTTTGCAGTGCAGCGCATCGCGCGGCCGAACCTTGATTTCCGCGGATTTGCGGGGCAGATCGCTGCGGGCAGCATTCGGCCTGGCGACTCCGTCGTCGCGTTGCCATCGGGGCAGAAGAGCCGCGTCGCGCGCATCGTGACTTTTGATGGAGATCTCGGGGAAGCCATGGCGCCGCTCTCGGTCACGCTAACGCTTGAGGACGAGATTGATATCAGTCGAGGCGACCTGCTTGCAGCGCCTGCAGCATCGGCCCGGTTGGTGACCGCATTTACTGCCTCCCTGGTCTGGATGAGCGCCGCTCCGCTCGAACAGGATCGCCGCTATCTGCTGAAGCAGACGAGCCGCACCCTGCAGGCGCAGGTGCGCTCGGTGCTGCGCGTGGCGAACCTTGAAGGGGAAGATCATGCGTCATCGCCGGCAGAGGCAGGCCGCACGCTGCGCCTGAACGAGATTGGCCTTGTCGCGCTCGAAACACTCCAGCCGCTGGCTGTGGATCCCTATCAGGCCAATCGCCACACCGGCAGCTTCATCCTGATCGACGTGCAAACCAATGCAACGGTTGCGGCGGGGATGATCCGAGCCCTCGATGACCAGGCTCCGGCGACCACTGCTACACGTGCAGTTACAGATCGCGAACGGCAACAGCGCTGGGGACATCACGGGGCGCTTGTGACGGTGACGGGAGACACGGCTTTTGCCGATGGTCTCGAGCGCGCGCTCTTCAAGCGCGGCTGCTTTGTTCTGCGCGGCGAGCTGCTAGGCGCAGCAGAGGCAGGGGCGCTCGTGATCGCCGAGGCAAACAAAGTGGCAGCCTCGCGTGAGCCCGCCGTACACGTACGCACCAGCGAACAGACAGAAAGCCTGCAGCTCGCCTCTGACCTCGCCGAAGCACTTGCCGCGACGCTCGCGCTGCTCGACGATCTTGGCGTCTTCAACACAGGCGAGTTGATCAAGGAGCATCCATGAGCACGCAGGGTATTTCTCCACAAGGCGAAGCGCTTCCTCTACGGCCCGAACTCGAAGAGCAGCTTGCCCATGTGCGGGCGCTGCTGGCCCGGGAGCTCAGCCCGTACGGCGAAGATGAGGCCTGCCTCACCTGCAGCTTCCAGGCGGAAGATGTCCTGCTGCTCGCACTCACACGCGAGTTGCGCCCGAATATTCCGGTCCTGTTTCTCGACACCGGCTACCACTTCCAGGAGGTCTATGCGTATCGCGATGAACTCGCAGCCGCGTGGAATCTCCGCCTGACCAACCTCATCCCGGCAAACACGATCGCGCAGCAGGAAGCAGAGTTCGGCATGCTCTACCAGGACGCGCCCGATCGCTGCTGCGCTCTCCGCAAGGTGGAGCCGCTGTTTGCTGCGGTTGCGATGTACAAGGTCTGGCTCACAGGCCTCAGGCGCGAGCAGGCGCGGAGCCGCACAGCACTTGAAGAAGCAGCAGACTTTAAGCTGCCGAGCGGCATCACGGTGCGCAAGCTGAGTCCTTTTGCAGACTGGACCACCCGCGATGTGTGGCAACTCTGTGCGCACTTCGGTATCCCCTTGCTCTCGCTCTACGACAAGGGCTACACCTCGATCGGCTGCGAGCCTTGTACCACGCTGCCCACGGACCCGAACGATCCACGGTCGGGTCGATGGGCCGGCAAAAAGGTCGAGTGCGGCATTCACATCCAGGCCGCGCCCAAACTGTAGTCGCAACAATCGCAGCGACACCGCAGAAAGAGACAGATGGAATATCTGATCGGGTTCGTCATTGCCATGTTCATCGCGCTGACCGGCGTGGGTGCAGGGACCATCACGACCCCGCTGCTGATCCTGTTCCTTTCCGTGCCCACGCCGCTTGCGGTTGCGACGGGACTCGTATTTTCGGCGGCGGTCAAGCTGGTGCTTGTGCCCTCGCAGATCCTGCGCAAACAGGTCGGCTGGCGGGTGCTCGGCTTCATGGTGCTGGGCGGCCTGCCGGGTGTTCTGCTGGGCTCGCTGGTGTTGTCGCATCTCGCGACATCGGGATCAAAGCAGGTGATGAACGGGCTGCTCGGACTGGTGCTCGTGATGACCGCGATTTATCAGATCGCCTACTCGTTCCGGGCGCCGCGCGCTGAAGCGGTCGACCAGAATCGCCTGCGCCTGCTTGCCCTGCTGATGTTCCCGGTGGGCGCGGAGGTGGGGTTCTCCTCTGCCGGCGCGGGTGCACTGGGCAGCGCGGCCCTCCTGTCGTTGACGTCTTTGGGGCCCGCACAGGTCGTCGGCACGGACATCCTGTTCGGCTTTCTTTTGTCGCTTATCGGCAGCGGTGCGCACCTGCTGCATGGCAGCGGGGTGCGACCGGAACTGCTCAAGCATCTGGTGATCGGCGGCCTGGGCGGCGTGGTCCTCGGGACCTGGTCCTCGAAGTACATCCCGCGTCGCCCACTGCGCATGGCCCTGTGGATCTGGCTGTTTGTGATCGGCGCACAGTTCGTGTATCTCAACGCGCTCGCGCTGGTGAACCGCTAGCGCCGATCTGTAACAGGAACAGTGACCCTTAGCGGCGGCTCGGCAGAATGCGGACAAAGGTACCTTCGGGCAGCACGCCTTCCACCAGGTGCACCACCCCGTTCTTCACGAAGCCGGTCACCTCATGCGGCAGTTCCTGCGGTTGAAGGGGCAGCGCAGCCTGTGCCTTCACTGGTGTCCCGGCAGGCTTTTTCGCAGCAGCGGGAGGAGCCGCAGCGGCGGCCCGCGAGGCCGCTGGACGCCCCGCGGGCCCCTTGCCGGTGCCACGGTCCATCGCTTCATTGGCGAGCCGGTCTGCTTCCTTGTTCTTGCCGCGCAGCACGTGCTGCATCTCGAGGCGACCCAGCTTCGCTGCGCGGCGTTTCGCTTCTTCGTACAGCGGCCGTAACTCCGGGGAGTTCACCCGGTACTGGCCCTTCATCTGCTTCACCATCAACTCAGAGTCGGAGACGACCCGCAGCTCATGTGCGTCGTGGTTGACCGCCCACTCGAGCGCAGCCAGCAGCCCGGAGTACTCAGCAACATTGTTGGTCTTGACGCCGAGAAAGTCATTCAACTCTGCCAGTGGCGTTCCATCGTCACCCTGGATATACACGCCATAGCCTGCCGGCCCGGGATTGCCACGGGAGCCGCCATCACAGAAGGCCGTCACGCGACCTTTCGTTTGTTCATCTGTCATGGACCCAGTGTAAGGGGCTAGTCGCGCTTGCTTTCGGGGAGCGGGGCAAAGAGCAGTTCCGGCCGGCCGGTGCCCGGCTTTTCAGCAGAGCGACGGATCGAAGGCCGCGACTCCAGCAGCCCAAGAACCTCGCGCAGTTCCCCGCGCACATGATCCAGGCGCGCCCGTGCCTGCTCAAGTGCCACGCTGTCGCCGGCTAGTGGCAGCTCCGGCTGCAGACGCAAGGTTGCGGGCAGCGAAGCCTCGGACGCGAGCACTGCCTTTGCCCCGGCGATGGTGTACCCCTCGTCGTGCAGCAGCGTCTTGATGCGCAGCGCCATCTCGACGTCGCGCTTGCGGTAGAGCCGTTGCCCCGTGCCACTCTTGCCCGGGTGCAGTTGTGAAAACTCCGTCTGCCAGAAGCGCAGCACGTACGAGGGGACGTGGCACAGCGCGGCGACCTCGCCGATGCGGAAGTACAGTTTGTCTGGGATCGTCGGGGAAGGGGAAGGCCCGGAGAGGGAGCCGGGGCCGCCGTGCAATCGCTGATCGGGACCGCCACGCTTGACCATGCTGTGTCTTCTTGAACGAAGAGCGAGAGTGCTGTCACCGGCAGTATAGCGAGACTGCCTCAGAGATCGCCCGAAGAATCTGACAAAAGCTGGTTACGGGGCAGGGGCGGCTGCGTGTCGTCTGTCAGCCGCACCGCATTTACGGAACAAGCACGGGGACGCACGCGTATCCTCATCGGCAAATCACACTGCGGCCTCTCTGCGTCCCGAGACGAGGCTGACCGGTGGTTGCGGGGATGGGAGCGTCTGGATGAGGAAACAGTGGATGGCGGCTGCTGCGATTTGCACCACGGTGGCGCTGGCGGGGTGTTCGGTGCGCGTGGATAAGAGTGGAGATGGCGAGGACAAGAATGTCTCGGTGCAGACGCCATTCGGGGGCGTCCATGTCAAGAACACGAATGGCGTGGATACGGGGCTGCCTGTGTACCCTGGCGCCACCCTGGCGCATGACAGCGGCAGCAAGGACAAATCGGTGGACCTCGCGCTCGGCTTTGGACAGTGGCAGTTGAAGGTGCTCGTGGCCAATTACGTCAGCAGCGATCCGCCCGAGAAGGTGCAGGCCTTCTACCGGAAGGCGCTCAGCCAGTATGGGGACGTGATCGCCTGCAAAGGAAAGGAGCCCGTCGGCGCCCCAACCACGACTCGCCAGGGCCTGAGTTGCCGCGACAAGGACGAGAGCAGCCATGCTCATGTATCAAGCGACAGCGACTTCCAACTGAAGGCCGGCTCCGAGCACAAGCAGCACATCGTTGGCTTCGAGCACCCCGGGGAAGCAGGCACCCGCTTCGCACTGATCTCGTTAACACTCCCGACCGACGACAAGGGCCAGAAGGAGAGCGCCGAAGAATAGCAGCCGCGAAGGTGCAGTGTTTCGGCTGTGTCAGACTGGAGACAGCCCGTCATGACCATCCTGTGCCACAACTGCCGCAACGCGATCCACGAAGGCACGGTCTTCTGTCCGGATTGTGGTGCCCCGCAGCTTGTAGTGCAGGGGCAGGAAGCGCGCGATGCCGTGGAGGCTGGTGACGCCGCTGAGCCGGTGGTCCGCCATACCGGCGAGATTGTCTGGCCGGCAGCGGTCAAGTCCGCGGCCTTGTATGCCGTGCCCGCCGGTCTGATGCTTTCGTTTCTTGCAATCCCCTTGATCAACATGCTGTGGGTGGTGGTGGGCTCGGTCTGGACGCTTCGACGCTACCGCCGCCTGGCGCCTCGTGCCCCAATCCTTACGCCGCAGCTAGGTGGCCGGATCGGGCTGGTGCTGGGCCTGTTTGCTGCTGTGGTCAGCACTGCGTTGAACGCGCTCAGCGCGCTGGTCGAGCGCTTCGGGCTGCACCATGTCTCCGCCATGGACGCGCAGGTCGCAGCCGCCGTGCAGAATGCCATGAGCCGGGTAAGGAGCAGTGACCCGGAGACCGCGGCGCAGCTACCCGGCCTCATGCACTTCTGGCTCTCGCCTGAGGGCCGTGGCTGGATCCTGCTGACCTCAGCCGCGATGTCGGCTGTGTCGATCCTGTTTTTCGCCTGGCTCGCCGGCCGCTATGCAGTACGCTACAGCGCGCGGCAGCGACCGCGCGCCTAGAGGGCCTCCTCCCGGCCATGCCGCTCGCGATATGCTGAAGCGAGCCGACCTATGACCGAGACTGAAAACCCGACCGTGAAATTACGTGAAAAGGGCCGCATTCTGTCGCCCTCTGAGATCGAGCGCACCCTCGTCCGGCTGGCCCACCAGGTCGTCGAAAAGAACCATGGCGGCGCCAACCTGGGGCTCGTCGGGATCAAGCGCCGCGGCGTGCCGCTGGCCCAGCGCCTGGCCGCCTTGATCGAGAAGATCGAGAAGCAGCCGGTCGATGTTGGGGCGCTCGACATCGAGTTCTATCGTGACGATCTCTCCACGCATGATGTGCGGCCCGTGGTGCACCCGGGCGAGATCGGCTTCGACGTGACCGGACGCAACATCATCCTCGTCGATGACGTGCTCTACACGGGGCGCACGACCCGCGCTGCGCTGGATGCGCTCTTTCACCATGGCCGCCCGAACCGCGTGCAGCTGCTGGTGTTGATCGATCGTGGTCACCGCGAGCTGCCGGTGGAAGCCGGCTTTGTCGGTCGCGTCGTGCAGACCTCGCGCCAGGAGATCATCGAGGTCAAGCTGCGCGAGATCGACAACGACGAGCAGGTGCTGATCGTCGAGCGTGTGCCCGACAGCGCAATGGCAGAAGGCAAGTAGCTTGCCCGTTCCGGGTTCCCTGCTCGGTATTGAAGACCTCACGCTCGAGGACGTGAGCGAGATCCTCACGCTGGCCACCGCGCTTGAGAGCGAGGACCCACTGCGCCGCGCATTCCGGCTGGCCAAGCGTCGGGTCGCGCTCCTGTTCTACGAGTCCAGCACGCGCACACGTACCTCCTTTGAGCTTGCCGCGAAAGCCCTGGGCGCAGACACCACGCTCGTGAGCGCGAAGTCGTCCAGCATCGAAAAAGGCGAATCGCTCAAGGACACCGGCATCACCCTGCGTGCGCTCGGTGCGGAAGCAATCATTCTGCGGCATGCGTCCTCCGGATCGCCCTGGTTGCTGGAAAGCTCGACGGGGCTGCCGGTGCTGAACGCAGGCGATGGCATGCACCAGCATCCCTCGCAGGCGCTGCTCGATCTCCGGACGATGTTGCGCGTGCTCCGCGATGGGCTCACGGAGGTTTCTCCATACACGCTGGATGGAGTGACCGTCACGATCTGTGGTGACATCCTGCACAGCCGCGTCGCCCGCTCGAACGCGCTCCTGCTTCCACAGCTCGGAGCGCAGGTGCTGCTCTGCGGCCCGCAGCCGCTCTTACCGGAGATTGCGGCCGAGCTTGGCCCTGGCATCACGATCGAACGCAATCTTGATGCGGCGCTCGCACAGTCAGACGTGGTCATGATGTTGCGCATCCAGGCAGAGCGGCTTGCCGGATTGCATCTTGATCTGAATGCATTCCGCGCCGAGTTCCAGCTCAACGAAGAACGACTGAACGCCCGTCCTGAGCTGTGGGTCATGCATCCTGGCCCGATGATCCGCGGGCTCGAAATTGTGGACGCTGTCGCGGATGGCCCACGTTCGCTGATCGAAGAGCAGGTGCGTCACGGCGTCGCCATCCGCATGGCGCTCGTCGCCCGCGCCCTCGAGCGAAAGGAAGCAGCATGAACTCGATGCTGATACAAGGTGGCCGGCTTGTTGATCCTGGCGCCCAGCTCGACATGGAAGCCGACCTGCTCCTGTCCGGGGGCAAGGTCGTCGCGCACGGAGCCCCCGGGACATTATCGGATCATCCGGAGTTGCAACAGGCCGAGGTCCTCGTCGCTGCGGGACACATCGTCGCGCCGGGGCTCATTGATATCCACGTGCACCTGCGCGAGCCGGGCCAGACCTGGAAGGAAACGATTGCGAGCGGAACACGCGCCGCGGCCGCCGGCGGCTTCACCACCGTGTGCGCCATGCCGAACACCGTGCCCGTTATCGATACGCCCGCGTGGACGAGCTGGCTGCAGGCACCCGAGCGCGGAGCCGCGATCCGCGTGATCCCGATGGCCGCTGCCACCGTGGGCAGCATGGGCGAGATGCTGACCGACTACGCTGCGCTCCGCGACGCCGGTGCAGTCGCGGTTACAGATGATGGCAAGCCGATCCTCGGCACCCGCATCATGCGCGATGCGCTGGAAGCAGCAGCGCGTGCCGGCATCGCTGTGTCGCAGCATGCGGAAGACACACGCATGACTGTCGGCGCCTCGATGAACGCAGGCGTACTCGCCTTCCGCATGGGCCTGCGTGGCATGCCGATCGAGGCAGAGTCGAGCCTGGTCGAGCGTGACATAGCACTGCTGCGTGAAGTCACGACTCTCCTTGAGAAGGAGGGTTTGCTCCCGCATTTGCATGTGCAACACATCTCAACGCGCAAGGCGCTTGATGCCGTTCGCGCAGCGAAACGCGACGGCCTCCACATCACCTGCGAGGTGATGCCGCACCATTTCGCGCTCAACGAAAGAGCAGTCGAAGGCTACAACACGCGTGCCAAGATGAATCCGCCGCTGCGCTCTGAACGTGACCGCCTGGCGATGCTCGAAGGGCTGCACGACGGCTCCATCGATTGCATCGCGACCGACCATGCACCGCATGCCGCCTTTGAAAAGGAGCAGGAGTTTGAGCGCGCCCCGAACGGCATCACTGGGCTCGAGACGGCGCTCGGTTTGTCGCTGCGCATTCTCCACGAAGAAGAGGGGTTGCCGGTGACTCGCGTGCTCGCGTTGCTGTCCACAGCGCCTGCCACGCTTCTGCGCCTTCCAGGCCGCGGCACACTCACGCCGGGCGCATGGGCCGACGTGGTCGTGTTTGATCCCGAGGCAAGCTGGACATTCGAGAGCACTCGTGCCTTCAGTCGCTCGCGGAACACTCCTTTTGACGGCTGGCGTATGCGCGGTAAGGTGCGGTGGACGATCAGCGAGGGGCGCATCGCCTACAACGCGTGAGCAGCGCGTCCCCGGTAGTGGATCTGTATGCCTGACGGCTCGCCTGCGCAGAGCAGCACGGCAGCATTCCGCTCACGTGATTTCCTGCTGTACCAGATGGCGCGCTGCGCGGTGGTTATTGGCGCCGAGGCGCAGGCGCTGGCAGTCGCGTGGCAGGTCTACCAGATCACGCATCGCGCGATCGACCTCGGCTACACCGGGCTTGCGCTCTTCCTGCCGGGGCTGCTGTTCATCCTGCCTGCAGGCCACGTTGCGGATCGCTTCGACCGCCGTCGCGTTGTGCTCGTCTGCTACAGCCTGCAGATGGTGGCGACCACGACGCTGCTGCTCTTCGCATGGCACGGCATCCACCACGTGCTGCCGATCTACATCGTGCTTTTACTCATCGGCAGTGGCCGAGCCTTCAGCGGGCCTGCATCCTCAGCGCTCATTCCACATCTGGTGCCGAAGGAAAACTTCGTCAACGCCGTCACCTGGGGTGCGACGATCTTCCAGATCGCCACCATCTCCGGCCCGACGATTGGCGGCTTTCTCTACACACTTGCGCCCTTGCACAGCGCGCTCGCGCATCTTGCGGGTGGCGGTGTGGTGTACCTCTTCGCACTGCTGACACTTGTCTGGTATCTCGTGTTGATCAGCATGCTCTCCGTGCGATCAGGACGCATGGAGCACAAGGCCATCTCCATCGATGTGCTGCTCGCGGGCGTGCGCTACGTCATGCGTACGCAGGTGTTGCTCGGCTCCATCTCGCTCGACCTCTTTGCCGTGCTGCTGGGCGGCTCCGTCGCGCTGCTGCCTATCTTCGCGGAGAACATTCTGCACGTGGGGCCACGCGGCCTCGGCATGTTGCGGGCAGCGCCCGGCGTGGGCGCGCTTGCCGTCTCACTGCTGCTGACCTTTCGTCCGATCCGCAGGCAGGCCGGTCTCCGCATGCTGTTCTGTGTGGGTTTGTTTGGAGCAGCGACGGTGGTCTTCGGCCTCTCGCACTCCGTTTGGCTTTCGCTGTTTGCACTGCTCGTCACCGGGTGTGCCGACATGGTCTCGGTGGTGACGCGTTCATCGATCCTGCAGCTGGCGACGCCGCCCGAGATGCGCGGGCGCGTCTCGGCGGTCAACTCGCTCTTCCTCGGCGCGTCGAATGAGCTCGGCGAGTTCGAGAGCGGCCTCACCGCGCAGTGGTTTGGTGCTGTGCGCGCCGTCGTAGTCGGCGGCGTCGGTTCGATCCTGGTCACGGCGAGCTGGTCGGGGCTGTTTCCCAACCTGCGCCGCGTGGATGCACTGACTGCCGAGTCGCTGATGCCGGCGCGCATCGAAGAGAACGCCGAAGACACTCTGCATCTGTAACTGCGACTGATCTGGATCAGCCAGTGGTGCGCAGCCCCGCCGAGATCCCGTTGATCGTGCCGGCGATCGCGCGGTTGACTTCGGCTGTATCTTCGCCCGCACGCTTGCGGCGCAATAAATCCACTTGGATCAGCGAAAGCGGATCCACATATGGATTGCGCAGCCGGATCGACCGCGCGAGCACCCGGTTCGTCGCGAGCAGCTCGCTCTGTCCCGTCACCGCGAGTACCGCATCGAGCGACCGCGTGTACTCGGCGGAAAACTTTGTGAACACGCGATCCCGTGCGGCCACGTCGGGCATCAGCGATGCATAGAGTGCGGCGATGCCCAGGTCTGCCTTCGCGAGTGCGACTTCGACGTTGCGGATCAGGTCGATAAACAGCGGGAACTCCCGCATCATCGCCTGCAGGCGCTCCGTGCCACCGGGCTGCTGCATATGCTCGCTCAGCGCGTGCCCTACGCCAAACCATCCCGGGATCAGCAGGCGGCTTTGGGTCCATCCGAAAACCCAGGGGATGGCACGGAGGCTGTCGAACGAGCGCTTGCCGCCGCGACGCGCAGGTCGCGAGCCAATCTTTGCATGCTCCAGCTCGGCCATTGGCGTTGCTGTCTCGAAGAAGTCGAAGACCTCGGGATCATCAAGAATGCCGTCGCGGTAGAACGTGAACGCCGACGCCGAAAGAGCGGAAAATGCCTCTTCCCACTCCGGCAGAAGTTCTCCGGTCTGCGTCCCGCCTGCGCGGAGGTTGGGCCGGGCGAGTGCATCGAGTGACGCAGCAATCATCAGTTCAAGATTGCGCTCGGCAAGCACCGTGTCGCCGTACTTCCAGTTCAGCACCTCACCCTGCTCCGTGATACGGATCTCCCCGTCGAACGCATCAAGCGGCTGCGCATAGATCGCGCGGTGCGTGGGGCCACCGCCCCGACCCACCGTGCCGCCACGCCCGTGAAACAGACGCAGCGTGATGCCGGCTTCATGCGCGACCTGGTGCAGGGCTCGATGCGCGCGGAAGATCTCCCAGGTGCTCGACAGCATGCCGCCATCCTTGTTCGAGTCCGAGTAACCCAGCATCACTTCCTGCACATTGCCCCAGCTTGCAAGCAGCCTGCGATACTCGGGGTTTGCCCACAGCGAGCGGCAGACCTCGGGCGCATTGCGCAGGTCTTCGATCGACTCGAAGAGCGGCACTGGCATCAGGCCGGGATCGCGTCCTTCGGCCATGCAGCGTACGCCGGCAAAGCGAGCCAGCCACAACACCGCGAGCACATCTTCCTCGGTCGCGGCACCGGAAATCACATACGTGCGTATCGCCTCGGGGATCGCGCTATGCTTCACTTCGGCGATCGCGCGAAATGCATCAAGCACATCCAGCGTCTGCGGGCTGAACGGCTTCGGCACCACGTTGCGCGCCTCGCCGCAGCCCGCTACATCATCAAGCGCCTGCTTGTGAAACTTTGCATGCTGCCGGATGTCGAGTGTATGCAGGTGCAGGCCGAAGGTGCGCGCCAGCAGGACGAGCGGATCGACGAGGCCGGCAGCGAGGCGCTTGCCATGGTTCTCCTGCAGGCTCGTGCGCATCAGCCGCAGGTCAGAGAGCAACTCGTCTGCGCTGCCGTACGGCGGAAGCGCGGTCAGCGCAGCCTCAAGCGTGCCTGGTTCGCCTGCGGGCAGAGCGAGCGTATTCGCAAGCCGCGCGCCGATGCAGGCAGCAAAGCGCCGGTAGTTCTCAAACTCGAAATACGTATTCAGCCGTTCACTGGTGGAAGCGCCGAGCGGCTGGATTACGCCCATGTATTCTTCCAGCTTCGCGGCAAACTCCGCGGTCGTTGGCACCTGCTGCGACGAGGCAGTCAGAAGGCTAATCAGCTTCTGCACGCCTTCCTGGTACTGCGCCAGCAGCCGGACGCGCGCATCGCGGATCGCCGTTAATGTAACGGCTGGCGTGACAAATGGGTTGCCGTCGCGGTCCCCGCCAATCCACGAGCCGAAGCGCAACAGCAGGGGCATCTCGGCTGCGTCGACTTTGATCCCGTACTCACTCTTGAGGGCACTTGCGACCTCGGTGTAGAGCGGCGCGAGCGTTGCGAAGATGGAGACCTCGTAATAGTCGAGCCCCATCTTGGTTTCATCCGCGACCGTGGGCTGCCGATTGCGGACTTCATCTGTCTGCCAGAGCCCGGTGATCTCGGCCGTAAGTTCCGCCTGCAGGCGGAGCAGTTCGTCATCCGCAAGCGGGATGCGATCGAGCGCCTGCAGCAACTCGCCCATCCGGCGACGCTTGTAGAGCACGCTGCGACGCGCGATCTCGGTGGGGTGCGCCGTGAACACAGGCGTAATCACGACCTTTTGCAGGAAGGTGAGTGCTTCCTCCGCCGGAATGCCGGCATTGCGCATCGCCCGCAGCGTCCCACGCAGCGAGCCTCGCTGGGCTGCTGCTTCACCGCTGATCTGCGCAGCGGTGCGGCGGCGCTTGCGGTGGTTGGTCTCCGCAAGGTTGGTCAGCTCAAAGTAGAAGGCAAACGCGCGCGACAGGAGGTACAGCTGATCGACCGGCAGCTGACTGATGCGCAGCACGGCCTTCTGCAGGCGCTCGTCCGCGGCGTCCAGGGCGCCTTTCGCCTGCTCTTCGCGGCGCCGGATTGCGTTTTGCCGCAGTTCTTCAACCAGCGCAAACAAGGAATCGCCGGCCTGCTCGCGCAACACGTCGCCCAGCAGCATGCCCAGCGAGCGAACATCGCGCCGCAGCGGAGCTTCCTTTTCTTCCGGGGCCCGCGCCTCCAGTTCGGCGAGGCGTGCTGTCCAGCTGTCTGGCTTCCAGAGGGGCGGCGTTGTTGTACCCATGCCCCTGATTATGCCTCAGCTACTGCGCGACCATCTTGGCGGTCCGCTGTGTCTCGAGCATATGCGCGATCGCGGTGACGCGCTCCTTGGCTGTTTTGGAGTGCTCAATCAACTCGCCGGTCCGGCTGAGAAACGTGGGAACACGTTCACGAATGGCTGGCAACAGCGGCAAAAAGGTAGCGTAGAGATAGAATGGCTCGCCGTTGCAGTCCACGAATAACTCCTCGCTCAGCGCGCCGCGCAGCACAAAGGACGCCGCCATCTCCCAGTAGCTCGTTACCTGGCGCAGGTAGCCGCTCTCCTGGCTGGTGGAATCGGCCAGCAAGGCGAAAACGTCTTCTGCGGTCACCGGGTGGAAGATGTGGAGCAGCCACTCCCGCGCTTCGCGCATGACAGGCTCGGTGCGTAGTTCGTACAGCGTCAGGATCAGTTGCGCGTCGGCATGTGTAGCCAGGTGAGAAGACATAGGTCAGTTAGGCTCCGCGCCGATTATAAAGAGTCGGGTTCAGAGGCGAGCAACAGAAAGCTGCACTAGGGCAGCGCGCCCTGCTCCTCAAGCTGCAGCATCAACTCTTCCCACTCGGTTGTGAGTGCTGCATGCTCAGCGCGCAACTGCTCCAGCTGTGAGGAAAGCCGCTGCGTCTCCTCGGCATTGACGTAGTTTGTCAGTTCTTGTTCGGTGGTCGCGATCGCTGATTCGCAGCGCGGAACCTCTTCCTCGACGAAGGCGAGGCGCTCCTGCATCTGGCGCAGCTTGATCGGGTTCAGCTTGCGGACGCCCGGCGCGGCAACGGCAACGGCTGCCGGTGCGGGCGTCGCAGCAGGCAGCGGCTTCACGATCTCGCTCGGTACCCCTTCCAGGCGCGCCTGCGCTGTTCCGTTGCCGTTCAGGGCGGCAGAGGGGGCGGCCTTGCGGTAGAGGTAGTCCTCGTAGTTGCCGGGGTACACATGCACGTGGCCCTCGTCTACCTCGAAGACGCGTGTCGCCGTGCCATCGATGAAGTAGCGGTCGTGCGAGACAAAGATCACCGTTCCCTCGAAGTGGCGCACCGCGTTGAGCAGCACATCCTTGGCGCGCATATCCAGGTGGTTCGTTGGCTCATCGAGCAGGAGAAAGTTCGCGGGGCTCACCAGGATCTTGGCCAGGGCATACCGGTTGCGCTCTCCGCCCGAGAGCACGCCGAGCGGCTTGTAGACGTCGTCCCCGGTGAAGAGGAAGCACCCGAGCAGCCCACGCAGCTCGGAGTCCGCTACGCGCGGCGCGATGCTGCTGATGTCGTCAAGCATGCGCGCCCCCGGGTCGAGCACCTTGTACTGGTCCTGCGCGAAGAACTCCGGCAGCACGTTGTGCCCCAGCCTCACCGTGCCTGCGGTCGGCAGCTCCTGCCCGCTCAGGATGCGCACCAGCGTCGATTTGCCCGCGCCATTCGCGCCGACGAGCGCAATCCGGTCGCCACGCTCGATCGTGAAGCCCACCCCCTCAAAGACCTTCTTCGGCCCATACTGCTTCGCGACGCCCTGCACCTCAACCACCGTACGGCCCGAGGCCTGCGGCTGCGGAAAGGAGAAGTGGATTGCCGACTCCTCCTCGGGGATCACGATACGCTCGATCTTCTCGAGCTCCTTGATGCGGCTTTGCACCTGCTTCGCCTTTGTGGCCTGGTAGCGGAAACGATTGATGAAGGCCTCGAGGTCGTCGATGCGATCCCGCTGGTTCTTGTAGGCGGCCTCCAGCTGAGCGCGCCGCTCGGTGCGTTGCTGCTCGTACTTGGCGTAGTTGCCGGTGTAGACGTGCAGCGCCTTGTTCCAGACCTCGACGATCTTCGTCACCGTGGTGTCGATGAAATAGCGATCGTGCGAGATCAGGATGAAGCCATTCGGGTAGTTGCGCAGGTAGGTCTCGAGCCAGTTGCGTGTTTCGAGATCCAGGTGGTTCGTCGGCTCGTCGAGCAGCAGCAGGTCGGGCTTGGCCAGCAGCAGTTTGGCGAGTGCGATCCGCATCTGCCAGCCGCCCGAGAACTCCTCGGTCTGACGCGTCCAGTCACTCTTCGAGAAGCCGAGGCCGCCGAGCACTGCGCCCACTTGCGCATCGAGCGCGTAGCCATCATGCGAGTGAAATCGTGAGCCAAGCGCGGAGTACCGCTCCGCCGCCGCCGTGTATTCCGCACTCGACGGATCGAGGTCCGAAAGCTTCGCGGAGAGTGCTTCGAGTTCCCGCTCCATGGCATGCAACTCATCGAAGACACTCAGGCACTCGTCGAAAACCGAGCGGCCAGAGAGCGTGAGGCCATCCTGAGGCAGGTAGCCGATGCTCGAGCCGCGCACCCGCTGCATGGTGCCGTAATCCAGCGTCTCGAGGCCCGCGAGCACCTTCATCAGCGTGGATTTGCCGGTGCCGTTCGCACCCACGAGCGCGGTGCGCTCGTCGTTGGTCACGAGCCAGTTCGCGTGTTCAAAGAGAATTTTGTGGCCGAAGCGCTTGCCGGCATCCGCCAGTTGGAGCATGGCGCTATTCTACCGGGCGCCTCGCCGTCTCAGCCGTTTGCGCGGCAGCCTCTTGAATGCGCTGCTCCATCGCAGACAGCGTGCCAGGCGGCAGCGCCGGCATCGCGCCGGACTGGCCGGCGACCCACGCTCCCCAGCGGTTCGCTGCCTCACTCTGCACAGCGAGTGACAGCCCGAGCAGCCGGTGCACTGCGAGCGCTGCCGTAAACGCATCGCCCGCGCCCACGGCGTCGACCAGCGTGGTTGCGACCCCCTGGTGCCGGACACTTTCTTCCGCCGCCACCAGGAGGCTGCCGTGCGCGCCGAGCGTAATCGCAACCAGCTCGAGGTTCGGGTACGCAGAGATCAGCCGCTGTGCATCGGCGATCAGCGCCGTTGCGCGGGCCGCATCGTCGTCCTCGGGGTACGCCGTTGCAGCAGGGAGCGTCGCAAGCGTAAGTAGATGGGGCATCTCGCCCTCGTTCAGCTTCAGAAGCGTCGCGCGCTGCAGCGAGCGCTCGACGCACTCGGCAGTAAAGAAGGGCTTACGCAGATTTACGTCGAAGATGCGCAGGCACTCCGGCTTGGTCGCTGCAAGAAAGCCGTGGATGGTTTCTTCCGAGACCGCGTCTCGCTGCGCAAGGGTGCCGAAACAGACACAGTCGGCGCGCGCTGCCAGCTCCTGCCAGGCCGCGGAGAGCTCGAGCGCATCCCAGGCCGCCGGCGCATGGATCAAGTACTCGGGCTGTCCGTCGGTGACGGCAACGGACACAGCTCCCGTCGGGCGCTCGAGATCCACTTCCAGAAAGCGTGAATCTACGGGCATGTTCGCGAGCAGCGCCCGCGCAGCCTCTCCCGGTTCATCCCCGCCAAGCCGGCTTGCGATGATCCCGTGCATGCCCAGCCGGGAAGCCATCACCGCGAAATTCGCCGGGGCACCACCAAGCCGCCGGCCTCCGGGAAGCTCATCCCATAGGAGCTCGCCCAGGCCAACCACCGCCAGGTCGCGGCGAGCCGTCACTGCGTCAGCCCCAGCGTGATTGCTGCCTCGGCCCGCGGCTCAGAAAGGAATTGTTGAAGTTGCAGATACACGCCGTTGGTCCAGCCAAAGCCGATCACGTTCTGTTTATACCCCGTGCTCACCTGGACATCCGCGTTGCTCGCCACCACGTTGTACTTCTCGCGAATGGTTCCATCGTGCTCATACCCATGCTCGACGGACTTGAGAAAAAGCCCCGCTGCCTTGCGCGCGCCGGCGTCGTCGCCCGCCCGTTCGAGGCCGCCGACTGCGAACCAGGTCGTGGGCGCCCAGCCGTACGGCAGGTCCCACTGCACGCCGCTCACGGTGGTGCTCATCGCAACGCCGCCCGGCTGCAGAAACGCTGCAAGGTTCCCGGCAACGGCTTTCGCCTGTTCCGCGCTCGCAGCCCCGGCCCACAGGGGATAGAACGTCGTGATGTAGCTGTAGGTCGACTGCGTCCGGGTCCGGGTGTTGTAGTCCTCGTAGAGCCCGCGCTGCGCATTCCAGAGGTACTTGTCGATTGCTGCCTTGCGCGCGCCAGCCATGCGGGTCCACTCGGCAGCCTCGGCCGGCTTGTGGAGGTGCCCTGCCATCCAGGCAAGGTCGATCTCGTACTTGTAGAGCAGGGCATTCAGGCCCACGGGCGCGTAGTCTGCGGTGCTGCCGGCGAAGGGGCCAAAGCGGAAGGTCGTGTCAAAGCCCGACTCCCGGTCTGCACGGTCGCTCACGTAAAAGGCAGGCGTGAGCCAGTGATTCCCCACATGCGCGTGCGCGCAGACCTCGGAGTGCGTGGGGTCGCAGGAGACCTTCGCGATCGCGGCGGCCTGCTCCGCCGAGGGCGCGGCATCGACCGCAAGCGCGGGCCCGTCCACCAGGTAGTCCGTCTTCACGTCGGGGTGTGCCAGCAGCCAGCGGATGATGTCCGGGTAGTAGGTGCTCGCATCTGCCATCTCCGGCACCGGCCCCTGTCCAAGGTCGTGGTAGCGCGCCAGGCCCGTATCGCCCGCAGCATGCTCAGGCATCTGCCACAGTGCATGATCTTTTTTCGCGTAGCCGTAGGCCTCGGCCAGCCACGCGTCCGCCTTGCGATAGCCCTGTGGCGTCGCGGCGATATCGGCGTCGTAGACCATGCGGATCATCGAGGAGAGCAGCGGCGGCTGCGACCGCGTGAGGTAGTACGTGCGGTTCGCGTTGAGGAGGTTGCCGTAGTGGGCGATCTCGAAGAAGAAGTTTTCCACCATGCCGCGGGCCAGGTCCAGGTGCTCGTCGTGCACCAGGCCAAGCAGGATGAAGTAGCTGTCCCAGCCGTACATCTCGTTGAAGCGGCCGCCGGGCACGATGTACGGGTGCGGCAGGTAGAGGAGTCCCGGCGTTGCGATGGCCGAGGGGGAAAGCGCTCCAGGGTAGTCGATGACCTTTGGGAGGTGCTCTACATGCACGCCGCACTGTGCACGCAGCACGTGCACCGCAGCAGGTTCGGGGAAGTCAGCCGGAAGGTACAGCACCGGCGCAGTGTTGGTTTTCGTATCGACGAGCGACTTGCAGTCGGTCATCGAGCGCTGGAGCGCTGTCCAGGAGGCATGGATGTACGCATCGATGGCGGGTGCCGTTTGAGAAGAGGCGGAAAGCTCCTGCGCGGGGGCGAGGGGAAGTGTTACCAGAAACACGCCGAGAATCATCCAACAACGCAGTGACGCAACCATGCGGAATCCTGCTCCCTATCGGCCCGATACTAAACCAACGTTGCAGCGGTTCGCTGAGTCCAACGAGGTGGCATGGTTCGCAACAGCACAGCCCGCGCGCGTAACCGGAAAGAAACCGGCGAGGCATCCCCGTGCCGGTAGGCGCCCCGACCCGGCGGCAGCGAGGCCGATGGGTCCGCGCGCTTGCCATCACCCTGCTCGTGCTCGGCACAGCGCTGTTGTTTACGCTCTCAATCCTGGCCCATCGCGCCAGCAGCATCCTGCGGGCGCGCGTCATCAACACGCTCTCGACCCGCTTCCAGGGCCGCGTCGAGTTGCCGGAGTTTGAAGTCTCGGCCTGGCATGGGTTTGAGGCCACGGGCCGCGGCCTCCGGATCTTCTCCGACCCCATCTCCCCCACGGTCCCGCTCTTCTCGGTGGGTGAGTTCCGGTTCCACACGGCGTGGTGGGATGTCTTGCGCTCCCCCATGCATGTGAACCAGGTGACGGTCTCCGACTTCGTGATCAACCTGCCGCCACACCACAAGCGGGAGGCAGCGACCGGGCAGGCGCAAGAGGGCGAACGCGGCCGCAAGCAGAAGATCGAGATCATCGCCGATCGCGTGAACGTCGAGCGTGCCGAGCTTGTTCTGCGCTCCGACAAGCCTGGCAAGGCTCCGCTGGTCTTCCATCTCGCCGACCTCGAACTACGAAGCGTCGGCGCGGGGCAGCCGGTCCTGTACCACGCAGCCCTTACGAACCCTGTGCCAGTCGGCTCGATCGACACCACCGGCTCCTTTGGCCCGCTCAATGTCGACCATGCCGGCAGCACGCCGATCCGGGGCAACTACACCTTCAGCCATGCCGATCTCGCGACGATCAAGGGAATCGGTGGCACGCTCTCCTCGGCTGGCAGCTACAACGGGACCCTCGAGCACATCGCCGTCGACGGCACGACCGATACCCCGGACTTTTCGCTCAGCACGGGGCATCACCCGGTTCCGCTCCGTACCCGTTTTCACGCGCTGGTCGATGGCACCAACGGCGACACCTCCCTGCAGCCGGTCGACGCCTACCTCCGCCACTCGCACATCGTCGCCCGCGGCTCGGTGATGCGCGCCCCTGGCGGCCACCACATCACGCTCGATATCACGGTAGGCCCGAACGCCGATATCGGTGACTTCCTGGACCTGGCCGTGAAAACCAGGCCGGTGCTCATGCATGGTGCCCTTGCCCTCGTCACGCGCTTTGACCTGCCACCCGGGCGGGAGCGCGTGCCCGATCGCATGCGGCTCAATGGGCAGTTTTCGATCCACAACGCCACCTTCAGCAATCCCAGGTTCCAGTCCGACGTCACCGAGTTGAGCCTGCGCGGCAGCGGCAAGCCGCAGGACGCGAAGCTCGCCGCGGAGGAGCACTGGAGGATCGACTCTGACATGCATGGCGACTTCACCCTCGCCAACGCCAAGCTCGCGATCTCTGGTCTGCACTACAACGTCCCCGGCGCCGACATCGGCATGGATGGCGTCTACTCGATGGACGGCAAGACCTTTGACTTTCATGGCAAGGTCCGGCTGCAGGCGGAGGTATCGCAGATGGTCTCCAGCTGGTGGCGACAGCTTCTGCTGCTGCCGCTCGACGGCATCCTCAAGCGGAATGGCGCGGGCACCGAGATCCCGGTCCGCATCTCCGGAACCGAAGGTGCTCCGAAGTTTGGTCTTGATTTCGACCGGGGGAAGCAGCGTCGCTGATCCCTGCTGTAACTCTCGCGTCGCGTGTGTGTCTCAAGCAATGGGCAGCGACGAAGAACGGAACAGGCGTTAACTTCCGTCACCCCGTAGCCTGGCGCAGGCCATCCCGGACAGGCGGCGCTCGTATACTGGGAGACGGGAGTGACACAGCGCATGCACCTGGAACGCATTCTCGCAAGGACGCGGCAGACCGTGGCCGCATCGAAGCTCACCGTGCCCGAGCGCGAGCTTGAAGCGCTCGCCGAACTGCACGAGCCGCGCGGCTTTGCGCGCTCCCTGCGCCGCCGCGCATATGACGGCCCTGCGATCCTCGCCGAGATCAAGAAAGCATCGCCGTCGCGCGGGCTCATCCGCCCGCATTTCGATCCCGAGGCGCTTGCCCGGCAGCTTCGCTCCGGGGGGGCCACGGCACTTTCCGTCCTGACGGATGAACCGTTCTTCCAGGGCAGCCTGCGTAACCTGGAGCTCGCCTCCGAAGCGAGCGCCTTGCCGTGCCTGCGTAAGGACTTCATCGTCGACCCATACCAGATCCTCGAAGCGCGCGCGTACCGGGCCGATGCCATCCTTCTGATTGCGGCCGCGCTTACCGATGGGGAACTCGAAGCCTTCACCGCGCGCGCGCACGAGCTGGAGCTTGACGTGCTCTGCGAGGTGCACACCCTCGAGGAACTCGACCGGGTTCGCGACCTGGGATGCGACGCATATGGCGTCAACAACCGGGACCTCGTCACCTTTGAAGTCTCGCTCGAAACCTCGTTTGATCTTGTCACCGAGCTCCCGGAAGACGCCCTGCGTGTGGCCGAAAGCGGCATCACCAGCCGCATGGATATCGACCTCCTGCGCGAGGCCGGGTTCCATGCCTTCCTTATCGGGGAGTCCCTGATGCGCCAGCCGGACCCTGGCATCGCCCTCGCAAACTGGCTGCAGCCTGCCTACTCCGGGGCTCCCGGTCAGTACAGCGAGCGGTAGCCGCCGATGTGGATCAAGGTCTGTGGAACCACCAGTCTCCAGGATGCCCACCTCGCCGTTGATGCAGGAGCAGACGCCCTTGGGTTCATCTTCGCCGCGAGCCCGCGCCAGATCACGCCGGAGACAGCCGGTGCGATCTGCCGGGAACTGCCCGAGCGCGTGGAAAAGTACGGCGTTTTCGTTCATCCCAGCTTCGACCAGATCATCGAGACCGTCGCCGAAGCCAGCCTGAGCGGCGTCCAGATCCATGCGACCGATGACCCGACCCTCTTCTCCCGGCTCCGCACCTACTACTCCGTGATCGAAGACCAGAGGCGGATCGGCATCCTCCGCGTCCTGCACTATTCTGCGGAGACTACAACCACCGAACTCGCGTCCATGCGTGAGGATCACAGCGTCGACGCGGTGCTCCTCGACTCGCGCACCGCCGCTGCTCAGGGTGGCACCGGGCTCCGCTTTGACTGGGCTGCCGCCAGTGGATCTGTCCTCAGCGCTGCTCCGCAGCTTCGCGTTGTCGTCGCCGGCGGGCTGTCGCCTGAGAATGTCGCCGAGGCCATCGCGACCCTGCGCCCCTGGGGCGTGGACGTGGTCAGCGGCGTCGAGTCTTCTCCCGGCAAGAAGAATGCCGCACGCCTCCGGGCCTTTATTGATCGCGCTCGCATGACCGCCAACGCCCTGGCAACCCCGCTGATCGCCCGCGCCTAAGAGGCCGCCTGCGTTCGAGACACGCGCCGGCCGCGGGCAAGTGCCCGCTGGCTGGCGCAGGCGGCTCCAGAGCCCTCGAGCCCTCCGGGCGAGCCTGCTACCGTCATCTGGGAAATCCTTTTCCCCGAGGTCTCGCTGTGACGCAGTGGCTCTCCACTCTCTGTGCCTTGTTTCTTCTCGCAGCATCCGCCACGCCGATGCTCGCTACCCCGCCCAGCGAGGTGCAGGGAAGTGTGCATACCGCGGATGTGGATCTTGGGTACGTCACGTACGGCACCCGCGGCTCGGCACTGCCGGTCATTGCGGTGAATGGCGGTCCCGGTCTCTCGCATGCGTACATGCTGGTCAACACCATGTGGCTGCGCGTGGCTGCCGGGCGCATGGTCGTCTTCTACGATCAGCGCGGTACCGGTGCTTCGAAACACATGCGCGCCGGCGCCCCCGAAACCATGGACGCTCAGGTTGCCGATCTCGAAGCAGTACGTGCCGCGCTCCACCTCGATCGCTTCGCGCTGGTTGGCGACTCCTACGGAGGCCTGCTTGCCATGGCCTATGCCGCAGCCCATCCCGAGCATGTCGCGAAACTGGTGCTCTCTGACTCTGCCGCGCCCTCCCCGAAGAGCATGGTCCACCTTCTGCCGGAGACCTTTCCGGATATCGAAGAGCAGGATGCTGCGGAGGAGAAGAAGCTCGGCCCGACCACCGACGCCGCAGCGCAGGCCAGCCTCCGCAACCACTTTCGCATGATCTTCTACTCCCCCGCCAAGCGCGACGCCTACATGGCGCACATGGGCGACCTCGGCTATGTACCCTCGGTGGGAGAAGCCGTCTCGAAAGCTACGGAAAGCCTCGACCTCACGCCGAAGCTCGCAGGCTTCCACTTCCCGACACTCGTGATCACGGGCCGCTTCGACCTCAACGTCGCGCCGCTGACCGCCTGGCGTATGGCCCACGCCATCCCGGGCGCAAAGATGGTCTTCTTTGAAGAAAGCGGCCACCTGCCCTCTTACGAAGAGCCGGAGAAGTACCAGTCTGTGCTCGAAACCTTCCTGAACAGCCACTAAGGCGCCTCCGCCCGTCTACCTGGTGCCTGCCCAAGCGGCGACGTGGGCTCGCGATGCTCGGCACGCCGGGCATGCCGGCGGGCGGCAGTGCCAGCCAGCCGCGCAGGCGGGTTTTCCTGCCTTTCATCCCCGCCTGTTACGGTTCCGTTATGGAAATCCCCTCCCGCCGCCGTTTTCTTCGCCAGACCTTTGCCTGGAGCGCCTATGCCGCGCTGCCGGCGATTCCGACCTTTGCCGCGCCGCGACATGATCTGCGGGCCGCGCACGCGTTGATCATCGGCGACTGGGGCTGGACGGCAAAGGAGTCGCCGGACGCAGCGATCCGCAATGGTGGCGGGTACGTCGCGCAGACGCAGGTTGCGGCCGGCATGCGGCGTTACGCGAGCAACAGTCACCTCCGCCCGGACGCTCTCTTTCTGCTCGGGGACAGCTGGTACGGCGACCTCGAGGGCGGCGCCAGCTCGCCACGCTGGGTGAGCCAGTTCGAGCAGATGTACCCCGCCGATGCGTTTCCCGGGCCGGCCTATACGATGCTCGGCAACCACGACTACCAGATGCTGCCACCTTCGGTGAACAAGGTTGAGGCCGAGCTTGAGTATGCGCGCACCGGTCGCGGCCTCGATGGCAAGCCCACCCGCTGGACCCAGCCCGCTCGCTGGTACACCTTTGACTTCCCCGCGCACGATCCCTTGATCCACTGCATCGTGCTCGACAGCAACATGCCACGCGCCGATGGAAGCTACCAGCACGGGCAGGACTTTACGCTCAAGCCCGAGGAGCAGGCCGCGCAGCTGCGCTGGCTCGAGGCGCAGTTGCAGAAGCCGCGCAGCACTCCGTTCCTGGCCGTGCTCGGGCATCATCCCGTCTTCTCGAACGGCCCACACGGCGACCACCCGGTGCTTGTGCGGGACTGGGATCCCTTGTTCCAGAAGTACAAGGTAGATCTGTACATGGCCGGGCATGACCACGATCTGCAGCACCTGGAGTTTGAAGGCCACCCCACCACGCATTTCCTCTCCGGTGGCGGCGGCGCCGATCTGTACGTGCTGCGGATCGACGGACTTGAGCGCGGTCCCTATGCGCAGGAGGTCCACGGCTTCAGCCATCTCTCGGTGACCCGCGAAGCGCTTGTGCTGCGCCACCTCGATGCGGACGGACGCTTCCTGTACGGGATCTCCAAGTCCCCGGCTGGGAAAGTGACCCCGCTCCGCGCATGAATCCTTCCTCTTTCTCTCGAATCCGATTAGTATTGTTCTCGAATCCGAGTGAGGTCAGGTATGGCAGCAGCACTCGTCGTTACTCCTGAGATCGCGGGCTACTCGTTTGATCACGCGCCGAACCTGGGCAGCCCGGCAGATCGCCAGCGGATCAGCCGCGCCGCGATCCGTGGCTTTCTCAACATTGCCGACAAGTGGAAGCTCAACGAGGCGCAGCGGCGGGGCCTGCTTGGCGGCGTCGCCTCATCCACGCTGCACGCGTGGCGCACCGGCGCCGAGGCGCCACGGCTCAACCAGGACACCCTCACCCGCATCTCGCTTGTGCTTGGCATCTACAAGGCCCTGCACATCACCTTCGGCCCCGAGTGGGCCGATCGCTGGGTGACGCTTGGCAACCGGGGGCTGCTTTTCGGTGGCCATCCTCCCATCGACTACATGCTGCAACGCGGCCAGCCGGGAATGCTTGAAGTAAGACGCCTGCTCGACAGCTGGCGCGGCGGCCGATAGCGTTCCTGCATGACTCCGCCACGCCGCTTCTTCTCGAAGGAAGCCCTGCACCGTCTCATCCCTACGCGCTTCAGCGAAGAGGGAACAGTACTCAGCACAATCGCAGACGACGCTGCCATGCTGGCCGACCTCGCCTCGCTCGATGCTGCGACCAACGACCGGGTCCTCGGCGAAGCAGGCCTGCTCGCAGGCATCAGTCCCTACGAACTCGTCTACGGTATCCCGCACGCTCACATCATCAACGCGGCGTTTACGCACGCGAGCCCCTATGGCAGTCGCTTCAGCTCCGCCGTGCGTGGAGCCTGGTACTGTGCCGAAGAACTCGCGACCTCCGTGGCTGAAGTCGCATACCACCAGGGGGAACACCTTGCCGAGATCATCGCGCCCGATGAGCCGGAGAGCCGTCCGCAGGGCGATCGTTCCACCTATGCTGACTGGCTCGCTGATTTCCGCACCGAGCTGCATGTTCTCGAGCCAGCGGACGGGTTCGGCGCGGTGCTCGCGCCGGAACCGGTTCCCGCCTGCTACGGGGCATCCCAGAGTTTCGCGCAATCGCTTCTGCTCGCCAAAGCCAACGGGTTGGTATACCCGAGTGTTCGTCGTGCGGCGAGCCTCTGCGTCGTTTGTTTTCGGCCCGCGCTTGTGTACAACGTTCGACGGGGTGAACAGCTCGAGCTCACACTGACCGCAGTACCCGGTGGCTACATGCACCAGGCCATCAGCACCGCTTCAGCAGCAGCGCCAGCCGGGTAAACTGGAAGTGTGCCGGATCACTCCGCTGAGGTGCTTGTTTTGAAGAACCAGGAACTTGTCGGGGCTCGTTCCTGATGACGACACATGCGCAACGACCCTTTCCTGCCGAGACCGATGTGCTCTTGATCGGCGCGGGCATCATGTCGGCCACGCTTGGCACGGTGCTGCAGCTGCTTGCGCCCGGGCTTCGGATCACGATCGTGGACGCGCTGGGCGAGGCCTCGAGCGAAAGCTCGGACGCGTGGAACAACGCGGGCACCGGCCACGCAGCACTCTGTGAGTTGAACTACACGCCTGAGCGCGCTGATGGCTCGATTGCCATCGACCGCGCCGTTGAGATCAATGAACAGTTTCAGCAGTCGCGGCAGTTATGGGCGACGCTGGTCGAGCGTGGACGCCTGCGCAACCCGCGCGACTTCATCAACGCCTTTCCGCACATGAGTTTTGTTTCGGGCAGTGCTGCGGTCGCTTTCCTGCGCCGCCGTCACCAGGCGATGCAGGCGAGCCCACTGTTTGCGGAGATGCAGTACACCGAAGCGCCGGACGTGCTGCGCTCATGGGTGCCGCTGATGATGGACGGCCGCGACGAGAGCGTGCCCGCGGCCGCCACACGCGCTGATGATGGAACAGATCTCGACTTCGGCATGTTGACTCGTCTGCTCCTGCTCGCCATGGAAGGCGAGGGCAGCACGGTGCACTTCGGGCACAAGGTGGTTGCGCTTCGCCAGCTCCCGGATCACCGGTGGCAGGTCGAAGTGGATGACTCGGGCAAGCGCAGCCGCATCACCACGCGCTTTATCTTTCTTGGCGCAGGCGGCGGCGCGCTGCTCCTTCTGCAGAAATCCGGCGTCAGGGAAGGTCATGGCTACGGCGGCTTTCCGGTCAGCGGCCAGTGGCTGCGCTGCACCAACCGCGACGTCATCGAGCAGCATGCCGCAAAGGTCTACGGGCGCCCCGCGCTGGGCGCTCCCCCGATGTCGGTTCCGCACCTCGACACGCGGATCATCGGCGGCCAGCGCGAGCTTCTCTTTGGCCCGTTTGCCGGCTTCTCCACAAAGTTCCTGAAGAGCGGCTCGTACACCGATCTTTTGCGCTCGATCGGTCCGGGGAACCTGCTCGCCATGCTCGGCGCGGGCATCCACAACGTCGACCTGACGAAGTACCTCATCGGCCAGGTGATGCAGTCGCCCGGCGACCGCGTGAAGGCGCTGCGGGAGTTTGTGCCGACCGCGCGTGACAAGGACTGGAAGCTCGAGATCGCTGGCCAGCGGGTGCAGATCATCGCGCCCGATCCGCAGAAGGGCGGCGTGCTCGAGTTCGGCACCAAGGTGATCCGCTCAGCCGACGGTACGCTTGCTGCGCTGCTGGGCGCCTCACCCGGCGCCTCCACAGCGGTTGCCATCATGCTGCAGCTCGCACGCGAAGGCCTTTCGGTCCTGCGCGAGCAAGAGAGCAGTGTCGCCGCGCTGCAGAAGCTGGTGGCAAGCTACGGCGTGTCGCTGCACAGGGACCCGGAGCTGTTTCGCGAGGTCAACGCCCGCACGCGTGAGGTGTTGCAGTTGGCGCCGCTTGCGCAAACCGAAACGTTCGCAACACCGGGTCGCGCTTAGGCAAAGACCAGGCGATATGTTGCACCCGGCGTCAGCGCCGCGATGGAGTCTGCGCTCCCGGTTGAGCGCACCGGCACGTCGCCGTGGCTCCCGCGCAGCGCGGTGAGTCGCTGACCCGCCGGCATGCGCAAGGTGACCTCGCGCTCGAAGCCTGCCCGCAGCGTCGCCGAGGTGAGCCGCCCGCTTGTCCATGCAAGGCTCACCTCGTGTCCCCCTCGTGTACGCAGGCCGGCCACCGTGCCTTGCTCCCACGCCTTTGGGAGCGCCGGCAGCAGCGCGACGGCGCCGTCGTGGCTTTGCAGCAGCATCTCTGCGATCGCAGCGGTCGCGCCAAAGTTGCCGTCGATCTGGAAGATCGAACCGTGCTCTGCAGGATGTGTGTCGAAGAGGTTCAGGTCCGTGCTGTGTTGCATGAGCATGTCCAGGGACTCTGCTGCTTTCTCTCCATCGAGCAGCCGTGCCCAGAGGCAGATCGCCCACGCGCGGCTCCACCCGGTGTAGGCGCCGCCATGCGCGATACGGCGTTCGAGCGAGACGCGCGCAGCGTGCCACAACGCCGGCGTCTTGGTCGCCGTGATGGCATCGCCCGGGTAGAGCGGGTAGAGCTGCGACATGTGACGCTGGCCGGGCGTCGACTCCTCGAAATCCACCGACCACTCCTGCAGTTGTCCGTATCTGCCGATCTGGAAGGGCAGGAGACGCTCGCGGGCCGCAGCAAGCTTCGCCGCGAAGGCTCCATCCACGTGCAGCAGCCCGGCTGCTGCGATCACGTGCGTGAACAACTCGCCGATCAGCGCCATGTCGAGTGTGCAGCCGGCGCTTACGCTCGCGGGTTTGCCGTCGGGAGCCAAAAAGGTATTCTCTGTCGAAACCGAGGGGCAGGTGCTCAGGCGATGTTTGGGGTCCTCCACCAGCCAGGCAAGACAGAACTCCGCGCAGCCTCGCATCAGTGGATAGCCACGCTCGCGCAGAAAGTGCAGGTCACCACTGAAGCGGTAATGTTCCCAGAGATGAGCGCAGAGCCATGGGCCACTCATCGCGAAGTTCGCCCAGGTCGGATCCCCTGAACCACCGCCGACCGGCGCAGACTGCCGCCACAGGTCGATGTTGTGGTGCGACACCCAGCCCGGCATTCCGTAGTTGGTCTCTGCTGTGGCCGCCCCGTTTTTGGCGAGGTCCTCCATCATGTCGAACAGCGGCACATGGCAGTCTGAAAGGCTCGTCGTCTCGGCGGCCCAGTAGTTCATCTGCACGTTGATGTTGGCCGTCCAGTTCGAGCTCCAGGGTGGCCGTATCTCCGCGTTCCAGATCCCCTGCAGATTCGCAGGCTGCGTGCCTGGTCGGGAGCTCGTGATCAGGAGGTACCGGCCAAAGGCAAAGTACAGCGCCAGCAGCGCGGGGTCGGGCGAGGCCGAGTAGGTTTTCACGCGGACATCGGTGGGCACATCATCGTGGGTGTTGCTGCCGAGTGTGAGCGCGGTGCGCCGAAAGAATCGTTGATGGTCGGTGACCGAGCGCTCCCGCAGGCTGCTGTACGGGCGCTTTGCCGCTGCCTCCACCCGGGACTTCGCGGCCGCGGCGATGGCATCCCGCGACAGGTCAGGCGCCGCGGCATACCCACGAAAGCCCGTGCCGGTACTCAGCAGAATGGTCATCGCGGTCGCGCCGCGAACCGTAAGCTCCCCGTTCGATGCGCTGCACTCTCCACCCTCAGGCAACACCCGAAGTGCCGCGGCAAAGAACATGCCCTCCCCCGGAGCCTCGCTCCAGACGATGGGTTCCGCGGGATCCGTGTAGTTCGGGGCGACGTGGCTCGGGACCTTGCCGGTCAGCAGCAGCTCCCGGCCGCTCGCCTCTGCATTTGCATGCAAAAGGCTGCTCACGGAGATTGTGCAGCCGAGTTTGCCGGGACGGTCCGCAGTGACCCGCAGCACCAAGACCTGGTCGGGCGCGGACACGAACGCCTCGCGCTGAAAGCGAGTGCCGTCCGCCACATACGTGACGGCGGTGCACGCAGTGTCGAGCAGGAGCTCCCGCCGGTACTGCAACACCTCTGTCGCATGGTCAAAGTGCAGTTTCACGTCGGCAAGCGGCTGGTAGGACTCGTTGAAGGGCCCCTGCATGCGCTGGCACAGCGTCCCGGCCTCGTGGTAAGCCTCACGCTCGAAGATGGCAGCGCGCACCAGCGGAAGCACCGCCTTGGCGCCGGGATTGTTCCAGTCGCGCCGCTTGCCCGACCACAGGGTGTCCTCGTTCAGCTGGATGAGCTCGTCCGAGGGTCGGCCCCATACCATCGCGCCCAGTCGACCATTGCCGACTGGCAGCGCCTGCACCCACTCGCTTGCCGGCGCCCCGTACCAGAGCCGGGGAGTTCCTCCGTGGTCTGGACCGGTGGCTGGTGGTGCCTCGCCCAAAGCGATGCCGCCAAGAACCGGCGGAATCAGTCCCAGAAAAAGCCTCCGTGTGAGCTGTGCGGGTGTCTCGTCTGCCAACTGCGTCTCCTGCGATCGATACCACTGTGACATGACACAGTGTCGCTGTGCTTCGCGCAATTGAGCAAACCCGGCTCGCAGCGTACCCTTAGGGGATCGAGGGCAAGCGTATGGGCACGGTTGTGGAGACTCCTGTTCTGAACGTCAGTGAAGCGGTACCAGGCCGGTTTGGCGCCTATGGTGGCCGCTATGTGCCGGAAACGCTGATGGCTGCGCTCGAAGAGCTCGAAGCCGCCTACGCCACCGCCCAGGCGGATCCCACTTTTCAGACGAAGCTGGATGACCTGCTGGCCAACTACGCCGGCCGCCCGACCCCGCTTTATTTCGCGGAGCGCATGAGCCGCGAGCTCGGTGGCGCGCGTATTTACCTCAAGCGCGAAGACCTGCTCCACACCGGCGCCCACAAGATCAACAACTGTCTCGGCCAGGGCCTGCTCGCGCAGCGCATGGGCAAGCACCGCATCATCGCCGAGACAGGCGCTGGCCAGCATGGTGTCGCCACGGCGACCGTCTGCGCCCTGCTCGGCATGGAATGCGTGATCTACATGGGCCAGGAGGACATGGAGCGGCAGGAGCTCAACGTCTACCGCATGCGCCTGCTTGGCGCCGAGGTCCGCAGCGTCGTCCATGGCCAGCGAACCCTCAAGGACGCGATCAACGAGGCGATGCGCGACTGGGTTACCAATGTCCGTACCACCCACTACCTTCTCGGCAGCGTACTCGGCGCGCATCCCTACCCGACGATGGTGCGCGACTTCCATCGCGTGATCAGCAGGGAAGCCCGACGCCAGATGCTCGAGCGTGAGGGTCGCCTTCCCACCGCCGTGGTGGCGTGCGTCGGGGGCGGCTCGAATGCGATCGGGGCCTTCTACGAGTTCATCGGCGATGAAGATGTCCGCCTGATCGGTGTCGAAGGTGGCGGCCGCGGCGATGCGATCGGCGAGCATGCGGCGCGGTTCAAGGGCGGCTCAGGCGGCGGCAAGCCTGGCGTACTGCAGGGAACGTTCTCGTATGTGCTGCAGGATGCAGCCGGCCAGGTTGCGCAGACGCACTCGGTCTCGGCCGGGCTCGACTACCCATCGATCGGTCCCGAGCATGCCGCGCTCAAGGATCGTGGCCGCGCCGAGTATGTTGACGCGACCGACGATGCAGCGCTCCGGGCCACGGTCGCGCTCTCGCGCACCGAGGGCATCATCCCGGCGCTTGAAAGCGCACACGCAGTTGCCGAAGCCATGCGCATCGCCCCGAAGATGAGCCCACATGACATACTGTTGATCAATCTTTCCGGTCGCGGCGACAAGGATCTGGGTATCCTCACCCGCGAGCTGAAACTGCAGGGAGCCTAGAAACCGATGCCGATACGTTTCAGCCGCGACCGAAAGCCTGGCATTGTGGCGTATCTCACGGTAGGCGATCCTGACCTCGGGACCACCCGTGCCATTGCCCTGGCCGCCATCGATGCCGGCGCCGATGTGCTCGAGCTTGGCGTTCCGTTTTCTGACCCGGTCGCCGACGGCCCGGTGATCCAGCGCGCCAGTGAGCGCGCGGTCGCGCGCGGCACCACCCTCGGCAATGTTCTCGATCTCGCGAAAGACCTCCGCAGGGAGCGCCCCGACGCAGGCCTGGTGCTGTTCTCCTACCTGAACCCGGTGATCCAGTTCAGCGGCTCCGGCGGCTATGACCACTTCTGCGAGGCCGCGGCAAGCGCCGGCATCGATGGTGTGCTCCTGACCGACATGATCGTTGAAGAGGCAGGCGAGTACCTGCCGGCGATGTACCGGCACCATCTCGCGCCGATCTTTCTCGCGGCGCCCACAAGCCCTGACGAGCGCCTCAGGAAGATCGCCGAAGCCTCGCGCGGCTTTGTGTACGTGATCTCCCGGGTCGGCATTACCGGAGCGCAGAAGGCGCTTGAGAATGACGCGGAGCAGTTGGTCAGCCGACTGCGGCGATATACCGAGCTCCCGCTTGCGGTGGGCTTTGGCATCGCAAGCGCGGAGCATGTGGAGCAGGTCGGCCGCTTTGCCGATGCCGCCGTCATCGGCTCGGCGCTGGTTTCGATCATCGAGGCCAGCAGCCGCGAGATCGCCCCCGTGGCAGTGGGACGATTTATCGGGGGCTTGCGCCCCGCCGCAGCGCTGGCCCGCTCCTAGCCGCTTCGTCTTTCTCTGCAACCACCCCAGGTCTGCAGGTCTTTGCGTGTGGCACACGCACCATCCCCGACAAGGTGAGGACCGAAATGGACATTACAGACTGGCGTCTCAGGATCGACGAACTGGACCGGCAGATCGTGGAGCTCATCTCCGAGCGCGCCCGCGCTGCCCAGGCAATCGGCAGGCTCAAGAAATCAAGCACCCTGCCCGTGTATGAACCGAACCGCGAGGCGGTGATCTTCGCGAACGTGCGCGCCCACAACAAGGGCCCGCTGCCCGACATCGAGCTCACCCATATCTACGAGCGCCTGATCGATGTCATGCGTGCACTGCAGCAGGAAGAACTGGCGTCGGAGCGCGCGAAAGCCGCGAAAGAGGAAGGAACGCGATGATTGTTGCGATGGGGGAAGGCGCGACTGCCGCGCAGATTGAACACGTAGTGGAACGCCTGGTCGAAGATGGCTTCAAGGTACACCGCACCACGGGCACCACCCAGACGATCCTTGCCGGCGTGGGCCGCCCGGACTCGTTCGATGTACAGGAATATGCCGTGCTTGATGGTGTGCTCGAGGCCTACCGGATCTCCTCGCCGTACAAGCTGGCCGGCCGCAACTTCGCGCCCGAAGGCACCGTGATCCGCTTTGCGAATGGTGTTTCGGTGGGCGGCAACGAGGTTGTCGTGATGGCAGGCCCCTGCGCGGTCGAGAGCCGGGACCAGCTCTTCACGGCCGCCGCCCAGGTCAAGGCTGGCGGTGGGCAATTCCTGCGCGGGGGCGCATTCAAGCCGCGCAGCTCGCCCTACTCCTTTCAGGGCATGGGTCTCGAAGGCCTCAAGCTGCTGCGCGAAGCAGGCGATGCAACGGGCCTGCTGATCATTACGGAGGTCATGGAAATCTCGCAAATCGAGATGATGCTGCCGTACATTGACTGCTTCCAGGTGGGAGCACGCAACATGCAAAACTTCAACCTTCTCCGAGAGCTCGGGCACACACGCAAGCCGATCCTCCTGAAGCGTGGGCCCGCTGCAACCGTCGAGGAGCTGCTGCTCTCGAGCGAGTACATCCTCTCCGGCGGCAACTACGACGTGATGTTGTGCGAGCGCGGGATCCGCACCTTTGAGAACTACACACGGAACACGATGGATATCTCCGCGATCCCGGTCGTCAAGAAGCTCTCGCACCTGCCAATCATCGCCGACCCCTCGCATGGCTGCGGCCGTCGCGACCTGGTGCCAGCGATGGCACGGGCCTCGGTGGCGGCAGGGGCAGACGGCCTGATCGTCGAAGTGCATCCCAACCCGGAGAAGGCTGTCTCGGACGGCGCGCAGACGCTGTATCCCGAGCAGTTCGAAAAGCTCATGGTGGAGTTGCGCGCCATCGCCCCGGCTCTCGGGAGACGGATAGCAGGGTAGGCAGGAGCACTGATGCAGGTTGAACTGAACAGGCGGGTGGTTGCCGAGCTGGGCAGCAACATCCGCCGCGTGGCAATTTTCGGAACCGGGCTGATCGGCGCCTCGATCGGCCTGGCCCTTCGGGCAAATGGCTTCACTGGCAGCATCATTGGCTGGGACCCGGAGGAGAGTGTGCTGGCGAAGGCGCGCGCGGTTGGCGGCGTCGATCCGATCATCGCTGGGGATGCCGACGACGATCCCTTTGTCTGCGCCCTGGCTGCCGACGTGATTGTGCTTGCCGGGCCAGTCTTCTCGATCGCCGAATGGCTTGAGCAACTGGCCCCGGTGCTCGCGCCCTCGCAGCTCGTCACCGATGTAGGTTCGGTGAAGAACTTCCTCGTGGAGCGTGCTGGAGCCCTCTACAACGGCGACGCGCAGCCGGCATGGCTTCCTGGCCATCCGATGGCCGGGAAGGAGCAGGCCGGCCCCGCGCACGCGGACGCAGAGCTCTTTCGTGGCGCAACCTGGCTCTTCACCGGCAGCTCCGCAGCCATGCCCATCTCGCTTCCGGATCACCCGTATGCGCTGGAGTGGGTGGACTGGGTGGAGCGCTTCGGCTCCCGCGTCGTCACCGTCGCTCCGGAGCGGCATGATTTCCTTTGCGCCTCGATCAGCCACCTCCCGCAGATGATCAGCTCGGCCTTCTCCGCGATGTTGCAGCAACAGTTCGGCCAGGAGTTCGCGGCAGGCCGCGGGGAGCTGCACGGAATCGGTGGGCGCGCCCTGCGCGAGATGACCCGCCTGGGCGCGAGCCCGTATTCCATGTGGCGTGATATCGCGATTGCGAACGAGACTGCAATTGCTGCCGCTCTGCTTGCGATGGAACAGGAACTGGCGCACTTGCGCGAAAACCTGAAGGGTCCGGAGCTGCGCACGCTGTTCGAGCAGGCGAATGCATTTCGAGCAGCCCTGGTGGAGCCGCTGTTGGCGCCGCCCGAGAAGCCGCCCGAGAAGCCGTAGCCAGTGCTCCGCAAGGCGCCTGTCACCCTCAACACGCGCGGTCATCGTGGACCATGCACTGCTATCGTGAAGCACGGCCCTGTCCTCCTGAACGGAGTGAAGGACCTGCGGTGCTCTGCTCCCGACCGGCTGCAAACCGCATGTCCTTCGCTCTGCTCAGAATGATGGCGCGAAGCGATGCTATGGGTCCGAGCGTCGGTGTGCGACGCCCGCTTCACCCTCCCGCATCGCATGTTGTGGTCGGACCGCGTTAGTATGGCGCGCATGCGTGCGCTCCTCGCTTCCTCGCTCCTCTGTGCTTCCTCGCTCCTTCCGCTCGCGGCCCAGTCGCCGCTTCCGCCCACCACCGTTCTTGCTGCCGCTGATCAGCGGCCCGCGATGAGCCTTGATGGACCCTGGCACTATCTCGTCGATCCCTATCGCAATGGCTGGGGTTCGTGGCCGAACGAGCCTGCGGTGCCCAGCCCGGGTGGCTACATCGCCGACAAGACGCCCGATCCGCGTGGCCCTGTGCAGGAGTACAACTGGCCGCAGGAGCCGGTGCTCGCGGTACCGGGAGACTGGAACAGCCAGCGGCCGGAGCTGCTCTTCTACGAGGATCTCGTCTGGTACCAGCGCACCGCGACCATTCACCCCAAGCCGGGCATGCGGACGTTCCTCCACTTCGGCGCGGCAGCCTACCGCGCAGATGTCGCGGTGAACGGCAAGGACGTCTGCGAGCACCGGGGTGCGTTCACCTCGTTTGACTGCGACGCCACGGGCGCCATCAAGGATGGTGAAAACTCGATCGTGGTCGGTGTGGACAACATGCGCGTCCGTGACCGGGTGCCGACCACCAAGACAGACTGGTGGAACTATGGCGGGCTGACCGGGGAGGTCTCGGTCATCCAGGTGCCAGAGAGCTTCCTCGACGACGCCCGGCTGGTGCTCGAGCAAGGTCCCGGCGATCGCATCACGGGGTATGCACACGTAGTCGGCGCGGCTGCCGGCACGAGCGTACGCATCGCGATCCCGGAGCTGGGCGTGGCATCGGAGAGCAAGGTCGATGGCGATGGCACCGCAAGCTTTGCCTTCGCTCCCAAAGGGCTGGAGCGGTGGTCGCCCGAGCACCCCCGCCTCTACAAGGTCACCTGGACGACCGGCAGCGACACGCTCACAGACACGGTCGGCTTCCGCACAGTCGAGGTGCGCGGCACACAGATCCTCCTGAACGGGAAGCCGATCTACCTCAAAGGCATCTCCATGCATGCCGAGGCGCCACGCAGCTACCCGGACTACCCCGCGAGCAAGAGCGGGCGCGCCTGGTCGGACGCGGATGCCAGGCTCCTGCT
The DNA here is from genome assembly GCA_965199135.1 of Acidobacteriaceae bacterium. GTDB lineage: Bacteria > Acidobacteriota > Terriglobia > Terriglobales > Acidobacteriaceae > EB88. The sequence continues at coordinate 762,261 of OZ240685.1, read as the reverse complement.
GGGCTGGGTGAAAGGCCTGGGCTGCAATTTCGTTCGCATGGCGCACTACCCGTACCCGGAGCCTTTCCTGCGTGAGGCTGACCGCGAAGGGCTGCTGGTCTGGTCAGAGATCCCGGTCTACTGGTCGATCGACTGGACCAGCCCCGAAGCGCTCGCAAGCGCCCGCTCGCAACTGCACGAGATGATCCGCCGCGACCGGGATCGCGCGTCCATCATTCTCTGGTCGATGTCCAACGAGACCCCGATCTCGGAGGATCGCACTGAATTTATCCGCAAGCTCGCCGATCAGGCGCGCCACGAGGACTCGTCCCGCCTGATCACCTCGGCCCTGCTGACGCCCTTCCATAAGAACGCGGAGGGAGTGGAGAGCACTGACCTCGTCGACCCCCTGACGCCGTACCTCGACGTGCTTGGATTCAACGAGTACATCGGCTGGTACCTTGGCAAGTCGGACGACGCGCCGAACTTCCAGTGGTCGGACTCCTCGGGCAAGCCGGTGATCCTGAGCGAGTTTGGCGGCGGCGCAAAGACCGGCCTCCACGGGCCGGTGGAGGATCGCTGGACCGAGGAGTACCAGGCGCACCTCTTCGAAAAGCAGTTCGAGATGATCGCGCAGCTGCCATTTGTGGCGGGCACAACGCCCTGGGTCCTTACGGACTTCCGCTCGCCCACACGCCAGCTGCCGGGCATCCAGGACGGCTACAACCGCAAGGGGCTGATCTCGCTGTCCGGGGAGCGAAAAGAGGCATGGAACGTGGTCGCGAAGCACTACGCATTGATGCCGGCGGCGCACTGACGGAACACAGGACGGGGCATGCTCCCCGCCGTCCACGTTGTGATCCTGAACGAAGTGAAGGACCTGCGGTTCCCCGGCTGGAGCGAAGAGGGCGCTGATCCTTCGCTCCAGCTCGGGCTGACGGCTCCAGCTCCGGCTGACGGGCGCTCCGCTCAGGGTGATCTCGGCCAGCCTTGCACGAGCGGGTATCCTGATCGAGAGATGCCCACACCCTTGTCCCAGTACATCCGCAGCCTGCCCAAGGCGGAGCTGCACCTGCACCTTGAGGGCGCGATCTCTCCGGCGACGCTGGTGGAGCTGAGCAGCCGGCGCGGAGCGGGCGAGGTCCTGACCCTCGAAGCAGCGGAACGGCTGTACAACTACCACGATTTTTCGGGCTTTTTGATGGCCTTTAAAGCCATTACCGAGCAGCTTCTGACCGCCGACGACTACGAACTCGCTACCTTCAAGATGCTCGAGCGTCTGCACGCCCAGGGCGTGGTGCATGCCGAGGTGTATGTGTCCGTCGGGGTCGTCTACTATTGGCGTCGCACCGAGTTTGAGCCGCTCTTTGCCGGCATGGAGCGGGCGCGTCTCCGGGCAGAGGCGCGCTGGGGCATCACCTGCTACTGGATCTTTGACGCGGTGCGCCACTTCGGTCCGGAAGCCGCGGCCGTGGTTTTTGCGAAGGCCGCGGAGATGCGCCGGGAACACCCGAGCATCGTCGGAATCGGCATCGGCGGCGATGAACGACGGACAGGAGCCGAGCCCTTCCGCGAGCTGTACGCCGAGGCGAAGGCCGCAGGCCTGCGGCTGACGGCACATGCCGGTGAGACAGTGGGCCCTGGTGGCATCTGGGGCGCGCTCAACATCGGCGCCGAGCGGATTGGCCATGGACTTTCAGCAATCGAGGACCCTGAGCTGCTCACCATCCTGGCCGAGCGCCAGGTCCCGATCGAAGTCTGCATGACGTCGAATGTACGGACGGCCTCCTGCCCCTCGATCGCGGAGCACCCGGTACGCTCCCTCTTCGACAGTGGGCTGATGATCACGCTCAACTCGGATGATCCAGAGTTGTTTGGCAGCGATCTGGAGGGTGAGTTTCGCATCGCTGCACGTGAGTTCGAGTTCACACGGGAGCAGCTGCGGGAGCTGGCGGCCAACTCACTCGAGGCCAGCTTTTTGCCTCCCGAACGCAAGGTCGCGCTGCTCCGGGCCCTCGAGCAAACAGCCTGATTCCGGGTGACTTCCGTGCACGGGGCAAAGCTCGCTTCATACGCCCGGAAAGCTGCTGCGCTATCATGAGGTGCATGAACCAGCTCAACCTGAATGCTCCTGAATTGGAGCCGTCCGCCGAGGATGCCGAGGGTATGTTCTCGCCTCTGCGTGCTGTCGGACTGGCAACCGCGCTGCTGGGCGCCGTGACCCTGGGCCTCTATATCGGCCGGGAGCTTCGCCTGCGCTACAAGTTCCGCCGCCGCACCCCGTCTGACTTCTTCTCGAATGCTGGTGACCCCATTGCGAGTGCCGAGTACGGCATGGGCGTGTAACGCGACACTCTCTTCGCGACAACGGAAAAGGCTGGGCTCGCGCCCAGCCTTTTCTGTTGTGCTCCAGCTGCTCTAGAAGGTGGTACCCACCGTGAGCCGGAAGGTCTTGGCCGGTTCGCGGAGCTGATCGAGCGCGCCGTAGAGCTGCGTGGCCTGCGCGTAGCTGTAGTCGCCGGCGCCGCCCTGCGGGAAGAGTTCGCGGGTGATCAGGTTCTGCTGCGGCACGTTCTTGTTCAGGCGCAGCGGGTTGTAGGCGTAGTAGATCCGGAACGGCGCGTTCACGATCGGCAACAGCACGGAGATCTGTGCACCGATGGAGTCGCGCGGCAGAAAGTTTGTGCCGGCGATCGGTCGGACGTTGTTGTCGAAGGTGATCGGGATACCACCCTGGCAGGCACCGTTCACGTATGTACGGCAACCATAGAGCGGCGAGTCCAGGGTCGCGATGCCTTCCGGGCTCTGACGCAGCTGGTTCTTGTCGAGCGCCACGTTGATGCCGAAGTCGTTGAAGAGTTCGAGCGCAGCGGTGCGGCCGACGAGCGGGATGCGGTACTCGATATTGTTCACGAGCGACGTATCGCCACCAGCCGAGACGATGCCGTACACCGGCAGCGGAACCTGGACGCACTGTGCAGTCTGCGGCGAGGTGGGTTCGCGCGAGACACAGGTTCCGTCCGGGTTGTTCAGATTGAACAACACGCGGGTCGGGATGAAGGCGTAGGGTGTGCCCGAACGGATATCGAAGCCGCGCAGATCGCTTTCACCACCAGTGTAGAAGCGCTGGAATGGTGGGGCCACGTCTCCGGAGAAGCCGGCGACGTAGGAAAGCTGCAGGCGGTAGCCCAACGCGTTCCGGCCATTCGGATCGATGTGGTAGCCGCGCATCGGGTACCAGTGCTTGTACTCGACTGTTGGCTCGATGTACCGGACGTTGCCGTACAGCCCGGCGATCTGGAACAGCGCCTGCAGCGAGGAGCCGGAACGCGGCGCGTAGGACGAATCCAGGCGGTTGTAGGTGTAGGAGAGCGACGCCTTGCTGGTGATGATGCCAGTCAGCGCATTCTGGCCCTGGATGCCGGAGCGGAACGCCAGCGTCTGGAACAGGTTCTGCGAGGCGCCCGAGAACGCCGTCACCGCCGAGCGGTCAAAGGAGTAGGTAAAGCCGACTCGCTTGAAAGAGCGGCGCAAGGGGTAGCTTGCCGACACCGTGAAACCGGTCGAGGACTGGTTGTAGTTCTGGACCAGCGAGTTGGTCGCCGCGGCCGTGTTGGCCTCGGTGCCACCCGGCAGGTTGTAGCTCTTGTTCGAGTTGTAGTCGGTCTTGTTGGTGAAGACCTGGAAGCCAACGTTGAGCGGCTTGTTGCGCAGGTAGGGCTCGTTGAAGCCGAGCGAGACGTTGCGCGCCAGGTTGCCTTCGCTGGCCTGCAGCGAGAGCGTTTCGCCAAGACCGAGGAAGTTGTTGGTCTGGTAGTTCAGGCCCAGGAACGAACCGGAGAGGCCGCTGACGCCGCCATTCAGGCCGATCGAGTTCTTGCCCTTTTCCGTGACCTTCAGCAGGAGGTCCACTGTGCCCGCTTCTGCGTTCTGGTGGGTTTCCGTGTCCTGGTCGACCTTGAGCGGGTTGAAGTACTCCAGCTGGTTCAGGCGCTGAAGACTGGCTTCCCAGAGGCGCGAGTTGTAGACCTGGCCTTCTTCGAGCAGCAACTCACGCCGGATGACGAAGTCACGCGTGATCTTGTTGCCCTGGAACTCGATGCGCGACACCTTGAACTGCTTGCCCTCATCGATATCGATGTTGAAGGAGATGGTCTTGGCGGCGTCATCGTACTTTGGAACCGGATTCGGCGCGAAGTTGATGTAGCCTAGGCCGTTGTAGGCTTTCTTGAGATTCTCAAGACCCTTGCCGAAGGCCGTAGCGTCGAACCAGTCGCCGTCCTTCATGGCGAACTGTGCGCGCAGCGCCTTGGTGTTCTGCACAGCCTTGTTGCCGGTGAAGGTGATGCCGGTGAAGCGGTAGCGCGCGCCTTCCTCAACCGGAACCCGGATGTCCATCCGCTTGCCGTTCTTGGGGCGGAAGGTGAACAGCGAGAGACCACTTTCGTTGCGGATGTGCGTCTCGGGGTCGCCCGTGTTGGCGCGGAAGTAGCCGCGATCGCGATAGGCCTGGCGGACGCGCTCGGCGTCTTCCTCGAGCTTGGTCGCGTCGTAGGTCTTCGCAAACAGGTTCTCGAAGAAGATGGAGTGCGGGATGCCGATCGGCTTCAGGTTCTTCATCGAGGCACGCAGCACACGGGAGGGCACGTGCGTGTTGCCGGTGAAGGTGATGTTGCCGACCTTGACCTTGGGGCCTTCCTTGATCGCGAAGTTCACCTGCACGCTCGAGGGCGGAATGACCTTGACGTCGGTGCGCACCGTGGCGAACTGGTGGCCATGCTCGGACTCAAGCTCGCGGATCACCGTGACGGCCTCTGCGATGTGGGTCGGATCGTACTGCGACTCCTGCGCGAGCGAGACCTTGGCCTTCTTGAAGGCGTCCAGGATGTCGGACTGCGTGATGGAGTTCAGGCCCTTGTAGTTGATCTCGCGGATTGTGGGCTTCTCATGGACGTAAATGTCGAGGATTACGCCCTTGGGTGTGTCCTCCCGTTCGATACGGACGTCTTCAAAATAGCCGGTGTTCCACAGCGAGTTGAAGTCGCGCTCTACCGTGGCCGGATCGTAGTTCTCGTTCTCGCGCGAAAACAGGCGAGCGAGGATCGTTTCCTTCGGAATACGGCGATTGCCGATCACCCGGATGCCGGTAATGATGTTCGCTTGTGCCCATGCCACCGAAAGAACGCTGGAGCAGAAAAGCAGAAGAGCCAGGCCTCGCGCAGAGCGCAAACGCCGGCTTTTGGGTCTTGGGGAGGTTTGACCCCCAGGGAATTCGGGAAAGATAGGCACACCCTCAGCTACAGCAAAAATCCGTTCTAGCTTGCGCGAAGTCCGATTATAGAAGACGCAGGCAACTCTTCCCAACTTGACAGCTGCAGCTTCTGCCGCGTTTCGTCCGGTGTGGTCGGCCGGAGTTCGCCATGCCGCCAGAGAAGTTCGGCAATCCGGCGCGATTCCGCAGCAATTCACGTCCGAATCGCGGTTGCGCGAGTCCCTGATAGAGGCTCGTCTGTCGGGCACTCGCTCCGTGACGGGGAGCGCCTGCTAATTTTCCGCATCGCCGCACGGCGCTGCGCATCCATCTACCATTACGAGATGAGTGTTATCACACTCGTTCCTCTCATCTGAGAGACCCAGGAGATTCATGGCCACTCTGCTACACATCGACGTCAGCCCCCGTGGGGACTACTCTGTTTCTCGCAAGCTCACCGCCGCATTCGCCGAAGCATGGAAGGCGAAGAACGCTGGTGGAACCGTGGTCGTGCGCGACCTGGCCAAGACCGACCTGCCCTTTGTGGATATGAACTGGATCGCGGGGGCGTACAGCTCGCCGGACCAGCACACCCCGGAGCACAAGAAGGCCCTGGCCATCTCGGATGAGTTGATCGCTGAGATCATGAAGGCTGATGAGATCGTGCTGGGAACCCCGATGTACAACTTCGGCGTGCCAGCCTCGTTGAAGGCCTGGATCGACCACATTGTGCGCGTGAATGTGACCTTCCGGACCGATGACAAGGGCTACCACGGGCTGGTGCAGGGCAAGAAGGCAACCTTCATCATTGCGAGCGGCGGCAAGTACACCGCGGGCGCCCCGGCCGAAAGCTACAACATGGAAACGCCGTACCTGAAGGCCGTGTTCGGCTTCATCGGTGTCACGGACACCAAGACTGTGCTTGCTGGCGAGACCACCCCGATCATCATGGGCAAGATCTCGATGGACGACTATCTGAAGGAGCATGCTCCGGAAGTCACGGCGGCAGTTTAGCTGTTCGCTCCTCAAACAAAAGGGCGGCCTGCGGGTCGCTCTTTTCGTTTGGCTCGTGTAGGGTGGCGATGTTGTTTCACAGGGGAGCGGGAAACGCATGAAAACACGCCGGAGATTTGGGCAGGATGTCCTGATGCTGGGAGCCGCGTCGCTGCTGCCACGCGGGCTTCGGGCCGAGCAGACACAGCCGTTCACCGGGGCTGCATCGTTGAAGGCCCACGCCGCGGCGCATGGACTCAAGACCGGCACCGCTGTGAACACCTACGCGCTCGAGCGGGACCCGGTGTACAAGCAGACGGTGATTGAGCAGTCCAATATCGTGGTCGCCGAGAATGCGATGAAGTGGGGCCCGTTGCGGCCTGCGCCGGACAAGTTCTTCTTCGACGAGGCAGACAAGTTCGTGGCCTTTGCTGAAGCAAATGGCATGGCCATCCGGGGGCACAATCTGTGCTGGCATGAGCAGCTGCCAACCTGGTTCGCGTCCGCAGTGACCAAGGGCAATGCGGAGCGTTTCCTGGTGGAGCACATCCAGACCGTGGTCGGCCGGTACAAGGGCAAGATCCGTGCGTGGGACGTGGTGAACGAGGCGATCGATCCGAAGGACGGCCAGCCGGATGGCTACCGCAACAGCCCCTGGTACAAGCTGATGGGACCGCGATATATCGATGTGGCCTTCCGCACGGCACGGGCTGTGGACCCGGCGGCGCTGCTCACCTACAACGACTACTCGATCGAAACCGACGGCGGCGACACGGCGAAGCGGCAGGCGGTGATGGGACTGGTGGAGCGGCTGAAGAAGAATGGCGTGCCGCTCGACGCGCTGGGGGTGCAGTCGCACATTTCGGCAGACTCGGCATCGAAGATCGACGGCGGCCTGGCTGCGGCAGTGGAGCGGTGCCGTGCGTTGGGTATGAAGGTGTTCATCACCGAGCTTGATGTGAACGATGACGGCTTGCCGATGGATGACCCGGCAGCGCGGGAGAAGGCCGTGGCCGCGGTCTACGGGGAGTACGTGACGAGCATGCTGCGGAATCCCGCGGTCACGGATGTTCTGACGTGGGGCACGGCGTGCGGGCGCTCGTGGCTGAACGCGCCGGGCAAGGCGGGGCAGAAGTTCCGGCCCAAGCACCCGGACCGGAAAGAGGTATGTCTGCCCTTCAATGACCAGTATCAGCCGTTGCCGGCGTTCTTTGCGCTGCGCGGCGCACTGGATACACGGCAGGGCTAGGGGTTCTCTGGTCCAGTGTGTGGCTTCCGGCCCCCCGGGCTGACGACCGGGCGGGCCGCCACCGGATGAGGCGGCAGCCCGGCAGAGACTGCGGCGAGCTACGCCACCCCCGCCAGCTGCCGCAGCACATACTGCAGGATGCCGCCGTGCTGGTAGTAGAGGATCTCGCCCGGCGTGTCGATACGGACCCGCACGCGGAAGTGCTTTTCCTCGCCATCCGGTCGCGTGGCACGGACGATCAGCGTGTGACCCGCCTGCAGCTTCTCGTCGAGCAGCATCTTGAGGCCGGGGAAGTCGAAGGTCTCTTCGCCGGTCAGCCCGAGTGACGCAGCCGACTCGCCCGCGGGGAACTCGAGCGGAAGGATGCCCATCCCGACCAGGTTGGACCGGTGGATGCGCTCGTAGCTCTCGGCGATCACGGCGCGCACGCCCAGGAGCTTCGGTCCCTTGGCGGCCCAGTCTCGTGAGGAGCCGGAACCGTACTCCTTGCCAGCCAGGATGACGAGCGGGATCTTCGCTTCGGCGTAGGCGACCGAGGCGTCAAAGATGCTCATTGCGTCGCCCCAACGATCGCCCGGGATCAAGAGGCGGGTGACGCCGCCCTCGGTTCCCGGGGCAAGCTTGTTCTTGAGGCGAACGTTGGCGAAGGTGCCCCGGACCATGACCTCGTGGTTGCCGCGGCGTGAGCCGTAGGAGTTGAAGTCTGCGGCGCTGACGCCATGCTCCTTGAGGTAGAGCCCGGCCGGCCCGGTGGCCTTGATCGAGCCAGCGGGGGAGATGTGGTCGGTGGTGACCGAGTCCCCGAGTACGGCGAGCACGCGCGCGCCGTGGATGTCCTGCACCGGGGCAGGCGTGGCGGGCATGCCATCGAAGTAAGGCGCCTTGCGGATGTAGGTGGAGTCTGGCTCCCAGCCGTAGACGTCGCCGGGAGTGAACTGGAGCTGCTGCCAGTTGCTGTCGCCGAGCGTCACGGTTGCGTACTCCTTGCGATAGGAGTCGCTCGAGAGCGCGGAGCTGACCACGTCCGCGACCTCGCGCTGCGTGGGCCAGATATCGCGCAGGAAGACCTCTTTGCCGTCGCGGCCGCGGCCGATCGGCTCCGTCTGGAGATTGCGGCGGATGGTGCCGGCGAGTGCATAAGCCACAACCAGTGGGGGTGACATAAGGTAGTTCGCGCGCACGTCCGAGTTGATCCGGCCCTCGAAGTTGCGGTTGCCGCTGAGCACCGACACGGCAACCAGGCCATGCTCGTCGATCGCCTCGGAAACATCCGAGGGAAGCGCGCCGGAGTTGCCGATGCAGGTGGTGCAGCCGTAGCCGACGACCTGGAAGCGCAGGCGATCGAGGTACGGGAGCAGCCCGGCCTTGCGGTAGTACTCCGTGACCACGCGGGAGCCCGGCGCGAGCGAGGTCTTGACCCAGGGGGGCATGGTCAGGCCTTTCTCGACAGCCTTCCGCGCGAGCAGCCCGGCGGCGACCATCACGGAGGGATTGCTGGTGTTGGTGCAGGACGTGATCGCCGCGATCACAATCGAGCCGTGGTCGAGGTACAGGTCGGGATTGACGCCGAACCGCTTCTGCACGGAATTGGTATACGCGGGGGCCTCGCTGCCCATCACGACTTCCTGGGTCATCCTCACGGCGGACACGCCCACGCCGACAAGCTCTGGTTCCTCGTGCGGGGTGCCTGGCTCGGGCGCGCCGATCGTGCTCAGCACGTCGCCATCGGCAGAGGCGTGGCCGCCTTCGCCTTCCCAGCGCTGGCCCTGGCGCTCGCCGAAGGTGCCTGCCTTGGGGCCGTAGAGCGAGGGTAGCTGCTTCAGGAAGTCTTCTGCGGCGTGGCCGAGGAGGACGCGATCCTGCGGGCGCTTGGGGCCAGAGATGCTGGGCTCGACGGTGTCGAGATCGAGTTCAAGCGTTGAGGAGTACTCGGCTTCCGGGGTGTCGGCGGTATGAAAGAGACCCTGCTCCTTGTAATAGCGCTCGACAAGCTCGACCTGGTCGTCCGGGCGGCCGGTGAGGCGCAGGTAGCGGAGGGTCTCTTCATCGACCGGGAAGATGCCACAGGTGGCGCCGTACTCAGGCGCCATGTTGGCGATGGTGGCGCGGTCCGCGAGCGAGAGCTCGGGGAGACCAGGTCCGTAGAACTCGACGAACTTGCCGACGACGCCGTGTTTGCGCAGCTTCTCGGTGACGGTGAGTACGAGATCTGTTGCGGTCGCGCCCTCGCGGAGCCTGCCGACAATGCGGAAGCCGACGACCTGCGGAATCAGCATGGAGACGGGCTGGCCGAGCATCGCAGCCTCGGCCTCGATGCCGCCTACGCCCCAGCCGAGCACGCCAAGGCCGTTGATCATGGTGGTGTGCGAGTCGGTGCCGACCAGTGTGTCGGGATAGGCACAGAGCTCGCCATCGATTTCGGTGGTGAAGACGCCACGGGCCAGGTACTCAAGGTTGACCTGGTGGCAGATGCCCATGCCGGGCGGCACGGCTGAGAAGTTGCGGAAGGCGCTCTGACCCCACTTCAGGAAGGCGTAACGTTCGCGGTTGCGCTGCACCTCGAGCAAGGAGTTGACGTTGTACGCGCCGGCGGTGCCGAACTCATCCACCTGGACGGAGTGGTCGATGACGAGCTCCGCGGGCTGCAGCGGGTTGATCTTCTGCGGGTCGCCGCCGAGGACCTTCATGGCGTCGCGCATGGCGGCGAGATCGACGATCGCGGGCACACCGGTGAAGTCCTGCATGAGCACCCGGGCGGGCATGAAGGCGATCTCGCGTGAGGGTTCCTCCGCAGGATCCCAGCTGGCCAGGAACTGGACGTCCGCGGAGGTGACGGTGACGCCATCTTCGCGGCGCAGGAGGTTCTCAAGCAGGATGCGCATGGCATATGGCAGGCGGGATAGGGTCACGCCGCGTTCGGCAAGGGCCTGCAGGCGGAAGATCTGGTAGGTCTTGCCACCGGAAACAAAGGGGGCACGGGCTGCGAAGCTGTCGCTCATAGGGAATCGAGTCCTTTAGGGAAAAGAGGAAGTTCAGGGACCGGGAGGTCAGGAGGGCTGGACGCCGACCCGTCCGCGATCGTGGCGACCACGGCGGAAGCGCTTGAGGAGGATCCCCGGATGGGCACGGCAGTTCATAGACGCCACTATTTTAGACTGCGCGCACGATGGTTTGCGGCGTGCGAAGACAGCGCAGAGACCATATCGAGCCGGGCTGCGTCCTACCAAGCGAATGCGACTCGCCCCGGTTTTGCTTGCTGCTCTCTCTGCCGTGCCTGCGCTGGCGCAGACGCCTGTGCTCGTGGGCTACCTGCCGCAATGGGGGCTGTATGGAACGCCGCCCTGGTCCGCGCAGCAGCTGGTCACAAGCGGCTCCGCGGCCCTCCTGAACCAGATCGACTACTCACAGGCGTTTGTGAAGGACGGCCGCTGCGTCGTGGCGGATCCGAATGCCGATGTGACACATCCGTACACCGCGGCGACAAGCGTCGATGGGACGGCCGATGCACCGGATGCGCCGGTGCTGAAGGGCGAGTTTCACCAACTGCAGGAGTTGCACCGCCGGTACCCGCGGATCCGGATGCTGATCTCGATCGAGGGCAAGGCCAGCCTGTTTGCAGACGCCGCGCAGCCGGGGAAGCGGGCTGCGTTTGTGAGCTCATGCATTGACGTATTCCTGCGTGGGCATGTGGCGCCGGGAATCACGGCGAGGGGCCTGTTTACCGGCATCGATGTGGACTGGGAGTACCCGAACCAGCCGGGTGATGGGGCGAACTACAACGCGCTGATGGTGGAGTTTCGGAAGCAGCTGGAGGCGTACGGTGCGGAGACGAAGACGCACCCGATGCTGACCGTGGCTGCGGCGCCGGGTCTTGGCCGGTACCCCGGCGTGGACTGGAAGCTGGTCGCTGCGAATGTCGACCAGATCGGGCTCATGAACTACGACTACAACGGGCCGTGGCAGAAGATAACCGGGATTGTGGCGCCGCTCTACCCGATCCCCGGGGTACGGCTTGAGAGTGGCAGCATCGACGGCACGGTTGCCGAGTACGAAAACGCGGGCGCGCCCGCAGCCAAGCTCCTGGTGGGCGTGCCGTTTTATGGCTACCACTGGTCGGGGGTCGCCGATCCCGGGCGGCAGCATGGACTGGGGATGTCGGCGAAGCCCGAGTCCGGCGACACGCCGTACCACGAGATCGCCGGGCTGCCGGGCGCGGACACGCCCTTCCGCGATCCGCACTCGGCTGCGCCCTGGATCTTCCGGGATGGGACGTTCTGGACCTTTGACGATGCGACATCGGTGCGCGCGAAGGCGGAGTACACGGTGAGCCACGGCCTCGGTGGCATGATGATCTGGGAGCTGAGCGGGGACACGGCGGATGGATCGCTGTTGAAGGCGATGAAGCAGGGGTTGGCGCAACCGGGTCCGGCCGCGGGTGTGGCAGGCAGCGGGGCGGCGCAGTAAGCACAGGAGCGCCCGCGTCTTGCGTTCGCGACGTGTGTTCTTTGAAATCACGGTCCGGGTGGTGTGTTCTGCCACGCCGCAGCAACGGGAGTGTTGGGGCACCCGCCCTGTTTCCCGATGCTTTCCTAAAGTCGCCGTCCTGAGCGCAGCGAAGGACTTTGGGGTCCCGTTTTCCTCTCATCGTGGGCACGCAGGGAGGACCGCAGGTCTTTCACTTCGCTCAGGCCCTTAGCTGCCGAGCGCGGTCTGCGCGAGCAGGAGGACGTTCAGCGCTACGATGAGCCCGACGACCGACCAGCCGACGCGCCGGGTCCAGGTGCGATTCGTGAAGCGTTCCATCACCGAGGCTCGGCTTGTCAGCAGCAGGAGCGGGATCAGCGCAAAGGGCAGCGCGAAGGAAAGCACGACCTGCGAGAGGATCAGGATCTTCAGTGCGTCGAGACCGGTGGCGATCACAATGATCGACGGAATCAGGGTGATCAGGCGGCGCAGGAAGATCGGAAAGCTGATCTTCAGGAAGCCCTCAAGCACCACCTGCCCGGCCATGGTGCCGACGGTGGAAGACGACAAGCCGGAGCAGAGCAGGGCGACGGCGAAGATGGTCGCCGAGGCCGGCCCGAGCAGAGGGCCGAGGGTCTGGTGGGCGTCCTCGATCGACATGTCGCCGGTGATGTGCGACTTCGCAAACGCCGCCGCCGCGACGATGACCATCGCGGAGTTCACGAGCCATGCGCCGTTCATCGCGAACAGCACATCGACCTTCTCGTAGAAGAGCAGTCGCAGCCGTGAGAGATAGTGGTGGTCCGGGATATGCGGGCGATCGGTCTGCTCGGCGACCCGCGGCTGTACCAGCGCGGAGTGCAGATAGACGACATGCGGCATCACGGTCGCGCCGAGCATGCTGACGGCGTCGAAGATGCTGTGGCGACCTACTTCGGGCACGAGCACGTGGAGCGCAACCAGCTGCCAGGCCGGGTGCACCAGGGCGAGCTCGGCGGCGTAGCAGAAGCCGATTGCGCCCACAAAGCCGATGATCGCCACTTCGAGCTTGCGGAATCCACGGGTTTCCAGAGCCAGCAGCGCGAAGACAAAGACCGTCGCAAGGAGCGCGGCAAAAAGCAGCGTGCCGGTGCGCGTCCAGCCGTGGTGCAGGAACCATGGGCCGAAGAGCAGGTAGAAGCCAAGGGCGGCGCCAAGAAATTCGGCCAGGTCTGTTGCGAGCGCGGAGATCTCGGCCGCGACCCAGAGCAAGATTGCGGTGCGGCGGGAGAAATGTTCCCGGCAGTTCTGCGGAAGGGTCTTGCCGGTGGCGATGCCGAGCTTGGCCGAGAGGTACTGGATGAGCATGGCCATCCCGTTGGACCAGAGCAACACCCAGAGCAGCTGGTAGCCGGAGTGGGCGCCGGCAGCGAAGTTGGTCGCGAAGTTGCCGGGGTCGATGTAGGCGATGGAGGCGACAAAGGCGGGGCCGAGGTGGAGAAAGACGCGCTTGGCGTGCCGGACGCGGGAGCGTGGATGGCTCCGGGGGATGACAGGTGGGGCGCTGGCGACTTCGTCCACAGGTTTCAGTATAGGGGGCAGTCCCCGGGCGCTGTTCGCCGGGCTTTAAGATGAAGCCATGAGCGAGATGGAAGCATTGGCAAGCCCGGACGTGCTCGAGCGTGCGCGCAAGATCAAGGTGTTTCTGATGGACGTGGATGGCACCGTGACCGATGGCGGGATCTGCCTGATCGCGGCGACCGACGAGTCAGGGACCAGCACCGTGACCGAAATGAAGGTCTTCAACGCGCAGGATGGCCAGGGGCTGTCACTCGCGCACACGATGGGTATCGAGACCGGCTTCATCACGGGGCGGAAGTCGCCCGCAGTGCTGCGCCGCGCGCAGGAGATGAAGGTGAAGTATGTCTATCTTGGCCAGGCCAAGAAGACACAGGCCTTTGAGGAAGTAATGGAGAAGGCCGGGATCACCGCGGATGAGATTGCCTACATGGGCGATGACCTGCCGGATATTCCAATTGCCAGGCGGGCCGGGCTCGCGGTGTGTGTTCCTGATGGCGCGCCGGAGTTGAAGGCCGTATGCCACTACGTGACCAGGCGCGGCGCGGGCAAGGGCAGCGCGCGCGAAGTGATCGAGCTGATCCTGAAGGCCAAGGGCCTGTGGGAAGAAGCCGTGCCGAAGGCCCTGGCATAGGCCCGCGATGACCGAACAGAGTGGACGCGCAAAAGTATTGCTGATTGGCGGCGGTGGCCGTGAACATGCGCTGGCGTGGGCGCTGCGACGCTCCGCGCGTGTGGGCGAGCTGGTTTGTGCGCCAGGCAATGGCGGCATCGAAGCCATCGCCCGGTGTGTGCCGGTGGAGGTGACGGATCTCGACGCGATGGTGCAGGTGGCCACCGCGGAGTGGCCGGACCTGGTCGTCATCGGCCCGGAAGTGCCGCTGGCGCTGGGCATCGTGGATGCCTTGCAGGCGCGCGGGCTGCGGGTGTTTGGGCCGACGCGCCAGGCTGCGGAGCTTGAGTCGAGCAAGAGTTTTGCCAAGCGCTTCATGCAGCGATACACGATCCCGACCGCGCACTATGCCGTGTGCTCGTCGGAGTCGGACGCGCGGGAGGCACTGGAGCTCTTCAGCGGGCCCCTGGTGGTCAAGGCCGATGGCCTGCATGCCGGCAAAGGGGTGCTGATCTGCGCAAACCGCGACGAGGCGGAGGCTGCGCTGAAGGGGCTGTTCCATGGCACCCTGCTCGGCAAGCCCGAGGCCAACGTGGTGATCGAGGAGTTTCTGGAGGGCGAGGAGCTTTCCTTCCTGATCATGAGCGATGGACGGCATGTGGCGCCGCTGCTGCCGGCGCAGGATCACAAGCGCATCGGCGAGGGGGACACAGGCCTCAACACAGGTGGCATGGGCGTGTACACCACGGAGACGATGCTGCCCGCGGGAATGGCGGAGTGGATCCTTCACCACATCGCGCAGCCAACGATTGACGGCATGGCAGCAGACGGAACACCGTTTCTCGGGATACTCTTCATCGGGCTGATGATGACAGCGCGAGGGCCCATGGTGCTTGAGTACAACACGCGCTTCGGCGATCCGGAGACACAGGCGATCCTTCTGCGACTGGAGAGCGACTTGTACGACGCGTTCGCGGCGTGCGTGGAAGGCCGGCTGAGTGACAGCGAATTTCGCTGGGCGCCGGGAGCCTCCGCTTGCGTGGTTGCGGCGTCGGGCGGCTACCCGGGGAAGTACACGACGGGTTCGGTGATTCACGGGCTGGCAGCTGTGTCCGCGCGGCCTGGCGTCGAAGTATTTCATGCCGGCACCAGGATGGAGCAGGGTGAGTACCGAACAAGTGGCGGTCGCGTGCTCGGCTCGTGTGCCGCTGCGCCGACGCTTGAGGCGGCTCTTGCCGCGGCTTACAGCGCGCTGCAGGAGATCAGCTTTGATGGCATGTACTACCGGCGTGACATCGGGCACCGGGCGTTGAACAGAACAGAGACCGAGGAGCAGGGATGATTCTGAAGGATGACCTGGTAGTCGATGTCGCAACCAAGACGGGCCCGATGCGGACCTACTTCTTTCACCCGGCGACGGGTGGCACGTTCGCCGGGATCATCTTGTACTCCGAGATCTTCCAGATGACGGGGCCGATCAAGCGCTTCGCGAGCTTTCTCGCGGGTCACGGCTACCTGGTCGCGGTGCCCGAGGTGTACCACGAGCTCGAGCCCGCAGGCACGGTGCTTGCGTATGACCAGGCGGGGTCCGACAAGGGCAACGTCGACAAGTACGCCAAGGAACTCTCGTCCTATGACGACGACGCCCGTTCGCTCCTGAAGCACATGAGCACGATGGAGCAGTGCAATGGAAGGCTCGGCGTCGTCGGTATCTGCCTTGGCGGGCATCTTGCTTTTCGAGCCGCAATGAATCCCGAGGTGCTGGCGGCGGTCTGCTTCTATGCGACCGACATCCACAGCGGGACGCTCGGTGCAGGCAAGAAGGATGACTCCCTTGCGCGAGCGGGCGAGATCCGGGGTGAGCTCCTGCATATCTGGGGCAGGCAGGACCCGCACGTGCCTCTTGAGGGTCGCCGCAAGGTACTGGCACGGCTCGATGAGGTCGAGGCGAACTACCAGTGGCTCGAAGTGAATGGCGCGCATGCCTTCATGCGCGACGAAGGCTACCGCTACGATCCTTCGCTTGAGTATCTGCTCAAGGGCGCGATGCTCGAGGTCTTTCACCGCAAGCTCGCGCTTGGCTTCTAGGCGGTTAGTGGCGGACCGGTTCTGTACCGCGGCCGCCACGCGGCTCAGAGTAGAGCACGTTTGTATCAATGGGGATGATGATCGCGTCGTGAGCCTGTCTGAGTGGGCTTTCGGAGAGCACCTGCTTGACGCATTGCAGCAGTGAGAATGCGTGCGAGTGCCACGACACGGCGCCATCGAGATCGGTGTGCTGAGGCGCCTGATCGTGGGTGCCTGTCATGATGACGACGCGCGTAAGCGGCCAGTACAGGTCAACGACGCGGCAGACACGAGCAACGTCCTGCTCATCCAATGTGTGACAGAGTACGACGACGTCGTAGAACTCGCCGGCAAGCAGGAGGAGCGCGGGCTCGACCTTGAAGCTGAGGGTTTCTGCTCCTGTTTCCTCGAGCGCGAGAGCACGCGAGACGAGCAGGTCGGAATCTAACCCGATTGAGAGTATCTGGGCCATACGTTTTCTCCGGCTGCCGTTTTTCGGTGTGTAACTCAGAGCCGGGTGCAGGTTCTGAGTTAGCAGCTACTCACTTAGAGTGGACTGCGGAGGCGCATGGAGGAAACTCGGTCGGATACAGCAACTTCAGTAAAGTTGTGGGTATACTTCGCGATACAACTGCAGAATGATGCCGTAACATTCGCAGGCGCGTTCCTGCAGGCCCTTTTTATCCAGTATCTCCACCACGCCTCGACTGTAGGTGATGAGTCCATTCCGCTGCAGGAGGCCCGCTGTGATCGTGACCGCCGGGCGACCGACACCCAACATCTCTGCGAGGAATTCCTGGGTCAGGCGAATGACGTTGGTCTCCATGAAATTCGAGGTCATCAACAGCCACCGGGCCAGGCGGCCTTCCAGCTCATGCAGCCGGTTGCAGAGCACCAGCTGGGTCGTCTGCTCCAGCATGGCGTAGAGAAACGTGTGTACCTGCTGCAGCAGCTCCGGGTCAGCGAGGGTCAGCTCGCGCAACACTTCTGCGCGCCCGCGTAGACCTTCGCCAGCACCCTGCATGGTGACAGAGTTCCGGGTCCTGCGCTGGCCCAGCAACGACTGGACACCAATCAGCCCTTCACGCCCGACGATGCCGACCTCGACCGGGGTGCCGGCGAGGTCCATGCTGTTCATCGAGCCCATGCCGCGTTCCAGGAAGTAAACCCACTGGATGTCCTGGTCGGGCTTCACGAGGATCGTGCCCTGGGGCAGCTCGACTCGTGTGAGATGCGGGGAGATCCGCTCATACGCAGTTTTTGAAAGGCATGCGAGCGTTCGATTTCGCGGCAAATTGCTCGAAGATTGCTGGTCGATATCGTTGGTCTGCATGCTGTCCACCGCGAAGGGAGGAAATAGAGACCCCTCGCGCGCAAAGACAAGTCATGAGACCAGCGGACCGCCTTCTTGCGTTATCTGAACGTACGTGTCTATGCAAGAGTACGTCTGTTCGACACCATACGATGGTCTGGTGTAGAGCCTTTCGGCTCTCACCCCTGCTCGCAGCGATGAACAATCAGCGATCTGTAACTGTCAAGCATCGAGTTTGCGCGCGACTAGTTCGTTCAGCATCGCCGGGTTTGCCTGTCCTTTGCTGAGCCGCATGACCTGCCCGACAAAGAAGGCCGCGACTGTCTTCTTGCCGCCGCGGTACTGCTCCACCTGCTTGGGGTTGGCAGCGATCACTTCGTCGATCATGCTCTCGATGGCTCCGGTGTCGGAAATCTGCTCGGGCTTCTCGCGCTCGTAGACCGCGGCAAAGTCCTCGCCCGTCTCAAAGGCGGTGTCAAACAGCTGCTTGAGCTGCTTGCTCGAGAGCTTGCCATCTTCAGCAAGGTCGGCAGCCATGGCGATGCCGCCCATCGTGATCGGGGACTGTTCGAGCTCCAGACCCCTGAGCTTGAGCCGGGAGGTGAGTTCGCTCTGGACGAGGTTTGCCACGCGGCGGGGGTTCTTCGCGGCGCGCGCGGCTGCCTCGAACTGATCCGCAAAGGCCTGCGTTGCGGTGAGGGTCTGCGCGTCCTGCGGCGAGATGCCATACTCGGCGATCATGCGGCTGCGCCGGGCTTCGGGGAGTTCGGGTAGTGTTTCGCGCACCCGCGCCTGCATTGCGGAGTTGACGGTGAGCGCAGGTAGATCCGGCTCAGGGAAATACCGGTAGTCGTGCGCCTGCTCTTTTGACCGCATGGAATAGGTTCGGCCTTCTGCGGCATTCCAGAGCCGTGTTTCCTGGACCACGCGACCACCGCTCTCGATTAGCTCTACCTGGCGCTCGATCTCGTAGGCCAGCGCAGCGCGGATATAGCGGAAGCTGTTGACGTTCTTGACCTCGGCCTTGGTACCGAACCGCTCCTGCCCGCGTGGGCGAACGCTCACGTTGGCATCGCAACGCAGCGAGCCCTCCTCCATGTTGCAGTCGGAGACGCCGGTGTAAAGCAGGATCTCTTTCAAACGGGTGAGGTAGTCGAAGGCCTCATCGGGTGTGCGAAGATCCGGCTCGCTGACGATTTCAATCAGCGGCGTGCCGCAGCGATTCAGGTCAACCGAGGTGCTGGTGGAGGAATCGTGGACGCCGTCATGCAGGCTCTTGCCTGCGTCCTCTTCCATGTGCAGCCGCGTGATGCCGATGCGCTTGGTGCCGGCGGGGGTGTCGACATCGAGCCAGCCGTTCTCGGCGAGCGGCTTGTCGAACTGCGAGATCTGGTAGCCCTTGGGGAGGTCCGGATAAAAGTAGTTCTTTCGCGCAAAGACGCTGGTCTCGCGGATCTCGGCGTTGATGGCCATGGCCGCGCGGGTGGCGAACTCCACAGCGCGGGCGTTGAGCACCGGGAGCGCCCCGGGCAGGCCCAGGCACACCGGGCAAACCAATGTATTGGGCTGGGCACCGAACTGGTTGCTGCAGCCGCAGAACGCCTTGGTGCGGGTGAGCAGTTGCACGTGCACTTCAAGGCCGATGACGGGCTCGTACCGGGAGAGGAGTGCAGAGGAAAAGGTGGCTGCCGCAGTTGCCATAGAGCCCAAGCTTACTAGCTTCCCGAGCGAGGTGCTCCCACGTTGGTTGCAGTGTTCCGGCGCTGACGGGCGCCGTTCCGTGTTTGCCTCCCCCGGCGCACGTGCCGTTAGTACCTGAACGCCGTGGAAAACGCTCTGCTCTTCGGGATTGTGCCGATACAGTCTTCGCAGCAACAGCTCAAAAGCTCAACAGCTCAACAGCATGCGGCACAAGCATCTGCAGGGGCGCTCCCTTGCAGAAACGGAGGACGATATGCAGGAGATCAAGGTTCGGTTCTTTGTTCTTTGCTGGCCCAACGGGGAAGTCACCATTGCGCTTGATCGCGATTACAGTCCGGAAGAAGTCGAAACGGTGTAGTGGGGAACGCCGGGGATCGTCGCTGCTAGACTAGCGGGAGAATGATTCTCCCCTTTGTCCGCGAGCTATTGGCGGATCTGGAGCGGTCCCCGGCCTTTGAACAAGCCACACGCCACCTGTCTCTCGGCCGTGGGCGCAGGCGTGTGTCGGGACTGACTGCAACCGCGCGAGCCCTGTATCTCCCCCTGCTGGCGCGTGCTGCCCGGCTGCCTTCGATTGTGCTGGTCGCCGACAACAAGGCTGCCGATGCACTGCACCTGGCGGTGCGAGCGGCCTGTGACCTGACTGGAGCGCTGCCCCCGGAGCGCGTGGTCAAGCTCCTGGCGCCGGACGTGCTCCCCTTCGAACACCTTTCCCCGCATGCCGAAGTGCAGGAGAGCCGCGCCGCGACGCTGTGGAAGATCGCGACGGACGCGGCTTCGATCGTCATCGCGCCCGTTGAGGCTGCGGCCCAGAAACTGTTTCGCGCCAGCTACTACGCGGACCTCGCGCGCACGCTGCGGCGAGGCGAAGAGCATGACCTTGATGAGCTGACCACCCACTTGCAGAGCGTCGGCTATGACGCGGTCGACCTGGTCGAAATGCCGGGGCAGTACACGCGGCGTGGCGGCATTCTGGACGTCTACTCGCCCGAAGCGGAACGGCCCGTGCGCCTGGAGTTCTTCGGCGACGAGATCGAGTCACTGCGGCGCTTCGACCCGGAAACTCAGCGCTCGCTGCAGCCGCTCGATGAGACCGTCCTGCTGCCGCTGACCGAGACCCCTGTGACCGAGAAGCTGCTGGCGGCGGTGCATACGCGGCTGTCGGGCTCCCACCTCGACTCGGCGGATGATCCCGCGCTGGTCGAGCAGTCGGTGGCTGCCGGTGGCGTGACGGTCTTTCCCGGTTGGGAGTTCTTCGCGGGCGTGGCGGGCGCGGACGCGACGCTGCTGTCGCTCTTTCCGCGCTCGGTCGTGTTTGTGGAAGAGCCAGGCATGCTGCGCAACCATCTCGAGCGCTGGTGGACCAAGCTCGAGCAGCGGCATGAGCGCTCGAACATTGGCTCATTGATGGAGCCGCGCGACCTGTATCGCGAGCCCGAGCTCCTGCTGGCACTGATCTCGAACCAGGCTGGCCTCGATCTGGACCAGCTCGGCATTGTGGACGTGCTCGAAGACGACACCACGCTCGGCGAGATCGCGTTCGCCACCAGGCCGACGCTGCGCTTTCACGGCAATGGTGTCGCGCTGATCGAGCAGGTGAGATCCGTTGCAGAGAGCGGGCAGCGACTGCTCCTGGCCTCGGCAAACCAGGGCGAACTCGAGCGGATGGCGGACCTCTTTCGCGAGAACGAGCTGTCGTACCGCATCGGCTGGCGCTCGGAGCAGGCCTCGAGCGAGCTTGGCGGCAACGAGCGCACAGCGCGGCCCGGGGAGAAGTCTGCGCCGATCCTGGTGCGCGCGCAGCTTGCGGCCGGTGTGTCGTTGAGCGATGCGAACATCGTGATCTTCGGCGTGAACGACGTTTCCGATGATGCCGACGTTGCGGCGCGCCCGGCGGTGAAGCGCTCCAAGACCGCGGCATTCGTCTCAGACTTCCGCGATCTCACGGTGAACGACTACGTCGTGCACGTGGAGCATGGCATCGCGCGCTACGTGGGGCTGCGCGAGATCGAGCAGGATGGCGTCAATGTCGAGTTCATGATCCTCGAGTTTGCCGACGCCGCGCGCCTGTATGTGCCGCTGACGCGACTCGACCTGATCCAGAAGTATCGCTCGAGTGAGGGTGGTCCTGCGCCGATCCTCAACAAGCTTGGCTCGCAGGGCTGGGCCAAGACCAAGGCCCGTGTCAAGAAGGCCATGGAGGATATGACCGATGAGCTTCTGAAGCTCTATGCGCAGCGCAAGGCGGCGCGGGGTCACCAATTTCCTCCGGATAACGAATTCCAGCGCGAGTTTGAGGACGCTTTCGACTTTACCGAGACGGACGACCAGCTGTCGGCGATCCGCGACATCAAGGCAGACATGGAGTCGGAACTGCCGATGGACCGGCTGCTCTGCGGCGATGTCGGCTACGGCAAGACAGAAGTCGCGATGCGCGCCGCGTTCAAGGCAGTGCAGGATGGCAAGCAGGTCGCGGTGTTGACGCCGACGACGGTGCTCTCGTTTCAGCATTACGAGACGTTCAAGAAGCGCTTCCGGCAGTTTCCGGTCGCGATCGAGATGATCTCGCGTTTCCGCACGCCCAAAGAGCAGAAGCGGATCCTTGAGGACCTCGAGGCAGGCAAGGTCGACATCATCATCGGTACGCATCGCGTGTTGTCGAAGGATTTGAAGTTCCACGACATCGGCCTGCTGGTCGTCGACGAGGAACAGCGCTTTGGTGTGCGGCATAAGGAGCGTCTGAAACAGATCCGCGCACAGATCGATGTGTTGACCATGTCGGCGACACCGATCCCGCGTACGCTGCACATGTCGCTGATCGGGCTGCGCGATATGAGCGTGATCGAAACGCCGCCCAAGGATCGCATGGCGATCCAGACGGTGGTTGCCAAGTTCGATGAGAAGCTGGTGCGGTCTGCCATCGAGCTCGAGATGGAGCGTGGCGGGCAGGCATTCTTTGTCTACAACCGAGTGGAATCGATCTACGAGATTGCATCGAAGATCCGCGAGCTGGTGCCCTCGGCGCGTGTGGTTGTCGGCCACGGCCAGATGGGCGAAGCAGAGCTCGAGCGCGTGGTGCTTGCGTTCATGGATCACGAGTACGACGTGCTGGTGGCGACGACGATCATTGAAAACGGCATCGATATTCCGCTTGCAAACACGATCATCATCAACCGCGCCGACCGGCACGGACTGTCAGAGCTCTACCAGCTGCGGGGTCGTGTGGGCCGCTCCAATCGCAGGTCGTATGCCTACCTGCTGATCCCGCCGGAGCAGGAACTGACCGACATCGCGCGTCGCAGGCTTGCTGCGCTGAAAGAGTTTTCCGATCTCGGCGCGGGCTTCAAGATCGCGGCACTTGATCTTGAACTGCGCGGCGCCGGCAACATGCTGGGTGGCGAGCAGAGCGGGCATATCGAGGCGGTCGGTTTTGAAATGTACTCGGGCATGCTCGAGGAAGCTGTAAGCAAGATCAAGGGCGAGGCCACGGCGGAGCACATCGTCACGCAACTCAATCTCGGCATCTCGCTGCGCATCGATGAGAGCTATATCGCCGAGGAAAACCAGCGCTTGCGCGTGTACAAGCGTATCGCGGCGGCGAACAGCGAAAAGGCTGTCGACGACGTTCGGGTGGAGCTCGAAGATCGCTACGGGTCCGTGCCCGAGGGCGTGCAGCACCTGCTCGAAGCAGCGGCGCTGCGGGCCGAGTGTGAGCGCATCGGTGTGTCGCAGGTGGATCGCAAGCGCGACCAGGTGCACATGCGCTTTGCGGCGCAAGCGGCGATCGACCCGGGCCGGCTGATGCGGCTCGTCGCGAAGAACAGCAAGCGCGGCGCGCAGTTCACGCCGCAGGGCGTGCTGCGGTTCCCGCTTGAGGCGAAGGAACCGGTACAGGTGATCCTCGAGATCCGCCTGCTGCTGGATGAGCTGGTTGCGGAGCAGGCTGTGGTCGCGTAACCGCCCGCAGGCGGGAGGGGGATTGCTTCTCACGCACGTATCCTTCGCGTCGCGCGTGACGGTTGCGTGCTCCGCTGCATCTCTCCCCGCATGGCTCTTGAACAGGAAGCAGCGGCGCGCTTTGGTTCGTTTCTCGGGGCGCTGCCGCAGGCACATGCTGCGCGCATCCACATCCTTTGCGACTCCGACTGTGACGGGCTCCCCGCTGGGGCGCTGCTGGTGCGTGCATTCGAAGCAGCAGGCTATGCCCAGGTCACGATCGAGGCGAAGCGCAAGGGTGAGTCCGCGTGGAACCCCGAGGTGCTTGAGCGGCTCGCCTCACGGAAGCCGGAGTGTCTCTTTGTGCTCGATCTCGGCAGCCGCGCGGATGCATTGCTGCCGGGAGTGCCGACGATGTTGATCGATCATCATCTGCCCGGCGGGGTTCCCCCGGGTGCAGAGCTGATTACCGGGTACGGGACCGAGCCGACGCCGACCACCGGGCTGCTCGTGTACTGGTGCGTGCGCAGCATTCTCGCGCCCGAGGCGCATGCGAAGCTGCTCTGGCTCGCGGCGCTTTCGATCCTGAGCGATCTCGGCGACAAGGCTCCGTTCGCCGAGCTGGCCGAGGCTAAGACGCGCTGGCCTGCAGGGCCGATGCGCGATGCGGTGTCGCTCCTGAATGCACCGCGTCGCGCCGCGACTGCCGACGCCACGGCGGCGCTCGCGGCACTGCTTGCCGCAGAAACCCCGAAGCAGATCGCAAAGGGCGAGCTGCCGCAGTCTCCCGCGTTGCAGGCTGCGAAGGATGAGGTGGCGATTGCGCTCGTTGCTGCGAAGAAAGCAGCGCCAAAGTTCAGCCGCAAGTACCGCGACACGCTCGGCGCAGATATCGTCGCCTTGCGCATGGACACGCCCTGCCAGGTGCACCCGCTCGTTGCGCAGACATGGCGCGGCCGCTTTCGCGACTCGATCGTGATGGGTGTGAACTTTGGCTTTCGGACCGGGTATGTGCACTTTTCGGCGCGCGGACCGAAGGGCGTGAACGTGATCCAGTTCCTGCGTGAGCATGCGCCACGAGGCGCGGACCAGGGCTACGGTAACGGGCATGATCAGGCGAGTGGGGGCGCGGTGCCGGTTGCATCGTGGAATGACTTCGCGGCTGACCTTGGCTTCGGACCTGAGTTGCAGCTTGCTGCAGAACCTGCGCAGGCGAGCCTGCTGCATCTGAGCGAGAACGATGGCGACTAAGAAGGCAACGAAGAACGATCCTGTGGCAGTGCAGGAAGATCCAGCGGCGAAAAAGGCCGGAGTGGCAAAACCGGCAAAGAAGGCGGCCAAGAAGTCCGCGAAGAAGAAAGCGAAGCTGCCCAGCAAGAAGGAGGCTGCCGAAGCCGACCTCGCGCGTCGCACCGCGGAGCCGTTGTTTCCCTGCGCGCCGCTCAGTGCGAATGAAGCGACGCCGTGGCCCAAAGAAGCGATGCGGCTTGGCTTCGCCGTGAAGATCATGGGCCAGCCCGGCCTCAAGAGCAACGACACGCGGCGGTGGCAGGCGAACCCTCACCTGCGCGTCTCGCTCGGGCATCTCTGCGAGATTTTCACGTACCTGCGCAAGCACCACATTCCCATGTATCGCATGAGCTCAGACATGGCGCCGTATGCGACGCATCCGGACATGCCGCAGTTCCACGCGATGGTGCGTGAGAGCGCGAGTGATCTCGCGTATGTCGGCAAGCTGGCGCGCGAGGCTGACATACGGCTCTCGTTTCATCCTTCGCAGTACATCGTGCTCAACAGTGAGAATGAAGACCTCACGCGTCGCAGCATGGCGGATCTTGACTCGCAGGCCGAGATCCTGGACCGCATGGAGTGTGGTCCGGAAGCGCGACTTGTGATCCATGTGGGTGGTGCGTATGGCGACCGGCCGAGTGGCTGTGCGCGTTGGGTGAACACGTGGAAGCGGCTGAGCGAGCCGGTGCGGCGCAGGCTGGTGCTTGAAAACGACGATATCCGCTACAGCGCTGCAGACGTGCTGAAGATTCATGAGCAGACAGGCGTGGCGCTGGTGTTCGACTATCAGCACTTCTGGTGCATGAACCCGGAAGGTCTCGAGATGTTTCCGACGCTGGAGCGCATGTTGAAGACGTGGCCAAGCGGCGTGCGACCCAAGCTGCACTACTCCTGTGCACGGACGGAGTTGCGTGAGATCAAGCGCAAGAACCGCAAGACGGGTTTGCTTGAAACGGTGCTGCAGCCGCCGATTTGGACGGGGCACGCCGACTACAACAATCCCTTCGAGACGATGACGTTTCTGCGCTCGATCGCGCACCTCGACACAGACATTATGCTCGAGGCGAAAGCCAAGGATCTGGCACTGTTGCGGTTACGGAACGACATTGCGCGATTTGCTCCGGAGCTTGCGCCGCGCTACAACATCCAGCTGGCGGACGCCGAGGACGACGCGCCCGAGATCGTGGAGATAGCGGGCGAGGACGAGGCAGGCGCCTAGAAGCTCGTACGCTGTCATCCTGAGCGAAGCGAAGCACCTGTGTCGGTAAGGGACGAAGGGCATCAGCAAGAAAAGGATCGCAGCCCCGCGTTTGTCAGGGCTGCGATCCGGGTGTGAGGAGCGCGGGTTGGCGCGGTGCGTGAGCGGGCTGGGTAGAGCCGGCTCTTGCTCTTTGCTGCTGTGGGTCTTATCGGCAGCCCCATCGCAGACTTCAACAAAAAGTAAAAAGAAGTTCGCCCGGTATACTGGCGAAGCGTTTTCCGACTTTATCTTCAGCCCTTCCAAGGACTCCCTAGCCCATGCGCCTCTTCCGGCTCCTGTCTCTCCTGAGCGCCACCGCCGTGCTTGCCGCACCCTCTCTCGCCGTGGCTGCCGCTCCGGATGCGGATGCCTCGTTCCGCTCGCTGGTCGACCGCTTCTACGCGGCCGCGCTGCCGTATGAGCCGTCCACCGCGACCTCGCTGGGCATCCACGACTACGACAGCAAGCTCGAGGACTGGAGCCAGTCGACCATCCAGACCGAGATCCGCGGGCTGCATTACTACATGAGCAAGTTCGACGCGTTCCCTGTCGCCGGGCTTGACCAGCCGACAGCTGCCGATCTCGCGATCATGCGCAACAACCTCCGATCGCAGCTCCTGACGCTTGAGACGATCAAACCCTGGCAGACGAATCCCGACCTGTACTCGAGCGGCATTACGGGCTCGGCCTTCACCCTGATGGAGCGCGACTTTGCCTCGCCGGATGATCGGCTGCGCTCGCTGATCGCACGCGAGCAGCAGATGCCGAAGATGCTTGACGAGGCACGCGCGAACCTCGCGAACTGCCCCGAGATCTACACCGAGATCGCGCTCGAGCAGCTGCCCGGGGATGTCTCGTTCTTCCAGAACGACGTTCCCTCGGCATTCACCAAGGCGACCAACAGCGACTTGAAGCAGCAGTTCGCAAAGAGCAATGCTGCCGTGATCGCGGCGCTCGGGAGCTATGAGCAGTGGATGCGCTCCGACCTGCTGCCACGCTCACACGGCGACTTCCGCTACGGCGCAGACACGTTTGCGAAGAAGCTGCAGTATGACGAGATGGTCACGACGCCACTGCCGGAGCTGCTGACGATTGCAATGAACGATCTGCACAAGAACCAGGCAGAGTTCGCGCGGGTCGCGAAGCTGGTCGATCCCGCCAGGCAGCCGAAGGAAGTGCTGGCCGAGCTCACGGAGGATCATCCAGCACAAGGGCAGCTGCTTGCCGCATTCCATGACCAGTTCGCCGGGCTGATCGCGTTCATCCACGCGCACAAGATCGTCACGATGCCGGATGATGTGGAGCCTACGCTCGAAGAGACACCACCCTTCGAGCGGGCAACGACACAGGCCTCGATGGATCCGCCGGGCCCCTTTGAAACACACTCGCGGACGTCCTACTTCAACGTCACGCTTCCCGAGAAAAGCTGGACCCCGGAGCATATCCAGGATTACCTCGGCACCTTCAACATCGGCACCATCACGAGTACCGCGGTGCACGAGGCCTATCCGGGCCACCACGTGCAGGAACTGTGGGCAAACTCGGTTGGCCTGAGCAAGGTCCGCAAGATCGTGAATGCGAACACCTACGTCGAGGGCTGGGCGCATTATTGCGAGCAGATGATGCTTGATCAGGGTTATGGGCAGCCGGGGGCCGGCGCGAAGGACGAGCATGAGGCCAACCTGATTCGACTCGGGCAGATCGTCGATGCACTCCTGCGGGACGGGCGCTTTGTGGTCGCGATCCAGATGCACACAGGCTCCATGTCGCTCGACCAGGCGCGGACGTTTCTCGTCGACGAGGGCTACCAGACCCACTCGGTGGCGGATGTCGAGGTGAAGCGCGGCACCTCGGACGCGTTGTATCTCTACTACACGCTCGGCAAGCTGGAGATTTTGAAACTGCGTGCTGACATGCAGAAGAAACAAGGCAGCGGATTCACGCTGGAGCAATTTCACGATGCTTTCCTGAGGCAGGGACCGGTGCCGATTCCAATTGTGAGAGAGGCGCTGTTAGGGGATGCATCGCCCAGCCTTTAGTAAGTGCGCCAGGGACAACGCTTTCGCAAGGATCGTGGTGTGTCTGGCACAATAGCGGCAGTCCTGCTCGGCAGGAGAAGGGAAACAAAGGATCCAGATGAAGCAGAAGGTACGCAAAGCAGTTTTTCCGGCGGCCGGCCTCGGCACCCGTTTTCTGCCGGCGACCAAAGCGATCCCCAAGGAGATGCTGTCGCTGGTCGACAAGCCGATCATCCAGTACGGGGTAGAAGAAGCGCTCGCTGCCGGCATTGAAGAAATCATCATCGTGACAGCACGCGGCAAGAGCGCGATCGAGGACCACTTCGACACCAGCTTTGAGCTGGAAGCCACTCTCGAAAAAAAGGGCAAGAAGGAACTGCTCAAGATCGCGCGTGATATCGCCAGCATGGCGAAGCTCGCCTATGTGCGCCAGAGCGAGGCCCGCGGGCTGGGCCATGCCGTGCTGATGGCGAAGGATCTTGTCGGCGACGAGCCATTTGCTGTGCTGCTGCCAGACGATGTCATGGCTGGTAAGGTGCCATGCCTGAAGCAGATGATCGATGCATTCGATGACGTGCAGAGCTCACTGATCGCGACACAGGTGATCGAGGGTCCGGCGATTTCGGCGTACGGCGTGCTCGATGGCAGACAGGTAGACGGCAAGCCGAAGCTCTTCGACGTAAGCGGCATGGTCGAGAAGCCGAAGCTTGAGGAGGCCCCGTCCAAGAATGCGATCATCGGCCGTTACATCCTGACGCCCGCAATCTTCGGCAAGATCGAGAACATCGAGCCGGGTGCGGGTGGGGAACTGCAACTGACCGATGCGATCAAGGCGCTGCTCGGCGAGGAGAAGGTGTATGGCTTCTCGTTTGAAGGCGTGCGGCACGATGCAGGCGACAAGCTCGGCATGCTGAAGGCGATGGTGGACTTTGCGCTGCAGCGTGAGGATCTCGGTCCGCAGTTCCGCGAGCACCTGAAGTCGCTTTCGCTGTAGTTTGTGCAACGGAAAAGGCCCGGCTTTCGCCGGGCCTTTTCTGCTGTCAAGGAACTATCCCTGCAGTGTCTTCATGTCGATGACGAAGCGATACTTCACATCCGACTTCAAGAGCCGCTCGTAGGCTTCGTTGATCTTGTCCATCGCGATCACTTCCACGTCCGACACGATGCCATGCTCGGCGCAGTAGTCGAGCATCTCCTGTGTTTCCGCCATGCCACCGATCATCGAGCCGGTCAGCGAGCGACGGCGCAGGAGGTTGAATGCGCTGATGTCTGCGGGCTTCTCCGGCAGGCCGACCTGGCAAAGCTCGCCATTGGTCTTGAGCAGCCCGAGAAACACGTTGATATCGTGCGGCGCAGAGACCGTATCCAGGATGAAGTCGAACGTCCCTTCGTGGGCCTTCATCTGCTCCGGATCCTTGGACAGCACCACTTCGTCGGCGCCAAGGCGCTTTGCGTCGTCTGCCTTGTTCATCGAGGTGGTGAACTGCACCACGTGTGCGCCGAACGAGTGCGCGAACTTTAGCCCCATGTGACCGAGACCGCCCAGGCCGATCACGCCCACCTTCATGCCCTTGCCGATCTTGGCATGACGCAGCGGCGAGTAAGTGGTGATGCCGGCGCAGAGCAGGGGGGCGACACCAGCGGGGTCCAGCTCCGGCGAGATCGTGTGCACGAAGTCTTCGTGCGCGAGGATCACATTTGAATAGCCGCCGAAGGTGGGTTTTCCTTCTTTGTCAACGTCGTTGTAAGTCTGCACCAGCTTCTGCTCGCAATACTGCTCCAGGTCCTGCTTGCAGGCGGAGCACTCGCGGCACGAGTCAATGATGACGCCGACAGCCGCCGCATCGCCAACCTTGAACTTCTTCACTTCGCTGCCGACTGCACGCACATTGCCGACGATCTCGTGACCGGGGACGAGCGGATACTTCGAACCGCTCCACTCATCGCGAACCTGGTGGAGGTCGGAGTGGCAGACGCCGCAGAATTCGATGTCGACAACAACGTCATGCGGGCCGGGATCGCGGCGCTCGAATGAAAACGGAGCCAGGGGAGACTTGGCATCCTGGGCTGCATAGCCATGGGACTGAATCATTGAACCTTCCAATACGTGGGGAATGTGAGTCTAGCGATTGGATGCCCACGGAAGAACCACGGTGCAGCGGAGTAGCTATCGCGCGAACTCGCTACGCTTGCGGCTGTAGAAGAAGTAGATCAGGAGCCCCAGCACCAGCCACACAAAAAACCGGAGCCAGGTCATAATCGGCAGCCCTGCCATCAGGAGCGAGCAGAAACAGATCGACAGCACCGGGAACACCGGGCCGCCGGGGCAACGGAAGGACCGATGACGCTTGGGATCCTTGTAGCGCAGGATCAGCACCCCAGCGGAGACCAGCACGAAGGCAAACAGCGTGCCGATGTTTGAGAGATCGGCGAAGGTGCCGATATCGAGCAGGCCCGCGGGGACACCGACCACGATGCCCGCCACCCAGGTCGAGACCACGGGCGTGCGGAACTTGGGGTGGATCTTCGAGAAGGCCGAGGGCAGCAGCCGGTCGCGCGACATGGCGAACCACACCCGCGCCTGACCGATCTGAAAGACCAGGATCGACGAGATCATGCCCAGGATGGCGCCGATCAACACGGCGAGGCGCACCCAGTGGAGCAGCGGGCTTCCGGTCGAAATCGAGAGCTTTTTGAGCGTGTTGACGACCGGCGCCGCGTCGTCGATCAGCTTGTCCCAGCGGATCAGCCCGGTGAGCACGACAGCCACCCCAATGTAGAGAATCGTGCAGACGATCAGCGTCGCGATGATGCCGATTGGTACGTCGCGCTGCGGGTTCTTGCACTCTTCGGCCGCGGTCGAGACGGAGTCGAAGCCGATGTAGGTGAAGAAGATGATCGAGCCGCCGGTCAGCACGCCGGACCAGCCATTCGGCGAGAAAGGGTGCCAGTTGCCGGGATGGATGAAGCTGGCTCCGGCGATGACGAAGACCAGGATGGCTGCGATCTTGAGCAGCACCATGATGTTGTTGGTTTCGGCGGACTCGCGGATGCCGCGCACCAGCACGATTGTGAGGAGCATGACGATCAGGAACGCGGGTATGTTGAAGCCGAAGTGCCAGCCCGGGCCGTACAGGGAGTTTCCGGCGAGGTCGGTGAGCCCGCTCGGCAGGTACGCAGGCGAGATCCATCGCAGCGAAGGATGAATGCCCATCCAGTCGAGCAGATCGACCACGTGCGCGGCAAACCCCACCGAAACCGCCATATTTGAGAAGGCGTACTCGAGGATGAGGTCCCAGCCGATGATCCACGCCACCAGTTCGCCCATGGTGGCATAGGTGTAGGTGTACGCCGAGCCGGCAATGGGGATCATCGAGGCGAGTTCTGCGTAGCAGAGGCCGGTAAAGCAGCAGACGATCGCCACCATGACGAGGGAAAGCGCCAGCGCCGGACCTGCGCCCGGGCGGCCGAGCAGCGCGGTGTGATGCACCAGGTAGTCGGCGAGCGGTGTGTTCAGAACCGAGGTGGCGTCGAACTTCTCGCCCGCGATCGCTGTGCCGATGACGGTGAAGATGCCGGAGCCGATCACAGCGCCGATGCCAAGCGAGGTTAGGGAAACGGGTCCGAGCGTCTTGCGGAGAGCGTTCTGCGGCTCCTCCGACTGCGCGATCAGCTTGTCAATGGACTTGGTAGCGAACAGTTGACTCGGCAGCGTCGTAGCTCCGGGAGAACGGGGATAGGGGTGAAAACAACACCGCCCTGCAGTCCCAGTCTCGCGGGGCGCGGACCGGGTGAGCAGGGCGGCGGGTGATTTAGCGCTTGCCGGTGCCGCGCGTCAGCTTCTTGGGCTTCTTTTTGTTGGAGCCACGGGGGGCCGTACGCGGTGCCTTGGGCGCCGCCTTCTTGCGAGCAGCGCGCTTGATCGCCTTCCGCTCTTCAACGCTCTCAATCTTGGTAGTGTTTGCCATGCTGGGTCTCTCAATCTGTATGCGTGAACGCTATCTTACGGTTGTACTACAGAACAGGCCGGGGGCCGAGCGGAATGGGCCGGGGCACTGCTTCGGGCTACAGCCGCTCGAGCTTGGCGAACTTCTCGACCAGCTTCTTGACGCCGTGCTGGTTGAAGCTCACCGTGAGCTTCGCTTCGTCTCCGTCGCCCTCGCGGCGCACTACCTGGCCATCGCCATACTTCGGGTGCCGGACGCGCTGACCATTGCGAAAACCGGTGGCGCCGGTCGCCGCGGCCACCTCAAGCTTGGGTCGCGGGCCAGCCGTGCCGCGGCCCCCGAAGAACTGCGCGATATTGTCGAGCGAGTTCGGACCGCCTGCCTTGGCAGCAGGGCGAGCCGCTGCACTCCCTGGTTTCGCTGCGGCCGCCGGGCGGTAGCTCTGGTCTTCGTCTTCGTAGGAGTAGTGGCGCTCGCCGTCTCCCTCGCTCCGGTTCTTGTTGCCGTAGCGCGGGCCGCCGCCGTAGCCCGAACCGTACCCAGAGGCCGAACCATAGCTGCCGTAGCCTGAGACACGGGGCTGCGCTGCGGCCGAGCCGCCGCTGACGTCTTCCATCAGGTGGGCGGGCACTTCCTCGAGAAAGCGTGAAGGGATGCTCGCCTCCGGCATGTCGTTGCCATAGCGGCGACGGTAGCGGGCGCGCGTCAGTACCAGGGCATCCATGGCGCGCGTCATGCCGACGTAGCAGAGACGACGCTCCTCTTCCATCTGCGTCGGATCGTTGAGCGAGCGCGAGTGAGGGAAGAGGTTCTCTTCCATCCCCGCGAGCAACACGACCGGGAACTCCAGACCTTTTGCCGCATGGAGCGTCATCAGCGTGACACGAGCGTCGGGGTTGATCTTGTCGGTGTCGCTGACGAGTGCGGCATGGTCGAGGAAATCGGCCAGCGTCTCGCCCCGCTCCTGCGCGTCCTGCGCTGCGTTGGCAAGTTCCTTCAGGTTTTCTATGCGCGAGAACGACTCGGGCGTGCCTTCTTCTTCAAGCGCGCGGATGTAGCCGGAGCGATCGTTGATAAAGCGAATCAACTCCGGCAGCGTCGCCGGATCCCCCGGCTTGCGGAACGCTGCTGCGTTCTCTTCGTCACGCTGCTTGCGCGCCGCTTCTGCATCACTCGCTGGTGAGCCCAGTTGCTGCACCCGCCGGGCGCCGGGCCTGCGCTTCGGCGACGTGTCGTCGGCGAAGGGATTGAAGGACGCAGCGTCGACCGGTTCTGCTACCGGCGTTGTTGCGAATGCGGCAGGGTCGAAGCTCGCGGCGTCCGTGTCTTCCCCAGCAAAGTCGGTCGGATCGAATGAGTCATCGCTACCCAGTTGCAGCGTGCCCTGCTCCGCATCGCCGAACGAGAAGCTTGTGTCATCGCCGGCGTGCAGGGTGCGATCGAGCTCAGTCGGCTGGTCGTCGCGCGTGTCCGCGGTATGCCCGTCGCTCATTGCGAGCGTCGCGTCGGCGTCAGTTGCCGAGGCAACGTCAGCCGCCAGCTTCTCTGCGAAATCGGGTGCAAGGAGCGCCCGCGCGTCTTCGATCATGCGACGGAAGTTATCGAGCGCGATCAGCGCACGCGACGGCAGGAGACGATCCTTGAGTGCATGGGAGATCGCGGTGTAGGTGCTTGTGCCGGTTTCAATGGCCAGCCGCTCGAGCGTATCGAGCGTCGTGCGCCCAATGCCGCGTGTCGGCGTATTGATCACGCGCTGCAGCGCAATCGAATCGTGCGGGTTCTGCACCAGCTTCAGGTACGAGAGGATGTCCTTGATCTCGGCGCGCTCGTAGAACGAAAAGCCGCCGACCATGGTGTAGCTGATCCCGTAGCGGCGCAGTGCTTCTTCCACCAGTCGCGATTGCGAGTTGGTGCGGTAAAGCACCGCGGCCTTGGGCTGCTCGACACTCTCGCCTGCCTTGCGCAGGTACTTGTTGATGTAGTCCGCGATGAAGAGAGCTTCGTTCTCGCCGTCGGGTGCTTCGTAGTAGCCGATCTTCGCGCCGCCCTCGCGCGAGGTCCACAGGTCCTTGCCCTTGCGCTGCGCATTGCGTGCGACGACCGCGCCGGCCGCTTCCAGGATCACCTGCGTGGAGCGATAGTTCTGCTCGAGCCGGATCGTCTGCACCCCGGGGAAATCCTTCTCGAACTCGAGGATGTTGCGGATGTCCGCACCGCGCCAGGAGTAGATGCTCTGGTCTTCATCGCCGACGACACAGACGTTGTTCTCGGGCCCGGCAAGCAGCTTCATGAGCTCATACTGCGGGCGGTTGGTGTCCTGGTATTCGTCGATCAGCAGGTAGCGATAGCGCCGGTTGTAGCGCTCGCGCGTTTCGCCGCTCGCCCGCAGCAGGTGCACCGCCTCGAGTAGCAGGTCATCGAAATCGAGGGCGTTGTTCTTGCGCAGCTCTTTGCCGTACGCCTCAAAAACATGCGCGACCCGCTCGGACTGCTGGTCCGCCGACTGCAGGTAAAACTCCTGCGGATCGAGCATGTGGTTTTTCGCCCACGAGATCTTCGAGAGCACCGTGCGGGGCGTGAGCTGCTTGTCATCCATGCCCATGCGGCGCATGATTGCCTTCACCACCTGCTGCTGGTCGCTCTCGTCGTAGATCGCAAAGGTACGCGTCAGGCCGGTGCCATCGGGCGAACGCAGCACTTCGATGTCGCGGCGCAGCATGCGCACGCAGAAGGAGTGAAAGGTCGCGAGCAGTGGCCTGGCGAGCGAGGTGCTGCCGATCAGCTTCTCGACGCGCTCTGCCATCTCCTTGGCCGCCTTGTTGGTGAAGGTTACGGCCATGATCGCGTCAGGCGCGACTCCGCGCTCTTCGATCAGGTAGGCGATGCGGTGGGTGATGACACGGGTCTTGCCGGAGCCAGCGCCGGCGAGCAAAAGCACCGGGCCATCCACGGCCTGGACGCCCGCAGCCTGCTGCGGATTCATATTTTGGAGAAGACGGCTCAATGGGCTCTCGATCGGGTGGGGATTGCTTCTTCAGTTTAACCGGCCAGCGCTGGATTCCCGTTCCTTACTCCTGGTAAGGAGACGGATCCTTGTACCAGCAGAGGCCAATGGCAACGTCAGTCATGACTAACCAGGGGGCATTGACGATGCCGCAGGATCAGGGAGGCTACCAGGCTGCGCAAGGGAGATGTGCTGGAGCTCCGGCGAGACCCGGAGACGGGCCGGGCTGAGATCAAGAAGAAGACGGGCTCTCTCGAGACCAGATTGAGATTCTCCGAGTACAAAGGTCCGCCCGTCTCGGTCGAGGAGAGGAACGAAACGATCCAGCAGGGATGGGCGAGTAACCTGGATCGGCATGGATGCCACCGTCACCTTTGACGTGGACGCTTCCCGGCTCGCTGGCATGCACCGGCTTTCCCGGGCTCACTCCGGTACACTCCTCTTCGACCATGCCGAACCCACACAGCATCTGCGTCTTCTGCGCCTCAAGCAGCGGCAACCACACGGCCTATGCCGAGGAGGCGGCGCACCTCGGCACCCTCATTGCAGCTCGGAGCTGGGCTCTTGTCTACGGAGGCGCCTCCGTCGGGCTCATGGGCACGGTTGCCGACGCTGCGATCGCGGGTGGGGCTCACGTCCTCGGGGTGCTGCCCGAGGTCCTCAAGAACCGCGAAGTGGCCCACAGCGGCCTCACCGAGTTGCACTACGTCGGCAGCATGCATGAACGCAAAGCCATGATGGCTGAGCGTGCCGACGCCTTCGTTGCGCTCCCGGGCGGTTTCGGCACCCTCGATGAGTTCCTCGAGGTCCTCACCTGGGCCCAGCTTGGGATCCATGCGAAACCCTGCGTGTTAGTGAACCTGCGCGGCTACTTTGAGGGGCTGCTCTCGTTTCTGGATCATGGCGTCCGCGAGGGCTTCCTGCAGGCAAGGCATCGGGAGCGCATCCTGGTGGTGTCGAGCGTTGCGGAAGCAATCGCGGTGCTCGCAGGCCGCCTCACGTAGCGCGGTGCCCGGATCCTGGTTCGCCATCTGAGCCCCGCCGCGCTCAGGATGCCGCCGGGGTGTTCCCTGTACCTCGGCCTTCGCTATGAAGGAGGATCGCCCAGCGCTGTGTACGCTGGGCGACGAAGAGCGGTTGAAGGCAGCTCACGGGGTGGAGGGTTTCTCCTCCGCCATGGCGCGCCACTTCTTTGCCAGCGTGTCGTCAGAAAGCGCCTTGATAAAGAGGCCCCCGACGACAGAACGCGCCTGGAAGCCCACCTGCTTGCCGGTGATGGTGTCGTACCAGTCAGTCAGCGGCACCCGCTCCGGCGTCATGTCCGCCCAGCGTGCCAGCGGCGCGACAAACTGCTGGAACTCGGTGGGATCCTGCGACATGGTCGCAGTCCAGAGTTCCCAGTCAAGCTTGGTGTAGGTAGCACGGCTATCAAGCGGCAGACCGTACTGGTTGATGTGCTTCCGGTAGAAGGCCAGTTCGCGGTCGCGGATCTTCTCCGAGAACAGGTGCAGCCCGAGCAGCTGGTCCCAGACCAGGTTGTACTTCTGGCTCCAGGTCCCCGGCTTGTCGAAAGCCAGCTTGTAGTGGTCGCCATCTTCCGCCATCGCGGGCCACTGCTTGGCCATGCCCTCTGCCAGTGTGCGGTACTCGGTGGCGACGTCGTTGTGACCCAGCCGCTTCGCGAGGTCGGCGTAGGCGCCAAGCGCGTCGATCGCCTTGATCGAGAGGTTCGCGTTGTGCGCGAGGTGGCCCGCGAAATCGTCGGTCGAAAGCTGGTTCGAAGGATCAAGCCCGGCCTGCCGGAGGTAGTTCGCCCACCTGGTCAACAGCACCCAGTACTTCGCGGCAAGCTCCGTGTTGCCCTGCACCTGCGCCAGCGCGTCGGCGAGGATCAGGAGGTCGCCTGACTCTTCGACCGGCATCTGGTCGTCCTCGGTCTTCTCACCCCCGCCGTACTCCTGTCCATTGGCAAGCGGCCAGCGGCCCAGGTCATGCGGCGCAAAGGGGAACTTCCACCGTGGGAGCATGGCGTAGCGCAGCACCGGCTCGATCTGCGCCTGGAGCAGCGCAGGGTTGAAGAAGAGGAAGATCGGGGCTGAAGGGTAGAGCACGTCCACCGTGCCGATGTCGCCGTTTGAAAAGTCTTCCTTGGCAAACAGCAGGGGCGTTCCGTCGATATCAGCGGTCAGTGCATGGGCGGCAAGCGACTGGCGATAGGCCAGCGTGCACAGGTAGGCGTAGTCGGCGCCACCCACGGCGGTCAGGTCGCTCGTGAGCTCCTGGTCGTAGGAGCGGCCCCGGGTTTCGAGCGAGGCATACTGCTCCTCCGCCTCGTTGAGCATGGCGGTGATCGTTTGCCCATTGCGCTGCCAGTACGGGTGCAGCCGCTGGTTCAGGTACTCGATGGAGAAGTTCTCCGTGTAAGCGACGAGCACGTGATGCGACACGGGGGTGGCCCCGACGGAGCCCAGCTGCAGCTCGACCGCTAGGTGAGCGGCCGCATCCCGTGGCGTTGCGGGCATCTCCATGTTGTCGTTGCCATCGAACTTGCCATGGTCCACGAACTGCTTCACCGCCTCGGGATCGAGAAGGCTGGCGGCATGCTCTCCGCGCGGGAACGCGAGATGGAAATAGCCCCACTCAATGCGGAGGTCATCACCGCGCTTGCCAAGCACCTGCTGGTCGCGGGAACCCGTATTCAGGATCTCGAGGGAGCTGGTCTCGGCGCGGCCCCAGGTCACGGCTTCCATGTCGTTGTCGACCGCAATCACCGGGTCCACATCGAAGAGGACCTGGACTGCATGCTGCGTGCCGTCATTGCTCTTCGCTGTCCACGTCAGGTAGGTCACTGGTCGCGAGAGCAGCGCCATGTCCAGCGGGAAGGCCGGGGTGAAGAAGGAGAGCGTCACATCCACACCGGCACCCGAAAAGGTGTAATCGGTGTGCGTCGGGTCCAGCTGCAGCGAGGTCTGCGCCAGAATCGGAACGTTGCGGGGCTCGCTGCCCATGATGCGGAACGGCTTGCCGTCGATACGCACCAGGCTCGTGAGCGGCTGCACCTTGCCGGTCCAATGCCGGGTGGGGTTGTCCGTCAGGTGATCCGCGTCCGACCAGATCGAAAAGTACGGGTTATGCGTGATCAGCGGCACAGCGGGCGGCCGATGGGCCGGTGTTTGTGCGTTCATGAAGCCTGCACAAAAAAACAAAAGGGCAAGGAAAAAACTCCGCTGCACATATCCACTCATCTCGCAGGCAATTGTACGTAGATTTTGACTGCCTGGTCAGGCCAGCTGACCGGCTCGGCACTGCTCGCACTGACAGATGCGCCGAAGATAGTCCCAGGAGTAGATGCCGCTCGAATGGCCGTCGTTCCAGTGAAATGAAACAGCGTACCGGCCCACCTGCTGCACCAGGTCCGGCCGAGGCGGAGCCTTGTACATTGGCAGCAGGTTCACGGGCTCCGGGCGTGGCACGCCGATGGCGCGGCCTTCCTTCTCCCGCTCATCGTGGCAGGTGGCACAGGGGCAGGCATGGCGCAGAAACGCGAATGACCAGTGGCTGCGATGGCCATCGCGCCAGTCGATCTCCATTCCGGTGCCTTCGGTCTTGTTGACGCGTACCTTGGTCGGCTCCGTTGCCTCGCGGGGCAGCGTAGCATGCGCTCCTTCGACGCGGCGCGCTTCCTTTTCGCTGACCAGGCGGAATCCTTCGTGGCTCATGGAATGCCTCTTTCTGATGCTAGCAGCGCGGTGGGTCGGCCTAGATGCCGCCGTTGCGCCAGAAGAAATAGCCCGCCATGGCAAAGCCCAGCACGGTCACGAGCGCACGCATCAGCCGCGCGTTGACGCGGCGTGCGCTCCTGCCGCCAACATAGCCGCCAAGCGCGCCCGTGACCATCATGAGCAGGCAATGCTGCCAGAGCACCTGGCCCTCGATGATGAAGAGCACCACGGCGACGCCATTGGCGATCGTGGTGGTGACGACCTTGAGGGCGTTGATCTGGTTGACGTTTTCGATACCGAACAGCGCGAGCAGCGACATCACCAGGAAGCCGGCTCCGGCGCCGAAGTAGCCGATGTACAAGGTAACAAAGACCATTCCGCAGAGCAGGGGAGCGAGCAGCGGCCGGACCTCGGCCTCCGGAGCGTCCGGCATCCGCTTGCCGCGGGCACGCCGCTGCAGCCACTGCGACAGGGGTGTGCTGACCGCGAACAGGCAGGCCGCGCCCAGCAGCAGCCACGGCACCAGGTGCAGAAACGTCGTCTGCCCGGTGTGCAGCAGGATGACGCCACCACCGACGCCGCCGACGGCAGCGGCGAGCGAGAGCGGCAGCACGAGGTTGCGGTTCTGCTCGAGGTCGCGCCAGTAGGCAGCGATCGAGGTGAACTGCCCCGGCCACAGGGCAACGGTGTTCGTGGCGTTGGCCTGGATGGGCGGAACGCCCAGGTTCAGGAGGGCGGGAAAGGAGAGGAACGAGCCTCCACCAGCAACTGCATTCAGCAGGCCGGCGATCAGGGAAGCGAAACACAGCCAGAGCGTGCGTCCATCCAGCTGGATTTCTGTGGGAAGAGCCATTTGTCTTTAGAGTAGCCCGCAGCAGGATCGATTCCGGGAGGGGGCGGAACCTAGGCGCTGAGGGCGCTGCTTCCTGCTGGCGATGCCGGTCGAAGCGCCGCTGGGGGAACCTTGCCCAGGTCAAGCAGGCTGTCGATCTCGGTGACCGTGGTGTTCAGCATGGTCGCGATCTGCGAGGGGCTTTCGCCTTCTTCCTTGAGCCGGAGAGCCCGGGCCTCCACCGAGAGCGTGACATGGACGGCACTCGTCTGGGGCGGAGGGGCCGATGGGGAAGGCTGTTGCGAGCTCGCGGAAGCCGCGCCTGGCGGGGAGTGTTTCGACTCCTCGGAGCGGGTGCTGCCATCCTGCTCTGCTTTGCCAAGCAACGACGGGGAGAGTACTCCGGCAACCGAGGCGACCATGGCAGAGCTCCCTTCCAGCACAACTTAGCATGACCTTGGTGCCGCGAAGTGTCCTAAGTTCGTCCGGAAGGTGCCGCTTTTCCAAAGTGGGACGCGCCTAGGCCTCGAGCACTGGCGTCGCGGCCATCAGCGCCTGGGTATAGGGTTGCGCGGGTCGAGCGATGATCTCGGCAGCCGGTCCCATCTCGATCAGCCGACCCCGCTGCAGCACTGCGATTTCTGTCGCCAGGTACCGCACCAGCGGCATGGAGTGTGTGATGAACAGGTAGGTGAGGTGGAACTCCCGCTGGAGGGAGCGCAGGAGGTTCACCACCTGCGCGCCGACGCTCACGTCGAGCGCAGAGACCGGCTCATCGAGCACCAGCACGTCGGGCCGGAGCGCGAGCGCGCGGGCGATATTGATGCGCTGCCGCTGCCCGCCGGAGAACTCATGCGGGTACCGGGCGAGTGCCGAGCTGTCCAGGCCGACCTTCGTGAGCAGCTCGCCGGTCGCTGCCAGGAGACCCGTCTTCGTGCGCGCCGCCTCCTGTTTGTGGATCTGGAAGGGTTCGGCAAGGATCTCGCGGATGCGCATGCGCGGGTTGAGCGCGGCATAAGGATCCTGAAAGACCGGCTGCATCCTGCGCCGGATCCCGCGCATGTCAGCCCCTGATGCATCGCCGAGCAGCGCGCCGTCAAAGCGGACCGTGCCGCCGCTCGGCGGGATCAGGCCGAGTACCATGCGCGCAATCGTGCTCTTGCCGGAGCCGGACTCACCGACGAGCCCCAGCGTTTCCCCGCGGCGCAGCGTAAATGAAACATCGTCGACCACGAGCGAGGTTCCCGACTCGCCAGCGCCGGTGCGGGGGTAGCTTTTGGAAAGATGTGCCGCTTCCACCATCGCGTGCATGCGACCTAGCCTAGCAGCCGGCAAGAAGAAAGGCCGCGGCAAGAGCGCGCCGCGGCCGCTGGAAGAAGCGGGGAGAGCCGTCAGAAGTGGTAGGTCAGATCGCCGGCAACGACAAACTGGGTCTTCTTCGTGCCCTTGTCATACGCGGCGAGGTCATACGAGTGCTCGAGGCGCAGCTCCGGGCGAAAGAGAACCGTCGAG
The DNA here is from genome assembly GCA_965199135.1 of Acidobacteriaceae bacterium. GTDB lineage: Bacteria > Acidobacteriota > Terriglobia > Terriglobales > Acidobacteriaceae > EB88. The sequence goes on along the minus strand of OZ240685.1, from coordinate 721,574 downwards.
CCGATCCAGTGGCCGTAGCTGATCAGGTGCTCGGAGTACTTGGTCGCGTAGCCGGTGCGCTGGCCCTTGATGTCATTGACAAACTCGTTGCGGAACGAGAGATAGTTGTGCGTGTTGATCTCATGCTCGACATAGTTCACAACAGCGGCTTCCGGTGCGAAGCAGGTGCGCTCACCGGCCGAGCAATAGGCGCCGTTGGCACCGAGCTCTGTAGGCGCCGGGTTGAGGACATTTCCGGCGATATTGGGCACATCGCGCTCGTACATGTACCAGGTCTCGGTGTCGGTATGCCAATGTGCGTTGATCCTGTGGTACCAGGTCTCGTAATAGCTCTGGAGATTGTTGTACTTGTACTTGCCGCTGTTGAAGGAGTTGGCGCAGGTGTAAAGCGCATCACCGCCCTTGCTCCAGGTGTAATCGACGCACACGGTGCCGGTTACCTTCGCGTCGGGGGTCCACAGCGCGACATCGTTGCCGTCCGAGATGCCGGTCTGTAACAGCCAGTGATCCGATAGCTTGAAGCTCGCCACGATGCCGGTCTGCGTATACGGGTCGATCGTGTACAGCAGCGAGTGCGAATAGGTGTAATTGTTCGGCGCGAGCTGTGCCTCGATATCCGGCAGCGAGATGTAGCGGCCGACCCGCACGTTCATGCCCTTTGCGACATGCGGAAAGTACAGGTCGATGTAGTACATGACCGGGTCATACCCGTACTCGTGATTCTCAAGCAGCAGCTGCTGCGAGAAGATGCCCTTGGAGGTTGTGTAGCGGTAGTCCTGGCCCCAGAGTTGCGCGATGCGAAAGCCCCAGTCAAAATGATCGGTCTGCACGGTGTTCGGCAGACGCTCGATGTAGAGCACCTCCTGGTCCGGGATGATCCGGTTCGGATTGGCGTAGTACGCTGCCGGAGAATTCGCGCCGTCGCCCTTGTTTGACGTGCTCACATCGAAGCCGCCATTGAACCAGCCGTAGACCTTGGTGCGCGACTTGTTCTCGTTCACGGCCTGCATGAGCATGTAGGACTGTGTATCGGGCGCACCGATGAGCGGCGTTCCGCCGACCGAGTAATCGCTCGAGGGGAAAGGCGGCGAGTCCAACGGACCTGGGTACCCGCGTCTTTCGGGAGCAGGCGAGCCAGGCTGCGTCGGGTGCCAGTCTTCGCTGTAGGCAGCGAAGAGCCGGCCCAGGAAATTTCTGTCAGGCTTGGGCGCCTGCTGGGGAATCTCGTTATGCTCCTGCTGCTGAGCAACAGCGGCGCCAGCGGCGAGACCAGGAGCATCCGGAAGGTTGGAGACTGCGGCGTTTGCGGGTGCAACAGGAGCGGCCAGCGCAAGGGCAAGAACAACAGGGACGTGCAACATGTAGGTTTGACCTCAACCCTCCCAGTGGAACGCCCGCGACGGTAGAAAGTCCGTAGGGAATCCATCAAGAACCTGTAAGGGCTGAGGCCTGCGTTGACGCCTTCCATGCAGAGAAACCGGGTGTCCTCCTGAGCGCAGCGAAACGATCCGCGGCACTCATCTGTTCACGCGATTGAACAAACAGGCCTACGCCGGCAGCCTGGGATGCAGCTTCTCAAACCCTGTCGCCTGCTGGTATGCACGCGCAAACAGCAACAGCTTCGCGTCGCCGTAGTGGCTGCCGAGAAAGGTCAGGCTTACCGGTGTGCCCGGGCCGCCGATCGAATCATCGTCTCCCGTATCCACGCGCGGGCTCTTCGGCGCATCATCGCCGCGCAGACCATTCGGCACAATTGTAGAGGGATGCCCGGTGAGGTTGGTCGCGACAAGCTGGTCACTGTTGGTGGGCGCGACAATGACGTCCACCTGCTCGAACAGCTTCGACAACTGCGCGATAGCGAGCGAGCGTGCGCGGTTGGCCTGGATGTACTCGACTGCCGGGTAGAAGCGCGCCACGCGGAATGAGTTCGGCCAGTCGTAGGGTCCCTGCGCGGTGAGCAGCTTGTCGCGCCCGGTCATGGTCAACGAATCGAACGCAGCAGCGGCCTCGGCGGAGAGCAGCGGCACCATCGCGCCGTAAGGAAGCTTCGGTAACTCAAGCGGTTGCAGATGCACTCCCATTGCGCGCAGCCTGTCGAGCGCGGCCGCATCGTAGCGGTGGTCGTACTTGCGGCGGGCATCGGCAGCGGTGCGCTCGGCGGCGCGCGTGGCTGCCTGCTTCTGCTCGGCCTCGGTTAACGGCGCCTTCGCTTCTTTGCCACTCTCTTCCACGGCGGGCTTGGGCTCGGCAAATGCGCTCTCGATGTAGCCGACGCGCAGTGTCTTCCAGTCCATCGCCGCGTCCCAGTTGAAGGCAGCGTTCCGCACCGTGAGGTCCTTCTCGTCCGGTCCGTAGATCGCGCTCATCACGGCGGCGCAGTCTTCCACCGCACGGCAGATCGGCCCCAGCTTGTCCATCGTCCAGCTCAGCGCCATAGCGCCTGTACGTGGCACAAAGCCAAATGTCGGGCGATGACCCGTGACCCCGCAGCGAGTCGAGGGCGACGAGATCGAGCCCAGAGTCTCCGAGCCTATCGAGAAGGCCACGCACCCGGCGGATGTCGCCGACGCCGGCCCGGCAGACGATCCGCTCGAGCCCTGCTTGGGGTTCCACGGGTTGCGGGTGCGGCCGCCAAACCACACATCGCCCATGGCGAGCGCACCGAGCGTAAGCTTTGCCACCAGCACGGCGCCGGCTGCGTCGAGGCGCTGCACCACTGTCGCATCTTCATCGAGCATCTGGTGCTCGAACCCTCCCGCGCCAAAGGTCGTTGGGTAGCCTTTCACCGCAAGCAGGTCTTTCGCTCCCCATGGCAGCCCGTGCAGCGGGCCGCGGTAGTGGCCCTTCGCGAGGTCTGCGTCGGCTTCGCGAGCCTTGGTCATGGCGCGCTCTTCCGTGAGCGTGATGACGAAGTGCAGGAGCGGGTCATAGCGCCTGAGCCGGGTAAGGTACATCTCGGTGAGCGCCACGGAGGTGACCTTTTTGCGGCGCACCATCTCACCCAGCTCCATGGCCGAGAGGAACGCCAGCTCCTCCAGGTTCGCAGGCGCCGTCGCGATAGCAGGAGCCTTGCTGTACTTCGCCGGCTCGCGCGCGGTGTTGATCTGTGCACCGGGGGGGAGCGGATCGAAGACAAATGCAGGCGCAACCGAGTTCGGCATGTTGAGTGCGCGGATGGCACCGTAGGACTCGCGCTGGCTGTTCAGGGATTCGAGCATCATCGCGCGCTGCTCGGGCGCAATCGGCACGCCGGCAAGCTCTGCTGCGGTCGTGATCATCTCCGGCGTGATCGGCTTCAGCTTCGGCTCCGCCGGGCGGTCGTTCGATTGCGCCGGTTCGGCGGCAAGCGCGTACAGCGCGCCAGGGAACAGGGTGGACGCGACGCCGAAGTTGGCGACAACAGCAAGAAACGAGCGGCGATCAAGAGGCATACAGCATTCTCCGGGAAGGGTGGGGTCAGCGGGTACGAGGGGCAGAGAAGCAGTGACGTTGGGAGAAGAGCAGTATGCCACGAGTTCCGACCGGCGGCCCCGACCCGGAAAGTGATGGCCGGGGCCGCGCGCGCAGGAGCCTCGGGTCTTCGACGTCTCGCCACGGAGACGCAGAAACTACGGCACTTAGAGGCACCGGCAGCAGGGGAGACGTGAGCTTTCTTTGCCCAGCGCTCCGGGGCCACGCAGGGGCACCCGGGGCTGGGCTGGGAGGGCACCGGACGCACCACGAACCTGAGACAATAGCCACATATGCCGCCCTACCGTCCTGCAGGCATGCTCGCGTTCCCTGACTTCCGCGGTTTCACGCGAAGGCTGGTCATCTGGAATGTCGGCATCTATTTCGCGATGCTGCTGCTGCACCTGGCTGCGCCGCTTGCGGAAACGCGCATTCTCGCGCTGTTTTCGCTGACCCCGGCACTCGCCGCCCACGGCTACGTCTGGCAGCTGCTCACCTACTGCTTCCTGCATGGCGGCCTGCTCGCGACCGCCCTGGAGCTGCTGTCGATCTGGTTCCTTGGCGCGTTCCTCGAGGCCAACCATGGGGCGCGCTGGGTCGCGGAACTTTACTTCATCTCGGTGTTCGGTGCCGGGCTCACGGTTGTTGCTCTGGCCTTTGCCACGGCCGCAACAGGCGGCCTGTTCACAGCCGGGCTGACCGGCGCCTTTGGCGGGATTTTTGGGCTCCTGATCGCCTTTGCCGTCCTGTACGGCGATCTGCAGTTCACCATGTTCCCGCTGCCCATCACGATCCGGGCCAAGTACCTGGTCGCCATCTACATGCTGTTTGCCCTCGCCCAGACCTTCGGCGAGAGCCGGGTGTATGCCTTTGGGCAGCTTGGCGGCGCGTTGGTGGGCTACCTCTACATCCGCTTCGCTCCCCGGCGCGGCATCACTGCTTCGACCTCGCAGCGCTACTTCAACATGCGCAATGACTACTACCGCTGGAAGCGCCGCAATGCCGCGAAAAAGTTTGAGGTCTACATGAAGAAGCAGAATCGCGATGTTCGCTTCGACAGCGAAGGTCGCTATGTGGACCCGGACACCGGCCGGCCGACCGACGAACGTCGCCGCGACCCCAACGACCGCAGCTGGATGAACTAGGCCCTGGCGTCGCCCCCCCCCTCCCGGCGTGAACCGCGCCGGCGCGGTATCCTGAATGCGACGCTGCCGGTGCTCTCGGCAGCCCGCGCCCGCTCGACCGGTGCGCTCTTCCCAGGAGACATGCGTTGACGTTTCGGAAATCCTTTTTGCGCCTGGCTGCCACTGCCGCCTGCGCCCTGTTCGCCTCCTCGCTCCACGCCCAGGTCGTCGCGACCGCGCCTACCGTTTCGGGCACAACAGAGATGGAGCGCTTCGACATCCTGGGTGGGGCTGCCTACTCCCATTTCAATCCGGGCTTTGCCCACCAGGTGCAGGGAGTGAACCTGGTCGGCTGGCAGGGTGCGGGCACGGCCTGGTTCAGCAACCTCTTCGGGGTGGAAGCGTCGTTCCGCGGCCTCTACGGTACCTACAATCTTCCGGTGAACGGCTATCCCACGCTGCCGTCGACGTCCGCGATGTCGGAGTACCTTTTCCTGTTCGGCCCGTCGTTCCGGCTCTACCAGTCGCCCAGGTACACAGCCGGCATGCATGTGCTGGTCGGCGGCGCGAACGGCACCTTCGACAAGGGCTACAACGGCATTTTGCCCGCGCAGATCGGCGTTTATGACTCGCAGCTGGCTACGGCGTATGCGATCGGCGGCTGGGGTGACTACAAGATCGACTCACGCTTCGCTGTTCGCTTCACGGGGGACTACCAGCCGACGCGCTACTCCGGGATCGGACAGAACGAGTTCGCCGGCGGCATCGGAATCGTGTACGAGATGGGGCGCCGCAAGTAGGCTGGCCGCCCCCCTGACGCGATGACGCGATGACGCGATCACGGGATGACGCGAGGACGCGGTGATGGGCGACCGGGCGAGCACTTCCCACCGAGCGGAGCGTGTGCTCTTCCTGCTGCGCGGGATCAACGTTGGTGGGCGGCACCCGCTACCCATGGCTATGCTGCGCGGCCTTTTCGAGGAGCTTGGCTACTCCGGCGTCGCGACGTACATGCAGAGTGGCAATCTCGTCGCGACAGCGCCTGCCAGGCCTCTCGACGAAGCCCGGATAGCCACTGCGCTCGAGGAGCGATTCGGCTTTGCTGTTCCTGTAGTGAGTCGCTGTCAGGCCGAGATGGATGCGGTGCTCAGCCACCAGCCCTTCACCGGTAGCGATGCCGCGAAGGCTCACTGGCACTGCCTGTTTTTGCCTGAGCCACTGTCTGCCACGTCGCTCACCCGGCTTGCAGGAAAGATCGCAGGGCAGGAAGCCCTCGAAGCCCGTGGGCGCGAGGTCTTCCTGTATCTGCCCCATGGCACAGGTCGCTCGAAGCTGGCGGCTGCGGTGAGCGCCGCGCCCATGTCCCCTGCAGCGACGCTGCGTAACTGGCGCACGGTGCTGCAGCTTCAAAGCATGCTAGCTCTTTAAGACCGTTCGGATGTGCAGGTCGCGGAGCTGGTTGTCGGCGACCGGGGTTGGCGCGTCCACCATCAGGTCGATTGCCTTTGCGGTCTTGGGGAAGGCAATCACCTCGCGCAGGCTGCCTGCGCCTGCAAGGATCATCACGATCCGGTCGAGGCCAAGCGCGATGCCTCCATGCGGCGGGGTGCCATACTCGAGCGCCTCCAGAAAGAACCCGAAGCGTGCGCGGGCCTCGGTCTCGTCCATGCCCAGCGCCTCGAAGATTTTCCTCTGCACATCCTGCCGGTGAATACGGATAGAGCCCGAACCAAGCTCGAGACCATTCATCGCGAGATCGTAGTAGCGCGCGCGAACTGATGCCGGGTCGCTTGTAAGCCGCTCCATGTCGGCCTCGTGGGGCGCGGTGAAGGGGTGGTGCGAGGGCAGCCAGCGGCCCGTCTCCGCGTCCTGTTCGAACATCGGGAAGTCGGTGACCCAGATCGGCTGAAAGGCTGCACCCGCTGGAATGGTGGTCGCGCCTGAGCTGCCACCATCGAGCGTCTGGCGCAGACCGCCGGCCGCCTCGGCGACGACGCGGTCGGTCTCAAGGAAGGCACCATGACGGTCTTCGTACTTGCGGGCCAGCTCCACGCGGAGATTGCCAGCAGCTGAGAGCACGGCGATCTCGCGCTCGGAGAGCCGGCCCGGCGACTTGGTGTCGGAGCCACGCGTGGGCGCGGTCGCATCGCCGGCGACCAGGACGACCAGGCAGTCGGATGCAGCCCCGGCACGGTCGCGGATCGTGGCAACAGCAGCAGGGAAGCTCTTTTCAAGCCGCTTGAGGTCGTCGATGAGCTTCGCGCCCTTTTTCCCGTCGAACAGGGGACGATTGTCATCGCGCTCCTTGCGCGAGAGCTCGCCGATCTTGGGAATGCGCACCGCAACCACCGGCAGCTCGGGCTCGATGCCGAGCGTCGCAAGGTCTTCCGCCGTGAAGCTGTCGCGCACATCCGTGAGGCCGGGCAGACGAAGGTCGGGCTTGTCGATGCCGAAGCGGCGCATCGCCTCGTCGTAGGTGATCTGCGGAAAGGGCGTCGGCAGCGCGATTCCTACCGCCGCGAAAGCTGCTGACAGGAAGCCCTCGACTACGCGAAAGATCGTCTCCTGGTGAGGAAACGTCATCTCGAGGTCGATCTGGGTGAACTCCGGCTGGCGGTCCGCGCGGAGGTCTTCATCGCGGAAGCAGCGCGCGATCTGGAAGTAGCGATCGAAGCCCGAGATCATCAGGATCTGCTTGAACAACTGCGGCGACTGCGGCAGCGCGTAGAACTCACCAGCATGCACACGGCTGGGCACGAGGTAATCGCGCGCGCCCTCGGGCGTCGAACGCGTCATGAAGGGTGTTTCGACCTCGAGAAAGCCCTCGCCGGAGAGATACGACCGGACCGCGTGCGCGACCTTGTGGCGTACCAGGAAGTTGCGCTGCATCTCGGCGCGACGGAGGTCAATGTAGCGATACTTGAGTCGCACTTCTTCATTCGCGATCGCATCTTCGGCAGGCGAGAAGGGTGCGAGCTTCGCATCGTTCAACACGCGCAGCTCGCGGGTGACGATCTCGATCTCACCGGTCGGCATGTTGGGGTTCGTCGAACCTGCACCCCGCAGGCGCACTGTGCCTATCGCGGCTACGACGTACTCAGGACGCACATGCTCGGCTTTGGCATGGCCCTCGGGGCAGATATCGCGGTCGAGTACCACCTGCGTGACGCCGTAGCGATCGCGGACGTCGAGAAAGATCAGGTTGCCATGATCGCGCCGGCGATTGACCCAGCCCAGCAGGATGACTTCGCGGTCTGCGTCGGCAGCACGCAGTGCGCCGCAGGTGTCGGTACGTTGGAGCGGTCCTAGGTGGTCGAGCAAATGCGTCAGCCCTTCGTTGTGCTAGCTTCGCCCTAGTGTATCCAACCTGCCTGGCAGGGAACCGTTTCATCCTTGAGGTTCTGCAGAATGATCGTCGAGAGCGATCCAATCACGCCTCCGCGTTGGATCAACAATCTTGTCGAGAGTGCGCGCTCCGCATCCCCGATGCGCGAGAGCAGGAACGCAGGTGGCTCGCTGCCGATGCGCAGGCGTGGGAGACTCCCGCGGAGCTAATCAAATCCATTGAGGATTGCTCTCCGGATATCTCCGAGCGCGTTGTTCTATCCCACCTTCACTGTCGAACAACCTGCCGCCCTTCTTGGTTTTCGCAACCTCTGCGAGGACCGCTGCGCGCGAATCCCGCAGACGCTCGTTGCAGAAGAGGTTTTTGCAGGACTCCGAGTGGAAGGACTCGGGACGAGCTGCCCCCCGGCGATGCGACTGCCTTGATCGGCAAGTGGCGGTCTGGCTTTCTCGCGCCATGCGCGCCGGGGCGATGGCTTGTAGCCACGCAGTAGCCAGGTCACCGTAGCCTGATCACCGTAGCCTGGTCACGTTCTTGCCCCGACGCGTCAGGTGCAGCCATCGGCTCAGCTTCTCGCGCGCGTTGCCAATGAATCAAGCACCGTCACCACTGTTCAAGCTACCTTCACTGCGTACGATTGGTGCCGATGGTCCGCGGCGTCTGCCAGGGTTTCGTCAGGCCCTCGTCCCGATAAACTCTGCCCGGCTCACCTTGCTCTGCTCGCCGCTCGCAAAGTCCTTCACCGTCAGCATGCCGCTCGCCACTTCATCTTCCCCCAGCAGCACGATGCGCGTCGCGAGCTTGTCCCCGGTCTCGAACGACTTCTTCACGCGGAAGCTCCCGTCGCCGAGCTCCACGCGCATCCCCTTCGCCCGCAGCTCGCGTGCGAGCTCGAGTGCCGCGGGATTCTGCGCTTCGCCCACCGGCGCGATAAACACATCTGCCCTGGTCCCGGCGCTCTCGCCGCGCAGCGACTGCAGCGTCAGGATCAGCCGGTCTGCGCCGATCGCAAAGCCGATGCCGGGCGCTCTCGGACCCCCGAGCATCTCGGAAAGCCCGTCGTAGCGGCCGCCACCAAGCAGCGCGTTCTGTGTGCCGAGCCCGGCATCATGCGTGAACTCGAATGTTGTGCGTGTGTAGTAGTCGAGGCCTCGCACCAGCCGCGGGCTCACCGTGTACTGCACACCGCAGGCGTCGAGCGCCGCACGGACCTGCGCGAAGTGCGCCGTCGAGGCTTCATCGAGAAAGTCCGCGATCTTCGGCAGCGCATCGATCTTCGGCTGGTCTTCCGGAACCTTGCAGTCCAGCACGCGCAGGGGGTTTGTCTCCGCGCGTCGCTGGCAGTCGTCGCACATGGTTGGCGTGATGTCGCGGAGTGCTTCACGCAGCGCCGCAACGTAGCGAGGACGGTCGCTGCTGGAGCCGACGGAGTTGATCGCCAGCTGCCAGCCCGTGACGCCAAGTGTGTCGAGAAAGGACGCCAGCATCTCGATCACTTCGGCGTCGCGCAGCGGCGACTCAGAGCCTGCCGTGACCGGCCCGATCACCTCGGCGCCGATCTGGAAGAACTGGCGATAGCGACCCTTCTGTGGGCGCTCGCGTCGGAACTGCGGCCCGATATAAAAGAGCTTCTGCAGGAGCCCGGCCTCGCCGAGCTTGTGCTCGATATAGGCACGCACCACGCCGGCCGTGTTCTCCGGCCGCAATGTCAGGGATTGCGCCTTTTCGCTTGCCGCGCGGGCGCGATCCTCCCAGGTGTACATCTCCTTTGAAACAATGTCGGTCTCTTCGCCAACGCCACGGGCAAACAGCTGCGTGTCTTCGAAGATGGGGGTGCGTATCTCCCTGAAGTTGTAGCGCGCGAAGACCTCGCGTGCGGTGGCTTCGACATGATTCCACAGCTCGGTTTCAGGCGGCAGGAGATCGCGGGTGCCGCGTACTGCTTTCAGAGTGCTCATGGGTGTAATCGCCAGTCTAGCAGCCGGCCCCGTAACTTCCGCGGCAACCCCCGGCGACGCCGGGCCATCTGGATACGGAGCGCGCAGGGAGGCGCCTACGACCATGCCGGAAAAAAAGAGCGTTCTTCTCGCGCTGGTGCTTTGTATCTTTCTCGGACCGATCGGCATGCTTTACAGCACAGTGCTCGGCGCCATCATCATGGCCATTCTGTATGTAGCGCTCGGGATCCCAACGTTGGGCTGGGCCATTGCTGTGCTGCACCCCATCGCGATCATCTGGGGCGTCTGGGCGGCGCACCGCCAGAACGTCGGCTAGCGGCCAGCTTCCAGCTTGTACTGCGCGGAGTAGTCGAGATAGTTCCGCGCGTACATCTGGATCAGTTGGTAGTCTGCGTTCTCAATCGCCCGGCGAATCCGCCCTGGAACGCCCGTAACCAGGGATCGCGGCGGGATCACAGTTCCTTCAGGAATGACCGCACCGGCCGCGATAATCGACCCCTCACCGATACGTGCATTGTTCAGCACACGTGCGCCGATCCCGATCAGGCAGTTATCTTCCACCACGCAGCCATGCACCGTTGCGTTGTGGCCGATCGAGACACCTTCCCCCACATGCACCGCATACAGGTGCCGCATCCCGTGCAACACCGCGCAGTCCTGCACATTCGACCGCGCGCCGATCCGAATCGAATGCACATCGCCACGCACCACGGCATTCATCCAGATGCTTGCCTGCTCGCCAAGCACAACGTCGCCAACCACCTGCGCTGAGGCATCGATGTAGCAGCTCTCCGGGATCTCCGGCGACTTTCCCTGGTAGGAACGGATCATGCAGCGATTATCTCGCGTCCAAAACAGAAGCGGCGCACCCCGCAGGATGCGCCGCTCGTGGATCAGGAAACCTTAGCCCTTGTACGAATCCCGGTAGCCCTTCACCGTGTCGTGCGAGCGACGAACATGCTCAGCCTGCTGCGCGATCAGCGCGCGCACGGTGTCGGAGATCGCGTTGTCGTTCAACGCCGTTTCGTACGCCTTCTTGGCCGCGTCCTCACCCTGTTCCGCGGTGTCGAGCAGCGACTTGTCGCCTCCACCCAGCTTCGCCTTGAGGTCACCCCAGGTGCGATGCACCGCTCCGGCAGCCGTGCCGGTTTCATGCACATCCGCATCGGTCACCCGATTCACCGCGTGCTCGAGTTCACTTGCGTAGGAGCCACGAACCTTCGCCTCTTCAAGAAAAAACGACTTGTGCTCCGGGCTCTGGAGGAGCTCTCCGATATCATTGAAGCCCTTCTCGCCATCCCGCAACACTGCAATGAGATTCTTTACCGCGCTGTCGTCATTCGCCATCGATGTCACCTTTCCCTTCACTCAAGAAAGATGCGCAGGCTTGAGGGGCTGTTGTGTACAGAAGGGCTGCTGACATCGACGCAACACAAAGGCGGCCCCTGGGCCGCCTTTGTGTGAATGCTATGCAAATGCTTACGCTGTTTTCCCTGCGGGGGCGGCGGCAGCAAGCGCAGTCCTGGCCTGCCCCACCAGGGCCGCGAAGCCCTTTTCATCATGAACAGCCAGGTCGGCAAGGATCTTTCGATCGAGTTCGATGCCTGCCTTCTTGAGGCCGTTGATGAACAGTGAGTACGAGATCCCGTTGATCTTGGCTGCGGCGTTGATACGCACAATCCAGAGCGAGCGGTACTGGCGCTTCTTCTGCTTGCGGCCGCTGTAGGCGAACTTCAGGCCGCGCTCAACGGCTTCCTGGGCTGCCTGGTAGAGCTTGCTCTTGGTAAGGAAATATCCACTCGCGCGCTTCAGGATCTTTTTGCGGCGGTCATTGCGTTTTGTTCCACGTTTTACGCGTGGCATAGTGACTCCTTTTGTGGGTGCTGGTACATCGCGGCTGGAGGCAGGTCATGCCTCTTCACACGCTCTTGCCTGGGTCTCTCGGAGCCGTGGCTCCGGGGTTTCCCGCATGCCCCGGGGGCATGGACTCAGGCGTAGGGGATCATCCGGGCTACCTTGGCGTGGTCGGCATCCGAAACCAGCGCGCTGTGTGCGAGCTTGCGCTTGGTCTTGGTTTCCTTCGACGTCAGGATGTGGCGCATCTTGGACTGGCCGCGCTTGATCTTGCCGGTGCCAGTCTTCTTGAAGCGCTTGGCGGCGCCCTTGTGTGTCTTCAGTTTCGGCATGGATTCCTACTTGGACTTGGGGTGCTGCCGGCTGAGCCAACCGCACTCAGGGCAACATTCGCCAGTATACATGCCGCTTCTGCCCCGAGATCCCGGGGCCGGGCTCAGTTGCGGATCGAGACACCGAAGTTCGTCGCCAGCAGGAGAAGCAGCGCGGCCGGCTCGTGGCTCGGGACCACGTACGTCGCCTCCGGGTAAAACTGGTCGGGCACGGGACTCGCCACGATGATCGGCATGGCTGGTGAATGCTGACGAACGGAAGCCAGAACCTGCTCGCAACTCTCAACGAGGGCGTGGATCAGCACTGCGTCGATACTCGGAAAGCGCTGCAGGAGGCCCAGGCCATCTTCGGCTGAGTAGGCGGTGAGCACGTTGTGCTTGGCCGTCTCCACGATCAGCTTCCGTGCGGACAGCCCCTCTGGCTGTTCCATTTCAATCATGAGTATGACCAGCGAATCCACAGTGTGCTCCCGCAGGGTCGCGCAGGCACCCCGGTTTGTGCAGTCTATCGCGCACGTGCGTGGTGTCTGCTATCGAGCCACAGAAAGCGCGTAGAGACACGAAAAAGAGCGCCGGGGCGCTCTTTTCATGAACATTGCCGGAACGGCTACTGGACGGTCTGGGTTGCCGGGGCTTCCTGCGGCTTCGGGGGCGCAGGTGGAGCAGGTGGTGCAGCCTTCTTCGCGGCCGCTTCCTTCTCTGCCAGCACCTTCTTGCCAGGGGCCAGGATGGCGTGCAGCGTGGTGCCTTCCATGCGCGGCATGAACTCCACCGTTCCGGTATCGCCGATGTCCTGGATCAGCCGGTTGATGATGTTGTAGCCGAGGTCGCGGTGGGCCATCTGGCGTCCGCGGAACCGGAGGCTCGCCTTGACCTTGTCGCCTTCGCTCAGGAAGCGCACGGCCTGGTTCTTCTTGGTCTGGTAGTCATGCTCGTCCACCGTGACCGAGAACTTGACTTCCTTGATGACGATGATCTTCTGCTTCTTGCGGGCCGCCCGGTCGCTCTTGTCCTTCTCGTACAGGAACTTTCCATAGTCCTGGATACGGCAGACCGGCGGAACCGCACTCGGCGAAACCTCTACCAGATCGAGCCCGCGCTCGCGGGCGATCTTGAGCGCTTCAAAGGGAACCAGGATCCCGAGCTGCTCTCCATTTTCGTCGATTACGCGCACTTCGCGCGCGCGAATCTTGTCGTTGATCCGAATGAACTGCTTGGCCGAACGTTTATCGATGACTTCCTCCGCTTGGATGCGAGACACTATGCCTCGCTTCCAGCATACCATTCCCGTACAAACCCTCCAACCCTGGATCGCGGGCGCAATCCCTCACAGCCGCGCCGGTCAGGGTGGTTTTTCCGGAATCTCCAACAGTAGATGCCACCTCGAGCCATACCCGTTGATTTGCCGGCGCACTGAATGCGAGAAAAACCGAAAGGAAGTTGGAGGTGAGCGCCGTTCCGTCGTTCAGCGTGACCGCGTTCAGGGTTCTTCCGAGGAATCGTTCGCGGAACCGGCGCGTCTTCTCCTCGCCCAATGCTTCCAGTGCAGCCATCCGCTCGCGCACAGCCGTGCCGCTCACCGGGGATTCGCGGTGTAGCTCCTCTCCCCGGGTCTTCGGTCGCGGCGAAAAGGGAAACAGGTGGAAGTAGGTCAGCGGCAGCCGAGCGACGAAGTCATAACTCTCCTGAAACAGGGCATCTGTCTCCCCCGGGAAGCCCACCAGGATGTCGGCGCCAAGCGCTGCGTCTGGCAGGCGTGCGGCGATCGCATCGAGCTTCTCGGCGTAGTGCCAGGGCCGATAGCGGCGGTGCATCCGCCGCAGGATCGCGTCCGCGCCCGACTGGAGCGGCAGGTGCGCATGGTTCGCGATCCGCGGGTCCTCGCCGACGCCATGCTCCCCGAGTAGCGCCAGCAACTCCGGGGACCAGTCCATCGGCTCGATCGAAGACAGCCGGAGGCAGGGCAGCGCCGAGCGCTCCACGATGCGACGCACCAGCGAGGCCAGCGTCTCACGAGGAGTGAACTCACATCCCCAGCGCCCCAGGTTGATGCCCGAGAGCACTGCTTCCTGCACTCCCTGCTCGGCCAGCTGCCGTGCCGCCTCAAGTACAGCGATGGCTGGAACAGAGCGGCTGGGTCCCCGGGTCTCCGGGATCACACAAAACGAGCAGCGATTGCCGCAGCCATCCTGCACCTTGAGCACGGGCCGGGTCCGAGTGGCGGCTCCCTGCCACGCTGCGAATCCGGCCGACACTGCCGCAAGGTGTTCGCCAGCATACGGAGCCTGCAGGATCGGCGCCAGACCCGCAACCAGCGGCATGGGCACGCCTGCGATCTGCACCAGCTTTGCCTTGTGGCTGTTGCCAATCACGGCCGAAACACCCGGGAGCGCGGCGATCTCACCGGGCGCACGCTGCGCGTAGCAGCCGGTCACGAGCACCCGGGCTGCCGGGTTGCGTCGCTGGATGCGCCGGATCAGCGCCCGGGCGCTCCGCTCGGCCGTGGCCGTCACGGCGCAGGTGTTGATCACCACCAGCTCTGCCCCTTCCGGGCTCCCGGCAGGACGATGGCCGGCCTCGATGAGCTCGCGGCCAAGTCCATCCCCGTCCGCGGCACTCGCGCGGCAGCCAAAGGAGTGGACGAAGAAGGAAGGCATACCCGAAGTGTACGTTCCGAAAGTTCGCAGGACTTGGTATCGGAGGCAACCAAGCAGGCTCCCTGATAAACTTTCTCCTGCGGTGTTGAAGGACGAAGGGACAAACATGAAGGCTAAGCGCAGAATTCTGCTGGTAGACGACGAACTCACCATCCTCCTGACTCTGAAGGCCGTTCTCGAGATCAGTGGGTTCGAGGTCGAGACAGCTGCGTCGGCTCGGGAAGGCCGCTCCAGGATCAAGACTCACCAGTACGACATGGTGATCACCGACATGCGCATGGAAAGCGAGAGCGCCGGGCTCGAGGTGGTGCAGGCCGCCAAGAAGGCGCCGTACCAGCCCGCAGTCGCCATGTTGACAGCTTTTCCGCTGCCTGGCTCCGAATGGGAAGAAGAAGGAGCAGACAAGATGCTGGTGAAGCCGATGAACACGCACGACCTGCTCACCCAGCTTGAAGCGCTGCTCGCGAACCACGAAGCAAAAAAGAGCAAGAGGGCAGCCCGGCAGGCCTCGTCGGTCGATGGGCATCTTGAATCCGCAACCAGGAACGTAGCCGCCAGCGGCGAATGACGTAAGCGGTTTGTGAACGACGAGGAGGCCCGGCATCTGCCGGGCCTTTTCCTATGCCTGGCGTGTGACGATTTATGAAGTTCTGTATACATTTCTATGCGCGAATGGGAATCCATAGACACGGCGGACACCGTGAGCCCCCACGTCCGCATGCGTGCGCGTTTTTCGGGCGTTTCCGCGCGTCTCGAACTTTGGCAAGGAAGTTGCACAGGCAGAGACCAACCATCGCAGCACCCTTCGCGTTACCTCGCATGCAATCCCCCCAGGGGGCAGCCCTCGCTCCCTTTTGCTAACGAACGTGCCAGCAGGAGTGTTCATGATTCCCAAGAAGCTTTCCCTCGGACTGGCAGCCTCCGCGCTGCTGGTCACCGGCAGTTATCGCCTTCAGGCGCAATCCACGTATGCAGCCGTCCACGGGACCGCCAGCGATCCTACGGGCGCTGTGCTGCCGGATGCGACGGTGACCATCCTGAACACCAGCACCGGGATCAGTAACTCGGCCAAGACAGACGGAAAGGGCTATTACATCTTTCCCCAGCTTGCGATCGGCGGTCCCTACTCGATCACGATCAGCAAGACTGGCTTCAGCGACTTCCGGTCGAGCGGCCTGATGTTGAACCTGAACGACAACCGCGAGATCGACGCCGCGATGCAGGCAGGCGGCGAGGCGCAGAACGTCAATGTCACGGCCTCGGCCGTGCAAGTGGAGACGTCGGATACCCAGCTGAAGCAGACCTTCTCGTCGAGCGAAATCCTCGAGCTGCCACTGCTCGGCCGCGATCCAAGCGTTCTCCAGAAGCTTTCGCCCGGCGTGGTGGAGGCTTCAGACACCCGTGGTGGGTTCGCAACCAACGGCAACCAGAGCTTCAACAACAGCTACCTGCTCGACGGCGCAGACATCGACGACGGCCCGCTGAACACGGTGGGCCTGGTGCTCAATCCGGATGCGATGGGGCAGGAACAGATCATCTCCGGCACGGCCGCCGCGCAGTACGCCCGCAACTCCGGGGCGCAGCTCGATCAAACGGTAAAGTCCGGCACCAACAGCTTCCACGGGGATGCCTTCGAGTTCTACCGCGACACCTTTCTGAACAACGCCGGGTACACCTTTGGCTCGCCTGCCGTTCGACCGCCCTTTCACCAGAACGTGTACGGCGGCACCTTCGGTGGCCCGGTCGTCAGGAACAAGCTGTTCTTCTTTCTCGGGTACCAGGGCATCCGCAACACGACGTCTACCAGCACCAACACGCAGGTGTTCAGCAATGCGCAGCGTGGCGGCAACTTCGCAGGCGATGGGGCTACCCTCTCGGCGAATCCGCTTCCTTTCGCGGTGGGCAGCTGCGCGGCGGGAACGCCGTGGAACACCTGCTTCCCGACAGGTGCCGTGATCTCGCCGACGCAGTTCAACACGACCTCCGCCACGCTGGTGAGCAAGTATGTGCCGGCTTCCAACAACGCGATCGACGGGGTCCCGTACTACTCATTCAACGCGCCGAACTCCGAAGGGTACGACCAGGGAACGCTCCGCGCCGACTACCAGATCACCAGGAACGACACACTCTGGGGTTCCAGCGTGTTCCAGTCGAGCCCAAGCACCAGCGCCCTGCCGTTCTACGGATCGACGCTGCCAGGCTTCACGGAAGTGGATACGGAACACATCAAGCTCTTCAATGCGTCCTACACCCACATCTTCAATCCCACGACTCTGAACGAACTGCGAGTCAACTACTTCCGCTTCCTGTATGGCGCGGTCAATCCGCAGGCGATTCAGCAGCCGAGCGCTGACGGGTTCCAGAACATCAACCCGCAGTCAGCCGATGCTTCCATTCCCACCATCGGGGTGACGAGCTACTTCACCCTGGGCTTCAGTCCGTATGGTCCGCAGCCTCGTAACGATCAAAACCTGAAGTTTGCCGACACCTTCAGCAAGGTCATTGGGAATCACAGCTTCCAGTTCGGTGCCTTCGCCGAGCGCTTCACGGTCGAGAATCCGTTCTTCTCGGATAACAATGGCGACTACGCGTTCAACGGCGCCGGCACCTACAGCTCAGGTGATACCGCAATTGACTTCTTGCTCGGCATCCCGGACTCCTACACGCAGGGCTCCGGCGTGCTGATCGATGCGCGTGCCTGGGAAGGCTATGCCTTTGGCGCGGACAACTGGAAGGCGAGCAAGACGCTCACCGTGAACATGGGCATCGGCTACGACGTTGAGACTCCCTACCAATCGCTGCAATACGGCGGCGAGGGCATCACCTGTTGGCAGAACAGCAATGCGACGACAGCGGTGTTTGCCGGGGCCAATGCGCCGCCGGGCCTCCTGTATGCCGGGGACCCTGGTTGCAATCGCCAGGGTGGAGCGACGATCAAGTACGACCACTTCTCGCCGCGCGTCGGCTTTGCGTATGCACCCGATGCCGGGCCGAGCTTCCTGACCGGTACCCAGGGCTCGAACAGCTTCTCGATCCGGGGCGGCTTCGGGATCTACTTCAACCGGGATATCGAGGAAGAAGCCCTTCAGAACCTCAACAATCCGCCGTTCGTTAAGACCAGCCATGGCGCTGCGGATGTAGGCCTCAGCCCGGGCTTCACCAACCCCTATGCCTCGGTGACCGGCACAGGGTCGACGCCGCCGCCGTTCCCGTTCACCCCGCCGGCTGCGGGATCGACCGTTGACTGGTCTGGCTTCAACGAGCTTGACCTGAACAAGGTTGCCGCCAACTACTCGGTGCCCTATGTGTACAGCTTCAATCTGAACGTGGAGCGCTCGCTGCCGAGCAACATGGTGCTGATGGTTGGCTATTCCGGCTCGCTGGGTCGTCACCTCGTGGTGACCACCGAGGCCGATCCTGAAACGGCCGCCGGCCATGCGGCCTGCCTGGCGAACCCGGCCTGCTCCGGCTCTCCCGGAACGCAGTCGGTCAACTTTCCGCAGAACAAGCTGCAGCCTGCCATCCTTCCAGGGTCGGTCTCGACAAGTGCTCCGAATGGTGTGCCCTACTACCTGAGCATTGGCCAGCAGCAGACAACCGGCGCCTCCAACTACAACGCCGTCCTGGTCAGCCTGCAGAAGGCTCCCACGCACGGGCTGTTCTTCCAGCTCGCGTACACCTACTCGCATGGTCTCGACAACGGATCCGGTTATGAGAGCGCATCCGGTTCCCAGGGTCGTTCGTATAACTACATTCCCGGCTACCAGTCCCTGAACTATGGCGACTCCGACTACGACGCGCGGCAACGCTTCAGCGCGGCGTATAACTACCAGATCCCCGTGCCGCACAGCTGGAACGACCATGCCGCCGTTCGCTACGCACTCGGCGGCTGGACCGCCTCCGGGTACACCGCACTGCAGACGGGCTTCCCGGTGGACGTCTACCAGTCGGGCGATGCCTCACTCTGGTGCGACTCCTACTCCTTCTATGGCTGCCCGGATGCGCCGAACACGAGCGTCGGGCACATCTCGGGCGCAAACCCGCGCACGGGCCCATGGTTCCCAAAGGGCGACTTCACCCCGGAAGCGCTCGGGACCTTCGGCGACGCGAAGAGAAACTTCTTCCACGGGCCGGGATTCAACTACACCAACCTCGCGATCTACAAGGACATCAAGATCGATCCGGAAGGCGTTCGCTACTTTCAGCTTCGGCTGGAAACCTTCAACCTTGCCAACCATGCGAACTTCGCGCAGCCCGGCAACAATATCGAGTCGTCCAACTTTGGCCTGGTCACTGCGCTGCGAGGCCCGGTACCTGCGGCCTCCGGGGATCCACAACCCGGCCGCGATATCCAGTTGGCCGGCAAATTCTACTTCTGATTCGGAGCGCCTGAACGAAAAAGCCCGGTGCCACGCGCACCGGGCTTTCTTTGTTCCAGGGTGAGCCTATTCGGAGGGTTCTACCCGGAAGGCGGTTTCTGCCTTTCATCTCGTTACTCGTCGGTAAGTAAGAAGATGAGGGGAGATCCCTCGGGGAGAAACAGGCCCTGCCTATGGGATGTTGTAGTCCGAGTTAACTAGGAGTTCCAGAACTCACCCGAGCCATTTGCCGCTGGGAACCAGAATCATTCGCTTTCCGGGGATTCGGAGGAGGGGCGGTCTCGCGATCGATGGTTTCCGTTGTGGCATGCCGATTGCAAGGCGCCATTGCATACGAAGATGTCTGCCGAATAGTGCGTCCCCCCGCGTACTCACGGTACCTCCGGAGGAAAATGTCTCAGACGCTGTTCCCTCAGTCTTCCAGGTCGCTCTTGATGAGTGCCTCATTTCTGCTTGCTTCCTCTTTCCCCGCTTTGTCGATCCACCCTGCTTTCAGCCAGGGCATCACCACTGGCACCATCACTGGCTCTGTTGTGGATCCCTCCGGCGCTATGATCCCGGGGGCCACGGTGACCGCGCTCCGTCCATCGACCGGCGTCAAGGAGACGCTGACGACCGATGGCAAGGGTGAATTTTCCTTCCGCAACGTCCAGGCAGGCACCTACAACATCATGGTCGACGCTCCCGGCTTTGCCGCGAAGACCGAGATTGGCGTGAGCGTCGCAGCCGGGCAGGTGTCGGCGCTTGCCCCCACACAGATGGTCGCAGGCAGCGTTGCGACCGACGTGGAAGTCAAGAGCACGGCCGAGCTCTTGCAGACGACCTCCTCCGAGATCGCGACCAACTTCGAGCCGGAGCAGGTGCAGGACCTGCCGCTGAGTGGCAATCTCGACAACCTGGCAGAGCTGCTGCCAGGCGTTGCGCAGGGTCACGATGAGAGTTTCTCGAACTCGAACGGGGATAACTTCTCGATCAATGGCCAGCGCTCGCGCTCGAACAACTACGAGATCGACGGGCAGTCGAATAACGACAACTCCGTGGCGGGTCCGCAGATCTTCTTTACCAATCAGGATGCCCTGCAGTCGGTTCAGATCATCACCTCGAACTTCAACGCGGAGTACGGGCGCAACATGGGTGGCGTGATCAACTACCTGACCAAGGAAGGGACGAATGCCTTTCACGGGTCCGGCTATGAGTACTTCACGGGCGACTTCCTCCAGTCCTACGAGAACGGCGAAAAGAA
The DNA here is from genome assembly GCA_965199135.1 of Acidobacteriaceae bacterium. Lineage (GTDB taxonomy): Bacteria > Acidobacteriota > Terriglobia > Terriglobales > Acidobacteriaceae > EB88. Next base: position 701,231 of record OZ240685.1, on the reverse strand, counting down.
CTCCCTTCTGGGCTACTGCGCTGCCGGGGAAAACCCCTCGGATGGCTGCCAGGTGCCGAACCTGCCGAAGTATGTCGACAACCGCTATGGCGGCACCCTGGGTGGTCCGATTCTGAAGGACAAGCTGTGGTTCTTCGGCAGCACGGGCTGGGATCACACCCGCCAGGGTTTTACCCCGACAATCCCATCCAATCCCACGCCGACGACCACCGGGCTCCAGCAGCTTGCCGCAGCTTTTCCGAACAACCCTGCTGTGGTCGCGCTGACAACCCAGGGGCCCTACGCCGTTGCTGGTAGCAGTGAGATCGGCAGCACCGTATCGACCCGCAATATCACGGGACCGAATGGCGTCACCATTCCGGTGCAGTTCAGCAAATTCAGCAGCTCCGTGGCGCCGACCTACCACGACGAAGAAGAACTGGGCCGTATCGACTGGCAGCCGACGACCTCGGATCACTTCTTCGCCCGCTACATCTACCAGGCGACCGACTCCACCGGAAACTCGCTCGGCAACGGCTACTACTACAACGTCCCGGGGGCGACGCATTCGATTGGCGCAGATTATGCGCACACCTTCTCGGCGAACTGGGTCAATCAGCTTCGTTACAGCTTCCAGCAGAGCAAGCTCTTCTTCCAGGGCGGCACGCAGCCGGATTGCTCCAGCACCACCCTTGCGGATTGCGTGAGCTCGATCAGCATCACGGGCGGCGTCGGCCTGGGCTATGCCGACAACCTGCCCCAGGGACGTACGGTGAAGGTGACCGAGGTCCAGGACAACGCCAACTGGACACACGCGAATCACTCGATCTCCTTCGGCGGGGATTTTACCTATCAGAACTCACCCAATACGTTTCTTCCGTACTACAACGGCGCGTACACCTTCTCCAGCTTTAGCAACTTCCTTCAGCAGACTGGCAACCTGACACTCGGCAACGGCAATCCGGTGATTCCGTTCACCGAGCCGGACTTCGGCCTGTATATCCAGGATGAATGGAAGGTTTCTCCCTCGTTGACCCTGAACATGGGCTTCCGCTACGAGTTCTTCGATGAGGCCGTCAACATCCTGCACAACGAAACCGTTGCGCGGGAGAGTGGTCCTGGCGCGTTCTGGAATACCGCGCTGCCACTTGCCGAGCGGACGTATGGATACACCAACCAGAACTGGAAAAATCTGCAGCCGCGGCTGGGCTTCGCCTTTAACCCGCAGAGCATGCGGCATCTCGTGGTGCGCGGCGCGTACGGCATCCAGTACGATCCGGCGTTCTACAACATCTTCCTGAACTCGGCGACGGCGGCTCCCGTGATCAACCTGGGCACCATCGCCTGCACCGGCAACTGCATCCCTGGTGGGGGCGCAACGGGCGCGAATGTGCGTGCGTTGAACCTGCCGTCGATCCCGACCGGCGGCAATCCAAATGCGCGAAACCAGACCAACAATCCCTCGAACTTCAACAACCCGCGTGCGCAGACCTACAACCTTGGCATGGAGTTCGACTACCACAGCGCCGTGATTGGTGTGACCTACGTGGGCAACCATGTGTCGCGTCAGTTCCAGTCGCTCGACAGCAATCCCTATCTCCTGCCGGTCAGCCAGGCATTCCCCTCGATCGTTGCCCCGGGCAGCATCTGCGAGGATCCCACGCAGGTCGGCTACGGTCGCACCAGCTGTGGGGAAGGCAACGTCCGTACCCGTGCGAACACCTCGTTCAGCAACTACAACAGCCTGCAGGTGCAGTTCCAGACGCGTCAGTACCACGGCGCGACGATCAGTTCCAGCTACACCTACAGCCGCGTGATCAACAACGCAGATGAGATCTTCGCATCCACAACGGGTGGCGGCAGCCAGGGCAGCCCGGCCTTTTCGCAGAACCCGTTCAACACGGATCTCGGCGAGCGCGGGGTGGCCAACTACTCCTACCCCAACCTCGCATCCGCGGGCATCAATTACAACGTGCCAAACCTGGTCAAGAATGGACTTGGCGGTCGGCTGCTGGGAGGCTTCGAGTTCTCGACGGTGTGGGCCTTCAACAACGGCGAATCCTATACCCCGACGCAATATGACTCGGCGTCGACATTTACGGATCCGACCGGCAACGCAGCACTCAACACAACCAGCTACTGCGACAACAAGTTCGCCGCGTCCTTCAACGGCAGCGTCGACCTGTGCCGTCCTGTGCTGTCGAACGCCGCTGCGCCGCTTGGCAGCGTTGGTATTTACGTCATCGATCCGACCCATGCCTTCACCACAGGCGGAACGGGGTACTACAACTACTCATCGACCGATGCGAATGGCAACCTGAACCAACCCATCACCAAGGCTGCTGCTCACTGGCTCTACAACAACCAGGCCTATGCCAACCTCGTCGGCAACCCCTACGATGGCGCACCGCGTAACATCACGCGGGGGCAGGGCTATAACAACGTCGACGCGTCCATCATCAAGAACACGAAGCTTCGCGAAGGTGTAGACCTGAAGCTCTACCTCAATGCGCTCAATGTTCTCAATCACTCCTTCCTCGGCACTCCGGATGGGTTGATCGATGACGCGGCCTCTGGTTCGTTCGCGAACAACGCGTACAACACCGGCAACCAGCGCACCGTGCAGATCGGTGGAAAGATCGTCTTCTAACTCGACCTGCAACGCGCAGAAGCAAGAAGGCCCGGTGCGAGTGCACCGGGCCTTCTTGTGGACGCAGAAAACTAGTCCTGTTCTTTTCTTGCCTTCTTGCGATTCCGCTTGCGAGCCAACGCCTCTTTGACGCGGCGCTTCTCACCGGGCTTCAGGTAGAAGCTGTGACGCTTCACTTCCTTGATGATGTCCTCGGTCTGCACCTTGCGCTTGAAGCGCCGGAGTGCATTCTCAAGCGGCTCGCCTTCCTGCACGCGAACCTCTGCCAATCTGATACACCCCAATTCCTGCCTGACAGGCTCTCCCGGGAACGTTCACCGGACTGGGACAGTATACCGCACCGCTTCCCCGGCCGCCGGCGTCCCGCCACTCTGAGCTATTCTGGCCTGTATGAACGACGATGCACTCCCGGAGCTCCCGGGATACGACGCCGGGTCTCTCGACGCGGCCTTCGGGGCCCTTCACGGAGCGGTCGAGCAGGGCGCTGCGACCCTCGATACCCCCGAACAGGTGGAGCAGTTCCGTCTCCTGTGGCTTGGCCGCAAGCAGGGCCGGCTCAAGGCGCTCTCCGAGGCCTGGCTCCGGGCCGCGCCGGCTGACGCAAAGCGCACCGTGGGGCAGCGATTCAATGAGCTGAAGGCAGCCATCGAGGCGGCGCTCGCGAGTGCGGAAGACCGTGGCGCGTCCTCAGCGCTCCTTTCAGAGTCGGTCGATATCACCCTTCCTGGCGTGCAGCGGAAGCTTGGGGCCGAACACCCGCTCATCCGCACCATGCACGAGATGGTCGCGGTCTTCGAGCGGATGGGCTACTCGGTCGGGGTCGGGCCCGAGGTTGAGTCGGACTTCTATAACTTCGAGGCGCTGAACTTCCCCCCGGGCCATCCGGCACGCGATACCCAGGACACGCTCGTGATCGCGAACCAGGAGCGCAAGCCCGGCCGCGAACGCCTGCTGATGCGCACGCACACCTCGCCCGTGCAGATTCGCTCGATGGAGCAGCAGCCGCCGCCGCTCCGCCTGGTGATCCCGGGCAAGGTGCATCGCAACGATGAGTCCGATGCAACACACTCGCCAGTCTTTCACCAGATCGAAGGCCTGTGCGTCGACACGAACATTACATTCGCCGACCTGAAGGGAACGCTCGACCACGCGATGCGCGAGTTCTTCGGGCCGAGTGTGCGGACGCGCTTCTTCCCATCGTTCTTTCCGTTCACCGAGCCGAGCGCAGATGTCCAGATCTCGTGCCCGTTCTGCGGGGGCAACGGCTGCCGCAAATGCAAACACTCAGGCTGGATCGAGCTCCTGGGCTGCGGCATGGTGCACCCGGAAGTCTTCCGGGCGGTGCAGGGCAAGCAGCCTGCCTATGACCCGGCAAAGATCTCGGGCTTCGCCTTTGGCATGGGCGTCGATCGCATCGCGATGATGAAGTACGGCATCACCGACATCGGGCTGCTGTATGGCGGCGACGCGCGGTTTCTGGAACAGTTCGCCTAGAGGCGAAGGAGCATTGTGAAAGTTCTGACAGAGTGGCTCCGTGCGTATGTGCCGGGGCTCCATGCAACCGACACTGAACTGGCAGAAGCGCTGACCCTGCGCGGCATCGCCGTCGAGGGCGTCTTCGATCTCACGGCCACGCATGGTCCCAACGCCGGCTCGTTGTTCGAGATGGACATCACCACCAACCGCGTCGATGCGATGAACCATTACGGCATTGCGCGTGAAGTGTCCGTGATCTATGGGCTCGCGCTTCTGCCGCTTGATCTGTCGCTGCCGGACGCACAGAAGCAGGACGCGCACGGCGTCCGCATCGAAGACAACGCGAAGCAGCTGTGCGGACGATTTACGGCGCGGGTCCTGCGGGACATCGTTGTAGAGCCTTCTGCGGGGGAGGTCGCGCACCGCTTTCGGCTGCTCGAGCAGAAGCAGATCTCGAACGCGGTTGATGCGACGAACTACGTGACGCAGGCAATCGGGCAGCCCACGCACGCATTCGACCTCGACACCCTCGATGGCGACATCGTGGTGCGGCGCGCCTTCGCGGGTGAGTCGCTGCGCACGCTCGACGGCGTGGAGCGCACGCTCCACGCTGAGGACCTGGTCATCGCCGACGAGAAGAAGGCACTTTCGATTGCAGGCGTGATGGGTGGCTGGGATTCGATGATTACGGCGAAGACCCGAAACGTGCTGGTCGAGGCTGCCTGGTTCGATCCCGTCTCGATCCGCCGCTCATCGAAGCGTCACGGTCTGCATACCGATGCCTCGCATCGCTTTGAGCGTGGCGCAGACTTCAACGCGGCGCCTGCGGCTTCGGCAATGGTGAGCCGCCTGCTTCTGCAGTCTGGCGGCTCTGTCTCCGGACCGTTCGTCGACCTCCAGCAGCCCCCGGCAGCGGCGCGCACGGTCGGCCGGCCTGCGGTCGCGCTGCACATGCGCGAGGTGCACCGCATCCTTGGCCCCACCGACGCCGCGGAAAGAAAGCACGGCATCTCGGGAAGCGAGGCGACGACGATCCTGATGGGCCTGGGCTGCGCGGTCGCAGCAGACCCGACGATGGGCGCCGGCGCGCAGGCGGGGCTTCATGGCGCTTTCGCGACGCACGATCTCGCCCATGGCAGCGGCCTGCAGATCCTCTCCGCGGCGCCTGCGTTTCCGCCAGCTACGACAGAGGTCGCGATCACCGCGCCAGCGCCCGAGACCGCTGGAGAGACCGCACCGAACCCGGCTCGCGCGCATGAAGCCGCCCCGTCCGGGCAGACGAGCGATACCGAGCAGCGGTTTGAAGTGACCCTGCCTTCCTGGCGGCTGGACCTCGAGCGCGAGATCGACCTGATCGAGGAAGTGGCGCGCATCTACGGCTACAACCGCTTCCAGAACACGCTCCCGGCATTCACCGGTTCGGTGCGCGAGCTGCCGGAGGCAGCAGCGCTGCGGGTGGTGCGTCGCACGCTGCTCGGCGGCGGCTGGTCGGAGGCGATCTCGAGCACGTTTGTTTCGGCCGGGGACGCAGCCCTGTTCGAGCCGCAGCCCGGCAGCGCGGTGCCGATGGAGAACCCGCTCAGCGAAGAGGCGGGCATGCTGCGCCCCTCGCTCGTGCCGGGGATGCTGACCATGCTGGCCCACAACTTCCATCGCGGCGTCGAGAGCGCTGCACTGTTTGAGCTCGGCACGGTGTTTACGGGCGCTGGCGCAACCGTGACCGATCGAGTCGAGGAGCGGCCTTCGCTCGCTTTCGGTGCACTCGGCGGCCGCGACGTGGACTTCTTCGCCGCAAAGGGCATCGTGGAGGCGCTGGCGCAGCGTTTTACCTCGCGCCTGCACTACTTCGATCGCTTCGCTCCGGAGCTCGCGCTGATGCCGCGCTACCTGCACCCCGGCCGCTCCGCCCGGCTGGTGATGGACGGCGCAACAATCGGGTTCTTCGGCGAACTGCACCCTGCAGAGGCGGCGCGGCGCAAGCTGAAGCAAACGGTCATCGTCGGTGAGCTGCGGCTCGACCGGCTTCTGCTTCTCGGCCTGCGGCATCCGGTCCCCCGTGAGTTGTCGCGCTTTCAGCCGGTACGGCGTGACTTTTCGTTCCTGCTGCCGGGGGGCCTCGCGTATGGCCGGGTCGAGAGCGCCGTCCGCGAACTCGGCATTGCAGAGCTGCAATCGGTCGAGCCGATCGAGGTCCTGCCGACCGCAGGCGGCGAGTGCTCGCTGCTGTTGCGCACCGTGTTCCAGTCGGGAGAGCGTACGCTCCGCGACGAAGAACTGCAGGGCTGGGCGCAGGGGATCCAGTCGGCTGTCGCCACGCTGGGCGGCCGGCTCCGCGGCTAACGATGCTGCCCGGGAACGACGGACTGCGCAGCGGATCAGAACGGGACGTGTGTCGGGTCGAGCGATCACGCGTCTCGCCCCGCGTTCCGGCCGGTCTGCTGCTGGGCCTTCTCGCCTTCCGCGAGGGTTGGGCGGTCTGCCGTTTCCCCAACCCGCTTGCCGCGCTCCCGTCCGTGCTGGCCTCGCTCGCACTGGGCGCCTGCCTCTGGTGGGTAGCGCACCGGCAGGTGGGCTGGCGCGGCGCTCTTGTTGCGCTGGCCCTGTTCGCTCTCTCCCCGGTCGGAACGCCAGGAGCGCCGGCTTTTCTCGAAGCGCCAGCGGCACTCGGTCTTTTCGCGATGCTGTACACCGCCGTGGGCGTGGCGCACACCCTGCAGGGGCCACGCCGCAAGTGGCCGCCGCGCATGGTCATGATGGCGCTTCTCTCCGCGTACACGGCGTGGCTCGATCCCCTTGCCGCGCTCGAGGCGCTGGTTCTCTCGGCTGTCGCTATGCTCTATCTTGCGGAGGACCGCCGGCGCTTTGTGGTGCCGCTGCTCCTGGGGTGGGGCGCAGCCGCGGGAACTGCGGGCCTGCTCCGAAGTAACCTCTCCGCGGTGCTTCCAGGCCGTCTTCCGGTCGCGCCGTTGCTCCCGTTTGTGGTGCGACCTTCGTCCTATCTCCTGGGCCCCCTGCATGCGAATGCCGGTGTGCTGCTGGCAGTCGTATGTGGACTCAGTCTATGGGCTATCTCGCGTCGAACTCGGTACTTCGGCAACACTGCGCCACTCGCGGCGGTCGCCGGCTTCGTTCTGTTCGATGTCATGGTTTCCAGGAAAATGACCGTCCTCAATGGATGCACTCTGCCCTTCGCACTCCTGTTTGTCGCCGGGACCTGTGCCGATGGTTTCGAGACACGGGGAAAACGCTTCTGGCAGGTGGCCGCGGCGTTCAGCATTGTTGTACAACTGGCAGCGGCGCTGGGCAGGTGAAGGCCGGCTCAACGCCACGGAAATGCGAATCGGGGACGATTCTACGACCATGACATCGACAGGCTTCAGCACACAGACTCTTACAATTGACGGTATGCACTGCGACGCGTGTGTGCGTCGCGTTACCCAGGCCCTGGGCAACGTTCCGGGTGTCCGGGTTCACAAGGTCGAAGTAGGAAAGGCAGATGTTCTAGCCGAACCCTCGTGCGAGGCGCCGATCCGCGCAGCGCTCGACAACGCAGGGTTCGCTCTGACCAACATGCATGGAGCCGGCTGACACAGCAGCGACCGAACGCGTCACCTTTGCGGTGAAAGGGATGAGCTGTGCCGCCTGCCAGAGTTTTGTGCAGCGTCAGCTCCTGCAGACCCCCGGCGTCGAAGATGCCGCGGTAAACCTCCTGCTCCACGAAGCCACTGTCGCGTACGATCCCGCGCAGACGTCACTCGACGGGCTGCTCGGCGCGGTTCGGGATGCGGGGTACGAGGCGGAAGCGCCTCGCGCCGACGCACAGGGAGACCGGGAGCAGGGGGCCGCGAGCGACGAGGCAGCCGCGTATCGCAGCCTGCGGCTCCAGGCCGCGGTGGCGCTTGCCGCAGGCTGCGCGGCGATGGTGCTTTCGCTGCCGCTGATGCGTGGCGCCGGAACGTCTATGGGGTTGGCCAGCCGGCTGCTTCCATGGCTCTTCGCGTTGCCGCAGCCGGCCCTGCGCCGCAGCCTGCTGCTCTTGTCCGCCGCGCTGCTGGCAACCGCCGGGCGTCGCTTCTTTGTCCGGGCCCTGGCTGGTCTCCGCCACGCACACGCCGATATGAGCAGCCTGGTCGCGCTTGGGACCGGCGTGGCATTCCTGTACTCGGCTGCGGTCACTCTTGCGCCACGCTGGTTCGTCGCACACGGCGTCCCGCTTGATGTGTATTACGACGCGGCCCTGCTGATCCTCGGCTTTGTGCTCCTGGGCAATGTGCTCGAAGCACGCGCGAAGCGGCAGACGGTTTCTGCGTTGGGTGCGCTGCTCCAGCTTGTTCCCCCCACGGCCGAGCGGCTCCTGCCCGACGGTGGGAGTGAAGACATTCCATTGGCACAGCTCGCAGTCGGGGACGTCGTGCGTGTGCGGCCTGGTGGCCGCATTCCCATTGATGGCGAAGTCGTCGAGGGCAGCTCCTCCGTCGACGAGTCCATGCTCACGGGTGAGCCGATGCCGGTCGAGAAAGCGCCGGGTGCGCGCGTCACCGGCGGCACCGTCAACACGACCGGCGCGCTCCGGCTGCGGGTGCTGGCCCGCGCTGGCGAAGGCACCCTGACCGAGATTGTGACCCTTCTGCGCGAGGCACAGACCGAGCGCGCCCCGATGCAGCGGCTGGCCGATCGGGTCAGTGGCGTGTTTGTGCCGGTGATCGTGGTGCTGGCGCTCGCGACCTTTGCGGCATGGCTCTTTGCTGGCGGACACCGGGCGCTGCCGCACGCGTTCTCTGCTGCGGTCGCGGTGCTGGTGATCGCCTGCCCCTGCGCGATGGGCCTCGCGATCCCTGCGGCGCTGATGGTGGCGACCGGACGCGGGGCCGAGCTCGGCGTCCTCTTCCGCAGTGGCGAAGCCCTGGAGCGTCTGCGGCGGATCGACACCGTTGTTCTCGACAAAACCGGAACAGTCACCACAGGCAAGCCGGCGATTACCAGCTGCTTCGTGCTCGAGGGCTTCGCGCGAGAAGATGTTCTGCGGAACGTCGCAGCTGTTGAGGCAGAGAGTGAACACCCGCTCGCGGGGGCAGTCGTGCGTTACGTGCCGCAGCATGCAAAGTTGCCAACAGCAACGGCCTTCTCCGCACAGGCCGGCTTTGGTGCATGTGGGACCGTCGAGGGCGTGCGCGTACTTGCCGGGAACCAGGCGCTTCTTGAGCAGCACGGCCTCGCCGTTCCCTCGGAGATGGCTGAGGAAAGAGAGAGGCTCGCGGAAGCAGGGGCGACGGCGATCTTTGTGGCTCTGGGGCAGGCCGTTGCGGCAGTGCTCGGCGCGAGTGATCCGCCACGCCCGACCAGCCATGACGCCATTCGTGCTCTTCAGGAATCCGGCCTGCGCGTGCTGCTGCTCACCGGGGACACCGCAGCAGCAGCCGGTACGCTCGCCCGCGAGGTTGGCATTGCCCCGGAGGACGTCGTCGCCGGCGTTCTGCCGGCCGGGAAGCTGGCGCTGGTCCAGCAACTGCAGCACGAGGGGCGCCGCGTGCTGATGGTCGGCGACGGCATCAACGACGCGCCCGCGCTCGCGGCGGCTGACGTTGGCATGGCGATGGGCGGGGGCACCGAGATCGCTGTACACGCAAGTGACGTCACGCTGCTCCGCTCCGACCTCCAGGCCGTCCCCACAGCGATTGCGCTGGCCCGCTCAGCGTCCACGGTGATGCGCCAGAACCTCGGCTGGGCACTTGGCTACAACCTGCTTGCCGTGCCGCTGGCCGCCGGCGTCTTGTACCCGGCATTCCACCTACTCCTCAGCCCGATCGTCGCCAGCGCCGCCATGGCGATGAGCTCGGTCAGCGTGGTGCTCAACAGCCTGCGCCTGCGGCGGGCCTAAGCCGCTCGCAGTTAGACTGGGTGCACATGGTGGTCTACGGTGATAACCCGGAGCGGCTGGTGTCCGCCACCCGCGCGGATGAGGAAAGCTCGTTTGAACTGAAGCTGCGGCCCCGCTACCTGCGCGAATTTATCGGGCAGAACAAGGCCAAGCAGCAGCTGGAGATTGCTCTGGAGGCCGCCCGGGCCCGCGGCGAGGCGCTCGATCACGTGCTGCTCTTCGGACCGCCGGGGCTCGGCAAGACCACCCTGGCATCGATCGTCGCGAATGAACTCGATGTCGGCTTCCAGCAGACCTCTGGCCCGGCGCTGCAGATCCAGGGCGACCTGACCGCGATCCTCACCAACGTCCGTGAGCGACAGGTGCTTTTCCTCGACGAGATCCATCGGCTGCAGCCGGTGCTTGAAGAAAAGCTCTACACCGCGCTCGAGGACTACAAGCTCGACATCATCATCGGCCAGGGTCCGGGCGCACGCACGCACGTCATGGACATCAAGCCCTTCACTTTTGTCGCGGCCACCACGCGGCCCGGGCTGCTCTCTTCGCCGTTGCGCTCCCGCTTCGGCATCCTCTTGCGCCTGGAGTACTACACCGATGACGAGCTCCGCTTCGTCGTCGAGCGCTCAGCCGAGGTGCTGGGGGTGCCGATCGACGCCGATGGCGCCGCCGAGATCGCAATGCGTTCCCGGGGAACACCGCGCATTGCCAATCGCCTCTTGCGCCGCGTTCGCGACTACGCCCAGGTCCGCGGAACCGGCATCATCGATCGCGCGATCGCGATGCATGCACTCGAACTGCTTGAGGTCGACGCCCATGGCTTCGATGAGCTCGACCGGCGGCTTCTCCTGACGATCATCGAGAAGTACGACGGCGGCCCGGTCGGCCTGAACACGCTTGCAGCCACCCTGTCAGAAGAGCAGGACGCGCTCGAAGAGATTTACGAGCCCTTCCTGATCCAGATCGGCTTTCTCGATCGGACGCCGCGTGGGCGGGTAGCCACAAGGCTCGCGTATGAGCATTTCGGAATCATGCAGCCTCGTCGCCAGCCTGGCCTCTTTTAGCACTCTGCGCGCAAGCAGCGGGATGTGCGCGAGCGCGTGAGCTGCAAGCATGGTGGTCACTGGCCCGGAGGTGGCAACGATGCAGAGAACCGACGAGGGCGCATGGCAGAGCGTGCTGAGACGCGACCCGGAGGCAGATTTCCTCTACGGGGTAGAGAGCACCGGCATCTTCTGCCGTCCGGACTGCCCAAGCCGACGTCCGGCGCGAACGCAGGTGCGGTTCTTCCGGAACGCGGATGCGGCGCAGTCTGCCGGCTTCCGCGCCTGCCTTCGCTGCCGCCCGCTTGCGCCCAGGCTCTCCGTTCCGCTGGTCTCCGAGGTGGAGCAGTACCTCCGCGAGCATCTTGACCAGCAGGTCACGCTGAAGCGGTTGGCGGCGAAGTTCGGCTACAGCCCGTATACCGTGCAGCGGCTCTTCACCGCGCACACCGGCCTGAGTCCCCGGGCCTACGCGAATGCACTGCGGGCAGGGCAGTACCGGGATGAACTCTCGCGGGGGATGCGGGCGACCGAGGCTGTCTACAGCGCAGGTTTTTCCGCGCCCAGTCGCGCGCACGCCGCGGCCCCGCTCGGGATGCGGTCCAGGGCGTATGCGCAGCGCGGGCGGGGCGAGCAGATCCGTTACGCTGTCGGTTCCGCAAGCCCGACCGGCGAGAGCACCGGGCCCGGTCATCCGGAGCGAAGCGCAGGACCTGCGGTCGTCCGCTCACTCGGGCTCCTGCTCGTGGCGGCAACCGAGCGCGGGCTGTGCGCCGTCCTGCTGGGCGCAACCGTGCAGGAACTCCAGGAAGATCTCCGCAGCCGGTTTCCTGCAGCCAAAGAGATCCGAGAAGACCTGACACTCGCGCGTGAACTCGAAGCCATTCTGCGTACCCTCTATGAGCCAGCAGGCGCAGGCGCGTTGCCACTTGATCTGCGGGCCACCGCATTTCAGGCCCGGGTCTGGTCGGCACTGCGGGCAATTCCGCGAGGCGAGACCCGCACCTATGCCCAGGTCGCAGCCTCTCTGGGCCAGCCGACCGCGACCCGGGCCGTGGCGCGCGCCTGTGCCGAAAATCCGCTCGCGGTCGTGGTGCCGTGCCATCGCGTGGTTGGCAGCACCGGGGCGCTGACCGGTTACCGTTGGGGATTGGAACGAAAGCGCGCGATTCTCGATTTGGAAAAAGGCCCGTAGCCGTTTCGCAAAAATTTGTTCCCGGGCTTCATGATGTCCTCTACTCGGCCGATAGGTGTGGTGCGAGGACTCGATGACAGCAAAGCGGACTGCTCGATCGCCGGCGCACCGGTCGCGGTCCCGGGCTTTGACCCGGCTGCTGCTGCTGGCCGTGATCTCGGTTGAGGCCAGTCAGCTCTTCGCACTGCTGTTTCTGCCGCACCCGATACTCGCGTCCAATGTGATCCAGGTGCTGGTGCCCGCGCTGGCGGTCGCGGTGTGTTGGTTGCAATCGCGCCGCGTCCCTCGGGGACGGCTCTGTCGACTCTGGAAGCAGCTTGCGGCCGCATTTCTGATCTGGAGTGTGGCGCAATCGGTGTACTGTGCCGGGCTGTTTGCGAAGCGGGCCCAGGGCCAGATCTCGCTGAGTGATGCGCTATGGCTGCTGTTTGCTTTTCCTCTGCTCCTGGTGGCCTCGGGTTCGCCGCAGGCGACACGCCGCGACCCGGTCGGCTGGCTCGACACCGCGCAGGCTGCGATCTTCTTCAGCACCCTGTTCGCGTTTGTGTACCTCAGCCCCGGCACCATCAGCATGTCGTTTGCATATGACGTGCAGAGTCTCGCGTTGATCCTGGCGTGTGCCCTGCGGTACTCCGTCACGGTCGAGGGAGCGGAGCGCACGTTCTACCGCAACCTGTTTGTCTTCGCGATCTTCTACTCGATCTGCTCGGTCGGCGGATATGGAGGCTGGCGAGTTGGCTTCGCTCCTGGCTCGCTCATCGATCTCTGCTGGACCTTTCCGTTCTCCGGATTCTCTGCGCTGGTTCTGCTCAGCGGGCGGGAGAGCGATGGGGCAGCCATGCCGCGCACGATCGCCCGATGGATCGATCCGGCGCACCTGCAGGCTGTGAGCGCTCTGGGGTTGACCGCGATGTCGCTGGTCTCCTCCGGGGCGCTGGTTCATGCCCGGCCCTCTGCCGGCAGCATCACCCTGATCGCTGCATTTCTGCTCTTTGCCGCGCGAACGAGCACACGCGAGTGGCAGCTGCACTCGGTCCAGGTCAGTCTGGAGCACATGGTGCTGCACGATCCGCTCACGGGACTTGCGAGCCGAAGGATGCTGCAGGGGGAGATGACCCGGCGGCTCGCGCTGCGATCGCAGGAGGGGGAAAAGCGTACCGCGGTGTTGTTTATCGACATCGACCGCTTCAAGACCATCAATGACGCGCTGGGGCACAGCGTGGGAGACCTGCTGCTGCGCCGGATCGCAGGGCTGCTGCGCTCCTCGGCACGCCCGCAGGATCTGGTGGCGCGCCTGGGCGGAGATGAGTTCGTGATCCTGCTCGATGCCGTGAGCGTCGCCGAGGCGGAAGAGTTAGCACAGCGGGTGATCGATCGCTTGCGCGCGCCGCTCACCCTGGGAGAGCACGTGGTGCACGTGACGGCAAGCATCGGAGTGGTGCTCGGCAAGTTCGGCGCCAGTGCCGAGAGCATGCTGCAGGATGCGGATTGCGCCATGTACACGGCCAAGAACCTGGGCCGCGACCGGGCACAGGCCTTCCTGCCCGACATGCTCACCCAGGTCAAGAACAAGCTGTCGATGGGCGAGGACCTGCGCCGTGCTCTGCGGGAGCGCTCGGTCGAGGTCTACTACCAGCCGATCTATGGTCGCGGCGGCATCGAGATCGTCGGCTTTGAGGCACTGGCGCGCTGGTTCCACGAGGAGCGTGGCATGGTCTCGCCGGCCGAGTTCATTGCGCTCGCAGAGGACACAGGCCTCATCCACGATCTCGGAAAGCAGGTGCTGCGCCGGGCCTGTGCCCAGCTCCAGGAGTGGAACGAGCTCTTTGGGCAAAGCTGGACAGTGAGCGTCAATGTCTCTGCACATCAGTTCGCGGTCGATGGGCTATTTGAGGAAGTCCGCCGCGCCCTGCAGACGAGCGGTCTTGATCCATACCTGCTCAAGCTGGAGATCACGGAGTCAGTCCTGCTCGGCGGGTTCTCAGGTGTGGAGCAGCTTCTGTTGCAGCTCCGGGCACTTGGCGTAGGCGTTTCCCTTGATGATTTCGGGACTGGGTACTCCTCGTTGAGCTATCTCCTGCGACTTCCGTTCGATGTGGTGAAGATCGACCGAAGCTTTGTGCACCACCTGGACCATGATTTCCGGCGCGCCGAGATGGTGAGGATGGTCATCGGCTTGGCGGAGACGCTGGAGATGAAGATCGTGGCCGAAGGGGTCGAGACTCCCGAAGAGCTGATGCGTCTCCAGGATTTCCACTGCGACATGGTGCAGGGCTACCTGCTCTCGAAGCCACTTTCCCCTGAGGCAATGCTCCATCTTCTCGACAGTGTGGTGGGCCGCTCGCGGCAGCTTCCCGCCGCTCACGCCCCGCAGCAGGGGCGGCTGCGACTGCCGCTCGTGGCAGGACCCCTTTCCGGAGCTCTCCAGGGCGCCGTGTCCGATTCAGCCTCGACCATCGAGGAAACCTTGTGGCCGCCGTAGTCTTTGCCTGTCCGACGCGCTTCGTGCACGGGTGTGTGCCTCTGATCCACCTGCAGCCCTCTGCGGGGGCAGACTTGCCCGCAGGATCGCCGCCAGCGCTATCAAACCAGGACGCCGTTGACCAGCGCCGAACACCGTGGCGCCCAGCCGCTGAATGCTATCCTCAGACCAAGGAGAACTCCGTTTGAGTCGTGGGTGTTGTCTGCTCGCCTGGCTCGTTCCGGACCCAATATATGGCCACTTTGTCCGCACCGTCCCCCTCTGACGTCCAGATCGCCCATGATGTAAAAGACCTTTCACTGGCAGCGGAAGGAAAGCGCCGCATCGAGTGGGCCGGGGCTTCCATGCCGGTGCTCGCGCAGATCCGCGAAGAGTTTCGGAAGTCACAGCCGCTCAAGGGTGTGCGCGTGGCTGCCTGCCTCCATGTCACCACTGAGACCGCGAACCTGATGCTGGCTCTTCGTGACGGGGGGGCCGATATCGCTCTCTGCGCGTCGAATCCGCTCTCCACGCAGGATGAGACCGCGGCCGCGCTCGTCGCCGAGTACGGCATCAAGACTTTCGCGATCAACGGCGTTGACTCCGAGGGCTACTACAAGCACCTCCAGCTTGCGATCGACCACAAGCCGCATTTCACCATGGACGATGGCTGCGATCTTGTCACCTTGCTGCACACCAAGCGCCAGGACGCCCTGGAGGAGGTGATCGCGGGCACGGAAGAGACGACGACCGGTGTCATCCGGTTGCGCGCGATGGCCAAGGAGGGCGTGTTGCGCTACCCCGTGGTTGCCGTCAACGACGCCCTGACCAAGCACATGTTCGACAACCGTTATGGTACGGGCCAGTCCACCATGGACGGCATCATCCGCTGCACGAACGCGCTGATCGCCGGCGCACGCTTCGTGGTCGCCGGCTACGGCTGGTGTGGTCGCGGTCTCGCGATGCGCGCCCGCGGCATGGGCGCTGAGGTGATCGTGACCGAGATTGATCCCACCAAGGCACTCGAAGCCACGATGGATGGCTACCGCGTCATGCCGATGGACGAAGCCGCCAAGGTTGGCGATATCTTCGTCACGCTCACGGGCAACAAGAGCGTCATTCGCAAGGAACACTTCGAGGTGATGAAGCACGGCGCGCTGGTCGCAAACTCAGGCCACTTCAATGTTGAGATCGACATCCCGGCGCTCGAGTCGCTCTCCACGTCGCAGCGTTCGCCGCGGCAGTTCGTTGAGGAGTACACCCTCAGCGATGGCCGCACCGTCTGCCTCCTGGGCGAAGGACGCCTGATCAACCTCACCGCTGCCGAGGGTCACCCTGCAAGCGTGATGGACATGAGCTTCGCCAACCAGGCGCTTGCAGCGGAGTATCTGATGGCCGAGTACAAGAACCTGCCCAAGGATGTCTTTGCAGTTCCGGAGCACCTCGACAAGCGGGTCGCCAAGCTCAAGCTGGCGGCAATGGGCGTCAACATCGATGTGCTGACCCCCGAGCAGGAGGCCTACCTGGCCGGCTGGTCCGAAGGCACCTAAGCTGCACTCTCTGCGGAAGAGCCAAGGGGCTCTTCCGCGGGCAACATGGACCCAACCGCCGAACATCCGCAGCGCCCCAACCCTCCTCCAAGCAAGCACGATGCTTCCGCTCCACCGCACCCTCCCGATCCTGATTGCAGCCCCCTCACTGCTGCTCGCTGCGCAGCACGCGGCTGCCCCGCCGATCGCCGTGCAGCCCGTTCCGCTTACGACGCCACTCCTGTCGGTACTCGCGGCCCGAAGGCCCTCGTATACCATCACCGTTCCGGGCACCGGCGCCTGGACGGATGCAGGCGTTACGGTCGCTCCCGGAGACCACCTCGACATCACCGCGACTGGAACGATGACCCTGCCGGACGGCCGCGCGTGCGACCCCACCGGCCTTGCAAAGGGCTGGAAGGATCTCCTGCGCGGCTTTCCTGCACCCGCAGCCAACACCTGTGCACTCGTGGCGCGTATCGGGAGCGCGGAGGCAGCAGTTCCGTTCGTTGCAGGCTCTTTGTGGCAGCAAGACGTGGCTGCCCCAGGGGAGCTCTATTTTGCCGTCAACGTTGGCGAGACACTCGCGGGTACGGGCGCGTTTACGGTAACAGTGAAGTTGAGCAAGGCGGCAGCGCCGATACCGGTTGCGCCTGCGATCGACATGGAGTCTGTGTTGACGCCTGGTATGTTCGCTGCGATACCGCGACGGGTAACAGACCAGCAGGGAGACCCGGGAGACGCAGTCAATTTCGCCCTGTTAGGGCGTGAAACAGATGTCAAGAAAGCGTTTACCGCTGCGGGTTGGATTGCAGTCGACAAGAGCACGAACCAGGCAGTGCTTCATGGGCTGATGGCGACCCTTTCCAGGCAGTCCTACACGGCAATGCCGATGAGCACGCTGTACCTTTTTGGCCGTCCGCAGGACCTGAGCTACGCCCGCGCTGACCCGCTGGTCGTCGCTCTCGAGCGCCATCACCTGCGGCTCTGGAGCACAGGTCTGACGGTTGCGGGGGAGCCGCTGTGGGTGGGGTCGGCGACGCACGATGACGGACTGGAGCGCGACCAGCGGGACAACGGCGTCACGCACCACATCGACCCCGACATAGATGTGGAGCGGGACTTTATCCAGAAGAGTTTTGCGGCTTCTGGCGTTCTGGCTGCGGCAGCGTACGTGAGCCCTGCGGATCCGGTGCACTCCTCATCCACCGCTACCGGCGGCAACTTCACAACCGAAGGCCGGATCTTGGTCATGGCGCTGCGCTGAAGCAGAGCGCGGAAGGGAGACACAGGTGGCAACGCAGGTGCAGGGCGGCTTACCCGATGCCGCGGTGAAAAGACCGTTGGCGTGGCTCGATCCCGCACTCCAGCAGGCGCGCTGGGGAGTGGGCGAATCCCTGTGTCTCATCCTCTGGCTGCTTGCTGCGGGGTATGCCGTTGCGCAGCACACGCCCTGGGCGGACGAAGCGCAGGCCTGGATGCTTGCCGAGGGCGTCGGCTGGAGAGCCCTGTTCACGCATAGCCTGCACTACGAGGGCACAGGCGGGCTCTGGCATGCGTTCCTGAAGCTCCTGCAGTGCTGCGGGTTCTCTTTCCGCGCCATGGAGTGGACCGTGATCGGCATACAAGGCGCGGCTGTGGCGGTGTTGCTTCGCTTCGCGCCGTTTCCGGCTGCCGTGCGGTACCTGCTTCCGTTCACCTTCTTTTTCTTCTACCAGGACACGGTGGTCGCTCGCTCCTACTGCCTGGCCGCGGTGCTGGTGTTCGGATCCGTGACGCTGCTGCGATCTGCCCTCCCGCGGCCATGGCTGCTCGCGATGCTCCTGGGCCTGCTCGCGAACCTCTCGGTGCATGGCGCGCTGCTTTCGGGGGGACTTGCGATCGTCGCGGGTGTGCTCTGGAAAAGGCAGTCGAGAGGGATGGTTCCCGCGGCAGGCCTGCTGCTGGTGTTCTGGCTCGGGGCGATCGCGACCATGATCCCTGCTGCCGATATCGACTACTCTGCCGGCAATAACATCCAGCGCTCCATCGCAAAGATCGAGCGGCAGGTCGGCATGCATACCGAGGCGCCGCCCGCGCTTGTCTCGCAGAAGATGGCCGACCTGACGCCGGCCCCTGCCGTTGTGCATGTGCGGCACGGCTTCGACAAGGTTTGGAACAAGGTCGCGCGGACGCTCTCGGTGATCACCTACCCGCTGGCATCAGCGCCGTTGCTGGCTCTTCTGCTCGTCGCCGGATGCATTCTGCAGGCTGTGCTTGCGCGTCAAAGCGGAAGGCCGGTTGGCATGCTCGGCTTTGTGCCATATCTGCTCATGGTCGCCGTGTTTACCTCGCTCTATCTTGCACCAAGACATGTGGGGATGGTCTACACCGGCTTTCTGGCCAGTGCCTGGCTGACGTGGCCAACAACTCTGACGACACCAAGGCTGCGGCTGGTGAGTCGTGTGACAGCATCGCTCTTCGTGGTCATGTGTGTGGTGCAGGTTTTCTGGAGTGCCCACGCTGTGCTTGCAGAGCGCCGACACCCCTATGCGCCGGGAAAAATGACAGCGGACTATCTGAAGTCGCAGGGAGTTTCGCCGAACGGCGGCGGGAAGTTGGCGGGCTTTTACTACTTCAGCATTGATCCGCTGCTGTACTTCGGTCGCAACATCTACCTCAACCAGCCGCCGCATCGGTATTGGTACTGGAGCACGACTATGCGGTCGTACTCGACGGTAGAAGACGTGCTCGCTGCGCATCCGCACTTCATCATTATCGGAGGCTACGAGAGCGGACCCGATGCGGAGATTGAGCGCGACTGGCAGCCGCGAACTCCTCCTGTGCCAGGCGTGGTCCTGAATGACACATTCGGCATCGCCCGCTACTTCGAGGCGAATGGATATCGGCCTGCGCGCGTTTTCTGCGGACACAGCTGGATGCGTAACTCGTATGCAGAAGAGCTATGCGACACTGTGCTCGAACCAGAGACGCCCTAGGGAAGGTCTTCTCGACTGCACCCTGCGGTTGGCTGCACGGAGAGAGGACCCCTGATTCATGGCATTTATTGATCTGCTGATCGGCAAGCCGCTTGCTACCTCGGACGAGCGCGCAGAGCGTATCGGGCCGTCCTCCGGCGTTTCGATCTTCGGTCTTGATGCGCTATCGTCGGCGGCATACGGCCCGGAGGCGGCACTGACGTTGCTGCTGCCACTTGGGTTTGCCGGCGTTGAGCATATCGTGCCGATCACCTCGGCCATCATCGTCCTGTTAATCATCGTGTTCTTTTCCTATCGACAAACGATTGAAGCCTATCCGAACGGAGGCGGCTCGTACACCGTTGCGACGGAGAATCTTGGCACGGGGGCTGGGCTGCTGGCTGCCGCGGCCTTGATGATCGACTACGTGCTTACCGCGGCCGTCGGCATCGCGTCAGGTGTGGGTGCGTTGATCTCGGCTGTTCCGGCGATGCACTCGCATGTGCTGGGACTATGTCTCGGCATTCTTGTGCTTCTCACGCTGGTGAATCTGCGCGGGGTGAAGGACACGGGCCTCGCTATCGTTTTTCCGACGTACCTGTTTCTCGGCAGCCTCCTCTTGATGATCGGTCTTGGCCTGTGGCATACGCTCGCAACCGGCGGCCATCCGCAACCGATCGTGAGGCCGCCTCATATCCCTGCAGCCACTGCCGCGGTTTCCTTCTGGCTTCTGCTGCGTGTGTTTTCCAGCGGCTGTACTGCAATGACTGGTGTCGAAGCGGTGAGCAATGGCACGATGGCGTTCCGCGAAAACCGCGTGAACAATGCGCGCAGGACGCTGACGATCATCATCGTTGCGCTCGTGATTCTGCTTGCCGGGATTGCGTGGTTGTGCCGGGCGTACGGCATCGGCGCGACGGACCCAAGCAGCCCGCAGTATCAGAGTGTGTTGTCAGAGCTGCTGGGTGCAGTTGCGGGGCGGGGTATTTTCTACTACGTCGCGATGACGTCGATCCTGTTGGTGCTCGCGCTTTCAGCCAACACGGCCTTCGCTGATTTCCCCCGTTTGACGCGATCCATTGCGTCGAATGGATTTCTGCCGCGGGTGTTCACGCTGCGTGGTCGCCGGCTGCTGTACTCGTGGGGCGTGTACGTCCTGGTGGGACTCACCGGCACGCTGCTGGTGATCTTCGATGGCGTGACGGACCGGCTGATCTCGCTGTACGCCATCGGTGCATTCCTGGCATTCACCTTGTCGCAGGGCGGCATGGTGATGCATTGGAAGCGGAACCCGAGCAAGGGTTCTGTGTTCCGCATGGTCGTGAATGGTGTGGGTGCATTTGCAACCGGCGTGACGACCATTGTGGTGCTCATCACCAAGTTCGTCGAAGGTGCGTGGATCACAGCGATCCTGATCCCGCTGATGATCGGCATCATGCTCGCAGTCCATCGGCACTACATGCGGGTGTCTCGCGAGATCGCAAGTGACCAGCCGATGAACACTGCGAACCTCAGGTCGCCGCGTGTGATTGTGCCGATTGACCGGTGGAGCCGGATCTCGGAGAAGGGTTTGCGCTTTGCGATGGAGATCTCCGAGGACGTGCATGCCATTCATATCAAGCTCGAAGATGAGCATGAACCGATCACCATCTGTGACGAGTGGGAGGAGATGGTGGCGAAGCCGCTGCGCGCGTCAGGACGCACCGTGCCGGATCTCGTGATTGTGCCGTCGCCGTTCCGTTTCGTGCTGATGCCGATGGTTGACCACATCCTGGAAGAAGAAAAGAAGTACCCGGATCAGCAGATCGCCGTCCTGGTCCCGGAGCTGGTAGTGAAGCACTGGTATGAGAACTTCCTGCACAACCAGCGAGCGAACCTGCTCAAGCTGGTGTTGCTGGTGCGTGGCAATCAGCGGATCTTCGTGATCAACATCCCGTGGTATCTGTAACTGCAAACGAACAGGAAGGCGCCGGAGACGGCGCCCTTTATTGCGGGTGTGCCGGCAGCTTCGAGGTATCCCAGCCGCCCCCGAGCGCGGAGACCAGCTGTACGCTCGCAACGAAGCGTCGCGTCGTGACATCTTCAACGGTTCGCTCGTCCGCAAGCTGTGCCTGTTGTGCAGTGAGCACCTCGAGATACGTGGTGACGCCGCCCTTGTACCGGCTTGTGCTGACGGTCAGCGAGCGTGAGGCTGCAGTTGCAGCGACATCCGCCGAACTCTGCTCGTTGGAGAGGATGCGCAGTGCGGCGAGGTTATCCTCGACTTCCTGGAAGCTGTTGAGCACGGTGAGCCGGTAGTTCGCGACAGTGGACTGATAATTCACCCGGGCTTCATCGGTGATGGCGTGCCGGCGGCCTGCGTCAAAGATCGTCTCGATTGCGGAAGCGCCGACCGTCCATAGCTCGGAGGGACCCTGGATCCAGTTTCCGGGTTCGCCGCTCTCAAATCCGCCGGAACCGGAAAGCGAGATATTCGGATAGTAGGCTGCGATCGCGATGCCGATCTGCTCATTCGCGGCGGCAGCACGGCGTTCCGCGCCAGCAACGTCCGGCCGACGCTGCAGCAGCTCCGAAGGTACGCCGACCGGGATGTCCGGGATGTTGCGATTCTGCGGCATCGCCGGCATGGTGAAGGTCGAGGCAGAGACACCCAGCAGGGTAGCGATTGCATGCATGTACTGCGAGCGGGCGACCGCGACATCGATGTCCTGCGTCTGCGTGGAGGCAAGCTGTGTCTGTGCGAGCAGCACATCGGATTCGGTGGCGACGCCGCCGCGGAGGCGGCGCTGCGTCAGGTCGAGTGCAGCTTTGAAGGAGCCGAGGGTCAGGTCGAGCAATTGCTGTTGCGCGTCGAGGCCCCGCAACTGGTAGTAGTCGGTGGCGAGCTCGGTGCGCACCGCCAGCTCGACGTTCGCCTGGTCTGCGGCGAGAGCCTGTGCGTTGGCGCGGGCCTCGGCCACTTCGCGACGGATCTGTCCCCAGAAGTCTGGCTGCCAGCTGGCGCCGCCGCTTAGAACAAAGTCGTTGTACTGGTTTGGGTCGGTCACGGTGAGGGCGTTGCCGGTAGTCGGCACGGGCAGCGTAGGCCGGTGGGCGGAGAGCCGGTCGCGCGAGATCGAGGGCCCGAGCGAGACAGTTGGGTAGTAGTTGGCGCGCGCCTGGCGAACCGAGGCAGCGGCGGAGAGGTAGTTCTGGTAGGCGGCCTGGATCTGAAGATTGCCGGAGGTGAGGCGACTTTCAAGATCGTTGAGAGCGGGATCCCCAAAGGCCAGCCACCACTCGCCGCGCGCGGTTGCGTCAGCGGGAACAGCCGGCTTCCAGGTTCCCGGTGGGGGCGGCAGCTCCATGTAGGTGAGGGTCGGCGGGGCAGAGGCTGGCCGTTGATAGTTGGGGCCGACTTTGCAGCCGCTGATCAACGTCGCGCTTAACGCAAGCGGCACCAGCCAGGAACGAAGAGGGATGCGCGTCACGCTACTTGCCCCCTCCGCCGCTGCTTTGCTTCGACTGCGCCGTATTGGCAGCCTTTCCGGAGGTTCGGGAGCCGGTCTGCTGTTGCGCGCCACCGCCCTGGGGACCCGCGTTGCCGCCTTGCTTCTGAGGCTGAACCACGTGGACGTTCTCTCCCTCGAGAAGCGAGTCTGGTGGGTCCTGGATCACTTCCATATCCGGCCTGAGTCCCGTGACCACCTGGACCACCCGCCCGTCATCCTGGCCGACGGTGATCGGAATGAGCTTCGCCTTGCCATTCTCCACGATGCCAACCTGCAGCCCCTGGGCACGGAAGACCATGGTCGGCACCGGGATGATCATGCTTTGTACGCCGGTGTTGAGGTGCAGACTGACGACGCCATAGCTGCCCGGCATGAGCTTGCCATCGCGGTTGTTTACGTCCACTTCCACGAGCAGGGTGCGCGTGTTTGGATCGATCGCACGGGCGGTGCGCACGATGCGTCCGTCAAAGGGCTTGCCGGGGTACTCGGCCAGCGAAATTTTCGCTGGAGTCCCCGGCTTCGCCCCAAGAGAGTCGACCTGTGGGATCGAAACATAAACGCGCAACGTCGAGACCTGCGCTTCTTCAAAGAGCTGCTGATTGGTCGCCGCACCTGCGTTGATGAGTTGGCCGACATCGATGTCACGAGCCGTGATCACACCATCGAACGGCGCATAAACCTTTTCGAAGTTCACCAGCTGCTGGTAGTGATTGACGTTTGCCCTGGAGCTCTGCACCTGGGTGTTGCTGGAGATCTGCGCGGTGGTGAAGTTGTCGGTGTCCTGCTGTGAGACGGCGTCAGACCGGACGAGGTCCTGGTATCGCCGCGCCTGGATGGCTGCGTTCCTGGCGTTCGCCTCGGCCGTGGCGAGATCTGCCTTTGCCTGCAGAAGCTGCTGGTCCACTTCAGGGCTCTCGATCGTTGCAAGCAGCTGGCCCTTGCGTACATGGGCCCCGATGTCGAAGTACCAGTGGCTCAGGTAGCCCGAGGTACGGGCATAGATGGGCGAGTCCATGTAGGCCTGCAGGGCGCCGGGGAGTTGGAGATTGTCTTCCGGCTTGCCGACGGTCGGCCTGGCGACCAGCACATCCGGTGGTGCGTTCGCGGTGGTGCTGTTCTGCAGGTTCTTCTGCGCGCGCAGGCGAGGCACAACGCCCAGCACCCCCAGCACCACGGCGAGTACGAGCCCGCACACGATGAAGAGAAGCGCTTTGCCGCCGGAGAGTGGTTCGCGGCGCTGGACGTCGCCTTCCTGCGCAGTTTCCTTCTGCTTTTCTTCGGGCCTGCGGCTGCTGCCGCCGGCGCTGTTCTGTCGGTTGCTGTCGCGATGGTCATACTGTTGCTGGCTGCTCATGCAGTTGCGTTCTCCCGGCCGTGGCCTGCGCCGTGGGCCTCGCGATCGCGCTTCGCCGCTTCGCGTTCCTGCTGTTTCTTTGCCTTTTCCTGGCGCTTCCGTTCAAGGCGCGTATGCACCACGCTGAAGAACGTCGGCACGAAGAAGAGGGTGGAGATCGTGGCGAACAGGAGCCCGCCGATCACTGCGCGACCAAGGGGCGCATTTTCTTCGCCGCCGTCACCGAGCCCAAGGGCCATCGGCACCATGCCGATAATCATGGCGAGCGCGGTCATGATGACCGGCCGGAAGCGGGTGAAGCCTGCTGCAATCGCCGAGGCGGTCGCTGCTCCGGGGTGCTGCTCGAGGTGTTCGCGCGCAAAGGAGATGACCAGGATCGAGTTCGAGGTCGCCACACCCATGCACATGATGGCGCCGGTCAATGCGGGAACGCTGATGTGCGTGCCGGTGAGGAACAGGAACCACACGATACCGGAGAGTGCCGCGGGCAGTCCCGAGATGATGATGAATGGATCAAGCCAGCTCTGGAAGTTCACCACGATCAAGAGGTAGACCAGCACGATCGAGAACGCCAGGCCCAGGTAGAGACCCTGGAATGACGAGTGCATCGTCTGTACCTGCCCGCGGATGACCAGGTGAGAGCCGCGGGGGAGCTGGTTCTTCATCCCGGCAACGATCTTCTCGATATCATTGTTCACGCTGAGAAGATCGCTGTTGACGACGTTGCCATAAATATCGATCGCGGGCGCGATGTTGTAGTGCGACACCGCGGCCATCTCTTCACCTTCGGTGAACGAGGCAAGGTTGCCGAGGATCTGCGGCGGCTGCGCTCCTGTGATGGAGCTCGCGGGCATGATCGCCGCGAGCGACGAGGGAGCCGAACCGAGGGAGGGGGACTGTCCGCTTGCCGCCGGCCCTGAGGTGCTGTTGGTCGAGACCGATCCGCCGCTCGCGGTGACCGGGATATTGGCAAGGTCATTCAGCGAATCAAGGTTGTATTGGGGCGACTGCACGGCGATGTCGTAGGAGACGTTGTTCTTTGGATCAAGAAAGAACGTCGGTGAGGTTTGGAACGAACCACTGGTGGCCGAGAGCAGGCTCTGCGCCACGTCGCTCTGGTTGAGGCCAAGCTGCGCGCTCTTGGTGCGATCCACGTCCACAAACAGGCGTGGGTTGTTGAAGGGCTGCTGGATACGCAGGTCGGCGGTTCCGGCAACGTAGCGCATTTTGTTGAGCAGCTTGGTGGCAAAATCACGATTGCCGGTGAGGTTCGGCCCTACGATCTGCACATCGATCGGCGACGGCAGGCCGAAGTTCAGGATCTGCGTGATCATGTCCGCGGGCAGCTCGTAGAAGGTCGTTCCCGGAAAGCGCTCATTGAGAACGGCGCGAAGTCTCTGCACGTAGATGTCGGTCGGGTGATGCTTCTTGGCCAGGGAAACCTGGATGTCGGCGTCGCCCGGCCCTACTGTTGCGGAGTTGCTGTACGTGGTGTTGATGCCCGAGTAGGGAAGGCCAATGTTGTCGATGATGTTGGTAAGTTCGCCTGCCGGGATCACTTCGCGGATGGTGCGATCGACCTGGTCACAGAGGTTTGCAGTCTCCTCGATACGGGTGCCGGTGCGGGCCCGGACGTGCATGGTGAAGGCCCCCGCGTCGACCGAGGGGAAGAAGTCCTGCCCAAGGAATGGAAAGAGCAGTACGGCGGAACCGATGATGAAGGCAAAGAAGAGCAGCGAAAAGATGCCGGGCCGGACCACGCACAACTCGAGCACCGTCTGGTAGCCCTGCCGCAGAGTTTCGAAGCGCTTCTCGAAACCAAGCTGGAAACGGATCAGAGGGTTGCGGCTGTTCTTCCTGGCCTCCGCGGCTTCCTCATCATGCTCCTTGAGCATATACATCGCCATGGTCGGCACAATGGTGCGCGAGAAAAAGTAGGAGGCCAGCATCGCGAACACGACCGCCTCAGCAAGCGGCACGAACAGGTACTTTGCAACGCCCGAGAGAAAGAACATCGGGATGAAGACGATGCAGATAGAGATCGTCGCGACGAGTGCCGGCACCGCGATCTGCGAGGCGGCATCGAGGATGCCCTGCTCGATCGCCTTGCCCTCCTCCAGATTTCGGTTGATGTTTTCAATCTCTACGGTTGCGTCATCGACAAGGATGCCGACGGCTAGCGCCAGACCGCCAAGGGTCATGATGTTGATCGTCTCGCCCAGAGCCGAGAGCACCAGCAGCGACGTAATGATCGAGAGCGGGATCGAGACCGCGATGATGATGGTCGAGCGGAAGGAGCCCAGGAAGAGCAGGATCATGATCGCCGTCAGGCAGGCGGCGATCACGGCCTCACGCACGACACCGTTCACCGAACCGCGCACAAAAACCGACTGATCGGCAAGCGGGGTGATGACCAGATTCGGCGGAAGCTGGGCTGAGATGCCCGGCAGCTTGCTCCGAATGCCCTGGATGATGTCAAGCGTAGAGGCCTCGCCGGTCTTGATCACCGAGAGCAGCGAGGCGCGCTGGCCGTTCACGCGCACGATGTTGGTCTGGGGCGGAAAGCCGTCGCGCACATGGGCGACATCGTGGATGTACACCATGCTGCCGTTCACCGAGCGGATCGGCAGGTCGTTCAGGCCCTCAATGGTCGAGGGAGCCGAGTTGGTTTCGACCTGGTATTCGAACCGGTCGACCTTCATCGTGCCTGAAGGCAGGATGAGGTTCTGCGAGCCGATGGTCGAAACGACATCGGTTGGAGCAAGGCCTTTGGACTGCAGCGCCTGGAGGTTGAGATCGACCTGGACCTGGCGCTGTTTGCCGCCGTATGGATACGGAATACCAGCGCCCGGAACGGTGACCAGCTGGGTTCGGACGAAGTTCAGACCGTAGTCATTGAGCTGCTGCTCACTCAGCCCTTGACCGGAAAGACCAAGCTGGATGATCGGCACACTCGAGGCCGAGTACTGCAGGATGAGCGGCGGCGTCGTACCCTGCGGCAACTGCCGCAACTGTGTCTGCGCGATCGCGGTGACCTGGGCATTCGCATCGGCGATGTTGACGTTCGGCTGAAAGTAGATCTTGATGATGCCGATGCCATAGAGGGACTGCGACTCGATGTGCTCGATGTTATTGACGGTCGTGGTCAGCGAGCGCTCGGAGAGCAGAATGATGCGGTTCGCCATCTGTTCTGGCGAAAATCCTGTGTACTGCCAGATCATGGCGACCACGGGAATGTTGATGTTGGGGAAGATGTCCGTGGGGGTTTCAATGATCGCGATCGGCCCGAGCACGAGCAGCAGCAAGGCGAGTACAGCAAACGTATAGGGCCTGCGCAGCGCGAGGCGGACAATCCACATAGCTCTTCAGGTTCTCCAAAGCATCACGCCGAGGCTACTTCGGAGAAGAGCGAGCGGGCGGTTAGGGCACGGACTGTCTCAGCGGCAGGATTTCCTGCACAGAGTAGATGCGCAGACCTCGCGGTCAACGTCGCACCAGGCGATCGGGATCTGCCGAAATGCGTGTCAGAACTCGTAGACGCCCGAGATGAGGAAAGGACGCACCCAAACCGGCAGCACCCCCCGGGGAGGAGGGTGTCTGAGTGCTACATGTTCATGTTCTTGAAAATGCGCGAGGGAACACTGCGAACCAGGAACATGATGGGCCGCCAGAAGAACGGGAGGTAAACGGTGTCCTGCCGGGTGGCCACAGCGCGGAGGATGCCGGCGCCGATCGCCTTCGGCTCCGCGAAGAGCGGTCCGCGCGGCAGGTGCGCGGTCATCGGGGTGGCCACAAAGCCCGGCTTGATGGTCAGCACGTGGACGCCGGCACGGTCGATCCGGTTGCGGACCCCATCGAGCAGGACCGTCAACGCAGCCTTGGAAGCGCCGTAGACATAGTTGCTCTTGCGGCCGCGGTCCCCAGCCACCGAGGAGATAACGGCCAGGCACCCGGTACCACGGCCCTCGAAGTAGTTGGCCAGCCATGTGATCAGCGAGGCGGGCGAAAGAAAGTTTGTCCGGTAGATGGCTTCTGCGACAAAGGCGTCGGCCTGGGCATGGGCCTGGTCGCCGAGCACGCCGTGAGCCAGCAGCGCCATATCAATGGTGCCGAGGGTCTGCGCGGCGGCGGCGAGCATCTCGGTGTGAGCGTCCATGTCGTCGAGGTCCATGGCCAGGGAGCAGACCATCCGGGCGCCGCGGGTGCGAAGGTCGTTCGCAACAGCGTCGAGCTTGCGAGGGTCGCGCGCGACGAGGTAGAAGCTGGCGCCACGGTCTGCCAGCAGGCGCGCGGTGGCCTGCGCGATTGCCGAGGTAGCGCCGAGGATGAGGACATTTTTGACTGGGAGGGGTTCCTGTTTAGGCACGCCCGGTCACCCGTCGCCAGAATGCCGAGTCAAATGCCGGATCCACGTAGGCGGCAAACTGCTCCCACTGCGGGTAGAAGGCCTGGTACTGGGCTGCAGTCATCCGTGCATCCTTTGCTGGATACATGCGCCCGCCATGCTCAAGGGTGATCGACGCCAGCCGTTCGAGAAGGTCGAAGGAAACCTCTTCGCGGATCGGGAAGTCGAGTGCCAGGGTGAGCCCGGGTTGCGGGAACGACAGCACTCCGGGCGAGGGCACATCGCCAAAGACCTTCAGGACGGCAAGGAATGACGCCAGGCCGGAAGCAGTGATGGCCTTCATGATGGAGGTGATGCCGCGCTGGTCTTCATCCCAGGGCAGCACGCACTGGAACTGCAGAAGCCCGCGCTTGCCGTACATACGGTTCCACTTGAGCACCGAGTCGAGCGGGTAGAAGAAAGGCTCGTAGTCGACGACCGAGGTGACGGTTTTCCCGCGCTGTTTGTTGTAGTAGGCAAAGTTGAAGAGGCCGATCGACGCCTTGTTGAGCGCGAACTCCGGAAGGTCAATCGGAAACGTCAGCTTTGGCTCCTTGGAGCGATGGAGCGAGCCAGGGGTCTCGGAGTGCGTGCCCTGCATGAAAATGCCCCGGGCGAAGTTTTTGCCGGTCGAGACACAGTCGATCCAGGCGACGGTGTACTCAACGTCCTGGGCAGCACGCGAGATCTCCAGGAACTCCTGGAAGCCGACGAACTTGTCCCCGCGATAGTTGATGGCGCGGGTGACGATCGGGCGCAGCCGAACCTCGGCCCAGGTGATCAGGCCGGTCAGACCCATCCCGCCGATGGTCATGGCGAACCAGTCCCGGTTCTCGCGGGTGGAGCAGAGAATGCGCGAACCGTCGGAGCGAACCAGCTCGAACTGCAGCACATGCGCCCCGAAGGTGCCGGCGATGTGGTGGTTCTTGCCGTGAATGTCGTTCGCGATTGCGCCACCCACGGTCACGTACTTGGTGCCGGGGGTGACAGGGAGGAAAAAGCCAAGCGGGACGGCGAAATCGAGGATCTCAGCCAGGGTCACGCCGGCTTCGCAGCGCAGCAGACCCGTTGCGGGATCGAAATGGAGCATGCGATCCATGCCGCGCGCCCCCAGCAGTGTGCCGTCGTCGAGCAGGCAAACGTCGCCGTAGGATCTTCCGGCGCCGACTGGGAGGAGCTTGCCGCGGGGCATGTCACGCGGCGGGAAGTCGGTGGTCCAGGACAGGGGACGCAGATTGGCGTGGAGCTTGGGGTAGCGACCCCAGGACTCGAATGCCGGCTTTGCAGGCTTCGCGGGCCGTGTTTCCACGAGAGTATCGGCCATCGGTGGCACCTTTCTTGGAGCAGTCGGCAAGACTCGGCCTTGCCTAGATGATCGCGAGCAGGATGGCGCAGACGGCAGCCAGGCCAAGGAGCATGCTCATCCGGTCTGTCAGCGCAAAGATCACCGGATCTTCATCGAGCTCGCCGCGGCTGGCCAGGAGCCATACCCTGCTGATCCATAGGATCATTATCGGCGTAATCAACCACATGCGTTGGGGGTGTGCATACAAGCCAGTAACATCCCGGCCACTGATGTAGAGCGAGAAGACGACCACCGAGGCGTAGGCGCTCGAGGTACCGAAAGCACGGAGCTGCTCGGTGTCGCTGAGCAGGTAGCCGCGGCCGTTCGAGGGAACCTGGCCGGCGGCGCGCAGGTTCTGGAGCTCGGAGAAGCGCTTGACCATCGCCAGCGAGAGAAACAGAAAGATCGAGAAGCCAGCCAGCCACGGCGAGATCGGGATCCCGGTTGCTGCAGCGCCTGCCAGTAGCCGAAGCGTATAAAGCCCGGAGAGCAGGACCACGTCGACCAGCACCACACGCTTGAGATAGAGCGAGTAGGAAAGCGTCGAAACAAGGTAGAGCAGCAGGTAGACCAGGAACTTCTCAGACAGGATCGCCGCAAAGACGAAGGAGAAGAGCAGCAGCCCGCCCGAGAGAAGCACCCCGGTCTTTCCCTGGAGATCGCCCGAGGCGAAGGGGCGGCGGCGCTTGCGCGGGTGACGGCGATCGGCCTCGATATCGAGCAGATCGTTCACGATATAGGTCGACGAGGCACAAAGGGAGAAGCAGAGGAATGCGGCAACGGCCTCAAGAAAGGTGCGTGTGTTCAGCGCATGGGCCAGCAGCATCGGCACAAAGATCAGGACATTCTTGGCCCACTGGTGCACGCGGGCGGCTCGACGAAAGGCCTTGAGCGGCGAGGCATGGTCGATGAAGGTCTCGGTGGGAACAAACTGCCGCGAGCGGATCGCACTGCGGAGTGCACTGTCGGGATTTGCCACCATGGGCGAGCCAGCATGGGTCAGCAGCGTGATGTCGGGTCGCGCATTGCCGATGTAATCAAAGCCGTGCTCGCCGAACTGGGCCTGGAACGAGGCAAGCTTGTTCTTGCCGGTCAGGTTGACGTGTCCATCGCTCGCGAGCACGCCGTCGAAGATGTTCAGGTGTTGGGCGACGCGCTCGGCGAGCCCGGCGTCGGCCCCCGTCGCAAGGTACATCCGCCGGCCGAGGCCGCGCTGCTTTTCCAGGTAGGCGAGCAGTGGCTTGTTATAGGGCAGGTGGGCGACATCGAGCTGCACCCGCTCGGTTACTTCGCGCTTGAGAGTGGCCTTGCCCTTGCTGATCCAGCCTGGTACCTGGAGTAGTGCTCCGGAGTGGGTGCGAACCATGACCAGCAGCGCATCCACGAGCGTATCGCTCTTGACCAGGGTCCCATCGAGGTCAACGCACAGCGGTCGCGTCGTGTGCGGATCGGGGAGCGCCTGGGGGTGACCCGTGGCGGTGGCAAAGCTGACTCCATCTGTCATGAGCAGGGAGAGTATAGCATTTACACGTTTCCACTCCCGCATGACGACGGCCACGTGTCCGACGCTGTTTGCGCCTTCCCGGTCCTCGCGACATCTAGTAAAGAGGCCCGGTTCGGGGCTGAGGGGGGACGCAGCGTGGCAGAACAAGAGCTCCATTTATCGGTCTTGGACCAGTCTCCGGTTCCCGAGGGATCGAGCGCCGGCGAGGCCCTCACGAACTCGGTTGAGCTGGCGCAACACGTGGAGGGCCTGGGGTACCGGCGCTTTTGGATGTCGGAGCATCATGCGATGCAGACGCTGGCCTGCTCGGCGCCCGAGGTGGTTCTGGCACGGATCGGCGCGGCGACCCGGTCAATCCGGATCGGTTCGGGCGGCATCATGCTGCCGCATTATTCGCCGATGAAGGTGGCGGAGACGTTCCAGACGCTGCATGCGATGTACCCGGGTCGGGTCGACCTTGGGGTCGGTCGCGCGCCGGGTGGTGGGCCCGTGGAGTCGCAGGCATTGCGCCGCGATCGCAGCAGCATGCCGGCCGACGACTTCCCCGAGCAGATGGCGGAGCTGCTCGCGTGGCTCGGCCAGGGCGATGGGTTTCCTCCAGGCCACCCCTTTTCGCGCGTCCATATTTCACCCTCCGCGCCGGGCGGTCCGACGGTATGGCTGCTCGGCTCAAGCTTATGGGGTGCCACTGCTGCCGCGCAGTGGGGGATGCCGTATGCGTTTGCCCACTTCTTCAGTCCGGTGGCAACGCGCGAGGCACTCAATCGCTACCGGCAGGTCTTTCAGCCGTCGCACCTGCTCCGGCAGCCCCAGGCAACGGCGGCGGTAGGCGTCATCGTTGCGGACACCGACGAGGAGGCCCGCTACCTGCACAGCAGTGTGCGGCTGCTGCAGCGACGGATCCGCCAGGGCGATCGCCGACCGGTTGCGAGTCCAGAGAATGCCCTGCGCGAGCTACGCGAGGGCGATGGCCCGTTCGGCGCTGCGTCCATGCCGGGAAGCGAAGAGGGCGAGTTCCCGCGGTACATCGTGGGCAATCCCGAGACGGTACGGCGCGAGCTTGGCACCATGGCTGCTTCGCTGGGGCTTACAGAAGTGGTTGTCAATACGATCACGCACAGCCATGCGGCACGACTTCGCTCGTACTCGCTGCTTGCGGAAGTACTCAGTCTCCGGGCGATTGCGCGAGACGCGGCTGAACCGCAGGCTGCGCTGGCACGGTAAGTATCGGCGAAACACAACAACAGAGAACGAGGGACACATGGCAGGGGAACGCAACAAGGCAACGATTGTGCTCGTACATGGCGCATGGTCGGATGGAAGTGTCTGGACGAATGTACTGATTCCGCTGGCGCACGAAGGCTACACGGTTCACGCGGCACAGCTGCCGCTTACGTCGTACGAAGCAGACGTTGCTGCCGTCGAGCTGCTGCTCGATCACGTGGACGGGCCCGTGCTGCTGGTCGGCCACTCGTATGCAGGCGCGGTGATCTCGGCTGCGGGGAACAATCCGAAGGTGCAGGCGCTCGTCTATGTCGCGGCCTTTGCTCCCGAGGCGGACGAGGTGTTCGGCAGCCTGGCGAGCCGCCATCCCGCAGAAGCGCCGATGACGGTTGGGCCGGATGCGAATGGGTTCATATGGATGGACGGGGCGTTCGCTGCTGACGCTCTCGGGCATGACCTCCACCGCGGCATCATCAACCTGGCAGTTGCCGTGCAGAAGCCGGTAAGCTACAAGCTCTTTGAAGCGAAGCTGTCCGACCCGGCGTGGAAGCGCAAACCCAGCGCGTACCTGGTGACATCGGATGATCGCATCCTTGCACCGGAAACGCAGCGGGAGCTTGCGCAGCGGATCGGGGCGCGTACCGAGGAAGTGGCGGCGAGCCACCTGGTGCAGCTCTCGAAGCCGGATGTGGTGGTGCAGTTTATTCGCACCAGTGCCGCTTCGCTCGCGTAAGTGACGACAGGCGCGGCCATTGGCCGCGCCTGTCTGTTTGCCGAATGCTTCGCTCCGGGTGAGTACCGACGCTTAGTCTGCCGCCACCGCCGACGGGGTCTTCTCCCGCAGGGGCTGTGGGAAGTAGGCGTTCAGCGCATACTGTTCCACCATGCGCTGCGTGTTGAAGAATGAGCCGTTCAGCGCGATGGCAGAGCGCATCACGCGGCGCCAGAGCTCTGGCTGCTTGTGGAACATGGGGAGGATCACCTCTTCCAGTTGTTCATAGAGCGACAGGGCTTCCTCCATCTCATCCTCGCGGTCCTCGATCGCCCACCCGGTGACGCCTTCGATCCAGCCTTCGATCCACCAGCCATCGAGAATCGAGAGGGACGGCACGCCGTTGAGCGCAGCCTTCATCCCGCTGGTGCCGCTCGCTTCGTAGGGACGCTTGGGCGTATTGAGCCAAAGGTCGACGCCGCTGGTGAGCAGGCCGCCGAGCTTCCACTCGTAGTTTTCGAGATAGACGATCTTCAGCAGCCCTTCGGAAAGCTGGTGCGAGAGCTCGATGACGCGCTTGATCTTGGCCTTGCCTGGTTCATCGGCCGGGTGTGCCTTGCCGGCGTAAAGAACCTGCAGGCCGCCGTACTTTTTGGCCATGGCGATCAGGCGGTCGGCGTCGGTGAAGAGCAGGTCCATGCGCTTGTACGTGGCAGCGCGCCGCGCGAAGCCGATCGTGAAGACTTCGGCGGAAAGCTGCTCGCCGGAGCGGTCGAGCACGGCATCAACCAGCAGCTGCTTGGCTGCGTGGTGAGCGGCGATGATCTCGGTCTCAGGGATGTCAATCGCGTAGCGCAGCGTGACGTTGTCCCGACGCCAGCGCGGCAGGTGGCGATCAAAGACGTCGAGAAATGGCGCCGAGGTCCAGGTGCCGGAGTGGACACCATTTGTGATCGCGTCGATGGCATAGTCCGGGAACATCTCACGCGACACAATGCCGTGCTGCATGGCAACGCCGTTGACGAAGCGCGAGAAGCGCAGCGCCACGTAGGTGAGATTGAGCATGCCCTCGTGACAACAGCCGGCCCGCTCGAGCATGGCGACCGTTTCGTAACCAAGAATGCGGCGTGCCTGATCCATCGAGAAGCGGTCGTGCCCGGCCGGAACCGGTGTGTGTGTCGTGAACACACACTGCTCGCGTACCCGGTCGAATTCGGTTTCGGCTGCCTGCGGGAAGGTGCGGCCGGCAAGGATGCGGCCGACGAGCGCGACGGTAAGCAGCGCCGCATGGCCTTCGTTCATGTGGTAGACGGCGGGGTCGAGCCCAAGCGCGAGCAGGAGACGCGCACCGCCGAGACCAAGAATGGCTTCCTGGCGCAGCCGGTAGTCGGTGTCGCCGCCATACAGCCGGTCGGTCAGGGTGCGGTCGCGGGCGTCGTTCTCTTCAAGGTCTGTATCGAGCAGGTACACCGGGACAACATGGCCGGTGACGCCGACGATGGGGTGGCAGAGGGCGCGCACATACACCGAGCGCCCTTCGAGCTCCACAACGACGCGCGGCGCTTCTTCCTCCGTGTAGGCATCGACGGGCCAGGGCTGCTCGACCTCGGTCTGGGTTCCATCGGGGCTAAGCATCTGCCGGAAGTATCCGCGGCGATGCGCGAGCGTCACGGCGACCAGGGGGATGCTGAGGTCGGCTGCCGCGCGGAGGGTATCGCCGGCGAGAACGCCGAGGCCGCCGGAGTAGGTGTTCATCTCCGGCTCGATTGCGATCTCCATCGAGAAGTACGCAACAGGGGTACGACTGTCGTTGGTCGCGTGCGGATAAAGGGCGGTGCTTACGTTGCGCATGATGGTGTGGGGCTACTCCAGCTTCCTATGCTCTAGCCGAAAGTCTAGCAAGAGAGTGTTGAAGCAGAAGTCTCGGCGCCCCTGTCCACACTATCCCTACCTTCCCTTTTATGCCTTTCGGCTGCTGCTGTCGTCCTCGGGGGAAGCATCCGGTACGCCAGGGCGAACTTTGGTGATGGGCTGGGGGGCGAGCGGCGACCGTTTTACCAGAAGAAAAGTTTACGGAGTACACTTTCGGCCATGTTGAAGGTGAGTCTTTCCCCTCTCCCCCGATGCGCAGCTGCCCTGTTTTTGCTGGGCGCTGCCCCCTTGCTCCACGCGCAGGACTGGGCCAAAGCCCGGCTCGAAGCCTCGCCGCGACACCATGAATACGTCACGGTGCAGAACGGCTCCCGCGCGGTGCAGGTCTTCGTCGACTACCCCGAGGTGAAGGGAAAGGCTCCCGTGATCGTCATGATCCACGAGATCTTCGGGCTGACAGACTGGGCACGCGAGATGGCGGATGAGCTTGCCGCGCAGGGTTACATCGTGGTCGAACCCGATCTGCTGAGCGGGATGGGCCCGAATGGTGGCGGGTCCTCCAGCTTCGCCGACCAGGAGAGCACGGTGAAAGCAGTCTCGATGCTGGACGCAGCCCAGGTGACGGGCGACCTGAATGCGGTCGCGGATTACGGCAAGAAACTGCCGGCAGCGAATGGCAAGCTGGCCGTCGCAGGCTTCTGCTGGGGTGGCGGCAAAAGCTTCCTGTTCGCGACGCAGCGGCCGGACCTGAAGGAGGCGTTCGTGTTCTACGGGCCGCCGCCTCCGGATGCGGCGATGGCAGGAATCAAGGCGCCGGTGTATGGCTTCTACGCGGGCAATGATGCGCGCATCTCGTCCACAGTGCCAGCAACAGTCACAGCCATGAAGACCGCGGGAAAGAAGTATGAGCCGGTGGTGTATGAGGGCGCGGGGCATGGCTTTATGCGCGCGGGCGAGGCACCCGAGGCGAGCCCGGAAAACAAGAAGGCGCGCGATGAAAGTTTCGCGCGCCTTTTGACTCTTTTGAAGAGGATGTAAGGGCTTACAAAACAGCTTGTGCGCCGTCCGAGGCATGGCAAAGGAATACATCCGGCTTGATCCGAGTTTCTCGCTCGTAGCCCTCGGCGACGGCTTGTGCAAACGCGGCTGCATGCGTCTCCTCGACCAGGTTGACGGTGCAGCCGCCGAAGCCGCCGCCGGTCAGCCGCGCGCCGATCAGCCCCGGCTGCTGGTTTGCGAGCTCGACCATCAGGTCAGCTTCCGGGCAGCTGGCCTCGAAGTCGTCGCGGTAGCTGGCGTGGGCCTCGGCCATGAGCACGCCCAGCTGCTGGAGGTCGCCGCGATCGAGGGCTGCGGCTGCGGCCTCGGCGCGGAGGCTGTCGGTGATGATGTGGCGGGCTCGCTTGAGGACGTTGAGCGGCATGTCGCCGCCCCACTGCTCAAGGTCGGCAGGGGTGGCATCGCGCAGGAGATGAATCTCCGGACGGTGCGAGCGCAGGATCGCCGTGGCCTCTTCGACTTCGGCACGCCGGGTGTTGTACTCGCCGCCCGCGTGTGAGTGTTTGA
Source organism: Acidobacteriaceae bacterium (assembly GCA_965199135.1). Classification (GTDB taxonomy): domain Bacteria; phylum Acidobacteriota; class Terriglobia; order Terriglobales; family Acidobacteriaceae; genus EB88. Next base: position 664,614 of record OZ240685.1, on the reverse strand, counting down.
CCATGGTGTTCGCAATCACGAGGGAGAGGTTGCTCGGGATGGGCGCGAGTTTGTAGGCGAGCGAGCGGCAGTCGAGCAGCAGGGCGTGGTCGTGCGCACCGCAGCAGGCGATGAACTGGTCCATGATGCCGCAGTTGGCGCCGACGAATTCGTTTTCAGCGCGCTGGGCGAGCAGCGCCATGCGTGGCCGCTCGAGCTCCTTGCCGACAAGCGCGAGCAGCGCGAGCTCGGTTGCGACCTCGATCGAGGCCGAGGAACTGAGGCCGGCGCCGAGCGGCACATCGCCGACGAGCGAGAGCGAGAAGCCTTCAAAGGCGATGCCTTCGCCGCGGAGGATCTGAAGGACGCCGACCGGGTAGTCGCTCCAGGCATGGGCGCCGTGGCTGGGCAGCGCGTCGATCGCGTACTCCACGGTCTGGTCGAAGTTGACCGAGTAGAGCACGACGCGCTTGTCCGTGCGCGGTGAGATCGCGGCGAGGGTGGCGAAGTCAATGGCAGCGGGCATAACGAAGCCGCCGGCGTAGTCGGTGTGTTCGCCGATGAGGTTGACGCGGCCCGGCGCGGAGTAGACGCCGATCGGTTCTGCGCCGAAGACACGCTGGTGGGTGGTGCGTAGTTCTGCTGCGACTTCTTTCGTGTTCAAGGAACTACCTTTCTTCTGTGGGGCTCGTGTGGAGCTCGAGACTCCAATGCGCGTCCTGGCCCGGGTCCAGATGGGCGCCTGCACCCTGCGCTAGCGAGGTGTGGAGCGAGTCGTCGGGGAGATTACAGGGCTCGAGGGCAACCGTATAGCCCTTCCTGGTGCCCGGCCCTTCCGGCCAACCGCCGTAGCAGATCCAGAGGCCCAGGTACGGGCACTGCTTCGGGTCGAAGCGGAGGGTAAGGGTGGTGCGAAGTGTCTTGCGCTCGAGGGCGCACCAGCCTTCCGCCGGTGCTGCCGTCACGAGCTTGTCTCCGACCGCATCGTCGAGGGAGCCCGCGAGTGAGAGGTCAAGGGGTTGTCCATCGAGCTGGTTGGTGGTCAGAGGCCAGCTCTGCCGGCTGCCGGCTGTGCCTGCCCGGCCGTTCGCAGAGGCAAGGACCTGTACCTCTTTGACCGAGGGTGGCAGGTGGATACGGTCGTACGGTTCGACGGCGAAGAGCGGGTGGACCGACCAGCCATACGGAAAGGAAGCAGTGCCGTGATTATGGAGGGTGTAGTCGATGCGGAGGTTCGGGCCCTCGAGCCGGAGCAGGCGAGCGAGCGTGAGTGGCAGCGAAGTGGCGCCGCAGTGCATGCGCAGCGTGTGCTCTGCTGCCTCGTCGACGGTCCAGGGGAGACGCCAAAGGTCGCCATGATCCGGGACACGGATGGTGGCGGAGCCGACAGGCAGCTCGCAGGCAGCGATCGATGGCAGGCATTCGTCCCAGCCGCCTCCATCGCCGCCGTCGAAGGGCTGGGTGGCGGTGCGCGGGGCATAGGGCGCGAGGGGCGCCTGCAGCAGCTCGCCGCCACTCGGTTGGAGCGCGATCGACCGGATCTTGCCGCCCATCTCGGGGAGCACGGCGACCCTGAGGTATTCGTTCTGGAGGGTGAGTTCCCGCGGCTCCCGCGTGTTTGTGTTGCTGGCTTCCATGCAGCTCCGGTGAGCCCGGGACGGGCTGCCCACAAGCATAGCCCAGGCCGGCCGGGGCTGCAGGGCCGGGTGGCGGCGGGCGAGGTAAGGGCCGGGCCTGGCCTGCGAGTTAGCGAGTCTGGCATCCCCCGGCGAGAGGGAGTTACTTGCTCGTACCTGGGGGCATGGTGCTCGATGTTATGCCGCCCATAGGGAACAGCGATGGTGCGACTAACTTGTATCTCAGAGTATTACCGAGCTCCTGATACCTCTGCTAGACTGATCGCGCGTTAGAACAGAACCGGCCCGAGCATGCGCTGAACATGTTTTCTGCGGGTATCCGTCAGACAGGCTCCGTTCACTCCAGCGCAATCTAACCCAGGGAAAAGCACCGATGGAACAAGGCACTGTGAAGTGGTTTAACGACGCGAAAGGGTTCGGCTTCATCTCCCGCCAGAATGGGGAAGACGTCTTCGTGCATTACTCGGCCATTAACTCAAATGGCTTCAAGAGTCTGCAGGAGGGACAGGCTGTTCAGTTCAATGTCGTGAAGGGGCCAAAGGGCTGGCAGGCAGCAGACGTACAGCCCCTGTGAACGCAGATACATACAACAGATAACAAGGGAGGGGCAGCGATCCCTGCTGCCTTTACCTCAGAGCGGTCTGGCGATTTTGTGCGATAGCCTTTTGGCATGCACTGGCTTCTGCGTCATCGTCCCCTCCTCACTCTCATGCTCTTTGCTACGTTCTCGCTTGCTGGCGCGCGTGCTTTTGCCGCGGGGAGCAGCATCGAGCAGCAGGATATCTTCACGGCCGCACCCTTTCCCTCCTGCCATGCCTCGACAGTGGTGGAGCTCCGAAACGGCGACTGGATGGCTGCCTGGTTCGGTGGCTCGGCGGAAGGCAGGCCCGATGTTGCGATCTGGGGCGCGCGGCATACACGCGCCGGTTGGAGTGCGCCCGCCCTCCTGGTGCGCGAGCCCGAGATCGCCAGCTGGAACCCGGTGCTCTTCTACACCAGGGACGGAACACTCTGGCTGTACTACAAGTTCGGCCCGGTGGCTGCGGGCTGGACGGGCTCCCGGATGCGCAGCACGGACGATGGCAGAACCTGGTCCGCCCCCGAGCATCTCCCCGCAGGCATCCTTGGTCCCATTCGGGCAAAACCTACGTCGCTTCCGATGGAGCGGTCGTGAGCGGCTCCTCGGTCGAAAGCTACCACGCGTGGGCGGCATGGGTGGAGCGCAGCACGGATGGAGGACTCTCGTTTACCAAGGAAGGCCCGTACACCCTGCCGGATGCTTCGATTCGCGCGCTTGCGCCTGGCGCCGCGGCCGGGAGCACGATCGGGCAGCTTGGGCCTGCGCTCACAACGGGCCTGATCCAGCCATCGGTCGTCTCGCTCGGTGGCGAGCACCTGCGCTTCTATGCGCGCTCCACCAATAACATTGGCCGGATCTGCGCGGCAGACTCAATCGATGGCGGAAGAAGCTGGTCGACGCCGCACGTGCTTGATCTGCCAAACCCGAACTCGGGCATCGACGCGGTCCACCTGCGGGATGGGCGTACGGTGCTGATCTACAACCCAACCACCGATGGCCGCTCCCCGCTGGCGCTTGCGGTGTCGCGGGATGGAGAGCACTTCACGCAGTTCCTGACGCTTGAGTCGGAGCCAGGGCAGGAGTTTTCCTATCCGGCACTGATTCAGTTACGGGATGGCGATCTCCTGATGACGTACACGTGGCATCGCACCCGAATCCGCTACGCGCGGGTGGCCCTGGCGCGCGTGCCCTGAGTGGCGGTGCCGAAGCGTTCGAGCGCATCGCACGCCACGCGGGTTCCGTTTTCCTGCGCGATCTGTGTAGCCGACTGGCCGGCGCGCATGTCTGCGCCACTGTCATCGAGGAGTGCTCGCAGGGCGGCGGCTGCGCGCGCTGCAGTGTAGCGCTCCCGCGGGAGGATCTGCGCGACCCGGAGCCGTTCCATGCGCCGGGCGTTATCAGGCTGGTCATGGCTGTAGGGCATCACGAGCATGGGTTTGCCCGCGCGCATGGCCTGTGCCGTGGTGCCGACGCCACCCTGGTGCACGATCGCTGCGGCGCGTGGAAACAAGAGCGAGTAGGGCGCGTAGCCGGCGTGGCAGACCTCGGGCGAGTCGGGCGGGGTGTCGGCGTGTTTGCCGGTGAGCAGCACGGCCCGCCGGTTGAGCAGCTTTGCGGCTTCGCGGCTCTGCTTCCAGAAGTCGCCGGGGTCGAGCACTGCGGCCGAGCCCAGGGTGAAGACGATCGGCGCATCGCCCGTGCGAAGAAAGGCTTCGAGCTCGGGCGGAAGCGTCGCGTGTTCGGCATCGCGGTCGTAGAAGACGAAGCCGCACTGCTTCACGTTGGGTGGCCAGTCGGGCTGCGGGGAGCCGAGCAGGGGCGAGAAGAGCGCGAGCACCAGCGAGGGCGAGTGCTTCGCGTCGAAGAGCGGGCTTGTGCCGCGAGAAAGGTCGAGCTCCTCGCGAAGCGTGTAAACGGGCTTGCACCAGCTGCGTGTGATGGCTCGTGCAAAAGGGCGCAGGAGATGCCCGAAGGCGGGCACACGGGAGAGTACCTGCGAAAGCATGGGGTAGGGTGCAAGCACCGGCGGGTCGTAGCCTGAAAAGAACGAGAAAGGAGCGAGCACGTACGAGGCCCAGGGAACGCCGGTGACCTCGGCGACGAGCGGGCCGGCGTAGGCGAGCTCGCTGGTGACGAAGAGGTCGGCGCCACCGTCGGCCTCGACCACGGCAAGCAGGTCGTTGTAGCTGTCGCGCAGGGCCGGGAAGAGGAACTCGCGCAGGCCACGCTCTGTGCCGTGTTTACGGTCGTAGACCATGGCGATCATGGCCGCGTCTTCGGGATCCTGCTCGGGGCGCACCGGGCGAAAGGCGAGGCCGCCGGCGGCAGCCTGCCTGCGAAACATCTCAGGGGCGGCAAGGGTTACGGTGTGGCCCCGCCGGATCAGCTCACTGCCTAATCCGATCAGCGGGTTTACATCGCCGAAGGTACCGAAGGTCGCAAAGACGAGGCGCATCGATTAGAAGCTTCGCTCAAACGTGTGAAAGCGACGTTCCAGCTCCCACTGCTCGGTGGCTTTTTCGCTCGCCGCGACAAGAATGGCGCAGGCGCCTGTGGGCGTTTCTGCCCCGACCTGTGCGCGGCAGGCGGCCACCGGCGTTTCCAGAATCTCAGGCGTGGTGTTCTGCCAGAGGCTCGTGCCGGGAAGGAAGCTGTGCTCGAGCGAGGCGCGGGCGATGCGTTTCAGCTGCAGATACGTCAGGTGATATGTCTCCGTGGCGCGTACATATTCGTGCGTGAGGTCGATGCGGGAGACGCCTTCATCGTCGGTCGAGAGAGCGACGGGAACGTGGGCGCGGAGGTAGTCCGGCAGGGGATGATTTTCGCGCGAGACGCCGAGGATCACGTCATTGCTGGTGAGGTTGATTTCGACCAGCACATGCTTCATTGCCAGCTCGTGGAGCAGGGCATCCGGCTCGTGTTCGTACATGATGTCGACTCCATGGCCGATGCGTTCGGCGTGTCCCTGCTCGACTGCGGAGCGGATGTGAAACGTGAGCCCGGCCGGTGGCACAAGCCCCTCGGTCAACTCGCCGGCGTGGAGCGCGATGTGCACGTTGGGGTAGAGACGGTGCAGCGCGTCGAGCATGCTCATGTGCAGGGCGTAGTCGCGCATGGAAAGAAACCCATCTTCGGGCTGCACCATGTTGAGACCGACGACGCGTGGGTCGGCTTTTGCGAGCTCGAAGGCGAAGACCATCTGGGCAAAGACATCAATCGGCTGCTGCTCGCGCAGGATCTGGAAGAGGAAGCGTATCTCGACGTGGCATGCCGGTGTGGCGCTCGCCGCGACACCACAGTGTTCGCGGGCACGGCGCTCGCTCTCGGCTGCGGTCATTGCTGCCTGGGCTGCGGTGATGCTCGCGCGCAAGCCGCCTTTGGCGTCGCTTCGGAGCATGGCATCGCGCAGGCGGGGAAAGTCGGTGGAGTAGCCGATGAGTTCGGCGATCGACTCGGCGCCCTTCAGGTCGGGCGTGTCCATGACTTCGAGATACTGCTCGTTCTGGCGGGCGGCTCGGGTTGCGACTTCATCGAGCCAGTCGCCGGTGTGTGTTTTGGGCAGGCCGCCGAAACGCGCGAAGGTGGCGAAGAACTGATCGTGGCCGGTGATCCCGGGCGTGGGCACATAGCCGCGCATGGAGAAGCTGTCGATCAATGCATCGCGGAGGTGATTGTCCCGCTCGAGCGCGGCCGGGCCGCTCACCTCCCCGGGCTTGCAGTTGCCGTGCAGCGTGGCGCGATCAAAGGCGAGCGCCGCGGGATCAACGCAGACGCCATCGGCCGCCGCTTCGTCGAGGAAGGTCTCTGCGTAGATGGCGCCCGAGAGATGCATGTGCAGGTCGGCGCCTTTGGGCATCTCCTGGAGGAAGGCATGCAGGGCGAGTGGGCCGCGATTGTAGGCTGCCGTAAAGGCGGCCGCGGTGCGAGTCTCCGGGGCAGTGGCCGCGAAGGAGATACCGGGAGTAAGCAGCAAGGCAAGCCCCAGCATGCTTCGACGTGTGCGCATCGTAACAATCTGTAGTGCGGTGCGGGACGTCAGAGGCAAAAAGGCAGGAGCAGCGGACATGATTGCAGCAAGTGTATGGCATAGGGCAGGAAAAGGGCTTCGGCGCTCCTTGGGAATTCATGGCGTCGGTTTGCTGGGTGGTGTCGTGCTGCTCGCTGGGACCGCCTCCTGCGAAGCGCAGCAGGGCGCGGGGTGGCTCGATGCGGTGCCGGAGTTTCCGCTTGCCAGTGCTCTGAGCGTGGGTGGCTTGCAGATTGCGCAGCGCAGCGCGACGCTGCAGCCATTTACGGTTGCGGGCGAGTGCGGGGCGTTTGTGGGCGCTGGGGATGGCAGCTTCGAAGCGTGGACATGGCCGGTAAAGCTGCTGAGCCACCTGCGCATGGAAGCCACGCTGAAAGATTACGGGGTGCCGATCGATGTGAACGACCAGTCGTCGGAGATCACGGTGCAGCCGGATCATACGACGATCACGTTTTCGCATGCGGCGTTTACCGTGCGCGAGATCTTGTTTGCCAGCCCCTGCCAGGCAGAGGGCGGCGCGCCAGTGGTCGCGATGTTTCAGATCTCGTCGACCCGGCCGATGGAGCTTACGTTCTCGTTCACGCCGGAGATGAAGCGGATGTGGCCTGCGGCGAACTACAACGCGCCCGACCCGCAATGGGTACCGGTCGCTGGCGCCTCGAGCGGCTACTACGTGTTGCATACAGACTCTGCGTCGCTTGCAGGGGCTGTCGCGATGCCAGGAACCGAACCAGGCATCCTGGCGCCATACCAGGAGCGGCCGATCCAATATCCGCTGCAACTGGTGCTCCACTACGACCCGGCGCGCGATGGTGCGAAATACTTTCCGCTCCTGATGGCGGCGGGCACCACGGCCGATACGGCGAAGGGTGAGGCGCTGCGAGCGAAGCTCGCGGACGAGGGCAGCCACATCGCGACGTTGTATGGAGAGACGGCGAGCTACTACCAGCACTTCTTTGACACACGCGTGGTTGCGGATACACCAGATCCGCGTGTGAACCAGGCGCTGCGCTGGGCCGAGATTTCGATTGATCAGCTGCGGGTGCGGCATCACAGTGCACAGTATGGAAGCGAGGTCGGGCTGGTGGCCGGGCTGTACAGCTCGGGAGACTCCAATCGGCCGGGCTTTGGATGGTTCTTCGGCCGCGACTCGCTGTACACGCTGTATGCAGCGGATAGCTACGGGGATTTCGCGCTCACGCGTGAGGAGCTTGATTTTCTGCTGAAACGGCAGCGTGCGGATGGCAAGATCATGCACGAGTACTCGCAGACTGCGGAGATGGTGGACTGGCCTCACCTGCCGTACGAGTATGCGGCGGCGGACTCCACCCCACTTCTCCTGATGCTCTTACGGGATTATGCGGAGCGCTCGGGCGACACGGCGTATGTGCAACAGCACTGGGCACAGATTGCGCTGGCGTGGAATTTTGAGCGCACGCATGACACCGATGGCGACGGCATCTACGACAACTCGCAGGGCACGGGCTGGGTGGAGAGCTGGCCCCCGGGGATGCCGCACCAAGAGGTGTACCTGGCGGCGCTCGATGAGCAAGCAAGCGAAGCGTATGCGCGTCTTGCGGCGCTTGCAGGCAAGCCGGAGCAGGGTGCGGCCGAGCGTGCAAAGCAGGTCGCTGCGACACTCGAGAAAGAGTACAAGCCTGCGGATGGTGCACGCGGCGGCATGTACGCCTTCTCCTACAACGGCGTGAAGGATGGCATCGCGAGCCTGGATACGACGGCGACAATTTACCCGGCTGTTGCATGGTGGGACGGGGATTATGCGCTGCCCGCGAGTGATGGAATGTTCCGGCGCTGGGCCTCGCACGAGTTCTCAACCGACTGGGGCACGCGCGACCTGGGCGAGCATGAGGCGCTCTACGACCCGATGAGCTACCACCAGGGCTCGGTGTGGCCGTTGTTTACCGGCTGGGCGTCGCTTGCCGAGTACCGCACGGGGCGCTCGCTCTCAGGCTATGCGCACCTGATGCAAAACGCAGATATGACGTGGAACCAGGATCTGGGCGCGGTCACCGAGTTGTTGTCTGGCCAGTATTTCGAGCCGATGGGCCGCTCGACAACGCACCAGTTGTGGTCCTCGGCGATGGTGGCCTCCCCGGCGCTGCGCGGGCTCTTTGGCGTCACCTATGACGCGGCCAAGAAGACGCTGACGGTCGACCCGCAGTTCCCGGCCAGCTGGCCCGGCGCGACACTGCGCCATGTGCCGGTGGGTGGGGATGCGCGGGTGACGCTGGTCTTCAAGCGCGACGCCGGCATGATGGACGTGCGCATGCAGCCCGAGGGTGCAGCACACGTAACGCTTGCCGGCCCTGCCGGAAGCAGCGAGAGCAAGGGTAGCCTGCACATCCCGCTTCCTGGTGCGGAGATCGAAATTCCGGCAGAGCTCCCAATGCCCGGGGCGTTGACGGCGCAGCTGAAAGTGCTGGAGCAACATGTGGACGCACACTCGGCGAGCTGGACGCTCGAGGCACAGGGTGGGAGCACTTACACGTTGCCACTGCGAATGAACGGTGCGCGGGCGGTGCATGTGGAAGGCGCGACCCTGCTGCCGGATGCGCCATCGCTCCGTGCGAAGCCGCTTGCCGGCGATGCGCTGCTTACGCCCGTTCCGCTCGATCATGCGGAGAAGGGGGGCGAACTGCAGGGGCTCGCTGTGCACTTCCCGGAGGGCCACGGGTACACCGAGCAGACTGTGGCTGTTCGCTGGTAGAGTTGGCGTCTTGGGAGTTGGGGGCGACGGTGGGGATGCTCTGGATTTCGCTGGTGATCGCACTTGCTGCAGGGGCAGCGAATCCATTCCAGGCAGGCGCGAACGCGGAGCTGAACAAGCACCTGCAGCACCCGGTACTCGCCGGCATCTGGGTGTACCTGAGCGGCCTTGCGGGACTCATCCTTGCGGCCCTGCTGCTGCGACAACTTAGCCCTGCGGTGTTGAGCCGCTTTGGAGCCGGCGCGAACCAGGCACCATGGTGGGCGTGGTGTGGCGGGGTGGTCAGCATCGGGTCGACGATCGCAGGGCTGATGCTCGCGCAGAAGCTGGGTTCGGGCGTCTTCACGGCATTGACGGTGACCGCGGCGCTGGTCACCTCCGTCCTGCTGGACCAGTTTGGATGGATCGGCTTCCGGCAGCACTCTGCGTCGCCGACGAGGCTCATCGGTTGCGGACTGCTGGTGGCCGGGGTGTGGCTGGTCTCCCGCTCCTGATCCAACCCGGCTTGCTGCACCCGCGGGCTTTGCTATACTTTGAAAGTTGTCCGGTGCTTCCGCACTGTCGACTCCACCCGCTGCCGCTTTTCTCCGCATCGAGCAGCGTGGTGTTCTTGGGGTTCCCAAGGCCAGATAGCTCAGTGGTAGAGCGCGGCCCTGAAAAGGCCGGCGTCGGCGGTTCAATCCCGTCTCTGGCCACCACTTCTCGACACCCTGTCAACCTTTGATCCGCACCCCAGCATGGGGCCGAAGCGCATATAACGGTTCGAAAGAGGATCTCGACGGAGAGCGTCGCTTCGCGTAGCGCTTGACATCGCGCCTCACCGATACTTTTCGCCCCGCCGACCTCGATGAGGTGGCCGCGAGGATCGCGCATGCAGCACCGCGTCTCAGCCCGGTGCACCTTCGGCTCAGTGAGGAACCCTGTACCCAGATTTCGTCCAGCGTTGGTCGCATCCTGCGATGTTCGCGACACAAATCTGCACGAAGCTCTTGACCGCCCGCCACCCTTTGGAGCGCGCGGAAACGGCAGCCTTGCGGCCGGTGCTGAGAAGCAGATCGCAGGTGGTAGTTGAAGCTTCTCTGCTTCAACTTCTATGCTTCAATTTCTATGCTTCAACTTCTATGCTTCCAGGTCGCGCGCGCTGCTGCATTATCAACCCGTCACGAGCAGTGACGCGCGCGGCAACTATGGGCATCACGGCACTGAGCTTCCCGGGCCGCACACGCCGAGGCCACCGGCCTCAACGCGTTTGCCAGGGAAGTGCCACTGGATGGAGCCGCCCTGCAACATCGAGGAATCTGCCGTATGCTGGGTGCGCTCCGAAAGTCATTCCGGGGCAGGAGTTCTGTATGCGCACATCCGGTCGTCTTCGCATGGGGTTGGTGGGTCCCGGCTTTATTGCCACGCAGCATATCGAGGCAGTGCGTCGGCTTGGCTATGTGGATGTGGTGGCGTTGGCTGGAAGCAGTCTTGCGTCCGCGCGGGCGAAGGCGGAACGTCTGCACATCGACCACGCGTATGGCAGCTGGCAGCAACTGATTGCAGATCCCTCTATCGATGTTGTCCACAACACGACACCAAATCACTTGCACCTGCCTGTGAGCCTTGCAGCGCTCGAAGCCGGCAAGCATGTGGTCTCTGACAAGCCGCTTGCACTCTCGTCTGCGGAGTGCCGGCAGCTGTGTGCTGCGGCCGAGCGCGCCGGCGTTGCGAACGCGGTCACCTTCAACTATCGCGGCAATCCCATGGTGCAGCAGATGCGCTCCATGATTCGCGATCACTCCATCGGCGATCAGGTCTTCCTGTCCGGGTACTACCTGCAGGACTGGATGACCGATGATCACGTGTATTCATGGCGTTCGGATGCGGAGAAGGGGGGCGCGAGCTCTGCGCTCGCCGACATCGGATCGCACTGGTGCGATCTTGCGGAGCATGTCAGTGGAGCGCAGATCACGGCGGTGCTGGCGGATCTCGCAACAGTCGTTCCGACGCGCTACACCCGCGGCGCGTCCGCCGAGGCATTTGCCACCGATGCGCGTACCGGTGGCACGGCTGTGACGGTGAGAGGTGAGGACCTCGGAACGGTGCTTCTGCGCTGGAGCAATGGCGCTCGAGGCGTTTTCACGGTGGGGCAGGTTTTGCCTGGGCACAAGAATGACCTTGCGCTGGAGATCAGCGGCCGCACAGCAGCCCTGCGCTGGAAGCAGGAGGAGCAGAACGAACTCTGGATCGGCCACTACGATCAGCCTTCCGAGTGGATGACGAAGGAGCCTGCACTGCTTGGTCCCGAGGCACGCGGCCTCGCGCGGCTGCCGGCGGGCCACCAGGAAGGCTGGGCTTCCGCCTTCTCGAATGTCATCGCGGAGATCTATGCGTGGATTGACCGTGGCGGGACTCCAGGAGATGCGGGTGAGCTGGTGTGCACGTTCGATCGCGCCGCACGGACTGTGCTGCTCATTGAGTCCATGCTCGCGAGCCACGCACGCGGCGGGGTCTGGACCGAGGTGCCGCAGAAGGATGCGTCGGCGACGTAGTCTGCGGGTCGAGGTGCGCGGCGCAGCTGCCTTGGCTTAGCATGGCGCTATGGCAAGCAATGGTAGCGTTTCCAACCCCGAGGCAAAGAAGCCTTCAGGCCGAGCTGGGCAGCCCACACGACGCTCGTTTCTGAAGGCGTCCGGGCTTGCAGTAGCAGCCACAGCAATCAGCAGCAGCGGTGGCGTAGCAGAAGCCCTGCCGTACCAGGCCTCGCGGGCACGCACTCCTGTCGCTCCCCGGGGTACCAGGCCTGTCGACTTCGTCAACCTGCTGCAGGGAACGCAATCGACCCCAGTGTTCTCGCACGGCGGCACGCTGCCGATTGCTGCGGCCCCGTTCGGCATGGCGCACTGGACCATCCAGACCCAGGCAAACAATCCATGGATGTTTCAGCCCTGGGCACGCCGGACGCAGGGCTTCCGCTGCACCCACCAGCTGAGTACGTGGCTCGACGATTATGGGCACGCGGTTTTTATGCCGTTCCGCGGAAAAGTCACGGCAGGTGCCAGTGCGCGTGCGTCGTCGTACATTCCGGAAGACGCCGTGCTCACGCCGTACTCGCTCGAACTCTTTCTGCTGCGATACCGCGCGAAGGTGGAGTTGATCCCCTCGGAGCGCTGCTGCGTGATCACGGCCGACTTCGAGGCTGCGGACCCCGCCGAGATCGACACAGCCGTGGGGCTCATCATCGATATTCCGGCGACGCTGTCGTCTCCCGTGGCAGAGAAGGGGAAGCGGCGGGTGCAGTTCACCTCGACTGCCACTTCTGGCGGCACGCCCGAGAACTTCGCGACGTACTACGTCGTCGAGTTTGCTGAGGCCTGGGATGGTTTTGAAGTGCTGCCGCACACCGAGCACGAGAAGAAGGATCAGCAGATTGCCGTCGTCACGTTCGCTGCGGGTACACGCCTCCAGGCGCGCGTCGGCACGTCTTTCATCTCGTATGAGCAGGCTGCGTACAACCTCGAGCACGAGTTAGGCAGCAGGTCCGCGGCCGCCTTGAAGCAGGCACTCGCAGAAACCTGGAATCAGCAACTGAGCCTGATCGAAATTGGCGGGGCGAGCGAAGAGCAGTCGCGCACGTTCTACTCCTGCCTGTATCGCACGATGCTCTTTCCCCGTGTGTTCCACGAGCCAAAACCAGGCACGCGCGAGATGCATCACTTCAGCTGCTTCAACGGCAGGGTGGAGCCAGGCGTGATGTACGCCGACCATGGCTACTGGGATGTGTATCGTGCGTGGTATCCGCTTGGGACGATCCTGTTTCCGGAGCGGGTGGGCGAGATCCTCGAGGCCTGGGTCAACGCGTACAAGGAGGGTGGCTGGTTTCCGCAGTTTCCTGCGCCTGGGTACCGCGCGTGCATGTCGGGGAGCCTGATCGATTCGCTGTTTGCGGATGCAATCAGCAAGAACGTCGGCACCTTCGATCGGGAGACGGTCTTCGCCGGGTTGAAGAAGCACGCGACCGAGCCGGGCGATCCGGATAAGGGGTATGGCCGCGTGGGAGTGGAGTTGTACATGAAGCTCCACTATGTGCCGGCGGACCAGATAGAACAGTCGGTCGCCGAGACTGCGGATGCTGCGTATGGTGACTTCTGTATCGCGCAAATCGCGAAGCTGCTCGGCAAGCAGGAGGAGTACGCCGCCTTTACCGCGCGCTCGCAATACTGGCGCAATGTGTATGACACCTCGGTCGGGTTCTTTCGCGGCAAGAATGCAGATGGCGCATGGCTCTCTCCGTTTGACTCCTTTACCTGGGGCAGTCCATACGAAGAGGGTTCGGCGTGGCAGCACCGCTGGGATGCGCCGCATGCAGTGCCAGGGCTGATCGAGGCAATTGGCGGCAGGCCGGCAGCGCTCGATGCACTTGGGAAGATGGTGTCCGTTCCGCCCATCTTCCACACTGGCGTGTACGGAACAGAGATCCACGAGATGTCCGAGATGGCCGCTGTTCCTTTCGGCCAGTATGCGCATTCGAACCAGCCCTCGCATCACCTGCTGTATCTCTTCGCAGAAGCCGGCCGCCCTGATCTCACGGAGCACTGGGTGCGACGCACACTCAACGAGCTTTACTCGCCGGACTCCTTCCCGGGCGATGAAGATACAGGCTCGATGGCAGCGTGGTACATCCTGAGTTCGCTCGGGTTCTACCAGGTGTGCCCGGGCGTACCGGAGTACACGCTTGGCAGTCCGCTGTTTCCTTCCGCGACGGTGCATCTCCCAGGCGGAAAGACGCTGAAGGTCCAGGCTGATGGAAATGCTGCGGACGCTATGTATGTGCGCAGCGTTGCCTGGAATGGTGCATCGCGTTCCGGGCAGAAGCTGCAGCATCATGACCTGGTCGCAGGAGGAACGCTTAGCTTCCAGATGACACCGCGCACTGAGGCGGTCTCCTCTGCACTTATGGGCGTGGCCGCGGGTCTACCTTGATCTGGAAGATTGCCGACCACTCCTTGCCTGTGACGAAGAGGCGATCGTGCTGCGCGTCGTAGGCGATGCCATTGGGCACTGCCTCTTGGTCGACCTTCTCGCTCGCCGGTAAAAGACCGGTCAGGTCGATCCAGGAGAGTACCCGGCCATCGCGCGGGGAGATGCGCGCGATGCGGTTCTCGTGCCAGACATTTGCATAGATCACGCCGTGGATATATTCGAGCTCATTCAATTGATCGATCGGCGTGCCATCATCCTTCACCGTGATCGCATGCACCACGCGAAAGGTTGCAGGATCGCGGAAGCGCAGAACGCTCGAGCCATCGCTCGTGATGATCTCGGACGCCGTCCGTGTCATGCCCCAGCCCTCGCCCTCGTACGACATCTGCCGAATGGGCCGCAGCGTGAACCGGTCGTAGACAAAGCAGATGTGCGACTGCCACGTCCACTCGTACAGATTGCTGCCCCAGTCCACGATACCCTCGCCGAAATATTGCGGGGCAAGATCGATGTGCTGCAGTACGGCTCCGGTCAGGGGCTGCTCGACCAGGAGGGCGGAGCGGCCCTTGAGCCCGGTGCCCTCGTAGAAGAGGCCATCCTTGAAGAAAAAACCCTCGGTGAAGCTGCTGGTCGCGTGTGGCAGCCGCGCCACCACCGTGTAGCCGTAGGTGGGCGCTGCAAGCCCCTGCAGGGGGTGCAGAGCGCCCAGCAGGAGCGCGAGCCATGGCAGCAGCCGGCGGAGAAGCAAGAGAGAACGCATGGCCCTACAGTACCAGCGCCCGGCGACCCGCTAGACAAACAGGAAGAGGACCGGCAGCACGACGCCGAGCACCAGCAGGAGCGACACGAGCCGTTTGTTGCTGTGATGGCGATATGCCATCCACAGCCCGGTGGCTGTGGAGGTGACGAGGCCGACCGACACCAGCAGGAAGAAGAGCCGCAGGTAGATGGGATGACGCGCAGTGGCGACACCGTGCAGAACGGCTTCGTGCTGGGCTGGCCCATTCGGCTGCGACGCGGTCTGGGGGGTGCCGGGCGCTTTGTGCTGCGGCACGTGGGTCGTCTGCTTCTTGTGGATCTGTGCCAGCACCACGACCCATTGTGGCGGCTTGTAGCTGCTCCCACGCGATGTTTCATGCAGGCTGAAGGTCTGCAGCGCGCCGGTGACGGCAAAGAACAGGATGGCGGGCGAAATCAGGACACCGAAATACAGGTGAAGGGTGCGGCCGCGACGAAGCAGGGTGGGACGCATGCTGCGATGGTAGCGGATCGTCTCCGCCGCCGTGATGATCCATTTACATTGGATTCATGAGTAGTTTTGCAACGGTTGACCTGGTGGGAGTAGGCCTGAATGCGACCGACACGCTGATTCCGCTCCTGCGCTACCCGGAGGCCGGCTCCAAGGTCGAGTACCGCGAGGCCAGCATTCTTCCGGGCGGCCAGGTCGCCACGACCGTCGTAGCCTGCCAGCACTGGGGTGTTCGCACCCGCTACGTGGGGAAACTGGGGGATGACCCCGCTGCCGCGCTCCACCTCGGGGAGTTCGCGCGCACGGGTGTGGATGCGCGGATCGTCACGGTTCCTGGTGCGCCAAGCCTGCAGTCCCTGATCCTCGTCGATGGGGAAGGGGAGCGAACGGTGCTGTGCCGGCGCGACGAGCGCCTGGCGCTGCAGCCGCGAGAGTTGCAGCGGGAGTGGATTACCTCCGCCCGTGTGCTGCACCTGGATGGGTATGACACCGCGGCCGCAACAGTTGCGGCGCGCTGGGCCCAGGAGGCTGGCATTCCAGTAGTCGCTGATCTTGATGAGCTCTACGACGGTGTCGAGCAGCTGATGGAGCACATCGACTACCTCATCGTGAGCCGGGACTTTCCATGCCGCCTGATGCATGAGAGTCAACTGGAGAGCGCCCTGCAGCAGATGCAGCGCCGTTACGGTTGCAGGCTGGCCGCTGCGACGCTCGGTCCCGGGGGCGCAATTGCCTGGGACGGTGCGCGCTTCCATGCGACGCCCGCATACCGTGTGCCCGTCGCGGACACCACCGGAGCAGGGGACATCTTCCACGCCGGGTTCATCTATGGGCTGCTCCAGCGCTGGCCGCTCGAGCGTCAGCTTCAATTTGCATCCGCCGCCGCCGCGATGAACTGCAAGGCCGTGGGAGCGCGCGGCGGCATCGCAGCGGTGGAGGCGATTGAAGCGCTCATGGTTAGCGGCGAGCAATACCCCGTGGTGCCGCACGACCTCGTGACGGTGAAGCCTTAGTCCTTCCACGGCAATCACTTAGACAATTTGTAGCCGTCATACGCACAAATGGCGAGTGATGTAGCCTGCTCGCGGCTCAGTGTTCGCAGAGCGATCTCACGCCGCACATCGTTTGTTCGTTTTTCTCGGGTGATGTGACCATGGTCAGCTCGGGCATTGCCCGCAGCGTCGGCGCTATCTCCGCGCGATGTCGGTGCAGTGTCGGCGCAAGGTAGACAGGTGCGCGCTAAACTGCTTGCCTTGCGTGACTTAGAGATCGTACTTAGATTGATCAGCGATCGCTCAAATGGCGGTATTAGTACCCCCAAAGGTTGTATTTTCCCGATAAGTCACGACATAGCTATTAGTCATACGTTGGGCTTGCTGCCCATTGCAGATAGACCGACATGGCTTTCGTAACCGCTTTATTACCTGTGTGCGTGGCGAGATAAGCCCTCCAAGGCAATCCGCGACGTATAACCAGTACAAGCAACGAGCGGCTTCGGGTGCTGTTGAGTATCTCGGCAAGACCGGCGTGAGCAGAGACACTTAATGGGGCTTTCGACACACTAGGACATTGCCGACGCAGCGACCGAAACCGTAGCTCTCCTTGAACACTGACAATGCTGTTTTGACTTACCACGATGTGCACGGGCTCTCGCGCTTTTGGGAACCCCTGTGTCTTGTGGCTGATGGATCTCACCACCTTATCTGAGAGTAGGTACACAATGATGGATGCAAAGCTCGTTATCAAGAGCACGCTGATCTCTGTCGCAGTCTCTGCGATCGCACCCGCCTTCAGCCAAAGCACATCGACTGCAAGCCTTCCTGTCTTCAACGTTGCATCGTACGGCGCCTCGGGCGCACAGGGCATCAGCTATTGCTCGGGCGCCGCTGGCACCAACGTCATGATTGGCTGCACGGAAGCCACGCCCGACTTCTCTCCGGGCCAGGGCTTCTTTGTCCCGGGTGGAGGCAAGCCGTCGGAGACGACCGCCATCACCACCAGCCCGATTGTGACCCAGCAGGGTAATGGCACCACTGGATCGCACACCTACTGCTACGTGGTGGACACCGTGGATCCACTTGACGCGATCAGCGCGCCCAGCCCGCAGACCTGCGTGGACAATGAGCCGGCGCTCTCGACCACCACGGTCTACAACATGTTGAGCACGACGACGTCGAACGTCGGCCCCTCGCCGATCTTCCTCTGGTACGTCTCGCAGGACGGCGGCCCTTGGCAGCTGGTGAACATCGGCAGCTACACGAGCAACGCGGTGGACGTGGGTGAGCGCCCGGGCGGACGTGGCGGCTGGCCGAACAACCTGCCGGTCGGCAATCCGAACATTGCAAAGAATGAAGACTTCTTCAGCACCATCGTTTCGATCAACGGCAACCAGGCGACGATCGCCGACACCCTTCCGGCGACCTTCCAGAACCTTGGTTGCCTTCACGACGACACGCTTGCCGTGCAGAGCGCGATCAACGCAGCGGTAGCGGCAGGTGGCGGCGTCGTGCAGTTCGGCAACGGCAAGTACAACATCGCGCGGCCAACGTTCGTCACAGTCGGCACACTGGCCTACCCGGTCTACACCCCATCCATCGCAGGTGTGTACTGGTACGAGCCCTACAGCTACCTGTCCATCCCGAACGGCGCTACCGGCAAGATCCACATCCAGGGAAACGGCGCCAACACGACGCTCGTAACCCCTCCAGATCATGGGACGGTAGCACAGCTGATGTTCGCCGGCTACTTCAAGCGGCCGAACGCCACCACCAATGTGCTCAAGATGAACGAGGTGGTGAAAGGTGCAACACAGGTGACCCTGACCACCAGCCCAGCGGCTGCTGGTCTGACGGTGGGCTCGGATATCTTCCTCTACACGGGGACCTTTAACGGGCAGCCCTGCGCGGATACGAATGGTACAGCAGGGGAGTGCCACTTCTCCGAATTGAACACGGTCGCTGCAGTGAACGGCAATGTGCTTACACTGGCCTACCCGGCTTCAAAGCACTATTACTCGGATGGTGTGAACTCCTTCGGACTGGTTCCGATGCCGGTGACGCCGCACGATATCGCACTGCAGAACATGACGATCGACACCTACTCGCCGATCCTCTCGACCGGCATGGTCTACTCGTTGCTGATCAACAACGTGAACATCGTGGGTGCCATCAACCACGGGCCCTTCGGCGGCGGCCTCAAGCGGGATGTCACGATCGAGAACTCGAGCTGGACGTTCGGTGCGGGTGATGCCTCCTTCGATAACACGGACGAGTACGATCAGTTCACCAACGTCAGCTTCCTGGGCAACACGATCACGGGTCTCGCCGCGCCAGGGGCGGAGGGTGTCTCGTACCAGGCACGTATCTACGGCACGGAGGGATCCTCGCAGTTCACCGTGAAGAACAACACCTTCAACAATGTGTCGCTGTACTTCGACGAAACATCGGATGATGTCATCAGCAACAACCAGTTCACAAACGGCGTCGTCTACATGGGGTCGGCGTTTGGGAACAACCGCTTCCTTTCCGGGCCGAACAGGAATGCTGCCTTCGTTTCCTATGATTCGCAGGCTGCTGCAGATATCGACACGAACACCTTCACGCTCACTGCACCCTTTTCACCTGCAACCGTCGTGAGCGTCGGGGACTTCACAGCCGCCACGGTGACCAACAACAAGGTGTCCTTCAGCGGCAACCGCTCCATGTTTCCGGTGATCACGGCGTATTCCGGTACTTACACAGGGAATACGCTGGCAGTCGCCAATAGTGGAGGCACCCTGGGCTTCGCAGTGGTTCCGGATCAGAACACGAATGGCATCACTTCGTCGTTCAACATTGCGAATAACACGATCCAGGCAGTGGGCAGCATCGCGGCTGGCGTGTACATCACGGACCCGGGATTTACCGACACCAGGCCAATCTGTGTTCAGAGCAACAACTACCTGATCCAGCTCGGCTTCCCCACCTACGTCGTGAACTCCGGCGACATCAACCAGACCTGCCAGTAACTGCACCCTGTTCTGACACGACGGCAGGAAGCCGAAGCTTCCTGCCGTCGTGTATCTCCTGGTTAACCTGCCTTTGTCGGCGTGTAGGCCGAGACGCACGACCTTCCTGCCCCACCCTTCTGCTTAGCGCGGAAGTGGTATAAGGAAGCCATGTTTTTCCCCCCGCCCCCCGGACGCGCCTTCCGAGAAGAGTCTCTGGTCGTCCGGCATATGCCGTCCCTGGACTGCGTCAAGGTTCAGACCCTCATAAGGCTCCTGCTCGTCGTGATCACAGCCGTTCGTGCTGGACTATATCGCCTATGGGGCCCTGCTTTCTCTACTTGTTCATAACAAGGCCGTCCACCTCGGCAACGCCCACCGCATCGCTGGTGTGATCGTCTGCGTCAGCGGCGTGCTCGCGCTCGTGGTGCTCGTGCGCCCGCTCTACGGGGTCGGGCCCATGTACCAGGCGCTCGCTGATCTGCCATTTACCTGGGGAGCCATTGGGGTCATCCTCTTTGGCATTCGAAGAGACGCGATTCTCTTTGAGGAAACCGGGCGCACCAGGGCGTCAGGGGTCCTGCCATTCTTTGGGTACATCAGCTACGGGCTATACCTGATCAACGTCTTTGTGTTCATCAAGGTGGGGGAACTGTTTGCCCACCTCCTGCCGTCCCACCTTCAGAATGTCTTCGCCGTGCGGGCTGGTGTGATGTCGCTTTGCATCGCGATCTCCGTACTGGTCGCCTACCTCTCGCGCCGCTACTTCGAAGAGCCCTTCCTGGCTCTCAAGCACAAGCGCCTGAGCTTCGGCGAAGGAACTGCCACCACCAGTTGAGCGGCTCGCTCCCTGTATGCAAAGAGAGGCAGGAAGCGTTTGCTTCCTGCCCCTCTTTGCTTCTTTCCGCAGACGTTACTTCACGCCCACGGCTTCCTTCTGTGCGGCCGCTTCCTTCAGGATCTGGGCCTTGTCGGTCTTCTCCCAGCCGAAGTCTCCATCGGTCCGGCCGAAGTGCCCGTACGCAGCGGTCTTGCGGTAGATCGGGCGGCGCAGGTCAAGGCTTTCCATGATGCCCTTGGGGGTCAGCTGGAAGGTCTTGCGCACCAGCTCCTGCAACTCGCTCGCGTGGAGCTGGCCGGTGCCGAAGGTCTCCACCAGCACCGAGACCGGCTCTGCCACGCCGATCGCATAGGCAAGTTGGACCTCGCAGCGCTCCGCCAGGCCAGCAGCCACGATGTTCTTCGCAATGTAGCGCGCCATGTATGCCGCCGAACGATCCACCTTTGTCGGATCCTTGCCTGAGAAGGCGCCGCCGCCGTGACGGCCCATACCACCGTAGGTGTCCACGATGATCTTGCGGCCGGTCAGACCGGTGTCGCCCATCGGGCCGCCAATCACGAAGCGGCCAGTCGGATTGATGTGGTATTTAGTGTCCGCATCGAGCAGCTCTGCCGGGATGACGATCTGGATTACTTCGCGAAGAATGTCGGCGCGCAGCGTCTCGGTCGCGACTTCCTCGGCATGCTGGGTCGAGATCACGACGGCGTCGACGCGAACCGGCTTGCCAGACTCGTCGTACTCGACAGTGACCTGGCTCTTGCCATCGGGGCGAAGGTAGGGGAGCTGACCGTTCTTGCGAACTTCGCTCAGGCGGCGGGCAAGGCGGTGCGCAAGCGAGATCGGTGTCGGCATGAGCTCATCCGTCTCGTTGGTCGCGTAGCCGAACATCATGCCCTGGTCGCCGGCGCCACCGGTGTCTACGCCCATCGCGATATCGCCGGACTGCTTGTTGATCGAGGAGATCACCGCGCAGGTCTTCGAATCGAAACCGAAGGTCGCATCGTTGTAGCCAATATCGTGGACCACGCTGCGAACCAGCGTCTGGAAGTCGACGTAGGCCTTGGTCGTGATCTCGCCGGCGATGACAACCAAGCCGGTGGCGGTGAGGGTTTCGCAGGCGACGCGCGAATAGGGATCCTGCTCCAGGCAGGCATCCAGGATGGCGTCTGAGATCTGATCAGCGATCTTGTCGGGGTGACCCTCGGTGACCGACTCCGAGGTAAATAAGAATCTATCGCGTGCTGGCAATGGGTACTTCCTCCGGATGGCAAGCGGACCGGTCCTTCCCGGTCGCGGCAGCTGCTCTCTACAAGAAGGGATGCCGGAAACACAGGGAGGGCTCGGCGGGCCAGCGGCATCGGTGCAGGAAGCCGGCCCAGAACGCTGCCAGCCCTTAATGCTACCTGAGCCGGTGGGGAGGGGCAAAGAGCCTGCGCCAAGAGGCGAAAGTGTCGGTTAAAAGGGCGTTGCAGCCGTCTGAGTGGCTAGCCGCGTACCGCCCGGCGACGCGGCTTCAGTCCCAGTTCCCACACGAACAGGGTCAACAGCAGGCACTGGAGCCCACCGAAGCCGAGCACAAAGCGCGCGTAGTTAAGCAGGAGGTCCGGCAGGGTGCCGAAGCCGGCCATCGTCATATTCCAGATCACGGCCATGCTCCAGGGGAAGGTAAGGACTTCGAGCGTAGCCAGGCCGGAGGCGAAGAGCTGGCTGGTCAGAAGCCCCACGATCCATACAGCGTGGAGCAGCGCCATGTAGGCGGCAGAGGTCCAAAGCAGCGCGGGACGGCGCGAGCGGCGCGCCCGCAGAGCGATGCCGATGAGCAGAAGGCACCCGGTACCCAGGGCGATCATGGCAGCAATACCGCGTGGTTCCATCTGGTTCAGGCCCTCACGTTCAGGCTAACGCGAAACCGCGCATGGCGCAGGGGCTGTTCCTAGCTCCCGGAGGGCCGCAGCACAGGATGCGCATGCGCGGAGGGGTTGGCGAGCCCTTCACTGCGCGCCTCTACAAAGTGCACCAGGTACCAGGTGAAGAAGGCAAGGATGAGCAGCATCACGCCGACGCCTGCCCAGCGCACCATCGTGTCCGACCCTGCCTCTTCGGGTTTGCGAGACTTGCTGACATTTTCGGCAAACTCGATCCAGCCCTGGTCGTCGTCCTTGATCTGACCGCTTTCGTGGTACGCAGACAGGTACCGGCCCACCCAGGCCTCTTCGTCCATGCCACAGGCCCGGGCGTAGCCGCGCACAATCCCCTTGTTCAAGACGCCGCCTGGCAGCGCGGTGAAGTCTTCCTGCTCCAGCGCGAGCAGATGCCGGCCGCTGATCTTCGTCACGCCCGTGATGCTCTCGAGCGCAACCCCGCGTTTTTCCCGTTCTTTTCGTAGTTCCGGTCCAAACTGTCCCATACTCACGAAATCCTTACGGAGGAGGGGTGCTCTCGCCCCTAACTTAGTGCTGTCCGGGGGGCATAGTCAAAGATTCGGTGACTTAAGTCTAAGTAGGGTGTAGTCTTCCGCAGCATATTTTGCGAAAAGGGCGCCTTCCCAGCTTTGCTACACTCGAAACGTCGCCATGTCGCAGCAGCTTCGCATGCGGCCGGACGGTGTCCTTCTCCATGAACAAGCTTGTTGTCGGCAATCTCCTGCACCGCCCCGTGCGTACCCTGGTCACGATGCTGGCCGTTGCGATCGAAGTGGTGATGATTCTCTCGATCGTCGGCATCATGATCGGTGAAGTTTCGCACCAGAAAGAACAGACCAGCGGCATTGGCGCGGACATCATCGTGCAGCCGCCGAACTCCTCGTTCTTCTCTGCAATCGGCGGCGCGCCCGTGCCGGCAAAGATCGCGGATGTGCTTGCCAAGCTACCCCACGTCCTCGTTGCGGCCCCTGTCATTACAGACCTGAGCACGGCGGGCACGGTTGAAACCATCTGGGGGATCGACTTTGCAAGCTACAACGCGTTGAAGCCGTTCGTCTTTCTTTCCGGCGGTCCCTTTCAAGGGCCGGACGACACCATCGTCGATGATTTTTACGCGCGAACGGACAAGGGCTACCACGTCGGCGACGTAATCCAGATCAAGGGTCATCCCTTCCGTATCTCCGGGATCTTCGAGCATGGCAAGGGCGGTCGGAAATTCGTGCCGATCCGCACGCTGGGCGGTCTCCTGGGCAATCCGAATAACGCATCGCTCTTCTACATCCGCAGCGACGATCTCCGCAACCAGGCCGTGATCGAGCGCGAGATCAAGGCGACGCCCGGCCTGGGCCAGTACAAAATGCAGACGATGCAGCAGTGGATGTCGCTGATGACGCCGGAGCATCTGCCAGGCTTCACGCCGGCGCTCGACTCGGTCATCACGATCGCCGTGATCGTAGGCTTCCTCGTGATCTTCCAGTCCATGTACACCGCGGTGATGGAGCGGACGCGCGAGATCGGCATTCTCAAGTCGCTGGGCGCTTCACGCGGCTACATCGTCGGAACCATGCTGCGTGAAGCAGCGCTCGTGACTGTCTCCGGGGTCCTGCTGGGTGTGCTCTTCACCTTCCTGATCAAAGAAGGGCTGAACTACCGCTATCCAACCCGGCCGTTCATCATTCCGCCTGTCTGGTGGGTGCGCTCGCTCAGCATTGCATTCATCGGGGCGGTCCTTGGTGCGACGTACCCGGCGCTGAAAGCTGCGAGCAAAGACCCCATCGACGCTCTTGCCTACGAATAAGCGCGATCTCGCCCCCGCAACACGCAGATGGCCGGCGGCACTTGAGTGGATCCTGGCGGGGGTGGTCGTCGGCCTGTGGGCCCTCCACTGGTTCCACCTGCGCGCCGACTTTCCCAACGGTTCCCCGTGGATGGACTACGCCAAATACACGGATGAGGGCTGGTACGGCAACGCCGCTATCCGCTCGATCCTGTTCGGCCACTGGTTCCTGTGGGGAGACTTCAACCCGGCTGTTGCCCTGCCGGTTTGGCCTGCGCTGGAGTGGCTGGTCTTTCACCTGACAGGCGTCTCGCTTTCTGCTGCCCGGGGGCTCGCGCTTGTGATCTTCGGCGCGGACCTCGTGCTGAGCTACCTGGTGATCAGGGCCGCAGGAGGGAGCCGGGCTGCTCGCTGGGGCGGGGTGCTGCTCTTAAACGGGAGCATGTTTTATTGGTGCTTCAGCCGGCTCGCGATCCTGGAGCCGCTTCTGGTGTTCTCCACGCTGCTGAGCTGGCTGCTGGCGCTCCAACTGCCCCGCTGGGCGCGACCTCGCCAGACCGCTGCGCTCCTCGCGATCGGGTTTCTTGGCTGCATTGGGGTTCTGACGAAGACAACGGCGCTCTTCCTCTTTCCCGCGACGGCTGTGCTCCTCGCAGCAGGGCATGGCTGGCGGCTTCGCCGGGTGATCGCGGACCTTGTGATCGCCACCGCCGGCGGACTGGGCCCCTGGGCTGCCTACTATCTTGTCTGCGTCCGCCCGCACTACCGCGGCGACTTCTTCTACCTCTTCGCAGCCAATCGCTGGGACGCGCCACACGGGGTTCACGACCAGCTGCTTGCCTTCTGGTGGGCGGCGCATGGGGTGCTGTGGGTTGGCCCCTGCCTCGTCTGCCTGGCCCTGGCGCTGCTGCTCGGGGGCCTGGTGCTCGACCGGGGCTTTCGCCGAAACCCCCTCGTGTATGCCTCGCTTGTAGCCGCCGCGGGCTACATCTTCTTTATCGGCTGGCACAACAGCCCACAGCCCCGCTACTACATGGTTCTGGGCTACCCGGTGGTGTTTGTGGCCATGCTGGGGGCCGATGCGCTCGCACGGCGTAGCAGGACCGCTGGAGGCATCGTTGGCGTGGCGCTGGCGGCCGTGTTGGGCTGGAACGCCTACAGGAGTGTGTCGTTTGCCACACACCCCCAGTACACGCTTCTGAGCGCGGCAGACGGGCTCACGGCGTACATCCGGATGCACGAGGGGAAGACGAACCCGCTGCTGCTCTCGATCTCCGGGGACCAGATCTCGCTGATGACGCACCAGCCGGCGATCTGCAGCGATTACGGCTCCATTGATCTGTCCGAGCGGATCCTGCACTACCAGCCCGGCTGGTTCGCCGAGTGGAACGAGGTGGACCCGGGAACGCTCGAGGACATCCACACCGCGGGCTACCAGTTGCAGGCCGTCGCGCACTGGCACGCTCTCGATGACGAGGACCGCAACGACCTGATTCTCTACCGCATGGTTCGGGTGGCTCCAGGGCAGCACCCGCGGGACACGCTGCAGACGCAGTAAGTCGTTTCAGCTGCCAACGCTCCAGACGGATTGTGCCCCGTCGTATCTGCGATGGGGCACAAGCTGCTCGAGACTAGCGAACCGGCCGGGCCGGTGCGCCGGGACGCTTGTTGTCAAGATGCTTGCCGAACCGGTAGACCAGGCCGATCGAGATTGCGAACTGTTCCTTGAAGTCGCCATTGCCATTGGCCGAGTAGTCGGTCAGCACGGCTTCGGGCGAGATGCGGAAGGCCAGGCGGGGCGAGCGATTCAGATCGATCGAGCCACCGATCGCACTGGCGAAGGTGAGCTGGTCATTGAAGAGCCCAACCTGCGGCGGCTCCACCTTGTTGCCGTTCTCATCCTTGCCGAGGTCCTCGCTGAAGTAGCCGTAGGCGCCGCCGACGACCGCATGGAGCGAAACCGACGCGTGCTCGTTCGAGGCGAGGCGGTACTGCGGACCAGCCATCACCATGTACTGGCTCACGGCAGGACCCTTGATCTGGTAGGCATTCGGAACGACGCCGCTGGTGCCGTAATAGCCGCGGACATCCGCAACCGCCGACCAGCGACGGTTCAGGAAGTAGGCTCCCTGGAAGTCCATGCCGCCAAGGTTCGCACCCTGCAGCAGCGAGGAGCCTGCGTCGAAGTGGGTGTAGGCCACGCCACCGTAGACCTCGTAGCGATTGTCATAGTTGACCCCGGAAAGCGTGCTGTTGGCTGCCACCACTGGCGGATGGTACTGGGGCGCCTGCGCAAGGGCCGTCCCGGGATGGGCGGCAAGGGCGAAAAGCGCGGCGAAAGAAGCGGCGGGCGCCAGGGTACGGCGGGCAAAGCTTGTCAGCAAAGAACAGGACCTCCGGGATACCAGCTTCCACTTTACATCTCAGCCCAGAGGCTGTGGGCTGCTCCTGTACGCTGAATGGACGATGGAACGGGAGAAACAGGCACGCAAGCGGTTCGCGGACAAGAAGTGGGACGGCATGGAGCCCATGATCGCCGAGTATGCCGCCGAGGCGATCAAGATAGCGCGAAGCGACTACCACGAAGAGCTGGGCGACACTGCCGAGTCGGTCGACCGGCTGGAGCGCATCCTGAACCGGCTGTGCCCGGCCCCCGACCCGCTGCCCTCCGATACCGGCGAATGGATGACCCTGCTGTGGGGCAGTTACTTCGGACAACTGCTGCAGCACCTCCTGGGAGGGGAGCAGGAGGCTGTCTGGACGATGACGCTTTATCCCGGCAGCGACTTTGCCGTGCCGACGCTTGAAGTCGCAGGTTCCCGTCTCTACCCGATGATGAAGGTGCACCGCCGCCTGAGCCTCGGTGCGAGTGAAAGCCTTCCCGCGTTCTACAGCATGCTTTCCGAGCGGCTTCCAGCGGC
Source organism: Acidobacteriaceae bacterium (assembly GCA_965199135.1). Taxonomy (GTDB): domain Bacteria; phylum Acidobacteriota; class Terriglobia; order Terriglobales; family Acidobacteriaceae; genus EB88. The sequence continues at coordinate 638,003 of OZ240685.1, read as the reverse complement.
CCGTAAACCAGGGGAGCAGCGATGATCGCTTTGGTCCACTCGAAAGCGCCGGACGCAAAAACCACGGCGTTTATGAGACAATCCGCCTTGATGGAGGAAAGACCCGCACCTGGTACGCGGGCAGTCCCTTATGCTGGATAACCTGTTTACGCCCACACACCTCATTTTTGTCCTGGTGATTGCACTGCTCGTATTCGGCCCCCGCAAGCTCCCCGAGCTTGGAAAAGGTCTTGGTGAGGGCTTGCGCGGTTTCAAGCAGGGCATCAAGGGTGATCCGGATGCGACTGCAATGAAGTCCGAAGCCGCGAAGACCGAAGTCACCACTCCGGAAGTCGCGCGCACGGAACCGGTCGTGGTTCGCACCGAACCCGTCGGCCACGTCAAGTAACTTCCTCCTCTCCTGAAATCAGGCTCGAAGCAAGGCACGCATCCGAAACGTGTCGCTGCTTCGAGCCTTTTTACGCGTCGACTTAAATTTCCTTCTCTCCAAGATAGCGGCGGGTTACATGGGTCATGATCAACTTAGTGATCGAATGGATGCCGAATGTTAATCTCTGTTGACCTTTGTACCGCCGGTCGGTAGGCTCATCTCGCATCCGAAAGCGCGCATCCGCGCACGTGAGACTAATTCAGCTCTCTCAACAGACTGGAAACAACACGCGAAGCGCAGGGCTTGAAGCATCGGATCGAGGTCATCTTCATGAGACATAGCACCCCCTACACGGCAGCACGGATCGCCGCTACATTGAGCCTGCTCGCAGCCTCAGCTGCACTTGGCCAGACGGTCACCGGATCCGTAACAGGAACAGTGACTGATCCAAGCGGAGCGGTGATTCCGCATGCCGCTGTTTCGGTGATCAACACTGCGACCAACGTTGTGACGCCCACCACGAGCAATGACGCCGGCGTGTACTCGGTGCGCTTTCTGCCCGTCGGTCCGTACCGGATCGAGGTGACGGCGAACGGCTTCTCCAAGCTGACGGTGGCGCAGTTCTCGCTCGAGATCAACCAGACGGCAAAGATCGATGCGCACCTTGCGGTCGGGTCGACTGCGAGCGTGGAGGTGCAGGGAAACCTGGCGCCGATCCTGGACACGACGGATGGAACGCTTGGCCTGTCGATGAGCTCGGACCAGATCCAGACCATCCCGCTCAACGGGCGTAATTTCTCGTCGCTGACTCTGTTCCAGCCAGGCGCGGTGAACACCGATCCCACCGGTCTGACGGGAAGCAACGCGATCGAACGAACGACTTACAACAATGGCATCGTCACGATCAACGGCAATCGCGCACAGGCGAACAACTATACGCTTGACGGGATTGACATCAACGAGGGTCAGAACAACCTCATCGGGTATAACCCCGCGCCTGACGCAATCGCGCAGATCCAGGTGGTTTCCGCAAATGCTCCCGCCTCGTATGGCAACGTCAACGGCGGCGATGTTGTTTCGATTCTGAAGACTGGCACGAACCATTTCCACGGCAGTGTGTACGGCTATCTCGAGAACGCAAATCTCGATGCGAATACCTGGGCGAATAACTTCAACGGTGTGGCAAAGAACCCGTTCACGCAGGCGATTTTTGGCGGCACGATCGGTGGCCCGATCATCAAGGATAAGCTCTTTTTCTTCGCGGACTACGAGGGTGCGAGAAACCATCACGGCGGCACAGGCGTTGCAAGTGTTCTGACGGCGGCCATGCGCGGCGGTGATTTCTCCGCGCTCGAAGCGCTGAAGAACAGCGACGGTACACCGGCGCCGGTGCAGCTCTACAACACCCAGGTAGCTCCGGTTCCTGGGCAGCCGTACGCTGCGGTTCCGTACGCCAATGACCAGGGCATCGCCATCACCAACCCGGTTGTGCAGTATCTGATCGCGCATCCGCAGTACTATCCGCTCCCGAACAAGGCTCCGACAGATGGCCTGGTGCAGAACAACTACATTGGGCCCACGAAGCAGTTCACCAACAACGATCAGGGTGACTTCAAGATAGAGGCAGATCCGCGAGCGCAGGATAAGATCACAGCGTTTTATGCGCAGAGCAATGCGTACGACCAGACGACGCCGGTTCTCGCAATCTCCTTCACTGGCCCGAACCAATACCCGAGCAAGCTGGGTGGTGGCACCTGGGTACACACGTTCTCTCCTTCGATCGTGAATGAAGCGCGCATCGGCTTCACACGTGTTCGCTGGGATAACAGTGTTCCGGCGGATTCGACCGGTAACTTCGGCCTCAACGGAGACTCGCTCGTGGGTATCCCGTTTGCGGCGCAGAAGTATGCGGGGTTCTCGTACCAGGGTGTGAGCAATAACCTGTCCGGCGTTGGTACCCCGGCAGAGCCGCAGATTCTCCGCGATAACACCTTCAGCTACGAGGACAACCTAACGGTCCAGCGGGGCAAGCACCTCCTCAGCATGGGCGTACAGGTACTCCGTTATCAGGAGAACTATTCGCTTTCCGGCAATGGCGGTCAGCTTGGCAGCTTCAGTTACACCGGTGCGTTCACCGGGCTCGATGGCGGCATTGGCTACGGGCCGGCTGACTGGGTTTCTGATCTCGCCGACTCGCAATCGATCAGCATCTCGAGTGGGCTCTTTGGCGAGCGGCAGTATCGCTCGGCAGGCTTTCTGCAGGATGATTGGAAGGCGACAGATCGCCTGACCGTCAACCTGGGCATCCGCTACGAGTTCGATCAGCCCTGGACCGAGGCGCATAACCAGACCGCGAACGTGATTCTGTCGGGACCACAGATGGGTACCGTGGAGTACGCGGGCGCTGTGCCCGCGGGCGCACAGGCTGGCTCGATCGTGTGCGACCGGCCCTCCTGCTACCAGCCAAACTACAAGCAGATCATGCCTCGCATCGGCTTTGCGTACCAGGTGAACCCGCGCTTTGTGGTGCGCGGTGGTTACGGTACAACCAGCTTTTTCGAAGGCGACGCCGGCAACCAGCGTCTGAGCTATAACCCGCCTTTTGTGGATTTCACCCAGCTCACTGCTGTGTCCCCCACCGGGACGAGTGCCGGCAGCGCGTACCAGGTACAGAACGGCTTCAACATCGGCGGTGTGAACAACCCCGGGTACGGCGCATGGCCGCAAAACATCCAACCGGCGTACCTGCAGGAGTTTAATCTCACGACCGAGTACCAGCTGAACAATGCGACCTCGGTACAGCTTGGCTATGTCGGAGAGCTTGGTGCCCACCTGGCGGACTACCGCAATGCCAACCAGCTCACAGCCGCACAGGCTGCGGATATTGCTGCAAATAACGGCACGGTGTCCACGGCCGACCAGGCGCCTTTCTACAATCTCGTCGGACAGAGCAATACGCTCCTGCTCACCGAGTCGGAAGGTATGTCGAATTACAACGCCGCCCAGGTTACGGTGCGTCATCGCCAGAGTCAGGGTTTCGAGTACACCGTGAACTACACCTACTCGCGGTCGATGACGAATACGGATGGCAACTATGGCGGCTCGAATGTCGCCGGCCCTGGTGGTCTCCAGAATGGCTACGATCTTGGCGGCGACTACGGGCCGTCTGACCAGGATGTGCGTAACAACCTGTCGGCCGTTGGCACCTATGCAGTTCCCTATGGGCGCGGCAAGCAGTTTGGTGGGAACGCCAACCGCGTCCTGGATCTCGCACTGGGCGGGTGGGCTATCTCGGGAACAGCGATCGCGTACTCCGGCCTGCCGGTTACGATCTTCAGCCCAGGCAACAACAGCAACACGAACAGTTACAATTCCCGCGCCAACCAGTATCGCAAGCTGAAGATTGTCGACCGGGGAGTGCAGAACTGGTTCGGTACCGATCCTTCGGCGACCCCCTGCCCGACGGGTGGGGACAATGGCACCTGCGCATACGGACCGGAGACTGCAAACACCTTCGGTACAGATCGCGTCGGCACCGAACGCGCACCCGGCTATGAGCAGATCGATACCTCGGTGTTCAAGGACTTCCACATCACCGAGGCACAGGCTGTTGGTTTCCGTGCCGACGCGTTCAACGTGTTTAACTTTGCAAGCTACGGCAACCCCGACAACACCGTGGGCGACACAACGTTCGGTCAGATTACGAGCACCCGCAGCGGACCCCGGATCATCCAGCTTTCGGCGCATTACTCCTTCTAATCCCTTCGAACACGCAGAGAAAGCCAGTCCCGCGGGGCTGGCTTTCTCTCTTTCAGCGTGGTGATTACGCGGCGATCAGCGCCACCGCGGCCAGAGCGAAGCCCATGCCGATGGCCTGGAGGCGGGTGGCCTTTTCCTTGAGCACCAGGGCGGCCAGCACGATGGTGGCTCCCGGGTAGAGCGACGAGAGCACCGCCGCGACGTCGAGCCTTCCCCCGAGCGACGACAGCATGTACAGGCCATTGCCGGCAGTGTCGAGCAGGCCTGCTCCGGCAGCCAGCAGCGGCAGCGGGATGCGGAGCACAGCCGCGGGTTCGGTGGGTTGCGGCAGGATTCGCTCGCGATGCCGAGCGCGGGTGAGCAGCTGGGCGGCGAGCGCGACCGCTGTTCCGCCGAGGCGAGACAAGACCAGTGCGCGCAGTACGGGCGCGAATGGCGAACCACCGGCGCTCACTGCGCCGGCCGCCGAAAGATGCAGCCAGACCAGCTGCAAGCCGAAGCCGGCCCCCGCTGCGGTCGCGAACAGGAGTGCCCGCCGTGCCGGCGTCGCGCCGGGGGCTGGCGGAGCATAGGCGATCAGCACGATTGCTGCCGCGGCGACCGCGAAGCCGGTGATCTGTAGAGGCCCTGGCGCCCCTTCGCTGCGGATCGAGAGAAACACAGGTAGCACGGCGGTCAGCAGACCGGCAATAGCTGCTGAGAGCCCCATCGCGCCCAGCGACAGCGCTTCGTAGAAGACCATCAGTGCCACGCCACCGGCAACTCCCGAAAGCAGGCCTCCGGCCGTCGCCCATGCGGACAGATGCACCGGGAAGAGGAGCGAGATCGCCGCGAGCAGAATGAGGCTGGTGCCATGGGCGATCAGCACCACGCGGCTGGGCGCTGCGCGTCGCGTCGACAGGCCACCCGCGAAGTCGGCCGCGCCCCAGGTCACCGCAGCCAGCAACCCAAGTGCGACAGGCATCAGCGTGGACGATGGTTGAACGATCAAGAGACCTGCTTCAGGAGCAAACGGCAAGACCCCCAACGCGGCAGACGTCCACTTCATGGGGTGTTTTCTTCCATACAAGACAGGCACGTGGCCTGTCTTGCTATGGAACGAGCACCCGTCCGAAGGAAGCGCGGCGCCTTGCTTTGTCTTACTGCGAGCTTGCGGCGTTGTTGTTATGCGCCGAGGGGTAGTAGCCGTCGGGGGCAACAATGTCCAGGTTCGGGATGCCCTCGATGCGTACTTCGATGGTGTGGAAGCGGCTGGCCAGGACGTTGGTGTGGCTGATGTAGCCAATGGTGTACTGGTCACGCACCGAGTTGGTGATCTTCGAGAAAGACATTTGCATGCCGTTCTCAGAGACCTCGGAGTCGAGCGTTCCACCGGTCGCGAGCGCGTACTTGGGCAGAATGTTGTCGCGCATTGTCGGGAGCAGCGGTACATGGAACTTGTCCAGGTAGCCGAGACCCCAGATTGCAGAGTCGCCGACGAGTGTGCCGTAAACCGAGATGTTGTTCGTCAGCAGGAAGCGGACAACCTCCTTGTAGGAGGCCTTCGAACCCTGCTCCTTGCCATCGGAGATGATGTAGAGCACGCGGCGTCGGCCACGAGGCTGTTTGGCCAGCTGCTCCGCTGCGGCCAGGATCGCGTCGTTGAGCGGATGGTACTCCTTGGGAATAATCGCGTTGCCGACGTCGAGGCCATGGTGCGGGCTGGTGTTCGGGTCCAGCTGCTTGTTGTTGACGACGATGCCATCATCCATGGGGCCGCCGGGGGAGATGACGCCCATATCGCGGCCAGGGGCTTTTGCCTCGGAGAGGGCGACGTTCAGGCGCGCGCCCTGGGCGCCGGTGAAGTCGGTGATCATGCGCGGCGTGCTGTTGTAGCCAAAGACGGCGACCGAGTCGGCCGCGGTGAAAGCGCCGGTCACAGCAGCCAGGCTCTCGTTGACCTTGTTCATCACGTCGGCCGGGAGGCTCTGGTCGACGACAAAGGCGGTCGAGATCGGGAAGGGATCGGTCGTGAAGTAGACGATGCGCTGCCGCACGCCATCCTCAAACACCCGGAACTTGCGCCAGTCGATCGAGGGCACCATGTTGCCCTTTTTATCGCGCACGGTCACGGGGACGATGACTTCGTTAACGGGGATGATCAGCGTCTGGGTCGGGCCCTGACCCGCGGCCGGGATGTCGGGGGCTTCCTGCTGGTTCGGGGTGGAGCCTGAAGGGGCGACACTCTCGCCTGGCGCGCTCGAGGTGGAGCTGCCCGCGGCCTGGTTCACACCATCCTGCGGATGCTGGGCTGCGTCGGGCGAGGGAAGCGGCGTGGTGCCGGCGCCGGGCTTGACCTGGTCGCGCAGGTCCCCGAGGCCATTGGACGTGGGTGCCTGGGGAAGCGGGGCGTCGGGAACCGCGGTTCCTTGCTGCGCGAGGGCGCTGCTCCCCAGGGTGACCAGCAAAACTCCTACTAATGCAGCGTGCTTCACAGGCGGATTCTCCTCAAAGTGGAACAGGGCCTTCAACATACGCCAACTCCGTGTGCCCATATAGATGCAGGGAGAGGTGCCCCGCGGCGACTCGATCATTTGACGGACGGGCGCAAGCGTTAGAGTACCAGAGCCGACTTTTTGGTCCCTCGGGCAGAGATTGAACCCTGCTGGGGCTTGCGTGGAAGCGCTCGATCAGCTTGCAGGGCGAAAGTGTGGGTTTCCGGGAAGGGGTTGCTTGTAGACGCCCCTTCTCAGTTCTGGGTAGCCAGTGTGGAGTGAGGGCGAGTCACAGCAGACCGATCAGCAGCAGGCCGGCAAAGAGCATTACCGCGCAGGTGACACCGTGAACAGAGAATGCGGTGACCTTTCGTCCGCCCGAGACCAGGATGTTGGACATGTCGCCGAAGGGAATCATGCAGAGCGCCAGGAGCAATATGCCGACGGTGCGGTGATCCGTCGTCAACATCAGGGTCAGCACGGCCACGCCTGAGGCGATGTCGCGAATGCCCTTGAGTCGAAGCCATGCGCGCGTGTCTGCGTCTGCTGCAGGTGGCTTGAGGCCGAAGCCACCCAGGATGCGTTCCGGGGAGGCGATGTACATCAGGCCGATACCGATGATCCCGACTGAGACGAGGATGGCGAGGGCAAGAGGAAGCGTCGTATGCATTTAATTTATCTCCTTGGTACAAAATCTAGCAACGCTATAAAAGATGACGGCCTGGGTGATGGGATTCGGATTATTTCTAGCAGCGCTATAATTTATTTCCATGGAAGCTGCGGCGGCGAAGAACAGGATTGCAGAACGAAAGCTACGGGACAGGGAGGCACGCCGGGCGCAGATCATCAGCACCGCGCGGCGGATCGCCGAGCAGGAGGGATGGCCGAGCGTCACGGTTCGGCGCCTCTCCGATGAGATCTCCTACAGCCAGCCGGTCCTCTATGCCCATTTCGGAAGCCGGGATGGCATCCTTTCTGCCGTGGCGACCGAGGGCTTTCAGGCGCTGGGTCTCGCCCTGGAGAAGGCCCGAAAGCGAGTGAAACGTGGGACCGCTATCGAGTCTGTTGCCACCTCGTACCTGACGTTCGCCGCATCCTCCCCGGCACTCTACGAAGCGATGTTCTCGCTGAGCCTGAGCGTTCCTTTTGGAGAAGCCGCGACCCCCCCGGAGTTGCGCTTTGCATTCTCCCAGTTCATGGCCTTGTTTCGGGGGTCGCCGTCGGAGGCAGAGGTGCAATCGGAGGTGTTTTGGGCGAGCCTCCACGGCATCGCGGAGCTGACACGAACAAAACGATTACCACCCAGCCGCCAAAAAGAGCGTGTGAAGTTGGTCGTCGCGCTCCGCTCGCAACCGGCCGGAACGACCTAGGCAAAGCGGCCGCGAGAAGAGGCCTGCATGGACACGTGCACCGCTTCCGTGGCATCGTGCTTGGGATCGGTATCAGCCGAGTTTTCTACCTCTTCAGAAATGAGCCTCCCCCTTTTATGTCCCCAGTGTCTCGTCGTCGCTTCCTGCAGTGCTCGGCGCTTGCCGGTACTGCCGCAGTTGTGTTTCCACGCCTTGCTCGTGCCAATCCGCTGGGGCTGCCGATAGGGCTGCAGTTGTACTCGGTGCGGGAGCAGCTCGCACAGGATTACGCGGGCACACTCAAGGAGGTGGCGTCGCTTGGCTACCAGGAGGTCGAGGGCGCGGGTTTCAACGGCCACTCGCCGGTCGAGGTGAAGGCGGTCATGCAGTCTGCGGGGCTGCGCTGCGTCTCCGCACACTACCCTTCGGCGCAGCTCGAGAAGAACCTCGACGCCATCCTCTCGTTTCACCGGGAGCTGGGGACAGCGAAGTACATCATCTGCTCGTTTCCAGGGTTCCGCCCGGGCTCGGCTGCAGCGAGCCTGCCATTTCGAAGCCAGGTGACTGCATTCACGCTGGATGACTGGAAGTACAACGCGGAACAGTTCAATACCTGGGGCCGGAAGATCCAGGAGGCCGGCTTCCAGTTCGGATACCACAATCACACCATGGAATTTAAGCCACAGAACGGGACGGTTCCTTATGACCTGCTCCTCAAGAGCACCGATCCGAAGCTGGTGATCATGGAGCTCGACTGTGGCTGGGTGACGGTAGGCGGCGGCAGCCCCGAACACTACCTGCGCACCTATCCGAACCGCATCAAGATGTTGCACGTGAAGGATTTCGCGAAGGACGCGGGGCACACTTCGGTCGACAACCCGCCGCCGGCTGCGGAACTCGGGCGCGGCACTGCAGACTATCCGAAGATTTTCGCTGCCGTGAAGCCGGGAGCGATCCAGCACATGTTTGTGGAGCAGGAGGCGTTTCCAGACCTGCCCTGGAAAGAGGCACTCCGCGTCGATGCGGACTACATGAAGTCGCTCAAAGGGTGATTTGTTCTCACTGTGCGTCCCAAAGGCGTACAGTGCGGCTAACACGGCGTAGCGACTCGGGGCTGCGCCGTACGACTTTTGTCCCACGGAAGCGTCTAAGTAGCTACCATGCGCCGTCTCGCCCTGATTCTGTCCCCGCTGCTTCTGCTTGTGCCCGGGCTCTATGCCCAGTCGGCGCCTTCCCCCGACGCGCCCCCGGTAAGCACTGCACCGCCACCGGATGACACGCAGCAGGGTGCGCCGGTCACAACCCTGCGGGTGAACTCGAACCTTGTTTCGCTGTACTTCACCGTACGCGACAAGCACGGCGCGCTGATCCCGAATCTGACCCGCGACGACTGCCGGGTGCTGGAAGACAAGAAGGAACAGAAGATCCGGAACTTCACCTCCGAGGCCAACCAGCCGCTGACGCTGGGGATCCTGCTCGACACCTCGGGTTCGCAGATGAATGTACTCCCCCTTGAACAGCAGTCCGGATCGGCCTTTCTGCATCGGGTGTTGCGCGAGAAGGACGAGGCGTTTCTGATCTCGTTCGATGTAGATGTGAACCTGCTCGAGGACTACACCAACAATGCGGGCGTGCTGAGCCGGGCGATGAACAAGGCTGAGATCAACACCGCTGCCGGGAATGGCGCAGCCGGTATTCCGGGCCTGGGGCAGGGCACGATCCCGACGCAGGGTGCGCCGAAGGGAACCCTGCTGTACGACGCGGTCTACCTCGCGTCGAACGACAAGCTGCGCCAGGAGACCGGCCGGAAAGCAGAGATTCTGCTGACCGATGGTGAAGACGAAGGCTCGAAGTACAAGGTGCAGGATGCGATCGAGGCGGCGCAGAAGGCCAACACGATCGTGTACGTGATCCTGATCGCGGATCGGGGCTTCTACTCCCGTGGATCGATCATGCTGGGCGGGTACTCGGGCGACCAGCAGATGCGGCGCATGACGGAAGCCACCGGCGGCCGCGTCATTGATGTCGGCAACAACGGAAACAAGCTCGAGGACGCTTTCGCCCAGATCGAGGCTGAGCTGCGCACGCAGTACGTCATCAGCTATGTTCCCCAGAATACGGACTTTGATGGCAAGTACCGTGCAGTCGAGATCCAGTGCAAGGGTGACGGGCTCAAGGTGCAGTCGCGCAAGGGCTATTACGCCATTACGCAGGCAGACAGCGACCAGCAGTAGCTAACGATTCAGCAACGTCGCGCCTCTAACAGGGAAACCTGCTGGACAAGGAGTCTCTGTATGAACGCCCAGCAACCGGGCGCTTTTCTCGCTCGCAGTTTCGTGACCGCGAGCCTGCTGTTCTCTTTTGCTGTTCTCCAGGCGCAGAACGTGCACGCGGGCCGTACGCGCGATGCCGACTTTCACAGCTTCCACACCTATTGCTGGGGGAACCAGCATTCGTCGGACCCCCTGTCGCTGATGCGTGTCCGGGAAGCTGCCGACCGAGACCTGGAGGCGCGCGGGTGGGTCGAGATGACCTCGGCGGGCAGTCTGACGCTTTTTGCCCGGGAGCATGTGACGGGCGAATCCGAGTTGGAAGCCCTCTACAAGCATGAAGACGCGAACTGGGGCGAGGGGTGGGACTGGCACACGTGGGGCGCAGGCTGGAATGCGGGCTTTGCTTCGACCCGTCCCGGGCGACCCGCGCGATACCTGGTGATCGACGCTTTCGACAGCAATACCCACCAACTCCTGTTTCGGGCAAGCGCGGTGGAAAGCGCCAGGAAGAAGGACGCTGACTCAAGTCCGATGGTCGAGCAGATGCTGCGAAGCTTCCCAGCCACGGGAAAGTGACGGTCACTCGCATACCGGCCGTTCCACATGCGCGCTGTTTCTTCTTCGTGCCGGAGGAACGGGGAAAGACCATCGCTGCAAGAGCCGTTTTCGGGGAGCGGTGCCGTCCTTCTGACGGCATCCGCGGCCCTGGCTGCGGATTGTTCGTACCGGCTATGACCAATACGCCGATTTTTCGCAGTACCAGAGCCATTCCCAGGGCGGCGTCAAGACCGCGAATCCGCGGTTCATGCAGCGGGTCAAGGACGAGGGCGAGAAGGATCTCCGGGCGTTGAAGCCGTTCCCTCTGAACCGCAGGGCTTCACCCTTTGCAGCGGGCAGGATTCCTGCCCGCGACTCTCTTGCCCGGTGCCGAACCATCCTTCCCGGCGCAGCCTGCCTCCTATTCGCGAAGCCCTGCTGTCGAACCGAGGGCCAGGAGAGTCCATGCATCGCCGAACCACCTTTGCCCTTGCGGCTGTTCTCGCTTTGACTGTGCCGGCTGCGGAGGCGATCCCCTTCCTGACGCCGAGTGTCACGATCGAATACGATCACACGGCGCAGTTCGCACATCGCACGTACTCCTGGGGTGTGCTTGAGATGGCTGCGCCCACGTACGAGCCGGCGGTGCACGCGGCGGTGGACAAGGGACTCCGCCAGCGAGGCTGGCAGCTCGTACCTTCCGGCGGCAGCGCGACGGTTTTTGTGCTCGGTGACGTGCGTGGTGAGGACCAGGTGAAGGCCTTTTACGCGGCAAAGGGCGGAGGGTTCAAGCAGGACTGGGGGCCGGAAGGACTCGGCGCCGGTTGGAAGCCGTACTACGGCAACGCGACGATCAATGCACTGAGCCTGCCCCAGAACAACCTGATGATCGACATCTTCGATACTGCCAGCCACCAACTGATCTTCCGCGGGGTGACCGAGGACGACCTCTCGAGGACCGAGAAGAAGAACACCAAGCGCCTCGAGAAGTACATCAAGCAGGTTTTCAAGGAGTTTCCGAAAAAGTAAAAAGCCGCATCCGGGAGGATGCGGCTTTGCTGCCGGGCGAGGATTAAAGCGTCTTCTTCGACAGGTACCAGGTTTCCACCTGCAGACCGGCTCCGCCGCCATTGGTGCGTTTCTCAGCGTCGGCCACGGTCGCGGGGCTGGGTACGATCACGGGCTGGCCTGGCTGCCAGTCGGCTCCGACCGAAACACCGTTCTTGTCCGAGGTCTGGATGGCTTCAAAGATGCGCACAATCTCGTCGACGCTGCGGCCAAGCTGCGGCGGGTAGTAGATGATGGCGCGGATCTTGCCCTTGGGGTCGATCGCGAAGACGGCACGTACCGCAGCGGTGTCGGAGACTGCCTCATGGACCAGGCCGTAGGCGATCGAGACCTTGAAGTCGAGGTCGGCGACGAGCGGAAACTGGATTTTCACGCCACCGATCTGCTCCATGTCGCGAACCCAGGCGATGTGCGAAAAGACGGAGTCGATCGAGACGCCGATCGGCTGAACGTTGAGGCGATCCCAGTCGGCCTGGCGCTTGGCGAACGCGATGAACTCGGTAGTGCAGACGGGTGTGAAGTCCGACGGATGCGAGAACAGCATGACGTACTTGCCCTGCGCGAGGTAGTCGCTCAGCTTGATGACGCCGTGGGTGCTCTTGGCCTCGAAGTCCGGGGCCTGCTCGAGGATGCGGGGAATACGCGATTCAGCGGTGATGCTCATGCGGTCTCCAGATGTCCGGTCCCTTTGCGGGATCCGGGAAAGTTCGCCGGCACAGGCCGTGCTTAGAGAGATGCCCAGGGGATCGGGAGGGGTGCGAAGAAGCCGCGGTCAGGCTACCGAGCCCGGGAGGGCTAACGCAGCCGCCGCCCTGTACAAAGACAGGAACACCGCATGGAACGGCATCCAAACCCCAATGATCCCGTGGTCGTCAGTGACGGCGACAGCTGCGGGTTGGACTGGGCTGGATGCATGTGTGCCGGTGGTGAAGCGAGCATAGCACAGAGACTTTGTGCCGATTCCGCCCTCCAGGAGAGAAACAGTTTGCGCGAATATCCCTACCTTTTGCTCGATGTGTTCACCGACCGGGCCCTCGCCGGCAACCAGCTGGCCGTGTTTCGGAACGCGGCCGGCCTGTCGGGCGCCGAGATGCAGGCGCTCGCCCGCGAGACCAACCTCTCAGAAACCTCGTTCTGCTTCCCGGACGACAGTCACCCGGATGGCAGCGTCCCGGTGCGGATCTTCACGACCGAGGAAGAGCTGCCGTTTGCCGGACACCCCACGCTGGGTACGGCGACGGCGCTGCGTTGGATCGTGCCGGCGCTTGCTGCAGCAGCGGAAATCCGGCTGCGCCTGAAGGCCGGGGCGGTCCCGGTGCGCTTTGCAGACGTGGCGGCGGCCGATGGGGTTCCATTCGGCCAGGCCACTTCGGGCGAGATGGAGCAGCCGCTCCCCCAGATGGGCCAGGTGCATGACCGCGCTGCTGTTGCGGAAGCACTTGGCCTGCCACTCGAGACGCTCGACCCGGTACGACCGGTCCAGACCGTTTCTACGGGTCTGCCTTTCGTGGTGGTCCCACTTGTCTCGGTGGAGGCTCTCCGGGCGCTGGCGGTGTCTCGTGGGGCCGCGGAGACCTACCTGGCGGGCACAAGCGGACGGTTTTTCTACGTGGTCGCGCCCGGGGCGGCGTCGAACTCCTGGCGCGCCCGGATGCAGTTCTACAACGGGGAAGACCCGGCAACCGGGTCGGCGGCGGGTTGTGCGACGGCCTACCTCGTCCACCACGGCTTTGCACCGGCAGAAACCGTGCTGCGGATTGACCAGGGCGTGGAGATGGGGCGGCCCAGTACCCTGTTTTGCCGCGCACGTCTCGTGCTGGAGAGCAGAGCAGCGGTTTCGGAGCCGGGGAGGGGGCAAAAGTGGGACGCCTCCAGTTACGTTCGTGTAGGAGGTAGCACCGTTCCCGTGGCAGAGGGACGGTTTTTCCTTTCGTGATGCACATTCCTTCCACAGCCCCGAGACCATACAGGGCGCGGGTTCTGCCACTTTTCGGCCAGATTTCCTTGTATTGCGATGTGGATCGCTTTCTCTGTTCCCTTTCTGTTCGCCATTGCGCCGGTGGGGGGACCTCCGTAGTCTGAGCAAGCGTTGGGGAGCCAACGAGGGACGGCAAACGCCGAATTGCAAGGCTCCCAAGCGCAACTTTCGCCTTTACTCGACAACTTGAGCTGAACAACCGCCGTTTTCCACGGAATTCCGGGATCACTGGCCTTTGTTCCCCGTGCCTGTTTTGTTCCGGCGGTCTTTCCGGGCAAACGGAGCCGAAACCGTGCCTACGGCGCGCTCGCCGGAGCTTTGTCTCCGCGTGGAGACGCCTCCGGCGCGAACGGCCCCCTGTTGCCTGAAATACCCTGCAGCCGCTGGCACGGCGCATGGAACCCGGTTTGGGGGCAGGCGCGGCGTCATGCCTGCCCGTGAACCAGCACAAACGAAGTGGATGGATACGAAAACGATGCGACCGAAAAAAGTGATTCTTCTTGTGGATGGCAACGAACAGGCACTCAGCGTACGGAAGTTCATGCTGGAAACCCGCGGCTACCGCGTGGTCGAAGCCCTGAGTGCTAACGATGCACTGGACCGCTTCAAGGAGGGTGGCATTGACCTGGTGCTGAGCGACCTTCTGCTGCCGGGTATGGATGGAAACACGATGGTGCGCCGCATGAAGAGCGAGAGCCCGGAGGTTCCGGCGCTGCTGGTGAGCTCGACGGTGAAGGATTTCGCGCGGGCCGATGCAGCCGATGCGTTTCTGCCCAAGGGCGCGGTGACGCCGACTGAAATGGTGGAGCGGATCCGCATGCTGATGGTGCGTAAGCGTGGTCCGAAGCGTGCCGTGTCTGCGTCGCAGGGAGCCCCGGCGATGCCTGCTTTCGGCGGGGCGATGGGCGCCCACGCCTAGATTTCGGCCCGGGTGGCCTAGAATGTGGGGGTGACTACCGCCGCAGTTTCGCAACCCACCCGACCCATCATTGAGGCCGAGCACCTCGGCAAGACCTACAAGGTCGGCAAACTGCAGGTTCCTGCGCTGGTTGATGTTTCGTTTGCCGTGGAAACAGGCGAGTTTGTTTCGATCATCGGCCCTTCGGGCAGCGGCAAGTCCACATTGTTTTACATCCTGGGCGGCCTGACCCAGGCGACCTCCGGGCATGTACGGATCGACGGCGTGGATTTCGCGGCGCTTTCGGATGCCGAGCGGACCCGGATGCGCAAGACCAAGATTGGCTTCGTGTTCCAGAAGTTCAACCTTCTTCCCACGCTTTCGGCCCTGGGAAATATCGAGATCGCGCACGAGATTGCGAGTCCTGGGGAGACGCTGGATCGCAAGCGTCTCGCGGAGCTTACCGAGATGCTCGGCGTTGGTGGACGGCTCGGTCACCGGCCTTCGGAGCTTTCGGGTGGTGAGCAGCAGCGCGTGGCCATTCTTCGGGCGCTTGTGACGAAGCCGGCAATCATCTTGGCCGATGAACCCACCGGCAACCTCGACACAAAGAACTCCGATGCGGTGCTGGCCATGCTGCGGCACTCGAACAAGGTCTTCGGGCAGACAGTGTTGATGATCACGCATAATCCGGAAGCCGCAGCGTTTGCGGATCGCACCCTGCAGATGCGGGATGGCGCGATGGTGCCGACGCACGCCGAAGTTGCCCATCTCTAAGCGGCCGGACCAACCCCAAATCAGCAGCTCACGTCTCCCCTGAGATGGAAGCGAAAGCCGGCACCCCACGCCAGCACACCGTCCTGCGGTCCCTTGGGCTCGGACTGATCACCGGCGCCGCGGACGACGACTGCTCGGCGATTGGGACCTACGCGCAGGCGGGCGCGCAGCTTGGCTACAAGGCGCTGTGGACTGCGCCGGTGACGCTGCCCATGATGGTGGCGGTCGTGTATCTCTCGGGCAAGCTCGGGCAGGTGACTGGCCAGGGACTATTCTGCGTCCTCCGCGACGAGGTGCCGCGTGCGCTGCTCCTCGTCATTCTTGCGGGCGTCTTGTTCGGCAACATCATAGAGGCCGGGGCGGACCTGGGCGGGATGGCGGCAGCGCTTGGGATCCTGATCCATGTGCCGCAATGGGTGATCCTGCTGGGCGTCACGCTGTTGTCGCTGGCGTTCCAGGTCTGGGGCTCGTACGCGCTGATCCGCAATGTGTTTCGCGTGCTCGCGATGTCGCTCCTGGCGTACGTGGTGTCGGCATTTCTGGCGCACCCGAAACTGGCTGAGGTTGCGCGGGGAACGCTGATCCCGTCGATGCACATGGACCGGGATTCGCTCGCGATCCTGGTAGCGATCGTGGGGACGTCGCTCTCGGCCTACCTCTATACATGGCAGTCGAACGAAGAAGTGGAAGAGAAGATCGCGGCCGGCAAGCGTACGCTGCGCGCGCGGCGTGGGACCACGGACGAGGCACTCAAGACGAGCCTGTGGGATGTGATTTTCGGCATGCTGTTCTCAAACGTGGTGATGTACTTCATCATCCTGTCGACGGCTGCGACGTTGTTTGCTGCGGGCAAGCATGAGATCACGACAGCGACCGAAGCGGCGCAATCACTCGCGCCGCTCGCCGGGAAGGCGGCTGGCCTGCTGTTCACGCTGGGAATTATCGGCGTGGGTTTTCTCGCGATCCCGGTGATGACGACGGGCGCGGCCTATGACGTGTGCCAGAGTGCCGGCTGGCGGAACGGGCTCAACTATAAACCGGGAGAGGCAAAGCTCTTCTACGGAGCGATCACCGCGTTCACCCTGGCAGCGATGATTCTGAACTTCCTCGGGATCAACCCGATGCATGCGCTGGTGGTGGCCGGGATCGTGCAGGGGTTCTCGACGCCTCCGTTGATGCTCTTGATCATGGTGCTCACCAATCGCCGGTCGCTGATGGGAGACAAGGTCAACGGGCTGTGGATGAATGTACTCGGGTGGACGACCACGGCGACGATCTTCGCGGCATCGGGGTGCCTGGTGTGGAGCTTTGTGCGGCACTGAGGATGTGGGGTGGACTCTATCTTCGGCTTACGAATGCCAGAGAGGTTGCTCCATGCACGTGCCTTACTGCGAAGCGCCCCTGCCGGTGACTGAGCGGAGAATCTCTGCCTCGCGTGGCCGATACGGTTTGCCCGTTGGATAGAAGATGTCGTGGAACCAGACGGGCGGATCGCCGTGGACGTAGGGGTGCTCGGTTGACTCCCAGGGGTAGTAGGTCTGCGTGCGGCCAGCAACCAGACCCCAGTTGATCATCCCGACGTGATGCGCCTTCGCGATCGGCAGGATGGTGTCGAAGGTGGAGCCCAGGGGTCGAGCCATGTACTCGGTGCAGAGCAGAGGGCGATGGTACTGTTCGAAGTCTTCGACGCGGTGCTCGAAGTTTTCAGGCCAGCTGTAGTTGTGAAAGCTGAGGATGTCGCTCTGCTCCACCTGTACGTGCGCGATCGGGGAAAGGGTAAGCGGCAGGCTCCCATCTCCTTTCCATACGCCGCTGGTCAGCGGCTGCGTGGGATGCGCGCTGCGCGCCCAGGCGTAAACCTTTGGGAGCAGAACGAGGATGAGATCGTCCTTCTCTCTGGGATCGCCCCTGCGAACCGAATCGGGGTTCACATTGTCAGGCTCGTTCCAGAGATCCCACGCGAGCACGCGCGGGTCATTGGCGAAAGCGCCGATGACGCCCTTCACGTAGTTTTGCAGGCGCGGCGTGGCTGAGGGATCTGTGAGGCCGACCGTGCCGGGCGACTGCAGCCATCGGGAGTTGTGGACGCCGGGGATCGGCGGGTCCTGCGGGCCGAGTTTCGGGTAGGAGTCTCCACAGGAGTCGAACAGCACAAGTACAGGGCGGATATGGTGTTTTGCGGCGAGGCCGAGGAATGTATCGATGCGCCCCGTAAAGCCCTGCGGATCCTGCTGCCAGAGCAGATCGTGGAGAAACACGCGCACCGTGTTCATGCCGACGCCTTCGGCGAATCCAAGTTCGCGGTCGATCGTCGTGGGATCGAAGGTGGCGGCCTGCCACATTTCCAGCTGGTTCGAGGCGGTGGAGGGAAGAAAATCTGCGCCGACGAGCCAGGGTTGTCTGGCATACCAGGCGTTGGCCCGAGCCTCGCTCCAGCGCCCCTGGGCTTCGTCACCGGCTTGTGCGCTCACCTGATGCGCCGGCATGGAGAACAGCAGGAGCATGCAGAGCAAGCAAGAGAGCCGCACGAAGCGTGGAGGGAACATAAACCGGGAAGACGCAGCCCTGGACATGCGCCCACTATAAGACTTCGGGAGAGCTGATGAGGCAGGGCTGGGCAGCGGCAACAAGGATGGCGAACGCGTGATCGATGCCACCTGAGTGGCCCAACAGGTTTTCGTCAGGGCTGGGCCTTGAAGTTGACCACGCACTCCCGGTTCAGTAGACTTTCACTTGTACCAAGCGGGAGTAGCTCAGTGGTAGAGCATCGCCTTGCCAAGGCGAGGGTCGCGGGTTCAAGTCCCGTCTCCCGCTCCAGGCGCTTCCACTCCTGAAGCGTTTTGGGTACAGTCGGCAATCCCCACAGCGGCGCGGTACCCAAGTGGTAAGGGAGAGGTCTGCAAAACCTTTATGCGCCGGTTCGATCCCGGCCCGCGCCTCCAACCCTTCTTAAATTCCGTTGCCCGCCTAGGGCTTCGCATTTCTGGCCTCGCCGACCATCGCGACCAGTGCGGCGCGTGTCTGCTCGGGCGTGCGCACTTCGCGCGGGAAGTTGATCCGCGTTCCCTTCATCCCATCTGCAGTCTTCAGCCGCAACGTGAAGCCAAGCCGGTCGATCCCGGTCATCGTCGCTTCGCTTGCCTCGAGCCCGCGCTGCTGCTGCGCAATCCGGAGCATCGCGTCCCTGTGATCGGCGTTCATGTGGCCCAGGATCCCGGCGGCGGCCGGGGCAAGCGGGTCCGCGGAGGCTGCGGTGTAGTGCTCGCGCTCCACCCAGCCCATGGTTCCGAAGCCGCCCACATAGTAGATGTCCACTGGTTCCAGGCGGAAGAAGTGGAAGTCGGCGAAGTCGACCCAGTAGCGGCTGTTTTCGTGGCGGACGAGGTAGGGCTCGCGAACGTCTGCGATCTCGGAAACCGGCACGGGGTGGGCTTCGCCGACAACGGTCACGCGCGCGGCGCCAAGGGTATCCTCGCCGACCGACGCGGCCTGGCTGACGAAGAGGCTGGCGCGGGGGTCGGCACGCAGGTTCTGGGTGTGCATCGCCATGTTGCTGATGAGAAAGAGCAGGCGGCCCTCTGGATCGAGGGCATAGGGCATCAGCGAGCCAAAGGGAAACCCTGGATGCCTCCGTGACTGGGAGGAGAGGGTCGCGGTGCTGGCGAGGGAGAGCAGGGTGCGGACGCGTTCAGCGTGCGAGGGTTCTTCTGGCGCTGAGATCGCGCGACCAGTGTAAGCATGTTGCCGGGGATTGTCGTCTAGGGCCATGGGTGCTCTCTTCTCGCGATGGTACCCGAGAGCCGGGCTCGTTTCGGCTTGTTCCGGTTTGGGAGAAGGTATTGCGCCTCTCTCTTCCGTATTGATTGGCAAAGCGTTGCGAAGAAAACCATCCGCGATGCATACTGTCCGAACGGTTACGGAAGACTGATGATTGTCGTTGCCTACGTTACTAATACTGGGGCAGGGCACCTCCCGGCTGGGCATGCAAGAGCGCCCAAGGCTGGGGACCACCGCGAGAGAAGCGCACGTGTGCGCAGGAGGACCTCATGGCGGCAGCCGAGGGTCTGGTTAGAACGCTGAGAGTCGTGAGCGAGCGGCAGCGGGATGAACATAGGGATGCTACAGCAGGCGCAGCAAGCATTGCATTGCCGCGGCTCAGCCTGATTATTGGCATCGCTACCCGTGGTCGCCCTGCCATTTTGAAGGAGACCCTGGCAGCTCTTGTAGCCCAGAGCGACCTGGCCGACGCGGTTACCGTGTGTTACGTCGACGGCTCCGATGTTGGAGACGCCCCGATCCTGTTTCCGTCGGTTTCGTTTCTTCAAAGTGCCGCCGGCCTGTGCATGCAGCGCAATCGGATTCTCCGGTCCTGCACTGGTCAGTACGACCTGATTTTGTTTCTGGACGATGACTTCTTCATGGACCCTGGGTACCTGGCTGTGACGCGTTCCGCGTTTGCGCGACAGGCGCAGATGGTGGCGAGTACGGGGCAGATCCTGGCGGATGGGATCGGTGGCCCCGGGCTGACGCTTGAGGATGCAGCACGGGTGCTGCGATCCGCCGAGGCGGCGCAGTCGACGCCGGTGCCGGCCTACAACACCTATGGTTGCAACATGGCGTTCCGGCTAGACGCGATTGAGGCCTGCGGACTCTTCTTTGATGAGGCTCTGCCGGCGTATGCCTGGCATGAGGATGTGGATTTTTCGCGGCGACTCTCGGCGTGTACGGGAGGGTGGATTCGCAGGGTGCCGAATGCGATGGGGGTGCATCTGGGCGCCAAGGTGGGGCGCCTGTCAGGGCGCCGGCTCGGCTACTCGCAAATTGCGAACCCGGTGTACCTGTTTCGGAAAGGATCGTACCCCTGGTACTACATGGCGCAGTATGTGGGCCGGAATCTGCTTGCGAACCTGTTGCGCAGCCTCAGGCCGGAGGCCTATGTCGACCGGCGAGGGAGACTGTGGGGGAATGTGCTGGCGCTGCGGGATCTCTTTGCCGGCCGAATCCGCCCGGACCGCATCCTCACGATTGCGGTGCCGCGCTGACCCCTTTCCTGGGACAGATCACCGTGGGATCGAGCCCAAGAAGCAGGCTGCTCCGACGAAGGAGTTCGGCCGGGCCGTCCAGCGACTCCACCTGGGCATCCACCTTCTCGTCCAGTTCTGCGGGGCGTAGTCGCACGTAAATCATCAGGAGGCACGGCGCTGGCCTCTGCTTTCGAGCGAGCGCTGAGAAGGTGCTGATCTCTCCAGGCGTGAGGGTGTGGCCAAGAACGATAAGAGAGAAAGGCCGGTCCTCCTGGAGCAGGTCGAACGCTTCGCGGGGCGGAACAGAAACGATCTTTCGCCCCAGCAGATTGAGCACGCCAGCACGGCTGGCAAGCAGTGGCTCATCGCGGCCGATCGACAGAATGGGGTGCTCCCGTGGAGCTGGAAGCGCGGGCGGGCAGGGGCGCATCGCATAGGCAGAAAGCGCTCTCGAAGCGTTCATGGAAGACTCAGCCTCCGATCCCTTATGCGGTCTTCTGAACAAGTAATCGTTTCTGGCCCCTGGAATCGGTCCGGTAAAGAACACTTCACCGAATATTCGCGCGACACGGGAAAGCTGCTCTGTTCGCGAGGCCAGGGGAAAGCTTGTACACTCGGCTGCGGCTGAACTTGGTGGGAGGAAGGTAGCGAATGGGCTCTGGGGAAAAGGACGGCATGACACGGCGGGTGGTGCTCGGGATGCTGGGAGGCGCGGGCGTTGCAGTCGCAGTACCAGGGTGGGTTGCGGCACAAACGGCCGCGGCAGCACAGTTCGCGCTGAGCATTCACGGTGCGAGTGTGCGGGCACAGGTGCCGGACACGTACACCGGTTTGAGCTACGAGTCGGCGCAACTGACGCATGCGGGATTTTTCTCTGCAGCCAACACGGCGCTGGTTGCGATGGTGCGCACGCTGGGAGCAAATGGCGTGCTGCGGATCGGCGGCAATACCAGCGCATATACAACCTGGGCGACGACGGCTGCGGCCGAGAAGGACAGCGGCGGGTACGGACCGGATCGCGGCGCTCAGGCGACGAAGCAGACGCCGGGGATGTACAAGCTGACACCTGCAGCGATCGACAACCTGCGCGGCTTCCTCGATGAGACGGGCTGGCAGCTGATCTATGGGCTCAACCTGCGCAATGGCACGCCTGAGGCAGCTGCCGACGAAGCCGCTTACGTGGTGAAGAAGTGTGGCCCGAAGCTGGTTGCGCTGCAATTTGGCAATGAACCCGACCTCTTTCGCCACGACGACGCGGCAGACGGTGGCAAGGGGAGTCTCTGGTCGTACGACGAGTTTCTGCCGAAGTGGAAGGCGATGTATGCGGCGGTGCATGCGCGGGTTCCTGAGGCGAAGATTGCCGGACCGGACAGTGCTTTCAAGAAGGACTGGGCAGGGCGCTTTGCCGCTGACACCAAGGGCGAAATTTCCTTGTTGACGACGCACTACTATGCCGAGGGTCCGCCGACCGATCCGCGGATGACGATCGACCTCCTCCTGCACCCGGCCGAGCGCATCGCGCAGGAGGTGTACCCGGCGATCGACGCGGCAAAGGCGGCTGGTCTGCCGTACCGGATGAGCGAAGGAAACTCCTGCTACAACGGTGGCAAGCCGGGGGTGAGTGACACGCTCGCGTCGGCGTTGTGGGCAGGGGACTTCATGCTGGATCTCGCAGCACGCGGGGCAACCGGTGTGAACCTCCACGGCGGCGGAATGGGGGTGTATACGCCAATTGCGACATCAGGCGATGGAACGGTGAGCGCGCGACCGGATTTCTACGGGATGTGGCTGGCAGGGCAGTTTGCCGGGGCGGGGATCGTGGATAGCCGTCTGCAGGCGACGGGTGCATTGACCGTGGAGCAGGCGAACCTGACAGGGTACGTGGCGCAGCGGAACGGTGGCACGCTGGTGGCTGTGTTCAACAAGGGTGCCTCGCCGGCGGAGATCACCGTGACAGGCGCTGGCGCGGCTGGGGAGTTGTTCCCGCTCGCGGGGCCCTCGCTTGGCAGCACGAGCGGCGTGGTGTTCGGGCGTGGGTCGCGGGAGATCGGGACGGTGTGGACGCTCGAGAGTGCGGAGGCCTGGCGGGGTGGAAAGCTGCGGGTTCCGGCGGGGAGCGCGGTGTTGTTGCGGAGTCATTAGCTTCCTCGCGCAACGGAGACTTCATGCTCCCATGGCGCTGCGTCCATGGCTCCGCTACGCGTTACCGACAGGGCCGCTGCTGCGACAGCAAAGTGCAGGGCGTCCGCCAGCGAGTCGCCGCGGGTCAGGGCAGTGGCAAAGGCGGCGTTCAGGGTGTCGCCGGCGCCTACTGTATCCACAACGGTTACAGTTGGCGCCGGTGCGAAGAGCCACTCGCCCTGCTCTGTGAGGACGGCTGCGCCGCGCTCGCCCAGTTTCAGCAGGATGTTTTTTGGGCCCAACGACTGCAGGTGCTCGCAGCGTGCTTTTGCATCATCGAGAGAGGATCCGCCTTCGGCGTAGAAGCTGGCTTCGCCTTGGTTCGGCGTGAACCACGTGATCTGCTCGAGGATTGCGCGGGAGAGCGGCTGCGCGGGCGCGGGGTCGAGCATCACTGGTATGCCTCGCTGCTCTGCGATTGCAAGCAGCGCCGCGAGCGTAGCGAGGGGCGTTTCCAGCTGCGTCAGGATGAGGGCTGCAGCTCCGATCAGTTGCTGCCGGGCTTCAAGGTGCCCGGGTGCAAGCGTGTGGTTTGCGCCAGGTGCGAGCACGATGCTGTTCTCGCCCGCGGGCGTCAGCAGGATGATGGCGGTGCCTGTCGGTTCCGCCGAGGCGACGAGTGCGCCAGTCTCGACGTGGCTCGCTCCGAGCGTCGCGCGAAGCATGGTGGCCGCGTCATCTGAGCCGAGTGCGCCGATCATGTGGACGGCAGCGCCAAGGCGGCCTGCGGCGACTGCCTGGTTTGCGCCCTTGCCGCCGGGGGTGCGTCGCGAGGCAGTCGCGGTCATGGTCTCACCGGCGACGGGCAGCCGCGGGACGTCGAAGGTGAGGTCCTGGTTGAGGCTGCCGACCACGACGATCGGCTTGCCTGTGTGGGTTATGACGTCCTGCATAGAAGCAGTGTAGGGCTAGGCTGCGCCCGCGAGTTGCATGAGGAGTGCCGCGGCGACGGCTGCCAGCATGGCGGCTGGCATGGCAATGCTGCCGACCTTTAGGAACTTCCAAAAGCTGACCTCGATCTCTTCCTTGCGAAGCGCCAGCAGCCAGAGGATCGTGGCGAGGGAGCCAGTCACAGAAAGATTCGGGCCAAGGTCGACCCCGATGAGCGTCGCATTGGCGAGCAGGCCCTCCGTGTGCGCGGCGTGAAGCGTTCCTCCAGCGATGAGACCGAGCGGAAGATTGTTGACGAGGTTGTTGGTGATGCCGACAGCGAAGGCGGTGACGAAGGCCGCAAGGGCCTGCGGCAGGTGTTCAACCCAGTGCAGCGCAAGTTGGGTCCAGTGCAGCGCGCCTATGGACTCGACCGCGTCGACGAGGATGAAGAGGCTGGCGACGAGTGCAAGCGTCGGCCAGCTGATCTCCTTTGCAAGGCCGATTGGGTTGCGCTTCGCCTTGATCGAAACCACGGCGGTCACGACAAGCGCCGCAATGCAGGTCGGCAGACCGAGTTTCCAGTTCAGCGCCGATGCGGCAAGCAGGGTCACGATGACGAGGCCAAGACCGGCCAGGATGAGTTTGCCCTCGGTGCGGAGCTCGACCTCCTCGACGTTGCTTTCGAGTTCCCCGGCAAGGTCCTTGCGGAAGACGACACGGATCACGAGGTAGGTGACGAGGATCGATGCGATCGAAGGAAGCCCGAAGGAGAGCAGCCAGCGTCCGAGTGGAGGCATGCCCTGCTGGAAGACGACCAGGTTGGCGGGGTTCGAGATAGGCAGGACGAAGGACGCGGCGTTGGCGATGAGTGCGCAGGTGAACAGATGCGGCAGTGGTTCTGCCTTCGCCCGCTTGACCGCGGCGAGGATCGCCGGCGTGAGGACGACGGCCGTGGCGTCATTCGACATGAAGATCGTAACGATGGTGCCGATGCCGTAGACGAGTGTGAAGAGGCGCGCCGCGGACCCCTTCGCCTTGCGGACTGCAAGTGAGGAAACCCAGTCGAAGACGCCATGCTCCCGCGCGAGTTCGGAGAGCAGCATCATGCCAGTGAGGAAGAGGTAGACATCGGCGCCCTCGCCGATGGCTTTGCCGGCGAGCTGGATCGGGATCAGGCGCAGGGCAACGAGAAGGATTGCGCCCGCGCCTACCCAGTAGACCTCGGCGATATTGCGCGGACGGATCAGCATGAGCACGATGCTCAGCGCAACGATGCTGATCAGCAGAATGTGGGCGATCTCGGCTGGAAACATCGTTACCACTTCCTGCCGTTCTTATTGGGGCCAAGCTGGGTTCCGAGGAGCCCGTGTTCGGGCCACGCGCCGATGGCGTGGCGGTCTTCGTGATCGCTTTCTGCTTTCGCGGGGGCCGGGCCCTGCAGGAGGATAGTGTCCTCTGTGCTCGTGCCGTCTTCAAAGGCCACGACGACGGCAAGGCGTGTTGCTCCATCGGGCGCGGGGGAGCACTGCCAGACGCGGCTGCCGGGAATCTGCTGCATGGGGGTGACAGGGCCGCCGTCGATCGAGAGGGTGACCTCGCGGACTGGCTGCTCCGACCAGACCTTGGCGCGAATGGCCGTGGCCGAGGCTGCGCGAGTCTGCAGGCGATAGTCCGGGGGGCTCGTGATGGTGAGGCACGAGGTGCTGGCGACAGGGACGAAACGCCAGCTGACATGGTCTCCATCAATCGAGATGACGGAGTACCCGGCGTCGCCTTCTTCGATCTGGCCGGTCGAGCGGGTCGCGCTGTAGAGCGTCGCGCCATCGTTGCTGATTTCGTTGTAGTGGGTATGCCCCATGTCGATCAGCAGTGGCTTGTGGGTGCTGACGAGGCGCTGCAGCTCGGCGCGGCCTCGTTTCAAGTCGCCTGGGTAGCAGTGCAGCAGCAGCACGACGTGTCCCTGCGCGGAGCTGGCTTTTTTCAGCTGCATCTCCAGCCACTCGAGCTGCGGCGGCAGCATGGTGAAGCTCGAGGGTTCGGCGACGTCGAAGGCATTCAGCGCGATGAACCGGAGCGAGCCGAGCGAAAAGGCGTAATGCAGCTCGCCGGGAAAAAACGACTGGAACGCTTTGTGGCTCTTTCCATGCACATCGTGGTCACCGACGATCGCGCACCAGGGAAGCGTGAGTGCGTCGAGTTGTTTGCGGATGGAGCGGTAGGCCTGCGCATCTCCGTGGTCCGCCTGGTCGCCAGGCAGAAAGACAAAGCTGGCGTTGTGGGCGAAGAGCGTGTTCACGCGGCTGACGATCCGCTGCAGATGGCGATAATTCTCTTTTTCCTCGGTCGTCATGTGCAGGTCGCCGAGGTGTACCCAGCTCACGATGCCGGCTGCATCGGCCGGCATGGGCTGAAAGGTCTGGTCACTCTGTTGCATGGGTGGCGCGCTCCACGATAGGGTCACCCTGGTTTCCGCTGTTGACTAGTCGGTTAATACCATGGCAACTCTATAGATGGCGCGCAACCCGCGAAACGTCACCCGTCCGGGAACATTATTGTGTGGCCGCGGAAAGGCGATCGTAGTTGAGGATGCTGTTGAAGACGAGACCATAGGTGCCGATGGTCTCGCCGCGATAGATAGGGTTGATGCCGAACAGGAGTACGTTCCCGGTACCGAGATGGGCGTCGACAACGGCTGCGTGCGAGGCGATCGAGTCCGGGTTCTCGAGCAGGCCAGAGAGCAGGAGCTGTGCGGAGTCGGCAAAGCGCAGCAGGACATCCGGGCGGAGCCGGGTGGGGATGACGAGTGGATTGTTCCGCGCCTGCTCTTCGTTGAGCGGAACAGGTTGCCAGGGGTGAACGTCGGGCAGGGCGGGGAGAGACTCCGGCGTGCGATCTTCCGGGAGGTCGGTGTCGTTGGGTCCCCCTCGGCCGGTGACGCGATGGGTGTTCTTTTCAGTCGGCAGGGGGCCTGCGCCGCCTGCAGTGTTGCTGACGTTGAAGGCGAGGCCGGACTCGCTGTAGGCAGGCAGCACGCCCGTGTAGCCGTACATCGCTGGCGTGTTGGCTGCGACGGGCAGTGTGCCAACGATGCTGCCGACGAGATGCAGGGTTCCGGCAGGCGAGACGGTGACCCCGGGTGCAAGGCCTGCATGGATGGCGAACTCGGAGGTGTCTTCACTCGTGATGAGGAGGCCGCCTCCCTCGACAAAGTGTTTCAGGTGCGCGACGCCGGCTTCACCGAGGCCTGGCCGCATGTCGGCAGTGGAGTCGATGCGGCCGAGGTTGGGTGTTCCCGCGGTAGTCTGCCAGGGCAGTGCGTTGCCCCACATGGGCATGCCGTCGATGATCTGCTCGGACGGGGTACGGCCGGTCACCGGGGCGAAGACGATGACGTCGTACTTCGATCGCAGATCTGCCTCGCTGCTGACAGTCTGCGTGTTGATGTAGGTGTACGGGATGCCGAGCGTGTCGAAGGCCTCGCGCCACCAGCCTTCTGTCTGCGTGGAAAGCCAGGTGTGCATCATGGCGATCCGGGGCAGGTGGTCTAGGGTGTGGCTCTTCGCTGTGGGTAATGCATCCACGGCTGCAGCCTCGCCAGCGAGATCAAGCCTGCGAAGAACATCGGAGAGGGTGCTGCCTGCGTCCCTGAGCGCGATGGAGCCTGCCGGGTAGGTCTGTCCATCGACCTGCGCAGCCTCGTCGAGAACGGTGAGCTTCGCCTGCGGCAGAGCATAGGCAAGCGCGAGGAGACTCACCTGGCCTGTGTTCCTGATGAGATAGGTCCCACTTGCCTGCGGCGTGGCCGAGGACGGAGACATGCTCGCGGGCTGCATCGGCGCCTGCAGGATCGCGGGATCTGTCACGCGTGTGACTTTCGCATTGAACAGGAGGCTGAACGACCAGGCGGTGTCGTCGTAGGGCGTCTTCTGCGGATCCTGCGGCGCCCAGTACTGCCGGTCCAGCAATGCATCGGCAACGCGAGCGTACGGCTGGTCCATGCGGATTACCCAGGAGCCAGCAGGGAAGGTTTGCGTGGTTGTCTCCCCGCCATCCTTGCGCGACGCGGTGGCGCCAGTTGCGGCAGCCTGGTCGCTTTTCGACACCGTGGCGGTGGCAGACGCGGAGAGCTGCGAAATCTCGACGTGCTGCTTCTCAAGGGTGTGCAGCAGGACCAATTGCCGGTTGGTGTACGCGGGGTCGGCGCTCAGGATATAGGCAGAAGGGCCAGAGGTGGTCGGCTTGAGGATGGAGCGCTTCGCCTTGAGGTAGTAGTTATCGAGAAAGTGCTCGCGGTTCTCTGCGAAGTAAGAGAGTGTCGTCAGCAACGCGCTCTGCTCGTAGTTGTTGTTATCGCGTTGCGACCAGAGCACGCTCGCGAGCGGCGGGTTCTGGCGGAACCAGGTGCGGCTGTATTCCTCGGGGGTAAGAATGCGCTTTTCTGTGTCGGCGCCGCCATTGCCGAAGGTTTCGTAGAGGCGACTGATGCCGTTGTGCATGCCGGCTAGGAACATCAGGTAACCGGGGCTCCAGGTATCGAAGTCGCCATGGGTGAAGACGCCGGGCATGCCGAAGTTCTGCATGGAGGCTACATTGTTCCAGCCGAGTGCTGCCCACTCATCTGCGAGCATCGGGTCAATCCAGGCGTTGTAAGGGCCATCACCAACGGTGTTGTCGTAAAGAAAAGGCACGGACTCGTGGAGGTCGTGCAGCACCTGCGCATGAAACTTGAGGAAGGTATCGAGCACGTGCTGCGTCAGGTCGAGCGTCATCGCCATGGCGTCACGGTTGTTGTCATGCGCGACGTAGTGGCCCCAGTAGATGAGTCGTGGGTAGGTTTCTTTCGGATGCGCTAAGTGCCACTTATAGAGGTCGACCATGCGATCGCGTCCATCGACTTCGACCACCGGAGTAATGATCACAACCATGTGCTGCCGGATGTACTGGATGTACGGGGAGTCATCGACAGCAAGCCGGTATGCGAGCTCCATCAAGGCGGTGGGTGCGCCAGTTTCGGTGGAGTGGATGGTGCCGGTGATGTAGTAGACGGGGAAACTTTGTTTCGCCAGCGCTGCGGCCTGGTCGTCGCTGATGCCGGAGCCGCCGGCAGCAGTGCTGCGCGGGTCGGCAAGTTTCGCAAGGCGAGCGTTGTTCGCGTCCATCTGCTTGAGCAGGGATTGATCGCCGATCGCAGCGGCAATCATCTCGCGACCTTCCTCACTCTTGCCGATGGAATATACCTTGACCCGGGGCGACTTCGACTCAAGCAGGCGGAAGTACTTGGCGACATCTTCGGCGTAGGGCAGTTTGCCAGGTGCACCAGAGATATCGCCGATCACGGCCTCTGGTGTTGGCACCGTCTTTGAGGCCGGCAGATAGTCGGTCAGCGACGAATTGAAGTATGGCTCGGTCGTGTACTTGGCAATCGCAGCGGTGTAGGCCTGGTCAATAGCCTGGTGCGGGTCGCGCGCGAACTGGGCCTGCATCGCCGGGGGCACTGCGGGAGCCGGGATCTGGGCGACCATTGGGAGGGATGAGGTGAGCAGCAGGCTGGCGGAGAAGAGTAGCGACTGTTTCAAGGGGAGCGGCTCCATCATCGATCGTGGGTACTTACTGCGGCTTCGGGGCTGCGGAAGGCGTGAGACCAAGATATCTGTCGTACCAGCCGAACCAGCGCTGGTAGCGATCTCGAATAAACGAGGGCCGGGTGAAGCCGTGGAACTGGCCGGGGTAGACGATCAACTCTGCCGGGGTACCGACACTCTTGAGCGCCTCGTACATCTGCTCACCGCCTTCGACGGGAACGTTGAAGTCTCCGTCGCCGCCCATGAAGAGCGTCGGCGTCTTGATGCGATCCGCATGGAAGAAGGGATAGGAGAGCTTGATGTAGAGCTCGGGGTTTTTCCACGGCGGTCCAATCTCATTGTCATACTGAAGGATGTACTCGTCGACCCCATAGAGTCCGAGTAAGTTGCCCATGCCGGCGCCGCTGGAAGCTGCCTTGAAGCGTGTGGTGCTGGCGATGGTGTAGTCGGTGAGGATGCCGCCGTAGCTCCAGCCACCGACGACTAGCTTGTCTGGGTCGATTGTGCCCGTTGCCACTGCCGCATCGACTGATGCGAGAAGGTCCGTGACTTCCTTGTCGCCCCAGTCTGCATTGATGGTATGGCTGTACTCGAAACCGCGGCCATTGCTGCCGCGGTAGTTCACATTGAGGACTGCATAGCCATGTGCCGCGAACAATTGGCGGGAGATATCAAAACCATGTTCGTCCTGAGCTGTTGGGCCGCCATGGATGAAGAGCAGCATCGGGACTTTCGTCCCCTGCTTGTAGCCGACTGGCATTGTGAGCAGCCCGTGTACGTCGTTGCCGTCTTTTGTATGTGCCGAGATGTCCTGCGTGGTTGCAAGGGTAAGCGAAGCAGCAAGTTCGTCATTGTGCCTGGTCAGTTTACGGGTGGAGGCACCGTCGACGGCATAGAGTTCCGGGAACTCCGTGTCTGCAGAACGCAGCACGACGATGTGTCCTCCATGCTGCGATACCGTCTGAACCACACCATTGCTCTCGCCGAGTTTCTCCGGGGCGGCGCCGCCCAGCGTGAACTCTTCGAGGTATTGGTGGCGATCGTCGGTCACCGTGGTGAGCAGCGCCTTACCGTCCGTGGTGAATACCGGTGCGCCGACTGGCCGGTCGAGTTTAGAGCCGAGTAAGTCCACGGTGCCGGCATCGACCGAGAGCACGGCAAGCTGACTCTGGTTGTAGATGGAGTAACCGGGCAGCTTCGCCTGGCGGTACGCGAGCCTGGTGCTATCCGGGCTCCATGCCAACGGGCCTTCGTCGGGACCGAGAAAGCTCGTCAGCTTACGTGGCGTGCTGTTCGGCGTGGCATCGACGAGGAAGATATCCGGGTTGTCGACGCGATCCGGATCGGGTGCCTGCTGCGAACTTACATAGGCCACGCGCTTTCCATCCGGGGACCACTCGGCATCATGCTCTTCGTGCGCAGCATCGTTGGTGAGCTTCGACAGCTTTGAGGTAGCGACGTCGAAGAGAAACAGGTGGTCGCGCTTGTCGGTGAGATAGCCCTCGACATCCTGCTTGAAGTGGTAGCGATCGATGACGATCGGCTTCGGTGGCACAGGTTTGCCGGTCTTCTTCGCTTCGTCTGGATCGGGCTCGTCTTTCGCCCGGAGTGTAAGCAGCAATTGCTTCGAGTCAGGCGACCAGCGGAAGTCGCCGAGATCTTCCTTGACGTTGGTGAGCTGCCGCGCCTCGCCGCCGCGCCTGTCGAGAACCCAGACTTGCGAACCCTTGGCTTTGCCGGGCCTGCTCGAGAGAAAAGCGAGGTACTTCCCGTCTGGGCTCCACTCCGGACTGCTTGCGCCCTCTGTGTCGTAGGTGAGCTGCAGGTCTTCGTTGCCGGCCCAGTTGACCATCCACAGGGTACTGACAGCCTTGTCGTCCTCGGTATCTATATGGCGGACGGTGTAGGCGATCCAGTCGCCGTCTGGCGACACCTGCGGGCGACCTACCTGCTGCACGCGGGCAAGGTCATCGAGTGCCATGGGGTGTTGGTGCGGAGCTTGCGCGAGCAGGGATGCAGTGAGCAGAGGGAGAAGAGCGAAGAAGGCGCGACGCGGGAGCATTGCGCGAGTGTAGCATCCACTTCTGTGTACAAGAGTGGGCCTGAAAACGAGGGTTTTGGAGACGACAGGGCGGCGGTGCGGGAGCGCTGAGCGGCAGGTTTGCCCGCAGGGGTTAGCAAGTAATCAACACCTGCGTTACCAGAGCGGGACTAGGATGAGGCAACGTTTGGAGGCTATCTCAACTCCCATAATCGCGTCTGTCAATACGCTCTGAAAGAGGAATTTATGCACGGCTTCATATGGTGGATTATCGTTGGCCTGATTGCTGGCTGGCTGACCGGCAAGATCATGAGCGGCGGCGGTTACGGCGCGATCATGGACATCATCATCGGCATTATCGGTGCCCTTCTGGGTGGCTTCATCATGACGCACCTGGGCTTTGCAGGCTCCGGCGGATTGATCTACACCATAGTGGTTGCCGTGATTGGCGCCGTCATCCTAACCTTCCTTCTCCGCCTGATCACGCGCGGCAGAGTGCAACAGGTCTAGTTACCCGCTGGAGTTTCCACTGGGAGCCTCGCCAACATGGCGGGGCTTTCTTGTATCCGCGGGCGTTTTCTCTTCAGCGCAGCTTAAGCTCAGCCTGCGAGACTTGGGGCTAAGCGCGTGGCCCTGCAGGCGCGCACAGGAGCTTTCATGTCCGTCATGTACCCGACTTCCTCTTTTGTTCTCCGCCTATGCCTTGTGAGCAGTGTGCTGGCAGGGACCGGCTTAGCGCACGCACAATCCGGCCCCTACAAGGTGCTCGCCACTTACACCATAGGTGGCGAAGGCGGATGGGATTACCTCGCGTTCGATCCGGCAATGCACCGGCTCTACATCGCCCACAATGCGTCGGTTGATGTTGTCGATCCTGAGAACGGCAAGGTTGTTGGCGCGATCAGCGGCCTGGGTGGAACGCACGGTATTGCGCTTGATGGGGAAGGGAGATACGGCTACATCAGCGATGGCAAGGCGAACGCGATCGTCATCTTCGATCGCCATACTTTGCAGAAGGTGGCCAGTGTGCCGGCGGGGACGAACCCGGATGGCATCGTCTATGAGCCGGTGACAAAGACGGTCTGGGCATTCAATGGACGCAGCGGCGATGTCTCTGTTCTGGATACTGCGAGCCGTACGATCGTGGCCACGATCGCGCTTCCGGGTAAGCCGGAGTTCCCGGCGGCAGATGGACAGGGCATGGTTTTCGCGAACATCGAAGACAAGAACATGCTGGTGAAGCTCGATGCAAAGACGCACCAGCTTGTCGCCAGCTATCCGCTGACTGGATGCGACTCGCCCTCCGGCCTCGCGATCGATCGCAAGGGACGACGCTTGTTCTCTGTGTGCGATGGCAATGTGATGGCGATCACCAGCGCGGACACAGGCAAGGTGATTGCCACGGCGCCCATTGGCGCAGGTCCGGATGCAGACCGCTTCGATGCAAAAGACGATCTTGCGATCTCGTCGAATGGCGGGACCGGGGACATGACGTTTGTGAGTGTGCGGGGCGCGACTCCGCATGTACTTGAGACGGTGAAGACAGCGCCCGGCGCACGCACAATGGCTTTCGACGAAGCGACCGGTCGAGCCTACACGGTGACAGCGGACTTTGGCCCGAAGCCCGAACCGAGCCCGAGCAACCCCCGTGGGCGCGCTGCGCCGACTGCTGGAACCTTCAAGGTGATTGTGGTCGGCAAGTAAGAGGAGGTCTTCTGAGCAGGGGTCGCGCACGATGCGCGGCCTTTTTACTGCGCGGTGTATGCGGGCCGACGACGCGTCAGGAAGAAGTAGGCAACCGGCGTCACGAGAAGACTCAGTACGAGCGAGATCAGCAGGCCTCCGATCACGCTGACGGCGAGCGGCTGCAACATCTCTGAGCCGGATCCAAATGCGAAGGCCAGTGGAAGCATGCCGCAGATTGCGGCCGTTGCCGTCATCACGATCGGCCGCAGGCGTCGTCGTACGGCCTGGGTCATTGCTTCCTTTGCGCCCAGGCCGTCTGCACGGAACCGCTCGTCAGCGTCGAGCAGGAGGATGCCATTTTTGGCGACGATGCCGATGACCATGATCAGGCCCATGAAGCTCGACACGTCGAAAGTCAGGCCGGTGACAAGGAGAGCCGCGATAACACCTGCGGTCGACAGAATGGACGAGGTGAGGATCGCGGCGGGTGCGGAGAACGACCGGAACTCCACGAGCAGAACGCCGAAGACCAGTGCGAGGGAGAGCAGGAGAACCCGCTCGAGATCGTGAAAGGATTTTTGCTGCTCCTGGTACGTGCCCCCGTACTCGACGTGCACGCTTGCGGGCAGGTGCATCGCAGCGACGGTACGCTGCACGCTCTTCATCGCGGTGCCCAGGTCCGAGCCTTCGAGACGACCGGTGACGGTGACGAGTTGTTGAAGGTTCTCCCGGAGAATTTCATTCTGGGGTGGGAGAGCAGTGACAGCGGCAAGCGACCCGAGCGTTGCAAGCTTGCCGGTGCTGCTGTTGAAGACAGTGTTCTCCATGGAGTCGAGCGAGCGTCGCGTCTCCGGCCCAAGCCGCACGCGCACTGTATAGGGGCGGCCATTCGCGATGACGGGCGTGTTGGCCGTGACGCCGTCGAGGATGGAGGTTGCGTCCTCTGCGACTTCGGCCGGGGTGAAGCCGAGGCGGGCTGCGACGGACGGGTCGACCTGGAAGTTGGTCGCTGGTCCGGAGACGGTGTTGTCGATGCCATTCTGGACATCGACGACACCGGGAATCCGGCTGAGCGCGTCGCCCACCCTTGGCGCGACGCTGTTTAACAAGGCCGGATCGCTGGCGAAGAGTTTGATCTGGATGGGCTCGGGTGAGTTTGAAAGATCGCCGATCATATCCTGCAGCACCTGGGTGAACTCGACGTCGAGCTCTGGCTCTGTCGCTTTGATCGTGGTGCGCACTTCTTCCATGATGTCGTCGATGCCGCGGCCGCGCTTGTTCTTGAGCCGCACCGTGATGTCGCCGGTGTTGGCCTCTGTCACGGCGGCAAGCCCCATCTGCAGGCCAGTGCGCCGCGAGGTGCTTTCGACCTCCGGGGTGTTATGAAGGATGTGCTCAACATGCTGAAGAACGCGGTTGGTCTCGGTGAGCGAGGAGCCGGCGGGCATGATGTAGTCGAGCACGAACGCGCCTTCATCCATCGCGGGCAACAGGTCAGAGCCGACAAACCTGTAGCCAACCCACGCGCAGACCGGCAGAAGCGCGCAGAGCAGTGCAAGTGCGAGCGGGCGGCGGAGCGACCAGCCGAGGGCGCGGCTGTGTGCCGCGAGGAGGCCTGTCATGATCGGGCCGTGGGTTTCTCCGGAAGGCGCCTGCGGTTTGCGGTCGCGTAGAAAGACGAGCGACAGGGCAGGCGTGAAGGAGAGTGCAAGTGCAAGCGAGGTGAGCAGGGCCGCCGTCATCGTGATGGCAAGTGCGCGCAGAAAGCTGCCGGTCACCCCAGAAACCGCGACGAGCGGCAGGAACACCACGACCGGCGTGATTGTGGAACCGATAAGCGGCTTGGTGATCTCACGCAGGGCGAGGCGGACTGCCGCAACGGGACGCTCGCCATGGTCCCTGTGCATCACGATGTTCTCGATGACTACGATCGCATCGTCGATCACAAGGCCGATTGCTGCAGCAAGGCCGCCAAGCGTCATCAGGTTGAAACTCTGGCCGATAAGGAAGAGGAAGACAATTGTGATCGCCACGGTTACAGGGATCACCAGGCCGGCGATGAGCGAGGCAGTGGTGTCGCGGAGGAACAGAAACAGGATCAGGCAGGCCAGTGCCAGGCCGAGCAGGATGGCATCCCGCACACTGCGGATGCTCTCGCGGACCAAGTCTGATTGATCGTAGAAGGGGGTGAGTGTGACGCCCGGTGGGAGGGTCTTTTTGAGCTGCGTGATCTCTGCGGCGACGCGGTCGGCGACCGCGACGGTGTTGCTCGTGGGCTGCCGTGCAATCTCGAGGAGCACGGATGGGCGGCCGTTGGCCGTGACCACGGTGTAGACGGGCTCGACGGCGGGCTTCACGTCGGCGACATCGCTGAGTCGCACCGCAGTGCCCGTGGCTGTGGCTTTGACTGCAAGCTGCCCCAGCGAGGCAGCATCATGCGCCTGTGCACCGACAAGCCCGAGCACGAGCTGGTGATCGGCTTCGTAGAGACCGGGCGAGTCGATTATGTTCGAGGCGTCGACCGCCTGCACGAGGTCGAGAATGGTGACGCCTGCGGCCTGCATGCGAGCCATGTTTGGGACCAGGTGGAACTCCGGCACAGCACCACCCTGCACTGTGACGGTGCGCACCCCCTCGACGCGGTTGAGCGGCGGCTTGAGCTGGTAGGTGGCAAGCTCCCATAACGCAGTCTGTGACATAGTCGGCGAGCTGAGGCTGTAGCCAAGGATGGGGAAGGTTGCGAAGGTCAGGCGGTTGGTCGTGAGGACAGCTGTTGCGGGCAGCGTCCGGCGCACCGTGCCGAGCTCCGCATTCACGAGCTCGAGCGTTTGTTGCATGTCGGTATTCCAGCGGAAGAAAAGGCTTACCTCGGCCGAGCCACGGCTGGTGGTGGAGCGCACCGTTTCGAGCCCGGGCACTGCATTCATCGCGTCTTCGATGGGCTTTGTGACGGTGACTTCCATCTGCTCGACCGGCATGACACCATCGTCGATGCCGATCACGACACGTGGGAAGCTGGTCTCCGGAAAGACGGAGATCGGCAGCTGCAGGGCGAAGTACACGCCTGCGATCGTCATCGCAGCGAGGAGGAAGAAGATCGGCCCGCGAAAGTTCAGGAGCCAGTACTGATGCTCCTTGTGCGGCGCTCCTGTGGTGGGCGGGGTCGCCGGTGGGCTGGTGCTCATGGGCCGCTACCCGGGGAGGGCTTTGCATCCTCGTCGCTGCCGGGGGCGCCGACCTTTACCGTGGTTCCATCGTCGAGGCCATAGGCGCCGCCCGTGATCACTATGTCGCTGGCGGACAGACCCGCCGTGATCTGCGCGAGGTCGGCATCTGTAACGCCGACAGTGACAGATCGTTTGTGGGCCGCGCCATCCTTGCCAAGCAGCATCACGTACCTGCCGCCATCGGGCGCTGGCAGAAGCGCGGCCGCAGGCACAAGCAGCGTGTGCGCTACCGTGTGGCCGGTGATGCTGGTGTGAACGGGCGTGCCCACCTTGAGCGTGCCGTCTGTGTTGCGGAGTCGCAGCCAGACCTCGACAGTGGTACTGCCTGGATCGAGTGCGGGGCTGACCAGGGACACCGTTGCAGTGAGCGGCGTCTCTACGCCACGCACGCTGATGCTTGCGGGGTCGCCGACCTTGAGCTCCTGCGAGGCGCTCTGCGCCAGATGCACCTTGGCCAGCAGCGAAGAGGTGTCCATCACGGTGACGAGTGGTGCGCCAGCGGCGGCTGTTTCCCCGGCAAACAAGGGGCGATCGGTCACGATGCCGGCGATGGGGCTGTGGATCTCGGCGTAGGCCGCCTGCGCCTCCGCTCCCTCGTATTTTCCCTTCGCGCTGAGCATGGCTCCCTTGGACTCGGCAAGGGTAGCGGCGCGGCTGACGGCGTCGAGTGCAGCAAGGTGCCTGGCTGCGACATCGTAGGCGACCTGCGCCTGCAGGAGTGTGGCGCGCGCGGTGTCGAGATCGCGGCCGGCAATAGCGCCCTGGTGAAACAGGCTCTCGCGCGAGTTCACGATGCTTTGGTCGAGGTCGCGGGTGGCGCGGGCCTGCGCGACGTCGAGTTCGGCGCGTTGCGTCTCCTCTGGAACCTGAGCACCCTGTGTGCTCGCAAGCGCGGCCTCGGCTGCGGTGTAGCTGCCACGCGTGTCGAGTGCTGCAGCTTCGAGATCGCGATTCTCAAGCGTTGCGAGTAGCTCGCCAGCTTTCACATGCGAGCCGCGCTGCACATAGAAGCGACGCACGGGCGCGGAAATGCGTGGGGAGAGCGCGGCCCGCGCGAGCGGGGAAAGCACGGCGTCGGCGACGATATGCTCCGAGATCGAGCCGATCTCCGGGTGCGCTACCTGGACGGTCACCGCGGTCGCGGGTGTTTGCTCTGCAGTGTTTTTGCTGCAGCCTGTCGCAAGGGAGATCGCCGCCAGGAGCAGTGCCGCGGGCGTCTTCATAGGGAGCCTGCCAGGATGTCGAGGTTGGTGAGGGCTTCCCTGTAACGGACCTCCCCGTCCTCGTGCGCGGTCTGCGCGGCGAGCAGGGTATTTTCAGCGTCGACCACTTCCAACACCGTGGCCTCGCCGGCGGTGTAGCGCAGCTCAGTGAGCGCGAGGCTGTCAGCGGCTTCGCGCTCCGAGGTGTCGAGCGACGCCAACTGCGTCTCGGCGGTGGCGGCTTCCGCGAGGCTCTCGCGCAGACCCACGACGAGGCGCTTCTGCGCGGCAGTCAACGCAACGGCAACAGCATCGCGGCGGATCTCGCTCTGCTTGACGCGATGCGCCGTCGAAAACCAGTTCCACACGGGAATGTCGAGGGTGGCTGCCATTGAATAGCCGAGATTGCGCGGGTTGTAGCCGGTGCCGTCATCCGGGCTGCGTGTGGCGTAGTACGACGCATCAATGCCATAGGTGAAGTTGAGCGCGAGGTCGGGCAGGTAGGCTGCTTTCGCTGCATCGACTTCGGCGTTGCTCTGCCGCAGCGCGGCCAGCGCGCTGGCGAGCTCGGGGTTGCCGTGGCGGGCTGCTGCTTCAAGGTCCGGCAACGACGGCAGAGCTGTTCCCGTCGCGGCCTCGGCGAGCGTGTAGGGAGCCAGGGGATCGGGGAAGAGGAGTACGGCAAGCTCCAGGCGCGCACGGTCGCGGGCAAGCACGCCATCGGCGAGGTCGCGTTCTCGCTGCGCAAGGGTGATCTGCGCCTTCAGGACATCTGCGTGGGCGGCCTCCCGTGCGGCTTCACGCTTCGTGGTCAGGTCGACAACGTGCGCTGCTTCGAGGCGGGCGTGATCGAGGGCGCCGACACGACGGTCCGCGATGCTGACCTGGTAGTACAGGGTCGCGGTCGCAGCGACGACGCCACGGCGCGCAATTTCAAGCTCGGCGGTTGCGCGGGCTGCGGCAGCGCTGGCTGCACGCACGCTGGCTGCCTGCGCTGCGCTGGCGACTTCGGTGATCGAGGCCTGGTTTGCATACTCGCGTACGGCATTGTTGGCGATGAACACGGGCGCAGGCTGCGTGCCAAGTGCGCCCGCGGCGTTGCGTGCGCCGTTCGGCTGCGTGTAGAAGACCTGGTTATGGTAGACGACGCCCGGCAAGAGGGCAGCACGGGCAATGGAGTGATCGAGCAAGGCCGCCTGCTGCTCTGCGCGGGCGGCGGCAAGGGCGGGCTCGTTCTTCTCGGCGAGCGCGATTGCTTCTCGAAGGGTGAGAGCTGGTTCCGTGGCGGGTGACGCAGTCCCGGATTGTGCCCACACGCCGGAGGCCGTCAGGAGCAGAGCGGCGGCCGCGACAGAGTTCCCGAGGGAGGCGGCCTGTAGAATGGGGGATCTGCTCATCCAGCCAAGTCTAAGTAGTCGAGCTTAACTGAAGCTGAACGAGCACCGGCCGCCTGCCTGAGTTGCTGGACACGGGCGCCGCAGCGCTTCTGTAAGTGGGATCGTGACTCGCTTCCCTCGAATTTCCAGCCAGTGACTCACCCCAAGCCCAGGAACACTCGGTCTCTGCGATGATAATGGCGCGACGGAAGAGAGCGCGCGGAGCACGTGTAATTTCGGTGAGGAGGTCGCGGCAGCAATGAGGATTCGCCTCAAAGACATTGCGAAGGATCTGAATCTCTCCACAGTCACAGTCTCCAAGGTCCTGCGGGGCGTGCCGGAGATCAGCGAGAAGACTCGCGAGCGCGTTCTCAAGCGTATGCAGGAGCTGAATTACCAGCCCAACATGCTGGCCCGCGGGCTCGCCAGTGGCCGCAGTTTCACCATCGGCCTGGTGGTGCCGGACCTGATCCACCCTTTCTTTGCGGAGTTTGCGAAAGCGCTCAGCGGAGCGCTGCGGGAGCACCAGTACGCGTTGCTGCTGGCGTCCTCGGATGAAGACCCACGCGTCGAGGTGCAGGAGATCGCAACCCTGCTGAATCGGGGCGTGGACGTGCTCCTGCTCGCTTCCTGCCAGCCGGAGCTGCAGCCTCTCCCGGAGGCGGCGATCACGCCCATGATCCTTGTGGACCGGAACTATTCCTGGCCCAACGCTCAGTTTGTCGGCTCGGACGATGTGGCTGCAGGAATACTGGCCACTGAGCACCTCTACGCAACGGGCAAGCGAAGAATTGCACATCTCGCCGGCGGAGTGCTGAGCCCGGCGCAGCAACGGCTCGAAGGCTACGGGGATGTGCTGCATCGCGTCGGGCTTCCGTATCGCGAAGAGTTTGTCGTGCCTCTCGACTCGATCGAAGACCAGGGTGCCGAAGCCGGGTATCGCGGCATGCAGCAGCTGCTTGCCTTGCAGCAGCGGCCCGATGCGGTGTTTTGCTACAACGATCAGAGTGCGCTCGGGGCAATGGAGGCTGCGGTGCAGGCGGGGTTCTCGATCCCGGGAGACATCGCCTTTGTCGGCTGCGGCAATCTGCGGTACTCAAATTACCTGCGCACCCCGCTGACCTCGATTGATCACCGCGTCATGGAACTTGGCGCTGCTGCGGGGAAGCTTGCGCTGGCACTGATGAAGCGCGGCGGAGAGAGGGCGGCGTCTGTTCTGTTGGAGCCGCAGCTGGTGGTGCGAGCCTCCTCGGTAACCACCGGGGTGACCGCATCGTCACTCGTCATAAGCAGATGAGAAAAGGAACCAGCGACGACGACGCGGCGGGAGCCATCGGCATCTCACGACCGGAATGCAAACAGAACCCGCAGTGAATAAGCAGTTGAAGAGCCTGAAGCGTACAGATATTGGTGCACAGCCACTCCCGGAGGGAGGCGTTCGCTTCTCCGTCTGGAGCCCCAAGTGCAAATCCATTGCGATCCAGATCGATGGCCGCGCATCCGTTCCGATGCAGAAGGCTGAAGATGGCTACTGGAGCCTGGTGATCGCGGATGCTGCGGCCGGCCAAAGATATCGCGTGCAGGTGGATGGTGAGGAAGCCCATCCTGACCCGGCGTCCCGCTTTCAGCCAGAGGGTCCCCATGGGCCTTCGCAGATTGTCGATGCTGCTGCCTACGCGTGGCGGTCGGAAGAGGCACGTTGGGCTGGCATCAAGCTCGAGGGCCAGGTCCTGTATGAACTGCACATCGGGACATTTACCGAAGGTGGCACGTACAGCGCTGCCGAAGCAGAGTTGCCGCGGCTCCGGGAGCTGGGCATCACCGTGCTGGAGTTGATGCCACTGGCGCAGTTCCAGGGAGCCTTCGGCTGGGGCTATGACGGCGTGGACCTCTTCGCGCCGCATAACAGCTATGGCACTCCGGATGAGCTGCGTCACCTCATCGAGGCTGCCCATGCGACGGGCCTCGGCGTGATTCTCGATGTCGTCTATAACCATCTTGGTCCGGACGGAAATTACCTGCCGAAATTCTCCCCGGACTACTTTGCAGCAGTCGCGACGGAGTGGGGCGACTCTATCAACTTCGATGGAGACAACTGCGAAGGGGTGCGCAACTTCTTTGTCGAGAATGCGGCGTACTGGATTCGCGACTTTCACTTCGACGGTCTGCGGCTCGATGCAACGCAGTCGATCAAGGACAATGGCCGGCTAGGCAAGCATGTACTGCAGGAGATTGGCGAAGCGGCACGCGAAGCAGCCGGCCTCCGCAACATCATCATCGTCGCCGAGAATGAGCCTCAAGAAGTGCGTCTTATCCGTCCGGTGACTGAGGGCGGCTATGGCCTGGACGGCATGTGGAACGATGACTTGCATCACTCGATGATGGTGCGCCTGACGCTTCGCCGCGAGGCGTACTACTCCGATCATCTTGGACGCGCGCAGGAGTTCGTCTCTGCGATCAAGTACGGTTATCTCTTTCAGGGACAGTATTACGCATGGCAGGGCAACGTGCGCGGCACCACCGCGCGCGGGGTGGGCCCGCAACACTTCATCACCTTTCTCGAGAATCACGACCAGATTGCGAATACCGACACGGGCTCGCGGGTGCGGGCGCGTAGCCACCCTGGTGTATACCGCGCGATGACCGCGATGTGGCTCCTCACGCCCGGCACGCCGATGTTTTTTCAAGGGCAGGAGTATGGGGGGCTAAGCAAATTTCTCTACTTCTGTGACCATGCCGAACCGCTTGCGGAGGCTGTTCGCACGGGAAGACGCGACTTCCTGGGCCAGTTTCCGAGCCTTGCGAGCAAGGATTCGCAGGATGCCCTGCCTGACCCGACGAGCGTCGAGGCATTCCGGCACTCGCGGCTCGAGGCAGCAGAGCAGGCCCGATACCCGCAAATGACAGCGCTTCATACGGATCTGCTGGCTCTTCGCCGGAGTGACCCGGTGCTGTCGACCCAGGCGTCTGGCGGCCTTGACGGAGCGGTGCTCAGCGAGGATTGCTTCGTGATTCGCTTTTTTGCACCAGATGGAATGGTGGATGAGACGGATCGGCTGCTGGTCGTGAACTTCGGCTGCGACCTCGACCTGCCACACAGCCCCGAGCCTCTGCTGGCTGCTCCGCATGGTACCGACTGGGTGGTGCAGTGGAGCAGCGACCATCATCGGTATGGTGGGGGAGGCGTCACGTCCCCTGTGTCGGACAAGGGCTGGCGCATTTCCGGGGCCGCTACTGTCCTGC
The DNA here is from genome assembly GCA_965199135.1 of Acidobacteriaceae bacterium. GTDB lineage: Bacteria > Acidobacteriota > Terriglobia > Terriglobales > Acidobacteriaceae > EB88. Next base: position 596,085 of record OZ240685.1, on the reverse strand, counting down.
TTGTGCTTCAAACGGAGGCGTAAGCCGTCGGAAGACTGCGCGCGCAATCAACATCTCGGCTTTCTCTGCATCCAAAGGCAACCATGATCTCTTCTCCCGCTCCGCTCCTGAAGCGTTCCATCTCGCTCGACCCTGAAACGCTGGACGCTGCCACGCGGGCTGAACGCAGCCTGCAAGATGAATGGATTATCACGAACGGGATCGGCGGTTACGCGTCTGGAACCCTGGCTGGCATCAATGCGCGCCGCTTCCACGGCTGGCTGATCGCAGCTCTCCCCGCGCCGTATGGCCGCACAATGATGTTGAACCAGTTGGAAGAAGCACTGACGATCGGCCACGAGCGTCACACGCTGGTAGCGGAAGACCTGGCGTCGGCGACCCATGACAACATCGTGAGCAGCACCCTGGTGGAGTTTCGACTGGAAGATGGGCTGCCGGTGTGGACCTACCGGTGTGCGGCATTCGAGCTGGAGAAACGCGCCTGCATGGTGCATCGCCAGAACACAACATACCTGCAGTACAAGCTGCTGCGGGGCACTGGCGCCTGCCTTCAGCTTAGGCCCTCGATTGATATCCGCCCGCACGAAGGTGGTCTCGGCGGCCCGGACGCAAGCACTTATCGGCTGACGGCCACAGCCCACGGCTACGAGGTCTCTTGCGAAGAGGCAGTGCCGCCGCTGCTGCTGTCGCTCTCAGGCGCAGGGGCGTCGTTCCATCTGTCACAGCAGGAGATCCATAATCTCGAGTACCGCGAGGAGCAGCATCGCGGGTATGACTGGGAGGGCAATCTCTGGTCACCGGGCAACTTCTCAGCGAACCTGAATCAAGGCGACACCATCTCGCTCGTCATCTCCACCGAGAGCTGGGAGCGCGTTGCGTCACTGTCGGTGGACCAGGCATTTGCGACGGAGAGGGAACGTCGTCGTCGCTTGCTGCAGATGGCGCCCGAGCCTGCACGTATCGGGCTCGCCGGCGAACTGGTGCTCGCGGCAGACCAATTCGTGATCATCCCTGTGGGTCGCGTGGCCGACACCGTACGCGCGCAGGCGGTCGGCGACGAAATCCGTACGATCATCGCGGGCTATCACTGGTTTACCGATTGGGGTCGTGACACCATGATCTCGCTCGAGGGTCTCACGCTCTCGACAGGCAGGCATCGTGAGGCAGAGTTTATTCTGCGCAGTTTTGCCGAGTACATCCGTGACGGGCTGATCCCCAACATGTTTCCCGAGGGGAATACCTCAGGGCTGTACCACACGGCGGATGCGACGCTCTGGTTCTTTCACGCGATTGAGCGGTATGTTGCCGTAACAGGCGATGAACAGATCCTGGTTCATCTTGTGCCCAAGATGCAGGGCGTTGCGGACGCGCACCTACGCGGCACGCTGTTTGGGATCCACGTTGATCCGGAAGACGGGTTGTTGGTACAGGGGGCGCCGGGTTACCAGTTGACGTGGATGGATGCAAAGGTCGGGGACTGGGTCGTTACACCGCGCCGGGGCAAAGCCGTCGAAATCAACGCGCTCTGGTACAACGCACTCGTGTTGTTGAGCGGATGGTTGGCGCGACTTGGGCGGAGTGAAGATGGTGCGCGCTACCGTGTGCACGCGGACCAGGCGCGCGCGAGCTTTGGGGCGAAATTCTGGTATGCGGAAGGCGACTACCTGTACGACGTGATCGATGCAGAGCCGGGAACCAGCGAGGTAAGAGACGGCAAAGACAGTACCTGCCGTCCGAACCAGCTGCTTGCGATCTCGCTCGAGCACCCGATTCTCGCCGAGGAGTACTGGAAGCCTGTTGTGCAGAAAGTCCGCGAGACACTGTGGACGCCGGTCGGCATGCGCTCGCAGGCACCCGGCAGCCCCGAGTACAAGACGCAGTATTTCGGCGACCTCTACACGCGGGATGCCTCGTACCACCAGGGAACGGTATGGGGCTGGCTTATCGGGCCATTTGTAGATGCATGGCTCAAGGCGCACCCAGGCGACTTCGAAACAGCAGCCGGCTTTCTGCGGGGCTTCGATAAACACCTGAGCGAAGCCGGCATTGGCACCATCAGCGAGGTCTTCGACGCAGACGCGCCGCACACCCCGCGTGGCTGCATAGCTCAGGCGTGGAGTGTCGCAGAGGTCCTGCGGCTTACCCTTGAGCTGCAGGCTGCAGGAGTCACCGTTGCTTAATCGTTGTCGGGGAACGATCAGCGGAAGACGAGGCGTACGTTGATGGCGCAGGATACCGGCGAAGACAAACAGTCTGCCGGCGGATCCGCGTGGGAGCGTTGTTCGCGTGATGAGCTTGCCAGGTGGAACGCAAAGCTTCGGAAGCGTTCCCTCACGGATCTGCTGAAGCTGGGCGGCAGGGATCGCGTGCCGAAGCTGCTGCCCATCAAGTACCAGCGCATGGCTTTGTCGCCGTTTGTCTTCTTCCGCGGGGCCGCGCAGGTGATGGCTGCGGATCTTGCCGCGACTAAGAACACAGGCATCGAGTCCCAGCTATGCGGCGATGCGCATGTGGAGAACCTTGGCGCCTACAGCGGCGAAGATGGTCGCTTGATCTTCGACATCAATGATTTCGACGAGACCTGCCGCGGGCCATTCGAGTGGGATCTCAAGAGGATGACGACCAGTATCCTGCTCGCTGGGGGAGATGCGGGGATCAAGCAGGGAGGCCGCGTTGCAGCAGCCGACGCGTTCCTCGCGTCGTACTGCGAGCTCATGACAACGCTCTCCGAATTACCGATCCTTGAGGCGGCTCGGTACCAGGTGCGGCGTCTGCGAGACATTGAGCCCGTATCGCAGATATTGCAGAAGGCAGAGCGTTCTACTCCCCTTACCTCGTTGAAGAAGCTGACCGAGAAGACGAAGATAGGGCGGCTCTTCTGCTCCGATCCTCCACTGCTTACGCGGCTGCATGCGGAGGAAGCGAGAGCCGTGCTTACTTGTCTGCCGAAGTACGCGAAGAGCCTGTTGCCGGAGCGGCAGCGCTTCTTTCACGGGTTTCGCGCGATCGATGTCGCGTTCAAGGTCGTGGGTACAGGGTCGGTAGGGTTACGCGACTACTGCATTTACATGGAGGGCAACGGGAGGCAGGACCCGTTGTTTCTGCAGGTGAAGCAGGAGGTGCAGTCTTCTTACGCGCCGTATCTGCCGCAGCACGACGAGAAGCATCAGGGCAAGCGGGTCGCCGAAGGGCAGCGTGCGATGCAGTTGCAGTCAGACCCGCTGCTGGGTTGGACCGAGCTTGAGGGTCGCGACTACCTTGTTCGGCAACTCAACGACCATAAGGCTGCTGTCGACATCACGCAGCTCAATGGGAATGGCCTGTGCGAGTATGGTCGCGTGTGTGGCGAGATGCTGGCCCGCGGCCACGCCCGCTCCGGAGATGCTCGTTTGATCGCAGGCTATGTCGCGAAGCGGAAACGCTTCGCTGGAGCGATGCTGGAGTTTGCCAACAGCTATGCGGCGCAGACGACGGAGGACTGGCAGGCATTTGTGAAGCAGCGCCCAGCGTCCGCATAGCGGACGCTGCCTGGCGCGAAAGCGGTCATAGGGAGTGCGCAACTGTGATGTTCTGCGCGGCGCTCTCTCCACAAACGCGATGGCCCGCAACGTGCATCTACTGTCCGGAGCGGTGCTTCCCCGGCGCCCTGGAATCATCTTCCGGAGAATGTATGAACGCTGGCTGGATCATCCCTTTCATCATCATCGGTGGGGCCCTGCAATCCGCGGGCGCCGCTATGAACGGGCAACTTCATAAGTCCCTTGGCAATGCATGGCTGGCCTCCGCAGTGTCCTTCGCATTGATCACTTTCTTCTTCACCTCGGCATTCCTGATCATGCCCTCGCCACTGCCGACGACAAAGTCCCTCAGTGAGCTTCCCTGGTGGGCTGTGATCGGAGGGCTGGTTGGCGCGGTGCAGGTGTATGCAGGGCTTTCGTTTGTCAACAAGGTCGGCGCGGGCCCATTCATGGGCTTCACCGTGACCGCGTCGCTGCTGGCTTCGCTTGCTATCGACCACTTCGGATGGTTTCGCATGGATCAACATCCGATGAACATCTATCGCGGCATTGGTGGCGTCTTGTTGATTGCGGGCGTAGCGCTGATCGCAAAGTTCTAAAACGCGTCTAACTGTCCCGACGGTAGAGCAGATCGCGCATGGCGGTGCGGCGGGCTTCGTTCGCTTCCGCCATGTTCTTTCTTTCAGTGGCGTCCATGCGCGGCTTGCCGGCCGACTCCATCGCTTCCGGTGTGCTGCACTCGGGGCAGCGATTGGCGAAACCAGGCTTGTCGGGTTTGAGCTCGAACTCCTCCGAGCACACAGCGCAGATCTTGATCGGGAAACTCATCGTGCCTCTAGTTTACGACGGCGAAGTTGAGGATTGAAGTGTGCGACTGAGCCGAAGAAGGCGTTTCTGAATCCTATGCATATGAGCCTGTCTTCCTCTCTGTCCTTCTCGATCGGTGGCGATCTCCCGGTACACCGGCTTGGCTACGGCACGATGCGCCTCGTAGGCGATGGAGCATGGGGTGAACCCCCGAGCCGTGCGGACGCGCATGCTATTCTTCGTCGCGCGGTCGAGCTTGGCGTCACGTTGCTCGACACTGCGGATGCTTACGGCCCGCAGATCGCAGAGGAGTTGATTTCAGAAGCGCTCTATCCCTACCCGGCTGATCTCGTCATTGCGACTAAGGGAGGACTTGCGCGTACCGGGCCCGCCAAGTCAAAGCCGGTCGGGCTGCCGCAGTATCTGAAGCAATCCGTTGAACTCTCCCTGCGGAGGCTACGTGTCGAGCGTATTGACCTGTATCAGCTGCACCGGATTGACCCACAGGTGCCTGTCGCCGAGACGCTTGGTGCGCTGCGCGAGTTGCAGGACGCAGGCAAGATCCGCCACGTTGGTCTGAGCGAAGTTACAATCGCGCAGATAGAAGAGGCAGCAAAGACAACGCCGATCGTGAGCGTACAGAACAAGTACAGCCTGACGGAGCGTAAGAGCGAAGCCGTGCTCGACTACTGCACGGAGCGATCAATCGCCTTTCTTCCGTGGTATCCGCTCGCTGCCGGCAAGCTTGTGCGCGCGGCGAATGATGATCCAGGCGCGAATCACCCCTTCGCGGACCTGGCAAAGCAGCACGGCGTCACGGTGAGCCAGCTCTCACTGGCGTGGTTGCTGCATCGCTCCCGGGCTATCTGCCCGATCCCTGGAACAGGTTCGATGGCGCACCTCGAGGAGAACATGGCTGCAGCGAGCACACTCCTTTCAGGAGAGTGCTGGGATGAACTCGACCTGATCATGGATACACAGGCGAGCTGAGCTCATCGCGGCCACTCAACAAAGCGCGTCGCTATATAGTGGACCCTGACCGACTCAGGATGAAAGACAGCATGGATCTCGGACTCAACGACAAGGTAGTGATCATCTCGGGCGGCGCATCGGGCGTTGGGGCGGCGATCAGTCGTGTTTGCTTGGCGGAGGGTGCGCGTGTCGCCATCCTGAGCCGACAGACAGACGAGACACAACGCTTTCTCGAGTCGTCCTCAGCTGCGAGCGGCGACCGTCTTCTTTTCGTCCCACTGGAGCTTGCGGATGTCGCCCGCTGCCAGGCCGCTGTCGACGAGATCATCGCTGCCTGGGGCAGGATTGACGGGCTTGTCAACAACGCCGGATGGAACGACCGTGTCGGTCTCCAAAGCGGCACGCCGGATGCTTTCATGGAGAGCCTGCGCCATAACCTGCTCCACTATTATGTTCTTGCGCAGAGTTGTCTTCCAGAGTTACGCAAATCGCAGGGCTCGATTGTGAACATCAGTTCCAAGGTCGCGCTTCGCGGGCAGGGCGGAACCTCGGCCTATGCTGCCGCCAAGGGCGCGCAACTTGCGCTCACGCGGGAGTGGGCGGCCGAGCTGCACCCACACGGTGTGCGTGTCAATGCCGTGATCCCGGCCGAGGTGATGACGCCGCTCTATCGCGAGTGGCTCAGCAGCTTCGACTCGCCGGAAGACAAGCTGCGCACGATCGTTGCGAAGATCCCGCTACACCGGCGCATGACGACGCCGGAGGAGATCGCAGCCGCTGTTGCTTTTCTGCTTTCACCCACGCAGTCCGCGCATACCACGGGGCAGCATGTGGTGGTTGATGGCGGGTATACCCACCTGGATCGCGCGCTCACCTAAAGTCCCTCCATTTTTCGCCCGCAGCCGTGCAGGAAGCGGTACTCTCGGTGCGATGCCACCCAAGGGTAGGAGCCTGCAGTCAACTACCGAGAGCCGTCTGCGCCAACTACGTTCCGTGGCCGCGGCCTTTCTGTTTCTGCTCTTCTCGCTGCAGCTGCTCCATGTGGCGCGGCTGTACTCGGCGACCTGGGATGAGGCGCATCACCTCTACGACGGCTACAACATCTGGACGCACAGCGACTATCGGCTCAATGCAGAAGTGCCGCCGTTCGTGAAGCTCATAGCAGCGTTGCCGCTGCTGCCGATGCATCTCATCCGCCCGCCAGACGCGCATGCGTCGCAGGCGGCAGAAGCGTTTCTCGACGGGCGCGCATTTGTCTTTGGTAATGGCGGCGACCGTGTGCTTCTCCCGGCGCGGCTTGCAGTCACTGTGTTCCCGCTGTTGTTGGCATGGCTGGTCTATGTGGCCGCTTCTCGGATGTTTGGTGCAGCCGCAGCAGCCATCGCGCTGCTGCTCTTTACGTTCGATCCGAATGTGCTGGCGTTCGGTACGCTCGTGACCACGGACGTGGGCAGCGCCTGCTGCTTCTTCGCGGCAGTGTTCGCTTTTTACCGGTATGCGCGTGCCCCACACTGGGGCTGGGTGGCCCTGACGGCACTCGCTGCGGGGCTGACCTTTGTCGCGAAGTTCACGGGTATCCTGCTCCTGCCGATGCTCCTGTTGCTGGCTTGCGCGGAGGGGGTTCGTGCTCGCAGCGCGGCCATCGCAGCAAGGCGACTTGCCGCCTGCTGCGTCATCTTCCTTTGTGGATGGGCGATCCTCTGGGCGTTCTATGGATTTCGCTACGCGCCAGCAAGGGATGGTCTCGCGCTCTCCCCGGCGTTCGCCACCTATATCCAGTCCATTCCGGGCCACCGCGGCACGGCGGCACTTGCGTTTGCAGCGCGCGTTCACCTGCTGCCGCAGGCCTACCTGTGGGGACTCGCAAACACCAAGATCACGGAATGGGAGTACACCAGCTATTTTTTCGGTCACATCTACCGCCATGGACCGTGGCAGTACTTCCCTGCTGCATTCCTGATCAAATCGACGCTGCCTCTGCTTCTCCTGCTGCTTCTTTGTCCGCTCCTGCTTTTTCATCAGTGGCGGCAACATAGTCGCGAACTGGTCTTTCTGTTGGTTCCGGTGTGCGTGTACGGCCTGGTCGTCATCACGTCACACTTCGATATCGGTGTGCGCCATCTGCTGCCGATCTATCCTTTTCTCTACGTGCTTGCGGCGGCGACCGCAGCAGCGGCTCTGCGGCGCAGGCGGCCGTTGTGGACCGCGCTGGTCGTGATCCTGCTGGCGTGGCAGGTCGTCACCACGGTGCGAGTGGCGCCCGATTTCGTGGCCTATGGCAACGAGGCGTGGGGTGGACCGTCGGCGGTGCATCGCTATCTCAGCGACGCCAACGTGGACTGGGGGCAGCAGCTGAAGACAGTGAAGCAGTACCTCGACACCAACCACATCACTCATTGCTGGTTCGCGTATTTTCCGGATGGCGCGGTTGCGCCTGAGGACTATGGCGTGCACTGCCACCGGCTTCCCACGGGCACGTCACTGTTCTGGCTGAAGATGCCGATGCAGGTGCCTCCGGTGATCGATGGTACGGTGTTGATCAGTGACAGCGATCTCGAAGGGGTGGAATTTGGAGACCGGCAATTGAACCCGTACGACTCGTTTCGTGCGCTGCGGCCGGTCGCGCTGCTTCAGCACGGGGTCGCGGTGTACCAGGGTCAGTTCGCTGTTCCGTTGGCTGCGGCGCTCGTGGATGTCCGGCGCACCGGGGAGTTGAAGGCAACGGGCGATCTCGCAGGAGCGCTGCGAGTGGCTCAGGCGGCGGCGGCGCTTGCCCCCGGCTCGGCGACCGTGCAGTTGAACCTTGCTGATATGCTCGGCGCTGCGGGCGACTGGAAGCCGGCTCTCGATCACTACGTCCTGGCAGATAGCCTTGCACGCAGGATCCGGCCTGAGCTCGAGGAGGATCTGCTTGCACCGATCGCCGCCGGAGAAGCCGCAGCGCGAGGACACTTGTAGGCATGAAAGTTCCACATAGCGGCCAACAAAAGAGCGACACAAAGGGTCGCGAACGGAGCTCAGGCCACGACTACGGATTCGGCGACGCCTTCGGCGAGCAGGAGCGTCTGATCACACCAGACGGCACCTTCAACGTGCTGCGCGGTCGCAGTCGCTTCGTGGACCGCTGGAGCTATGCGGCCCTGCTGAAGACAAGCAGGAGCGGCTTCCTTCTATTTGTCGTCTGCCTTTTTATCTTCCTCAACATTCTGTTCGCCTGTCTCTATATGCTCTGTGGCCCTCGTGCCCTGGTCGACAATGGACCGGATCCGCAGGTCCCCTCGATCATGCGCGCCTTCTTCTTCAGCGTGCACACGCTGGCGACGATCGGTTACGGCAATGTCGTGCCCGTGGGCGAGGGGGCAAACCTGCTCGTCGTTCTCGAGTCCTTCACCGGGCTGTCTGCCATCTCGCTCGTCACCGGGCTCCTGTTCGCACGTTTCTCGCGGCCGAAAGTGCGTTTGCGCTTCAGTGTTCGTTCGGTGATGCGCCTGGGGAAAAACCCAGCGCTGCTGGTCCGAATGACCAACCTCAGCCGCAATGAATGTCTTGAAGTGGAAGCCTCTGCGGTCTTCGCTTCATTTGATCCTGTGCAGCAGGGTGCGCGTCGTTACCTGCCACTGGAGCTGGAACGCAGTCGTATCGCCTTCCTGCCGCTTGCCTGGACGATTGTGCACCACGTCACACCGGCGAGCCCTTTCTTTGGCCTCGACGAAGCGGGCTTCGCGGCACTGCGAGGCGAGATCATCCTGCAGGTCAATGGCATCGACGAGGTGTCCTCGAAGGTGGTCTATGCGCGTGTGTCTTACATGTCGGCCGAGGTGCTCTGGGATCGGCGCTTTGCGGCTATGTACCATCGCGATGCTCGCAGCGGCCTGCTCTCCATCGACATGGAAGCCTTTGATTGCGTCGAGACTCTGCCCTCGGAGGAGCCCGCTCCCTAAACGCGTTGAGCTGGTGCAACCGTGCAGGTACGAGTGAGCGAGCGCCTGCACGGGCTTTGCTTTCCACAAACCTGGGCCAGGGGCTCAGGCAGGGAGCGCGGGAGCGGAGAGTCGCAGCTGCACCAGTTCGTTTCGATGAACAGGCAGCGAAGCAGCCAGGGCTTCCTGTCTCTGCCGGGCCAGGATCGCGTTTGCTGCCTCGCGCGCATCCTTCTCGCTGAAGTAGTGCACCGCGCGAACCGGGACAGGTGCCGGCTTGGAACGGAGGGAGTTGGCTGCCCCGGCCACAGAACGGCGCGTGACGCGGACGAGGCGCGTCGCGAGAGAGGGTGGGGCTGCCGCGAGCTCCTTCACTGCCGCCAGATCTTCCAGGCAAACGTCAAAACGCGACTGCTGCACAAAGGGACTGTCTGCCGCCCATTGCAAGGCCTGGGGGAAGAACGAGATTCGCGTGCCGAGTGAGCTGTCTCCACAATGGGGAGCCGGCTCGCCGCTCCATGCAGACCAGAGTGCCCCGGCAAGGTCCGGCTGGCCGGCCACCGCAATATGGCCAAGCTGGGTCGAGCGCGGGTTCATCTCGATCAGATACGGGATGCCGGTTTCTTCTTCGACGATGAAGTCGAGGCCGAAGAAGCCATCGAGTTTCAGCGAGGCTGCCAGCAACGCTCCTGCTGCTGCGATCCGCGCGTCATTGATCACCTCGACCATGAGTGCGGGCCCCGTTCTGCCTCTGCTCCCGACGACTCGGACCTGCACAGAGCCAACGATGCGTCCCTGGTGACAGGCGAACATGGCATTTGCGGCGACACCGTGTACTGTTCGCTGCGCGCTGATCTCTTCGTCGTTCGCGGTGCAGGCGAAGGCTGTGCGATCCCCGTGGCGGAGGCGCAGCCTCCACCGTTCGCGGAGTGACATCTTTGCGGTGAGCGTGCGATACCCGGCGAGCGCTTCCTGCTGATCGGACACGTGGCGAACACCACCACCTCCCCAGGTTCCATCTTTCTTGAGGAAGAAGGAGCCCGCAGACGTGAGAGCGTACTGACGTGCCTCTTCTTCGCTCGCGATGGATTGGGTAGGGGGGACTGCAATGCCCAGGTTCTGGGCGAGTGCCAAAAGAGCGGTCCGACTCCGTACCAGGGCAAAACTCCCCGTTGGCCCGAGTGAGCGGGTAACTACCGCCAGATGTTCAGGATACAAGTCCACCAGGGAGTGTAAAAAGAACACGGCCCGATCGTCAGTAGGAAGGAGGTAAGTAGCTCCGCTTTTTTCAATGGCGGAATGAAGCGATCCCAGCGGATTCGTGGTGCGGAATGCGTAGGTTGTGCTTACGACATTGACGCGCGAAAGCTGAGATCCAGCGGGACAGATCGCTTGCACATCTGCGGCACTTTTTGCGAGACGAAGTGCCAAGCGGGCGGGTTGAAGCCAGTTTTGAGTCGATACAATCAGAACAGTCATTTTCATCGTGTCGTGTCCTTGCCACTTGAACTCTGTGACTCGGTGATCCTATTTCATTAGGGAATGGTTACCGTGAAGTCTTTAGTTACAGTTACCTGTAATCGTTGCCCAAAGGCGGGTAATATTTGCCTATCGATGGTTAAGAAAGAGCGACTTATGCAAACTGCTTCACTGGATGTTGTGATTGTTGGCGCCGGCCCGTATGGCCTCTCCCTTGCGGCTCACCTGCGGAAAGCAGGCGTGCGGCACCGTATCTTCGGCCGACCGATGCAGAACTGGCAGGAGAACATGCCGCACGGCATGTGCCTCAAGTCGGACGGCTTTGCGTCGAGCCTCTACGACCCCGAAGACACGTGGACGCTTGAGAAGTATTGCGAGGAGCACGGGCTGCCGTACCAGCACTCCGGGCTGCCGATTCCGCTCGAGACATTTGTGCGTTACGGGCTCGATTTCCAGCAGCGTCTCGTGCCGCATCTCGAGCAGGTAAACGTTACGTCCATTCGCCAGGCAGGAAGCGGATTTGTCCTCTGCACGAGTGATGGAGAAACCCTCGCTGCCAAGCGGGTGGTGCTTGCGGTCGGGATCACGCATTTCAGCTACACGCCCGCGCTGCTTCGCGGGCTGCCGTCTTCGGCTGTGACTCACAGCTCGGAGTACGGCGACGTCCGTAAATTCCGCGGAAAGAAGGTGCTGGTGGTGGGAGCGGGTGCCTCCGCGATCGACCTCGCCGCGGCACTCGCCGACGAGGGCGCGCAGGTGCAGCTACTGGGCCGTCGCCCAAAGCTCGCCTTCTACACGCCGGAACTCGAGCCGCGTCCGCTCCGTCAGCAGATCCTCAATCCTCGCTCGGGCCTGGGGCTTGGATGGAAGTACGTGTTTTGCACCAAGTTGCCTCTTCTGTTCCACGCGCTGCCGCAGCAGCTTCGGCACCGCATCGTGCGACGCCATCTCGGGCCGGTCCCTGCGTGGTTCATGCGCGAGAAGATCGAGGATCGTATTCCCTTGCACCTGAGCGCGCAGCTGACAAGTGTCGCGATCGGCGTCGATGGAGTGACGACCACCTTCCGCCAGGCTGGCGGAGAGGAGCGGCAGATCACGTCCGACCATGTCATCGCAGCGACGGGCTATCGCCCCTCCATCCCGTCGCTTCCGTTTCTTTCTCCCGGCCTGCAGTCGCGTATCCGCACCGCGGAGGACACGCCCATCCTCAACCGTGCCTTCGAGACCACGGTCCCAGGGCTGCACATGATCGGTCTTGCCTCGGCCAACAGCTTCGGGCCAGCCAGCCGTTTTGCAGTGGGAGCCAAGTTTACGGCTCGTTCTCTGACGCGCTACCTGCGCGCTCGCTTCACTGTTCGGCAGCCCGCTTTTTCGCCTACGTGGAAGAACGCCGTGCAGCAGACGACCGACTAAGCGCCTAGATCAAAAGCAACTTACTGTGAAAAAGCGTCGCACCTGCGGCGGCCACTGCACCTTCGTAATGGCCGCGTCCCAGGTTGACGCTTTTCGTCCATTACTGCCGGGTTAAGATGAGGGGCTGAAAGCAGCACCAGTCATGTCTATGCGGCGTTTCCTCTTCTTCGACCAACTTGTTTTTGCTTTCGGAGCAGAGAGGGACCGCGGCTCTGTATCGGCGGTGGTTACAGATGAGTCCGGGCAGGGCTTGATTGAAGCAGCAGCCTTGATGGCTGTGCTGGTCATGATCATGGTGTACGCCGTGGATTACGGATACTTCTTCATCGTGTCGGCCAACCTCACGTCCTCGGCGCGTACCGCAGCGCAGTTTTCCATCGCGGGCTACCAGTCGGTAGGGCAGAGCGCCTTGCCCGCCGCGGGTTCACCAAACACAGCTGGAACGATAGCGGCCCTCGCGCTCGCGGACCTGGGTGGGTTGACGAAATCGACCACGGTCACCGCCATCTCGGTCTGCTCTAAAGGGATAGGCACCTCCGGAAATTACACCAAGTGCGCAAGCTACAGCTATGTGGGCGGCTCAACACCGTACACCACGACGAGCACAACAGCGACGCAGGCAGACCCGGAAGCACCCACCTTCTACCTGAATCGTGTCGACGTGACCTACACTGTGCAGCCGCCGATCCCGATTTCGGTGATCGGGACTTCGTTGATCCCGTCGCTGAACTTTCATCGCTTCGTGGTGATGCGTGCAGAGGACTGAATCGTCTTCTCTGCTTGCCAGAGCGCGATCCCTCCTGCTGCGTCTCACTCGCAGGAGCGACGGCTCAGCGTTGATCGAGACAGCGCTGGTGCTCCTGGTGGGGGTACCGCTGTCGATGTACACATTCGAGATCTGCATGATGACTTACACCAACAGCGTACTGGGGGATGCGGCGCGGCGCGGCGTTCGCTATGCTTCGCTGCATGGCACCGACAGCACAACGTGCAGCGGGCCGAGTACCGGCTGCGGTGATCCGAATGGCAACAATGTTGTCAGCTATGTCAAAAGCGCGGCGGTAATTTCGCTGCACGACGTCTCTGCGATGACCGTCAGTGTCACTTGGCCCGACGGCGCAAGCACGCCGAACTCTCACGTGCTGATCAAGATTGCCTACACGTATGTCCCGTATGTCACCTATCCCGGGCTCTCTCGGAAACTCGCTGCGACTGCGGAGGGCATCATTGTTTACTAGAGATCGAGAGTCCGGCCAGGCAGCAATTCCGCTGATCCTGTTCTTCGCCATCGGCGTGATGGCGTCTGCCGGCTTGGCAGTGGATGTTGCGAACCTCTGGTTCCATCGGCAGGCCCTGCAGTCTGCGGCAGACGCTGCATGCCAGGCGGGGGCGCTCGACATGCTCCAGTACGCTGGTGGCGTCACGCCGCCTGGCTTTACTCCCGGAACAAATGGCACGTGCACCACGACCTCAACCGCGAGCATCTGCCAATACGCCAATTACAACGGATACAGCAGCGCCGGACCGGCGAGCAGCTCTGTTGCAAACACGAGCGCATGGAACCAGGTCACGTACACTTTCCCATCTTCTGTCACCGGGGTGACTGCACCACCTTCAGCCATGTCGACGACGAACTACCTGCAGGTGAGCATCACTGCGAGCGTGCGGACGTACCTAATCGAGTTGGTGAATGGCTTTCACTACTCCAGGGTGACCGCGAAGTGTACCTGCGGCTTAGCGTCTGTGAAGGAAGCAGCGCCGATGATCGTACTGGACCCAAGACCGGATGCTTTTACCTACTCGGGCGGCGCGACATTGAACATTGTCGGTGGCCCGCAGCGCAGTTTGCAAGTCAACTCCACGAGCACCGCCGCTGTGCAGTGCTCGGGCTCGGGCGTGATCAACACGAGCAAGGGTGGACCGAATGGTACCGGCTCCGATATCGGCATTGTGGGGAACGAGCCCGAGGGAAGTAACGGCTGCGTGAACAATGGCGGCTATGTGGGATTCGAATCCGGAACCACGGGTAAGTGGAAGGCGAATGTACTGCCTATCTCGGATCCCTTTGCAGCGGTGAAGGTGCCCGCGAGCGTGAAAAGCCTCACGCCGGTGACCTACTCCGGTGGGCAATACTATCAATGGGTCGGCTACAAAATCGACGGCTGCCCGGATCAGACCGGCTCGGCATACGCAGGACAGGGCGTGGCGACCAACTGTGCCGAGTTTGGCCCCGGTTATTACCCAAATGGCATCCCGTTTCCTAACGGCTACTCGACTGTCATTTTCCTGCCGGGCGTCTACTACCTCAACGGCTCGCTCTCCCCTTCGGGGAGCAATACCATGCGCATGGCCATGCCGTGCTGGAGCAGCTACTCGGGCGGCTACTCCGCGAGCGCGTGCTCTCCCGTTTCGAAGGCCAACAACCTTCTCTATGCGCAGGGTAAGGGCGCCATGTTTTATTTTCTCTCTGGCACCTTTAATGTGTCAGGCGGTGCTAGTGGAGACACCATAGATGCTCTGCCATCGCAGGCTCTGACGTGCGATGGTTCCGCGCCGATCGCGTCGCTCAACATGCCGGCCACGCTGACCAACAACGTTCTTTGGGGGCAGTGCACAACAAACGGCACCTATTATGACGCAGGTGGTGATACGACAGACACTGCAGGCAATCCAGGAGTCCGTGGGCTGCTCTTCTTCGAGGATCACGCAAACACCTCGTCGCCCACCTTTGGGGGGTCTGGCCAACTCTCTTTCTCAGGCTCCCTCTATTTCCACTCCACAAGCTTCGCCGACGTGCTGACCCTGAGTGGAGGCACCAGCAGCGGCTCCTTCCTCATCGGTGATATCGTCACCGACCAGGTAAGTCTAAGTGGTAGCGCCGCCATCAACTTAGCGCTGCCTCCAACCGCGACACAGCCGGCCCTCAAGGTTGGGACCTTCCAATAGCAAGCGGCGCCTAAGCCCTTCTTTAAGTGTAACTTGTACATTGCGCTTACGTAGGTAATACACGATGCGGTGATTCGCCGGTACAAAGTACCATCCAGCCGCTAGTATCAGTCCTACCAAACGTACCTGTCCTCGGAAGTGAATCCGGGCGGAAGGCAGGGCGAATTTCTGGAGGATGACTCATATGAACCACTACAAAGAAATGATTAAGACCTTGCTGCAGGATGAGTCGGGTCAGGATCTTATTGAGTACGCGCTGGTAGCCGGTCTGATCGGTGTCGCCGCTATCGTTGCGGTGACAGGTATCGGTAGCAAGCTGACCACCGTCTTCAACCAGATCACCGGCAACCTGACCAACGCATAACTTCTGCTTACCTCCATCTGCAAGGGCGCTTCTCGTTGAAAGGGAAGCGCCCTTCAACTATGCCGCTGTGGGCGGCGAACTGAGAGCTTCCTAAGTCACCCGCGATGAGACCTCTGCCAGGCTTTGACCTTTATGCTTTCGCTGCACTGTTGCTAGCCGTTATAGGAGCATTGATTGACGTGCGTTCGCGGCGCCTGCCGAATTGGCTGACTGGTCCTGGATTTCTCGCGGGCATACTCTTGCACTTCGGCGTCGATGGATGGCATGGCGTTGCAAATGCAACTGAAGCTGCACTGATTGCGTTTGTACTCTTTCTTCTCTTCTTTGTTGCAGGTGGCATGGGCGCAGGCGATGTGAAGTTAATGACGGCCTGTGCCTGTCTCACAGGAACCGGTCCGCTCGCAGTCATGCTGATCGCTACAGCGGTTACCGGCGGTATATTTGCTGTGGCCCTTGCGGTCACACGCGGCCGATTTCAGCAGATGATGGGAAATGTGCAGATGCTCGTTGCACATCACCGCAGCGCCGGCCTGGTGCCCCACCCGGAGCTGAATGTAACCACCGCGGGGACACTTCGTTTGCCGTATGGCGTGGCCATCGCTTCGGGGTGTCTCTGCACTCTGATCGCGCGCCTTTAACAGAAGGCCGAACCTATGAACTCTCGTCGCCTGATCACCGCACTACTCGCTGCGTTCGCTGTTTCGGCGGTGTGCACCATCTTCCTGGCTCGCAAGATCGCACCGAAATCCGGGGCCCACATTGAAGTGCGCCACTACGTATCCGCTACTCGGCCGCTAGCGCCAGGTGAGATCGTGCGTGCGGACGCGCTTGGCTCTATCGATTGGCCGGCGAAGCAGCCCCTGGCCGGCGCCTATGTCAAAGCGTCTGACGTAGTCGGCCGTTCTCTTCTGTACCCGGTGCAGGCAGGGCAGCCCATTATTGACCAGGATCTTGGCGACGCGAGCGGCTTCGGACTCACCGCCCGTATCCCCCCAGGCCTTCGTGCGATCGCTCTCAAGAGCGACGACATCGTTGGAGTGGGTGGCTTCCTCTATCCCAGCTCGCATGTCGACGTGCTCGTCACGTATCGCACCGACAAGAGCCCTGAGACGATGACGGCAACGGTTTTGCAGGACGTACAAGTATTAGCGACGGATCACCAGACCAAGCCCGATCCGGATGGCAAACCTGCGACGGTGAATGTCGTGACCTTGCTGCTGACACCAGACGAGGCAGAGCGCGTTGTGCTTGCGAGCACGCAAGGCACCATTCACTTTGTGCTTCGCAACGGCTCAGATCGCGACAAGGTGGTGGATGCTCCGGTACAGATGTCGGAGTTTGGCGCTGCTCCCGCTGCAACGCTTCCCGCGCGCGAAGTCGCGATGCACACTGCGCCAGCCGCCCGGCCGCCCAGGTACACAGTGGAAACCATCACTGGCGACAAAGCGACAAAGGCGGAGTTCTAGTGGCCAGTTTGGTACGAACCCGGCTTTCTCCTCCTGGCATGCTCCGCTACGCTGTGTGGTACGTTGGCGCCCTTAGCCTCCTGCTTTGTGCCGGCGGCCGCAGCGGAGTCGCGCAGATACGTTCTGCGGGTGACATGGCACGGCCCTCCGGCCCATTGCCACTCGTGCATGTCGGCACCAGGAGCGAGATGCTGCATGTGGTAGTGGGTCACGCGCTGATACTTGATGTGCCAAACCGGATCCGTCGCATTTTCATCAGCAATCCGGCGGTGCTCGGCTCTCTGACCTCAAGCCCCAGCGAAGTACTGGTGAATGCCAAGGCTGCCGGGATCAGCACTCTCGTGGTGTGGGACAGCAATGGTCTAAGTTCGGTGTATACGGTCTCCGCCGATGTCGACACGGAGGGTGTGCGCGCGGCATTGCTCGATGCATTTCCGCATGACCATGTGGAAGCCACCGCACTGCAGGATCGCATCACTTTAAGCGGCGTCGTAGCCACGCAGGAGACAGCAGACGCGGCAGGTAAGCTCGCTGCCTCCTATGCGAAGGATGTTGTGAACTCGCTGCGGCTTGCGCCGGTGCACACGAGCCAGGTCCAGCTCCGGGTGCGTATCGCGGAGATCGATCGCAGCAAGGCGGAGCAGTATGGATTCAACTTTGCGAGCGCTGGAAATAACACAGCTGTTGTTGGCACCCAGCAGTTCTCATCCCTGGGCGTCGCCGCGGTCGGTGCAGCTTCGAGTCTGACCGTATCGAACCCGCTCAACCTGCTGCTCTATAACTCCAGCCTGAATATTGGGGCGACGATTGCGGACCTCGAGCAGAAGTCCATTCTGCAGATTCTCGCTGAGCCAACGATTACCTCGCTCAGTGGGCAGACGGCGTCTTTCCTCTCTGGTGGTGAGTTCCCCTTTCCCGTCGTGCAGGGGGGATCTGGCTCTACAGTGTCGGTAACAGTGCAGTTTCGTCCTTATGGCGTGAAGCTTGAATTCACTCCGTTCGTGAATGCCGATGGCACTATTCGTTTGAAGGTCGCTCCGGAAGTAAGCGCACTTGACTACACGAATGAAGTGGTTATCTCGGGCTACGATATTCCAGCAATCGACACCCGGCGTGCACAGACAGAAGTGGAATTGAAGGACGGGCAAAGCTTCGCGATTTCCGGTCTCCTGGATCACCGGATCACGGACCAGTTTAGCCGGATGCCAGGCATCGCGAGCGTTCCGATCCTCGGCGAACTCTTCAAGTCAAAGAGCAAAGTCGGTTCCACCGTGGAGTTGATTGTGATCGTAACTCCGCAGATTGTGGATCCGCTCAACTCGGTGACCTCACCAGCGCTGCCGGTTATGACCAAACCTTTCCTCGACAACAAGAAGTTCGACGAGCAAGAAAACAGGCCGAAGCGGTAGATAGAATCATGCCTAAAGAAGAAGCCATTCCGGATTTCACGATGCTTGCGGTATTTACCGTGTGCACCGAGACAGACGTGACTGTGCTCACGACGGAATTGTCCGAAGCACTTGAAGGTGTCACGTACGCGGGGGAGTTTCAGGAGTACGTAACCCCTGGCCGGCGACCGCATTTCCCACAGGCGGTAAAGCAGGCGCTGGGCAGCATCGCGCTCGTCGACTTCGAGAAGGACGTTGAGAAGGCTCTCGCCACAGTGGAGATCTTCGACCGGCTGCCTGCACCGAAGATCACCTGCGTAGGCATCGCAAATTCGCCGGATACAGCACTGCTGCTGCGGGCGATGCGTGCCGGCTGTAGCGAGTTTCTACAGAAGCCGGTCGAGCGGGAGCAGCTGCGCGCGCTGCTTGAAAGAATGGAGAGCAAGCTCGCCTCTTCCATGGAGTCGCGTTCCACGCGTGGGCGAGTGCTCTGCTTCTTCGGGGCGCGAGGCGGCGTCGGCGCCACGACGCTGGCTGTTCATCTGGCTTCGTACCTGGTTACGCGCCACGGGAAAAAGACGTTGTTGATTGATCATCATCATGAGTTGGGTCACGCTTGTCTCTACCTGGGGCTCAAGCCGAACACGTACTACTTCGATGAGCTGGTGCGCAATGCAGACCGGCTCGATGCAGACTTGTTGAATGGCTTTCTCAACCGTCACGCAAATGGCCTTGCTGTGATCGGCTCGCCGGATACCTGCGCGGTGTTGCAGAGGACGAGCAAGGAAGACCTGGAACGTGTTTTCGAATTCCTGCGCCGCGAATATGACTTCATCGTAATTGACTCCGCACTGCGTTATGAAGAAACCGCCGCGATGATCCAGCTTTCCGATGAAACCTATTTGGTCGCTACCCCAGACATCGCTGCACTACGTGACCTAACGCGTCGTTTGGATCAGCTGGCTCTTCCGGAAGCGGCTGCATCGCACGTTCGCATCGTGATCAATCGCAAGAGCGCTTCCGAAGGCCTCACTGTGGAGCAGATCGAGAAGGCGGTGCGGCTCCCAGTGGCGGTCTCCCTGCCTGCGAGCTATGCAGAATTGGTGCAGGCGATTAATGCAGGAGAACTTGTCTCCCCGCAGCGTCGCTCTGACTTTGGTACACAGCTGGGTAAGTGGGCTACCCAGATTGTAGGCCACTTCGGAGTGCCCACCGAGGTGGCAAAGACAGGCAAACGCAAGCTGGGATTCTGGAAGTAACTACCGCATAGACAGAGAGGAGGCACCCAGTGTCGACTGATTCCATACTTCGCATGAACACTCCGGCATCGCTCGGGCCTTCTGATGGGCGCGCACCCACGTCGCTGCCAGTCGGCAGGTCGCACGAGCTTAAGTCAGCCGTGCATCAGGAATTGATCAAGCGAGTCGACCTCGAGAAGCTTGGCGTCATGCAGGGGCAGCGCGGCACGCACGGCCAGTTGATGGGCATCATCCAGCAACTGCTCAGCGAGCAGGGCGTACCACTCAGCGCGATGGATCGCGACCGGCTCGCACAGGAAGTCCTTGACGAGGTATTTGGACTCGGCCCGCTCGAACCTTTGCTACAAGACCCGACAGTGAATGACATCCTTGTCAACACGCATCGCTGTGTGTATGTGGAGCGTCGCGGCGTGCTGGAACGAACAAGCATCGTCTTCAAAGACAATGTCCACTTGATGCATATCATCGACAAGATCGTCTCTGCAGTAGGTCGGCGTGTGGATGAATCATCGCCGATGGTAGATGCCCGCCTGCTGGATGGTTCGCGCGTCAATATCGTCATCCCGCCACTCGCGGTGGACGGTCCGATCATTTCTATCCGTCGCTTTCCGACATCGCCGCTCACTGCAGACGACCTGGTTCGGTTTCGCGCACTGAGCCCCCAGATGCTGGAGTTGCTGAAGGCCGCAGTCCGGGCACGGCTCAACATCGTCGTGGCTGGCGGTACGGGCGCTGGGAAAACGACCCTCCTCAATGTTCTGTCAGGGTTCATCTCGGACAAGGAACGTATCGTGACGATTGAAGATTCAGCCGAACTTCAGCTGAAGCAGGAGCATGTCGTCCGCCTGGAATGCCGTCCGCCCAACGTAGAGGGAAAGGGCGCGATCCGACAGCGCGAGCTTGTGATCAATGCTCTGCGTATGCGCCCGGACCGTATCGTGTTAGGCGAAATCCGTGGTGAAGAAGCGCTCGATATGTTGCAGGCCATGAACACAGGTCACGATGGCTCGATCACAACGATCCACGCCAACACGCCCCGCGATGCAATTTCTCGTATCGAGACGATGTGCATGATGGGCAATATCGCACTGCCTGAGAAAGCGATCCGGCAGCAGATTGCCTCGGCGGTGCACATCCTTATTCAGGCCCACCGCCTCGGCGATGGAAGCCGCCGCATCACTCACATCAGCGAGGTCACAGGAACGAGCGGCGAAGTTCTTAGCATGCAGGACATCTTCCTCTTCGAGAAGCAGGGTATAGCCGCCAATGGAAAATACAAAGGACGCTTCTACGCAACCGGTATTGTGCCGAAGTTTTTCGACAAGTTAAAAGCGGCCGGCATCCCATTCGACCTCAAAATGCTCGAGCAGTCGGTGGAGGTGTAGCGTGCTTAGCACGGTATTTCTTGCAGTGCTGATTCCAAGTTTTGCCCTGATTGCTTTGCTCACTCGGCGTACAGCCCGTGAAAAGGTGATCGAAGAGCGCCTGATGATGATCGCGAAGCCGTCGCATGACGCCGAGATTCTTGCCGCGGCCGCGACGGAGGAGCTACTTCGTGAGCCGACCCGCGAAGGATACCTCGCGCAGGTCGATAGCTTCATCTTTCGTTTTCCCTGGGGGCTGAAACTCGGTCTCGCGATCCGTCAGGCCGATCGTGATATCACACCCGCGAAGCTCCTGATGCAGTCCGTCGGGTTCGCAGCGGTCGGCGGTGTGGGCATACATTTCTTCACACGGAACCTGATCGCGGGCTTCGCCGCCCCCCTGATCGGGTGTGCCGGCCCCCTTTTGCTGCTGAATCTCCAGCGAAGTAAGCGGCTCGGCAGGTTTGATGCGGCACTTCCAGAGTCAATCGATCTTTTATCGCGCGCCTTGAAGGCTGGGCATTCGGTATCGTCTGCCATCGAGGTGGTTGCAGAACAGGGCATCGAGCCAGTCGCGGGGGAGTTTGCTGAAGTGTTTCGTGCGCAGAACTTTGGCCTTCCTTTTCGCGATGCGCTGCTGCAGCTTGGAGGGCGCATCCCCTCCAAGGACCTGCAGATACTCATTACCGCCATGATGGTACAGAAGGAGACAGGCGGCAATCTTACCGAAATCCTTGACCGCACCACGTATGTTCTACGTGAGCGTCAACGCATCCAGGGGGAAGTGCGCACCAAGACTGCACAGGGTAGGCTGACCGGCTGGATCTTGTCTCTCATGCCGATTGCGCTTGGTGTGTTGATCAACCTGATCAATCCGGGCTATACGACCCCTCTCTTTCATGATCCACTCGGCCTCGATTTGACCTATGGTGGAGTTGCGATGATCTCGGTCGGCAGCTTTCTCATCTCGCGCATTGTGAAGATCGAGGTGTAGTGCATGAGCCCTCTTCTGATCTTTGCCATGGGAACGTCGCTCTTCTGCTTCTTCGGCCTCGCCGCGTGCGTGATCGTTTCTTTGTCTGGCAACCGTGACATGACGCGTCGAGTCGCCGAGATTACGCGACAGGTACAAATCGAGGTGAAGCCGAGAGGGCCGTCCACACGCGATCTCTTGTTGCGCGTCCTGCAGACCTCGCGCTCGCGCATCGGCATGGAAACAGATCAGAGGCTCCGTGACCGCTTCGTCAGTGCGGGGTTGAAGTCGCAAGACCTGATCAATGTGTACTTCGCCGCCCGCATCCTGTGCCCCATCCTGGGTGTCATCCTCGGAACGTTTATCCCGGGAAAAACCATGCTTTGGATCGCAGTGCTGGCAGGCGTTGGTTACATCGCGCCCAACACGTGGCTGGAGAGGAAGATTAAAGGACGGCGTGAACGGATTCGCAAGAGCATGCCCGACTCAATCGATCTGCTGGTGATCTGCGTGGATGCCGGGCTTGGTCTTGATCAGGCCATGTTGCGGGTGGGGCAGGAGCTTGCGAACAGCCATCCCGAGATCAACGAGGAGTTTCTCCAGATCAATCGGGAACAGCGTGCAGGGCGCCCGCGCGTAGACGCGTGGAAAGGCATGGCCGAGCGGACGAAGTTGACTGACGTGCTGGCCTTTGTCGGCATGCTGATTCAGACAGAACGCTTCGGCACGCCGATTGCGCGCGCACTCAGTTCGTTTTCCGACGATATGCGATTGAAGAGAAAGCAGGCTGCAGAAGAGAAGGCCGCGAAGACTACGGTGAAAATGTTGTTCCCGCTGGTCCTCTTCATCTTCCCCTGTATCTTCATTGTGCTTTTGGGGCCCGCCATCATCTCGATCTCCAGGGGGATGCTGGGGATGACTCAATAGAATGGGGCACTACGCTGACTGAATTCAGGAAGTCAGGTAAGAAAACGGCAAACCGATTCCGCGCCCTGAGACGTTCCATTAGCTGTCCGGCTTTCCAGAGATCCTGCACTTACTCACCTTAAGGAGACCTACTATCATGATTTCACCGCTCGTTGTTCGCATCATTGCCGGAGTCCTGTTTGTCGTCATTCTTGCCGCGCTTATCGCACGTCGCAAGAGCAGGGCGGTCTAGTGGATCGAGATGAGGATGATCTCGATCACGCATAAGGAGTCAGCGACTGTGATCGGCGATCAGATTGCGGTCGCTGACTCCTCCTACACCCGATTTCTGGGACTGATGGGCCGCCGCAGCCTGGAACCTGGCCACGGCATGTTGATCCAGCCCTCCTCTGGTGTCCATACCTTCTGGATGCGCATCCCAATTGATCTGGTCGCCCTGGATGCCAAGCAGCGCATTCTGAAGCTCGAGCGCGCCGTCAAACCGTGGCGGATCGGCGCTTTGAGTCGGCAAACAAAGTCGGTCCTGGAGTTGCCATCTGGACAGATTGACCGGTGCCACCTTGCAGTCGGCGACAGTCTGTTTATACAGTCTGCCTGACCTCGTACGCGGCTTGGCGGTAGGAGCCGCTTATTGGAGCGGCCACTTTGCTGCGCGCGAAGTCCAGAGGTATGCTCTAGGCTGAGTGCTGAAGCCCGGTGAGGCGACCGTCGTGTTGAAGGTTTGCAGATGATTGTGGACGGCAGGGCAAGCCAGATTCTGGAAGCATTGAATGCTAACTGGCAGGCAGAGATGAGTGGGTACTATACCTACCTTGCCTTGTCAGAGCGCGAAGTGGATCCGCAGAGGCGTAGCGCGCTGCGGGGGCTTGCGCGTGCTGAAAAGCATCACGCCGAGCTCTGGGCTTCCCGGATCGAGGCACTTGGCGCCTCTCTGCCACCCTATTCAGGATCGGACACAGGCGAAGCGAATACGCTGCCCAATCTGCTTGGCGGCGACGCGCTCGCTTTGCGCAGGCTCGAAGTGGATGAGAGCCGCGATGTCGCTAAGTACGGGAAACAGCTGCGAGAACTCGGCGACGAACCAAGCATCGCCATCCTGCGCGAGGTGATCGAAGATGAGCAGGAGCACTACCGTGTGCTCGGCAACCTTATCCGAGACCGTCGTCCGCTGCCCGAGATTGCGCCTGTCGATGCACAACAGGCGCTTGACGCATTGGTTGCTGCCCGCGAGAAGGGTCGTCCGAAGACAGCAAGCTGGATCGGCGACGCTATCTATGGAGTAAACGACGGTCTGGGCTCGATCTTTGGTATCGTTTCCGGAGTTTCCGGAGCGACGCTTGGCAACAGTCACTTTGTTCTCGTTGCAGGACTGGCCGGTATGATCGCGAGCGCCTTATCGATGGGCTCAGGCGCCTACCTCGCAGCCAAGAGTGAACGAGAGATCTACGACGCAGAGTACGCCCGCGAAGCTGAAGCTGTCGCGCTAAATGAATCGGAAGCCCGTGAACTGTTGTCGCTTACCTACCAGGTACGAGGTCTCGCGGCAGAGGATGCGGACCGCTTTGTCGAGCATCTGGCACAAGACAAGACAAGGCTCGTGCAAGCATTGGCGAGAGAGCGGCTTGACACGACCGAAGACGGCTTACGCCAGCCGTGGACGTCTGCGGCGTCGGGTGCCCTGTCGACAGCTGTCGGCGCCTTTATCCCTATTATCCCGTTCTTCTTTACCAGCGGACTCACTGCCGTGATCATCGCCGCGGTGATCTCACTTATTGCCCACTTCGCCGTAGGCGCAGCGAAGGCGCTCCTTACCATCCGTTCCTGGTGGAGCAGTGGGTTCGAGATGACTGTTGTTGGAGCGCTGGAAGGTGCGGTGACCTATGTCCTGGGGATTGCTCTGGGCCACATCGGGGGCTGAAGCGCCGAGCAGCTGGCGAAGACAGCCCGGCGCACCGTACAGGCGAGCATTGTCCCCTCATGGACGCCCCTAGCCGCGCGCTTTCGGGGTCTGTTTTCCCGGCATTCCGCGCTTCGCAGTCTTTGTAGATGCAGCTTTCTTTTCGGCTGGTCTGAGCGTCAAACCCAGAGAGCCGCGCTTCTTATAGCTTCGCTTCGCAGTCGCGCCAGGATTGATAGTACGGAGTGCCCGCTTGATTAGAGGGCTATCCTGTACGGACGATAGAACGGTTCTGGCGCGTTGCAAACGGGAGATCTCAGCGTCGATCAGGGATGTAATATCTTCTAAGCTCATCGTGCCTCCTGCCGGCTTCCACGATAGCGCACTACCCAATAAAAGGCTCGAAATAAACAACACGCGCTGTACTTAGATAATGACGAACGCGCACAACGCGTTAGAATAAGGCCGTAATGCCGTATAACCACATCATCCAACTTATCGACGCCCAGCTTGATCGTCTTCAGACCGCACGCGAACTTCTCGTGACACACTCCAGCGCGGTGCAGCAGGCAATGCCCCGCCAGCAGCGTAGGGTGCGCGCATCTGCTACATTAGTTGTCCCCACGACCAAAGCAGAAGTCCCAGCGGCCAGGGAAGTCGAACCGAGCAGCCCGGAGCCAGCGCCTGCCGACTTCGCTCCACGGACAATTCCAGCCAGAAAGCCAAGGATCGCCAGAGCGCCACGTCGCAAGGCACAAATGCAGGAGACCGCACTCAGTAGGAAAGCGCCGGAAACACCAGTCTTTGTTTCTGCGGATCAGGTGAAGCGTATTCAGGAAGAGAAAAGAGCGGCTGCGGGCTTTCAGGAGGCCAGCGATGCGGTTCCGGAGACGCTTACGGTAGAAATGCTCGCTAGAAAGTGGATGCAATCTTCGGCATCATAGGACTTGAGAGAACTAGAACATCCGTCCAATTGGCACTTCAGCGACCTGCCGGTCATCCGCGGCAGGTCGCTTTCGACTGCGATCCATCTCCGCTCTCTGTCTCTTTCATAGAGTCTACAGAACCCGACCAGGCTGAGGCAGCCTGGAAACGGTCTTACTTGGCCGCCTTCTGCGCTGCCCAGCGCTTCTTCTGTGCGTCCGCGATGCGCTTTCTGGCGTCTGCACTTAGAACTCGCTTGGTGCCGTTGGGACGTTCAAGGCGCTTTTTCGCGGCTGTTTTGGTAGACCTACGCCCCCGTGGGCTCGTCTCTTCCTCTTCTCCGCCAAGGATGTTGCGGGCTTCCTGAAGCCGTGAAATCTCTTTGTCAATTGCTGCGATTACGTCCTTATTTGCCATGGCTGTAGGAGTACCGGAAGTGCTGTGGGGATGCATTGCTCCCGCAAATTACTGCTTAGGCGAGAACTGCGGGTAAGTGGTCCGAACTGCTGTCTCCGTTTGACTATTCGGGTCTCCGACGTGACCTTCCGAAGAGTAAAGAAGACACAAGCGGAAGCATGTTGAGCGCGCCCCCGCCTGGCAGCCGGACGTCAACTTATCGCGTTGGCTTGGCTAGATGAATCGTCTTGCCTGTGTGCGCCGACTCGCGTGCCGCATCCAGGATACGCATGACCGTGACATTCGTATCCAGCGAGGTAAGATCACCTTGTGGCTTGATCTCGCCGCGTAGTACGGCGGCCAGATAGTGCAGCGGAGAATCTTCCGGTGCGGTCAGGGGTGGCGCGGTTTCCGTGTGCTCAGCAGACTGCCCAGCCAGTCGAATGCGAAGACCAGTTGGACCTACCGCGTCGATGTAACCGGTTGCGCCGTAGACTTCCATATCTTTCCGGCCAAAGGGCCAGTTCCATGATCCCTGGATAATTGCTTGTGCGTGTGGATAAGTCAGGATGATGGTGGCTTCATCCTCGACCTTGGGGTAAACCTTCGGCTTGATCTGCTGGGTCACGGCGGTGACCGTAAGCGGGGCTTCTCCGTGCATCAACCAGGTCGCAAGGTCAACACCGTAGCAGCCGAAATCGAAGAGGGAACCGGCGCCATTCTCCTTCGGATCCGTCAGCCACTTTAGAAACTCCGGACCAACGCCGATTTCCTTTGGCCCCTGGTGACCATCCTGCACGACTACTTTGCGCAGGTCGCCGATCTTGCCACTCCATAGCTCTTTTGCTGCCGCAGTGTTCGAGGAGTACCAGGTCGTTTCATAGTTGACCAGGACCGGAACATTGAACTCATGGGATAACTGCTGGATAGCAAGTGCGTCCGTGAGGGTGGTGCTCAAGGGCTTTTCAACCATGGATGCTATGTGGTGACGGGCTGCCTGTTCAATGGCTGCACGATGCCCGGCGATCGAAGTATAGACCAGCACAGCCTGCGGGGAGGTGTGAGCAAGCATATCGGTTTCGGAGGAGAAGAAGAGTTGCGCGGGTAAGTGGTACTTGGTCGCATACCGGCTCCGTAACGCTGCATCCGGCTCTGCAACGCCGACCAGCTGCACATCCGGGTGTTGCGAGAGCTGGTCAAACCAGCCTTGAACATGGCCATGGACCAGGCCAACGATCGCCACGCGAAGCGGGGGAGTTGATGCTTGCGCTTCAAGAGAACGCGAAAAGCCGAAGACAAAGAACAATGAGCACACGGCAACAAACCACCTGGGTGCGCGGCGGAGCAGGGAGAGGAAAGCGAAGTTCGACATAGCAGACATCGTAGTGCAAACGGGAAACAGCTTGCTTGCGAGTCCGACGAACCAGGCTACCTCTCGGCTGCTCCTGCAAAGAAAGCTCTGGCGATCGCAATCTCTTCCGGAAGCACGATGTGCGTGCGGCCAGGATACTTCCTGTGTTCCACCACCGCGCCCATGGACTGCAACTGTTCAGCCGTCTCCGCAACCCTCCCCCAGGGAACATGCGCGTCCGGGTCGCCGCTGCTGAGAAGAACGGGCGTTCCCTCGAGATTGCCCGGATGGTACAGACTCGCCCCTGCAGGGCCAATCAGCCCGCCGGTGAACGCGAGGAGCGCAAGGTAGCGAGCCGGATAGCGCGCAACGTATTCGCAGGAGAGACAGGCTCCCTGCGAAAACCCACACAGCGCGATCGTATCTCGCGCATGCCCATAGCTCTCGAGCGCCAGAACCGTTGCATCGATCCGCGCGAGGGACGCAGAGAGCGACGGTTCGTTCTGTTCCATCGGCGCCATGAAGGAAAGCGGGTACCACGTATTCCCTGGTGCCTGGGGCGCGATCAGCGCCGTGCTGCCCGTTGCAAGCGCGTGTCCCAGCGAGAGAATGTCGGCGGCCGTTGCGCCGCGCCCGTGCAGGAGCAGGAGCACGCTCGCCGCTTTTCCAAGTGGGACGCCTGCAGTCAACGTCCCTTCCGGAAGGGGTGACCGGTCAGCGGCCATGCACGGCCTGGAGTTCCAGCGGAGGCAGCGCCCGCTCGAGCGAGGAACGCCGCGGTTCGAGCCACGGAGGCAGCTTCAGACTGGCGCCAAGAGATTCAATTGGCTCGTCCAGGGTGAAGCCCGGCGGGTCTGTCGCCAACTCAAAGAGCACCCCGCCCGGCTCGCGGAAATAGATGGAGTGGAAGTAGGTGCGGTCGAGAACCGAGGTGACCTCGAGGGGATGCTCGGCAAGCCGCGCGCGCCAGTCCCGCTGCGAGGCGTCATCGGCTGCACGGAACGCGATGTGGTGCACGGTGCCAGCGCCCAAGCGCCCGCGGCTCGCCGCTGGGTCGATCAAGAGATCGACAACACTGCCGAGCTGTCCTGACTTCGAGGAGTAGCGAACGAGCGCTCCCTCAGCTTCCTGCCGTGTATACCCCATCTTTTCGAGAACCTGTGCGGTCGGCGCCTCTTCGCGAACAAGCAGCGTGACGCCGAAGAAGCCGTGGATGGCTCGATCGGCGGGAAGAGTGCTCGTTCTCGGCGCGTGAGCTGCGTCCCCGGTTGCCGCGCCAACCAACTCCAGGCGCATTCCATCCGGGTCTGCGAAGACAAGCACAGTCCTGCCGAAACGCGATGCTTCTTCAAACGGGAGAGATAGGGAGTGGAACCGCTCGCGCCAGAATGGGAGCGACGCCTCTGCCACCGTGAACGCGGTAGCCAGGGTCTCGCCTGCGCCGATGGTGCCGCGCGTTGCATGCGGCCACGGGAAAAAGGTCAAGATGGTCCCCGGCGAACCGACATCATCGCCGAAATACAGGTGGTAGGTGCCGGGATCGTCGAAGTTGATGGTCTTTTTGACGAGCCTTAAACCAAGCACCCCCGTGTAGTAGTCGAGGTTTCGCTGTGGGTCTGAGGCGATCGTGGTGACGTGGTGCAAGCCTGCGATGGGCTTGGACATTGCGTGTCTCCTGGTGTCCGGCTACTGCATGCAAGCCGCCGGACAAGGACTGGGGATGTGTCGTTCGGACGTAAATGTCGAGGCGGGAAGCTGCGTTCCATTGAACAGGTTCGCGTCCAGAGGAGCGTTGGCCCACGCATAGCGTACATACTGTGGATGCGCCACACCGGCTCCGCGCACCACAACGGTCTCCCCGTCTACTTCCGCGGTGGCCTTCTCAAAGTGGTGATCACCCCCGGCGATTTCGAACCCGGCGAGTCGGCCGCCATGTGCAGCAAGCCCATTTGCATGCGTGAAGTACACGCGAATGTGGTCGTTTTCACGCGTAGCTTCGCGGAAGATAGGACCGCTGTACTCCAGCTTTTCTCCGTAGGCGAGCGCGCGCGCTGCCAGCGAAAGCCGCATGCCGACGGTCTGCTTGTCCGGCGGATGCACGTTGTCGGCTTCGCCCACATCGAGCGAGACAGCCATCCCTGTATCCGTCAACTTGAGCGTGCGGCGTTGCGCTTCGCGGATGATGCCCCAGGTCTCGAAAGGCGTCGAGGTAAAGCTAGAAATCTGAACAAACAGGAATGGGAAGTTTCCTTCGCCCCAGTGCGAGCGCCAGTCGGTGATCATGGTCGTAAAAGCCTGCTCATACAACGGGGCCCGCTGGGCCGAACTGTCGGTCTCGCCCTGGTACCAGATCACTCCCTTGATGGTGTAATCAGTGGCCGGGGCGACCATGGCGTTGAACAGGCCAGCCGGCTCGTACGAGGTTGGGTCCGGGTGCCAGGGGTGGGTTGGCACCGGCTTTCCTGCCTCGGTCGCAGCCGCATCTTCGCGCTTTTCCTCGGCAAGCATCGCCGGTACGTCGGCCTGGGACTCCACCATCGGGACACGGGCAGTGAACTCCGGCATCAGGGAAGCATCGGAACTCAGCCCATCGAGGCTGATCCAGGATGAGATTGGCGTGCCGCCCCAGGTCGAGTCGATCAGACCGATGGGTACGTGCTCTTTCTCCTGCAAGTCACGGCCAAAGAAGTAGGCGACCGCAGAGAAGTCGGTCGCGGTCTCGGGGGTGCAGAGCGTCCAGCTTTCTGTCTGGTCGCGTTGCTCGTAGGGCGAGGAGGCGTTCTTGAAGTGAAGAAGGTGGATCTCGGGGTGTGTGGCTGCCGCGATCTCCTCGGGACCATTCTTGAGCACCGCAGAGCCTGGAAAGCCCTTGAGCGGAAGCTCCATATTGGATTGTCCCGAGGCAAACCAGACGTCGCCGATCAGGACGTCATGCAGCGTGATGGTGTTCGATCCCTGGACTGTCAGTTCAAAGGGCCCACCGGCATGTTGCGGCCGCAGGTACACGCTCCAGCGGCCAAGCGGAGTGGCGGTCGTCTTTTCGCTTTCGCCATGGAAGGAGACGCTGATGCCTTCCCCTGGCGCTGCCATGCCCCAGATATGGATCGGCTGCTCACGCTGAAGGACCGCATGGTCACTCAACATGTGCGGAAGTGTGACTTCAGCCGATGCAGAAGAGACGAGAAGACTCGATGCCGCGAGGAGGGGCAGGCAGAGGAATTTGTTGCGGTTCAAGGGGGAAGAACTCCTTTCGGCGCGGCGCCAGCAGGCGCTTCGCGTCGGCAACAGGATACCGCTTGCTGCCGAAGTGATCGTGGATAGCGTGACAACGTGATCGTGGATGAATGGCACAAGTCACAGGCTTTCCCACATCCAACACCGCCGAACGTCCGGACTTACTTCTGCGGCTTGCCCATAAAGGTCGGAAAGAGCTTGCGCTTGACCGGTGGGGGACTGTGCCAGAGGGTTAAGCCACCAGTGCCCCGCTTCACCCGCGCCTGACGGTAGACCGCCTGAACCTGGCTGAGCGCTACCTTGAACGCGCGGCAGAATATGCGGATCTCGTCCTACCCCACGCCGAACTGCTGAGAAAAGAGACCCATGGCACGAAAGCCGCTTTGTGCTGCTCAATACGGGCAACCGCTCCGCCATCCATGAATACACGTCAGCGCCATAGCGGAGTGAGGATGGATTGATCGGCGTGGTCTGCCGCTGCCGCCTCGATCACCCGCCGCTCGATGAGTGCAATGGTCGCCCTGGGACGCTTCCCTGCCCCGGCCTTCTTGTCCGGGGCTCTGAGCCCGGCTCCAAGGTCAAGCCCCGGCAGGAACGCCGTTAGGGGCTGTAGCTCGTCGTCTGGACTGTTTCGGCTCATCGGTACTGATTTCCCGGCTTACGCGTATACACGTATAGGAGTAGCTTAGTTCCCTGCGGTGAACTCTGCGATTTCCGGCTTTCCACGACTAGCGAAAATCGTGTTGATCCCCTCGGCCAGTAACGCCTGCACTGTCGTCCGCTCCTGGGCGGCTACGATCTTCAGGGCGGTTTGGACCTCGGGCGCGAAATGTCCGCCGACTAAGACACGGCCATTACGTGACGGACGGCCAGACGACTTTATGAGCTTCATAGGCTCCGAAGTGACACGGGACGGAGCCTGTTGCTGTTCAAGCCCCTGCGAGAGCGGATTCGGCTTTGGCATCTATTTTCCTCTGGGTGCTTACAAGTTTGAGTGTATACACGTATAGCTGTAGTGTTTCTTGCGCGGCTTTGCTGTCGGCTTCGTATTCGACTGCGGTCTTTCCGATGTTGCTCGCATGACGGTGAGCGGCCCGCAAGTGGATCACGGTCGGACAGACTTTAAATCCCTGCTGCTTGATGTACTCAACGGCGTTTGCGCCCTCGGTGCCTTGGGTCGGTGCCTTGTTGACTACAAAGAACGATGGAGGATCACCGGCAACGCGCAATAGGTCGGCTAGCTTGGAAACGGTCTCAAGGCCGAACAGATGAGGCTCCACTGGGCTAACCACCACATCGGCGCGACGTGCTGCCTCGGCTGCATCGGTGGACGAGTGCGGGGGAGTATCGATCACGATGAAATCAACCCCTTGAGCCTTGGCCTGCTCGATGGCTGCGCCCAACCTGACGGCGTGTGTAGGCACGACCCACGGAAGTTCCTCGGTGCGCCTGTCGGTCCACTTGGACGCGGTAGCCTGCGGGTCCACGTCAAGAACTGCAGCCTTGTGGCCCTTCTGCACCGCTGTAACGGCTAGATCGAGAGACGACGTGGTCTTGCCCGCTCCGCCCTTTTCAGCTATGACCGCGATAATAACCATACGTGTATACACCTATACGCTGCGACGAATTGATGAGTATACCGCCACGTCATCCCTCGTGATGGCTTTTCTCACGGTCGTATCGTGCCAGATACCTCTCCATTTCAAGAGGGTTTGCGGCAACTAGTGTGACTACTTGCCATATGGCTATCAAATAGCCATCCGTAGCCTCTCCTGAAGAGCCCAATCCTGCAAAATTCGAAGTGGTTTTCCGGACGCTGCGCGATTCGCCCGACCGCGAGCTTGAACGACAGCACGCCTCCTGGGATCGACTTCTACCGTTAGCACGTGACTGATCTTTTCATCCTGCCAGAAGTGGAGTGACCAAATGCTTGAGGTTCCGCGATAGCAACGGTCGGCATAGCTCGCCACACAATGATGGAGCGCCGCCCCTTCATTCCGAAGCTGAGCACTATTGAGAAGTTCCATTACTTGCCAGCGTCTTGGCTCTTCTAAACCATCGCGACTGGGCTCTTCAAAGAGCAGCGGTTTAAGTGGCGACCGTACCCAAGAGAGAGATGCGTTTCCAGTGCCAAGACTACGGTGCCATTCCCGCATAAGCCGCAGCATCGATTGGGCTGTCCGACCCTTCATGGAGAACTCTGGCCGAGACGAACCGAAATCCGTTATTCCATCCTGTACTCGGTCGCGTCTAACCGACTGAATGTAGTCGATCATGGGTCCAATCTGAAGAGGGTCTACCTCGCCAGCATTTGAGATTAGGAACATCCAGACGGACCGCCAGAACTCGCTGTGCCGCAGGTCTGTGGCCAACTGAGTAGACATAACCTCTTTCACGAATTCGATAGAGGCTCCCAAAGCGAGCAATTCCGCTCTGCGCATGGCGTATTCGATTGATAGATGATCCTGCGATGCCAAGAAGATATGTTCCATCTTTCGGGTCATCGCTATCGGCAGGTCGAGCGATCTAAAACTAGCTCCGCGCGAGTGTTCGATGAACCAGGCACGTTTACTGTCTGCAGCTGCGTCAGCTCCGTACCAGGAGGAGGCTAGGAAGACCGGTACTTTGTAGTCACAGATAAGGTGATGAGCCAAACATGCAACAGCAGGTCGCCAAGATTCTGATGTGCCCGCCCAGTCATTCAATGAACGAATGTGAGCGCTTCGAAATCTAGATAGGTTGACGAGCGCGTCCACGCCAAGGTGCCGTCCTTCGCAGACAGGTGCCTCGAACAAGCGTGACGATCGCTCGCGGGCGCAGGTTAAAATCTCTTGAAATTTGATAAATGCAGGAGGATCTGAGGCTAGTTCCGTATACGCGCGGTGGATGGCGCAGTCCGTTCGCAGCTTGTGATCCTGAACATAACGTTCAGACCAAGACATAACTTCTCCAAATTTTTCTAAACCGGTGAGTGAGCAGCGCTGAACGACGCCGCTTAAAAGACAAGAGGACCCCGACCTGCCGTCGCGGCCTGCTTTTCTCTACCCGATTTAGCTAATGGAGAAGAACATCACGGACTGATGATAGAACATTCAACGATATATTCGTCCACAACCCTTCGCTCCACACCTGTTTCTAACGCGTTGCCGCGCCCTGTTACATTCTTTCTACGGACGTTTCAGAGAGTACAGCCCATAGATCCGGCCAAGAGAACTTGGTTGCCATGAGAACAAACATGCAATCATTTACAACATAACCGTACTGATGTACTAATACGGTTATGTTGTCGTTGCACATCTCGGCAAGCTCCGGTGTACCCGTCTATTTGCAGCTGGAGCAGCAAATTAAACACAGCATTTCTTCAGGACTTCTCCAGCCGGGCGATCAGCTCCCATCCACGCGCCGCACTGCTGCCGAACTTCGCATCAACCCGAATACCGTAGCGCGCGCTTTTCAGAACCTGGAACGGGACGGCGTAATTCGAACGGTTCCCGGAGGCGGCACTTTCGTGGGGGAAGCAGCCGCAGCAGGCCAAGGTCTTCTCAAGTCTGAGAAACTGCGCCGCTTACGTCCTCTTGCGAACCAGCTTGCTGTCGAGGCAGCGCAGCTCCGTGTTGTTCGCGAGGATGTTGCGAGATTACTGAACGAAGCTTTTGATGCCCTGCATTCTTCAACTGATAGAAGCCGAAAGCCAAAATCAAGCGCTACTGCGGAGACGGATTCATGACCAGCTTTGCTATTCAGACTCGATCCCTAACAAAGACCTACGGACACGGCACCCGCAAAGTTTGTGCCGTCGATGACTTGTCTCTTAATGTGCCAAGCGGTTCTATTTACGGGCTATTAGGCCGTAATAGTGCGGGCAAAACTACTACCATCCGCATGGCTCTCGGACTCGCCCGCCCCACCTCCGGGTCGCTTGAGGTCTTCGGCCTGCAGCCGTTTGAAGACCCCGATCGAGTGACAGTGCTCCAACAGGTCGGCTATGTGCCTGAAGATAAGGGACTGTCTGTGGGAACCCCACGTCGACTGTTTGAGACCAATCGCGCCTACTATCCTAATACCTGGTCCGACGCGCTGGCTCGCACCCTTATTGAGCGGCTGGAGCTTCCACTTGATACGCCGGGGTTAAAACTCTCTCTGGGAAACAAGACCAAGGCCGCCCTGATCTGCGCTATTGCTCAGCGCTCTCCGCTCCTCATCCTTGACGAACCCACGATCGGCCTTGATCCCGTAGTCCTTGACACTTTGCTCAGTATCCTTGTGGAAGAATGTACGAGTGAAGGTCGTACGGTCTTCCTTTCCAGTCATCAACTGCATGAAATCGAACGGATCGCGGACTGGATCGGCATTATGGATCGTGGCCATCTTCTGCTGGAAGGCCGACTTGACGATATTCGCGCTCGCTTCCGTCGCCTCACAGTCTCCGGCACTTCCTTGCCACAGAGCAGTCCATCCATTATCTCCACCCGTCCGTCCGGACGTGGCACCGAATACATCCTTCAACAAGATCCCGAAGTATTTGCTGCCGATCTGGCGCGGAATGGTGCCACCATCCTCGACAGCGCCCCACTCTCCTTGAATGACATCTTTCTCGAGCTCTGCCGTACACGAGACGGTAAGGAGGTTGAGGCATGAGCCTTTCGCCACATTTGTTCACCGCAATCGCGCTCTTCAGTCCCATGTACCTATTCATTTTCATCCGCCGCGTGCAGCTGCGGCGGGCCATCCGCATGCAGGAGCTACAGGGCGATAAAGAAACACGTCCATTCACGCCAGGGCGCACCACATCTTCTAGTCGTCTGCTTCACCGATTTACTTTGCCGGAACGCGCTTATCTAACCGCACAGCGCAATCTGCTGCTTTGGGTCTATGGAGTCATGGCCTACGCATCCTTTGTAGTCCTGGCTAGCAGTCTGTTGCCTGGGAATGTCGATCGTTATGGCCTGCAGCAAAGTCTTCCCGAGCGCGTCTGGTACAGCTATCTCACCGCCTATGGGAGCGCAAGCACTTACCTGGGGATTTTTTCGTTTATCGCGGCAATCGTGTCAATCTTTGGTTTCGTCACGAGCGGACCAGCCTTTCTGCGCACGCGCCCTGTATCGCTACGCTTTTTGTTTTGGGGTCGAGTGGGCGGCATCTATGTAGCTTTACTCTTCGGCATCGCAACCGGAGCTTTGGGCTCTTTCCTAACTCTGCTTGTTGTTCACGGGCCCGTTTGGAAGCATCTTTTCGACGCTGCCCGCGATGTGGCTCCGAACAGTCAGCATCTACCCGCTGCCGTCCACCTCAATGGGCTTCCCGGCACGATGTATATGACGGTCGAGGAAAGCCATCACCTGATGCTTTCCCTTCAGACCTCGGCTTTGCGCCTCGGTCTCGCTCTCATTACGGGAAGTGCGGTGGTATTCAGCTTTATCGTTGCGGCCTTCGCGCTGCCGCCTAGCTTTTTTGGCACAGCGGCTTTGCGCTCTTTCATCCTTATCATTGCAGTGGTCGGTGTACAAGTTGCCGCGATTCTTTCGCCACCTCTGGCTCGTGCGACTCGCACTTTGTTCCTCTCCACACAGCTTGGCCATCCATCCCCGTATTTGGATCTTATCTTCCCGACCACGCTCTCTTTTCTGTTGCTCGTTTTTGCGCAGCAAGCAGCCCAGCGTCGTGAACTATGATTGATCGCTTCCTATAGCGGCTTAATACGAACACGCTTAGCGCATCACGAAACTTCCTACCGAGGCTTTCCATGCGAATTTCTCCATTTCTGCTTTCCGCTTACAAACCGTTTCTAGCAGCAGCCGTCGTCTGCCTCGCATGCGCACTTGTTAGCATACTCAGCACTTCTGCAGGGAGCTTCTGGGATTTTGGCGTGCTCTGGCATACCGCATCTCACCGCAGGGCAACCCCAGCCGACACTCATCTTCTGCTTGGCTCACTGTTTGTAATGGAAGCTTTAGCTGCCCTTATCCTCGGAGG
This sequence comes from Acidobacteriaceae bacterium, assembly GCA_965199135.1. Taxonomy (GTDB): domain Bacteria; phylum Acidobacteriota; class Terriglobia; order Terriglobales; family Acidobacteriaceae; genus EB88. The sequence continues at coordinate 559,514 of OZ240685.1, read as the reverse complement.
CAGTCTTAGCATCGGTGTCACTAATCTCCCGGCGGATACCGCGCGAGCACGCTTTCTGCTCACGCGTCCGAAAAGCCGTTTGAGTGTGTTCCTTGCTCCATGGCTCCTAGCAACAGCAGGCATCTTCTGCATTCCCGCTTTGATCGTGCTCGTCGCCATTGGTTGGCTCGCGCTCGTGCGTGCTCCTGTGCTGGATCATCTGATCGCTATCGCACAGATCATCCCACCCTTTGTAACCCCACTTGGTGCGCATCAGGGCCTGATCCCCCTGCTTGCCTCGCTACACATCGGGGCACGTTATTTCGCTGGCTTTTCGCTCGGCATATGTATCGTTTCTATTTTTCATGCGAAACGCTGGCTCATCTTTAGTCAGAATCCGAGGATCAGATCGTGTGCTTCCTTCAGCACCTCACTTGTCTACTTCATGCCGGCGATGATTGCCTTTTCGAAACCTGTAGCTTCCGAGCTTCTGCTCTTGCCGGGCAGCTTCACTTTACCTTCAATGCTGAACATTTGCCTGCATCTTGTCTTTGCCCTTGCCTTGTGTGTCTTCACATTACGTTTTATCCATAAGATTGAGATTTGAGCACTGCAACACTTGTTTGCGACGTGCTTTTCATGCTCCGTGAGCCTAACGAATAATCTATATTCCCCGGCGCCGAGGCTGTGGGGTTGTGGGACGCGGGCTGTATCCGCGTTCCAAGCGCTTGCGCGGCAAATCCTATAGCCTGCCTTTAGTGCTGCCCATGCTTCTTCCCGGCCTGTGGCGTCGGAGCGTGGATGTCCGCTGGAGCAGGCAGAGGCGTAACCAGCAGCTGCTCCAGGTGGTCGAAACGGCTGTTCAACGCCGACACCTGCCTCGTAAAGAAGAAGTACGTCCCGAAGGCTCCAAGAGCAAAACCCAGGGCCAGGATGAGGGCGAACACAGTCCAGCTCTGGAAGCGGGCCTCCTCCTTGAGGTGCCCGACCGCCTCCCGCGCATGGTAGGCCGCCACCTCGATCGACCGGATTGGCCCCTCGACCGCTTTCTCGATGGGCTGCTTGAAGTCCTCCTGCACCACCTCCCGGATGCCGGCGGCGATGTACTTGCTGGTCTGCTGGCCCAGCATGGCCGGCAACTGCCGCACCTGAGCGATAGTGGCCTCAAGCGCCGCCGTGCTCTGCTTCAGCTCCGCGTCCCGCGCCGTCATGCCCTCGGCCAGCTGGCGAGTGGCTCCGTAGATCGCTAACAGCTCATCGTCCCTCATGGTGCTTTACCTTCCTATGCCAAACCCACGAGAGTGCTCGCGCTCAATCTCCGGCTCTTTGGTCTTGGTCTGTTCCTGCTGCTGCTTCAATGCCTGCTCCTGCTGCTGACGGGCAAGCGCCTGCGCCTGTTCCTGCTGAAGCCTGGTATCCATGCGGTTGCCGAAGTCTGCCAGCTTCGCCGCGACGGACTGCTGCGCTTCCATCCTGCGATGAAACCCGCCCAACAGTTCATCCAGCCTTGCCTGCATCTCTGGCGTAGGCGGTCGTGCCTGCTCCTGCGCCTGGTCTTTCTCCGGGGCGGCCTTGGCCTGCTCCTGCTGGGGCGCATTGCCGAACAGGGAACCGGCTCGTTCCTTGATGTCTTTCGCAAAGGCGACGGTACGGTCTTTGACCTCGTGAGCGAACTCCCTGGCGGCAGCGATGAGCTTGTCCAGACGGCTCAACTCTCGGGCTTCGCGCTCTTGCACCTGAGCAATCTGCTGCTCTGCTCCCCGTTCCCAAAGTTCGATCACCTTGTCCGCGCTCAGGTGCGGCGCAGGCAGCTCCGCCCGCTGCTCCCGCAGCCCATCGATCTCCCGGTGCCGCTCCATCGCTTCGGGGCCATCGCCACGCAGCGTCTTCTCCTCCCGCAGCTCGGCGAGATCGGGGCGACCCTGGTCGACCCAGGAACGCGCATCCAGGCGCTGCGCCGGATCCTGAATATAGCCGGTGCTGCTCCACGGCCGCGTTCATTGTCTCGACCCCGGCAGTGACCAGGAACAGGACTGAAATGCCTGATAAGCCTGGATACCGGACGGCAGTTGTTTTAGATCGTCACTCCGCTGACCGTTTCCTCGCGTTGGCACAAGACGGTCCGGATTCGATCGTTGATAGCCGGGACAACCACCCTGCCGCACAGGGCTGTTGGGATCGGAACCCTGTTGCTAGTGACCTGGAAGGACCCTGCTTTCTGGATTAGGCGTGGCAAAGTGCGTGGAAAGGAGCAAGAATCCGGCAGAAAACACGAATGTAGCCGAGTCGGCAAAGCGGGAGGCGAGAGCCCTCCCGCTCGTGTGTTTGCTCTGCCTCAGTGGCTGACAGTGGTCCAGTTCTTCACGAGGTTAGCGGCATTGACTGTGCCGATGCCGGTTGCAAAATCCCACCCGGTCTGGGTGCTGTAAGCCGGGGAATAGCTGGTGTTTGAGGTGGACAGTACGCCGTTCGTTCCACTCGGCAGATAGCAGTTATGCATGCCGGTGCAGTTCACATCCATGTCCCCTTGTCGCACGTCGTAGAAGGTGCAGGTAGAACCTGCCGCCTTGCCATTCGTTGCATTGCAGCTGCTGTTGCCAGCGCTGCCGTACTCGGCTTTTGCCAGGTTGTAGTAGGTGTTGAGTGGATTCCCCCACGCGGAAGCGGTCTTTTGGTTCACGAGCGCCTGGAAAGCCGCCATGATCGGCGAGGCAAAGGAGGTGCCGCCTGCGCCGGACCACGTGCTGGGCGCCCCACTGCAGGAGGTGCCACCATTGCGTGTGTCGGTGTAGCAGTAGACATAGTAGTGACCCCAGACACCATTCGCTGCGAAAAGGCTGACATCCGGGATGTCGCGCACGCCGTCCGAGGGATTGCCGACGAGCCCGGTCTGGAACGCTGGCTTGGTGTAGCCCTTGCACGTGCCAGAAACGACACCGGCACTGGACGCTGCCCCGGTAGCGCACCCACTGGGTCCGCCCGAACCAGCGGCGGTCGAAAGATAGTATTCCTTGCCTGTCGCAGAGTTACAGAAGCCGGTTTTGCCATAAGTCGTCGAGTACCCGGACTTCGTTGCAATCAATTCGGAAGCGCAGGAGTCATTCCAGGGGATCTCGGGGATGTAACTCTTGGCGCTGGAGTAGGTGCTGGTGTTCGTGCTGTTCCAATAGGTGCTGTTTGTCCCGGCATACGTGTCGCCGAAGTCGGTTCCGCCGACCGCGACGTTGTAGGGAGTGCTCGCGAATCCGGAGACTGCGATTCCGTGCGTCGCCGAGGCCAGGTCTGCGTCCGAGCTGGCCGCCCCTTCATCGCCAGCCGCAACGAAGACCGAAATGCCCTCCGCGGCGGCCGACTGGTAGGCCTTGTTGTAGGCCAGGTTCGCCGTGGCGCCGTTTTCAGCCTCAGACTCCCCGTAGGAGATGGAGACGATCTTCGGCGGGGCCGTGCTGTTGATCAGGTTCTCGAATGCGATGAGGCCGCCAAAGGTCGTGTTGGTATCTGCGCACGAGGCCAGCACAATCGCAGCCGAGGGCGCAGCTGCGGACGCCCACTCCGCGTCAAGAATCGCTTCGCCGTCGGCACTGTTCACGCCAGGGTTGGTGCAGTTGCCTGGATGCTCCTGAGTGAAGGAACCGCTTGTATAGGTGGAAAGCCCAAACTCCTTGCGGAACGTGGTCCAGTCTGCAGTCGAGTAGACGTTGGTGTCCTCAATGACCGCGATCGTCTGGCCCGCGCCCGAGTACCCTGCGGCAAACAGCGGCGTGAGGTTATAGATCACGGCGAGATCGCCAGGAACCACGGCCTGGTACGTAGAACCGTTCGAGGTAAAGGTGTAATCGGGGTGGAGTGTGCCTGCTGCAGTGGGCGCTGTTCCCTCGCTCGACTGCGAACCGGTGCGCGGGCTGAAGTGAGCTGCTTGTATATCCTTGTGCAGCTGGCGCGGGCGGAAGTCATTCAGGGAAACCACACCCGCGACCACCTCTGCCAGGGCTGCAGGAATCGCAGGGTCGGTGACATTCGCGATATGGTCCACGCCATTCACGCTGAGCCGGTGGATCGAGGTCGCGAATGCAGCATTGACTTGCCTCGCTGTCCCTGAGAAGTCGATGGTCATGCCATCCGCGGAGACATCGTTCCCCGTGAAGCCCTGCGTTTCGAGCCACTCCCGGATCGCTGCGATATCGGTCTCGGCCGGACCGTACTGCTCGCCGAGCGCGGCAGCGGTTAGCCACTTGTGGTAATCGGGCGAGCCGGTATCATTCAACTCCGCCAGGTAGCTCTCAAGCGCAGCTTCTCTCGCAGGGGAGCGCTTCAGCTGCAGCAGCATGTGTTGCATTGGCAGCGAGTTCGCTGCGAGTCCTCGATCGTTGCCCGGGAGCAGCGCAGCTTGCCGAACATTGCCGGCCGGACGCACCACCTGGAGCGGGTCTGGCCTCGACGTGATCAGCGGCTCAGCCGAATGGGAGCCCTGGGCAAATGCAGCCGGGGCAGCGACGAGCAGAGTGAACGTACCAACAGCGGGCAAGAAGGACGAAGCGACGCGGTTCCGTGGCATGGATACCCTTTTTTAAAGAGAGTGGTGGGCCTTGGTGCGCAGTCGGGAAAAGCAGAGCGGGATCTTGCGGTGCTATCCGCGTGTGCTGCCGCGGTGAACAGGAGAATACCGCTTTCTCCGCCGGCGAGAAAAGGAAAGAAGCGAGACCGTCCTTTTAGACTGGATCGCAAACGATCCATGACGGGAAGCCGTGCTGAAACGGGAAGCCTATCATGCCCGTTCGAGCGCCGCCCCGCAGGACGCGCGGACCACCAGTTCGAATTCAACAGAGATTGCGCGCGCTGGCCGGTCCGGCCGCTCTATCCGCTCGAGCATGGTAGACATGGCGGCTGCTCCGATCTCGCCGCAATTCTGCCGCAGCGTGGTGAGCGGCACCGGCAGGAACTGGGCGTAACGCACATCATCGACACCCGCCATGCGAACGTCCTCAGGCACCCGGATCCCCATCCCCTGCAGCGTCTGCATAATCGTCGCGGCGGTGATGTCGTTGGCGCAGAGGAGCGCATCCGGTGCGAGCTCATCGACCAACGTGCGAAGGTCTGTGTCGCTCCCACCAGGAAGGCGTCGACGCTCTGCGCGCGGTGAGGCGTGGAAGCCGTCCGCGAGCTCTGTCAGCGCCTGCGCATATCCGGCGAAGCGCGCGTCGACCGATGACGCAGCATAGGGTCGGGCCACGAAGACGATCCGCTTCGCGCCCTGCGCGAGCAGGTGACGCGTCAGAACAAATCCCGCTGCATAGTGGTCGATGCCTACACAGTCGAACCGGTCATGCTCCGGGAACGCCGTGATGGTGCGGTCCAGCAGAACTGTTGGCATCTGCGCCTTTAGCAACGCAGCGGCGATTCGCTGGTTGGCCAGGGCATTATCGGCAAGATGCTCCATCGGCGCGAAGAATACTCCGTCGACCCCTTGCGCAATGTACTGCTGGCAGAGAGACTCGGCGGCTTCGGGACTCGCGTCATTGCCGAGGCCGAGGGAACCCCAGCTCAGCGAGTGGGAGCGGCCCTGCGCCGAGAGGACCATACCCCGGCAAATAGGTTCAAAGATCTCGGTGCTGCCAAACTCGGGAATGAGCAGGCCGAACTGCCGCGACGTCTCCTGCCGTGGCGCCTCGACATAGGTTCCGGAGCCGGCCCGGCGCGTCACGAGGTGATCCCGCTGCAACGACTGGAGAGCACGGCCCACTGTGATGCGGGAGGCCTGGAAGCGATCGCACAGCATGGCCTCGCTCGGCAGCCGGTCGCCCGGCCGAAAGACCTGCCGCCGGATCTCCCCGAGCAGTTCCTCGTAGATCACGCGATGCAGTGGGGCTTCCCCAGCTGCCTTTCGTTTGCCAACGGGCGTTCCATCGACGGGAGGCGCCGTTTGCTGCTTCTGCTTCTTGGGCAGAAGCTCCGATTGCTTCTTCATGGACTTGGCTCTCCAGCCATGTAGGTGCAAATGCAGCCATGACAGCTTTCGAAGCTGTGTTCACTGCCTTGCGCGATCAGTCTGACACAACGCTGCTTCGCAAAGCCACGATTGCGAGGGCCAGGGGGCGAATCGATCCCGGAAAGGTACCGCCTTCCCTCCGTGAGACCGGGAGCAAAGTATTTCGAGGGTGAGGTGCTGACAGCTCTCACCCGCATGCACTACCATCGCCGCGTAGTGATAGAACCCGATTTCCAACCAACCAGGCGGACCTCATCCGCATCGCGGCTCTCGTGGCTGGCGTTGGCGCTTCTATGCGTCGCGGGGTTGCTGTCGGTCACGTTCAGAAAGCCGCTTCATGTTGTCCGGGCCGCCTCAGAAAGCGAGGTCGCGGCCCAGGCCCGCAGTGACTACTCGGCCCGTGTGTCGGCAACCTATAACTACCTGTACGGGAAGGACCACCCCTTCTATCCATCGAACGCGACCACCGACACAGGTGAGTTCATCGACCCGGCGAGCGTACCCACCGCCTCCTACTGCGGGCACTGTCACCAGGAGAGCCATCGGGAGTGGCGCGAGTCGGCACACAGCAACAGCAACCGGGCGCCCTGGTACCTGCGCAACGTCAACCTGCTTACCGCACAGAAAGGTATCGGCTTCACCCGGCACTGCGAGGGCTGCCACGACCCAGTCGCGACGCTTGCAGGCGCCTTGACGGAAGGGCAGCCAAAGAAGCGTCCCTACGATCAGGATGGGGTGACCTGTATGGTCTGCCATTCGATCCAGAAGGTAGATACGCGCGGCACCGGCAGCTATGTGATGGCGGAGCCGGCCGTGTTGGTCGATGAGAACGGAGCCCCCATCCACCGGCAGGTTTCCGACGCAGAGATCCTCGCGCATCTTGACCGGCACAGCGCCGCGGTGATGAAGCCCTTCTACCGTACCTCGGAGTTCTGCTCCTCCTGCCACAAGGCAGCCCTGCCGCAGACGCTGAATGGCTACAAGTGGCAGCGGGCAATCTCGCTGTTTGATGAGTGGCAGAACTCGTCCTTCGCCAAGCAGTCGCCGCTCCCGTTCTACGTGAAGGACAGCGTCTCCAGCTGCCAGACCTGCCACATGCAGCGCGACACGCTCAAGGGCGTCGACTACGGCGCGAAGCATGGCACACTTGCCTCTCACCGGTGGCTGGGCGCGAATACCGTGGTGCCTGCGTACTACAAGTACCCGGACCAGGCGGCAGCGGTGGTCGCCTTCCTGCAGAACGCCGTCTTCAACATCGATATTTTTGGCCTGCAGGCGGATCCGATGCCGACCCAGCCCCTCGTCGCGATGAAGGGCAACGAGGCAGCAGGCAGCAATGCTGGACCGGATCTCCAGTCCGCCGGATTGATCGCCCCTCTTGGTACCTCCCCCTTCACGCTGACCCCGGGCCAGCATGTGGTCATCTCCGTGGTCATCCAGAACAAGGGCATCGCGCATAGCCACGTCCCGGAGCAGCGCGATATGTACGAGAGCTGGGTCGACTTCACGGTCAAGGATGCACAGGGCAAGGTGCTCCAGGAAAGTGGTGCAATCCAGCCGGATCAACTGCTCGACCCGGCAGCGCACAGCTTCACCAATCGACTGATCAACAAGTCAGGCGAGCTGAACGGCCACCACGAGGTCTGGAACAATCGCGTTGTCGCCTACAACAACACCATCCAGTCGGGCAGGTCCCAGGTGGTTCGCTACGGCTTCACGCTTCCGCGGACCATGGACGGCGGCGTCATCGTCACCACTACTGTCAAGTACCGCCGTTTCAACCAGCACTTCATGGACTTCGGCATGGACGTCTCTGGCAGCAAGCACTATATGCAGCCCATCGTCGACATGGTGAGTGCCTCCCGCACCCTGGTTGCCGGCGCCAATGCGCCTGTCGCCCCGGGTCCTGCCGAGAACAAGGAGTGGATGCGCTGGAACAACTACGGCATCGGGTTGCTGGATGCGCAGCAGTATGCTGCCAGCGCGGAGGCCTTCCGCCACGTCGCTGCGCTGCGCCCAGACTACCCGGACGCCTACACCAACATCGCCATCGCGGAGATCCAGTGGGAGAAGTACAGCGAAGCGCTGCCCAGCCTGAAGAAGGCACTCACGCTCGCCCCGGCAGGCTCTGTGCCCAATGCGCGTGCGCTCTACTACCTGGCCCTGGTGGAACGGAACTTCGGTGACGTTGATGGCGCGATCGCCGATCTGAAGAAAGTTGCTGCGCAGTTTCCCCGCTCGCGTGATGCTCATCGCGAACTGGGGTTCTCGTATTACCAGCAGCACCGGTACGATTTGGCCCGTGTCGAATACGAGTCTGTGCAGTCGATTGACCCGGATGATCTCGCCGCGCACTACAACCTCGCCATCCTTTACCGCCGCACCGGCGAAAAAGAGAAGGCCACGGTGCAGGCCGCGTACTTTGCGGATCAGAAGGACGACCCCTCTGCCAGTGTGTACGCGCTCGAGTACCTGCGAAAGCACCACGACGTAGCCACCGAGAGCGTGCCCTGGCATGTTCATGATCTCGATCATCCGGGTTCCACCGTCGCGGACCCCGCAGCACAACCCACCACATTCAGCGCTACGATGCAGTGATGCGCTCCTGTTCTCTCGTCCTTCTGCTTCTCATATTTCCCCTTCACCTCTTCGCGAGCGGCCCCTCAAAGGAGCAGGTAAGCGCCGGGAGGCAGGTCTTCGCAACCGCAGGCTGTGCGCACTGCCACGGAGCGGATGCTCAGGGCGGGGAAGTCGGGCCAAGCCTGCTCGATGTCGGAAGACGGCTGAAGCCGGAAGACATCGAGAAACAGGTCCGGAATGGCGGCAACGTCATGCCCGCTTTTGGTGACGCGCTTAACGGGGATCAGATCGCCAACCTCGTGGCTTACCTGCGCACGCAGCGCGCGAAAACGCCGAAGAAACCGGTGGGTCAGTAGTCTCTAACGTGGAACCACCGGCCTGCCCCTGCCTTCGACGATGTCGCTGATGCTGTCGAGAGCCGGGGCGGCGAACTCCTCGGTCTCACCATTCGGCCAGCGCACCTTCAGCCCCGTCAGCGTCGCCGCAGAGCCCAGGCCGAAATGAAGACGCAGATCGCTGCTTGAGTTATAGCTGGAGCCGCTGCGCACTTCATCGACCCACTCCCGCTTGGCGCCATGCAGCACCACGCGCGCGCCGATCGCGTCGCGGTTTGACTGCACGCCCCTGAGGTGAAGTTCCACCCAGTCATTGCTGGTCTTCGCTTCATTCACCAGCAGCATCGGCCGATCGCTCAGGTTGTTTACGATGACCGAGAGCCGTCCATCATTCCACAGGTCTGCGATCGCAAGACCCCGGCCCGAACGTGGCTCAAGCAGTCCCGGTCCACTGCGATCTGATACATCCCGGAACCTGCCACCTCCACGGTTCCAGTAAAGAAAGCGCGGTTCCTTGAACGTGGCGCCAAGCTTTGCAGCATCGACCTCGGGGTAGACATGCCCGTTTGCCACGAGCAGGTCAGGCCAACCATCGTTATCGACATCGGCAAACATCGCGCCCCAGCCCAGTGCCTCCGAGTGAATGCCCAGCCCGGCTGCGAATGTCTCATCCGTGAAGGCGCCATCGCCATGGTTGCTGTAAAGGGTCGCCGTGTCATCAGAGAAGTTGGTTTTGAAGAGGTCGATATGGCCATTGCCATCGTAGTCGGCAGCCGTGGAGCCCATGCCTGCCTGCTCGCGCCCATCTTCATTGAAGGCAACGCCCACATCTGCAGCCGTGTCGGTGAAGGTTCCATCGTGATTGTTGTGGTAGAGGATCGCCGGCGTCGAGTCACAGGCGACATACATGTCGGGCCAGCCGTCTTCGTCGTAGTCGAGCGTCGTGATCGAAAAACAGTAGTGCCCGGAGGTCTTCTCGATGCCACTCGCCGCGCTTACATCCTTGAAGTGGCCATGGCCTTCGTTGTGAAACAGGGTGTTCGGCGCGCTGGGCAGACCGCGCGGCCCGCACATCACGGGCGTCCCCTTCCACATGCAACCCTGGCCCTGGCCCGGCACGGGCGTCTTCGCGAGATCGAAGTGAACGTAATTTGCCACCAGCAGATCAAGCTTCCCATCGCGATCGTAATCCACGAACGCGCAACCGGTGCCCCACTCCTTGCCGGTGCCGCTGACGCCCGCCTCTGCAGCGACCTCGGTAAAGGTGCCATCGCCGTTGTTGTGGTACAGCCGATTTGTGCCATACGCCGTTACATATAGATCGTCCCAGCCATCGTTGTCGTAGTCGCCGACGCACGCGCCCTGGCCCCACCCAGTGGCGGTGAGGCCCGCTTTCGCCGTGACATCGGTAAAGGTTCCATCATGGTTGTTGTGGAAGAGGTGGCTTGTCGGTTTCCCGGTCTTCGCGGCTGCGGTTCCCTGCGGAAGCACCGTGCCATTGACGAGGAAAATGTCGGGCCAGCCATCGTGGTCATAATCGAGGACCGCGACACCGGAACCCGTGGACTCGACGATGTACCGCTTGACCGCCGGATCTCCGTTGACGTTGATCACGGCAAGACCCGCCCGCGGCGCGACATCCACAAACCATGCAGGCGCCGCATGCTCTGTGGTTGCGGGATAGACGCCCTGTGCTCGCAGAGCAGACGCGCTCACGAGCAGCAGAGCGAGAGTAACAAGCAGCCGTGTCACTTCGCTCCCGTACCCATCGGGACAGCGCGCACCATCCTGCCGCCTTCCTCGATGACATAGAGGTGATTTGCCTGCAGGTCTTTGATGGAGTCGCGGGTACCGCTCGGCCAGGCAATTTCAACAAGGTCTGCCTTGGCTGCAGTGTTCAGTCCAAAGTGAATCCGGAAGTCGTTTTGCGAGTAGTAGCTGCCGCCGCTGCGCACTTCTTCGATCTGCCGCATCGGCTTTCCACCCTCGGGTTCAGACCCGGTAAGTGCCGTTACCGTGATCCGGGAACCAATCCCGGTGCGATTGCTCTTCTTGCCAACGAGGCGGATCTTCAGGAAGTTGCGATGGATGGTGGTATCGCAGCGCAGCAGTTGCGGCATGCTGTTCACGCAGTTCACGACCACATCCATGTCGCCGTCATTGTCGTAGTCCCCGAAGGCACAGCCGCGGGCTGCCGCTGCAGCGGTGATGCCGGGCCCTGCAAGATTTGTGACCTCCTCGTACTGCCCGTTGCGCAGGTTGCGGTAAAGATACTTGTGCTCTGCATAGGGTGCGTCGAGATGCGAGCCATCGACCTCGGGATAGACATGGCCATTCGAGATGAAGATATCAAGCCAGCCATCATTGTCCATGTCAAAGAAGCCCACGCCCCATCCCAGGTAGCGCGTGTTCAGTCCCAGTCCCGATACATATGTGTGATCTTCGAATGTGCCATCGCCGAGGTTCTGGTACAGCGAGTCTGTATCGCCGGCAAAGTTGGTCTTCACAATATCGAGCAGTCCATCGCGGTTGAAGTCGCCGACCGAAACGCCCATGCCAGCCTGCGGCTTTCCGTCGGGCGAGTAGGCGACGCCAGCTTCAATAGCCTCGTCCTTGAAGGTGCCGTCCTTCTGGTTGACGTAGAAAGTTGCAGCGGTCGAATCATTCGCAACATAGATGTCGGGCCACCCATCATTATCGAAGTCGGCAACGCTTACCGATAAGCCGTAGGTCCCGATCGTGTCCTCGATGCCTGCCTTCTTCGAGACGTCGGTGAAGGTTCCATCGCCATTGTTGCGATACAGCAGATTCTTGCCGCCATCGAGCCCTGGCGGCCCGCATGCCACCTGCACACCCTTGTACGAGCATCCCGCCGCCTCCGGTAGTGGCGCGGTCTTCAGGTCGAAGTCGATATAGTTCGCGACAAACAGATCGAGATGGCCATCGCGGTCGTAGTCAATAAAGGCGCAGCCCGAGTTCCAGCGCTGCCGCGTCTGCAGGAGTCCTGCTTTCGCCGTGACGTCGGTGAAGGTGCCATCCCCATGGTTGCGGTACAGAATGTTCTGGCCGTAATAGCTGACAAACAGATCATCGAGCCCGTCGTTATCGTAGTCGCCGACACAGCAGCCCTGGCCCCAGCCTGATCGCGTCATGCCACTGTTCGCGGTGATATCGGTGAAGGTGCCGTCCCGATTGTTCTTGAACAGGCGGCTGATCGGCTCGTCGCCTTTTGGAAAACCTTCCAGCCTCGTGCCGTTGACGAGGAAAAGATCAAGCCAGTCGTCGTGATCGTAGTCATAGAACGCAACGCCACAGCCCGTCGTCTCCAGCAGGTATCGGTTTCTGTGTTCGCCGCCATAGATCGTCTTCGCATGCAGGCCCGACTCTTTGGCAACATCGAGAAACTGAAAACCAAGCGGCGTTCCTGTGACGGGGGAGGGTAGCCCTTTCGGCGCCGGCCGCGAGGGCGCGTCGAACGTCGGCCGCGACCCGACCTGTTGCTGCGCGTTCGCGGGCCACGCAAGCGAAAACACGTCCTCGAGACTGAAAACGAGTGCGGTGCGCGAAAGCGAGCGAAGCAGGCTGCGCCGGGTGGTGTTCAAGAAGCGTCTCCTCGAGACGCCGAGTATACGGGGCTCGATGGAAAGGGAACAATGCTGTGCTCTGTCATCGTGAACTCCGGCGTGTGGGGGCTGGCAGCATGGCTGCGCCGGGTATCCATCGCGTAAGCGTGCCGCCTTCGCGCAGCCGATACATGGTGCCTGCGTGCACATGGAGAAAGTGTTGCGTGGTACGAGAGCGAGGCCAGAAGACAGAAAGGCTCTCCGCCTCCTCAGCGGGACCGAGCCCGATCAGCACCCGCAGGGGATTCCCGCCAAAGCTGGATCCGTAACCAACACTGCGACAGATATGCCGCCGCATGCCTTCGCCACTCTGAACCACTGCGTCCAGTCGCGTACCGAATGCTGCACGGTTGGTGGTGACGCCCTCGAGTTCGACCGTGAACGAGTGATTCTTGGTGCCGGGGTTGCGGTAGAGCGCGCCGGGGAAGCTGTCACCCACCTGCGCGCCGCCCATCTCCTCAAACACATCCTGTACCCCGCGGTTTTCGAGGTCCGCAAATGCGACGCCATGCCCCTTCTGCAGGTGACCGAAGCCACCAGCAGTCGTGATGTCGGCGAAATGTTTCCCCCCGACGTTGCGAAACATGCGATTCGGGAGTACGGCCTGGAACTCTGACGAGCCGGTGCCGAGATACACATCGAGCCAGCCGTCGTTGTCGAGGTCGCCAAAGTTTGCGCCCATCGGCAGGATCACGCGGTCGATACCGGTCGCATGCGCCACTTCCGTGAATGTGCCATTGTGGTTGTTACGAAAGAGCTTCGGCTGCGCTGCATGAAAAGGCTGGCCTGCTTCAAACGCGCCCACATCCGCTGCAGAGCCAGTTTCGTATCCGGCAACGAAGATGTCCGGCCACCCGTCGTTGTTGTAATCGAAAAACCAGGTTGCAAAGCTTACCCCGGTACCGGCCACGCCAGCCTTCGCGGTCACGTCGGTGAACTGCCAGCCTCCATGCGCCGCAGCCTTTCCGTCGTTATGGAAGAGATGATTCGCGCCACCGAGGCAGGAGACGTAAAGATCCGGGAAGCCGTCGTTGTCATAGTCGCCCCACGCCACCCCCTTGACGAAGCCGAGCGACGCAAGCCCGCTTGCCACGCCGACCTCGGTAAAGGTGCCATCGTGATTGTTGTGGAAGAGCTGCGATGGTTCTGCTTCGCCAGGCCTTGACTCGTGGCCGACCATCAGGTCCAGCCAGCCGTCGTTGTCGTAGTCGGCCCATGCCGCCGTCTGCGTCGGGCTTGCGGACAGCAGCCCGGCTGCCACGGTGACGTCGTCAAAGGTACCGTCGCCATTGTTGCGCAGCAGCGACAATGGGTAGCGCCCTTGCACGCCCCACCATCCGCCGCGTAGCACCAGAACATCCGGGTGGCCATCATTGTTGTAGTCCGTCACCACCACATTCAGGCCGCCGGTCTCGCCGAGCAGCCCGGCAGCTCGCGTCACGTCCGTGAAGGTCGCGTCGCCGTTGTTGTGGAACAGGTGCATCTGGTCGAGCGGTCCCGACGAGGTCACAAGGATATCGAGCCATCCATCTCCATCGAAATCCTCAACCACCACGCCGCCTGCATGCCCTTGTATGTCGACCCCGGCAGCGGCAGCCTCTTCCGGAAACAACGGAAACGCCTCCTCACTCCTGAACAGCGTCTCCGGCAGCAGCCACCGTGCCGGAACATCCTGCGGATAGCGTCCCAGCTGCATGTACGCGACATTCAGCAGCCAGCGCGACAGTGCGTCCTTTGGATCCTGCTCGAGCAGCGCGGTGAACGAGCGCACCGCACCGGCAGCACCCCGCGGAAGCCTGTGAATCGCGCTCGGAAGCAGGGGAAACAGGCACGCGCTCTGCCCATGCATGGTGCCGCAGTTCTGCTGCTCGCCGAGTCGCATGTAACTCAGCGCCAGCCACAGAAGCAGCTCATGCATGTCTTTTGCCGAAGCCGTCGCACCGTTGCCTGAAAGTAGCTCGCGCAGATGCTCGAGAGTAGCGATCGCGGCTTCGTTCTCGCCAGCGCCCAGCTGTTCGCGCGCCAACTGCAGGCGCACCGTGGTCTCGTCTGCCAGCGAAAGCGAGTTCTTGAGCAGCCCCTGGTAGTACTGCATACGCAGGGCAGGCTTTGAGGGGTCGAGCCTCCAGTCGGTCGCTCGGTAGGTCTGGGCGAGCCGCGCTGCCATCGCACGCGTACTCGCGCTCTGGTACGCCGGCCGGGTGTCGGGCCGTGCCGGCGCTGTGACGCTTCCAATCGCGAGCGGCCTGCCCATCGACATGCCCGCACTGGATTGCGCCTCCGCCACGAAGGCGGAGAGGCACAGCAACAAGAGAAGCAGGCTAGCGCGCATGCTCCTCCTCGTGTGGCCATGCGCAGTGGTGCCCTGCATAGTTGCCGCTTGTGCGGAACGCTCGCAGGGTCGGGTCATCGGGATTGAACTGCGCGACACGACGCAGGGTCTCCCCGGCGGCATCAACGTCGCCAGCCGCACACAGGAGCACCGCGAGGTTCATCCCCGCAGCTGTCTGCCCGGGATTCGCGGTGACGAGCCGGTCAAGCAGCCGCACCCCCTGGTTGAACTGGCCATCACTCGCGTCGAGCACTGCGAGGTTCGCAAGCGCACTCGCCTCCCAGGGATCGTCGTTCAGTGCCGCCACATACTCGTTGCGCGCATGCTCAGTCTCGCCGGCACGCTGCAGCAGAAACCCGAGCCGCGCGTGCAGCACCGCATCGTTTGCCCCGTGTGCTTCTGCGTCTTCCAGCAGCGCGCGCGCCTTCTTTGCCGCAACCAGGTCGCCACGCTCCGCAAGCTGCGCATACCCGATGCCTAGCTCTCGTGGGCCTGCCGCGACGCCGCCGACCGCAAGGAGCGTGTCATCGTCGCGGGCGGACTGGTCGCCTGTACGAGGCCGTGCTTCGATGTCATGATCGGTCACCTGCTCATGGGATAGGTCGGTCGTCAGGCGCGTCGGCATATGGCAGTGCGCGCAGTCCGGTTGCTCGGCGTGATGCGTGGCTATCGCAGGCCCGGTGTGGCAGCTCAGGCAGCGCCCGCGGAACCACGCCACGCGCTCCGCTGCCGTGGCCGGGCTCGCGTGCGGCGCGTGGCAGGTCGTGCAGGTGAGGCTGTCGCCGACCGCGCGGCGGCAGGCACTGCGTAGCAGGGCCTCATACTGGCTGGTCGCGCGCCCACCACCCCCGGCGCGGTTTGCCCGCACAAAATAAACTGCGGTTTCTGCCAGGTCCTGCCCGGGCTCGAAAGTGACGAGGCTCTTTCCCGGCAGGTACGCCAGCGCCTCACCCTCAAGGTGGCATTGCAGGCAAATGCTGTCTCGTTGTGTCGTCGAGAGCTTCCGCGGGTCGACTAAAGCGACGCGGCCAGCGCTTGCGAGATGGGCCGCCGGGTCGCCATGGCAGGCTGAGCAGCCGATACCACCCTGCGCAAATGGTGCACCACGAAAGTGGTTGGGCGCCCCAGGCGCTGCCTCGCCGATGCCTGTCGCGTGGCAGTGCAGGCAATTGCCATCTACCGGCACCTGCGCGGTCGGCATCGTCGCCGCGTGAGCGTAGCCCGGCAGCATATCCCAGACGCCCCGCTTGCTGTACCAGTTGATCGGCAGCTCATACCAGTAGCCCGCCACCTGGTACAGGTACGTTCGCCCGCGATGGCCCGAGCCGATGTAGTAGGGCAGCGGCATGCTGCCCTCGAGCGTATCGCCGCGCGTGTAGCGGAGCGCTGCCCCCGCAGGCGTCGTCTCGACCGTGTAGCGAATGCCGCTCTCCGCATGTTGAAAGCTCCCCGGGACAAAGCCCGCGAGCCCCGGCCCGCTGCCCTGGGCCATTGGCGTCCTGCGGTAGCTGGCGACGATCGCAGCGTGGCATGTGACGCAGCCCTGGTCGGGATCCTGGAGCTTCGGGGCTTCCGGCACCGCGGAGTTCGCGCGCACGAACCCAGCCGGCAGCAAAGCAAGCAGGCAAAGCAGGGCTGCGCAAAAGAGAACCACGCGGAGCGGGAACGGCAGGGTCATTGCGGCGACTGGCCGGCGTTCCCGATCTTCGGCTCGCTCGCGGCCTGGAGTTTCTCTGCTGCCTCGGTCTCCGCCGCCGCCTCCTCGCGACGACCCTCCGCGCGATACGCCTGTCCAAGAAGGCTGCGCGTCATGTAGTTCGACGGGTCCATCGTCTTGGCATGCTCGAGGTACTGCAGCGCGCCCGCAGCATCGCCCTGTTTCAACAGCACCTTGCCCAGCAGGATGTAGGGACCGGTTGCATAGGGCTCGAGCAGCACAGCCTCCTGCAGCGCCCGCTGGGCCCGCGCATAGTCGCCTGCGCGCACACACGTATCGCCCAGCCGGTCGTAGACGCTCGGTTCAAGCGGGTTGCGCTGCTTCTCGGCCTCAAACTGCGCAGCTGCCTCGTCCAGGTGGTTGCCGGCAAGCGCAATCTCCCCAAGCAGCGCGTGGATCATGGGCAACTGCGGATCGAGGGCCAGCGCCTTTTCGCCAAACTCTTTCGCAATCGGCAGATACTCGCGCCTGAGGAGCATGCGCGCCGCCAGCAGGTAGCTCTGCGCCGACTCGGGAGCGAAACCATATTGCGTGGCGAAGGCGCGTCTCGCATCGTCGTAGCGGCGGGTGTCCATGTAGCAGAGCGCGAGCACGTAGTTCGGGTCTGCCTTGGTCTGGAGCGTCTTCGCGGCAGACTTCTCGAGGAACGGAACTGCATCTGCGGGGCGGCCCAGGCGAAACAGGGTCAGCCCTCGCATCTGGATTGCCTCGGCGTCTTTCGGATCGTCGGTCAGCGCCTGTGCATAGGCGTTGTCGGCCTCCTGCAGCTGGTTGCCGTTGTAGAAGGCCTGTCCTCGCAGCGTCTCGATGGTGGCGAGGGTCGGGCCCGGCGCGGTGGTCGCGGCCAGGGCGTCGAGTGCGGCGAGCGCCTGCACGGTGTGGCCGGTTTCGATCTGGTGGCGCAGCGACAGCAGCTGCGCTGCCGCGCCGTCTGGGGGCGCGAGCGCCTGCGCATGCAGGGCCAGCGAGAAACCAAGGGACAGAAGGGAAAGTGGGAAGCGGGTCACAGCACTCACCAGCGGGTTCGGAAGTCAGTACGGGGGAACGTGTACGGGGAGAGACTCGTTGAAGTCTCTCCCCGATGGGGTGGAGGGAAGCGGCGCCTAGAACTGGAAGCGCGCCGCGAGTTGGAGTTGCCGCGGGTTGGACGAGCCGCCGACACCAGCGCCGCTCGTGATGGAACCGTCGCTTTCGATGTTGCCGCTCGGGTTCGCAAAGTTGATGTGGTTGAAGCCGTTGAAGGCGTCAATGCGGAACTGGGCGACCAGGCTCTCCTTGATCGGGAAGTTCTTCTGCAGCGACAGGTCGCCGTTGAAGAAGTGCGGACCATACACACTGTTGCGGCCCGAGTTGCCGATCTGATCGAGACCCGGCGCCGTGAACTGCTGGCCCAGGGTCTGTGCCTTGTAATAGGTGAGGGTGCCGCCTGCATACCCCTGACTTCCAGTCTTCAGGGAACGTGGCGGGCCATTGACATAGCAGGGCGCATCGCTCGGAATGCTCGATCCGCACTCGCTGTACGAGAGGGTGAAGGGAAGTCCGCTCGAGTAAGTCAGCACCGGCGAGAACTGCCAGCCTCCGACAAGCTCGTTAACCACTGCGTTGCTATGACCGAGAAAGACCTTGTTGTGGCCGAAGGGTAGCTCAAACAGTCCATAGACGATCAGTTGCTGTTCACGGATACTGTCATCCCGGCCCTTGACGACTGACTTGTTCCAGGTGGCGAAGCTCGAGTTGTAGTTGAAGCCACGCTGCCATGCATAGTTCGCATTGAGGCTGTAGCCCTGGGTGAACGCCTTCACGATCGAGACCTGGAGGGCGTCGAACTCAGTGTCCTGGTCATCGCCGTAGTAGCCGATGCCGTTGGTCCACCCGCATTGTCCGCGTGCGACGCCGGCCGGTGTGGCATAGGCTGGATCGGCACAGGCCGGCAGGCTGCCGGCGTAGTAGCGCTGCAGGTAGGTCTGATTGTCGGTGCCGCCGTCTGCTGCGATGCCCGCAACATTGCCCTGTGCAGCCGACATTGTGGTTGCAGCGACCGACGGGTCAAAGTGGAGAGGCTGGCCGGTGATGCTGTAGTTCGCCGGCAGGTTGATTGCAGCTTCGTTCGGGTTGGTGTTGTTGCCGTCGCCCGCGCTCAGCGTGTGCGTGCCTTTGTTGGCCACGTACGCGATGGTGTAGGCGAGGGTCGGCGTGATCGACTGCTGGATGCTCAGGTTCCAGGCGTCGATCGTGGGCAGGCGCAGGGTGGTGGGACGGGCCTTTGAGGTGACGGCATACCCTGGGCTGGGGAGCAGGCCATCTGCCGGAACCGTAACCGGGGTCGCAGCGGCCGGGCCATTGGCAAGGTTGAAGGCGTCGCTGGTCTGACCGCCCGTGGAGGTGATCTGCTGGTTCGCCAGGATCGGCAGGTTCTGCGTCGCGACATGGCCGAAGATCGAGCCGAAGACGCCGATGTCAAAGCTCCGGCCGTAGCCCGCGCGAATCACGGTCCGATCGTTTGGCTGGTAGGCCACACCGATCCGTGGATTGTAGGGGTTGCCAGGCTTCTTGAAGCCCATATCGCTGCCCAGGTTGCCGAGGCCGGCCACCTGCAGGTAGCCCGTCTCGAGGTTCATGACGGCGCCCTGCCCGGCGTTGTTGATCGACTCCGGGAAGTAGACCTCGTAGCGCAGGCCATAATTCACGGTCAGCCGCGGAGTGGGGTGCCAGGTGTCCTGCACGTAGAAGAAGTCCCGTTTCTGGAACTCTTTTGCGTTGGTCGAAGTGGACACGTAGCGGTTGAAGTTGGTGACATCGCCGAGGGCAAACGTCGCGAAGCCAAGACCGCCGGGATTATCAAGCGAGGGGTTCGAGGTTGGGCCGGTACCGAACTGCAGGATGCCGGTGCGGTCGTTATCCGACGGGACGCGAAGGTTGCGTGCGTAGCGGAGATCCGCGCCGAACTTCACCTCGTGGTTGCCGATCGTCCTGGTCCAGTTATTTACGATCTGGAACTGGTCCTCACGCTCGGTCAGGGGGCAGTTGCAGCGATCGACGTTCAGCCCTGCGCCATACTGCGGCCCGGTCGACTGGGTATCGCTGACGCTGGTCTGGTTGCCGGTCGCGCCGACCTCCGCCAGCTGGAACGATGGCGCACCACTGGTGAAGGTGGTGCCCGTGTTCATGCCTGGGATGCCGAGCTGGTTCGCGAACTCGACGCTCTGGTCATACTTCGTATCGCCGATGTTGTAGCGGTAGTAGCCGATACGTAAGTCGGTGACGAGCTTCGGGCTGAGGGCCAGGTCAAAGCCCGCTGCCAGGCTGTCATTCGCGCCCTGCGAGTTGCCGCCGTAGCCGCCCAGGCCAAAGCCTGCGCCGCCCGCCGGGCCAAACATCGTCGCGCCGCTCAGGATGTCTGTGAAGCGGCTGAAGCGGGCAAAGGCATGGAGGTTCTCCCGTACCTGCTCATCCACGCGAACATCCCACTGATCGCTGTTGAACAGGCCCGTGCCACTGGCGGCATAGTTGTTCCGCAACCCCGGATAGGTCGCATCCGTGAACTTGTTGGGAGCATACGGCTGCAGCAGGGTGAGCAGCGCCTTGGCCTGCGGCGAGACTAACGCTGCCGGAATGACGTTGCCCGGGTAGGGATTGCCATTGGCCTGGTAGATAAAGCGCTGGTTCGCCGCGCCCAGCGAAGCCGCTGAGTACTCCGAAAAGTCGCAGCCCGGGATGCCGCTGGCCCCGACGCTCTGCCCGAGACAGGTCGAGATCACCTGCGCCGTTGGAACAGTCTGGGTGTTGGAGTAGCCGACCTTCTGGCGAACCCCCTGGTAGTCCAGGAAGAAGAACGCCTTGTCCTTGAAGATCGGGCCGCCGAGAGACCCGCCAAACTGGTTCTTGAGCGCCGAGGGAACGCCCGTTGCCGCAGGCTGTGTGAACGGGTCCCGCGCCAGGTTGGCCGCACTCTCACGGTAGTCAAAGGCGCTGCCGTGGAAGCTGTTGGAGCCGGACTTGGTCTGCGCCGTCACCACTGACGACACGGCCTTGCCGAATTCGGCGTCGAAGTTTTGCGTCGTGATCTTCGACTCGGAGAGTGAATCCGCGTTCGGGTTGATCACGATAATGCCCAGGATCGGGTCCTGGTTGTCGGTGCCATCCAGCTGGAAGGCCACGCCGCCGAACGCCTGTCCGTCGACCTGGATCTGCAGCGAACCCTGGGGGTTTTCATCGGCTGCATGCGCCCAGCCGAGCTGCTGCGCCCCGGGGAGCAGCAGCTGCAGGCTGGTGAAGTTCCGATTCGGGATCGGGAGATCCACAATCTCCTTGGCCCCGAACTCGGTCGCGACATCCGCGCGGTCGGTCTTGAGCTGTGGGATGGCGTCGGATCGCACGGTCACGACCTGCGCTTCCGAGCCGATGGTGAGGTTGGCGTCGATCTTGGACGAGGTATCCGCCAGCACCTGGATGTCCGTAGTCACGAATGCCTTGAAGCCGTTCGCATCGACCTTGACGTTGTACGGGTCAGGGATGAGGTGCTCGACCGAGTACTCGCCACTGGCATTGGTCTGCGCGGTGACAGAGATTCCTTTGGCCGAGTCGGTCACCGTAATGGTCGCATTCGGGATCACAGCACCCGATGCGTCCTCCACTACGCCATAGATAGAGCCGTACACTGCCTGCGCGTGCCCGGTAAAGGCACAACAGGCAAGCGACGCGGCTGTGGTGAGCAGCGCTATTTTTCGAGTGAGACACATACGTACAGCCTCCTGAAACGTGCAGCGAGTCTGGCAGGATGGCTCGACACTCAGGGGGGTTGAGTCGGATCCAAGGGCCGCCCGGCGCCCATCAAACCATCCCGAGTCCCTCGTCTCAGGGGACCGCTGCGTACACAGGAGCAGGAAGGAAGGGCAAGCGTCGTCGGAAACGTAGCTGCCGTACAAAGCAGGTGTCAATCGAATTCCAGACAGATTGCGTGCTTTGTCCAAAATGCTGACATGGCAGATTACTTCCGGAGTCCTGGCCTGCTAAGTAGAGCTAAACGTAAGATACGAAACAGGCCAACGCCGCCTGGCTTGCGTGCTTCCTCCTCGAAAGAAGCGAGGTATCTATGCTTGGCCAGACGTTTGAAGCTCCCGGCGACACCGCTGGCCAATAAGTTGTTATGTCGAATTAACTCTCGACCCCGAGAGGCTCCGACAGCCGTCTGCTCAAGTCCCTGAGTGGCCACTGGCTCGCTGCTGCCTGCTCGTGAGAAGCTGGTCGCCGTCCGCCGGGGAGAGCTGCTCATCGGGTCAGCCGAGGCCCGCTATGCTTGCATGTGTACCCCTTCGCGAGGAGTCACTGCTCCCACTGGTCCCGGTGAACAGCACATGACCCGCGAGTGGTGTACTCATCGCGGACGGCACAGAAGGAGCGAATACTCTCATGACAGGCCTTTCCCACCCCGGGGCGCACCGAAAGCACGCGACCTCTCTGACTGAAAACATAAGCTGTTCTTCCTGGGGAGGATCCCGTTGAACCGCTCCCGGCTTGCTCTCACTCCCCTCGTCTTCATGGGCCTCCTGGCTTCGGGCGCCAGCTCTGCTCTCGGCGCGCAAATGGCAGCAGCCCCTGCTGTCAGCTCTGCGAAGTCTCTTCCGCAGGGGCCCCTCTCGCACGACGCGGCAGCCGCTCTGATGCCGGCCACCGTGTTTTTCGCCGGGCAGGTGGCCTCCGTACAGCAGCGGAACACAGGAGGCGTCAAGATGCCCGCTGGCGTCATGGTGGCGGGCATCGTCGACACTGCCGGCTACAGCACCGCGGTGCAGGAGAAGTACCAGGCCTACCTCCTGCTGGACGCACCGGTGCGCATCGGCGACAAGGTGCTGCCCCCCGGCGCCTATGGCTGCGGGATCGTCACTGGCGAGTTCCTGGTGCTGGACCTTGGCTCCTCGGTGCTGCTTCGTGTGGCGGCAACCCGCGATGCGGAGCTTCGGAGGCCGACTCCGCTCCAGGTGATCGCAGACAGCGCACACCCGGGTGGATACCGTCTCTATTTTGGCCGCTCGTTCGTTCCATTTGCCCCGGCGCCTGCCCGCGCGGCACAGTAGAGGCATGACCCGACGACGGTGCGCAGCATGGATGCTCATTGCCGGAATCCCTGCTGCCGCCTTCGGGCAGAAAAGCATCACCGCCGCCGCCTCTCCCGGCGACCTGTACCGGGAAGGCTCTGCGGCATACACCGCCGGCGATATGCCGAAAGCACATCGCATCTTTGGTCGTCTCGTGCAGCTGGCGCCAGGGGTGGCAGTCGGACACCTCGCCTATGGCGAGGTGTTGCTCGCCGAGGGGGACGCAGCCGCCGCCGTCGCAGAGCTGGGGCGAGCCCGCGACCTTGACCCCGCGAGTAAAGACAGTGCCGCTGCGCTTGGTCGTGCAGAAGAGCAGTTGCATCATGACGCCAAAGCCGTTGCAGCCTACCGTTTTGCCGACGGCGATGGTGCCACGGCGCTCGCGCCAGCCGATGCGATGGCCGATGCCCGTGCGCTGGTGGCGCTCAACCAGCGGGACGCTGCTGCCGCCACACTCACCCGCGCCATCTCGGCCACTCCCCAGGACGCCCCGCTGCACGACGCAGCGGGAAGTCTCCTGGCGCAGACCGGCAACCTGGAGCAGGCGAGTGCCGAGTTCACACGCGCCATCGCACTCGACCCCACACTCGCCATCGCGCAGTACCATCTCGGGTCACTGCTCCTGCTTGCGGAGCGTCCGGAAGAGTCGCTCGCACCCCTGCGCGAAGCCTGCCGACTTGATCCAGGGAATGCGACGTACGCGCTGCAGCTTGGGCACGCGTTGTCGGTCACCGGCGCAGATACCGAGGCGCTGGCGGTTCTCGAGCACGCGCGTACCCTCGCCCCGGCTGGCCTGCCTGCGCACATCGATGTCACCTATGCGACCGCGCTCGCATTGCAGAATCTTGGGAGGGCAACCGACGCGCTTCCGCTGTTTGCCGAGGTCGTGGCGGTGCGCCCGAATGACAGCGCCGCGCTGACAAATTATGGCCTTGCCCTGGTGCAGAGCGGCGACGCCCGCAACGCCATCGCGGAGTACGAGCAGGCCCTCAAGGTGGGCCGGGGAAACGCGACGTTACGCGAGGACTTCGGGGTAGCGTACCTCCAGACGAGTGACCTCGTGCATGCCCAGGAGCAGTTTGAGGCAGGCCTGAAGCTTGAACCCGGGAATGCGCACCTGCACTACGATCTGGCGTTGACCTCTAAGCTCAAGGATGATCTCGCGGCGGCCATCGCGGAGTTCCTGAAAACAGAGTCGCTCGACCCCAACCTTCCTGACCCGGCCTACACACTGGGCGTGATCTACATGCAGCAGGGAAACTTCACCGCTGCCGCGCAGCAACTGGAACGCGCCACCACGCTGCGGCCCCGGTACGGCGATGCGTGGGCTGTGCTTGGCACCGTTTACCACGAGCAGGGCGACCAGGCGAAGGCGGCGGATGCGCTGCGGAAAGCGATTGCCCTCGAGCCCGATCAACCGGGCGCGCACGTCACACTCGCCGCTGTTCTTGCCGCGCAGGGCGACCATGCGGGCGCAGTGGCGGAGCGAAAGACCGCGGCTGATCTGAGTCGTACCGCGGTGAATACGCAACACGCGCAGTTTGCCCTGCGCAGCGGCCGATCGCTGCTTGCAGCCGGAAAGTACGCCGAGGCAGAAGCGCAGTTTCGCACTGCGCTCGCAGCCGGGCCGGACTCCCCGGATGCGCACCAGGGCCTTGCCGAAGCGCTCGAGCATCAGGGAAAACACGCGGAGGCGTCCCTCGAACGAGGGAGAGAGAGTCTGGACGGGAAACCGTAGAGGCTGTGTTGGCGGAGGGAGAGGGATTCGAACCCCCGTTACCCGCTAGGGTAAAGCGGTTTTCAAGACCGCCTGTTTCAACCACTCACACATCCCTCCGCGGGTGTGGTTCTCCCAGTCTACAACGCAGCAAAAGAAGAGGCTGCCCGGGAAGGCAGCCTCAAGTCGGGGGGAGCGGAGTAGCTGGTTAGAACTGGATGTGCGCGCCAAACTGCAGCTGCCGCATGTAGGGTGTGCCCGAGCCGGCAACTGCCGAATCGACGCTGGTGATCAGGCCGGCGTCGCCCGTGGTGCAATCAACGCACCGCGCGTCGGTCGCACTGGGCAGGCCAAGCGGAACGTGGTTGAAGACGTTGAAGGCCTGGAACTCAAACCGGCCCTGCACCCGCTCGGTGATCGCAAAGTCCTTGAACAGCGAGGCATCCGCGAAGTAGTCCGAGGGCCCGCGGAAGAAGTTACGACCGATATTGCCGATCGTTCCGAAGGCAGGCCGTGCAAAAGGACCAGAGGTACTGCCCGGGGCGCCCGTCAGCGGCGCGACCGGGGTGAAGTACTGACGAGAGTGGGTTGCCGGGTTGTAGCCTCCCGCACTCATCTTGAAAGCGCTGCTGCCTGGTGTTACGTTAGGCCGGCAATCGCTCGAACTCCCCGGGCTGCCGTAGTTGCTGTCGACATCTTCGTCAAGGCCGCACTCCCCGTAGGTCGGGGTAAAGGGCAGGCCGCCTTCCCAGGTTGTGGTGCCAGCGAGCTGCCATCCGCCAATCGCGTAGTTCACCAACCGACTGCTGGTGTCGCCGAACATCTTGCCCTTGCCGAACGGCAGCTCATACAGGCCGCTCAGTACAAAGAGCTGGTTGCGGTTGGTATCGCTCGGTCCCTTTTCAACAGCAGGGTCAATCGCGAAGTAGGTCGATCCGTAATTGAGCGCGCGCGACCAGGTGTAGTCCGCCAGCAACTGGAAGCCGTGCGCGAAACGCTGTTGCACGGTCGTCTGCAATGCGCTGTAGCGCTCGCGCGCTGCCGGGGCCACCGAGTTGATATTTTGCGAGCAGCACACCTGCACCGCGCCGTCATACACGTTAGTGAAGCGATTGTAGTAGGGGCGGCGCTGGTTCTGCTGGCTAAGCTCAACCGCCTGCAGGTTCGCATTGGTGGTCTGTGCTGGCAGCACATACTGGTTGAGGTTGTATCCCTCGGTTTCGCCCGGGTACACACGCTCCCCGATATTGCCGACGTAGCCAATGGTGAACGTCATGTCATGGGTAACCTGCTGCTGCAGGCTGACATTAAACTGATCCACCTTGGGCAGAATCAACTTGTGCGGCCGCACGTTGTAGTTAATGCCACCGAGGAGTGGAATGACACCATTCGCCGGGATCGGAAACTGCGGTCTCTGCGTTGGCAGCGTTGCATAGGTATATGCCGCGGTTGTGGCGCTGGTGTTGCCGACGTTCTCTGCATTCACCACCGGAACATTCTGCGCGAGTGCGGTGCCGAAGATGGTGCCGAAGAAGCCCACATCGTCGTACACCTGGCCGATGGCACCGCGAATCACGGTGCCCTCATGCGCCTGGTACGCGAAGCCGAAACGACCGCCAAGATCAGTCAGATCGACCAGTTCGCCCCCGTTGGTGCCGATGCCGCCCTTGCCAGCGACGAGGATCGTGCCATTCGAGAGGTCGGTAAAGCCGCCGTTGCCGGGGCTGTTTACGGTCTCAGGGAAGATGATGTCCCAGCGAACGCCATAGTTGAGCGTGAGCTTCGGGGTCACGCGCCAGGAGTCCTGCGCGTAGAAGGCGCCACGCTTCTGGTGCGTTGCCGCGGTGGGATTGTAGACATCGAAGCGCTGGAACTGTGCAATCTGTCCTTCCAGCACAGCGGCAATGCCGCTTCCGGCGCCCGTTGTGTTGCTGAAGGTCAGCTGCCCGGCGCGGTTGTAGTCGCTCGCATCGCGAAGGTTGATCGCATAGCGAATGTCGCCGCCAAAGCGAACCGAGTGGTTGCCGAAGGTGCGCGTCCAGTTGTTGTCGAGCTGGAAGACCTGCTCGCTTTCTTTGAGTGGGCAGTTGCAGCCCTGGTCTCCAAAGTTGCTGACCGTACCGTCGGTGACGTTGTAGGTCGGCGAGCCTGAAGACTCGAGCAACCCTGTATTCAGGTTCGGCAGTCCATCTGCGGCCGCAGGGTTCGTACCATTGTCGATCTTGTTCTCGGCAACGTGGTAGTCAAGAAAGCCAAAGCGGAAATCTGTAAGCAGGTGCGAGTTCAGCGCGTAGTCAAAGCCTGTCGCGGCGCTTTGATTCTGCACCGTATCGGTTCCCGTGGTGTTGCCGAGGCCGAAGCCCGAGCCGCCGGCTGCACCGAAGACCGGCGTACCCAGCAGCGTAAAGCGCGACCAGTCGTACCGTGCGAACGAGTGGATCGTGCTTGTGACCTGGTCATCCAGCCGGATGTCGGCCTGGTCGCCATTGTTGTTGCCCGTGCCGGAGGCGTCGTAGTTGTTGGTGGTGGCGCTTGCAGTGCCAGCATTGGGCGCCGGCAACGCACTCAGCAGCGTTCGGCCCTGCGTCGTGACGAGGTTGTTCGCGATCACACCGCCGCCGTACTGCGAGAGGTCGCAGGTAGCCGACGCTGCATTGAGACAGGTGTCACGAACCGTCAGTGTCGGCACACTCTGCTGCAGGCTGGTGCCGATCTTCTGCCGCGTTCCCTGGTAGTCGCCAAAGAAGAACACCTTGTCCTTCACAATCGGGCCGCCGATGGATCCGCCGAACTGGTTGTACAACGCATCCGGCACATACTTGCCCGTCACCGCATCGGGCTGGTACTGCGTGAACGGATCGCGGGCCTGCTGGGCTGCGCTGCGACGGAACAGGAAGAGGTCGCCATGCAGGGCATTCTGGCCGGAACGGGTCTGCGCAGAAACGAAACCCGCGATTGCTCCGCCGAACTCGGCGGGAAAGTTCTCCGTGTCGACCTGTGACTCACTGACCGAGTCGAGCGTTGGGTTGACGACGATAATGCCATCGATCGGTTCGCGATTGTCCGTGCCGTCGAGATAGTAGCCGAGCGAACCATAGTTCGCGCCGTTCACCTCGAGTGACTGCGTACCCTGGGGGTTTTCCGTCGGGGAGATATTGAAGGACCCGCGCTGCACACCAGGGACAAGCAAGGCAAAGGTGGAGAAGTTACGATTCTCATTTGGCAGGGTTTGCAACTGGCGATTGTCGAGCACCGTGGATACATCGGCGCGGTCGGTCTGCAGTGGAGGTGGCGCTGCCGTGACCGTGATGTTCTGGCTTGCACCCTCGGCCTGGAACGCGAGGTTCACTTCGGGCGAGGTGTTGGCAGAGACGACGACGTTATCTGCCTCTGCGGGAGCAAAACCCTTGGCTGTCGCCTTGATGGTGTACGAGTCCGGGATCAGCCGGCTGACCGAGTAGTTGCCGCTTGCATTCGACTGCACAGTTTGGCTGGTGCCCTTGCTCACGTCTGTAACTACCACCGTGGCATTTGGGACCACAGCGCCTGAGCTGTCAGTGACGGTGCCGACGATCGAGCCAAAGACACCTTGTGCGTGTGCGTAGGGGAGTGAGGTGAGTGAGAGTGCTGCGAGCGCGAGTGGGGCGCGCCATCTTGATCGAGAATCTGCAAAGGGGCGTCTGCCCGCGGGGAGTTGCGTGTTCATGTGTACTGCCTCCAGAGAGGCGCCTGGAAAAAGGGGGAAGGCGCCGTTGAACAACTCGGTATGTACCCGATCTTGCAAGAGTTACAGCCGGGCTATGTAGTCGGGATGCTTCGTGTGCAGGCCGTGTTGTCCGTCTGGCGCGGAGTGATCCCAATTCGCTACGCATGGGCTCTGTCCCGCCCCCGCTTGCATGCCGCTGTCGCGTACCATACAGGGAGAATGCCGCCGACTCGGACGCCATCCCGTTCTTCGTTCGACGCGACGCTCGCGAGCGCGAAGCGCACGATGCTCTTGTCCGAGATCGTCCTGCTCGCCATCGATAGTTTTCGCGTCAGCAAGGTGCGGTTTGCCCTCACGGCGCTCGGCATGGTCATTGGCTCTGCGTCCGTGATCCTGGTCTTCACCATCGGGCTTACTGGCAAGCAGTACATTCTCGGGCTGCTCGAGAGCATCGGCACCAACATGGTCTCGGTCGAGTACCAGGGCGGGTCGGCTGGCTCCGTCAACAACTTTCAAAGCGACTACATGACCCGGGATGACGAGAAGGCTATCCGCGAGCAGGTGCCCGGCGTGGAGTATTCTTCCCCCCTGCTCGAGATGCATGACCGTATCTCCATCGGCGGCACCGAGAAGCAATTGCTCGTGCTCGGTGTGAGCCCCGAGTACAAGCTGGTGCGCAATCTCAAGGTGCTTACCGGGCGCTTCTTCGATGATGAGGACGAAAGCTCGCACACCCATGCTGCGGTCGTGACCGAGATCTTCGCGCAGGCCATGTTCGGCTCGGACGACGCGGCAATCAACCAGACGTTCTCCCTCTCCGGGATTCCATTCACCATCATCGGGGTCTTCAAGGAGAGTGTGGATACGTTCGGCGAGTCGGAGATCGCCGACCAGACCATCCTGATTCCGTACTCCGTAGGCCGCTACTTCACCGGGACCGACAACGTGAAGCAGTTCTACATGACGATCCGTGATCGCAACGACGTTGATACCGCGGCCAAGCAGATCGTCGCTGTGCTGCACAGCCGGCACCAGCCCAAGTCGGTCTATGTCACAACTACGCTCACCGAACTGCTGACCACCGCGAGCTGGATCAGCGATGCGCTCACCGTCGTGCTGCTGCTGGTCTCCACCGTGACGCTTGCCGTGGGCGGCGTTGGCATCATGAACATCATGCTGGCGACGGTGCGTTCCCGTATCCGGGAGATCGGTATCCGCAAGGCGATGGGAGCGACTGCGCGTGAGATCAAGCTGCAGTTCCTGATCGAGGCAGTCTTCATCTCGCTGACCGGCGGTCTGATCGGAACGATCCTCGGCCTGGGTCTGCCGCTCTCGATTCGCTTCTTCACCTCGTACGCGATTCCGATCAGCCCCTGGTCGGTGGTGGTCGCGCTCGGCACCTCCACTGCCGTGGGCGTGATCTTCGGGACGCTTCCCGCAAACCGCGCCGCCCAGCTCAACCCCGTGGACAGCCTGAAGTACGAGTAAATGCCCTGATAGACTGAAAGGGACCGCCTTTGGCACCTCATGGGCCGTACCTTTGCGCTCCCGCTGCACCCATCTTTACCGAATGTCTCTAAGAAGTGCTTCTGGGGACCAACAGAACAGGAAGTTTCCGCGTGTCTCACTCCGATATTCGTAACGTCGCCATCATCGCCCACGTTGACCATGGCAAGACCACCCTGGTGGACGCCATGCTGCGCCAATCCGGTACCTTCCGCGACAACGAAGCGTTGACCGATCGCGTCATGGACTCCAATGATCTGGAGCGCGAGCGCGGCATCACGATTCTCGCCAAGTCCACCGCGATCTTCTACAAGGACTCCAAGATCAACATCGTCGACACGCCGGGCCACGCCGATTTCGGCGGGGAGGTGGAACGCGCGCTCAAGATGGTCGACGCCGTGATCCTGCTGGTCGACGCCTCGGAAGGCCCCTTGCCGCAAACGCGCTACGTGCTCTCCAAGGCGCTCGAAGCGAAGCTGCCGCCGATCCTTGTGATCAACAAGATTGATCGCCCTGACGCGCGCCCGCAGGAGGTCTTGAACGAGGTGTATGACCTCTTCATCGATCTCGATGCCGCCGAAGACCAGCTCAACTTCCCGGTGCTCTATACCAATGGCAAGCTGGGCCTGGCGTCTGACTCGGCGACCAAGCTGGGCGAGAACCTGCAACCGCTGTTCGAATCAATCATCCAGACTGCGCCCAAGGCGCCTGGGTCACCAGATGGCAACCTGCAGATCCTGGTGACGAATCTCGACTACTCGGATTACCTGGGTCGGCTCGCCATCGCACGCGTTTTTAACGGAACGTTGAAAGTCGGCGATGAAGTCACCGTCTCCAAGCGCAACCTGGCGCTCGAGAAGGTCCGGATCACCAAGCTGTTTACCTACAACGGCCTCAAGCGGGTGGACACGGAGAAGACCGAAGTCGGCGACATCATCGCCATCGCCGGTATCCCGGGCATCACGATCGGTGAGTCGCTGACCAGCATCGACAACCCCGAGCCGCTGCCGCTGATCATCATCGATGAGCCGACGATTGCCATGCAGATGTCGGTCAATAACTCGCCGATGGCAGGCCGCGAAGGGCAGTACGTCACCTCGCGCAACATCCGCGACCGCCTCGACAAGGAGCTGCTCACGAACGTCTCCATTCGCGTTGAAGAGACGGGTTCTGCCGAGAGCTTCAAGGTGCTGGGCCGTGGCGAGCTGCAGCTCTCGATCCTGATCGAGATGATGCGCCGCGAAGGCTTCGAGATGATGGTCGGCCGCCCGGAGATCGTCACCAAGCGGGTCGATGGCCACCTGATGGAGCCGGTCGAACACCTTACGATCGACATCCCCGACAACTTCGTCGGTACCGTGATCGAGCGCCTTGGACCACGCAAGGGCGAGATGGTCAAAATGCACAGCCATGGCTATGGCCGTACCCGCATGGAGTTCAAGGTGCCCAGCCGCGGCCTGATCGGCCTGCGCTCCGAATTGCTGACGGAGACCCGCGGCACCATCATCATGAACTCGATCTTCGAGGGCTACATGCCCTACCAGGGCGAGATTCCGCAGCGGCCTTCAGGCGCATTGATCGCGGATCGCACCGGGCCGACGACCACCTACGCGCTCAATGGCCTGCAGGACCGTGGCGTTCTCTTCGTCCCCTCGGGCGTCGAGGTGTACGAGGGCATGATCGTCGGCGAGCACTCGCGCGACAACGATCTGGATGTCAACGTGGTTCGCGAAAAGAAGCTTACCAACATGCGTGCCTCGTCGGCGGATGACGCGCTGCGGCTGGTTCCGCATCGCGCCATGAACCTCGAGCAGGCCATCGAGTTCATCGCAGAAGATGAGCTGGTCGAGGTTACGCCCAAGTCGCTGCGTCTTCGCAAGAAGGTGCTGCAGGCGAACCGTCGTCCGCGCCGCAACGCAACCCCCTCAGCCTAGTCCCAGGGGAACGGCATTCCCATGCCGTTCCCGCGCTTCCCTGATCCTCCATGGCGCAGCAGCCCAACCTCTTCACTCCCAACCCGCGTGATCCAACCCCTGGTACCCCACCGGGCCGTCCACGGCCTGCGCCCCAGGAGGAAGTCTCCAGTCGCGGCATGGTCTGGGTGGCGCGGGTGGAAGCAGCGATCCGGATCCTGGTGAATCTGTACCTGGGGCTGCTGGTGATGGTTCTGCCCTGGCTGCCATTCTGGACGCAGAACAACCTCTTCACCTACGACCCGGCCCTGGCCGCGCTTGCCGGCAACGGTTTTGTGCGTGGACTCGTCTCGGGACTGGGGATCCTCAATGTGCTCTCGGCTGTGATCGATGGCAGGCGCTCGATGCACCTCTAGCTCGCACTGGTAGCTGCCAGGGTCCCCAAGTGGCTCAGAATGAGCCCTCAGGTACCCTGGGGTACCTCGCACTCCGGTAATAGCCAGCTGCTTTCAGCGGACTGCGCTCTCCCATCCGGCATCCCAACAGCGGGTACTCTTGTGCGCCGGCGCTCTGTTGCCGGCTGCCTTGCCTCGCCACGTGTAAGCGGCGGGCCCGGCGACCCGTCAGCATCTGGTGGTTTTCTGCAAAAAGGAAAAATAATGCACCGACACTTTGCACCACTCCTGCGTCTCTTCGCCTTGACTGGTACGGCCACACTCTTCTTCTCTCCCGCCTGTCTTCATGCGCAGGTCAGCCCCGAGGCGACTCGGCCCTTCTCGTTGTACTTTTACGGCATGTTGAGCGGGCGGCCCCATGAGCTCAACTACGCCACGGGCATCGGTGAAACGTTTGGGGCCAACGTGCAACATAGCCCCTGGATTGGCGCAGACTTTCGCGGCGTCGTCGTGAATACCCACAGTTCGCTGCATACCTTTGCAGGCGAAGCCGGACCTCGCATCACGCACCGGTTCGGGGCCTTCCAGGGGTATGCGGAGGGCCTGGGCGGCATCGCGCACACCGGCTACACGTCCTACCCGAACGCGCTGTACACAGCCTACGGGGCCGCCTGGAGCGCCGCATTTGGTGCCGACCTCAGGGTGTCCGACCACTTCAAGTGGAGAGTCGCAGATTACAGCTACAGCCATGTCTACATCGGACGCAATGGCGCGACCCCGTCCATCCTGAGCACGGGGGTCGTCTTTCGGCTTTTCTGACATGAAAGGCCCGCCTTGCGGCGGGTCTACCATGAGTCTATGGCAGAGTTATCGCTCGACTTTTTGGAGCAGTGCAGCGACCCGTACCTGGTCTACCGCGAGTGGTTCGCGGGCGCAGAGGAAAGCGAACCCAACGATCCCAATGCTGCCGCCCTCGCAACGGCAAGCTCGGGCAGTGTGCCCAGTGTTCGCATGGTGCTCGTGAAACGGGTTGACGAGCGGGGCTTCTGCTTCTTCACCAATGCGGAGAGTCAGAAGGGCCAGCAACTTGCCGAGAACCCCCAGGCCGCCTTGTGCCTGCACTGGAAGTCGTTGCGCCGCCAGGTTCGTGTCGCCGGCAAGGTCACCGCGCTCGCTGCGGCAGAGGTTGATGAGTACTTCCACTCGCGTGGCCGCCGCAGCCAGGTCGGCGCTGCTGTGTCGCAGCAGAGCCGGGTCCTGCCGAACCGGCAACTGCTTGCGGACCAGGTGGAACAATTTACAAAGGATCACCCCGACGAGGTGCCCCGCCCTGACTACTGGTGCGGGTACATGATCGTGCCGGAGCGGATTGAATTCTGGATGGATGGGCCGGACCGTCTGCACGATCGCATCGTCTTCCAGCGGGCCGAGGCGGGTTGGACCAAGGTTCGGCTGTATCCGTAGGCGCTTTCCCGGAGGCCGGTCGCAAGTGGTTACCTTGACGCCCTGCGCCCGCACCGGCGATGCTGAGCGGGCATGCGTGAACCCGATCCACTCCCTCGCTCGTCGCTCTCCTACGAAAATCTTGACTTCCTGAACAGCACAGATGGCCGCATCATCCGGATCCTCTCCGAATACTCAGAGCCGCTGGCGCGCTTCCGCAAGGAGCGGATCCGCGACACGGTTGTGTTCTTCGGATCGGCACGCTTTCACTCCCGGGCGCACGCTGAAAAGATGCAGGCCGAAGGGGTGGTGCTCCTCGCCAACCAGGGCTCGGCCGAGACGACGCCGCCGGATGAGCAGCCAACGGTGGAGAGTGGCCACCGCGCCGAAGCAGCCGTTGCCATGGCACGCTACTACGAGGACGCCCGCGAGCTGGCCTTTCGTCACACGGAGTGGACCGCGACCCTGCGCCCAGACCATCCCGATGCCAGCCACCGCTTCGTGGTCTGCTCCGGCGGTGGCCCCGGCATTATGGAGGCAGCCAACCGGGGCGCCTACGAAGCTGGAGGCAAGAGTGTCGGGCTCAATATCCGGCTGCCCTTCGAGCAGCTGCCAAACCCCTACATCACGCCCGAACTGTCACTCGAATTCCACTACTTCTTCATGCGCAAGTACTGGTTCGCCTACCTGGCCAAGGCGCTCGTGGTGTTCCCAGGCGGCTTCGGGACCATGGATGAGCTGTTCGAGATCCTGACGCTCGCCCAGACCGGCAAGCTCGACAAGAAGATCAGCGTGATCCTCTATGGCAGCGCGTACTGGAAGAAAGTGTTGAACGTCGATGCGCTCATCGAAGCCGGAGCCGTATCCGCGCGAGACCGGGCGCTGTTTACTTATGCGGACACAGTGGACGAGGCAGAGGAGCAACTGAGAGCGAGTCTCTCTCAGTTTCTTGTGACGGATGAGCAAGGCTCGGAATCCCCGGAAATCGCGCATACACGACGCTAAACAGCACTCCTGACAGGCTTTGCGCGGCTATGTCGTGTTATGACAAAAGTACCAGCATTTCCGATACTTTCGCGGGTTCGTCATGCCCTGTTCACAGTGCAGCAGGACCATGGTTGCAGGGAGAGCAGCCATGGGGCAGCTTCGGCAGATCTCGTACTTGTGGACGGACGAAGAAGCAACGGACAGCTACATCACAGGTGTCTCGCTTCACAGCCATACCAACCAGTCCCGTGAGACCCTGGACTTTCTCGCAGCACTCGGCAAGAAGTCGCAATGGATCAGCGCGCTTGTGGGCCGTGTGGAGCAGAGAGCCAGGCGCAACCACAGCTTCCGCGTGGATTATGCGGCCGGCTACTGGACACCACCCCTGACACCCAAGCTGGCCTTTGATCTCGAGAGCAATCAGATCCAAAAGCTTGGCCTGCAGTCGCTGGTCTCGCTGTCAGATCACGACAACATCAATGCGCCGATGCTTCTGCGCACGGTCGCCTCGGCGCGACACATCCCGGTCTCCGTGGAGTGGAGTGTTCCGTATGGTGGCGACCAGAGCTTCCACCTGGGCATTCACAACCTTCCCAGCGAATCCGGACAGGTCTGGATGCAGCGTTTTGCGGAAGTCACGGCGAATCCGATCTCTGACGGGCGCCTGACCGCACTGCTGGCAGAGCTCCATGCGCTGCCGAATGTGCTGATCGTCTTCAACCATCCGATGTGGGACCTGTACCTGGTGGGGGCAGCCAGGCATGCAGAGCTGCTGCACCGCTTCATGGCGCAGAACGGTGCTTACATGCACGCGCTCGAGCTTAATGGACTCCGCACCTGGAAAGAGAATCGTGAAGTCCGTGCGATGGCGCGCTCTTACAGCAAGCTCCTGATCTCGGGCGGCGACCGCCATGGTATGGAGCCAAACGCGAACATCAACCTGACGAACGCGACCACGTTCACTGAATTTGTGCATGAGATCCGCTACGAGGGACGCAGCCACGTTCTCTTCATGCCGCAGTATGCAGAGCCGATCAAGCATCGCGTGCTCCGTTCGACCCTTGATGTGATCCGGAACTACCCGGACTTTCCACAGGGATCGCGTCGCTGGGATGAGCGGGTTTTTCACCCGGGAATCGACGGCGTAGACACGCCGATCGCGCAGCTATGGCCGTCGGGTGAGGCACCGAGCTACATCACAGGCCTCTTGCACTGTGTTCGTTTACTGGAAGCACAGCCGGTGTACCGCGGTCTGCGGCATGCCTGGTCGGAACGCAACGAACTGACGCTGGCCCTTGGAGAGTAGCTCTCCGCAAAGCCGAGCGATGGAGCGCATAGACTAGCCCCATGCCGCCATCGCTCGTGCCGCGGGTAGCGTTCTTCCCGGACTCCTTCCACGAAGTCAATGGAGTTGCCCACACTGCGCGGCAGTTCACCGCGTGGGCTGCGCAGACCGGACGGCCTTTTCTCTGCATCCGCGCCGGGGGCACAGAAGCGAGTCATACAAAGCGGGGCTTCGTGGAAGTGCTCGAGCTGCCACGAGGCTCAGCGTCCTTTCCCCTCGACAAGGATCTTCGCTACGATCCACTTTTTATACGGCATACGCCGGCGATCCTGCGTGCACTGCGCGCGTTCCGTCCCGACGTCATCCACATCACGGGGCCAAGTGAGCTGGGGATGCTCGGTGCTGCACTGGCGCACTATCTCGGAATCCCGCTGGCTGCTTCCTGGCACACGAATGTGCACGAGTATGCAGCCCAGCGCGCGAAGTGGGCGTTGCAGCTCCTGCCGGCAAAGCAGCGGTCCCGAGGAGCTCATGCCATCATGCGCCTCGCCTTTCGTGCGGCAGCGCTCTTCTATCGCGCGGCCCGTGTACTCTTCGCGCCCAATCCAGAACTGTGCCACCTGCTCGAGAAAGCGACAGGACGCCGCTGCCTCCTGATGATGCGTGGCATCGATGCCAACCTGTTTTCTCCCTCGCGTCGAACTGCGCCACCACTACGCGAGGGCACGACATGGACGCTCGGGTACGTGGGGCGGCTCTCCGTCGAGAAGAACATCACCCTGCTGGCGGCGATCGCGAAGGACCTGCGCCGGTCCGGCCTCACCAACTTCCGTTTCCTGATCGTGGGCCAGGGCGCGGAGGAGGCAAGCCTCCGTGCGGCTCTGCCGGAAGCTGTGTTTACCGGTGTGCTGCGAGGCGAAGCGCTGGCCGCAGCCTATGCAGACATGGACTGCTTCCTGTTCCCGTCACACACGGATACGTTCGGCAACGTGGTGCTTGAGGCGATGGCCTCTGGTGTTCCGGCGATCGTGACGCCCGATGGCGGGCCTGCTCACCTGGTCAGAGATTCAATTTGCGATGGGCACGCGGGAGGTCTCATCTGCAACGATCGCGAGTTCACCGCAGGTGTGCTCTCCGTCATGGGAAACCAGACGGTGCATACCGCGATGCAGAGGAGTGCGCGCAACTACGCGGCACGCGCAAGCTGGGACGCTGTATTCTCCGGGGTGTACCGCGGGTACGAGCAGGCACTTACACGCAAATAAAAAGAGCGACCTCAGGTCGCCCGTGTGCTGCTGAAACGATTGGTGCCGAAGAGAGGACTCGAACCTCCACACCCTTGCGAGTACATGGACCTGAACCATGCGCGTCTGCCAATTCCGCCACTTCGGCACTGCTGCCGATCCGCACCGTCGCGCAGGTCCTGCAGTACTTCCAAGTCTCCCAAAGCGTGCCCCGTCTGTCAAATGCGCATCCGTCTGCATCCAAACCCAGGGTACAGAAGAGCATCTGGAGGCAGTTGAAACACATGAAGGATGGAGAACTGGGGACGATCCCCGGAGGGCATGCAGCCGAGATACGGCGGCTTGTGCACGACCTGAGCAATGCCCTCGAGATCATCGTCCAGACCAATTACCTGCTGAAGATCCATAAGCCCGATGAGGCAAGCCAGCAGTGGCTGGAGATGATGGACACGGGGGTACGGCAGGCTACCGAGCTCAGCGCCGCTCTTCGCAAGTATGTCGTGGAGAACGCCGCCGGCAAGTAGAGATCGCGGATCAGGGGGTGCCAGGCTCCCGCTTCAGGCTGACTGTGCGCGTCACCTCGCCAGCCTGGCCGCCGTGCTGGGTCAGCGTCCCGGTCAGCACGTAGAAGCCAGGCTGCTGCGGGCTTTGCACCATGCCACGCTCCAGGTGACCCGAGAAGCTGAAGGACAGGTCGTGCACGGTGCGCGTTGTGAAGCTGATCGCATGGCCGTCTGTGTGCGTCGTGGCGAAATCAAGTGTCGCCGGCGATGCATGCTGATCGGGATCGAGATGATCCGTCATGTAGCCGTGAAGCTTGCCGCCCTCGAAATAGACCTCGATCTCGCCACCCAGTTTGTCCCAGGGGTACTCGCCTTCGGCTTCAGGCGGAAGGTCTGAGTGTCCCGTCGCAACGACCGGAACAGGCGTGCTGTCCGGTCGTGCGGCGGAGCGCGTGTGAAGCGAGGGGTCACTCGCCTCCTGCGCCGATAGCCCTTGCGTCGCAAATCCCGCCACGAGCGCCCCGAGCAGAAGTGCGTTACTCCCCCATGCTCTTTTTCCGTGCTTTCTCAAATTCATCTCCCGGCTTCCACGCGGTGTTCGCCCCGGCGCTTGCCTGCCATCCCAGGATGAGACCGAACTGCGCCATGCGCGCATCTCCGCGAAAGTCCATGTCGGCATGGTACTCGTCAGATGGCTGATGGTAGTGGTTGGTGGTGTAGTCCTTCATCTGGTCTACGCCCCACTGTGCGTCGTGCCCCCGAAAGAGCGTACCTTCGCCGATCGAGAAGGCCGGGATCCCGACACGTGCAAGCGAGAAGTGATCGGAGCGATAGTAGGAGCCGGCCATCGGGAACTGGTCGGGCTGGATCGTCAGGTGAAACGCCTCTGCGGTCTTCTCAACCACTGGATAGAACTGCGTCCGCTCCGAACCGCTCACCTCGGTGCTGGTGGGGATGCCGATCGGCAGGAGCTCGTCGTAGTTGAGATCAAGGGCAACATCGTGCGCGGGGACCGGCGGATGCATGCCCAGGTAGGCCGACCCGAGCAGCCCCTGTTCTTCCGCGGTGACAGATGCGAAGTACACAGTGTGCGGAGGCGGTGTCTTGGACTGCGCAAACGCTCGGCCCAGCTCAATCAGAATGCCGCAGCCTGTGCCATTATCCGCAGCACCGTTGTAGATGCCGTCCCCTTTCGCATTCGGGTCAATGCCGAGGTGATCGTAGTGCGCGCTGTAGAGTACGGCATCCTTCTCTGCGGTATCAGCACCTTCCACTTTGCCGACGACGTTGGCTGACGTGTATGGGCGCACCACACTCGCGACGTGGGCCTGCAGGCGGATGGGCAGCTCTACGGCCTTGAAGCCCGGCTTGCCAGCGGCTTCGATCTCTTTGTCAAGATCAAGCCCCGCAGCCTGCATCAGCTTTTGCGCGGTCGGGAGCTGGATCCAGCTCGCCGCCTTGAGTGTCGCGAGCGGATCTCCCTTGAGGTAGCTCTTCTCGACCGCCTGCGAGTTCTGCACGACGGCCCAGGGATAGCTCGCGAGATCTGTGCGGTGGATGATCAGGACGCCTGCCGCGCCAAGTCGCGCGGCTTCTTCGTATTTGTAGGTCCAGCGGCCGTAGTAGGTCATCGCCTTGCCCTTGAAGAATTTCTCATCGGTCGAGGGCGGCTCGTTCACGATCACGAGCAGGACCTTGCCCTTGACGTCGACTCCCTTGTAGTCGTTCCAGCCATACTCCGGCGCATCGATCCCGTAGCCGACAAAGACGATTGGCGCATCAATGTCTGCGCTCGGCTCACCCTGTTCATCCTTGGTTACAAAATCGGTGTTGTAGGTGAGCGGCATGGGCGCGCCGCTCTTCGGCACAAAGGTGAACTTTGTTGCTGCCTCATCGGTGTGCACGGCGTAGAGGTCGACCTTTTGTAGAAAGGTGCCATTGTCCCCCGCAGGCTTGAGTCCATTCAGCGCGAACTCGGTCGCGATGTATTCGGCAGCGAGCTCCGCACCTCGCTTGCCGGGGCCACGGCCTTCGAGCAGATCGCTCGCCAGAAACTTGACGTGCGCCCGGATCTTCTCCGGATCGATCAACGCGGCAGCCGCCTGCGCCGCGGGCGCAACGCCAGGGACCTGCGGGACCGGCGGCATCTCGGCAGGTTGTTGCGCCAGGGCGGCAGAGGCAGCGAGAAGCAGCGAGGGAAGAAAACGCTGGGGAGAGCGAGGCATGAAGGCTCCTGAAGCTGGGGTGGCAGTGTCGTTCCTAGGAGACTATCAAGATTCTTGCTGGCCGCCGCGGAGACCCGCGCGCCCCCGAGGCTCAGTAGAGCAGGTACGGCTTCTCGCGTTCGCGGAACTCCTGCAGCGGCGCAAGCCAGCCTTCCGCGATCTCGCGTGGATCCTTGCCTTGCGCGAGAGCGTCGAGCGTCGCCTTGTTCAGGAGCGAACGCCCCATCTTGTCCATCTGGAACTGCGAAGGATCCATGCTGTGCAGCGCCGCTGCAAGCTCGAGCCCAAGTTCCGGCGCATCGAGCAGGTCGCGCGCTGTAACTACAAGCGCTACGCCGCCACA
Source organism: Acidobacteriaceae bacterium (assembly GCA_965199135.1). GTDB lineage: Bacteria > Acidobacteriota > Terriglobia > Terriglobales > Acidobacteriaceae > EB88. The sequence continues at coordinate 519,600 of OZ240685.1, read as the reverse complement.
GAGCTGGCCGCTGTAGGGATATGTGCCTCCCGGTGTAAATCGCACCGGCACAAAGCGGATGCCTTCGATGCGTCGCGCGTTCATGTGCGCAGCAAGCGCGACCGGGTCGATCCATGGTGCGCCGATCTGTTCGAAGGGAGTATCGGTTCCGCGGCCCACAGACAGGTTTGTAAACTCGAGCAGCCCGACGCCGGGATAAAGCGTGGCCGCAGCAAGCGTGCGCAGGTTCGGCGAAGGATCCGTCCAGAGAAGACCGGTGGCATCGAACCAGTCGCCACGCTGCCAGCCTTGCATGGGTACGATTGTCAGCGCTGTGCCGAGCTTGCGCTCACCCACGTCGAAGCGCGCCAGCTCGCCGAGCGTCATGCCATGACGCACCGGGAGCGATGTGTAATTGGTATAACTCTCCTGGCCGGGATCGCTGATTGCGCCTTGCACGAACGCGCCTGTAATCGGGTTCGGGCGATCGAGCACAACGATGTCTGTGTGGCTCTTCGCGCCGGCTTCTAGGAAGTAGCCGAGCAGCGTCTCGTACGTGTAGAAGCGCACGCCTGCATCCTGGATGTCGAGGACAACAGCATCGAGGGTGCTCATCTGCGCCGTGGATGGACGTCGTTGAGCATCGGTCGCGCCATACAGACTGACAACCGGCAGCCCACTCGCGCCGTCGACCTCATCGCCTACGTTTGTGGTGTCGACAGCACCATGGATCCCGTGCTCCGGACTGAAGATCGTGGTCAGCCGGAGCCCCGGAACCTCGGTTGCGGCGCTCTTCAGAACATCGATCGTGCGATGTCCGTCGCGGTCGAGACCTGTCTGGTTGGTGAGCAGCCCAACGCGCAGCGTTCCGCCATGCTTCTTTGCGAGCTCGCGCAAGGGTGCGAAGTGCTCTGCCTCGAGCACATCAATGCCTGCGAGCACATGCGCATTCCGATCCGCGACGAGGCGGCGGCCACCCAGCGCCTCGTTGTAGCCGGTGAGCGCGAAGGGCGGTGTGCTCGGTGAGCCATAGAGTGCAAGTGCCGCAACTGCAGCATTCGCGATCCTGCCGCGCAGTGGCGTGATATTGATGCCCCCGTGCGGATGCACCGCATTGGCAAGCACGATCACGTAGGTGTCGCTTAAGGGATCCATCCACAGCGAGGTGCCAGTAAAACCGGTGTGGCCGAAGGAGCCAATCGCGAACAGGTCGCCCCGATTGCCCGAGTAGGTCGAGTCGATATCCCATCCAAAGCCACGCACCTGCGTCCCTGTGGGCGGCTCTTCCGGGGTGGTCATCTTGAGCAGCGTCGCACGTTCGAGCGGGAAGTCGCTCGGCCGCCCGGCGCGACGGTTGAGCAATGCCTGTGCATACAGCGCCATATCGCCAGCGGTGCTGAAGAACCCTGCGTGGCCTGCAACGCCACCCATCCGGCGTGCCGTAGGGTCATGCACGATGCCGCGCAGCATCGCGCCATGCTCGTCGTACTGTGTTGGTGCGATCTCGTTCAACTCACTTGCCGGCGGCAGAAAGCCGGAGTGCACCATGTGGAGCGGCGCGAGGATATGTTGCTGCACATACTGGTTCAAGGGCTCAGCTGCGATCGTTTCCACAATCTCGGCAACCACGATGAAGTTGATATCGCTGTAGCGGAAGATCGTGCCTGGCGGCGCTGCGAGCACGGCGTTGTTCGCTCGGCGATAGCCTTCCTCCTTGCCTGACCAGCTCTCGGTGAGATCAAGGTCTGGGGGCAGCCCCGAGTAGTGGGTCAGGAGATCACGCACCGTGATCTCCCCCTTGCCGTTCGCCGCGAAGGCAGGCACGTAGCGGGCAACCGGGTCCTCGAGCCGCAGTTTCCCTGCTTCCACAAGCTGCATCGCTGCGAGCGCTGTCATCGTGGGCTTCGTCAGGGAAGCCATGTCGAAGATGGTGCCGAGCGTCATGGGCTCGCGCGTCGGCTCGAGCGAGCGCTCTCCATATGCCTTCTGGAAGACGACGTGGCCCCCATGGCCGATCTCGATGACAGCGCCCGGCAGCTCGTGCGCCGCAAGCGCGCTCGACATCAGCGAGTCGATCGCTGCGAAGCTCTGCGCGTCCACGGCGCGAGACGACAGCGAGGCCGCGATGAACACCCAGAGCAGCCACCACCGCACCGGCTTGCTTGTGAATGCGGAGCACACAGCCGGCGGGGCAGAGCAAAGTCGAGTATGTGGTCGGAATCGCAATGAAGGGCTCAGGCGATCATCTTAGCGCGACCCTTTACCGCGTGAAAGTCTTGTTTGCCGCCCGGGAGGTGGTATGTATCAGAGAGCCTCGGAGGTTTTCTTGAGATATATTCCGTATTTGTTACGAATGAGCAGCATCGCCGTGCTCGCGTGCGTGCCGCTTCACGCCGAGTCTCTAGCGCTCCGGGCCATCACGACTGATCCGCCGCGAGACCGAGCGCACCCTGCGCGGCTGGTGGAGATGCAGGTGCCGAGTCATGGCGCTGCAATGAACGCCGTGTTCTATCTCGCCTCCGGAGCAGCTCCGCATCCGGTTGTGCTGCTGCTCCACGGTTTCCCGGGCAACGAGCAGAACCTCGATCTCGCACAAGCGATGCGGCGCGCAGGATGGAGTGTCCTGACGATTCACTATCGTGGGTCGTGGGGGTCGCCTGGCGCCTTCTCGTTCACGCATGCTGCTGAAGACACCGAGGCCGCGCTCGCCTTTCTGCACAGCCCGGATGTCGCTGCGAAGTTTGACCTCGACCCGAAACGCATCGTGGTGATCGGCCACAGCATGGGCGGATTTCTCGCGATCCATACGGCAAGAACACACCCGGAGCTGAGCGGCGTCGTCGTCATCAGCGGATGGAACATCGGCGCGGACATCCTCGGGGCCGCAGATGGCGAAGCAAAGCAGCAAGCGCTCCGGGGTTTTCGAGAGGAGATGCCGCCGCTGGCCGGCTGCACGCCCGATAGCCTCTATGCTGACGCGCGCGCCCACGGAGCGTCGTGGGACTTCACGACCTTCCAACCTGCTGCGCGCACGCTTCCCGTGCTTGTCATCGAGGCTGCGGATGGAAACGGGACGACCGATAGAGCGCTCGCTGCGACGCTTCGCAGGGAAGGCGATGCACATGTCACCGAGCGGTCCATGGACACAGATCACAGCTACAGCGACCATCGCATCGCGCTCGAGGAAGCGGTCGTGACGTGGCTTCTCGCTCGGAAGTTCTGAGAGGCATTACGCCGGCCAGAGTTCCAGCCGCTTGAGGATCTTCCTGGCAAGTCCGGTCAGCGGCAGCTCCGGCCACTCTGCAGGCGTCGTCCAGCGCAGCGAGCGAGCCCGGGTGGGCAGCTCGTCTTCGCGCATGCGAACCACATCGACCGTGTAGTTCGTCACCGTAATGGCATGGCGCACGCGCAGGAGCCGCTCGGCGTCAGCCGGTACAGACACAAGCTGCGGCAGCTCCCACATGCCCGCCATCAGGCTGGCGTCGCCCTCTCGCTGCTCCAGGGCGACCGCCTCTGTTTCACGCTGCCGCACGAGCGCATAGGCAATCGAGCGAGCCAGCGCAGCTTTCCTCACGGGCATGACATGTTCTCCGCGCGTCAGGCACCAGGGCTGCACCGGGCAGCTGAGGCAGAGTGGTCCTTTGGGGAGACAGATGGTCGCGCCCAGCTCCATGATTGCCTGGTTGCTGTCTCCGGCGCGTCCAGGCGTGAGCAGGTTGGTTGCGAGCGCGCGGACAGCGCGTGCGGTCTCACTCGCCTTTGTCGGCTCCGCTGCGACTGCTGCCGACGCACCACGTGCCGGCGCAAGCGCAGCCAGCCGCGTACAGACGCGCTCCACGTTGCCATCAACGACCGCGACCGCTTCACCAAAGGCGATGCTCGCCACCGCAGCCGCGGTGTACTCGCCGATGCCAGGGAGCAGACGTAGCTCTGCTGCCGTGCGCGGCATCTCGCCGCCGCACTCCGCAACCACCTTGCGCGCTGCGTTGTGCAGCATGCGGGCACGCCGGTAGTAGCCGAGTCCGCTCCAGCGTGCGAGCACCTCGCTCTCATCAGCGGCGGCCAGCGATGCCATGGTAGGGAAGCGTTCCATCCAACGCCGATAGTGCTCAAGCACCGCAGCCACGCGCGTCTGCTGCAGCATGATTTCGGAGACCCAGATGGCATAGGGGTCGCGCGAACGCCGCCAGGGGAGGTCGCGCCTGTGCTTGTCAAACCACCGGAGCAGCGCTGCTCCTCGTTCATCCATACCGCTCTATTGTAGGGAGCGGGTTGACCATCGTGCTCGCCGGAGGGAGACTCAGGGTGAGGTCTCTCATGATTCCGGGCGCTCCCGCTGGTTCCGCACTCTTCTCCCGCCCAACTTTCCTGATGTGTCCGCCACGCTTTTTCGACGTGCAGTACGTGATCAACCCATGGATGCAGGGAAATGTGCACGCGGCATCCTACCCGCTCGCGCTGACGCAGTGGAATGCTCTCCACGCAGCTGTCGCGGAGCATGCGGACGTGCTGCTCGCGGAGCCTCAGCCTGCGCTGCCCGACATGGTATTCACCGCGAACGCAGGCCTGGTTCGCGGAACCACCTGTGTGCTGAGCCACTTTGCCTGCCCCGAGCGGCGCGGGGAAGAGAAGCACTTCAAGAGCTGGTTCGAGGTTGAAGGCTACACGGTCACCGAGATGGAGCCTGGCTGCTATTTCGAGGGCGAGGGTGATGCATTATTCGCGGCTGACGGCCAGCGGCTCTGGATCGGTCACGGCTGGCGCACGATCGTCGAGAGCCACGATGTGCTGGAGCGTGTTCTCGGCTGCGAGGTGGTTCCGCTGCGGCTCGTCGACCCGCGCTTCTACCATCTCGACACCTGCTTCGCGCCGCTTGCGAACGGCGACCTGCTGTACTACCCGGCAGCGTTCGATGAGGCCTCGCAAGCTGCGATCGAGGCCTTCTATGGTGAGGATCGGCGCATTGCTGTGAACCAGGAAGACGCGCTCCACTTCGCCTGCAATGCCGTGAACCTCGACCGGGTGATCCTTATGAACCAGGCGAGCGAGCAGCTTGCTTCCGAGCTGGCGCGGCGGGGCTTCACGCTTGTGCAGACGCCGTTATCGGAGTTTCTCAAAGCTGGTGGAGCAGCCAAGTGCCTGGTGCTGCGGCTAGATCGTGTCTCGTGATGAGCGGTCAACGTCTCCACAGACCGGTAGAAGCACGAAGAAGCCGGCATTCGTTCGTCCTTACCATGCACCTCCAACTACCAGCATGAGCAGGTACGCCTCCGCAAGCGTGGCACGCCAATAGGAGACTTGATCACTACTGCTCTCTCCCCAGGCCAGGTTACCGATGAAAAGCTGCTGTCGCAGGTTGGCGGTCAGCAGGTTGACTCTTCCGCCATCGTTCAGAAGATTCGAGAACTGGTAACTGAATAGAAGGCTCATCACGTCGCGGTCGCGGAAACACAAAGGCCACCCTCTCGGGTGGCCTTTGTGTTGCGCCGAAGGCGCCGTCACCGGGACAGTTAGTCACCCATGACGGTTTCTTCGCTCTTCTCTGTCTGGGCAACCGGGGCTGCAGCAGGCTTTGGCGCGGGGGCGATGGAGCCGATCGAGATCAGGCCGGGTTCTGATGGCTTCTCACCGAGGATGTTCTCGCGGTAGAGCTTGGCCATGCGTGCATTTTCCGCGTCCTGCTTCATCTTGGCATCGCGTGCGCGGATCTTTTCTTCGCGCGAGTTCTTCGCAATCCCAAGCTTCTCGAACGTATCGTTCGCAGCCGAGTCAACGTGGTCCTGGTTCAGGGCCAGCGTGTGCTCTGCGCCGCCCATGCCGACCTTCTTGCCACCCGCGAAGATCTCGTGACGGCCATGCTCTTCGTACCACTTGGTGAGCGTGGAAGTCATGTGCATCTTCTCGATGATGTTGCGCCAGCCCACACCCGTGTTGTACGCGCAGAAGGAGATTTCACCTTCCTGCGTCGCGTACGGGATGATGCACTGCTCGGTGCGGCGGAAGTCGTAGTTGAACAGATCCTGGAACCACATCCCTGCGATGAACAGGAAGTTCCAACGATCGTTGCGGCGCTTCTCGATGTCGGCCATGGTGCGGTCGGCTGTGACCTTGCCGTAGTTGCGGCCGGTCGCGCCAAAGCACTTGTCGAACTTCGCAAGCAGATCAAGGATCTTGAAGTGCGTTGGCGATTTGGTCGGGTCGTAGTTCCGAAGCAGTGCAAGCGTCACACCGATGATCGACAGGTACTTGCCGCGTGCCGCGTCGTTGATCTTGGCAACATCCTTCGCCAGACGATCAGCATTCAGGAACGCGGTTACCGGAACGGCTTCCTTGGTTTCCTTGTCAATCATCAGCGCCATGCCGATACCGCAATTCGGGTGGCAGCCACAGGAGAGCTGGCCCCAGTCCCGATCGGGTCCGTGCACCAGGTCGGCCCAGTCCGAGAAGGTGGACATGAAGGAGATGGGGAACCAATCCCGTGTCGGCTCACCAAGACCGGTCTGGTTCTTGACATCGTGTGCCATGTGGCTCAGCGTGTACCGCTGTGCCTCGCGACGCTCGTCGGTGACGGCTTCATCGCGACCCGTGAAGGACACCGGCTGGAACGAGATGAAGTTGATGCGCTTCGGATTGTCGAGCGCAAACTGGATGATGCGGCCAACCTGCTCGTTGTTGATGCCATTGATGATGGTCGTGACGGGAACGATGTCGACGCCAGCCTCGTGCAGGTTGTGGATCGCCTGGAGCTTTACGTCGAACAGGTTGCCGACCTTGCGGTGTGAGTTGGCCGCGTTGCCGATGCCATCGAACTGCAGGTACGCGTAGCGCAGACCGGCTTCTGCGGCAGAGCGGCAGAGCTCCTTGGACTTCGCAAACTCGATGCCATTGGTCGCAGCCTGGACCGAGGTGTAACCCACCTTGCGGGCGTAGGCCACAGCGTCGAGGAAGTACGGCGAGAGCGTCGGCTCACCGCCGGAGAACTGAACCGACATCTGGCGACGCGGCTTGATCGTGATCGCGTTGTCCAGCATGGTCTTGATCTCGTCCCACGTCAGCTCGTGCACAAAGCCGACCTGGTTCGCGTCCATGAAGCAGGGGTCGCACATCATGTTGCAGCGGTTGGTCAGATCGATCGTCAGCACTGACCCACGGCCGTGCGTGACGGTCGAGGTGCCGTGATTGTGCAGACCTTCATCGTTGTGCGCCTTGATGTCGCGGCCGGGGAACACTTCTTCCAGGTGACGGAAGAAGGCCGTGTCGATCGACATCACATCTTCAAAGTGGCCGTGCGTAGGGCAGTCCTTGACCATCAGGATCTTGCCGTCGCGCTCGATGATCTGCGCCTTGATCTCGCCGACCTTCTCGTTCAGCAGGATCTCGTGCGGCAGCTTGCCATCAATGATCTGCTGGCGAATCTCAGGAACGCACTTTGGGCACAGCGAGTCGGTCGTGCGGGGCCAGCCGAGGGGCGGCTTCTCCTTCTGGTAGCTCTTGAGCAGCGGCTTGTCCGACCACTTCGGGGTAAACGAGGGGTTCGGCTTGATGCTGTTGAGCTTCTCGAACACGGTCCACGCTCCCTGGGCTCCCAGGGTCAGCGTGCGCTCGAAGTACTTCATGGCTTTCGGCATAGTTGAGAATTGCTCCTGACGTAGTGACAGATCTCTTTGGCACGGACGTATACAGATACGATGACGCCCGCACGGTACACGCAACGGAAATATGAGGCCACCCATGCTTCGGGAGCAGGAAAAGCTCCGGGAGAGCACCGATCGCTCGCCCTGAAAACTGAACGTTTCGGGGCGATTTGCCTACCTCCACCATACGAGGAGGTCCCACAAAGCTGGTAAGCCTCGACGCCGAACGGCGCCCAGGCTGCCCTGAACGGTAGCTCTGGCGGGCCGAGTGGGAGGGAGGAAAGAGGAGCTAACGGTCCTTGTGGAGGAATTTGCGCTTCAGGTCAGGCAGGAACTCCGAATAGAGATTGCCGCCGCCGAGCCCCAGCAGGGAAAGGCCCCAGGTGCGAAGCACGACGCCGGTCCCGATACTGTTTTGAGGGTAGTAGGTCTGGGTCAACGCGGCGTTCATGCCCCGGCCCAGGAAGTCGGAGTAGTTAAAGGTCCGCGCGCCGCTGTCGGTCTGGGTGAAGAAGACCCGGCGCACGGCATGCTCGAAGCGCGACCCGTAGCTTCCATAGGCCTGGCGGTAGTAGCGAGGATCCTCATGAAACAGGATCGGCAGATATCCATCGCAGAGTTCACGCGAGATGATCTGCCGCGACGCCGCATACCCGACACGCTCGCCAAATCCCCTGGAGTTGGTGCCTACCTTGGGGTCGGAGTCGCGAACGACACCGTACACCCCCGACCAGAGATCCGGAGCGATCGTGGTGACCGGCTGAAGCTCCTCGTGAAGAGGAAAGAGCAGTTTGTCGCGTACGGTGAGCGGGGGGATCTTCTCGCCAGGCTCGACAACGCCGGACCACTGCCGGCGGTTCAGGGACGCAACGTCCGCGGGCCGGGTCGCAGGAACTGCCACATGCGTGCTTGGCGTGGGGGGAACAGCACCCTGGGGAGGCGGGGGTGGCGCATCCGGCAGGTTCTGTGCCTGGGCTTGCAGAGCAAACGCAGAGGCAACGCATAGAAGCATGGCGGGCCAGGTAAGGTTGTGGTTCTTCAAAAGTGTGCCTCGACGATGTTATCCAGCTTCCAACTCCCTGAAAGTGGTAAAAGCCCGGACGTGCGGCTGACTTACATGGGATGCCCCTAACGCAGACTATAGAGAAAACAGGACCGCTCCGCATGAAGCCGAAGACATCTTGCACACTGTAGTTTCTATCTCCAATATGGATGCAGCAGCGGAAACGAGGAACCATACGATGGCACAGCGTACCTGGGAAAATGAAGTGCATGCCCTGACTCTTGAGGCGCAGGGCGAGGTCAAGCAGGTAGTCGCCTTCATCAACGACCGGATTGTCCCCGAGATCCGAAACGCATCGCTCCGCTTCTGCCGAGGATGCGCCGTGATGTTGCGGGATGCCGCCGATGCGCTGGACGGCAGGCGTGGCGTCACCCGAGGAACCTCTCGTTGATGGGTCCTCTCACGGGGCCTCGCTTTCGATGGCGAGGCGGATATGCCGCTGCACTTGCGAGCCTGACTCTTCTGGTGACGGGCTGTGGACACAAGCAGCAGACAGCCTACGTACCGCCCGCCCCATCGGTTCAGCCACTGCCGGACTCGTCGGTGCCCTACAAGACGTTCCCACCCTCACAGTCTGCAAACCAGCCTCCTCTGCACTCGGGAGTGAAGCCTGCTGCGTCGGTTGCTGCCGACAGCCAGGCAGACCTGCTCTTCGTCGAGCAGCACCGCCCGATCTGGACGCAGACCGGGGTGGCAAGCTGGTACGGTCCGCCCTACGACCGGCATCGTGGCGCCAATGGCGAGATCTTCGACCAGAACATGCTGTCTGCCGCCCATCGCGAGTTGCCGATGGGATCGTTGCTACGCGTGACCAACCTTCGCACGGGTCAGAGTTCAGTGATGCGGGTGACAGATCGTGGGCCATTTGTCCCGGGGCGCGTGCTCGATCTCTCTGTCGCGTCGGCCAAGGCTATCGGCGTCTGGGCTCCCGGCACAGCAACCGTGCAGATCGAGGTGTTTTCCGCGCCTCACCCGATTGCCGAGGGTGGCCGCTGGTGCGTGCAGATCGGCGCCTTCCATAACGAGGGCAAGGCCCTGGCTCTTCAGCGTTCCCTGCAGAAGCGCTACACCACGGCCAACGTCATCGAGTTTACCGGCCCGACCGGCCACTGGGTGCGTATCCGGCCATCGGGTGACGACAAGACACGCGCCCAGGAGATCGAGCAAAGCATGCAGCCGGAAGAAGGCGCTGCGTACCTCACACGCCTCGACTGATGGGCGGGTGTTCCTGATCGGAAAGACGGTACAGAAGTACCGACTTGTTCGCAGGATTAACCCCAAAGTACACCCAGTGCCGTTCGTAAAATGCGGCATGCGCGAACCCAGCCTTCCAGCCCACATCAGCGCTGCACTTCTTGACGTGCTTGGCACCGGTGTCGATGAGGAATTCGACGACCTTGCTGAGCTTGCCGCGGCTCTTTGTGGAACGCCTGTCAGCCAGATCAATCTGCTCGGTGCCGAGCGTCAGTACAGCAAGGGCATCGTCGGGATGGAGCCCTCTCCCGTGAACCGGGCCAGTACCTTCTGCCAGTACGTGATCCAGCAGGACGGCGTCTTTGTCGTGTCCGATGCCGCGTCTGACATACGCTTCTATGACAATCCACTCGTCACTGGCGTGAGCGCCGTCCTGTTCTATGCGGGTGTTCCCCTGTACGCGCCCGATGGTACGCGCATCGGTGCGCTTTGCGTCATGGACACGGTTCCCCGGGAGCTCAAGCCGACTCAGGCCCGCGCACTCGTGCTTCTCAGCCGGCAGATCAACGCACGCATTGAGCTGCGCGCTCTGCGCCACCGGGCCGAGACCCCGGCATCGGCCTCAAGCCCATCACCCTGGGCGAAGCACTAGGGCGCTCCCGCCTGCCGCTATGCTGGAGGCATGATTTCCCTCCTTGCAGTCCCACCGGCGTACACGCTTCCGCCTGCGCTGCTTCGGAAAGCCAAGGCGCTCGAATCCCTGCACACGCTGCTGTACTTTGGCGGAACGGCGTGGGACCTGCTGGTTGTGGGCCTGCTGCTTCGCTGGCGGGCCGGCGCCAAGATCGCGCGCTGGGCCGAGCGGCTCACAGCACGCCCGGGGAGCAGCCCCTATGCGCGCCGCCCCTGGCTCGCGGGCCTGCTTGTTGCCCCCGCGTGGCTGCTGATCCTGCTCCTGATCGACCTGCCGGGCGACCTCGTTTCGCACCGTATCCAGCTGCGATATGGTCTGTCGATCGAACGCTGGCCGGCCTGGTGGCTGGACTTCGCCAAGGAGGGGCTGGGCAGCCTCCTGATCGGCACCCTCCTGCTATCGGTTGTGTTTGCCCTGCTTCGTCGCAGTCCACGCCGCTGGTGGCTGTGGACCTGGGCGTTGGTGCAGCCGGTTGTGATCCTCGGCGTGTTCCTGTCGCCTGTCCTGATCGATCCGCTCTTCAACCACTTCACACCGCTGCTGAAGCAGGATCCCGCGCTCGTCGCGAGACTCGAAAAGGTGGCACAGCTCGGGCACCTCGCTATCCCGCCTGACCGGATCTTCGTCGAGGATGCGAGCCGCCGCGAGACCGGGATGAATGCTTACGTCACAGGGGTCGGCCGCTCGAAGCGCATCGTGGTCTGGGACACCACGCTCCAGCGCGTGCCCCCGGACGAGATCCTCGCCATCTATGCGCACGAACAGGGCCACTACGTGCTCGGACATATATGGAAAGGCATCCTGTTCGCGGCCGTGCTGATGTTTTTCCTCTTCGCGTTGCTGGCCTGGCTTTTTGAGCGAGCCGTGCAGCGCTTCGGTGGCCGCTGGCACATTGCATCTTCTTCCGAGTGGTCTGCGCTGCCGCTGCTGCTGCTGCTCTCGTCGGTGATCGCGTTTCTGAGCGCGCCGATCAGCAACGCCGTCAGTCGCAGTGAGGAGCATGCCGCCGATGTGTATGGGCAGCAGCTGTTGATGCGCCTGCTTCCCCATGCGGCCTCGATCGAAGTGGCAGACTTCAATCGGCTTGGCCGCGCATGGCTCGAGGACCCCACGCCAAATCGCTTCGTGGTCTGGTGGACGTACACGCATCCGCCCACCGCGGACCGCGCAGAAGAAGCAGCGAGAATGGCACAACGGTAGCGCTTTATAATCGGGCGAACCCTTATGGAAACGCCCGAGAACGCTTCGACCCCCGCTGGCATCCACGACATCTCTGCTGTCATGGCGCTGCTGCCGCACCGCCACCCGTTTCTCCTGATCGACCGCGTGCTCGAGGTGGAATCAAAGAAGCGCATTGTCGCCCGCAAGTGCGTCACCATCAACGAGGATTTCTTCCAGGGCCACTTTCCCGGGTATCCGATCATGCCCGGCGTGCTCCAGATCGAGGCGATCGCGCAGGCGGGAGGTCTTCTGATCCTGCTGGATTACGAACGCCCTGGCGATACGCTGATGCTGTTCACCGGCGTCGAGCGTGCCAAGTTCCGCCGCCCTGTCACGCCCGGTGATGTGCTCGAGATCGAAGCCAGGATTCTGAATCTGCGCTCACGTGCAGTGCGCCTTGAGGGCTTCATCCGGGTCGATGGAAAGCTGGTCTGTGAAGCGGTTGTGACCTGCCAGCTGGTGAAGCGCGAAGGTGGGGGTTCTGCCTCACTCTCAGCGAAGCCCCCTGCTGCTGCGACGCCCCTCGCCGACGCACCGGTGCCCGCAGACTCACAGGCGGTGACGACCGAGTGAGCATCCACGCGAGCTCGATCATTGCGCCAGGCGCAGTCATTCCGGACTCATGCACGGTCGGACCCTTCTGCACTGTCGGCGCGGACGTGGTGCTCGGCGAGGAATGTGTGCTGGTCTCGCATGTTGTTCTCGCTGGGCGGCTCCACGCAGGCAACCGCAACCGCTTTGCTCCCTTTGCCGCGATCGGCATTCCTCCCCAGGACCTGAAGTATCGCGGCGAGCCGACCGGTCTCGCGATCGGCGACAACAATGACATTCGCGAGTACGTCACCATCTCGCGCGGCACGCCGGGCGGTGGCGGCACCACTCGCGTCGGCTCCGACTGCCTCATCATGGCGTATGTGCACATCGGGCATGACTCGGTCATTGGCGATGGCTGCATCCTCGCCAATGCCGCTACGCTCGCCGGCCACGTCACCGTCGAAGACTATGCGTCGGTCGGCGCGCTCTGCCCGGTCCATCAGTTCTGCCGCATTGGCCGTTACAGTTATATCGGCGGCGGCACCACCATCACACAGGACGTGCTGCCGTTCTCGCTCACTTCGGCGAAACGCGAAACACACGCCTACAGTGTGAACAAGGTGGGGCTCTCTCGTCGCGGCTTTGGCGCCGAACGGCTGCGTGCACTGCAGCATGCCTTCCGCTTGCTGCTCGCGGCAAAGATGAACACCACGCAGGCCGTGGAGCGGCTCCGCGAAGAGGGAGCAGCGAGCGACGATGTCGCGTACCTCCTGCACTTCATCGAGAGCTCCGAACGCGGCGTGCTCAAGTAGCACCGTGCAGATCAACGGCAAACTCGGGCTGATCGCAGGCAACGGACGCTTTCCTTTCCTCCTGCTCGACGCAGCGCGGGCGCATGGCATCGCCGTCGTGGTCGCTGCGATTCGCGAGGAGACAGACCCGGAGATCAACGAGCGCGCAGCAGCCGACGCCGCGATCGAGGTGCACTGGCTCTCGCTTGGCGAGCTTTCGCGCCTGATCACCACATTTCAGGCGGCCGGCGTTCACCAGGCCGTGATGGCAGGCCAGGTCAAGCACAAGCAGATCTTCTCGAGCATCCGCCCGGACTGGAAACTCGCGAAGCTGCTCCTGTCGCTGCGCACCCGCAACACTGACATGCTGCTCGGCGCTGTGGCCAAGGTGCTGGGCGATGAAGGCATCGAGCTGCTTGCGTCGACAGCCTTCCTTGAGCCGCTGCTTGCGCCAGCCGGTGTGCTGACCGCGCGCGCCCCGTCCCCGGCAGAGCTGCAGGACATCGAGTACGGCCAGACTGTCGCACGCGGCATCGCGTCGTTCGACATTGGCCAGACCGTCGTCATCGCAGGCGGGGCATGCGTCGCCGTGGAAGCAATGGAAGGGACGGACGCAACGATCGCCCGCGCCGGTGTGCTGCTGGGCACGCTCGAGGGCAATGCTTCCACGCTTGAGCGTACCCTCACCGTGGTCAAGGTCGCGAAACCGAAACAGGATCTGCGTTTTGACGTGCCCGTGATTGGACTTGCGACGGTTCGCGTGATGGTTGCAGCCGGGGCGCGATGCCTTGCGATCGAGGCAGGGCGCACACTGCTCTTTGACCGAGACGCAATTCTCGCCCTGGCCAATGCAGAGAAGATTGCCGTTGTGGCCATCGAGCGCACATAATCACGGTGGCGCTCATCCCTCGTGGCCACGCTGGCTCGAGGTGATCTCCATGGAGGAACTACCGCATGCCAAAGATTTCTGTTGCCGCCGTCTCGCTCGCACTTCTGCTTGGACTTGGCTGGGCCGGTACCCGCGCTATCGCCGCAAAGCCCGCAGCTGCAGACACCGACACTATGCCGTCTGCCGGCCAAACTGCCCCAACCTTCACACTGCCATCGCAGACCGGTCAGCCCACCAGCCTCTCTTCCTTCCACGGCAAGTGGGTCGTGCTGTACTTCTACCCGAAGGACGGCACCAGCGGCTGCACGCTTGAGGCGCACAACTTCCAGCAGGACGCGGCGAAGTACGAGAAGATGAACGCGGTCATCGTCGGCGTGAGTGTCGACACCGTCGACAGCCACAAGGAATTCTGCGCAAAGGAAGGTCTCAACTTTCACCTGCTCGCCGACCCTGACAAGAAGGTGGTCGCGGACTACGGTTCGCTCGGCAACTACATGGGCTTCAAGATCGCGAAGCGGAACACCTTCCTGATCAGCCCGGATGGCAAGATCGTGAAGGTGTGGACCGGCGTTGATCCCGCGCACCACAGCACCGAGGTTCTGGCCGAGCTGCAGAGCGACGAACACAAGGGCTAACTCAAAAATCCACTGTATTCCAGGCGCAAAAAAGCCCGGCTGAGCCGGGCTTTTTTGCTTGCCTTGGAACTACGTTACAGCGGTTGCCTACTTGCTGGACTTCTTGCTTGCCGTCTTCTTGGTGGCGGCCTTCTTGGTTGTGGTCTTCTTCGCAGGGGTCTTGGCAGTTGCCTTTTTGGCTGCTGTCTTTGCTGTTGTCTTCTTTGTTGCGGCGGTCTTCTTTGCAGACGCCTTGGTTGTCGCCTTCTTTGCAGCGGGTCTGCCTGCAGTCTTGGTGGCGGTCTTCTTGGCTGCTGTCTTGGTGCCGGTGGACTTGGCCGCAGTCTTCTTTGCTGGTGTCTTGGTTGCGGTCTTGCCTGCGGTCTTCTTTGTTGCCGACTTGGTGGTGCTCTTCTTTACTGCCAAGGGTCTACCTCGCTTTGTGGATTGAGTACTGGATGCACCCGTCTTACCGGCCTTGGCAGATGCTTTGGCCTTTCCGCCGTCTTGGGCGCTCTTGGTCGCGGCGGATTTCTTGGTTGTTGCCCGAGAAACTTCTTTGGGCGCTGGCGCCTTTGCGGCGCGCTTAGCCGGGGGTGCCGACTTGGCCCGAGCGGTCTTGTGAGGAGAAGCAGATTTCTTCGCTTCCCCCTTTTCCTCGCCCTCGTCATCCAGCTCGTCCGCAGCCGGCGTCAACTCGACTTCATCCTCATCGTCGTCTTCCTCATCGTCGAGAGTGTCTTCGTCCGCCGCCGCCTCGTCGTCTTCTTCGTCGTCGGTGTCGTCGATCTCTGCCTCGTCGTCATCTTCCGAGGTCGTTGCTACTTCGGTTTCTTCTTCCTCGTCGTCGTCGAAGGCGTCTTCGTGCTCTTCGTCGTTGTGCTCTTCCGGTTCGTGGTCGTTGTCAGCACTTGCGTACAGCTTCAAATCGTCCTGCATGCGATGGCTCCTTCGGCTCGACTCCATGGTTCGCACCCATTTCAGACTGCGCCTGATGCGCCGCGCGATGGGTGTCGCGGCGCAATTCTAGCAACAGCATGCATCGTGCGGCTACTGATAGCAAGTAACTAGTGTGGCTCGACACGCGAATGTCGCGCATCGTGCATCACGCGTTGCTCTACCGATGGTGTGTGGTGTGATGCGATGCACTCGAAGAAGAGTGCTTCGTTGCAGCTACGGCATGTGTGGAGGTCTTCGCTCTCCCGCGCGCGCCCGAGGAACCGGCATGCGCAGCGCGGCCGCGTCTTTCGCCGCGCGTGATGCGCGCAGGCTCCGACACATACAGCGTGCGGCCTGCAGTCACGGCACGCGAGCCGAGATGGTTCCACCGCCGGAGCGATGCGACCGAGACGCCGAACTGATCGGCAACCGTCACGAGCGTGTCTCCACGCCGTACGCGGTATGTCGCCGTATGCAGGCTGCTGCCGCTACCGAAGCTGCTCGGCGCCGGCGCCGGTTCCTGCGGAATCACAAGCGCATTCACACCTGTGAGGCTGCTCGCAGCGTCGAGCTGATTGGTAAACGCGATCGTCGCAGCCGACGTATGGAACAGGCGTGCGACTTCGTCGAGCGTCTCGCCTGTGTTCAGTACGTGGAAGCGCCAGGTGGTCCGCTTGTCTTCCGGGATCTCTGCGATGCGCTGGTTGAAGAGCATCGTGGTGCCCGCGGGGATATGAAGTTCGAACGGCTCGTGGGGGGGAGTCCGTCCACGCAGCAGGCTGGGATTCAAGGACTCGATGGTTTCAATCGACGCTCCGGTGATATCAGCAACCAGCGGCAGCGAGACAGAGTAGTTCGTGGTCACGTCGTCTGGCGCGATGGCTGCGTCGGGCGTCACCGTGTCGAGCCCGTACTGCTTCGGGTTCTTCGCCATAATCGCGACCGCAAGGATAATCGGAACGTAGTTCTTAGTTTCCTGCGGAAGATTGTTGCGGCGATAGAGTTCCCAGAAATCCACGTAGCCCGTGCGCTGCACGGCGCGCTGCACGTTGCCGGTGCCCCAGTCGTAGGCGGCCATGGCGAGGTACCAGTCGCCAAGCTGCGCATATGCCTTCTTCATCTGCTGCGCGTAGGCACGCGTGGCCTTCTCTGGGTCGAAGCGCTCGTCGTACCACCCTGTCTTCTCCAGGCCGTACGTGCCATACGGCATGAACTGCCACATGCCGGCTGCGCCTGACTTTGGATTCAACGCCTGTGTCCGGAAACCGGACTCCGCCACGGCCTGGTACACGAGATCCTGCGGCACCCCTTCTTGCTTGAGGATGCGCTGGATCATGTCCTTGTAACGGCCGGCACGCTGCAACGACGCAACGATGGTCCCGCGTCCACGTCCGGTGTTTTCAAAGAAGTTGATAAAGCTTGCGACGTAGTCGTTGATCACAAGTGGCAGATCCGACTGCGTTGTTCGCAACTCCGCGATCGCCTGCGCCTTCACGTTGGGATCCACAGGGAAGGTGACATCGTTCGCTACGTCGACTGGCGTGTCATCCTTCGGCGTAAGTGGGGTGCCTTGCCGCAGCGCGTCGAGCTGCAGTGTGTTGATCGAGTCCACCACCCGATCCAGCTCTGCCGAAAGCGCAGGGTCATTCTTTACATCGAGCCCGCTCTGCAGCAGCATGTCCACTGCGCGATCAAACTCTGCGCGCGCTTCATCGCCGTGTCCGCCCTGGTAGGCTGTGACGCCTGACGCGTACGCCTGCTCGACCTGCGTGATCAGGAGGGCGTCGCGTGCATTCGACGCCTGCGGCACCGGTGCGGTCGCATTCTGCGCAAGCGCGGCGCACGAGGGAAGCGCAAACATGGCGAGCAGCAGCCATGCAGTGGAGCGTCGAAGTGGGGGCATGCGCAAGGTAGACAAAGGCGATTCCGCTTGTATTGTAGAGGGTCCATCCACGCCGCGGGCGTGGGGGAAGCCAGATGGTAGACTCAAGTTTGCGCAGCGGTACCTGCCCGCGCCCCGCCATCTATGGACAACTCACTCATCCGCAACTTCGCGATCATCGCGCATATTGACCATGGCAAAAGCACGCTGTCCGATCGGCTGCTGGAGCTTACAGGGTCCCTGACCGCTCGCGAGATGCAGGCGCAGGTGCTGGATGCGATGGACCTCGAACGCGAACGGGGGATCACCATCAAGGCGCACTCCGTGCGCATGATGTACCCCGCGAAGGATGGCAAAACCTACCAGCTCAACCTGATCGATACGCCGGGCCACGTCGACTTCTCCTACGAAGTCTCCCGCTCGCTCGCTTCGTGCGAGGGCGCGTTGCTCGTTGTCGATGCCTCGCAGGGCGTGGAAGCACAGACGCTTGCGAACGCGTATCTCGCTATCTCGAACGGCCTGGAAATCATCCCGGTGATCAACAAGATCGATCTCCCCTCCGCAGACATCGTGCGCACGCAGGAGATGATCGAGCAGACCGTCGGCCTCGACGCGACCGACGCAATCCCGTGCAGCGCGAAAACAGGCCTGGGTGTTCCGGAGATTCTTGAGGCTGTCGTGAACCGCCTGCCGTCGCCGACCGGCGATCCGGACGCGCCCTTGCAGGCGCTGATCTTCGACTCGTGGTTCGATCCATACCGCGGCGTCATCGTGCTGGCGCGCATCATCCACGGCAAGCTGCGCAAGAACATGCGGATCCGCCTGATGTCGAATGGCAAGGTCTTCGATGTGGAATCACTCGGCGTTCTCACGCCCAAGCCGGTCGAGATCATGGAGCTCTCCGCAGGCGAGGTCGGCTTCTTTGTCGCGACCATCAAGAACGTTGCAGACACCAAGGTCGGCGACACGATCACCGAAGACGCGCGACCCGCGGCCGAACAGCTACCCGGCTTTGAAGACATCAAGTCAATGGTCTTCGCCGGCATCTATACCGTCGACTCGCACGAGCACACCCTGCTGCGCGACGCTCTTGAGAAGCTCAAGCTCAATGACGCGTCCTTCTCGATCGAGCCGGAGAGCTCGGCTGCACTTGGCTTCGGTTTCCGCTGCGGCTTCCTGGGCCTGCTTCACATGGAAATTATCCAGGAGCGGCTGGAGCGCGAGTTCGACCTCGACCTGATCACCACCGCGCCGAGCGTGCGCTACCGCATCCTTCTGACCGACGGCAAGACCATCGAGGTCGACAATCCCTCGCGCTGGCCCGATCCGAGCGAGATCGAGCAGATCGAGGAGCCGGTCATCACCGCGACCATTCTTACGAACGAGGAGTACGTCGGCGGCATCCTTAAGCTGGTCGAAGAAAAGCGCGGACGCCAGCAAAACTTCGAGTACGTCAGCGCGACGCGCGTGAAGCTGACCTACGAGCTGCCGCTCAACGAAATCGTTCTCGACTTCTACGACCGCCTCAAGTCGGTTTCGCGCGGCTATGCCTCGCTCGACTATGTGCTTGCCGGCATGTGGATCTCGCCCATGTCCAAGCTCGACATCCTGGTCTCGGGTGAGCCGGTCGATGCACTCTCCATCATCGTGCACCGCGACTTCGCCTACGATCGCGGACGGGCCCTTGTCTCGAAGATGCGCGAGCTCATTCCGCGCCAGATGTTCGAGGTCGCCATCCAGGCCGCCATCGGCGCCAAGATCGTGGCGCGTGAGACCGTCTCCGCCATCAAGAAAAATGTCCTCGCAAAATGCTATGGTGGCGACATTTCTCGTAAGAGGAAGTTACTCGACAAGCAGAAAGAGGGCAAGAAGCGGATGAAGCGTATCGGCAAGGTTGACATACCACAGGAGGCATTTCTTGCCGTCCTCAAGGTCGGGGAAGACAGCCCGCGCTGATCCCGAGGTGACCTGCCCGGAAGAGGCGCAAGGTTACTTTTCGCTTCCCTGAATTGTGGGAAAACGCGGAACGCGCTTGCTCATAATGCCCCCGGCGGTTTAAAGGGTTTTCACCCGGCAGTAATCGAAATCACCCTTTCAAATCTATGGTTTAGCAACGCCGCCGGCGGAATTGCCTCACATTTACCGCACTGCCTTGAAGCGGCGAAGAGGTGCAGGCAACTCTTTCCCACAAAAATTTCCACAGGAGGGGTAATCTGCGGAAAGCATGTGTCACAACGAAGAAAAGGCCCCGGCATTGGCCGGGGCCTTCTGGCTTTCAGAAGCGTTCTAGTGTGCTGCTGCAGGGGCTCGGCGCGGAGTGGTCAAACCAGTGCTCGGGGTCGGAGCCGATGGTGGCGGCGCAGCTATCCCGGACTTAGTGTTGTAAGCAGCAATGACCGCTTCGGTGATGTCGTTGCCCTGCGTGGTGTAAAGCACCGGGCTTTGCTGCTGCGAGGCATCGAGGACCAGCGTGTAGCCATTCTGCTGCGCATACGACTGCACCGAGCCATAGACCTTCTGTGCGAGCTGCGCATAGGTCTGCTGGATCTCCTGCTGGAAGTCGTTCTGGGCATCTTCGCCCTGGCGCTGCAACGACTTTTCCTTGTCATCAATGGTCTTGAGCTTCTGGGCGCGATCCACGTCGGAGAGCGTGGCACTCTGCGTCTGCAACTGCTTCTTCAACGTGTCGATTTCGTCGCTTTCCTGCTTCAGCTGTGTCTGCTTCGGCTGGTACTTCTTCTCGATCTCTTCGAAATCGCGCTTGCCCTCATTGGTCTGAGCGACAGCGGCCTGGAACATAATGATGGCGACCTTGGAGGGTCCAGCCGGGGCAGCCGCGGTGGCGGCAGCAGAGGAGGGAGCAGCCGAGGAGGTCTGCGCAAAAGCGGCAGAACCAACAAGCCCGGTTGCGAGCAAAGCTGTGAGAGACAACGAGAGCTTCATGGAAGGGTGGAACTCCTTGAGTACTGTGAGATGGACGGCATCCTGCAGAGCCGGTCCTCTTCGAAAACCACGCGCGGATCTGTTTCCGGCGAAGAAGAGTCGCGCCTGAATCAGTCATGGACCGGTTCTGGACGCTGCCGCGATTCTATTGGGCAAGGTCCGCGAGCGTCAAACCGGCAAAGAGGTTGCCCGGAGGCGGAATGGAAGCGCAATGGCGCGCGTCTCCGGTGAAACCGGGGCTGCTCAGGCTTCGGTCACGCGTTCCACGGACACAAGGGTGGAGTAGAAGGTCGGGCCCTCGCCAAGGTCGGTCAGCCGCTGCGACGTGAGCTGGTTCACCCCGGCCGGCTCGTTGCCATGGTTTGATTTGCTCCAGGCCAGGGTACCCGCCGCGACGCCACGCTGCACCCGGTGGCTGATCCGGGCGCGGAGCGTCAGGGACCCCCTCTTGTTCCTTACCGTGACACGGTCGCCATCGCCGATGGACCGATCTGCCGCGTCGTCTGGGTGAAGTTCCAGCTGATCGAGGGTCTCGCGCTGCATCTGCTGGTGCACGGCGTTGTTGCCCATCGTCGAGTTCATAAAGTTGCCACCCTTGCGGGGCAGGAACTCAAGCGTGCCGGGAACGCCGGCGTGGCGCGACTCGGTGGGCGGCCGGAACGTCGGTACAGGATCGAGCCCCCGCGCCTCCATCGAGGCGGAAAAGAACTCAGCTTTCCCCGAGGTGGTCGGAAAGACCCCGTCCGAAAAGGGAAGGAAGGGCGTATCTGGCTCGCCCGGAAAGTGCAGCCGCTCGCTGCCACCGTGTTGCCGCAGGGAAGCACGGGAGATGCCCTGCATCCATGCGTCCTGTTGCGTAGCCTCACCCAGGGCCAGGGCGATCAGAGTCTCCTCGCTGTCGTTGAAGCAGCTTTCGGCAAAGCCGAGACGCTTCGCAAGCGCGCTGAACACCGCGACGTTCGAGCGTGACTCCCCGACCGGCGCGATGCTCTGCTCGGAGAGTTGTACATAATGGTGGCCATAGGCGCCCTGCACATCCAGGTGCTCGAGAAAGGTCGTCGCCGGCAGCACAACGTCGGCGTAATCACAGGTATCGGTAAAGCTCTGCTCGTGGACCACGGTGAACAGGTCATCGCGGCGAAGCCCGGCAAGTACCTTCCGCTGCTCCGGGGCGATGACCGCCGGGTTCGAGTTATAGACAAACAGTGCTTTCACCGGCGGCTCGCCTGGTTCCGTAAGTGCATTGCCGAGCAGGGACATGTTGATGACCCTCGCAGGCCGCCCCAGCGGGCTCGCATACATCAGGTCAGGTCTCTCCAGAGCCTGCTTGTCGAACGAGAACGCACCGCTGGTCGAGAGCTGCAGGCCCCCGCCCAGGTGCTGCCAGGCGCCGGTCAGTGCAGGCAACATGGCGATCGCCCGCGCCGCAGCCCCCCCATTCTCGGAGCGTTGCACCCCGTAGTTCATGCGGATCACCGCGGGCACGGTGGTCGCATACTCGCGGGCGAGTGCCTCGATCGTCTCTGCCCCGATGCCGGTTGCGGCAGCCGCCATCCCCGGCGCGTACGCCTCCACATGCGCGCGCAATTGATCGATGCCGTGTGTATGAGCTCTGATCCAGCCGCGATCCTCAAGCCCGTCGCGGAGGATGACGTGCATCATGGCCAACGCGAGCGCCGCATCGGTGCCGGGGTGCGGCGTGAGATGGAGGTCCGCAAGCCCGGCGGTGCGTGTCCGGTAGGGGTCGATTACCACCAGCCGCGCGCCCTTGCGCCGTGCTTCTTCCACCTGCGGCCACAGATGGATGTTGTTGCTGTGAATGTTCGCGCCCCAGGCAAGGATCAGCCGCGCGTGGTGGAAGTGCTCCGTATCCGTGCCCAGTTTGCGTCCGTAGACCGAGAGCAGTGCCTCGCCTCCGGCCGTCGCACAGATGGTGCGGTTCAGCTGTGACGCCCCGAGCCGGTGAAAAAAACGGCGATCCATCGAGCCATACCCCAGTGCGCCTATGGTGCCGGCATAGGAGTACGGCAGCACCGACTCCGGACCGAACTCCCGCGCGGCCCCTTCAAGCCGCTCCGCAATCGTGCGGAGTGCCTCGTCCCACGGGATGCGCTCAAAGGCCCGATGCTCTTCGCCCGGACGAAGCGCCCCTTTCGGCACGCCCGCACGCCGGCGCATGGGGTAAAGCAGCCGATCAGGCGCATAGACGTGATCGAGATACTTCGCGACCTTGCCACACAGAAAGCCACGGGTGATCGGATGCAGCGGGTCCCCGGCAACACGCAGGGCGCGACCTGTTGCCGTGTCCACCGTCACCAGGACCCCGCAGGAGTCGGGACAGTCGAGCGAGCAGACCGAGCGCTTCGTGTGTGTGGTCATCGTAAGTGCATTCTAGGCCGCGCCCAGGCGGAAATCACCTGCATCCCAGCTCGACAGAACGAGGAGAAGGCAGATGGTCAAGCAGATGAGCCACTCGGATCCGGAGCACTACGACAAACCGGAGCTGCGCGACAGGATCAAGGCCGAGATCACAGCCGGCGACAAGGGCGGCAAGCCCGCGCAGTGGAGTGCCCGCAAAGCCCAGCTCGTCACACGCGAATACGAAAAACAAGGGGGCGGCTACAAGCAGCCACCCGACGCGGAGCAACAGAGCCTGAAGGAGTGGGGTGACGAGAAATGGCGCACCGCCGACGGGAAGAAGGCCGTGCGCAAGGGCGGCACCGCACGCTACCTCCCGGAGGAAGCGTGGAAGAGCCTGAGCAGCGAGGAACAGCAGGCGACCGACAAGAAGAAAAAGCGAGGCTCTGCGGAAGGCCAGCAGTACGTCGCGAACACCGCCAAGGCTGCAAGCGCTCGGAAGAAAGCCTCGGGGGCGGATCAGGCGCCTGGCAAGAAGAAGCCGGCAAAGAAAGCACCGGCAACCGCGAAGAAAGCAGCTGCCGGCACACCTTCCAAGTCAACAAGAGCACGAAAGAAGTCCGCCTCCAGCAAATCGGCTGCCAAGGAGGCTTAGCGGTCTTTCTTGCGGGGCGCCGGGGCTAGTACCTCGCGCAGGACGCCGCGTGTATCGCCCCTGCGCACCTTGGTATACACGCCACGCGCCTTCTTCTTGGGCTTTGCGGGCTTCTTCTCCTGGGCTGCCTCCCCGGACGCTGCCAGCAACACCGGGCCCTTCTTGCAGAGCCCGAGGCACCCGCACGGCCGGATCGCCAGCTCCTCTGGAGAAATCCCCTCGGCATCGAGCATGGTACGCATATCGGTCAGTAATTGCCGGGCTCCACGGCCCGCACAACTTGCGCCATCTTTGCCCCGCTCCCGAACACAGACAAATACCGTCTTGCCATCCTCCTGCGAGTGCTTAGCGTCCTTCAAATACCTGCTCCAGTGTTGTTGTTCCCTTGCGGTGCTCGACCGCTGCACCGCCTTCGAACGCAATCAGGCCACTCTCCAGCCCAGCAGACATCTCGACCATCGACTCAGCCGAGGCTTCGGACATGCCAAGGTGCAGGAACATCGGTTTCTGCTCTGCGAGCGGGACCAGCGATGCCTCGACTGGCCGAGCAAGCAACTGGGAGAAGGCTACGGCTGCATCCTGCATGGAGTATTCGCGAGGACCCTCGAGCTCGATGATGCGCTTGCCCTCCCAGGTCTCGGTGAGCAATCGTGCCGCCAGCTCGCCAATATCCCTGGTCGCAATCATCGGGATAGCGCGATCTATGGGGCTGAGCATCACCGGCAGCTTGCCTGATTCCCGCGCGATCCCAAAGCCCGGAAGCAGGTTTTCCATGAAGTAGGCGGCGCGAATCGAAACGATGTTCAGTGGCAGCTCGAGCAGCTGCTCCTCCATGTCATGCAGCTTCAGAATAGGCCCACTGCCTTCCGCAGCCTGCGCTCCAATCGAGGAGAGCAGCACCACTCTTGGCGTGTGCGAGGCAAGCGCCGCGTGCTTAAGCGCCGCGAGGATCATCATGTGCTCGGCACGCGGGTCGACTGCCCCGTATAGCGGTGGGGTCATGATGAACACGCCTTCGGTCCTCTCAAACGCCTGCTCCAGATGGCTGGGATCGCTGACCGAGGCCACAAACGCCTCGACGCCCGGGCCTTCCACGACACTTTTCTTGCTCTCGTCGCGGATCAGTGCCCGCACATCCTTGCCCTGCGCACGGAGCGCGCGTACCACCGCTCCACCTACCTGCCCGGTACTGCCAGTCACTGCATACATGTCGTTTATCCCTGTTCCTAAGATGTTGGATCGGCACTCACGGATTCCATACAGCCACTTTCCCTGAGAGGAGTGACCCTCGGGACGCCCAGCACATCCTAGCAAGGAAAGCGCTGCTATTTGCCAACGAGGAAAATGACTATGAGCCTGAAAGAAGCACTCGGTCTGGGATCAGACCGCAAAGTTCGCTACGCCATCGTGGGCCTCGGCTCCATCTCGCAGGAAGCCATGATGCCCGGCGTGGATCACACCGGCAACTCCGAGATCACCGCCCTCGTCACCAGCGACCCCACCAAGGCCAAGGAACTGGCAGACAAGTACAACGTGGAGCACACCTACAGCTACGAGCAGTTTCCTGTGCTGCTGCGTTCAGGCGAAATCGACGCCATCTATCTCGGCACGCCGAACTGGCGTCATGCCGAGTTTGCCGTCCCGGCGCTTGAGGCAGGCATTCACGTGCTGCTCGAAAAGCCGATGGAGGTCTCCTCCGAGCAGGCCGAGCGCATCATCGGTGCGCAGAAGGTTGCGGGCGCCAAACTGATGGTGGCCTACCGGCTTCACTTTGAGCCGGCGACAGTGGATGCCATTGAGAAAGTCCGCTCCGGCGAGTTGGGTGACGTGCACATCTTCAGCTCAACTTTTTCGCAGGTCGTGGACGCCGAGAACCATCGCGCGGAGAGCGGCCTCAATGCTGGCCCGGTACTCGACATGGGCCCATACCCGATTAATGCCGCACGCAACCTTTTTGAAGATGAACCCACAGAGGCCTTTGCAGTGGGTCTGCGGCATCCGGAAGCAGGCTTCGGCGACTTCGATGACACCGTCAGCGTCATTCTCAAGTTCCCGAACAATCGCATTGCGCAGTTCACGATCTCGTACTACGGCAACAAGCTCGACAGCTACGTCGTCGTGGGCACCAAGGGATCACTCGAGCTGAATCCCGGCTACATGTACGGCAAACCACTGGAGCAGTACGAGGTGATCGGGCAGAAGGAAAGTCATGAAAGCTTCAAGAACACCGACCACTTCGGCGGCCAGATGAAGTACTTCTCACACTGCATCCTGAACGGGGAAGAGCCCGAGCCGAACGGCGCCGAGGGCCTGGCGGACGTACGCGTCATTGAAGCGATCCATCGCAGCATGAAGAGTCAGCAGTGGGAGAAGATCGACCGCGTCGACGTCACCCGGCGTGTCTCGCCGGACCAGGCAGAAAGCCTTCGCGCGCAAAGCGCGCCCGAGATGGTGAACACCAGTTCGCCGGCGCGTGGGCAGGAAAAGACGCCCAAGAACTAGGCGCGCAGGCACATCGCTGCAAGCAGAGCGGTGCGCGGCGCGAGATGTTTCCGCAGGAGGTGCTCATGCGAGGCGTGGGCACCTGCTCCAACCGCTCCCATCCCATCGAGCGTGGGCACACCGAGGGCGGCGGTGAAGTTCCCATCCGAACCGCCGCCCGTCGCTGCTTCTTCCAGGGCAATCTCAACATCCTGGGCAATCGATCGCGCGCGTGCGAAGAGTGCGGCAACTGGGCGCGTGCGCTCCATCGGCGGCCGGTTCATGCCTCCTTCGATTGCAAGCTGACACCCAGGGTCCTTCGCTCGCAGTCGCTGCAGCTTCCGCTGGAGAGCGACCGCATCGCGCCGGCGTACGACGCGCACGTCGATCTCTGCCCACGCATGCTCCGCGACCACGTTCGACAATGTGCCGCCGCCGATCACGCCGGGGTTCACCGTGATGCCCCGCGTGAGGTCGGTCAGCCTGGCCAGCATGCCAAGCTGGTGAGCCAGTTCCAGCACTGCGCTGTGTCCGGCCTCGAAGTCAACCCCGCTATGCGAGCCGACTCCCATGACATCCAGGCGATAGCGGCCGACACCCTTGCGAGCCGTCTTGTACGCTCCCTGCACTCCCTGCCCAGGCTCGAGAACATAGACGGCTCCGCACCGCTGCGCCACGGCTTCGGTCAAGGATCGCGACGCCGGGCTGCCAATCTCTTCGTCCGCGTGGAGCAGCAGGGTCACCGGCGGGTGGGCAAGCGCAAGCTGTGCGAGCACGCGTTGCGCCGCAAAGGCCATCGCGACACCAGCCTTCATGTCCAGGACGCCCGGTCCACTGATTCGCTCCCGCGTCACCCGGTACGGCATGCGCGCGAGCGTTCCAAGCGGCCACACCGTGTCGAGATGCCCAAGCAGCAGCAGGGGCTTCTCTCCGCGCGTTCGCGGCATTCCCGGGAATCGCGCTTCGAGGGAGTCTCCATGGGCCCTGTGCCGATGCATCCGAACGGACGCTCCTTGCGCCCGCGCCCACTCCGCAGCTACCGACATCACGGCATCACAGGCGGCCTTGTTGTCCGAGGGAGATTCCATGCGCACCAGGGTCTCGGTCTGCCCAAGAAGCGTCGGGAGCTCCTCACGCGCCAGTTGGAGAATTCGCACTGCCTGCTCCTGCGTCGCTGCCATCTATGCCCTCGTTCGCCAGTCTACCGGGCACAAAAGAAAGGGCAGCCCGAAGGCTGCCCTGTGAGGAGGCGACTGCTTTAGAAGGAGTAGTGCAGCGACATCTGGATGGTTCGCGGGATCGAGCGGACGTCCGTGATCTTGCCGAAGGTGCTATCGGTGATCGTGTTATCCGGGTTGCTGTAGCTCGCGATGTTGCCGACGTTGAAGAAGTCTGCGCGGTACTCGATATGCTGAGATTCCGTGATCGCAAATGCCTTGCCTGCCGTGATGTCGATCTGCTCGTAGCCCGGTGCGCGCTCTGTGTTGTTCTCCGCGGTTCCGAACTCATTCACGCCAGGCTGGCCGTAAGCGCAGGACCCGTTGTTCTGGCCGGCAAGCAGGCCGTTCGTGGCTGTGGGCACGCAGGGCAGCGCGGTCGCATCTGTACCGAACCAGTTGCTGAGCGAGCGTCCATGCACAATCAGTGGCCGGTACTGATTGGCCCGCTCCGCACGATTGTTGAGGCTGTTCAGGTTCTGAGCATTGATCGTGACTGGCAGACCAGAGTAGACGATTGCATCACCGCTGAGCTTCCAGCCGCCTGCCACCTCATCCACAATGTGGTTCACATTCCCACCGAAGCGCTGTCCGCGTCCGAAAGGAATCTGGTACACCATCGTTGCTGACAGGTTGTTCCGGACATCGAAGCCGGCATTGCCGTAATCGGCGTGGCCGTTATACGCATCCTGCCAGTAGGGACTGGCACCATTCACACCTGAGACCCCGAAGAAGCCGGAGCTATTGGTGAGCGAGTGCGACCACGTGTAGTTGACCGTGTATTCCAGGCCATTGCTCTGGCGATGACGGACCTGCACCTGCGCCGCGTTGTACTTCATCACGGCATCGGATGCTGTTTCCACAATTGCACCACCCTGTCCGACGAGGCCGGCAAATGGAGCAATCGTCTGACCCTGCTGAACCTGGTTGGCGGCACGTGCGTCGATCAGGTGTTGACCAAGCTGACCGAGATACGCCATCGACAGCGACGTCTGGTTGTCCAGTTGGATCTCGTTCGAGAAAGTAAACTCCTGGATGAATGCGGGCTTCAGGTTGCTCTGCCATGCGCGGTAAGTGCCCGTGCTCTGGTTAAGGTTGGTCGCGCTGGAAGAGAAACCCTGCTGCACGGTCAGGGGTGTTCCCGCAGAGGTCTCGGTTGGTGTCAGCGCTGCCTCTTCAAACGAACCCTGGTACGGCGGGTTGTAGGTCAGGCGGAGGTTGGCACCAGTGCCTTCGAGATAGTTTGTGATGCCGTAGCCGCCGCGGAACACGACGCGTGGGTTTGCCTGCCAGGAAAAGCCGACACGCGGCATAAAGTTCTTGTAAACAGGATGGTAGAGCGCACGATCGTCGCCGAAGACTCCCCCGGCACCACGCTCGCCCGCAAGGTAAACCACGCCAGTCGCCAGATCGACGTTCGCTTCCTTGTTGTTCACCTCGTAGATCGGCTGGTCGTACTCGTAGCGCAGTCCGACGTTTGCTGTGAGGGTCGGTGTCAGCTTCCAGTCATCCTGGATGAAGGCTGCGTCGCGATACTGACGCTGCCCGGTGCGGCCGGCGATTGCGCCCACGTTTGCCGAGTAGGCTTCGTTGTTCACAAAGTCAGCCACAGAGTAGCCTGCGCCTGCTGTGCCACCGGTGAAGTTGCCGGAGTAGCCGAACGTGCCCATCGCGCCGTCGTTGCCAGGATAGAAGTTGTTCTGCTGGTACCGCAGGATCTCCACGCCCATCTTGAACGTCTGCTTGCCACGCTCAATCGTCAGATCGTCGCCGTAGGTGAACGTGTTATCGATCAGGCTGCTTGCGCCGCCGGTCGTACCGATCGTTGTGGGCACGTTAGATGCGTTGGCGCTTCCCGCGGTGAACGACAGGGCCGCGAACCCTGGGTAAGGCTGCTTTGCATTGATGCCAAGCAGGCTGTTGCCGTTCAAACCGATCTGACCTGTGAGGTCGGTCGGAACGCCCTGGTTCCAATACACCCGCGAGTATCCGCCACGAAACTCATTCACGATGCTCGGTGAGAAGGTGTGAACATAGTTGATGGCAACGCTCTTGAAGGGGTAGAGATTCGACGTTGGGAACGTGATGTCGAGTGGCGTCTGTGTTTGCGTGTCGCCAGCGTTCGATTGAGAGTAGCTCGCAGAAAGCTGATCCATCCTGCTGATGGTGTAGTCGATCTTTACGTCGCCCTGATCATCGTACTCATCCGAGTGCGTCGAGCCCTGGTAGTTATTGTGCACACCAAAGGTTCCGGTCGTGCCTGCCTTGTTCGGCAACGGGTAGAGCTCTGGATGAGCAAACAGGTAGATCGCCGCGGGATTCGTGACTGGCACCTGGTTGTTGACATATGGAACCAGCCCGGCTCCATTCACAAAATGGTACAGAGGGTAGGGGATCGAAGAGAAATCACCCTGCCGCATCGCCGCTGGAATCACGCTGACAGCCGAGGTGCCCCCCTGGTGAAAGCGCGTACCCTCGTAATCGACAAAGAAGAAGAGCCGATCCTTGATGATGGGACCACCGAGCGTTCCACCGAAGATCGTCTGGGTGAACGGCTGCCGCGGGGTACCCGCCAGGTTGTTTGCCCAGGTGTTCGCGTCAAGATTGGCGTTCTCGAGGAAACCGAATGCGCTGCCGTGCAGCTTGTTGCTGCCGCTCTTCAACTGCGCTAGCACTTCGCCGCCATTGACGTTGCCGTATTCCGCATCCGCGTTCGACGTAATGACCTTCAGGTTGCCGAGAGCATCAGGGCTGGGGTTGTACCCGATGGTGTTGTTGATCGTTTCGTTGATCTCGATTCCGTCGAGCAGGTAATCGTTGGTCTGATTGCGGTTGCCGTTGACCGCAACCGTGCCACCCTGATTGGTGCTCCGTTCAATTGCGTTCTGGCCGACCATGCCCTGCGGGTCCGTCGCAACTGCCCCTGGGATGAACTGGGTGATCGCTGAGAAGTTGCGGCCATTCAGCGGCAGATTCTCAATCGTGCTCGCGCTGAAAGTCGAAGCGACTGTGGAGTTATCGGAGTCAAGGATGGGCTGCAACTCGGAGCTGACATTGACCTGCGTTGCTTCGGAGCCGATGCTGAGCTTCGCATCGACCTTCGCGGCCTGATCCACTTCAAGAGTGATGGGGCCGAGCTTCTGCTCGGAAAAGCCGGTCTGCTGCACAGTGATGGTGTACTGGCCGATCTGCAGAAAGCGGATGTTGTAGTCGCCCGCGCTGTTGGTGACGGTGCGCGTTTCGACGCCTGTCGCCACGTTCTTTGCGATCACCGTGGCATTGGCCACCACGGCGCCGCCCGGGTCCGTTACCATTCCGTTGATCGAGCCGGTAATGGTCTGCGCCAGCAGTCCAGAAGTTGCCGACATGGTTAACGCTGTTGCTGTCAGCCAACTTTTCAGTTGTAGATCACGCATGAGGTGGAGCCTCCAAAAGGTCGTCCGTAAACTGTAGTTCCTGACCATTCCTGCCAACAAGATGATCGTTTCCGGGCCAGGTGGTCAAAGGGTGGGTCGTGTGAAACAGACATTAAGAGGCTATTGACCGGAATGCAACGTATTTCTCGCTGCGTACAAGAAAAAGCGCGATTATTCCAGCTATGTAGCTCTTGCTGAACCCTCTTTGACCTCTTTCCGCCGTCAAGATCGTTCCGATCGGTGGAAAGAGCCTCTCGGGAGGGGGGTAGCGGTGCTCTCACGCTTGAGACCCGGTTGCTCATGGCTTTGCATGGCTTCGCGCGGGACCGCGCCTTGTGGAGCACTCCCGGGAGGGCACCTCCGACCACCCTTTGGTCACCCTGCCTGGGGTTAGTGAAGTGCTACATACTCACATGGCCCAAATGGGGGACGTGAGGATCCCTGCAGAAGAGGAGTCGTCTCCCCCAAGGAGGGCTTTCAAGGTTGCGGCATCGCCGCCGGTCCGACCAGAGGTGCATTCGCTGGATGACCAAAGCTATAGAAAGAATGGACTTGCCCACCGAGCCGGTAAGCGACTTCTTCCATGTTCTGTGGAGAACAGAAGAAAGCCTGGGTCGGCTCGACCGCCTTCATCGGGAGTAATCAGAAGGTTATGGAGGGCGGCACCTCCCTCGAAGGTGTTTGTGATGAGGTAACCAAAGGACGTCGGCTCCCGTTGACAACCTCTATCGCGGACCGATAAACAAGGGTTCGGTCTACGTTTGTACGGATGTCGAACTTGAAAGCCGTCCCAGGACAGAAGAGTTTCGAAGTCCCTTGTTTTGCTTCAGGAGGCACTACCATGGCTGTAACTCAATCCCACCCCCAGCGATTGAGGGGGAAGCGAGCACGCGTCGCTACGCGCACCGCTGCACTTTCCGCTTCACTGCTGATCGCTCCTTTTGCCGTCTATGCCCAGGGCACAACGGCTACGTTGAACGGAACGGTTACGGATCCGACGGGCGCCGTCATTCCGAATGCCAGCATCACCCTAAAGAACCAGGCCTCCGGAGACACACGTCAGAGCAAGAGCAACGGCTCCGGCGATTTCTCCTTCTCCGCTGTGCCGGTGGGCGACTACGAAGTCGATATCACCTCGCCGGGCTTTCAGTCCTTCAAAGAAGGCGGCATCCACCTCGATCCAGGCGACCAGCGGAGCCTTCGCGAACTGAAGCTGGCGACTGGCTCTGAAGCGGAGACAGTCAACGTCACGGAAGCCCAGGGATCGATCACGCTGGACTCCGGGGAGCAGAGCTCGCTGATCTCGGCTGAAGACATCAAGCACCTGTCGGTCGAAGGCCGCGACGTCACGGAGCTCCTGAAGATCCTTCCGGGCTTCGCGATCACCAATGGCAACAACAGTGTCAGCAATACCGAGTACGACCCCTCGCAGGTAAACCCGACTGGTGCACTCGGTTCCTATTCCGGTGAAGGTACGATCATTAACTCGATCGCACTGCTGTCGGATGGCGTTGATATCACCGATCCTGGGAACTACGGCGGCGCACTGCAGAACGTGAACTATGACCAGGTTGCCGAAGTAAAGGTCCAGACCTCGAGCTTCACCGCTGACGAGGCCCGCGGCCCGATCGTGATCAATGCTGTTGGTAAGTCAGGCGGCGATCACTTCCATGGTTCGCTCTACACGTATGCACGTACCAACCAGCTCGACTCAACGGACTGGCTCTCGAATAACACAGGTCAGCTGAAGCCACCGGACCGCCAGGTTTACCCCGGTTTCACGCTGGGCGGCCCGATCTATGTGCCAGGTCTCGGCTTCAACAAGAGCAAGCGGCTGACCTTCTTTGTCGGCGCGGAAGATTATGCACAGCGC
Organism: Acidobacteriaceae bacterium; assembly: GCA_965199135.1. Taxonomy (GTDB): domain Bacteria; phylum Acidobacteriota; class Terriglobia; order Terriglobales; family Acidobacteriaceae; genus EB88. The sequence continues at coordinate 487,223 of OZ240685.1, read as the reverse complement.
AGCGCCTACGCGTATGGCAACTCATCGAGCGCAATCCTGTCGGCCCTTGTGCCAACCGCCGGCATGCGTAACGGTGATTTCAGCCAGACCCAGATCAATAACTATCTCGGCGTCAACGCAACAAACTCGAGCTATGCCAACATCAACACGCCTGCTGTCACAGGCAAGAATGGGCAGCCGCTCGCAAACAATAATCTCGGAACCAACATCGATCCCGTAACGCAGGCCCTGCTCAATACAATGCCCTTGCCGAACGAGACACCGACGGCCGCGGGCTTCAACTACATCACGACCAACCTGATCGATGACGATCTCTGGCAGGCCAAGGGACGCATCGATTACTCGATCAGTGAGAAGAACAAGTTGTTTGTGGTCTACAGCACGGAGCGCGGCAAGAGTGGTGTGCCGCAGGTCGAGTACTACTCGCCCCGTGGCAACCTCGGTGGAACCAACACGCCGGGCGGCGGCTTCCTCAGTGACTTTGTGGGCGAGATCGGCTCCTTCAATTTCACCACCATTGTCAATCCGAGCCTGACGAACGAGTTTTACGGAGCTGGTGCCTGGGCGGACCAGGACTTTGTGCCGAAGAACTTTGCTGCAACGACAGCGTACGGCGCGTACACCTACAACGGTGTTTTCAACAACGGATCACATGTTGTGCCGGCCTTCGCCGACTACGGCAATGACGGTCTGCCCGTTAACCTCTATCCGGACGCAACGTACGGCGGCATCTTTGCGAAAAAATGGGTGCGCACTGCTGGTGACAACCTCACGAAGGTGCTCGGGCCGCACACCATCCGGCTGGGTGTCTTCGCGCAGCTCGACACCAATCACCAGACCACGCCATTTGTGGAAACGAATGGCAATATCAACCTCTACTACTTTGGCGAGACCTACACAGATCCTGTGCAGGGTGTCATCCACGATACCGGTGCAGTGGGCAGCGGCAACGGCGGCAACTATCTCGCGGACTTCCTGGAAGGCGGTATCTTCCAGTACACGCAGACAAACCTGCAGCCGTCGCCGAACGTCTACTTCTGGAACATCGACGGTTACATTCAGGATCACTACCGCGTCACGCCGCACCTGACGGTTGACTACGGCGTCCGCTTTGACCACTTCACGCCATGGAACGATGCGCATGGCATCGGCATCCCGGTCTGGAATCCCGCAACGTACAACACCAACCAGAACCCTGTAGCTCCGGGTTTCCTGTGGCACGCGATCGATCCGAGCGTTCCGTCTTCTGGTTTGAAGACAAAGTGGGCCTTTATTGAGCCGCGCCTTGGCTTCGCCTGGGATGCGTATGGCACCGGGGCGACCGTGGTTCGCGGAGGCTTCGGGATCTACCGCGCCCATGACTCCTCGAATGACATTGAGACTCCGGCCAGCACCGCGATCGGCGAGAGAACGGTGACCGTCAATGGCCCGCTGCTCCTCGGTTCGGTCAGCTCGCAGGCAGCAACGGTGACTGCAGGCAATGGCTTTGTTCGCGACAGCAGCGGCTACGGCTTCCTGCAGAACGATGATCAGCAGCCGCAGATCTTCACCTATAACTTCGCAGTCGATCAGAAGGCTCCTTTCCACTCGCTCTTTGAGATTGCTTACATCGGCAACATCAGCGAACACCTTCTGAATAATGGTTCTACCCAGAACACGACCCTGGACGACATCAACGCTCTGCGGGTAGGCGCGCTGTTCCAGCCGGATCCCGTCACGGGCGTGACATACCCTGTGGTTGCCGGTCCGGGTGGCACTGCCGTCAATGGGTTGACCACTGCACAGATCGACCAGTTTCGCCCCTACAACCGGTATGCGCATCTCTACATTGCGCAGCACAACATCTACGGCAATTACAACTCGCTGCAGGCCCAGTGGAACAAGCAGGCCGGCCGGCTTCTGTACGGTGTGAACTACACTTTCTCGAAGGCCCTGGGTGTGCTTGGTGCAAACAACAACGGCACCCCGGCGGATCCATTCAACTACCGCAACGACTACAATCCGGAAGCGTTTGACCGTACCCATATCTTCAACGCGAGCTACTCCTACTCGTTTGGAGACTTCGTACATAACCGGTTTGTCGGTCCTGTCACGAATGGTTGGCAGCTTTCTGGAATCACCAACATCCAGAGCGGCGGCGATCTGTTCTCACAAAACAATCCTGACTTCTCTCTCACTGGCACACTGCACAACGTCATCACCGGTGCAGGCCAGACAGGATCGGTTCCGGTAAGCTCCACTGGCTTGCTGGGAACACCGGATGTTTACCTGATGCCTGAGGTGACATGCGACCCAGGAATCCACACCGCGCCGCACCAGTATGTCAACGGCGCCTGCTACTCACTGCCGAATACCTTCGGCGTGAACGGGCAGTACCGTACACCGTACATCCACGCACCTGCATTTACTGACACGGATCTGACAGCAGCCAAGGACTTCCACGCGGGTGAAAACCGGGATGTGCAGTTCCGCTTCGCAGCCTTCAACTTCATCAACCACGCCAACACCACTTACACAACCGCGGTTCAGCCGAACAACATCACGCTGAACTACACCAATCCCACGACAGCAGCTCCCCAGACGCTCTCCTCTGCGCTGGCGAACACGCCAAACTCGAATGCCTCCGTGTTCGGGCTCGCGCCGCTGCGTACCGGCCGTCGCGTGGTGGAGTTGTCACTCAAGTACAACTTCTAACTGCAACGAATCAAACAAAGCGCCCAGGGAGCTATGCTCCCTGGGCGCTTTGTTTGGTCATAACTGCAGATGCGACTCACCGCCGCAGTTGGTCGAGGGTGAGGCTGTCCCGGCGAACTCGCGCATCGAGATAAAAGAGACAGAGCGCGATACTCGCGACAGGTGTGATCAGCAGCGAGAAAGCGGCCGAAAGCAGCTGCTCCAGAACCAGGGCCACTGTGTGTTGCAACGGTGCTTTAGCCGCATAGGCCAGCAGGAAGAACGGCGTCCGTACCATAAAGGACACGGCGAAGAGAAGTGCCAGCACAAGGTAGAGCTGAAGAAGCCGGAGGAGAAATCCGTGCGCCAACTGCTTGCTGCGGCGCATGGCCGCTCGAGTGGGCAGGTCTTCGAGCACGGCCGCAGGGATCGAGAGGCTGTTGCGCAGGTACGCGACAAAGCCGTAGAGAAGCGCCGCCGCGATGATCGCGATCCGCAGGATATTCTCCGCGAGCACCAGAAAGTCCAGCAGTGCCGCGCTCAGCACGAGAGGAAGCCACACCAGACTCCAGCCTTTCCAGAGCTCCACTCCGATGAAGCAGGAGAGGCGCGGCTGGATCGCTGTGAAGGCTCCGCGTGGGTCGGCTTCATGACCGAGCGAGAGTTGGAGAACCAGGCGCGTGGTCGCAGCCTGCACCAGTCCGTAAGCTGTCAACACCAGCACCGCGGCCGCAAGAAACAGCAGCGTGGAGGCATCGATCTGTGATCGAGCGCCCGAGTTGGCGACGTGCGGCGGCAGCACGAACTGTCGCAGAAGTCCCGTTGCCAGGCTGAGCAACGCCGGAGGCCAGGCCACGGCAAGAAAAGATCCCATGCGGGCGCGGTACAGCGAGAGCGCGCGGTTGAGCAGGTCAGCGGTAGACAGGGGCCGGAGGTCGAGGGCTGGAAGGGGCAGGCGCACCGGCCGAGACGACACATCGAAACGCGGTTCCTGCTCGCTCAATCTGCCTGTCCAGTCAACACTAGGTTTCTGCGGAGCAGAACACGGGGAATCCTAGCATAGGGAGTGGTAGCCAAAAAGCGCTGCCTCGGGCCGCCGAACGCCATCGTAGGAAGAGGCAGGCCGCGGGAAACAGTCGCAGGTCGAAGGGGGAAGGTTGTTGAAGCTCGAGATGCGGGGAGTGCGGCAGGGTTTGCAGGTGCTCCTCCTGGTAGGTTTGTTCTCCACGGCAGCGCGGGCAGAAATCGGCGTTGTGCTTGCTGATCCAACGACCATCGGGGTCTCCCCCTGGACCCATGCAGGCCACTCGCTCGTGTATCTCTCCGGTGTCTGCGCCGACACCCCGGTGCACGCCCGGCTTTGCCGGCCCGGCGAGCAGGGCTCGATCGTGACCATGTACCCGGACTTCTACGAGGATGAGCCGTATGGCTGGAACATGGTGCCAGTCAGCCTGTACCTGCAGGGCTCGCTCCACCCAGGTCACCGTCTGCTTTATGCCTCGAGTGGCATCAAGGAAGCCTTGGAGCTTCACGCGCGCGATGGCGTGCTGGCGCCCGTATGCCAGCCGGCTTTCTGCGAGGATGCGCCGCATCATTACTGGCATGACCTGGTGGCAGCCACGGTTGACCGCGACATTTTCATCTACTCGGTCGCGAGCACGCGTGCGCAGGATGAAGCAGCCGTGCGCTGGCTGAACGACCGACCCAATGTGAACCACTACCGCTCCCTCACTCACAACTGCTCGGACTTCACGCGGCTGTTCCTCGACTCGATCTATCCCCGGTCGGTGCACCGGGACTTCCTGAATGACCTGGCCATGATGAGCCCCAAGGCGGCTGCTCGTTCGTTTACCCATTGGGCGGTGAAGCGGCCGGGCCTCGACTTCACGATTCTTCACGTGGCACAGCAGCCCGGGCCGATGCCCCGGGCCGGAATTGCGCGCAGCGGGACCGAAGATGGCATTCACATGAAGAAGTACCTGATCCCGGCTGCGCTGATCGGCGACCATGAGGTGGCAGGCTCGTTCCTGGTCGCGTACTACCTGACGGGGCGCTTCGGCCTGTACAAGGAGTATGGCTACCATCCGGTTGCAGGCATCGTGCAGCAGGAAGACGAGGCCGCCACGCTCCGCAAGCAGGGCCGCGAGGCTGAAGCGCTGTTGGTGGACTCGTCGATCGAGCAGGAACGAGCGTCAGTGCTCGGCGAGAGGCAGACCTGGCAGGGCTATCGCGAGCAGTTCGCGCAACTGCTTGCCGTTCCGCGCCTTCAGCCGGTGATCCGGGGGCTCCCCCTCGAAGATGGCACCGTGTCGTTCCCGGCCTGGTTCAGCAGCGGCGTCGTGACGGTCGATGATGCTGGCGATGCGTGGCTCGCGCGCGGCCCAGAGAGCCTGCGCCGGGTGGGGGTCGGCAGCGCCAACCTGCTCGCCGACACTTCTGATCCGGAGATGGCGGCACAACTGATCCTCGCCCGGGTGAGCTACGCCCTCCGGGCAAAGGATCATTACCGCGAGACCTTGCCGGAGTTCAAGCAGGACTGGGTGCTGCTCCAGGCAGCGATCGGTCGCCTGGACTACGCTGCTCCTGCTGCGCTCGAGTGGAGCGGGAAGACCCGTGAAATGCCCGAACCACGGGTGGCTGTGCGGACCGGGGAGCCAGCGCCGTAAAGATCTTTGTAGCTCCCGTGAAAGCGGGAGCGGGCTGGGTGCCGTGTCGCGGCGGTCGAGGCAGCGCTCCGGTGCTACCCTCGAAGTTGGTCGAACGGAGCCCAAGAATGTCGATGAAATGGACCACTTCGCTCGCGGGTGCGGTCAGCCCGGATCTGCAGGCGCGCTCCGGTTTTGGAGAGGCTGGTGGTGAACCCGCAGCCGAGCGTCCCTCCCGTTTTGTGCGCGCTTGCCTGCGCCGCCCTGTAGACAGGACCCCCGTATGGTTCCTCCGCCAGGCCGGTCGCTACATGGCCGAGTACCAGGCCGTTCGCAAGCATCACTCGCTGCTGGAGATCTGCAAGAACCCGGAGCTTGCAGCCGAGGTGACGATCACCGCCGCTGAAAAGCTGGGCGTGGACGCTGCGATCATCTTTGCTGACCTCCTCCTGCCCTTCGAGTGCATGGGGCTGCCCTTTGAGTTCCTGGCCGGCGAGGGGCCGGTGGTGCATGCTCCGATCCGCAGCCGTGAGGCGGTCGAAGCCTTGCGGACCGATCGAGCCGAGGAGCTTGGCTACGTCGCGGAAGCGATCCGCCAAGTGGGTGCACACTTCGCGGGGCGCACCCATGACGACACGGACGACGCACTCGGCATCATCGGCTTCTGCGGCGCGCCCTTCACACTCGCCAGCTACATGATTGAAGGCAGGGGCTCGCGCGACTACGTTCATACCAAGACGCTGATGTACCGCGACCCTTCGGCCTGGCTGCTGCTGCTTGAGAAGCTTGTCACGGTGGTGACGGCCTATGCGCAGCAGCAGGTTGATGCGGGCGCCGACGTCATCCAGATCTTCGATAGCTGGGCGGGGGCTCTGTCGCTTGAGGACTATCGCGAGTTCGTGCTGCCCGTTACGCGCGACCTGGTGCGGGCCGTGCAGGCGATGGGCGTCCCGGTCATCTACTTTGGGGTGAACACCGCAAGCCTTCTTCCCCTCATGCGCGAGACGGGTGCGGACGTCCTCGGGCTTGACTGGCGTACGCCGCTCGCGAAGGCCTGGCACGAGCTCGAGTACAGCTGCGCTGTGCAGGGAAACCTCGACCCCATCACCCTGTTCGCCGAGCCAGAGCTCCTTGATCGACGAGTTGCCGCCGTCCTGGCAGAAGCCGAGGGACGATCCGGCCACATCTTTAATCTGGGTCACGGCATCGTACCGGGCACACCCGTTGAGCATGTGCAGCAGGTCGTAAAGACGGTCCGCAGACTCTCAGAACGCAAAGGGGTTGTGCATGGCTGAGCTCCGTACTGGCGACAAGAAGGCTGTGCTTCTCCTGGCGCACGGCACCCCGGATGAACTCACGGATATCCCCAAGTATCTGAGTAACGTGGTAAGCGGCCGACCCATGCCGCAGTCCGTCATCGAAGAGATCACGCATCGGTACGGATTGATCGGCAAGAGCCCGCTTACCGCACTCACCCTCCAGCAGGGCCGACTCCTCGAAGAAGCGCTCGGTATCCCGGTGTACGTTGGCATGCGCAACTGGAAGCCCTACATCGCAGACGTCGTCCGCCAGATGCGCCACGACGGTGTCACCGAGGTCGCCGCGATCTGCCTGGCGCCGCAGAACTCACGCACCAGCGTCGGCCTGTACAAGCGCGCTGCGTATGCCGAAGCCGGCAACGCCATGCGCATCGATTTCACCGAAGGCTGGGCTGACCACCCCCTGCTCGCCGATGCTTTCGCCGAACGGCTGAAGCCGGTGCTGGAGCAGATGAGCCAGGAAACCGGCACCCCGGCGACTGTGCTGTTCACCGCCCACTCCGTCCCTTGCCGAACCATCCAGACGCCGGCTGCCGGCGCACCGGTCCCAGCGCGGCCCGCAGCATCGGCCGCAGCAGGCGTCAGCACTCCCGGTGAGAGTACGTCTCCTGTGGATGGAACCGCTCCTGCCGTCGCTCCAGTGCCGCCATCCTCTGCCGAGCAGGACCCGGCAGCCTGGGTCCGCTCCTCGGCAGAAGTGGCGCAGCAAGGCGGCCGTCCAATCCTTTCTCCCGACCCGTATCCGGTCGAGGCAAAGCACACTGCCGCCATGATCGTGGAGCGCACCCCGGGCCTCACCGAGGATCACTGGTGCTTCGCCTTCCAGAGCCAGGGCATGGCGGGTGGCCCATGGATCGGCCCCACCGTGGAAGACACCCTGGCTGCGCTGCATGCATCGGGCGTACGCGGCGTGGTGTTGCAGACGATCGGCTTTCTCTGCGACCACGTGGAGATCCTTTACGACATCGATATCGCCTTTAAGGAGTTTGCAGAAGGCCTAGGCCTGCGTCTCACCCGGCCGGCATCCCTGAACGACTCACGACTGCTGACCGAAGCGCTGGTAGACCTGTCGCGCCGCAGCTTCATTCGTCTCGACGCCGGGCGAGAGACCCCGCAGGAAGCGAAGCTGGCGCTGCAGTGACCGAGCCGAAGCGCAAGCGGATCGCCGTTGTCGGCGCCGGGATCTCCGGCATGACGGCTGCGTACCGAGCACAACAGGCGGGGCAGTCTCCTGTTCTCTTCGAGGCGAGCAGCCGGCTCGGTGGCACAGTGGAAACGCTCCGGGCCGGCGGCTTCACCATCGAGACCGGGCCCGACTCCTGGGTTTCCGACAAGACGGCCGCGCGCGATCTTGCCGTCGAGCTCGGCCTCGGCGACCAGATCATCTCTTCGAATGACGCAGTGCGGCGCAACTACCTGGTGCAGGGCCGGCAGTTGACGCCGATGCCCGATGGCATGCGCATGATGGTGCCGACCCGTTGGCTGCCCATCCTCGAGTCGCCGCTGTTTTCCTGGCAGGCCCGGCTCGCCTACCTTCGCGAGCCCAAGCGCGCCGAGGAGCTGATGCGCGAAGCCAACGAACGCCCGGAGGACTTCGATGAATCCGTGCGCTCGTTTGTGACGCGTCACTTCGGCGAGGAAGCGACGGACACGGTTGCCGGTCCCCTGCTCGCCGGAGTCTTTGGCGGCGACATCGACACGCTCAGCGCAGGTGCCGTGCTCGCGCCCTTTGTGCGCCTCGAGCGCGAACATGGCAGCCTGATCGCGCCCACCATGGCGCGCCTGGAAAAGCACAAGGCGGAAGGCCGCCGCCCGCAGCCGGTTTTCACGACGGTTCGCGACGGGCTCGGCACCCTGATCGAGCGCATGGCTGCTGCGCTGCCAGCAGGCAGTATCCGCACCCATGCCCCGGTGAAAGCCGTCACGCGCGACGGCGGCCTCTGGCGCGTCACAACCGACACGTGGGGATCGGAGCAGTTTGACGCTGTGGTGCTTGCAACGCCGTCGCATGTCACGCGGGGTCTGCTCGCGCCGCTGAGCACCGAGGCCGCATCGCTCCTCGACATGGAAGCTACTTCCGCCGTCGTCATCGCGTTTTGTTTTGGAGAGGAGCATGCCCTGCGCATCCCGCGTGGCTTCGGTTTCCTGGTGCCCCCGAAGCGCGCGCTTAGCGATGAGCCGGAATTGCTCGCAGGCACATTCATGCACCAGAAATTTCCACATCGCGCGCCCGCGAACAGCGTATTTCTGCGTGGTTTTTTTGGGGGCCACGCCGCGCCGCACTTGATGGACTGGGACGATGCGCGCATCGCAGGTGCAGCACTGGAGCAGTTCAGCCGCCTGCTTGGTCCTCTGCCTCGGCCAGCACACACTGTGGTGCGCCGCTGGCCGCGATCCTTGCCGCAGTACAGCGTGGGTCACCCCGCGCGCATGCGTGCACTCGACCGGCATATGGAGGCGCTACCAGGGCTCCTGCTCACCGGCAATGCATACAGCGGCGTTGGGCTGCCGGCCCTGGTGCATCATGCGACGGATGCGGTGCAGTCACTCGTCGACGAGCCAGTATCGGTATGAGGTCAAAAGAACCTTGGATAGATGCTAAGTCGCGGCAAAAGGAAGGCAATCACACGTTTTGCAACGTAGCGAAAGTACATGCCTCCCATGCGCTCTCGCTTTCTACTCAAGCTGCAATCTATCTGTTTAGATGAGGGGATGCCTGCCCCGTCGGAGGCACCACGTTGAAGGATGGTCGAATGAGGAAGGTCGCAATTGTAGGGGCCGGGCCTGGCGGCCTGGCGGCAGCGATTCTGCTGGCGCGGTCTGGGGTAGAAGTAACGGTCATCGAAAAGCGCGCGCATGTTGGCGGGCGGACCTCCACGATTCATCGCGATGGATTCAAGTTCGACACAGGGCCAACCTTCTTCCTGTACCCACGCGTTCTGCGTGAAATCTTTCTTGCCGCCGGCTTCGATCTCGAGGCAGAAATCCCCATGGAGCGGCTCGATCCGCAGTATCGGCTCGTTTACGGCTCAGGCGGCGAACTTCTTGCTACGCCGAACGTCGAAAAGATGGCGCGCGAGATTGCCAAGCTCTGCCCGCATGATGCGGACGGTTTTCATCGCTTCATGGCAGAGAATCGCGTCAAGCTGGAGAAGTTCGTTCCTTTCCTTGAATCACCTTTCGAGTCATGGAAGGATCTCGTCCACCCCGACATGCTTCGCCTGCTGCCGCTGCTGCGGCCGTGGCGCTCACTCGATGGCGACCTTCGCAGCTACTTCAACGACGAGCGGGTTCGCCTCTCATTCTCCTTTCAGTCCAAATATCTGGGCATGAGCCCCTTCTCCTGCCCTTCGCTCTTCTCGATCCTTTCATTCCTCGAGTACGAGCATGGAGTCTTTCATCCGATCGGTGGATGTGGCGCAGTTTCCGAAGCGATGGCGCGTGTGGCGCGCTCGCTCGGTGTTCGTATCCTGCTCGATGAGCCAGTGGAGGAGCTGCTCTTTGAGGGGCGCAAGGCAGTGGGCGTTCGCACCGCAAACCGCCGTATAGGTTGTGACTCTGTGGTCGTCAATGCGGATTTCGCAGACGCCATGCGCCGCATGGTGCCCGACAAGCTGCGCCGCAAGTGGACCGACAAGAAAATTCAAAAGAAGCGATACTCCTGCTCGACCTTCATGATGTACATGGGCATCGAGGGCATGTACGACGATGTCTCGCACCATACGATCTATCTCGCGAAGGATTATCGCCAGAACCTGCGCGATATCGAAGAAGAGCATCGTCTTTCAGAGGACCCATCCTTCTACGTGCAGAATGCATGCGTGACCGATCCAACGCTCGCGCCGAATGGTATGAGCACCCTCTATATGCTGCTGCCCGTAACGCATGACACGGGTTCCGTGGATTGGCCGAAGGAACAGGCGCGCTTCCGTGCCCTGGCCATCCGGCAGATGGAAAAGATCGGCATCAAGGATGTGGAGCGCCGCATCCGCACGGAAAAGGTGTTGACCCCGCAAAGCTGGAACGAAGACTACGGCCTCTACCGCGGTGCGACGTTCTCCATGGCCCATTCGCTTCGGCAGATGCTGCACCTGCGCCCGCACAATCGTTTTGAAGACCTCGACAGCGTCTACCTGGTGGGTGGTGGTACGCACCCGGGCAGCGGGCTGCCGGTGATCTTCGAGTCGGCGCGCATTACATCACGGCTTCTGCTTGAAGATCTCAAGATCGAGCCCCAGTGGAACACGGAGCCGGTCACCATCGGTACACCGCCACCTGACTCCATCTACGAGGCTGTGAGCTGATCGCGATGCCGACACTGCCGCACACCTCGGAGCGTGAGCCGTCCCTGCAGGATGGTTCCCTCGTCCGAGTGCGCGCAGCCCAGAAAGAGTGGGCACAGCGAACCATGCGTGAACGCTTGCATGTTCTTCGCTGCTTCCGCGCAGAGCTTGCCACCGGGGCACGCGAGCTGGCTGCAACCGTGCCTGTTACATTCCCCGGCAGTCTCCATCGCAACCAGGCCGACACGCTCGTCGCAGAGGTGATGCCGCTTGCAGAGGCCTGCCGCTTCCTCGAACGGGAAGCTGAGTTTATCCTGGCGACCCGCTATGAAAGCAGCCGGTCGCGCCCCTTCTGGCTGCGCAGTGTCGATGTTGCTGTGGAGCGTGTCGCAATGGGCGTGGTCCTCATCATCGGGCCAGGCAATTACCCGCTCTTCCTTGCAGGCGCGCAGTGCCTGCAGGCGCTCGCAGCGGGGAACGCGGTGCTTTGGAAACCCGCACCGACGGGTGTATCGTGTGCGCACGCGATGCGAGTGATGCTGATCGCCAGTGGACTCCCGGCAGAGCTCCTGGTCATTCTCGATCCATCACCTGCTGCCGCAACCGCCGCGATCGACGCAGGCGTGGATAAGGTCTTCCTGACAGGATCAGCAGCTACTGGCCAGGCAGTTCTCCATGCTCTCGCGTCGTCTGCCACGCCTGCGGTGGTGGAGCTCTCCGGGTGCGACGCAGTGTTTGTGTTGCCTGGAGCCGACCTTGCCCGGGTGGCAGATGCCCTGGCATTCGGACTCCGGATGAATGGCTCCGCGACCTGCATGGCCCCTCGTCGCCTGTTTGTCGCCGAGAGTGTTGCGGATGCGCTATTTCCCTTGCTGCGCAAGGCGTTCGACCAGATTCCTGCAGTCCCGGTAAGTGCCCGCACCCGCAGGCAACTCGGCGAGTTGCTTGCCGAGGCGACCATGGCAGGTGCGCAACTTATGCTCGATGGGACACAGTTGCAGGAGTACGACCGCGATGCGCTCGCTCCGACATTGATAGTGAATGTCTCCCCCCGGATGCGGATCACGAGGTCCGATGTATTCGCCCCCGTGCTTTCGGTGCTGACCTATACGTCGCTTCCGGAAGCACGAGGTATGTATGAGCAGTCTCCATATGCATTGACAGCGGCAGTCTTTGGACCCGGGAACGATGCGCAGCAGTTCGCACGGACCCTGACTGCCGGAACTGTGCTGCTGAACGACCTGATTGTGGCCACTGCTGATCCGCGGGTTCCTTTCGGCGGCAGAAAGCAGTCCGGCTTTGGCGTGACCCGCGGGCGCGAAGGACTGCTCGAGATGACTGCGCCACGTGTCACAGTCCGGCAGCGAAGCAAGAGCGTGATCCCGTATCAACCCACCGGGGAAGCGCACGGAGAATTATTTGCCGGGTATCTCCAGGCGGCCCATGCTCAGGGCTGGGGCAATCGCCTGGAGGGATTGAGACGCATGGGCCGGGCGATGCCGCGACTGAAGAGCAGCATGAAGCCCGGCAGATCGAAGTAGCAGACCAGCGAGACAACGGGTGTCAGGGACACCAGGAGAAGCAAAGAGATGCGTATAGCAGTGATCGGTTCCGGACTCGGTGGCTTGTCTGCGGCGTGCACGCTCGCAGCACGCGGCTACCAGGTCTCCGTCTTTGAGAAGAACCCTTGGCTGGGCGGCAAGGCTGCTGTGCTTGAAGAGCAGGGATTTCGCTTTGATATGGGGCCCACGATCCTGATCCAGCCCTCGGTGCTGCGTCGGGTCTTCTGCGAGGCAGGTCGCAACCTCGATGATTACGTCCAAATGGTGCGTCTCGATCCACAGTGGCGCTGCTTCTTCGACAACGGTTCGGTGCTCGACCTGAAGCACAACATTGCCGAGATGGCCACAGATCTGAACGCGCGTCGCCCCGGCATGGGCGACAAGTATGTGCAGTTCATGCAGTACTCCGAAGACCTCCACGAGATCTCCGACCGCTTCTTCTTCTGGAAATCTGTCGGGTCGATCAAGGACACCTTCGACATGAACGGGGCCTTCGACAAGCGAGTGTTGCGCGATCTGTTACAGATGCGGATCGGCTCTACGGTTGCTGGCACCATCCGCAAGTACATCGATGACCCAGACGTTGCGCAGATGCTGGATCACTACGTGCAGTACGTCGGCTCGTCGCCGGATGCGTCGCCAGCAATCCTCTGCTCGATCGGCAACATGCAGGCTGAGGAGGGGATCTGGTACCCGATGGGCGGCACGCGTGCCGTTCCGGAGGCACTCGTCAAACTGGGTCGCGAACTCGGGGTCGAGTATCACACGTCCACAGAGATCGAACGGCTGTTGACAGTGCCTGACGGAAAACGCGAGAAGATTGTCGGCCTCACCACCACGGCAGGCGAGCGGCACACCTTTGACGCCGTGGTTTCGAACGAAGACGCGGTGCGCACCTACCGCGAGTTGGTCGGCGGCGCGCCTGCAGATAAATTCAATCGCGAGCGTCACTACGAGCCTGCTTGTTCGGGTGTGGTGCTCTACCTCGGACTGAACAAGCGCTACGATCACATGGCGCATCATGACTTTGTGTTCTCGCGAGATCCGCACGAGGAGTTTCACCATATCTACGACCTTGGCGAGCCCGCGCCCGACCCAACCTGCTATATCGCATCGACGAGCGGCACCGAGCCGGCGACTGCACCTCCGGGTGGTGACGCATTCTACGTGCTCGTGCACACTCCCTTCCTCCGTCCGAATCACGACTGGTCGAAAATGTTCCCTCGCTATCGTCAGGTCATTCTCGACAAGCTCAAGCGCACGGCAGGCCTCACGGATATCGAGGATCGCATTGTCTTCGAACGGGCACTGACGCCAGTCGATATTCACAACCGCTACAAGGTTTTAAACGGAGCGATCTACGGGCTCTCAAGCCATGGTCGCTTCAACGGTGCCTTCAAACCCTCGAATACCAGCAGTGAAATTGATGGTCTCTTCCTCGCAGGGGGCGCTGCTCATCCAGGTCCCGGCATGCCGATGGTGATGATGTCTGGCTGGATCGCAGGCGACGCAGTCGACCAGAAGTTTCGCGGCGTCGACTCTGCCAAGACGTCACGCACCCAGGCAGAAGCACTTCTGGCGCAGGCACGATGAACCTGGCAGGAAAGACCTCGGAGACGGCAGTGTCAACTGGCACTGCCGCTGTTCCATTTCGCTCCCGAGGTGTAGTCGTAAAACCATCCCGCGCGTTGCTGCGATTCTTTGACGTGTACTTTGGCTTTTTTCTGCGGCGGCACTTTCATGGCTTACGGATCGCGGGATCCGAGCGATGGATCCCGAGTGAAATCGCTGACGCCACATCGATCCCGCGCATCGTTTGCCTCAATCATGCGTCCTGGTGGGATCCGCTTGTCTGCATCCTGATCAGCCGCTTCCTTGAGCGCTCGGCAGACCACTTCGCGCCGATGGACGCAGTGGCTACCGAGCGCTACAGCGTGTTCCGCAAGGTTGGATTATTCCCAGTAGAGCAAGGGTCTGCGCGAGGAGCAGTGCAGTTTCTGCGAAGCGCACGCGCCATCCTCACCCAGCCGGAGAGTGTGCTCTGGATCACTCCACAAGGAGGGTTCACCGATGTTCGACAGCGTCCCGTGGTCTTTCGCGGTGGGCTCGGCGCACTTCTCAACAGGCTTCCCCAGGCTGTAGTCCTGCCTCTGGCGATCGAATACACCTTCTGGGATGAAAGGCTCCCCGAGGCGCTCGCGCTCATCGGCGATCCAATTCATTTTGTGCATGGCGTATGCCACGCAAGCACGGCGCCTGCGGGAGAGCAGGTTGCAGAGCAGCTGGCTCGCACCCAGGACGCCCTGGCAGCACTGTCCATACAGCGGAACCCGGGCCTTTTTCGCTCCATATCGCGCGGACATGCAGGCACAAGCGGTATCTATGGCGGCTGGCAAAGGTTGCAGGCACGTCTTCGCGGTCGACACTTCGTCGCCGAGCATGGGAGAATCCACGGCGATGCCTGATGTCTACCTGTCGGGGCCGCTCCCCTCTTGCGAGACCGTTCGGAGTGTAACCGCGTGAGTGCCAGTTCCAGCTCACCCTGGCTTGCGCTCGCCGTCGCCTGCGCAGTCGGGCCCCTGCTTACTTTCAGCGTCAATCTTTTCTACTACCGCAAGCCACCTGTTTTGCCTGGAGCGACAAAGCGGCGCGTGTCGGTGCTGATTCCCGCTCGCGACGAAGAGCAAAGTATCGAGGCAGCTGTTGAGAGTGTACTTGCGTCGACAAATGTCGATCTGGAGTTGCTGGTGCTCGACGATGGATCCGCCGACCGCACTGCGGCTCTCGTCGATGCGATTCACCAGCGCGATCCGCGCGTCTCCGTCTCGCCTGCACCTGCGCTCCCGGCAGGCTGGAACGGCAAGCAGCATGCATGCGCCGAGTTAGGGCGCCTGGCGCGGTTTGACGATCTCTGCTTTCTTGATGCCGATGTTCGGCTCGCTCCGGAGGCGCTCGAGCACTTGCTGGCAGCGATGCATGAAGGGGGCTGCGACCTTGTCACCGGCTTCCCGTTTGAAGAGACAGCGACGTGGCTGGAGCAACTGCTGATCCCGCTCATTCATTTTGTGCTCCTGAGCTATCTGCCACTGCCGGGATTGCGGAAGCTCCCGCGCGTGCCATCGCTCGCAGCGGGCTGCGGCCAGATCATGGTCGTTCGCCGTGAAGCCTATCGCGTGAGCGGTGGCCACGGCGCAATTCGCGAGACGATGCACGACGGTATCCTGCTGCCGAAGCTCTTTCGCGAGCATGGCTTCGCTACAGACCTATTCGACCTGACCGATCTGGCACGCTGCAGGATGTACCGCAACGCAGGCGAGGTGTGGCGTGGCCTGGGCAAAAACGCGACAGAAGGCATGGCAACACCGACCCGCATTCTTCCATTCACCATCATGTTGTTCTTCGGGCAGGTGCTGCCTGCCGCCTGGTGTGTCACCGCGGCGGTGACACATGCGCCGCTGCTCTGGCCGTGTGTGGCAGTGCTTGCCGGCTACGTTCCGCGGGCCATTGCAATGGTGCGCTTTCGACAGAGCCTCTTCGGAGCCATCTTCCACCCAGTCGGTATCGCGGCCCTACTCGTTCTGCAGTGGTACTCGCTCGCGCGCAAGATGCTTGGCCGGCAGGCCGTGTGGAAAGAGCGCGTCTACAACGCGGGGTGAGTGCCCGGGTGGACACACACAGCGTAGAAGTCCCTCGCTGTACAGTGCCACTGCGAATTGAGAGGAAAGAAACCGCGCACTGCATTCGCTACCGTTGCGGTTTCAGCGTTTGGGTCACTGTAGAGCAGGAAGTCCGCAGTCGCGAGCACGGCACGCGCTTTGTCGCTGTGTGTTGCAAGCAGGCGTCCCAGCTCTGCGGGGTCTTCCGAGTAGGACCCGGCGAGCGAGTCACGGAGGAGTCCGGAGCGCCCTCGTTCCCCGACAGGCACAATCGTCAACTGCATCCACGGACTATTGAGCAACACATCGTGGTGCTCGGCAAAGGAGCGAGCGCCACCCCACACCAGTTCACCCGCGGCAAGATGGTTCGTAAATGGGCGGCGTGGGATCGCTGGTTCCACAAAGAGGCCGCGAGCTCCCGCAGGCAGTGATGCATGATCCAGCGCGGCTTGCTGACCAGCGATCGGCCGAAGATAGAGGTAGCCAAAGAGCAGGCTGGCGGCTGTTCCAAGGATGGCAAGACCCGCTGCCCAGCGTTCGAGGCGGAGGCTCATCGGCACCGTTGCTGCACCCACAAAGAGGAACGGCCACAGCAAGGGGATCATGCGGTCTGCGAACAGAGCAGACCCGTTCATGCTTTCTGGGAAGATCACTGTTGCGAGCAGAATGATCAGCGAAGTGAAGCAGAGTCGGTCTGCCGGAGACGCAACACCGTTCCGAATGCGCTCGGGGGCGCCAGTGCGGAGAAGCAGCCATATGCCCGCTGGGGCGAGCGCCACGAGGTATGCCGTGAGGCAGATGGCCCATGGGGTGCCAGCGAAGAAAGCGCTCAGCCGATAGCCACCTGCAATTGCTTTCAGCTGCTCAACGTGGGGGCGCAGGTCACGGAGCAGAGAATCAGCGACAGCAGCTTTGTCGGCGATCAGCATCGGGAACGCAAAGGCGATGAGTGCAAAGAGCAGGGCAAGCGTTTGAGGACTCCGCAAGCTCAGTTGCGCAGCCGAGTGAGCGCGGAAGGGGTTCCACAAGAGAAGCGCGTTCTCGCCAATCAGCAGGAGGATGAGCAGGAGCAGGGGCACTGGATGGGAAAGCACCAGAACGAAGAGTGCGCCGACGTAGAGGGCGATCCACGATGCGCGAGGCTCATCAAGCCAGCAGAGATAAAGTCCATAAGCGAAGGACAGGACGCCAGCGGCAAAGCAGAAGTTAAAGAATCCGGAGCTGAGCGCCCAGCTGAGCAGGAACGGAAGGATCGCGAGCGAGACCGTGGGAGCGGACGCGCCAAGCCGCCGAGCGAGGAAGCGAAAGCCAAGTGCATTCACGAGCAGGATCGCAGCGACGAATGTTTTCTCTGCGACTGCAACAGATACAAACTGTTCAAACAGGATCAGCCAGAAGTAGTGCAGCGAGTAAGGCTGGACAAGGTGGCGAATGAAATAGACGTTGCCGTAGATACCCGCCTGGTGCGTGGCAAGAAGGTACAGGATCTTCGAATAGTAGATGTGGACAGGACCATCGCCTGACGGAAAAAGCGGGAGCGTGAGAACGAATACGACTAGTGCAAGCAGGCCCGTCGCAAAAATGCCTTCGTAGCACCGGCCTGCACTTTTCACCGCTTTCATGGAAGATCCCACTACGCCTTCAACGGCTTACGCGCGAAGTACCAGAGCGAGAGAGCCAGCAGTGCAAACATCAGCACCGACACACGATCATGGTAGAGAAAGGTATGTGGCATGCTAGGCATCGCCACCTTGCCCGTAGCTGCTTCATAGAGCTTCAGCACGACGCCAAGCAGCCCAATGATGCCGCCCGCGGCAATCAGTCCGCTTGCGTACAGCGAGCCAGGGCTGATCTCTTCCCTGACCTCGTCAGCAGCCGCATGCTTTTGAAGAGCGCGATCCACCATCCAGCGCACCATGCCTCCGGTAAAGATGGCAAGCGTTGTGGCGATCGACAGGTACGCACCCACAGCAAACGACAGCGATCGTATTCCCAGCAACTCCACGGCAACGACGAGAAACACGCCCAGCAACACAAGTCCCCAGGGCAGCTGCCGGGTGAGAATCCCATTGATCACCGTAGCCATCAGGCGCGCCTGCGGCGCCGCTGCCTTTTCACTGCCGATGCCCTGGATCCACTGCACCTCGATCGTTTGCGTCGTTGGATTGAAGAGGTACTTGCCATCCGCAAGGTCGTGAGAGCCAAGCGCATTCAGCAGGATGTACTTTGTGCCGGGGAGCTGCTCGGTTTTGCCGTCACCTTCCTGCACGCGGATCTCGTGGCGCGTGAACTGGCCCTGCACCTGCACGCCCTGGTGTGGCGTCGCGATGCTCCATGGCTTGCTCGCAGTGTGAAACTCCTCAAGCCCGCGGTTCATCGCGTTGAGTGTCGCGCCAATTGCAACCGTGGATACACACACGCCAATCATCAATGCGAGCTGTTGCTTCCACGGCGTTGCGCCGATCAGGAAGCCCGTCTTCAGATCCTGCGACGTATCTCCGGCATTTGCTGCCGCAATACAGACGACTGCGCCGATGGTGAGTGCAAGTGCAGCAAAGGCGGGCGCGGTCCAACCCTTGACCAGGAAGATCGCCGCAGTCGCCATGAGCGTCGCAATCGTCATACCCGAGAGCGGATTGGCGGACGATCCGATCAAGCCGACGATCCGCGACGATACGGTTACAAAGAGAAAGCCGAAGATCACGATCAGCACCGACGCGGCTAAGTTGGCGAAGAGGCTGGTTTGCGCGCCGGGTACTGGTTTGAAGGTGAGAAACAGGAAGATGCACACGGCAAGCAGCACCGAGCCGCCGCCGACGACCCACGACGGCAGATCACGATCGGTGCGACCAACGGCCGCCGCCTCCGCGCGAACATTGCGCCTGCGCAGGTTGCGCGCGCCCGAGGCAAGCGCGCCAAAGATCGTCGGCAGCGTGCGCAGCAGCGTGAGCAGGCCTGCAGCCGCAACGGCGCCGGCACCCATCGGACGCACATAGGTCGACCAAAGGTCCGACGGACTCATCTGCGCAATCGGCTTCGTCGCGGGATAGAGCGCACCCGCGAAGTGCGACCCAAAGAAGTAGATCGCTGGCATCATCACGAGCCACGAAAAAACACCGCCTGCGAAGATCGTCCCCGCAACACGTGGCCCGATGATGTAGCCCACCCCAAGATATTCGGGTGTCGCATCGCAGCGGATGGCCGCACCGCGCAGCACATGCTGCGCACCAAGATCGGGTTCAAAGTTAGGAGTGCTTGGCCACGCACCCAGCAGATTTTCATTCTGGAAGAGTGTGTACACGCCACCGAGGCCAAGCCCGAGAAACACGCGCGAGGCGAACGATCCCCCGCGTTCGCCGGCAAGCAGAACATCGGCGCAGGCCGTGCCTTCCGGGTAGGTAAGCCGCCCGTGTTCCTCAACGATCAGCTGACGTCGCAGCGGGATCATGAAGAGCACACCCAGCCACCCACCCAGCAGGGCCAGGAAAAAGATACGCGCGTACTCGAGATCGAAGCCTAGAAAGATCAACGCAGGCAGCGTGAAGATGACGCCGGCAGCGATCGACTGTCCGGCGTTGCCGGTCGTCTGCACGATATTGTTTTCAAGAATCGACGCGCGACCGAGCGCACGCAGCACCGAAATCGAAAGCACCGAAATCGGAATCGACGCAGCCACGGTAAGTCCTGCGCGCAATCCGACATAGACCGTCACCGCGCCGAAAAGTAGGCCAAAGAAGGAGCCCAGCAGCAGCGCACGAGCCGTCAACTCAGGCCGGTGTTCTTCCGGAGCGACAAAGGGGCGAAAGGCGGCTGCGGTTTCAAGCGGCGGTGGAACAGGAGGCATGTGCGTGAGGTCCGGAGGTTCGCGAGGTCTCGCACCGCTGGTGTGCGCGAGTGCAACTGTACCCGTGAGTGTACCCGAGCCGCGGCTCGCTCGTGAGGGGCCTACGCCGTAGGCCGCAGCGCCGCCAACTCTCCCGATTCGCCGTGCCGCGGCTCAGGGTGTCGCTCAGCAAACTGCCGCGTGCGGCGGTACCACGTCACCCCGATGATCAGAAACAAGGGGAAGACCGACAGGAGGCCGCCCAGCCAAACGCCGACCAACTGCATGTGGAAGCGGAACACGAGCACTGCGCTAAGCGGCACGCCAAGAATCCAGGTGCAGCCAAACGAAGCGAGGAAGGGGATCCTCGTCTCGCCCATGCCGCGAAGCGCGCCCTGGAGCGTCACCTGCGCGCCATCGAAGATGCGGCTGCTGGCGCTGATCAAAAAGATCGGGATCGCTGCTGCAATCACGGCCTTATCCGTGGTGTAAATACTTGCCCAGAGCCGGGGCGCGACGATGAAGGAGGCGGATGCACCCGCCATACAAATGCTTGTAATCAAGACGCTGGCGTAGCCGGCGCGGCGCACCTGCACACTGTCGCCACGGCCATCGCCCTGCCCAGTGCGCACCGCTGCCGCCGCCTGGATCCCCAGCGGAATCATCGAACAAAAAGCGCTGAGGTCGAGCACCACCTGGTGCGCGGCCAGCAGCGTTACGCCGAGCGTGCTCGTCAGCACCGTGGAAAAGCTCGCGAGCGAGAGATCGCCCAGCCACTGCAACCCGACCGGCCAGCCCAGGCGAAGCAGCTGTGTCAGCCGACCGGTATTCGGCTTCCACGCGCCCGCGCGCAGCTGCACCGGCGTTCTTCGCAGTGAAAGCAGGAGTGAAACAAGCAGCAGCGCCATCATGTAAAGCCGAACCACGCACGTCGCCCAGCCGGAGCCCGCGATGCCGTGCGCGTGAAATGGCCCATGCCCATAAATCAGGAGCCAGTCAAAGAGCCAGTTCACCAGGTTCGCCGTGAGCAGCGAGACCATCACCCAGCCCGGTCGGTCGATCGCCTGCAGGTAGTGGCGCACCGCCATGTACAAGAGCAGCGGCAACGCGGACCACCGCAGCGCGTGCACATACAGGATGGTCTGGCTCACGATTGCTTCATCCACATGGATCAGCCGAAGACCGAGCGGTGCAAGCGTCGACAGGAGCATCACCACAGGCGTGCAGACCGCGACCAGAAAGAGCGACTGCAGGAGCGAAAACAGACCATCCTCCCGCTCACCCCGACCATAGGCCTGCGACACCAGCGCATCCAGGCCGTACAGGAGGCCGATGCCGGCAAACACGATGGCATAGAAAAGGCTGTTGCCCAGAGACGACGCAGAGATCGCGATTGCGGAGTGCGGCATCTTGCCGACCATAATTGCATCTACAATGTAGGTCGACATCCAGCCCAGCTCACCAAGCGCCAGCGGCGTGCCCAGTCTCGTCGTGAGCCAGACTTCCGAGCCGAAGGAATGCGAGGGGGTTGCGCGTCCGATCTGATATGTTCTGGCACCCGACGCGTTCATCGACCTTTTCCTCACCCTGGCAGAAAGGTTTTTATAGCAGGGAACCTGCTCGCGTTTGGGATGCGTGGCGGGATCGGTTTTGTTCCTGTCGCATGCCGCGTCGGCGCAAAGTTGACTTTGATAACACCCTTCGGGGCTCTGGCGTAAACAGAAAGCCGCCCGTATACTCTGAGGCAACTGGATGCCGAACGCGCCCGGAATGCTCCTCGGGTGCAGCCATAGTCCGGTCACGAGGTGCGTCTTCCCGAGCCAGCCTTCCTTGCTCGACGTTGCCGATCCCCAGCGCCAGGGCGCTGACTCCCAGTGGCGCGCTGTGTCGCGTGTGCTCCGAAGTTGCTGGCATGGCCCCATGCGCAGGCACGCCGACGCGCTGGCCTGTGCCGTCTTTCCGGCCACTTGCACCCTCTGCCATACCCCGCTCGCGCGCCTCAGCCGCGCCCCGGTCTGCCTCTCCTGCTGGTCCAGCCTCTCCCCACAATCTGGTGTTCTGTGTCCCCGCTGCGGTGAGGCTCTCGGTGCACATCCCTTTGCGGGCCCCGACCGCGCACCCGGCGACTGGCTCTGCCGCCCCTGCCGCGTCGTCCCCCCGGCCTTTGATCGTGCCGTCGCCTTTGGCCTCTACCAGGGAACCCTCAGGGAGCTCCTCCACCACCTGAAGTACAAGGGCATGACCCCCGTCGCTGTGCCAATTGGCCGGCTCATGGCGACGCAGCTTGCCGGGATCCCCGGTCTGCCGAAAACGCTCACCCTGGTCCCGGTCCCGTTGTTCCGCGCCCGCGAGCGTGAACGCGGCTTCAACCAGGCCGAAGTGCTTGCCCGCTCAGTCGCCCGCGCCGGAAGAACACATGGCTTTACATTCATCGTTGAGGGTGACCTGCTGGAACGCCGGCGCTCCACCTACTCTCAAAGCGCGCTTAGCGCCGCAGGTCGTCGTCGCAACCTCGCCGGCGCGTTTGCCTTGAAAGCAGGAGCGACCCTGCGGGGGCAGGACTACCTCCTCATCGATGACATCTACACGTCAGGCGCCACGGCGCGCGCCGCCTCCTCCGTGCTGCGGCGCGCTGGCGCACGCGAGGTGTGGGTAGCCACCGCCGCCAGGGCGCAACGTTTTGACGTGGTGCGTGGGGTTTATGCGGAGGAAATACCGATGGAGGAAGATGTGGCTGCGTGGGGTCCGTCGGACGGAGCGCAACCGCATTGATAGCTGCCGCGTTCCAGGGGTTCCAGGGGGGAAGACGCACTACGAAGGGAAGTACCGGCACAGAACGGCTCGAGACGAGCGGCTCCACCAACAGCTACACCGGGGTTCACGAGGGATATTGATGTCGCTTGGGAAAAGTGCAGTCCACACACGCAAGGGCAAGCTCCTCACCAAAACACACGCCGGCCGCGACACGGGCTCCGCCATCCCGATGGAAGACCGCACGCTGCCCTTCCAGCAGCCGATGCAGACGCCGGTCCTGGTGTTAAACGCCTCCTATGAACCGATCAATATCTGCGGCGCCCGGCGCGCCCTGGTGCTCGTGCTGAAGGGTGTTGCGAAGACCGAAGAGGAGCAGGGCGCTACCCTGCACGCCGCGCGTGTGCGTATGCCACTGCCCTCCGTGATTCGGCTGCTTGAGTACCGGCGGATCCCGCACCAGACCCGCGCGCTCTCGCGTAAAAACATCCTCCTGCGTGACCGCAACACCTGCCAGTACTGCGCGGTCGTCCTCACCGCTGCCGAATTGACGCTCGATCACGTGCTGCCACGCTCACGCGGAGGACAGAGCACCTGGGAGAATCTCGTCGCCTGCTGCCATAGCTGCAATCGGCGCAAAGGCAACCAACTGCTGCATGAGCTCGAAACGATGAAGCTCCTGAGGGAGCCACGCCCGTTTTCGCTCCACACCTCGCGCCACATCATGCGCATGATCGGCAACTCCGACCAGAAGTGGCGCAAGTACCTGTACTACTGATCCTGGACCTCACCACGCAGAGAACGCCACACCAGCCAGCAGCATGACTTCCGCAGCAGGGCACCCGGCGATCCGCAGCGAGCACGGCAGCGCCGGTGATCCTTTGCGGGCCATGCCGTCGCAGAAAGGGAGGAGGGGCGGGGCGGCGAGCGCACCGGCGTCAGCTTGAACAAGATGGCGCCCTCTCTGTTCATCCTGAACAGGTGCCCGTCATCCTGAACAAGTGCCCGTCATCGTTCACTCTGCTCGGGACCGTAATCGCCAGAGAGCCGGCTACCGCGGAGAGCAGGCTCACGGTAGCGCACGTCGATCAATGCGGTGCTGTTGCAGGCGGCTGGGGCGGTGTTGCCCCGGGCGCGGTTTTCGCGTCGGGCGTGTCTTTCTCGACATCCTGGCCATCGAACGTGATCTTCACCGACGATCCGAAGTGCTTGTAGTTTGCGTACTTCACGATTTCGCGCATATGGACGTCCTGGCGCATGTACCCGCTGCCGCCTGAGAAATGCAGCACCCCGTCGCCCTTGGTATACACCGGGAACCAGTACTTCCCATCGATCTGCTGGCGGAACGTAATGAACGGCGGCGACAGATCCTCATGGCCCTTGCGCGTGTCGTCCGGCACGTTTTTTCCGTCGGTCACGACAATTTGGTAGTCCTTTGCGTCGACCCAGATGCGGCCCTGGAAGTACCGCTTGTTCTTCTCAATGACCTTGGGCTTCACATCGAATACATAGGTATCCACATCATCGATCGGCTGCTTGCCCACATAGGTCAGGTCATACTGCCCAACATCTTCCTTCGTCAGCACAAAAGGAAGCCGGTGTTCGATGTCCTGGAAGTCGGCCGGGCTCATCATCACGCGTTCAAGTGAGCTCTGCGGTGCCTCGACGACATGCTCATAGAGCTTGCCATCCGGGTCGGCGCTGATGTCGGTCACCTGGTAATACTCACCGTCTACCTTGTTGGTGTCGTCATCGACAGTGTCGACGCGCACGGAGCGTTCGTAGGAGTAGTTCGCCATCGCGATGCGAAACTCCGACTCCTTCTCGGTGAACTTGTCGATGATCTGCTGCACCGGGAGCGAAGGCTGCGTCAGGTCCAGCTTGCCGAAGCCGGAGTCGAGCGGCATGGGTGTGTACGATACCTGCCCAAGCGCAGAGGCAGCCAGCGCCGCAGAGAGGAAGGCCGAAAGCAGAAAGAGGCGTCGAGTCGAGAAAGGCACGGAAGAACTCCCTCTCTCTATTAAACGCCTCTCCCTCCTGAAAGACTCACTGCCCCTTGCTGTTCTTCCAACCGAAGATCAGCCCATCGGCAGCCTTGCCTGCCTCCGGCGTGATGTGCTGACGCACATACGGCAGATAGTCGTTCGTCCGGTTCGCGCCAAAGTATGGATCCTTCGCCGCTACCGCCGCAACATCCACCGCCGGGATGTTGGTCCCGAGTGCTGCATTCGTGCTTGCGATGAACTGATTCGCAAGCAGCGCATACCCCGTGTTCGAGGGATGGATTCCATCTACGCCAAACAGCCCACCCAGATAGCCCATGCTTGCCTGGTAGCCATTGATGGTGGCACCGTTTGCCGACCAGTCTGCAAGCAGCGCATGCACGTCAACGAGCGTTCCACCCGCCGCCGCAACCTGCTGCGCGATTACCTGGTTCATGCTGTTGATCTGCGCCTGCAGTGTCGCCACGTCGGCGGCAGTCAGTATGTCCCGTGCCGGAAGCGGCGTGGGCATCTCTCCTGCCTGAGCGCGAAGGGCATCTGCATGGAAGTCCGCCACTCCCGCCCAGTTCACCAGGTCTCCCGGGTGGATGTTCAGGATCGGGATAAAGAAGGAAGAGGGAACACCCGTGTATTCCTGGCACTCCTCGAGCAACTGGGAGGCAGGAGTCATGTACGGGATCGCGGTCACATCCGGAATGTTGCCCACGATCAGGTGCGCCGTCGTGTTTGTCGCGAGCGTCGTCATCAACTCGGTGAAGTCTGCGGTGAAACTGCTCAGCGAGGTCGCCGTGGCCAGGTTTCCACTGCCATCCACTCCCAGCACATCGTTCGCCCCGATCATCAGGAAGATCGTCGAAGGCTTGCGCGCGATCGCCTGCTGCACCTCGGTCCCGGTCGTCCCTGCCGGATACCCGAGCACATAGGAGGTCAGCTGCTCGACGGGATTGCTCGGCGACGCCACCGGTGCGGTGTTGAGCATGTCGTGCACCTTGAAGCCCGGCACTGCGAGGTCATTCACCACCAGCGTCGGGTTCACCCGGCCAATCGTGGCGCCGGGCGCCTGGGCAAGCACCGGCGGCAGGCTCGCCTGCACCAGCGAGTAGACGTTCGGGATCCCGGGCGAGGCCACCAGCGGGAGGGGCATGCTGAAGTGCGCCTGCTGCGCGACCAGCGACGCCCAGCCGTTCACCTGCTGCGTTCCCAGCAGCGAGGCATTCTGAAAACCGGCAGACAGCGAGTCCCCAAGGACCAGCACCCTGCTGAAAGGGTCGGCGGGGATAGCACCGGTCCTCGGGGCCTTCGCGGCCGAAGGTGACCCCGAGGGTACTGCGGTAAGAGAGGTGCCGCAGCCCGTCAACAGCAAGGTTACTGCGGTGGCGCATGGCAGGAGGGAAGAGGAAGAGAGAAAGCCAGTAACGTTCACGTGAGTCCTCGGTGTCGTCCAGTGATGCCGAGGCTAGCACCGCTCCGCGGCGCATCTGTGAGGAACTTTTCGGCCGGAACCAGAGTTACCCGGTTGAAAAGACAGAAGTTACCATCCGGCTTGATGCTGGGGTAACGTCGTCCTCGCGAAGCACCTGCGGTCCGGAACGGATGGCCGCTTCAGCGACCGTTTTCCTGTCAAACGATCACCAGCCGCCAGCCCCTGGTCTGCCCGGATCGATCGACGTGAACAGCCGCAGTCCGCCCCTCAAGCAAGCCGCGGGCGCGCAATGGGCGCGACCGGGCTCTTGGGCAAATGGGAAACTGCGGGCGGCCTCCAAAGAGCGCCGGCTCGCGAGGTCTTGTCTGCGGTGCGCAGGCAACATCCGCTCCCCTGCGAGAGTCCCGCAAAGGATGGAATGACTCTGGAGGCAGGTGGGGAGGGGCTCGCGTTGCAGGGGGATGGTGGAGCAGCGGCGATCAAGAATCCAGATCGCCGCCCCCTGCAATCAGGCAAAAGAACACGGCTGCTGCACCAAGGCAGCAGCCGGAAAGAAGGGTTGGAGCAAGGCGCGCCTGGTTCCTTGGAGATCCATTCCAGTGCTGTGCCTAGTGAACGTAGCATGCACGGCAGCCGCTAAAAGTACCGTGCGCGCGGCAGCAGCGGCACCGAAGTACCAGCAGCTGGGACGGGAAAAATGAGGCATACAACGCACACGCTCAAGCCAGTCGTTGCGCCACTGGAAGACAATGGGTCATGGCCTGGAAGACGCCCAAAGTCCGCGAGCCTCTCTCGGAGCCCGCGCTGTACGACTATGCCATCGGCGCGCTCGGCCGTCAGATGCGTACGGTTGCCGAGCTGCGCCGGCTGATGCGCGTTCGGGTCGAAAAAGGCGAGACCGGCGAGGCTCGCATCGACGCCGTGGTGCGCCGCCTCGAAGAACAAAAGTACCTCAACGACACGGCCTTCGCCGCCGATTACACCCGGCTGCGCCAGGAAGGCGCCAAGTTCGGCCGCCGCCGTGTGCAACAGGACCTGCAGCGCAAGGGCGTCGAGGGCGAGCTTGTCTCCGCCACGCTGGACGCTGCGTACGAAAACGTCGACGAGGTGGAACTCGCTCGCGCTTTTCTCGAGCGCAAGCGCATGCGCAAACCAGCGAACGAGAAGGAGTCCGCCCGCGTGATGCGCCGGCTCGTCGCTGCCGGCTTCTCTCTCGGTGCGGTGTACAAGGTCCTGCGGCAGTGGAACGTGGGCGAAGACGTGCTCGCAGCGGTTGAAGGCGCGGAACTCGACGGCCCCGAGGAGCACTCTGACGACTAGCGCCACACCCCGAGCCGTCTGGGCGATCGACTGGTCGGGCGCGCTCGCCCCGGCTGCCCAACGCCGCGGCATCCGGGCTGCCTGTTGCGATGTGGCGACCGGGGCAGTGGAGCTGCTGCCCGGCATGCTTCGCCCGGAGGCCGAGGCGCTCCTGCTTTCCCTTGCCGGTGAGCCGGTTGTCGCGGGCCTCGACTTCTCCTTCTCCCTTCCAGCCTGGTTTCTCCGGGCGGAAGGCTGCACGACCGCGCCCGAGTTCTGGGCCCGGGCGGCTGCGGACGGCGAGCGCTGGCTGCGCGATCCTCACGAGCACTTCTGGGGCCGCCGAAAAGGCAATGGACCACCGGCGAGCCATGGCAGCGCAGCCACGCCCGGCTACCGCGTCTGCGAGCACACGATCGCCACCGGCCGTCTCCCCTCCTCGTGCTTTCAGATCGGCGGCGCAGGTGCTGTCGGCACGGGCACGCTGCGCGGCATGCCGATGCTTCGGCGCCTCCGCGACCGTGGCTGGAGCGTCTGGCCCTTCGACCCGCCCCGGCTCCCGCTCCCGCTGCTGGTGGAGATCTATCCCCGCGCTCTGACCGGCCCGGTCACCAAGAGCAGCCCGGAAGCACGCGCTGCCTACCTCGCCGCGCCCGCGTATGCAGCGCTCGCAGGAGCCGTGCGTGCCGAAGCTGCCGCATCGGAAGACGCTTTCGACGCCGTGGTCTCGGCTCTTGTCATGCGCGAACACGCCGAGGAGTTCGCCGGTCTGCCGGGGGCAGCCGACCCCGTCACGCAGCTCGAAGGCGCGATCTGGCGACCGCGTCGCTAGCGGCTGAGCAAGTACACTGATGGGACCTATGCAGCCGCCACCGAGATTCTTTTCCGGCAACGAGATCCGTGAGACGTTTTTGAAATTCTTTGAGGAGAAGGGGCACCGCCGCGTGCACTCCTCGTCCCTGGTTCCGCACAACGACCCGACGCTCCTGTTCACGAACGCGGGCATGAACCAGTTCAAGGATGTCTTCCTCGGCGCGGAGCAGCGCTCGTACCACCGCGCGACCACCTCGCAGAAGTGCGTCCGCGCCGGCGGCAAGCATAACGATCTCGAAAATGTCGGCTTCACCCGCCGCCACCACACCTTCTTTGAAATGCTCGGCAACTTCTCCTTCGGCGACTACTTCAAGCGCGACGCGATCGCGTTTGCCTGGGAACTCGTCACCTCGCCCGAGTGGTTTGCGCTCCCGAAAGAGCGGCTCTACGTCACGATCTTTAAGGGGGAAAACGGCGTGCCGCGCGACGCCGAAGCCTTTGACCTGTGGCGCGAACAGGGAGTGCCCGCCGAGCGCATCTTCGAGATGCCGGCAAAGGATAACTTCTGGCAGATGGGCGAGACCGGCCCCTGCGGCCCATGCTCAGAGATCTTCTATGACATGGGCCTCGAAGCTGCCGAAACGACGGGCATCGACAAGCCCTTCCCCGAAGACGACCAGCGCTACGTGGAGATCTGGAACCTGGTCTTCATGCAGTTCGACCGCACCCTTGCCCCTCTTTCAAGAAGTCATTCTGAGCAAGATTCCAGCCTCCCTGAGCGAAGCGAAGGATCTGCGGTCGCCGCCGCGCTCGAACCAAGACTCGAACTCCTGCCGCGTCCGTCGATCGACACGGGAGCAGGCCTCGAACGCCTGGCAGCCGTGCTGCAGGGCAAGCTCTCAAACTACGAGACCGACTTATTCACGCCACTGATCGCGAAAGCCGCTGAACTCACAAGCACCACCTATGGCGACGGTGAAGCGCCCAGTGATGCGTCGCTGCGCATCATCGCGGACCACGCACGCGCGGCAACGTTCCTGATCTCTGATGGCGTGAACCCAGCGAACGAAGGACGCGGCTATGTGCTGCGCAAGATCCTGCGTCGCGGCATCCGGCACGGACGCCTGCTCGGGCAAACGCAACCATTCATGGCACACATGGTGTTCGCGGTGCGCGACGAGATGGAAGGTGCCTACCCCGAATTGCGCGACAACGCACAGCGGATCGCCAAGGTTGTGGAAGCAGAGGAGCGGCAGTTTGCGCGCGTGCTGGAGATTGGTGCACGGGAACTCGATGCAGCTTTGAAAGCAGCAAGCTTCGGAGGCACCGACGCATTCCACCTCTACGAAACCTACGGCCTCCCACTCGACTTCATGGTCGACGCAGCCCGCGACGCCGGCGTCGACTTCGACCTCACCGGCTTCGAACAAGCCCGCGCCGAAGAGCAGGCACGCGCCCGCGCCTCGTGGAAAGGCGGCGCGAAACAATCCGCGAGCCCCGTCTACCGTGAGCTCGCCAAGACCACCTTTGAAGGCTACACGGCGCTTACCTCCACCCACTGCGAAGTGCTCGCACTCGTGAAGGACGGTATCGGCGTCTCGAGCGCGCAGCCCGGCGACTCGGTCGAGATCGTGCTCGATCACACCTCGTTCTACGCCGACTCCGGCGGGCAGCAGGGGGACCACGGCGTGCTGCTCTCGGACGATCACAACGCTGTCGTCGCCGAAGTCCACGGCTGCGTGCAGCCGGTGCAGGGTGTGCGCGCCCACCGCGCCACGCTGCGTCTGCCCCTCGCGGTCGGCGATCACCTCGACACGGTTGTGGACAGCCCTCGCCGCAACAGCATCCGTCGCAACCATACCGGCACCCACCTGCTCCATGCCGCCTTGCGCGAAATCCTCGGGCCGCACGTCAAACAGGCCGGCTCCTTAGTGGAACCGGGACGGTTACGATTTGACTTCTCCCACTTCGCCCCGATCGCCGACGAAGAACTGCAGGACATCGAGACCCTGGTCAACCGCGAGGTGCTCGGCAACACCGCCGTCGAGACCATCGTCGATGTGCCGATCGATGTCGCCGTGAACCAGTACAAGGCCATGGCCCTTTTTGGCGAGAAGTATGGCGACAAAGTGCGCGTGGTTCGGATCGGCGACTTCTCGACCGAGCTCTGCGGCGGCACCCACACTGGCGCAACCGGCGAGATCGGTCTGCTCAAGCTGCTGGGCGAATCGAGCGTCAGCTCGGGCGTGCGGCGCATCGAGGCCGTCTCGGGCACCGGCGCACTCGAGGAGTTCCGCCGCGGCTACGGAGCCTCGCGCCTCGCAGCCCAGCTTGGCGCAAGCACCGAGGTAGACCCGGCCGAGGCGCTGCGCACCCGCTTCTCTGCGCAGGAGGAAGAGCTCAAGCGTCTGCGCCGCGAACTCGACCACGCCCGCATGAAGTCCGCTTCGAGCGCAGTGGCCGACTCAGCCGAGGCGGCGGTCGAGGTCCAGGGAGTCAAGGTGCTGGCGCAGCGCGTCGATGGGCTTGATCGCGGGCAGATGCGCACACTGGTCGACAACCTGCGCACCAGGCTCGGCTCGGGCGTGGTCGTGCTCGGCTCGGCTGGCGAGGAAGGCCGTGTCGCGCTGGTGGTCGGCGTCACCAAGGACCTGACCAGCCGTGTGCAGGCCGGCAAGATCGTCGGCGCGGTCGCGAAGCTGGTGGGTGGCTCGGGCGGTGGCAGGCCAGATCTAGCGGAGGCAGGCGGCAAGGATATCTCGCAGCTCGCAGCAGCGCTCGCCGCGGCCCCGGGCGTTGTGCGAGAGCTGCTCGGCTGAGCGGGGGCATGGGGAGACCACAAGAGACGGGGATTCCGACTGGTAACGCAGGATCGAAACTGGTTTTCGCCACTTCGCGCTCCCAGATGGTTTCCTAAGAGAGACATCCATGCGTCGCCGCCGTCCTATTGCCGCCCTGCTCGCTCTCGCCCTGCTCTCCGGAGCAGCAGGGCGCGGGTGGGCGGCGGCCGGGCCCTCCGCGCCGGATAGCTACAGCCGCGCGCTGCGTCTACGCGCTCAGCTCGACAGCACGCCACGTTCCAACCGGACCGAGCGCCAGTATGGCCAGGTGCTCGATGCCTTTCGCGCCGTGTACCACGCGGATCGCGCTGATCCGAACGCCGCCGGGAGCGTCGAGGCGGTCGCCGAGCTGCTTGCCGAGGAAGGCCGGCTCTTCACCAGCCCAGGCCTGCTGCGTAGCGCCGTCGACCAGCTGGAGTTTCTGCGCCGGGACTTCGCGGCGAGCCGCTACAGTGTGCCGGCCCTGCTGACCGAAGGTGAGATCGAGTCGCGAGACCTCCACGACCCGGCAGCGGCAGGGAAGCTGTTCACGCAGTTCCTGGCGCAGTACCCCCACAACCCACTCGCGCCGCAGGCCCGTGCTGAACTGCGCCGGATCGCGCCCGGGGCGACCGCGCCTGCCGTCGCCGAGACCCGCCCCAGGGCACAGCCCCTTCCGGAAGCCGACTTCAATGCGATCGGCGAAGGCGCGCAGGCGACCGCACCCGTCACGGGCACTCCCCGGACCAATGTTTTTCCTCCGCCGGATGAAGACAGCCCGGACATCGTCTCGAACCACCCCCGGCCGGCCCAGGTGGCCGCCGCGCCTCAAACAGGACAGCTCCAGGAGCGCGACATCACGCCCTCCGCCGCCCCCGCGGTGAAGCAGCAGCCTACGTCGGGTGCGGCGGCGGCTTCCGCCGTTGCGCCCACGCGCATGGTGAGCGGCGTGCCTGTCTACCGCGCAGCTTCCGGCAAGCTCACCCAGGTGACCGGCATCCGCCAATGGTCCACCGCCAACTACACCCGCATCGCCATCGACGTGGCCGAGGAGGTTCCGTTTGAAGCCTCGCGGGTCTCGAGCCCCGATCGCATCTTCTTCGATCTCTACGGCGCCAAGCTCGCGCCGGAGCTCGCCGGCAGGGCGATCTCCGTCACAGATGGCGGGTTCCTTGAGCGCATCCGCGCTGCGCAGTTCTCCGGAGACATCGTCCGGGTGGTGCTGGATGTGACAGATGTAAGCGATTACTCCGCGTTCTGGCTGCCGAATCCCTCACGCCTGATCATCGACATCCACGGCCGCGCGAAAGGCGCGCCACCGCCGCTCTATGCCAACGCCCGGCCCGCGACCCCCGCCTCTGGCACCACCCCATCCGCCACGCCACAAGCAGCACAGGCGGCCCTCGTCCCCGCGCCGCATACGCCGGCCTCGCGCGCGTCCGCAGCCGGGACGCCCACCCCGCAGTCGGCGCATGCTGCTGCGCCGGGCACCTTTGTCGCAGAAACCACGGCTCCTGGCGCAAGCGCGGCCCCGGTCGCCCAGCGCCCCGGCGATTCGGTCGCTGCCATTGCCGCACTCAGCCAGCAGCCCTCGCGTGTGCGCGCTACCCGTGCGCCCACCACGGCGCCAGTCGCCTCTGTGACCGCACCCGCTGCAACACAAGGCCCGCGATCACCGACGATTGTCGCCGACAGCGACACCCCGGATCGAGACACTTCCGCGTCTCCCACGATGACTACCTCTCCGGCTGCGACTGTGGCTACCAAGCGGAAGCGCCGCAGCGCCGATGGCGCGCTGCCCACGGCCACGCCCGAAAGCACTGCCCTGGCTGCGCAGGCCGCCGCCCCGGACAGCACCGGCGGCCGCTCGATGGTGCGTGCGCTCGGCCTCAAGATCAACCGCATCGTGGTCGACGCGGGCCATGGCGGCCACGACTCCGGCACGCTTGGCCCCGGGGGAATCGAAGAGAAGGACGTCGTGCTCGACGTTGCGCTGCGGCTGGGCAAGCTGCTCAAGCAGAGGCTCGGCGCGGACGTCATCTACACCCGCGACGACGACACCTTTATTCCCCTTGAAACGCGCACAGCGATCGCGAACAAGGCGCAGGCGGACCTCTTCATCTCCGTACACGCGAATTCGAGCTCCGATCCGAGCGCGCGCGGCGTGGAAACCTACTACCTGAACTTCACCACCTCGGCCGATGCGCTCGAGGTCGCAGCGCGTGAGAATGCCGTTTCCGATGAGTCCATCCACCAGCTCTCCGACCTGGTGAAGAAGATCACGTTGCAGGACAAGATCGCCGAGTCGCGCGAGTTCGCGAGCGACGTTGAAAGCAGCCTCTACCAGGGGCTCGAGTCCGGCAACAGCGGCCTCAAAGAGCGCGGAGTCAAGAAGGCCCCGTTCGTGGTCCTGATCGGCGCAAATATGCCCTCGATCCTGGCCGAGATCTCTTTTCTGACCAACCCGGATGATGCTTCCGAGCTGCGCGACCCTGCGTACCGCGAGCGCATCGCGGAGGCGCTTTACAAGGGCGTCGCGCGCTATGTGCGCAGTCTCGCTGGGTCGCAGCTGCAGGCCTCGGCTGGATCGAATTGATCGCGCTGTGCCAGGCGGGAGGACCGCAGGGGTGCTGGTGTAGGCTCGTACGTACGGTGAGCCACTCTATCCCGCGGATCGTATCGTCGCTGCTTCTCCTCCTGCTGGCATCGCCTCCGTTGCCCGCGCAGAACCTTCCGCAGCAGGGGATTTCCGCCGGCACGCCTGCCACGCACAAGAGCGCCAAGAACGCACCTACGCCCAAACTTCCAGTCCAGGTGCAGAAGCCGCTGCTCCCACCTGCCTTCGGCGGTGACCCGCGCGAGGGGGACATTGTGATTCAGCCGGTGCCATCCGATGTCGATCCCGCCCACGCCGGCGTGTTGAAGGAAGATGGCTTTGTTGATGCTGTGACCGCCCGCTATGTGGGCGCCGGCGGCGGCGGCTGGAACGTCCAGGCGATGCGATTTGGCGATGCCACGGGCGCGTACAGCGCGTTTACGTTCTACCGTGACCCCGCTATGCAGAAAGCAGAGATCGGCGATGAAGCAGCAGGCAACGCAGGGGAGTTCCTGGTGCGCTCCGCGGCGACGCTTGTCGTGGTCCGTCCTCTTGCCGGTTCCGGGCCGACCGGGGACGCGACGAAACTGTCCAGCGCGATGCTGGCGCTGGTGAACGGGCTTCCCAAGCTGCAGGGGCCAAGTGCCGTCGCCCCGACCCTTCCCGGGCTTCTGCCGTCGGATGGCCTCCAGAAGAACACGATCCACTATGCGATCGGGCCTTCGGGCTACCACGGACCCCTCCCGGCGTCCTCGATCGATTTCAGCCGGGATGCCGAAGCCGCGACTGCTCTTTACAAGTTTTCTGACGGCGCGGACGCGATGCTGACGCTGATCATGTTGCCGACGCCGCAGATTGCCGGCTCGTCGCTTAGAACCGTGCTGGCGCTGCCGGACGGTGCCCTCCACGTGGCGACGCGGCGCTCCGGTCCTCTGGTCGGCATCGTGAGCGGTGCAGGGGTCTCGCAGCCGGACGCGCAACGCCTGCTGAACCAGGTACGCTACGTGGCCGATCTCACGATCGATCAGCCGCAGGGCTATGTCAGCGAAATCGCCAAGACCGCCAAGCTGCTGCTCGGGATCGCCTACCTGACCGGTATTCTCGCGGTCGCTGCCGTCGTGATCGCTGTTTTCCTCGGCGGTGGACGGTTGATCATCCGCCGGATGCGCGGCAAGCCGGACTCTTCGATGAACGACGACGACTTCATCAGCCTGCGTCTTCGCTGAGGAGCGAGGCTGTTGATGGGGTCGAGGCAGCCCTCGTCGGACGCTCAGGCATGGCCTTTCCGGGATTCTTCAGAGTGCCCCAGCCCTGGTGCAGCGTCTGCCGTAAGCATGTGAAAGGAAGCGTGTTGGCAGCTTGCCTTCGCTGGTCCGGACAGGCGGCCTGCACGGCCGGAACAGCTTGTAAAATCAAGCAAGTCTCTCATTCGGCGTGATTTATGCTCTCCGCCGTTTTGCCTTGACACCCCGGAACCAGCCTCATATTCTGCTGCCAGAAAGTTCGGGTGGCTTTGCCTCCATCTGGAACTATTCTCCCTAGGGAAGAGCTGCCCTGTTGCCGGGCGGCTCTTCCCATCTTCCTTTCCGGCCTATGACTTTACCGCAGGTCGGCCTGCCGTTAGAATCGGATGAGTCCGCAGGCGCCCGCCCGCGTTCCTGGCCGACGTAGCTCAGTTGGTAGAGCAGCTGATTCGTAATCAGCAGGTCACCGGTTCAAGTCCGGTCGTCGGCTCCAGTCTTCCCATCTCTTCAGTTTTGTACCGTTTTATCCACCTGATTTTCATGGCTGGGTACTTGTGTGCCCGGCCCTGCATGCCATAATCGCCCCAGTACCGGACTCGCTTGCATGGAGGAGCCCACGGGCGTGAGCCACTACGATCGTAAAGATGTGCTGCGGATCTTCGGCATTCGCGAACAGCAGCTCCGCCTCTGGGAGCGTAACGGGCTGATCGCATGCTCACAGAATTACTCTTTTCAGGAACTGGGGCAGTTGCGCAAGCTGCGTGACCTCGGGGCGCAGCGGATCTCCGCCGGCAGCATCCGGACAGCAGTCTCGGCGATGCGCTCGGTCTCCGGCCTTACCGAACCCCTCACCGAAGCTGGCCTGGATATCGAGACCGGCAACTCGCGTCGCCTGGCATTTCGCCACTCCGGGGCGATCATGGAGCCGATCGCGGGGCAGTACCTGTTCGACTTCTCGGGAAATGGCAAGCGGGGGATCGCAGCCATCACCGTGCCGCTGCTTTCTGCGCGCGAACGCGACCTCAAGATCCAGCAGCTCTTCACGCTTGCTGTCCGCGCCGAGGAGAGCGGCGCGATGGATGAAGCCCTCCTCGGCTACGAGACGGTGCTCGAGATTGCACCGGGCCACCCTGCGACCGCGATCAACATGGGAACGATCTGCTACAACCGCCGCGACTATGCGCGCGCGGAGCAGTTCTACCGCATGGCTACGGAGAGCGATCCCGACTATGCGCTCGCATTCTTTGATCTCGGCAATGTGCTGGACGAGCTGAAGCGCCTGCCGGAGGCGATCACTGCCTACCGACGCGCAATCGAGCTGCATCCCCGCTACGCCGATGCTCACTATAACCTAGCTCTGGCGATGGAGCGGAACGGGCAGCGGCGCTCGGCGCTGCGCCACTGGACGCTCTATCTGCGTCTCGACGGAAGCGGCACCTGGGCGCAGCATGCTCGCAACCAGATGCGCAAGACGCTGGCCAGCCTTGGACTGGAGCTGCTGCCCGGAGAAGCGCCACCACGCTCAGCCCGACGCCGCAAGGAAGATCAGGCGGCTCTTGTACCCCGGCTGCGTGTGGTCTAGCCACAGGCTGTCGCCCAGCCGGACCCATCAGCGATACTGGTAGGTATGGCCAGGACGGTTTTGGAACCACGAGCAGCCGTCGGCGCTCCTTCTCACCCCAAGCACACGCTGCTGCTCCTGAGCCTTGCCTGTGGCGTGGGCGTCTCGAACATCTACTACAACCAGCCGCTTCTGCTCGAGATGGCGCACGCCCTCCATGTGCCGCCAGCGCAGATCGGCGAAGTTGCGGTGGCGACCCAGATCGGCTACGCGCTTGGCATCTTCCTCTTTGTGCCGCTTGGCGATGTGGTGGAGCGGCGCGCGCTGATGATGCGCCTGTTCGCGGCCGTGGCCGCCTCGATGCTGGCCAGCGCCCTCGCGCCTACCTTCGCCGTGCTGCTGATCGCAAGTGTTGTCACCGGTCTGACCGCAGCGGTGACGCACGTGGCTGTTCCGATAGCGCCGGAGCTCGCAGAGGAGAAGGACCGCGGCCGCGCTGTTGGTACCGCGATGACAGGGCTCCTGCTTGGGATCCTGCTGGCGCGCTCCTTTGCGGGGGCACTGGGTTCGTGGTTCGGCTGGCGCAGTGTCTTCTACGTCGGCGCTGCGTTGAACCTCTTCTTTGTGCCGCTGCTGTACCGAAGCTTTCCACGCCTGCCCCCGCGCCACCCCGTGTCGTATGCTCACGCGCTGCGCTCGCTGTGGACGCTGGTTTCGGGCGAAGCGCTCCTGCGGGAGTCGGGGATCGTGGGCGGCCTCGTATTTGCGGCGTTCTCGGTCTTCTGGACAACGCTTGTCTTTCTGCTGGGTTCGCCGCACTACAGACTGGGCCCGGGCATCGCCGGGGCATTCGGTGTGCTCGGAGCGACTGGCGCGCTGGTGGCACCGCTTGCCGGTCGCATGGCAGATCGTCACGGCACTCGCGCGGTGATGAGCTGGGCGCTGCTGGTGCAGGTCGTCGCGTTCGCGGCGCTGTGGGCGTTCGGGTACCACATGCTGGGGCTGATTGTGGGTGTGGTGCTGCTCGATGGCGGAGCGCAGGCCAACCAGATCGCAAACCAGACGCGCATCTTCGGTATCGACAGCAATGCGAGGGGCCGCATCAACACGGTCTACATGATGATGTACTTCGCCTTTGGCTCAGCGGGTTCTGCTGCGGGCGCATATGCCTGGCAGCGTGCCGGCTGGCCGGGTGTCTGTGCGCTTGGGATCGGCTTCCTGTTACTTGCGGGACTGCGTCACGCCACCGGAAAGCGTTAGTTTTTCCCGGAACCGGAAGTGTCATTACCGCAGATCATGCAGAGCGCTCCCACCCTGAGTTGTGCCCGCGCATAGTAGGAGCAACCCTCCCACGGAGACAACAACTTATGAGAGAGAGCCTCTCGTCGACGACGATCCCGGGCCCACTGCGTTCTACGCCCGGCACCTCACGTTCCAGCTTTGATTCGCGCCTTCCATTTGCGCGAGCGGTGCCCGCAGCGGAGCTTACGCTCAGCCCCCGCATTGCCTTTGAGATGACGGTGAGTGCCGCATGCTACCTGTCGGTGATGGGCGAGGGCGACACCCCGGCTCTGCTTGAAGCAATCCAGATGCTGCATGACTGTTCACTGGACATCCGGGAGGACGGGCTCACTCTTGGCCTGGATCACCAGACGATGGAAGACCGTATCTGGGACAGCAAGCAATCACGCTGGGAGCGGCAAAAAGCCATCGCCGCAGCGATCCACTACGTGACGCACCCGGGCGACGCGCATCCGCTTCCACCGGCGCGCCGGCAGCGCTGGACGAGCCGTTTGCTGGGCCTTTTTTCGATGCAGAATTAGCGGGGATCTGGTGACGCTGGCAGGAATCGAACCTGCGACCCTCTGCTTAGAAGGCAGATGCTCTATCCGACTGAGCTACAGCGTCCCGGCTTCATTCTCACCCGTGTTCCAGGGAACTGCAATACGGGATGCCGCAAGAAACCTCTGAACCACGAGCGTCGCGGCCTGCTGCCAGGTCGCTCGCGCCGCACGCTCAGTGGCGCCGAAACCCATGGCGTAGAGGGTGCAGCCGTAGGTCATTTCGCCGTGCAGCACAGCGGCACGGACGACGATCTCGGCGGCTGCGCCCCCGAGTGTTTCCTGCTGGAGTGTCGATGCCGTCCAGCGGGCGAGCTGTTCCCACGCGGCAAATAGCTGCACCCCGGTGAGAAGGCAGTCGAGGTACGATCCGAGGCCGAACGCGGTCGCTGCTTCGGGAAGTTCACTGATCTCGGGATCCACCTCGTCGCGGCTTACCGGGAAGACATCGAGCTTGGCAGTCTGGCAGCCATCGCGGTTCGCAAGCTCGAGCAGGGGGACGAGTTCCGGGTAGGCGAGAGCCTCGCTGAGCTCGTCTCCCCTGGCGTGACTGAGGTCGACCCAGCCCTCCCAGGGCAGCACGAGCACCGGGCTGTCCCCGCCGATTTCGACCGTCCAGTCAGCGATCATCGCGGGTCGTCCCGCAGGAGCCAGCGGGCGAGCACTTCCTCCGCCCAGCGGCCTTCGTCTTCAGCCGAGGGCTCGGTGAGGAAGGCACAGTGGCCGCCGTGCGCGGTTTTGACAAACTCGACGGCAGGATTGGCGATCAGGGCCGCGTGGGTTTCGGGCAGCAGCCGGATGAAGGGATCGTCCAACGCATGGAGGATCAGCGTCGGCACGCGGAGGCTCGCCGCGTAGCGCGACGCGCGCGTCTGTTCGTAGTAGTCCGCGGCATCGCGAAAGCCGCCATAGCGGGCCACGATGGCGCCATCGAAGTCGCGCATGGTGCGGATGCGCCGGTACACGCCTTCTTCCTCGAGGGTCGCGTAGAGCCCTGGGAAGAGTTGCGCCTTTGCACGCAGGCGGCGCTTCATCGCGCGCAGGAAGCGTTTCTCGTAGAAGCGATTCGACGGCAGGTGCAGCGCGCGCGACGAGGCGTCGAGATCGAGCAGGGGCGAGACACCGGCCACTGCGGCAAGCGCCGGGTTCTGCTCCTCGCTGGGCAGAAGCGATTGCTGGCCTGCGTAGCGAACGACGAGGTTGCCGCCCATCGAGTAGCCGACCAGCGCAATCCGCCGGCAGCCTCTCTTGGTGAGCGCGTCCGCGACAGCGGCCACATCCTCCGAGCGGCCGGAGTGGTAGATCGTCGGGGCAAGCGGGTCGGAGCCGCCGCAGGAGCGCATGTTCATGCGGACCACGTTCGCGCCCGCCTGGAGCAGTCGCACCGTGTTGCCGAGAACGTAGCCGGAGTTCGCCGAGCCCTCGAGCCCATGCACCAGCACCACAGTCAGCCGCTCGGACCAGTCAGGAACAGGCTGGAAGTGGGCGAGGCAGAGCACAGACGTCTCGGGTACGTCGATCGACCGACCCTGAGTGTCTGTGAAGACATGCGCGGGTTCCACCGGGAGGACCAGGCGCTCCGGCTCCGGGATGGCGGCGAGATTGCGCCGGCGGAGGAAGTTTCCCGCGATTGTCTGCACGTGGGGATTGCGGAGCCAACGCCGTGGAACGAAGGCCTTCTGCCAGAGAGTTTCCTGCCCGGTCAACCGCGGAGGTCCTCAGGGATCTGCCCCAGCACGGCCGCGGCCCGCAGCGGGCCATCGGGAGCTTCCTCGTGCATAAAGAAGGCGTAGACGTCGACTCCATCCCGGGCCAGGGCGGTGAAGTGCTCCGCGAGCGACCGGAGCTCATCCTCGGTGTAGGCGGAGCGGCGAAGCCGGAAGACGCGAAGCGTCGGCACAAGGTCGAGGTCGGGTGATCGCAGGGTGTCGCTCTCTGCGGCGCACAGGACGGCCCCGTGCTCCCGCAGCACGGCGTAGGTGGCCTCGGTGAACCAGCAGGCCTCGCGGAACTCCCAGGCGGTCTGGAGGCCCAGGGGTGCGATCTCCCGGAGAAAGCTGGCGAGCAGCGCCTGGTCTGCCATGAAGCGCGGCGGCAATTGGAACAGGACGGGCCCGAGACGCCTTGCTTCTCGCATAGGCTCGAGCGCGTGATGAAAGGCCGCGACCGCCTCACTCGCACCCTTGAGTCGACGCAGATGGGTGATGCGCTGGGGAGCCTTGAAGGCAAAGCGAAAGTGTTCGGGGGTCTGGGCGAGCCAGTTTGCGGAGGTTGCCGGGGAGGGAAGCGAGCGGAACGTGTAGTTCACCTCGACCGTGTTCAACCGGCCGGCGTACGCACCCAGTAATTTTTTGAGAGGGGTCTTCTCTGGATAAAAGCCGGGCCGCCACGTGCTGTAGGCCCAACCTGAACACCCGACGCGGACCTTACCGGTCATGTTGCGCTTCGAGTGGGGCGGCTAGTGGGGATTGAACCCACGACATCCGGATCCACAGACCGGCGTTCTGCCACTGAACTATAGCCGCCATACAAAGCCTGATTGTAGCATCCCATTCCCGACGGAAAGAGGGTGCGGCATGGCAAAGCAGCCATCACTTGGAAAAGCGGCAGGCGGGGAGGCATTGCAGCCTGCGGAAATTCTCGCTCCCGGCGCTCGCCGGAGCTGGCGCAGGAATGTGGGCGAGGGCGTCTTCTCGAACAGCAACCTCGAGCAACTGTCGCACCTGCTCGACGACTGCTTCGTGGTGCCTGGCACGCAGATTCGCTTCGGCATCGACGGGATCATCGGCCTCGTGCCATTTGCGGGCGACGTGCTGGCCGGCCTGCTCTCCTCGCTGATCGTGATCGCTGCGTGGTTTCGCGGCGCCCCGCCGGTGCTGCTCGCCCGCATGCTCGTGAACCTCGCGCTCGATGTCACGATCGGCATGATCCCATTGTTTGGCGATGCCTTTGATATCGCATGGAAGGCGAACCGCCGCAATTATGCCCTGCTCGAACGCCATGTGACCGAGCCCGGACGCCATCGCTGGCGCGACTGGGGATTCCTCCTGCTGCTGGGCGTCATGCTGATCGCGATCTTTGCGCTGCCCATCCTGATCCTCGGTTTCCTGCTCGGCCAGCTCGTGCATCCCCGCTAAGCCGCGCCTCCGTGGCCGGCAGCAGCGCCAAGCTCATTTACAATCAGGAGCAGTCGGGGCGTAGCGCAGCCTGGTAGCGCATCTGCTTTGGGAGCAGAGGGCCGGGGGTTCGAATCCCTCCGCCCCGACCATCGTTTTCCCGGCGGCGCCTACTCCCGCTGATCCGAAGATTGATCCGACAAGGCACACTCCGGACGCTCGAATCCGGAGTGCCTACGCATCGGTCACCATGCGCGGCATCGATCTACAACCAACCCCCCCTCCCGCACTCTGCAACTATCCTCAGCTGACGCTTCCTTTCTGCAGACTCCTGCAGACTCCTGCAGACCGGGGAATCTACGGGGGAAAGCGCACGCAAGCAGCCGCAGAGGATGGATCGCGCAGCGGGTCCGTTCCGAAAGTGGCCTTTAGCCTATATTCGCGTCTGTCACAGACGTTTCTGCTCAGCGCGACATCCCACGATCATCGTCTATGCTTCATGCGAGGAAGGAAGCCCGGTGGAGTACCTCCGAGAATCGACTCGCGCCCCCGACGTTGGCAACACGGCGACGTTTCCTGTGTTCACCCCACACTCTCCCTATGCACATTCGATCGCCTCGTTAAGCAATGGAGTTCTGCTCGCCTGCCTCGGCATTCTGCTGCTGGTCGTGGGGCTGGTCACCTACTCGCTGCATAGGTTCCGGGAGCGGCCCGGCAGCCCGCCTGCAAAGCTGATCTACGGAAGCTGGAAGCTGGAGATTGCCTACACCGTCGGCTTCGTCGTGATCCTGGCGGTGATCAGTTACTTTTCGCTCCATGCCATGCACGACAGCGATCCCCCGTCGAACGGACCGGACAACCTGACCATCGTGGCGCACCAGTGGTGGTGGGAGGTGCGTTATCCCGGGACCAGCATCGTCACGGCAAACGAGATTCATGTGCCGGTTGGCCAGGGAGAGCACGTCGGCCTGCGCTCTGCCGACGTTATCCACGACTTCTGGGTGCCGGAGCTGGGACGCAAGATGGACATCATCCCTGGCCTGACGAACCACACCTGGTTCGCCGCGGATGCCCCAGGCCGCTACTACGGCGCCTGCGCGGAGTTTTGTGGCAAGGAACACGCCTGGATGCGGATCCGCGTGATCGCACAGCAGCCGGCAGACTTCGTTCGCTGGGAGGAGGCTCAGTCGATGGTTCCCGTGCCGCCGGCGAGCGGCCCCGCGCACGACGGAGCGCAATTCTTCCAGCAGCTCAGCTGCGCGGCCTGCCACACGATCCGCGGCACTGCGGCTCACGGCATCATCGGTCCTGATCTGACCCACGTCGGCAGCCGGGAGACTCTTGCCGCGGGGCGCCTCGAGAATACCCCCGCGAACCTCACCACCTGGCTTCTGGAGCCGGACATGATCAAGCCCGGCAGCCACATGCCAAACCTGCACCTGACACGCGAACAGCGGGACACGCTCACGGCGTACCTGGAGGCCCTCAAATGAGCGAGCTGGTGGTGCTTCCCGACACAGTCGAGGAGCTGAAGCGGTTCGAGGATAAGAACAGCATCCTCAGCTGGGTGTCGTCCTGCGATCACAAGCAGCTCGGCATCCTGTACATGCTGACCGCGCTTGGCTTCTTCCTGATCGCAGGCTGCGAGGCCCTTTACATGCGGCTGCAGCTGGCCGTGCCCAACAACAACCTGCTCACGCCGGAAGCCTACAACGAGCTGTTCACGCTACATGGCACCACGATGATCTTTCTCGTGGTGGTGCCGATGCTTCTCGGCTTCTCGGTCTACCTCCTTCCGCTGATGATCGGCGCGCGCGATATGGCGTTTCCTCGTCTGAACGCGCTGGCCTACTGGCTCTTGTTGTTCGGGGGAGTCTTTCTCTATACCAGCATCCTCTTCGGCAACGCACCCGATATGGGCTGGTTCTCCTATGCGCCGCTTAGTGAAAAGCCCTACTCGGACCTTGCCGGGGTCGACTTCTGGGCCCTGGGACTGCTGGCAATCGGGATCGGCACGGTCGGCACCGGGATCAACATCATCGTCACAACCTTCACCCTCCGTGTGCCCGGGCTGACGATGCGGCGTCTGCCGTTGTTCGCCTGGATGGCGATGGTGAACGCTTTTCTGATTGTGCTCGCCCTGCCTGCGTTGAATGCGGCGCTCGCGATGCTGCTGATCGATCGTGGACTCCATGCGCGCTTCTTTACGCCGGACACTGGAGGTTCGCCGGTGTTGTGGCAGCACTTCTTCTGGAGCTTCGGTCATCCCGAGGTGTACATCA
This sequence comes from Acidobacteriaceae bacterium, assembly GCA_965199135.1. GTDB lineage: Bacteria > Acidobacteriota > Terriglobia > Terriglobales > Acidobacteriaceae > EB88. The sequence continues at coordinate 443,514 of OZ240685.1, read as the reverse complement.
TGGTGCTGCCTGCTTTCGGCATCATCTCGGAGGTGATCCCGGTCTTCTCGCGCAAGCCGATCTTCGGCTATGGCTTTGTCGCCGCGTCGACTGTGGCGATCGCGCTGCTCTCCTTTGCGGTGTGGGCGCACCATATGTTCGCCGTCGGCCTGGGGCACGCCGTGGACGCGTTCTTCGCCTTTGGCTCCATGCTGATCGCGGTCCCGACCGGCATCAAGGTCTTCAACTGGATCTTCACGATGTGGCGAGGATCGATCCGGTACACCACCGCGATGAAGTTCGCGACGGCGTTCCTGATCGAGTTCACCATCGGCGGCCTGAGTGGAGTGATCTTCGCGGTGGTGCCGATGGACTGGCAGGTCACCGACACCTATGTTGTTGTCGCGCACATCCACTACGTGCTCTTCGGGGGCACGATGTTTGCGTTGTTCGCAGGCCTCTACTACTGGTGGCCGAAGATGTCGGGACGCATGATGAGCGAGAAGCTTGGCACGTGGCACTTCTGGACGACCGTGGTCGGCTTCAACCTGACCTTTTTTGTGCAGCACCTGCTGGGCATCTCCGGCATGACCCGCCGGGTCTGGACCTACCCCGCCATGCCGCACTGGGCGTTGCTCAACATGATCTCTACGGTCGGGGCCTTCCTGCTCGGCGGCTCGACGATCTTTCTCCTCTGGAACTTCCTGTGGAGCCGCAAGTATGGGCCGCCGGCCGGCGCGAACCCCTGGGAGGCCTGGACGCTCGAGTGGGCGACATCCTCGCCGCCGCCTGTTTACAACTTCGCGCAGTTGCCGCCTGTGCATGGGCCGCGGCCGCTCTGGGACCTGCACCATCCCGATCAGCAGGATCGCATGATGGACAAGTAAGTCGATCGCCTCTCTCTCTCTCGCGCCGGACGCAGTCTCGCAAACAGCAGCAGCTAAGGACAGGAACGATGGCAGCCGCCGCCACACACGCGATCGAAGATTTTCTGCAGGAGAGGGCGCGCTTCGCGATCCTGCTCTTTGTTACGTCCGAGGCGATCTTCTTTGCCTTGCTCATCGCCGCGTACATCTATTACACCGGCGCTTCCCCGGATGGCCCGAATGCCCGCCAGGTGCTGCACCCATTGAAGACCGGAATCTACACTGCTTGCCTGCTCAGCAGCAGCATCACCGTGTACATGGCTGAACGGGCGCAGCGAAAGGGAAAGCCGGGACTGCGTCTGTGGCTCGCAGGCACCATGGCGCTCGGTCTCATCTTTCTGTACGGCGAGATGCAGGAGTACCGCAGCCTGCTGCACCAGGACGTCACCGTGAGCCGCGACCTCTTTGGGAGCACCTACTTCACGCTCACCGGCTTTCACGCGCTCCACGTCACCGTAGGGCTCATCTTGCTGGGCGTTGCGCTGACCTCAGCACTGCGAAAGCGCCACGGGCATGCGCAGCGTGTGGGGCTCGAGTGTATCTCCTACTACTGGCACTTCGTGGATCTGGTGTGGGTCGCCGTCTTCTCGGTCGTATACCTGTGGTCGACCAGATGAGCGCCTTCCTCCTGCTCGCGGATGCGAGCGGAAGCATCACGACTGCGAAGCTCTGGCTGACAGCGTGGGAGCCCGAGTGGTCGATCAATCTCGGCTCCGCGGCGCTGACCGGGGCGTACTTCTGGGGTGTTCCCGCGAATGCCTGGCGCCGCGCTTTTTTTCTCACCGGCATCGCGGTCCTCCTCCTTTCACTCGAGTCGCCGCTGGATGCGCTCGGAGACAGTTACCTGTTCAGCGCACATATGGCGCAGCATCTCCTGCTCATCCTGATCGTTCCTCCGCTGCTGCTTCTCGGCGTTCCGGAAGACGCAGCCCGGCAGTGGCTTGCCCATCCCACTGTGGCCGTCATCGAGTCCATCCTGGGGCGGCCATGGATCGCGTGGACCGCCGCGATCGCCACCATGACCCTCTGGCATCTGCCCTTCCTCTACAACCTCGCGCTCGCGCATGACCCGATCCACATCCTGCAACACCTCTCGTTTCTCGTCACGGCGACGATGTTCTGGTGGCCGGTGCTGTGTCCGCTGTCTGAAAAACGACTCCCGATTGGGCCAGCGATTCTCTACCTGTTCGCAGCAGCGGCAGAAAACTCGATTCTCGGCATCGTGATCACCTTTATGCAGGTCGGCCACTATCCTGCGTACCTCCATCCGGATGATGATCTTCATGCCCTGGCACTGATCCGCAATGGATGGGGGCTTTCTCCGGAAGCAGACCAACGCCTGGGCGGCCTGCTGATGTGGATACCCGGCTGCTCGGTCTATTTCCTCGGCATCCTCGGGCTTCTGGCGCACTGGTTCTCTGCGCCCGAGAGCGAGTTGGAGCCAGAACGATCACAAGCCACAGCGCTCACCCTGGATCATGGAGCCACGCGATGACGCAACGACGAAACCAGGCTGTGGGCGTTATCGCTGTAGCCGGCAGCTTCCTGTCCATGATCGGCGTCGGCTTCTGGCGAGCCTTGAAGAGCGGCGCTTTGGAGATGCCACGCGACAGCGGCCCGGCGCTGCTGCCCTCGGGTGCCGAGCGCGGCAACATCCCGCCGACCAGGCCGCAGCTTCAGGACCTTTCCGGCGATACCCCGGGCGCCACGGAGCTGGACTGGATGGCTCGACGCGCTGCAGCGGAAGAGCGGGACAGCGGCGGCAGGGGGGATCTCGAGCGCAGCAGATCGCTCCCTGTTCATGCGACCCGTGCATGGGACAGCGAGAGCAGCCGGATCGCGGATGTGCTCGAACATCAATCGCTCGGGAGTGAACCGATCGCCGGATGGAGCCGACCCCGCCTCGAAAAACTTCCGGTGCCGACGTTTGCACCAGCGGTGATGGCATTTGGGATCGTCGTCTTCGCGATGGGCATTGCGACGACCTGGTATGTCTGCGTCGCCGGATCCATCGTGTTCGCAGTGGCGGCCTGGCGCTGGACCGGCGAACTGCAAGGAGAGTAAGCAATGGAAATCGCAGCGCTTGAAGCATTGAAGGTGACACGCCGACGGATGCTGATCGCGGTATGTCTCGGCAGCGGCTCGCTGGTAGCCGCCGCCGCGAGCGTGCCGCTCCTCGGATTCTTTCTCAGTCCCATGCTGCGCAAGTACCCGCCCGTCTGGCGCGACGTCGGCGCGCTTGATGACTTCAAGATCGGCGACACCGTCAAGGTGGTGCTGGTCACCTCGGGCGGCCTGCCCTGGGATGGTGCGGCCCAGCGGGTTGCGGGCTGGCTGCGTCGCAACGATGAAGGGAACTTCACGGTCTACTCGTCCAAATGCACTCACCTGGGCTGCCCGGTCCGCTGGATCCCCAGCGCTGAGCTGTTCATGTGTCCGTGCCATGGCGGCGTGTACTACAAGGACGGCGACGTGGCAGCTGGGCCGCCACCGGATCCCCTGCAGCAGTTCCCGGTACGTGTGGCAAACGGCCGCGTGGAAGTGCAGTGGCGTGTCGAGTGGGTGCACTACGCGAAGCTTGAAAAAAGCCCGTGCGAGGGTTGCGGAGGCAGCAAGGCTGCAAGCGGCTCACCCTGCGCGGGAAACCGGGAAGGTTAAGGCATGGGAACGCTTCGTCGTATCGGCAAACGGGTCTTCGACGTGGTCGAGGACCGCACAGGCCTGGTCGCCAAGATCAAGCCGATCATGGACCACTCCGTTCCGAAAGAAAGCAAGTGGGCCTACGTCTTCGGCTCAGCCACGCTTTTCTCGTTTGTGTTGCAGGTCGTCACCGGCGTGATGCTCGCCACCATGTATGTCCCTTCGACCGATCAGGCGTACAACAGCCTGTCGCACATCGAGGGCGTGGCGCTGTTCGGCCACGTCGTACGCGGCATGCACTACTTCGGCGCCTCCGCCATGTTTCTGTTCATCGGCGTCCACATGCTCCGCGTCTTTCTCTACGCGTCGTACAAGTTCCCACGCGAGGTGAACTGGACGAGCGGTGTGCTTCTGCTGATCTGCACGGTGCTGATGGGCTTCACTGGCCAGCTGATGCGCTGGGACCAGAACGCGATCTGGTCGGTCAACATCGCGGCAAAACAAGCGGCGCGTGTGCCCTTTCTCGGGCCGCTCTTTGCAAACGCGGTGTACGGCGGAGATCACCTGAGCGGCCTCACGCTCACACGCTTTTTCGATTACCACGTCTTCATCGTGCCGGCGTTGATGATGGCGCTCATCGGCCTCCATCTCTACCTCGTGCTGTTTAACGGCATCTCTGAGCCGCCAAAAGCCGGCGTGCCGGTGAATCCCAAACTCTACAAGCAGCAGTACCAGAACCTCCTCAAGAAAGAGGGCGTGCCTTTCTGGCCGGACGCCGCCTGGCGCGATGCGCTCTTCGGCTCGATCGTAATCGCTGCCTGCATCGCCCTGGGTGCGACGATCGGCGCGCCCCCCTTGATCTATCCCTCGGATCCAAGCGTGATCCACGCCGACCCGCATCCAGACTGGTACCTGCTCTGGTACGAAGCAATTCTGGCGCTGATCCCGAAGAGCATCGGGCCTTACTTCATCTTCCTGGCGCCGCTCGCAATCTTTGGCTCGCTGCTGCTCCTGCCCTGGGTCTTCAATCGCGGAGAACGCAGCATCAAGCGCCGCCCGTGGGCCGCTGCCTGGGTCATCATCGTCACTGTCGGCGTGCTTGGCTTCTGGAGAGAGGGCGCGATCGCGCCGTACTCTCCAAGGTTTCAGTCTCCACCTCTGCCGAACTCGTTGCCGGCGACTGCTTCGGCCGCTGCGTTCCATGGGCAGGTTCTGTTTCACGACAAGGCCTGCGAATACTGCCACACGATCAACGGGCTCGGGGGCCTGCGTGGGCCAAATTTGTCGAATGTGGCAAATCGCCTGACCGAGGAGGACATGGTCATCCGCATCATGAATGGCGGCCGCTATATGCCGTCCTTCTCGGGGATCCTGCACCCGGACCAGGTTGCAGATCTTGTTGCCTATCTGCAGACCCGGCGAACACAGGCTGGACCGTATGTCACGCAGGCTCGGTGATCAGCCCCCCGCAGAGTATTCGCGTCAGAGCAGCCGTCCCCCTCACGTCAATTCTTCATCACACCCAGTAAGGACAATCCACCATGCCATCCAAGTTTCAGTCTCCGCCTGTTGTTGTCATCACCGGCGCTTCTGCCGGCCTCGGTCGCGCGATCGCCCATGCCTACGCGAAAAAGGGAGCCAAGCTGGCCCTGCTTGCGCGTAACCCTGAAGCGCTGCATGCGGCAGCGCAGGAGTGCGAGCGCCTCGGCGGAACCGCCATCACCATCCCGACCGACGTGTCAGACTACGACGCTGTCGACGCCGCGGCGTCCCAGGCGGAGGAGAAGCTCGGCCCCATCGACATCTGGATCAACGACGCGATGGTCAGCGTGTTTTCCCCGGTCAAAGAGATGGAGGCGAGTGACTACAAGCGAGTCACCGAGGTGCTGTACCTCGGCTTCGTTCATGGCACGATGGCGGCGTTGAAGCGCATGCTCACACGCGATCGCGGCACCATCATCCAGATCGGTTCGGCGCTCTCCTACAGGTCCATCCCGCTGCAGTCGGCATACTGTGCAGCGAAGCACGCGATCAATGGATTCACCGATTCGCTGCGCTGCGAACTTCACCACGACGACAGCAACATCAAGATCAGCACCGTGCAGATGCCGGCGATGAACACCATCCAGTTCGACTGGGTGAAGAACCGCATGCCGCACATGACGCAGCCAGTGGCTCCGATCTTCGAGCCCAGCGTTTCCGCACAGGTCGTGGTTGCCGCCGGCTACGCCAGGAACCCACGTCGCGAGTACTGGGTCGGCACCCCAACGGTTGAAGCGATCATCGGCCAGCGCATCATTCCGGGCCTGCTCGACTGGTATCTCGGCAAGACCGGCTACAAGGGGCAGCAGATCCAAAGCCAGCCGCAGGACCCCAACGCACCGAACAACCTCTACGACTACGTGCCCGGCACATGGAGCGCGCGCGGCAAGTTTGCAGATCGCTCCGCACGCACAAGCGCTGAAGTCTTTGTCTCGCTGCACCGTCACTGGTTTGCACTGGGAGCGCTCGGCGCCGCGGCGGCTGGCGTTGCTGTCTACCGCGCGCGGAAGTAGGCAGACCGCATCTTCACCAATGGGGAGCAGCCCCAGGAAAGTGTGACCTGTGCCGAAACATTTGGAGTCTCCTGCCCTCGCCGTCGTCGCCGCGTCCGCGGCGATCGGCACCCTTGTTCCTGTCGCGCTGTACCAGTGCCATGCAATCGAGCACCTGCCGGATCCCCCGGGCGACTGGTTCGACTCAGACGAGATCACGGGCTCGAAGTCCGCGCATCCAGCCGGCGTCCCTGACAGCCTGCTGGGTCTGGCGAGCTATGGAACCACACTCGCGCTCGTGCTTGCCGCAAGGCATTCGCCCGTCGCCCGCAAGCTGCTGAGGGCCAAGCTCGTCGTCGACGGCGGCATGGCCTCGGTAAACGTGGTGAAGCAGGTTGTTTCCTTCGGCAAGCTTTGCTCCTGGTGCACAGGAACGGCGCTCGCCACCGCAGTCCTTGTGCCAGTGGGATGGAAGTACGCCCGGTCGCTCGAATAGCGGCCGGTTTGAACGGGGTTAGTCCAGATCGTGCAGGCGAACAGGCAGACCCAGTTCGATCCCAAGCGCTGCGTTCACAAGGCCGATGTGCGAGAAGGCCTGGGGAAAGTTTCCGATCAATCCATGCTTCGGGTCAAACTCTTCCGAAAGAAGGCCGAGGTGGTTGCTGAGACCCAACAGCTTCTCAAACAAGCGTTTCGCCTCCGCAAAGCGACGCTGCAGGACGTACACATCCACGAGCCAGAAGTTGCAGGCCAGGAACGCGCCTTCCCCTGCGGGCAGGCCGTCGTCGACACGCTGGGTGTCATAGCGAAGAAGCAGCCCGTCACGCATTAGGTGTTTCTCGACGGCAGCGACGGTCCCAGCGATGCGAGGGTCCTCGACTGGAAGAAAGCCTACCAGCGGAAGAAGCAGGAGGCTCGCATCCATGTGGCGTGTTCCGTAGGCCTGCGTGAAGCTCCGCATCCCGCGGTGAAAGCCCTTGGCGCATACCTGTGCGTGGATCGTCTTTCGAACCTTGCGCCAGCGTTCGACCGGACCCTTGATGCCGAACTTCTCGACCAGGCGCACCCCGCGGTCGAAGGCGACCCAGGCCATCACCCGCGATTCCGTGAAATGGAGGCTCTTGCTGCGCATCTCCCAGAGTCCTGCGTCTGGTTTATCCCAGACCTTTTCGAGGTGTTCGAGCAAGGGGATCTCGATGCCTGCCCCGCTCTCATCGTCAAGGGGGTAGAGCCCGTGGCAGCGTGAGCGGTACAGGGCATCGAGGACCTCGCCGTAGGTGTCGAGCTGCAGCTGGCTGGAGGCCTTGTTGCCGATGTGCACCGGGCTGGAGCCCTGGTAGCCGGCGAGCCAGTCCGCTTTCCACTCGCTGTGCTCGCGCTTGCCAGTGATGCCGTACATGATCTTGAGTCCCTCGGGATTGCCTTGCACCGATCGGCTCAGCCACTGCAGCCACACCCTGGCGTCATCCGAGTAGCCACAGTGGAGCAGGCCGAGCAGGCTGAAGGTCGTGTCGCGCAGCCAGGAGAAGCGATAGTCCCAGTTGCGGATACCGCCAACCTTTTCAGGAAGCGATGTTGTCGGCGCCGCCACGTAGCCACCGGACGCAGCGTAGGTAAGAGCCTTCAGCGTCAGCAGCGAACGATCCACGGCAGCCTTGTAGGCGCCGTTGTAGGTGCTACGCGCTGTCCAGTCGCGCCAGTGCTGCAGCGTCGCGGCAAGGGATTGCTCCACATCAAGCGGCGGCGGTGCGGACTCGCTGTAGGAGGTGCTGTGCTGCAGAACAAACGAGTAGGTCTCGCCCTCACGCGCGACCCACGAGGCCGCGAGATCCCCCTCCACGCAGGACAGCGCAACGGTGCTGCGAAGCGTGAGGCGATGCGGCCCCGTCACGGCGCACCACGCGCCATCCTGCTGGCACTCGATACGAGCGCGGGCGCTCCCATAGTCAAAGCGTGGCGCGAAGCGAGTTGTGAACGGCACGTTGCCCTTGACGCCTCGCACAATCCGGACCACGGTGGAGTGATCATCGCGCACCGGCATGAAGTCGATCACGATTGCCGCAGCGCCGAACGCCCGGCGGTGCGTCGTTTCGAGCACCAGCGTACCCGGAACGTATCGGCAGCTCCCTTTTTCACCGGAAGCGGCGCCCAGGCTCCACTGCCCGTTTGCTGCGGTGCCGAGGAGACGCGCGAAACATGCCTCGGAGTCGAAGTCCGGCCAGCAAAGCCAGTCAAGATCCCCGTTCGCCCCAATCAAGGCTGCGGTGCCAAGATCCCCTATCAAGCCGTAATCACCGATCTGATTTTTCATGCGCTCTCTTCATGGCAAGGCTTTCGTGACTCTGCTGCAGGGGATTTCTCCCCCCGCAAAGAAGTACTTCGCGTTCTTACTCGGGCTTTCATCTCTCGCACACGGGATAGAACACTTCAGCTCCGTTCAGATGCATCGACTTGGAGGTGAACCGAAGGCTGCGCCCAGTAAAGCAGGTATTCGGCCAGGGAAGCGGACTCGCGACGGCACGGGGCGACTCGAACGAGCGCTCCCGGCCTGGGCGCTGCTTTCGCGGGTGCCCTTGTTCGCGCTGGCTGTGGTCAGTTCCTCCGACTTTCCACTCTCCGTGCAGGAATCTCTGGGAGCGCAGCCATGGGAACATTTGGTTCCGCATCTACCTACACAGGAGCAATCATCCATGAGTTTGAAAGACGTACTGATCGACGAGATGCGGGACTTGTATAGCGCTGAAAACCAGCAGGTTAAGGCTCTACCCAAGGTTCTGAAAGAGGTTTCCGACGAAAAGATGAAGGGCCTCATCACCGAGCACCTGGAGCAGACCAAGGGCCAGGTCGTTCGGCTGCGGCAGGTCTTTGAGCACCTGGGCAAGAAGCCCACAGGAAAGCATTGCAGTGGCATGGAAGGCTGCATTGCCGAAGTCACGGAAGCCCTGGACGAAGATGAGGAAGGTGCGCTGAAAGACGCCGGTATCGTGGGTGCTGCGCTGCGTACCGAGCACTACGAGATTGCAGGCTACAGTGCCGCGATCGCGATGGCGAAGACGATCAAGGAAGACGAGATCGTCAAGCTGCTGACGGAGAGCCTTCACGAGGAGCAGGCCGCGGCGAAGAATATCCTCTCCGGTGCCACCTCGATCCTGAAGGAAGCAGACGCGCAGGAAGATGAGGAAGAGGACGACGAAGACGAGGACGCCGACGAAGACCAGGATGATGAGGACGAGGACGAAGATGATGAAGACGATGAAGACGATGAAGACGATGAAGACGATGAAGACGAGGACGAGGAAGAGTCCCGCATCAAGAGCGAACAGGATGAGCGCGATGCTGCTCCTGTAATGAATGGGAAGAAGCCGGCGACTGCGCAGCCAAAGAAGAAGGCCGCTAAGTAGTTGCCGATGCGTGGAAACAGGGCGGCCCAGGTATGCGCCCTTTGCACGTTCCATTCAAGAAGAGAGGGCGCCGAAAGGCGCCCTCTCTTTTCTTGCAGAGAAGGACTTAGTTCTCGACAGCCTTCATGCTATCCAGTGCTTCCGTCGATGGAATGTTCAAAACGAGCTTGCCGCCTTCCACGGACGCGACCTTCTCCAGCTTGATGTAGTGGTGTTCCCCGTGTGCCGCGGGATCGCTCTTGGTGAGCTTGATGCCGAGGTTATCAACGGTTCCAACGTGCTGGCCATCTGAGCCCACGACTTCCATGTGCTCCTGAATCTGTGTTGTGTCGATCATGGTTCCCCCAATGGGAGCTTGGATGCGCGTGAGTGCGAACAGAGCGTGAAAGCGTAGCGTGGCGGACCGTTGTACAGTTCTCCTCATCGCCCGCTTGCGAGAAACCGGGCGCGGAGGGCTCCATGCAGCAGGGCGCAGCAGTCTGGAAGCAGAGCTACCTCCTGTTTGGCCACGGCATCGGGCTGTCCTTCCTGCTTGCCGCCACGCCCATCCTGCTGCTGCTGGTACTGCTCGGGGTGTTTCGCCGGCCGGCATGGATGGCCGGGCTGATCACACTGCCGGTTACATTCTTTCTCGCGACCATTGCGTACCATATGCCCTCCCCGCTGGCTGCAAGTGCCGCGGGCTACGGCGTAGCCTTTGGACTTTTTCCGATCACCTGGATCGTCTTCTGGGCTATTGCTTTGTTTCGCGTCACGGCAGAGACAGGGCAGTTCGAGATCATTCGCAGTTCCATTGGGCAGCTTACCTCGGACCCGCGGCTACAGGCTCTCCTCATTGGGTTTGCGTTCAGCGGCTTTCTTGAAGGCGCTGCCGGATTCGGCACGCCGGTCGCGATCGCGGCGACAATGCTTGTCGGCCTAGGCTTTTCACCGTTTCGGGCCTCGGCGTTGTGCCTGCTTGCAAACACCGCGCCCGTTGCGTTTGGATCGATTGGGATCCCGGTATATACGCTTGCCGGCACAACGGGTTTGCCGCTCGAACGGCTGAGTGCCGCCGTGGGTGCGATCTGCACCCCCGTCGCAATCTTTCTGCCGCTTTACCTGGTGCTTGCTGTGGGCGGAGTCTCCGCGATGCAGGGCATCTGGCTGCCCACCCTTCTCTGTGGCGCGGTCTTCGGCTTTACCCAGCTGGCCATTTCGACGTGGATCGGCCCGCAGCTGACGGATATCCTCGCTTCGCTCGCAGCGCTGCTGACCCTTGTCGTGTTCCTGCGACTGCGCCCTTCACAGGCGGCCGACGGCAGCGACGAGGTGAGGATGCGATTTCGCGGCGGGTCCAAACAGCCAGAGCAGCCCACGACTTCTGCGACGTCGAAACAGATAGTTTTCGCATGGCTGCCCTATGGATTGCTGGTCGTCTGCGTACTCCTGTGGAGCTGGGCTCCGCTGCAGCATGAGCTGGCGCGCGCGACCGTGGTGTTGCGATGGCCGCTGCTGGAGGGGGCTATCCTTCGCACGCCCCCGATCGTTGCTGCACCGGCGCCGTACCGTGCGCTGTTCACGCTGAACTGGCTCGCAGCCGCCGGCACAGCCTGCATGGTGGCGACGCTTCTTTCCGTGTTGCTGCTTCGCCTCTCGCCGCTGCGTTTTCTGCGCATCCTTGCAGGCGTTGCCTGTCAGCTGCGTTTGCCAACGCTTACCGTGGTGGCGGTGCTGGCGATCGCATTCCTCATGAACTACTGCGGCGCGACTGCGACGTTGGGCCTGGGCTTCGCGGCGACCGGCCGCATGTTTCCATTCTTCAGTGCGCTGCTAGGCTGGATCGGCGTTTTTCTTACGGGTTCGGATACATCCTCCAATGCGTTGTTCGGCAGCCTGCAGGTGGTCACAGCGACCCGGCTCGGCTTCAGCCCGGTATGGATGGCTGCGGCGAACTCTTCGGGCGGCGTGATGGGAAAGATGATCAGCCTGCAGACGATCGCCATCGCCGCGGCGGCGACCGGCCTGCTCGCGGGCGACCAGGTGCGTCTCTTCCGCTTCACCCTGCGTCATAGCCTTGCGCTGGCGACTGTTACGGGTGGCATTACGCTCTTCTATGCCTATGTGCTGCATCTTGGTTGAGCGCTCCCGCTGCGTCGCTGCTATCCTCGCTTCCTATGTCTGAGCAGACGTCCCTTGACCTGGCTGGCCAGCCGGAGACGACGCGCATCGTCTCCCTTGATATCTTTCGCGGACTCACGATGACGCTGATGATCTTTGTCAACGATCTCGCCAGCGTACATGGGCTCTCCCGCTGGAACTACCACATGCCCACCGACGTGGATGCGATGAGCTACGTGGACATGGTCTTTCCCGCGTTTTTGTTTATCGTGGGCATGGCCATGCCGCTCGCAGTCAGGCAGCGGCTCGCGCGCAATCCGTCTCTTGTGTCGCTGTGGGCTCATGTGCTTCTGCGGACGTTTGCGCTGGTGGTCATCGGACTGGTGCTCGCAAATGGTGACCTGGGCGATCCCCGGCGCATGCACGGCATGCCACAAAGCCTATGGGTTCTGCTCGGGCTTGCGGGCTCGTTGCTGCTTTGGGGAAGATTCGGGCGTAAACCTGCTGACGATACGAGGCGGGTGTACCTGCGACAGGGTGCCGGTGCGGCATTGCTTGTCTTCTGCTTTGCTGCCTTTCGCCGCACACTGCCGGACGGTCATGCGGCCTGGATCGACTTCAGCTATCCCGAGATCCTTGGCCTTATAGGCTTTACCTATTTGGGTTGTTCCTTGCTTTACATCCCGTTCCGCAGGCTCTGGTGGATGCCGGTCGTGTGGATCGTTGCGCTCCTCGCACTTGACGCAGGCTGCATGGCGCACGTGATCTCAATTGCGCACTACTCGGTCTATGTCTGGCCCTTTGACAATGGTTCCATGCCAGCCGTGACGATGGCCGGCGTGCTTGCCTACTTCATCTTTCTTGATCGCGATCGAGAGTGGACGTCGTCGCAGAAAATCGCCGCAGGAATGTCGCTCGCCTTGATTGCACTCCTTGCGGGCTGGCTCCTGATGCCATTCGGCATCTCGAAAAACCGAGGCACGCCCACGTGGAGTTTATGGAGCGCTGCGGCCAGTGCTGCCGTCTTCACTCTCCTGTACTGGCTCTGCGATGTGCGCAGGTATGTTGCGTGGGCGGCCCCGGTGCGATCCGCTGGTGCGAACACGCTGTTTACATACTTGCTACCCGACGTGTACGTCTACAGTGCGGCTCTCTTTGGCTTCACTGCATTTCTCTTGCACTGGAATCACGGGGCCGCAGGCGTCCTGCGTGCCGTGCTGTTTACCTGCGCGATGCTTGCCTTGTCCCTGATCTTCACGCGGGCACGCGTAAGGATGCAGTTGTAGGGCAAAAGAAAGCGGGTGCCTCGCAATCGCGCGGCACCCGCTAGGGGAACTCAGTTCGGATCAGTGGTTGTAGTTCACCTTGACCGTAAGGATCTCGTACGGATGGATCGACACCGTGGCGGTGTTGCCCGAGACTGTCACCGGCGAGGAATCGTCTTTCTCCATCAGGTTCGTCACGCTTGCACCGGTCGCGCCATCCGGCAGGTGCAACTCCACCTGCTCCGTCTTGTTCGCAGACTCGTACATGCGCAGGATCAGTGCATTTGAATCCTCCGCTTTCTTCATCGCAGTCAGAATGACATTGGGCGAAGAGACCGAGGCGAAGCTATGCATGGCAGGCAGCGTGCCAGTGTGGGGTGCAACCTGCATCGCGGTCAGTGGGTAGTTGAACTCGTAGCCCCGCTCCACGGTATGCGCGGCAACCCAGTCGCCTGCATGCGGATAGAGCGCATAGGTGAAGTGCTGCATGCCCTGGTCTGCTTGCGGGTCAGGGCTGGTGGGCGAGCGAAGCAGCGTGAGGCGGAGAAGGTCGCCTACTCCGTCATAGCCGTACTTGGAGTTGTTGATCAGGGAGAAGCCGTGCTGCCCGTCGCCCTCGTCGGCCCAGCGGAGCGCCGGAACTTCGAAGCGAGCCTTTTCGAAGCTATTGTTCCGCGTGGTAGGTCGTTCGATTGAGCCGTACGGGATCTCGTAGGTCGCCTCTGGGCTTGTCGCTGCAAGAGGGAAGGCGGCCTTAAGCAGAATGTGACGCTCGCGCCAATCCACATCGGTCGAGACCACCGCGTGGTCTGCCCCGGTGTACAGGGCAATGTTCTGCGTGAAGGTGGAGTTCTGCCACTTACGCTGAATCCGGATCACTGAGCGTAATGGTGTATGTTCCACCATCTGCACAGATTGCACGGTGTCGATCTTCATCGCAGGCACGTCGTACGTGCCCGGATCGATGTTCCACGCGTCGTAGTCCTTTGGCTTGTCCTTGTACGCCTGTAGCTCGTTCCCACAGCCGCCGCTCGCAAGCGTCTCGAAGTGATCGCGCTTGTTGTAGAGACTGGTGATGCAACCGGTCTGCGCATCGACCTTGATACGAAGTGCATCATTCTCCATCGTGAGACCATCGGATTTTACGTCGCCCAGGGAAGACTTATCTCCCGAGACGACGTGCACCAACTCGTAGCCCATCGATGGCACGTCTTCCATGTGGATAAGCAGCTTGAAGGTATTGGTTTTCGAGTCAGACGAAAGTACCTGCGCAGGGATAGCTCTTCCTTTGGCATCAAGCACGGAGAGGTCACTGGTAGCTTCCGGCATCTGGACGTCGGTCGTGACGTTGCCGGAGCGCTCCCAGGCAAGCGGGTTCCAGACAAGCACAGGAACCCCTTCATTCTTCTTGCCTGCGGTGTCAATTTGCGCTTCGAGTGTCTTCATGGATGCTGCGGAGATCTCGGCGGTCTCGCGCCGCACCGTGTCGAACTCCTTCTGTGCGTCGCGGTAGATCACGCCGATGCCTGAACCGGCAGCCAGGTCATGAAAGTCGTTGAAAGTGATCTTCTTCCATGCGTCTGTAAATTCGTCGTTGGGATAGGTGTTGCCACTTAGCCACGCAAGCGACGCATACTTCTCTGCGTTGAGGGCTTCTTCCTCGCTGTTGCGCATGTTCTCTTTGTGCTTGGCCTGCGTGGTGTACACGCCGCGGTGGTATTCAAGGTAGAGCTCGTCGTTCCAGGTCGGCACATTGATCTGTCCCTCCGACGGTGTGGAGGGATAGGTGTAACCTGTCGCGAGCGAAGCATAGTTCCAGGCCTTGGACTCAGCAACAATCTCAGGCCGTACCTGCTTGAAGTAGGTGTCGGCGGTCCCGAAGTCCATCCTGGGGATAATCTTGTTCGGCTCCGACCAGTGCATGCCCTGGTCGAGCATCGCGCGCGTTGGTCCGCCGCCATGGTCGCCTACTCCATATAAATCCATGATGCTCGGCAGGCCTGGCGCCTGCTTCCGTGCGGTCGCAAGATCCACGGCAAGCCGAATTGGTTCAAGTGTCTGGTTGCCGTAGCCATGAGGGAAGTACGTCAGGACCTTGCTGCCATCCGGCGACTGCCACCAGAAAATCTTGAAGGGAAGCTGGTTCGTATCATTCCACTCCATCTTCTGCGTGACAAAGGTGTCGATGCCAGACTTCTTGTAGATCTGCGGCAGTTGCCAGTTGTATCCGAACGAGTCGGGGTTCCAACCGATGTGGACATCGACGCCGTATTCCTTCTGAAAGTAGCGCTTGCCAATCAGGATCGAGCGCACCAGGGACTCACCATCCGGCAGGTTGAGATCCGGCTCGACCCACATGCCGCCGACAACCTCCCAGCGGCCGGCGTCGATGTCTTTTTTGATCTGGTCGTTCAGTTCGGGGTACTTCTCTGCCATCCACTCGTTGTACTGCGCGGCAGACTGCGTGTAGGTGTACTTCGGGTACTCGTTGAGCAGCTGCGCCGCTGTTCCGAATGTGCGGCGCACAACGTCGACGGTTTCTGTCGAAGGCCACAGCCACGCAGCATCGATGTGCGAGTTACCCGTCTCGTGGAAGGTGACCGACTGTAGCATCGGCTTGAGTGCTGCCAGGTCCTGCTCCGCTGTGCGCAGCGAAGCGTCGAACTCTTTTTGCCCGGCTTCGCCTTGCCCGTCCAGAGCCTTGATGCGGACAGCAGCCAGGGTCTTGTCGATCGTCGCCTGGTCGGCCGAGGGGTTCTTCGAAAGAGTGGGAATCAGCGCCTCGGCGGCAAGGACCTCCGAGCGAAGATCCCCTGGGTTCGGTCGCGCTTCCGGGTACTCGACCCGCATGATGGCTCCACGCACCTTCTTGGGCGTTGCTGTGGCGAGCAGCTTCACAGCGATGACAAAGCGTTCGCCCGGCTTGGCGCTCTCCGTCAGAACAATTGGTTCGAGGTCGCTGCCGAGAGCAACACGGCGGCCGTTGAAATAGATAATCTCGGGCACGTCGCCATCCGACTCCGCTTCGAAGCGGAAGAGGATGCGCATCCCGGTGGAATCGTATCCATGAAAGGTCTTTGGGATCTCGATGGTGCGCCGGTACCAGACCGCTTCCTTCGGTGCCTCCAACGGTGAGTGAGGATCCGGCGACACGCTCTGCCATGCGGCGTCATCGAGCGATACAGACTCGCCGTGTGCGATGTCGCCAGCATGGTAGCGCCAGTCTGCTGCAGGGAAGGAGTTGAGCTCGGCGAGCCGGTCAATGACAGCCCGGTTTGCTGGCGAAAGCGAGTCCATGAGCTGCTGCTCACGTTCGTGGTGCTCCTGTGCGGTGGCCTGCATGGTGGTGAACGCCGCAAGACACGCTGCCGTCCAGGCGGCACTCCGCCGCAAACGAAACCTCTGTTGACGAATCTTCATTCCGATACCTTTCACATCTGTGCTTCATGAACAGCGTCGCATAGCACTTCGGTTTTGCGCCACGTTCACCAGCGACTTCTCTTGCTGCCAAGGGAGATAGAAAACGGCACTGCGTCTGAACAACGCAGTGCCGCTGGTAGCTACGACTTAGAACTGGTAACGCAGGCTGAACTGGTACTGCCGGTCTGATGCATAGGTGTTGCCCTTTTCCGTCACTTCGCCGAAAGTGCCGCTGGTCGGATCTGTGTTCGGGGTGTCCCAGTTGGGATGATTGGTAAAGTTGAAAGCTTCTGCACGGAAGCTCATCTGCTGATTCTCGTGGCTTGGAACGATCTGGAAGCTTTTCACGAGCGCAATGTTCCAGCTTTGAAAGCCTGGTGCATAGAGTGAGTTACGCGTACCACGGGGCGCAAATGTTCCGGTTGCCGCGGGTGTAAAAACAGTCGGCTCGAACCAGTCGGCTGTTCCGAATCCATGCGGAGTAGCCGGCTTACCGGTGGTCGTCCAAAGCTGCGTCCCGGAGCCGGGTCCAACACCAGCATAATCATCCCCCGTGCTGACCGAGAAGGGCACGCCGCTCTGGATCTGCGTCAGGCCAGAAACCTGCCAGTTCCCGAGAGACCCTCGGACCATGCGATTCGAGCCGCCGCTGTAGGGAATGTTCCATACATAGTTCACCACAACGACGTTGCGAATGTCGTAGTCGCTTGGACCCCAGTCGGGCCGAGGGTTGAAGGTGTTCGGCAACTCGTAGTACAGGTTCGATCCCGTATCCATGCTGCGCGACCAGGTGTAAGCAACGCCAAACAGGAAGCCCTTGGTGAGACGACGCTTCAGGTTGACCTGCAAAGCATGGTACGAGGAGGAGCCGGCATTTGAATCCTGCAGGATGCTCGAGAAGCCGCGGTAGGGACGCAGCGCATCCGCCTGCACGCCAGGGTTTGCCTGCACGGTGCCGGGCTGCAGTTCGTTGATGTTTTCAATCTGCGTCAGGTGCAATCCCTTGCGTCCGACATAGTCGATCGTGAGAGTGGCGAGGCCGGAGAGTTCCTGCTCCACTGCGAAGTTCCAGCTCCATGCGTTTGGATTTGGGAAGTCTCGCGCTTGCGAAGAAAGCTCGAGTGGGAAGGTACTGAGTGTCGTGCCACCGGGGTTATCCACAGAGCCCGCGGTCACTGAAGCTGTTGGCTGGAACGGAGCATTGCCGCCAAGCTGCACGGCGTCTGAGATACCGATACGCTGCACAAAGCGCCCACCGCCTGCCCGGATCACTGTCGTGGGGGCAACCTGGTACGTGAAGCCGAGACGAGGCTGCAGGTCAGTCCAGATGGTATGCGAGTAGCCTTTGCTGAAACCGCGGAAAAGCCGGTTATAGCTGCCATTCAAGATGTTCGGGTTGACGTGTCCGGTCGCGGAACTGGGGAAGCCGCTGCCGGGAATCGTGACGCCATCGTAGTCATCACCACCGGTCAACGTGTCGGTTACCGGGTTCACTGTTGGCGCCGTTGCCGGATTGTACGAGCCAGGGTCGAACACAGACTGGTTGCGCCAGAGTGCGTAGAACGGCTGAAAGACGCTGTAGCGCAGGCCATACTCGAGCACGACATGCGGCGTTGCGCGCCACTGATCCTGCAGGAATGCGGCTCCATAGTTCGAGCGGAACAGCGTGTACGATTTCTGCCCGATCTCTCCGTAAGTGTCAAAGAGGCCGAGAGCAGTATTCGCTACCGCTGCATTGCTGGTGGGATTGCTGTTGCGTGTATCTGTAAATGTGAATTGTCCGTTCTGGTTATTCGTGGCACCCGGCGTCGTGCTGCTTACCGTGATCTGGTCAAAATTATTCTCGCCAGTCCGCTCGTACAGAGCGCCAGCCGTCAGCGTGTGCTGCCCGATCACCTTGGTGAGGTTGTCGGAGAAGTTCGTGATTACGCCGCCGGAGTGAGACGGGTAGGGGCCTCCATCGAGCGTGGTGAAGTTGGCGATCGAGATAGTTGGAATCTTGTTTTGGATGAGCTTGTCAGCAGCTGGGAAGATGTATGGAAAGTTAATCCCGTAGCTGGTTCGGTCGTAGAGTCCGCTGCTCAGGTCATCGGTGATTGTGACGTGGTCGGCAGAGGCCGACGCGGTCGCATCATTGACCAGCGTTGGGCTGATCGTCCATGTGTAGTGCAGCACCGCGACCTGGTTCGGCCAGTTCCACACCTGTGGAGTGCGGTTGAAGTTACCGGCAAATGGCACAACCTGGTCAAAGTGCTGGTTCAGGATACTGAGGCGGAGGTGGTGCGCATCCGCAGGGATGTAATCCAGGGTGAGCGTGTCTTTGCGCTGATTCTGCGGATAGGGAGCGGATGCCTGCCAGTTATAACTGCCGCCGCTTGCATTCGGTGTCGGATATGCATTCAGAAGCCCGAGACCGTTGGGGCTTAGCTGCCCGGTCGGGATGATGTTGCCTGCATACGGCGCACCCGTGTTTGGGTTCACGATCTGCACGCTCTTCTGATAGAAGATGTTCGGCTGCAACAGCTCACTGAAGTTGCCCGCACGCATCAAGGTCGTCGGCACCGTTCCCTGCTGGGTCGCATTCTGCCGGTAGCGAAGATACTCCTGGCCGGCAAGGAAGAAGAGCTTGGTCTTGGCGATGTTGAAGTGGCCGGGGAAATAGATCGGGCCATTCACATTCCAGCCGAACTGGTTGTAGCGGAAGGGCGCAGGATGATCGGCGATCGTCGGATCGGTCGACTGCTTGCGTGTCCAGGTATTTGCGTCGAAGAAGGAGTTGCGGAGATACTCGTAGGCCGAACCATGAAAGGTGCTCGTGCCGCTGCGGGGAACCAGCTGGATCAAGCCACCCGAAGTCTCACCATACTGCGCTGGATAGCTCGTGGTAAGAATCTGTTCCTGCGAGATGCTGTCCACATCGGCGACACCGATCTGCGTTCCGTTGCCCCGGGTTCGAACCATGGGGGCACCGTCGAGCGTCAGCAGCGATTCCGCAGCGCGTGCTCCGTTCACCACCGGGCCGCTGAAGTCGGGTGAAAAGTTGAAGGAAGACAGGGGCGCATTGCGGTTGACGCCAGGCTCAAGCTGCGAGAGATAGAGCGGGTTGCGGCCATTCAGTTGTGTGCTGTGTACTTCCTCGCTCGTCACCAGCTGACCCACCGAGGCCGACTCGGTCTGCAGCGCGTTTGCGTTGGCTTGCACCACTATGTTTTCGCTGGACTGGCCCGTCTTGAGGGTCGCGTCATAGCGGGCACCGATATTCGGATCGAGGTGCGTACCCTGCTGCACCGCGGTTTGAAAACCGGGAGCTTCGACCTTCACGGTGTAATTGCCGATCGGCAGATTCGGGAAGGTGTAGGTTCCGGCGCCATTGGTGGTGAGCGTCTGCTCCTGGCCGGTCGCCTCATTGTGCGCCGTCACTTTTGCGTTCGGCACGACCGCGCCGCTTGGATCGGTCACGGTACCAGACAGCGAGGAGGAGTCTGTCTGTGCGTAGAGGGACGATGGCGCTGCGAGCGCAAACGGCACGAGGGGCGCGGCGAGCAGAAGCAGGCGCGGCATGCGGAACAAGAGAATGGACCGGGCCCGTGTAAGCGCTAACGCGGTTCGTGGATGGTTTTGTTTCGACTGCATCATGGCACGTCTCCTGAAGATGGTTCCTGGGCAGGCAGGGCAAACGGCGCGTCCGTCGGCGCGCGTGTTCGAAAGTAGTGAGCTACGCGTCGCGTCGGCGTCTTATGCGTCGTGAGCGATCGTGATGCTCATGGGGAAGGCCGAATGAGGATTTCGGCGGCCCCGTGCTGGTAACGTTTCCAACGGCGGCAATTCTATGAACACGGGAAAAGCCCTGTCAAGGTGGAATCCTTTCCATGCGTATGGTCCACAAGACCTTCTTGGCTCGGGTTCCCTTTGCGGGCTGTTGTCCCCGAGCAGTCAGGCATGTGTTCGACGATTGCGGATCAGCCCGCATCGATCGCACATTGTGGAAGTTGGTTTTCCGGAGTACAGTCCCCTAGAGGTAAGGCGTCATTCCAGACATGAAGAGCGGCCTGCAGCCCACCCTGACCGATGTCGCTCGTAAAGCCGGTGTCGGCGTTGCAACTGCCTCACGCGTCGTTAATGGCGGCGCCCACGTCAGCCCCAAGACCCTGAAGAAAGTCGAGGCAGCGGTTCGTTCCCTTGGCTACCAGCCCAACCATGCGGCGAGGATCCTCAAGGGCGGTCGCACCAAGACAGTGGGGCTGTTGGTACCAAGTATCGCCGATTCCTTCTTTGCAAGCTGCGCCGAGGCCGCAGAGAAGGTTGCGCGTCAGCACGATTCGCTGCTGATCTGCGCCGTTACCAGCAACGACCCTGCAGCCGAGCAGTCCAGCCTCTCCGTCCTGATGCGGCATCGACCCGATGGCCTGATGATTGTTCCTTCAAACACGCGAAGCAGGGAACTCGCTGCGTTTGTGCGGCAGAGCGCCCTGCCGATCGTCAGCCTTGACCGACCGATCACGCGGGGTGGCTGCTTCAGCGTCCTCACTAACAATCGGGAAGCAGCCAGGCATGCGACCGAGCATCTGATCGGTCACGGTTACAAGAAGATCCTCTGCTTCGGCGGAGAGCCATCGCTCTACACGATCCAGGAGCGCCTTCGCGGATACGGCGAAGCAATCGAGCAGGCCGGCCTGGAGCCATGCATCGACACGACCTGGACAGGGGACCTGGATTCGGCCGAACAGGTGCTGGCCGCATGCCTGGCCAGCCCGCATCCACCCGATGCCGTGTTTGCACTAAAAAACAGCGCGACCATCACTGCGTTCCAGGCCCTGCAGCGGCTGAAAGTCGTGATTCCCGCTGCCCTCGCGCTACTTGGCTTCGACGACTTCGAGTTAGCCGGCACACTCCATCCCGCGATCAGCGTGGTGCAGCAACCGATTGAAGAAGTAGGTCGCAAGGCCGCCGAACTGCTCTTTCGCCAGATAGAGAATGCCGTGAGCCGGCCGCAGGCCTTGGTCGCAAACCCGAAGCCCGTCATCCTCACCAGCCAGTTGGTGCTACGCTCCTCGTGCGGATGCAGACGGTCCCCGCAGGATGGGAGAAGCAGGTCACTTACTCCACGCCCGAGGTAAGTGCTCCGCTCGTGTTCTCTTGCGACAGCGAACTACCGGGTCTGTAACTTCTGCAGTGGCTGCCTGCCAAGAGGCACAGGGTCACGTAAACGATGTGCTCGGTGTTACCTGTTGGGCTTACCGGGCTGTATATGCCGCGGCGCTCAGCGATTGCCGCACTGCGAAAAGAATTTCCCGCTGATTCACTTCCTTGTCACAGGAGCCTTCTATACAGCTTCTTGCGGCCGGTTTCAGCGGCGCACCGCCCTTTATTCCCTGCGGGGATTCCCAGGTAGGCCCACGTACTTCACACGAGGATCGACATATGAGCATTCAGCTTTTCAAGAAGGGCTGCGCGTCGCTGGCGATGGCTGCCCTGCTGCAGCCTGGCTTCCTGCTGGCGCAAGCGACGAGCAATCTTGGGACCAACACGGTCACGATCGCTCCCCCCTCCAGCAGCACCGTGCAGAACTACATCATCCAGCCCACAGCAGAGGCTAATCTCACCCAGGCGCAGAAGCTCGCGCTCCTGCAGAAGAACATCAAGTACGTGTTCGTGCTCTTCCAGGAAAACCGCTCGTTCGACTTTTACTTCGGCACCTACCCTGGCGCGAATGGCCTGTACTCGCAGTCGGCGGCGGATACCCCTGGCCTGACCCAGCCGATCGTCAACACCGACGGCACCGTGGGCACCATCTCTGCCTTCAAGATCCCGCTGAGCGTGACTGCAAACAACGGCACCGTTGTGCCGATCTACCCGCAGGACACCGACTCGGTCAACCACTCGCACGCCGCATACGAGACCAAGATCGATGTGAAGGGTGGCGTGACCAGGAACGACGGCTACGCGATCACGGAAGAAGGCGTCACGCTGACCAATGGCGTTCCTTCCAAGATTCCGACCCTCGCGCAGAAGCAGACCGGCGAGCTTGTTATGGGCCATGTCGATTGCGATGCCGCCCCGATCATGTGGAGCTATGCCGATCGCTTCACGCTGTTTGACGACTTCCACCAGACTGTCCTGTCGGCATCGACACCGAATGCGCTGGCCATGATCGCCGGTCAGTCGGGTGAAACGCAGTGGGTCGAGCACCCTTCAGAGGCGACAACCTCGCTCAGCTCGAACGGCGTTCCGGTTATCAGTGACGGCGACCCGTTCTGGGGCTCGCAGCTCGACACCACCGGTTCGCCCAAACAGCCTGCGAACCCCGCCAGCAAGACGCCCGAGATCAACCTGACCTTTGCGACGCTGCCGCTCTCGTTCATGGGTTCGCAGATCCAGACCACGGTTCAGGCTGACACGCAGCCCACCACCGATCTTGCCGACATCCAGCAGGACATCACCGAGATCGCCGGCAAGGGCGTGCAGCCCACCAACTGGGGCTGGTTCCAGCAGGGCTACGATCACGAGTTCAACGACGCGACCGCGACTGCCTCGCATGCGGACTACATCGCCCACCACAATGCGCCGCAGTACTTTGGCTACGTCTCCAACAACCCTGATGTCTCGGCGCACATGCACGGTCTCTCTGACTTTGCCGAAGCCGTGGCCAACAAGCAGCTGCCCAGCAGCGGTGTGTACTATGTCCGCGGCGGCTACAACAACATCCAGGGCCTGACGCCGGTCGACCCCAACCCCGCGCTTGCCACCGTCTTCAATGGCAACGATGACCACCCTGGCTACTCTGATCTGCAGATTTCGAATGCACTCATTGCAGACGAAATCAACCTGATCGCCTCGAGCCCCTATTGGTCGCAGAGCGCCATCATCGTCACCTATGACGAAACAGACGGCGAATACGATCACGCACCGGAAGTGATCCGCAACTACGATCCCGAAGGCGAGCCGCTCGACCAGGGTCCGCGTGTCCCGACCATCATCATCTCGCCCTATGGCGTCGTGCATGGTGTCGCGCATGAAGCCTCGGAGCACAGCTCGATCATCAAGTTCATCGACCTGCTCTACGGCCTCACCCCGCTGGCCAACCTGCCGGATGAGAAGCAGGCCAAGTCGAACGGTCTGACGATGTTTGGACAGGCCTACCTTGGACCAGCGGATGCCGGTGTTTCCGGTGTCGGCAACCTGTTCAGCGCTTTCAGCAACAACCGCCTCCTGGGCACAGCCGCAACGGTTCCGGCCACCTTCGCCGAGATCCCGGAGCAGCTGGTCAACTCCTTCCCACAGGGCGGCAACAATGGTTGCAAGCTCCTGCAGATCACCCCAACCGACACGGGCCTTCCGAACAACGTTCCCTCGGACTTCAACCCGCGTCCGAGCTCGGATCCTGGTACGCCGACCTCTGGCACCTGGACCCCGTAATCGCAAACCGCATCCCAGACCTGCTTTTCTGATTGACTGCGAGGGACCGGTGAACCCGGTCCCCGCTCTTCGTGGAGACCACCTCGCTTGCCAACGCTCTCGATTCGCACCGTTGCCCTTGCTGCTCTTTCGTTCGCCTCTGTTCAAGCCGCCTTCGCTGGGCCCATCTTCGACAAGATCAAGGCCGCCAATTCGCTCACCTGCGGCGTGATCAAGGAAGAAGAGGATTACTCCCGCGCGACCGACCACGGCAACCGCGCCGCCTTCGATCTCGATATGTGCAAGGCCTTTGCAGTTGCCACTCTCGGCGTGGGCGCGCACTTCACCATCAAGGTCTACCCGGACGAACCGATGGCGACCAAAGCCCTCCTGGCCGGGACCATCGATCTCCTCCCCTCTGCCAGCCCCACACTGCGCAACATGGTCACTGGTATCGCTTTCGGGCCCGTCACCTTCCACGATGGCGAAAGCATCATGATCCCGAACAATCCCGCCATCCACACGCCTGCGGACCTGGCGGGCAAAAAGATCTGCTTCGTGATCACGAGCGGCAGCGAAGCCGGCCTGCACTCCTACGCCGAGCGGCAGCACCTCTCCTTCATCTGGTACCCGTTCTCGGAGGTCGGTGAGATGGAGGCAGCCTTTTTCACCGGCAACTGTGCCGGGCTTGCCGGAGACGTCTCGCAGCTCGCCAATACGCGCGCGGTGAAAGGGCAGCGCTCTGCCAGCTACACCATCCTGCCGGGCACGTTCCGCAAGGAGCCACTCGCCCCGGCCTACCGCGAAGGCGACCCGCAGTTCGCTCACATCGTCCGCTGGACGGTCGAAGCGTTAGTCGAAGCAGAAGAGCTGGGCGTCACCCGCGCCAATGTCGTGGCCATGCGCGGGAGCCAGGACACCGAGATCCACACGCTGCTCGGCCACCCGCTCTCGAGTGGCAAGCTGCTCGGCATCGACAATGACTGGGGCACCCACCTGATCCAGGCCACCGGCAACTACGGCGAGATCTTTGATCGCGACCTGGGCGCAGGCTCTCCCCTGCGGATCGATCGTGGAGTCGACAAGTTGTGGAAGGACGGGGGCACAATGATCGCGCTGCCCCCCGCGGAGTAGCAACCTGCAACTATCGCGTCCCCGGCACATCCCTTTCTCTGAAGAGGAGCAGAGCTGATGGAAATTGGAGTTGATAGTTTCGCCGCGTTGGTGCCGGATCCGCGAACAGGCAAAATGCGAAGCGCCGTGCAGCGCATGGCAGACCTGCTGGAGGAGATCGAGGTCGCCGATCAGGCCGGCCTCGCGGTGTTCGGGCTTGGAGAGCACCATCGCAGCGAGTACCTGGACTCGGCCCCGGCCGTGATCCTGGCGGCTGCCGCTGCGCGAACCCGGCAGATCCGCCTTACCAGCGCGGTCACTGTGCTGAGCGCGGCAGACCCGGTTCGCGTCTTCCAGAACTTCGCCACACTCGATCTTTTATCGAAGGGCCGCGCGGAGATCGTTGCGGGTCGCGGGTCGTTCATCGAGTCATTCCCCCTCTTCGGCCTAGCTCTCGATGACTATGACTCCCTCTTTGCCGAGAATCTCGACCTCCTGCTCAAACTGCGGGAGCAGACCAATGTGAACTGGTCCGGGCGGCACCGTGCCCCGCTGACAGGGCAGGGCGTCTATCCAAGGCCCGTGCAGGCGAAGCTGCCGATCTGGCTGGGCGTCGGCGGAACGCCGCAATCGTTCGCTCGCGCCGGGGCACTCGGGCTGCCCCTGATGGTCGCGATCATCGGCGGCGAACCGCATCGCTTTCGCCCGCTGATCGATCTCTACCGGGAGGCTGGGGTACGCGCCGGGCACGCGCTCGACTCGCTCCGGGTCGGCGTCCATGCCCTGGGCTTCGTCGCCGATACCGAGGAGCATGCGAGCGATACGTTCTTCCCAGGGTATGCCGAAGCGTTTACCAAGATCGGCCGAGAGCGCGGCTGGCCGCCGGTGACCCGTGCTCAGTTTGAAGCCCTGCGCCGTCCCTCGGGAGCGTTGATCGTCCATGATGTACCGCGCGCTGTCGAAAAGCTGGTTCACCTCAACGAGGCGCTTGGTGGCGTGGCTCGCGTGACCTTCCAGATGAGCGTGGCCGCGCTGCCACACGCCGACGTCCTCCGCTCAACCGAATTGATCGGCTCGCGCGTGATCCCGGAACTCAAAAAGTACCTGCCGGCGTCCGCAGTCTCTGAGACTGTGCACCGGGCTTAGTTCCGCGTGAGAGACCTCAGGCAAGATTCACTCCTTGCCGTGTGCCGCCTGCAGTTGCAGGCAACTCTCAGGGAGCAGGGTTCGCTGATCCTGGAAGTCCAGGTAACTCCTGGCGCGACTCAGCCCGGAATAGTCGGCCGCCTTGCCGATGACCGCATCAAGATCCGGGTGGCCTCTCCTCCCGAGCACGGCAAAGCCAATCGGGAGGTCTGCCGGATCCTCGCTGCCTGGCTCTGTCTTCCCAGCCGCAACCTGGAGGTCGTACTGGGAAGCACCTCGCGAAAAAAGCGGATCCGGGTGTTGGGAAGCATCCCGGCCTGACAGCCCTCTTATGAGGAGAGATGGTTCTCCGCCGCCGCTTCCCTGCTCGCGCCGCGGTACTTCTCCCAGCGTCTCTTCTGGGCTTCCGAGATGCGCAGGCGACCTTCCTCGCTTAGGGAGCGCTTGCTCTGGCTTCTCCCGTGTTCGTAGCCGCTCGGGAGGGCAAACACTTCTGTGTTGGAAAACTGAAGAAGGCCCAAAACCTGTTTCAGGCGGGCGATCTCTCCCTCAAGTGCATCCACCAGCTCGACTCGTGTCATCCGTATGACTCCTTGCTACCGAAAAAGCCTTCCTATTCTGTGACAAGTGCGTGTACCCGGGGGTGGGTACTGCACTTTCTTCGCTGAGCACGAAGATCGACGAGCGCTCTCGCGAGCCCCAACGCGTATGCTGCCTAACTGCCTGACAAACCCACGGTTATGGATGATCTAACTGAACCCAGGTTCTATGGCCTGAATTCTAAGCCGTAGTTAGTACGCTGACTGCTTTGTACATTACATTCTCCAACTCTTCATTACGCCATCCCACAAACAGGGAATTCCCGCAACTACCAAGCCTCTTGCGTCGGGTGCCGTCGAGTTATTAGTCAGGGCAGGTAAACATCAAGGCCCTCCCGAAGGAGGGCCTTGATGTTAGTGCACGATCGCCGGTGTTATCCGCCTAGAGCCGCGCCGGGTTCGTTGCTTCCGTTTCCACGCCCAGCTCCGCGAATGCAGCCTGGATGCGACTTTTGTCGAACTGACCCTCGCGGGCTAACTTCGAAAGTGTTGCCGCAACAATGGAGGCGGCATTCACTTCAAAGTGGCTTCGCAGATGCTCACGGTTATCGCTGCGGCCAAAGCCGTCCGTCCCCAGCGTCACCAGACGCGATCCAAGCCAGGGCGCCAGCTGGTCGGGAAGTGTCTTCATATAATCGCTTGCTGCAATCACCGGTCCCTTGCTCTCCCCCAAAGCGGTGATCACGTACGGTTTCCGCTCACTGTCCGCAGGGTGGAGCCGGTTCCAGCGCTCGGCCTCAAGCGCGTCCCGACGCAACTCGTTCCAGCTGGTGACGCTCCATACATCGGCCGCTACCCCGTACTTTTCCGAGAGAATCTCCTGCGCCCTGATTGCTTCGTTCAGGATCGGGCCAGACGCGAACAGCTGCGCGGCGGGCGCACCACTTTTGCCCTTCTTTGCCGGAGCTGCCTTCTCTGCTGCCGGTGCCGAACGGAATCGGTAGATCCCGCGCAGGATGCCCTCTTCCACTCCCTCGGGCATCGCCGGCATGGCGTAATCCTCGTTGTACATCGTGATGTAGTAGAAGCAGTCCTCACCCTCGGCATACATGCGGCGGATCCCGTCCTGCAGGATCACCGCCAGCTCATACACATACGCGGGGTCATAGGAGAGGCAGGTCGGCACGGTCGACGCGAGCAGGTGCGAGTGGCCATCCTGGTGCTGCAGCCCTTCGCCCAGCATGGTGGTCCGGCCCGCAGTGCCTCCCATCAGGAAGCCCTTGCCCCGCGAGTCCGCGAACGCCCAGATCATGTCGCCGACACGCTGAAAGCCGAACATCGAGTAGTACATGTAGAAGGGAATCGTCGGCAGATTGTAGTTCGAGTACGCGGTGCCGGCAGCGGTGAAGCTCGCCATCGAACCTGCTTCCGTGATGCCTTCCTCGAGGATCTGCCCGTCCTGCTCTTCGCGGTAGTAGAGCATCACGTCCGCATCATGAGGCTTGTACTTCTGTCCCTCGCTCGCGTAGATGCCCACCTGGCGCACCGCCGACTCGAGGCCAAAGGTGCGGCCTTCATCCGGCACGATCGGCACGATCAGCTTGCCGATCTTCGGGTCCTTCATCAGCGAACGCAGGATCGAGACAAAGCCCATCGTCGTCGAAACCTCGCGGCCCTTCGAGCCAGCGGTCCACTCGTTGAAGAACTCAATCCTGGGTGCTTCGTACTTGCCGTTCCACTCGCGCTCCGGAACGGTACGGGCCGGCAGGTAGCCGCCCAGTTCACGCCGCCGCGCCTGCAGGTACTCGATCTCGGGTGCGTTCTGACCGGGGTGGAAGGGTTTTGCGTCCTTGGCCTGCTCCTCGGACAGGGGCAGGTCGAACTGCTTCACAAACTGCAGCAGCCCGTCGTCGGTCAGCTTCTTTTCCTGGTGCGAGGCATTGCGGGCCTGGGTCGAGCCAAGGCCGTAGCCCTTGACTGTCTTGGCCAGGATCACGGTTGGACCGCCGGTATGCTCGGTGGCCCGCTTGTACGCGTTGTAGATCTTGGCCGGGTCATGGCCGCCACGATGCAGGCGAATCAGCTCGTCATCGGTGTAGTCCGCGACCAGCTCCAGCAGCTCGGGGTATTTGCCGAAGAAGTGCTCGCGCAGGTACGCGCCGCCCTTGGCCTTGTACGCCTGGTAGTCGCCATCCACGCACTCTTCCATGCGCTTGAGCAGGAGGCCATTGTGGTCGCGCTCAAAGAGCTTGTCCCAGTCGGAGCCCCAGATCACCTTGATCACATTCCAGCTCGCACCCCGGAAGACGCCCTCAAGCTCATCGATCACGCGCATGTTGCCGCGCACCGGGCCGTCCAGCCGCTGCAGGTTGCAGTTGACGACGAACACCAGGTTATCGAGCTTCTCGCGCGACGCCATGGTGAGCGCGCCCAGGGTGTCGACCTCGTCCGTCTCGCCATCGCCCACAAACGCCCACACCTTGCGCGGGGTCTTCTCGATCAGCGAGCGATTCTCCAGGTACCGCATGAAGCGCGCCTGGTAAATCGCGTTCAGGGGGCCGATGCCCATCGAAACGGTCGGGAAACGCCAGAAGTCCGGCATCAGCCAGGGATGGGGATACGACGAGAGCGCCGGCTTGCCGCGCAGCTCGTGGCGGAAGTGCAGGAGGCGCTCCTCGTCGAAGCGGCCTTCAAGGAACGCCCGCGCATAGACGCCCGGCGAGGCATGCCCCTGGAAGTAGATAAAGTCGCCTGGCTGCTGCCCGTATTTCGCGTGGAAGAAGTGGTTGAATCCCACCTCGAGCAGCGTCGCGAGTGACGAGTAGGTGGCGATATGCCCGCCGATGCCCGCGTCCTTCTTGTTCTGCCCATGCACCATGGCCATGGCGTTCCAGCGGATCAGGCTCTCGACCCGGCGCTCCAGGTCGCGGTCGCCAGGGTAGGGCACTTCTTCGTGCTTCGGGATCGTGTTGCGGTACTCCGTGATGAGCTCGCCGGGTGCCTGGATGCCGGCTTCGCGGGCCCGCTTGCGCAGCGCCTCCATCAGGGTGGCGCCTTGCTCAGCACCCTCGGCGACGATCACTTCGTCAAAGGCTTCGATCCATTCAGCAATCTCGCTCTGAAATTCTGCCTCTTGCGGCACTGCTACTTTGGTTGCCATCTGTTCTGGGGCTCCTCGCGACGAAAGTTGGGCAGTGTCGGCCCGGGCGCGCGGCGAAATCGCACCGCACCAGTGTACGGGGTCGCGGGCAGGGCTGCCCAGAGGCAGCCATGCGGTCAGAGTGCGTCGCTTCAACTACCGCCGCGTGCCGACATGTTCCGCCGCGGCTAGCGGTGCAGCGCCGCCAGTTTGGTCCTCAGCGTCGCCTCCCAGTCCTTCTTTGCGCTGGGCTCCATCCGCTGGGTGATGCTGAGCGCCTTGCTGTATGCGGCGGCACTCTCCTGATCGCGGCCGAGACCAGCGAGTGCATCCCCCAGGGCGATCTGCCCCTGGATGAGGTTCGGGTTGAGGGCGACAGCCTCTTGTGCCGCGGCAAGAGCCGCGTTGAAGTCCTTCCGGGCGAGCGCGTCGGTGGCACGCGTAAAGCCACCAAAGGCAGCAGCAAGGGAGGTGTCGAACGTGCCGCGGTAGACGAAAACGCCATCGTCGATCGTGTCCACCGGCCGCACGTGCATGAAGGGTTGAAACGGGCTCAGAATCACCGAGCCGAACTCGTAGCCGGTCAGGGTGGCCGCGCTCACCAGCACCGTGCCGGAGATCCTGGCCGGAACATCGACCTGCTGGTCCGTCCACATGCTGTCGGCGGTGGGCAGCTGACGGCAGGGGATGCCGTACGCGTGATAGTCGATCGAGGGCTGCACGAAGTAGCCGAACCAGCAATCGTGGATGCCGTGCTGGTCGAGGTACCGCTTGACCGACACAAGCTGCTGTCCCCAGTCCGTATTGGAGTCCGTCAGGTACTTGTAGGTGTTGGCCGGACCGCCGAAGAACTCGTTCGAGTAGGCAATGTAGTTC
This sequence comes from Acidobacteriaceae bacterium, assembly GCA_965199135.1. Classification (GTDB taxonomy): domain Bacteria; phylum Acidobacteriota; class Terriglobia; order Terriglobales; family Acidobacteriaceae; genus EB88. The sequence continues at coordinate 413,041 of OZ240685.1, read as the reverse complement.
GGTGCGCTCCGTGTCGCGGAGACGACGTGCCAGGCGAGCAGCAAGAGCGTGACATAACCCCAGACCTGCTTTCTCTGCCAGAGAGCCACCGCCGCGCCTCCGATCAGCACCGCAAGAAAGGGATACATGGGCAGGATGTGCCGCGCCCCGATGTTCAGTCCGGTATCGATCGCGATCAGGAGGTACACGAGCGGAGGCACGACGAGAAAGCTGAGCCGTTGCCATCCTGAAAGGCTCTTCGAGAGCACGGCGAAGGCCGCTGCAAGCAGGAGCAGCATGAATCCGATCGTGGACTTGACCACAAACGCCGCCGGAAAGTAGTAGGGGATGCCGTGCGCGTACACCTTCCCGAAGAGATAGGTCGGAAACGATTGCCCGGCCACCGACTGGATCCGGATATCGACCATGCCGTACAGGTACGACTCGGGAAGAATGTGCCACCGCGCCAGGAACCGATAGACTGCCGGCTCGACGCCATGAAGCGACGCCATGTACTCGTCGAGGCTGGGCTGCATGTTGCCGTGCGGGTGCGCCTGGAAGCGGAAGTGATACGTCGCCCACAGGATCGGCAGTCCCAGCAGGATGGCTGCGCCGAAGGCCGCTCCATAGGTGCGCACGACATGCGCGCGGCTCTCGTCGGGACGCGGCCGCACAACTTCGCACAACAACAGCACGAGCGAGATTGGCAGCAGGAGCACGGCGGAGTGTTTGACCGCGAGCGCCACCCCGGTCGCGATGCCAACGACCACAACGCGTCCGACCGAGGGCCGCAGCCGAAAGCGATAGAGCGCGTAGATCGTGGAGAAGATACCGAAAGTGACGGCCATGTCCGTCGTCACATAAGCACCATGCGCCACAAGGTTCGGCTCGAAGACAACGACCGTGAGCGCGAACAGGGCTGCAATTGGGCCAAAGATCTCGAAGCCGGCGCAATACACCAGGATGGCGAGCGCCACCGAGAAGATCGCCGCCATCATGCGGGCACGGAAGATCAGCCGGGTTGCGGTGGGCAGGCCGCCGTTGTTGTAAATCAGGTCGCGGCCGTTGAAGTATGCCTCGGTCTTTGAAAAGGTGCGGCTCGTCGGCGGGGGAGCCGCGAGGTGCATGGCTAGCAGCGGAAGCGTCGCGATCGCTTTCAGCAGCGGCGGATGCTCCGGATTGATGCCGAAATCGCCCGTGGTCCAGCTCTCGTACCCTGCGTAGATATGGTCGCCCTCGTCCCAGCTCAGGGACTGACGATGCACGGAGAGAACGAGTTCGCCGACAAACAGGAGCAGGAGCAAAAGAGCGACTGCGTGAAACCGGCGCGCCGCCATGCTCCCCATGATTCTTGCTGGACGGACTGCTCTGACAGGTGGATCCGGACGAGTGGGGCCTTGCGCTGCGCTATCCTTCATTTCCTGAAGACTCTAACTGACCCGGTGCACGGTACGCAGAGACGGTCCAGCATGGGGTCGCCGAGCCTCTCTCGACAAACCTTCGACAGGGTGTCTCATCGATGCCTGACCGCGCTCTTTTCAGCGCTCCATCTCAGGGTAGGGACCGATCCCACCGCCCGCGATCCAGGCATCGAGATGTTCCTCCAGCACCGGCAGGGGAACCGCGCCGGTTTCGAGCACCGCATCGTGAAAGGCCCGGAGGTTGAACTTCGGGCCCAGGGCCGCTTCTGCCTTGGCACGCTCACGGCGGATCGACATCTCGCCGAGATAGTAGCTGAGGGCCTGCCCCGGCCAGCTGATATATCGGTCGACCTCGGTCTCAATTTCGTGATCCGACAGCGCCGTGTTCTGGCGCAGATACTGCTGCGCCTCTGCGCGGGTCCAGCCCTGCGCGTGTATGCCGGTATCGACCACCAGCCGCGCCGCGCGCCAGGCCTGGTAGCTCAGCATGCCGAACCGCTCGTACGCCGTGTGGTACATGCCCATCTCGGCGCCGAGGCGTTCGCAGTACAGCGCCCATCCCTCGCCATAGGCAGAGATATAGGCGTTGCGGAACTTTGGGAGTCTTTATGCTCGGCAGCGATCGAAAGCTGCCACGAGTGCCCAGGAGCCGACTCGTGCAGGGTCAGCGCGGGAAGGGAATACAGGCCGCGTGAGGGGAGGTCATAGGTGTTGACGAGGTACACGCTCCGGCCGCCCCGCGCCGAGGTGTAGAACGGCGCGATCGCCGCCGGCACCGGGATGATGCCGAAGCGGTTGCGGGGCTCGTAGCCGAAGTACCGGCTGGCCACGCCATCGAACTCCTTCGCAATCAGGGCGGCGCGCATGAGCAGCTCGTCCGGCGTCTTCGCGTAGAACTCGGGATCGGTACGTAGAAAGGCGAGAAACGCAGGGAGGTCGCCCTTGAAGTTCGCCTCCTGCATCGTGAGCAGCATCTCGCGATGGATCGCTGCCATCTCGTCGAGGCCGATCTGGTGGATCTGTTCGGGCGTGAGCGTGACGGTGGCATAGGCCAGGATGTGCGACTGGTAGTAGGCTTTGCCGTCGGGCAGCGCCTCGGCCGCGATCACCCTGGTGGTGCGCGGAAAGTACTCCTCCTTCCAGAAGTGCAGGAGCTGTTTGTACGCCGGGACGATGGCGCTCGCGATCACCTCGCGGCCTTCCGCGCGAAGACGCTGCTGCTCGGGTGCGGCGATCGAGGACGGCATCGTGAGGAAGGGCTTCCAGTAGGAGGTGTCCTCGGGGCTCTTCGCCTCGGCGACCGCGGCGATCGAGCGGTCACGGCCGTTGAGCGTGACCTGCGGCGGCGTAAAGCCGCGCGCCTCGCCGGCACGCATGTTGGCTTCCTCGTCCGCAAAGAAGCGGGGGGTGTCGCGCAGCCGCGCGAGGTAGCTCTCGTACTCTTTGGCCGAGCGTAGCGGCTCCTGCGGAGCGCCTGCTTCATCGGCCCAGAAGGACGTGTCCGAGTTGACCGGCATCTCGTACTCGCGGAAACGCTGCGCATTCAGCAGCGTGAGGATCTGCGCGCGAAAGACCTCGAAGTTGATGCGCTCCGCGTCCGACAGATGCGCTGCATCGATGGTCTGCAACTGCGCGAGCAGCGTCGCCTCGTGCTGCTCCCGCTCCTGCTGACTCGCCCGGTCCACCCGGGGCAGCAGCGGTCGCAGACGCGCCGCGGTCTCGTCATCCTCCTCATCGTCGCGCATCCGGACGCGCCAGTGGAAGTCGTCGGTGTAGAGGGTGCGGAGTTTTGCGTCTTGCGCAGCGGTTGCAGGCTGTGCCGGCGCTTGCTGCGCACGGGCGCGCGAGGAATCAAGGTGCAGGACGAGGAGGAGCAGCAGCGAACAGCGGGAAAGCAGGGACAAGGAAGCTCCAGGGGAGGACGGTACGGGCAGGATAACCGCCCCGGTGCCCTACTCAGACAAGGAAGCACTCCCTTTGCCGCAACTGCAAAAGACCGGGCCCATGCGTGAGATCGCAGGGGTGTGCGTAGCTGCTGGCGTAGCTCCCCACGCCACTGGTTTTCCGCTCAGGGACATGGGAATGCTCGTTGAATCTGCGCCGAGGCTGCTATAGCTCCGTCGTCACTTACCGTGTTCCGTGGCTCTTGTGCGTGCTTGCCGTCGTCGCCGACGCTGTCGCCGACACGGCCTGATCCAGGTACGAGAACAACAGCGAAGGATCCGTCACCTGCACAAACGAGTGGCCCGGGTCGTGCGAGTGCGCCGTGACCACCCAGATCGTCGGCGTGCGGTTCACCCCGAGCTGGCGTCCGAGATCGCGGTCGGCACGCACTTCGCCGGCCAGCTTGCCCTGGGGATCGATCACGAACGGCATCTGCACACTATGCGCCTGGGCGAACTTCTGGGTCGCCTGGTTCAGGTCGTCCACCGTCGAGATCGACTGCTGCGCGGCAAAGATCTGGTTGCGGTACTCATCGCCCAGCTTCTCGCTCTTGGTGTCGAACCAGCGTGCATTCACCGCGGCCTGGAAGCTCCAGTTGTGCTGCGGCAGCGGGAAATCATGGCGCATCCACGGGACCTTGTACTTGGCCATGGCACTCATCAACGTTGGATTAGCCGCGGCGCAGGCGGGGCACTCCAGGTCCGAGAACTCCACAATCGCCACGTTGGCGCCGGCAGGTGGCTTCAGCGCAGGCGAGTCCATCATCGATGCGGGCACGGTAGGCGCCTGCGAGAACTGGGCGTGCGCCATCACCGGCAGCGTCACGGTTGCGGCGAAGAGCGCGAGAGGCGCGAGCGCAGCTTTCTTTCCCATCCACATTGCGTTGTTCCTCCGTCCGCGAGGCCACTCCGGGGCGCTCGGGACTATAAACTCGAACTCGACAGCGGCTCACAGTGCAGTCGCTTAAGGAGCGTTTCCCTGTATGCGTATTCTGCTGGTACTGCTGGCGGCCCTGGGTATCATCGTATCGTCGCTTGCGTTGCGGGTCCACTACTCCCATGACGTCGAACCCTGCGACATCAATGCCCGCTGGGACTGCGGGATCGTCAATCACAGCCGCTTCGCGATGGTGCACGGCATCCCGGTCGCCGCAGTCGGGATCGCGGGCTACGCCCTGCTCCTCATCCTTGCAGCGGTTGGACTCCGCAAGCTCCTGCTTGTGAGCGCCGGGGTGGGGCTCTGCTACGCGCTCTACCTGACGCACATCGAGCGGGACCTGCTGCAGGTCTGGTGCCTGTACTGCGTCTGCTCCCAGGCAATCATCGCGCTGCTGACACTCTCGGCGGCAGCATGGGTGGTGCTGAACCGGCGGCGGACCGCCCTCACAGCTTGAACAGCTCGCGCAGGCGCCGGGTCTGCGTCCGGCTGACCGGGATCTCGGAGGCCTTCTTGTCGTCCATGCGGAGCTGGTAGCTGCTCTTGAACCAGGGCACCACCTCGCGGATGTGATTCAGATTCACCGCGTACGACCGATGGGCACGCCAGAAGACCGCGGGGTCCAGCAGCTCCAGCAGTTCTTCGAGTGTGCGGCACTTCGACTGGCCTTCGAGCGTGGTGGTGGTCACGGTGATCGTGCCGCCCTCGACCGCGGCGAAGCAGATGTCTTTCTGGTCGACGAGCAGAAGCCGCGAGCCGGCCTGGAGCACGATCTTGCTGGCAACCGGCGCACGCGCGGCGCTGTTCTGCTCGATGATTCGCAACAGCGCCGAGATCTGTGCCTCGGTGCCCACGGGCGCTGCGTCCCCTGCAGCCGGAGCCCCGCCGGGCAGCCCGGTCCGCTCCTGGACCCGTACGCGTGCGCGCGCAAGCGCCTGGAGCACCCGCGAGCGGTCAAAGGGCTTCAACAGATAGTCGATCGCGTTCACATCGAACGCCCGCACGGCATAGCTGTCGAAGGCCGTGGCAAAGATGATCTGGGGCAGCGAGTCCGCGCCCCCAAGCTCCAGCAGTTTGCGCAGTACGGCAAAGCCATCCAGGCCGGGCATTTGCACATCGAGGAAAACGACGTCTGGCTTGTGGGTGCGGATCAGCTCCACGGCTTCGATCCCGTTGCGGCCCTGGGCGAGTACTTCCACATCCCCGTCATCTTCGAGCAGGAACTCCAGTTCCTCGCGGGCCAGCTGTTCGTCGTCGATGATCAGGGTGGTCAGGGTCATAGGGTACGGCCGGCGCTCCAGCCTTACACTACGCCGCTACTGTTCGTCGCGAAAGGCATACAGGCGCTGCGGGGCCTCTTCCAGGGAGCGGTCGAACCCACACTCTACACAGAAGCGATCCGTGAGCCCCATCGAAGAGAAGCAGCGACTGCAGGAGGCGGACACCTGGTACGCACAATGGGGGCAGAAGTGGTACTCCGTCTGCACGTGCGTGCCGCAGGAGGGGCACAACATGATCAGTGGCTGCCGAAGCAGGAAGTACAACACTGCGCCAATGCCGCCGGGAAGCACCAGGCAGACCACGATCCAGAGGCGCGCGCGCATATTGCGCTGCCGGGTATCGCGCGAGATGTAGCCCACCATCAGGATGTAGAGCGCGGAGAGCGTGCTCCAGGAGAGCGAAAAGTACAGGCGCAGTCCAAACGGAAGGGGATGGTTGCGGTGTGCCGGCACGATGACCCAGAAGACGTAGAAGATGGTCACGAACGCGGCCACCGCTCCAGCGATGGACCAGCGGGGGATCATCTGGAGCTGCGAGGCGACGTTCGCCGGCTCGCCGACACCCGTAGTCCGGCCACGTCTTTTCTGGCGGTAATCCATAGGTCAGACTCTGGGTGCGTTCGCCGGCCCGTGTTAGCGGCGCTGGTTTCCGCGCATTGTTTGTGGGAGCTTGCGATCATCGCCGAGCAGGAACAGCACAGCCGCAACTGCGGCAAACAGGGTCATGCCCAGCGCCACCAGCATGCCAGGAAGATCCAGCAGTGTCTCTCCCCCGAGCATGTCATCAATGCCAGACCAGAGAGCAGGGGCGAGAAGCAGGGTCAACGTGCCGGTAATCAGGAGCGCGATAAACAGGTTCCGGCGCCCGTCCTTGCGGCCACTCCGCTCTTCCATCACGGCGTTGTAGACGGCACGCCTGGTGCGCAGGGAGACGGCCCGCTCGGCGCCTGCGTCGTTTCCGGTGAGGGCGGCCACGACGCGAGGGTCAGCGACATTGCGGGGAGAGTTGCTCACGCGCGCGCCTCCTCAGCTGGCCGGCTGATGGCCTGCTGGATGAAGGGCCGCAGCGCGGCAAGGCCGCGGTACAGGCGAGACTTCACCGTCGAGAGCGGCGCACCCGTAACGGTGGCGATCTGCTCGAGCGCCAGCTCTTCGTGGAAGCGGAGCACCAGGACCTCACGGTGCAGCGGCTCAAGCGTCAGGAGCGCCTCCGCGACCAGGGCGCTGTTCTGCCGGCTCAGGTACTTGTCGAAGGGCGTTGGATCGGTGCTGACTACCTCGAACGGGCGATCGTCCTCGGCCTTCTCGGACATCTCTTCGAGGCTGGCCATGGTACGGCGGCGGCGGAAGTCGATGACAAGGTTGCGGGCGATGGTGAACAACCAGGTGTCGAAGCGCGAGTTGCCATTGAACTGGGCGCCGCGCAGCAGCACGCGCATCCAGGTCTCCTGGAAGAGGTCCTCGGCGAGTTCGCGGTTGCCGGTCAGGTACAGGAGATAGCGCAGGAGCCGGTGCTGGTACTCCACGATCAGCTGATCGAGCAGGAGGGGGTCCTTCTGCTTCAGCCGGGTGGCGATCTCCGCACTGGCCATGCTGCCCGCGTTCGAGCCTGCGGCAATGGTTTTCGCGACGCTGCTCATATCTGCATACTCTGACGCCCTGCTGCTCCCAAAGGACGCGTGTCTACCGAACAAAGTGCCGGGCGGTTGCATGCTGGCAAACAGCTCGCGGCCCCACCCAGGGTATCGCGACGCGCCGATACACTGGAGGGGATGGATATTTTGTATGGACTGCATCCGGTGGAAGAGGCTGTTCGCGCCGGATCGCGCACCTTTGATCATGTATGCCTGGCCCGCGACCGCGCAGACGCCAAGCTCGACAAGCTGGCGGCCCTGTGCCGCGAACGAGGCATCCGGCTTCGCATGGAACCGCGGGACCACCTCACCGAGCTCGCGAAAACAGCCGCCCACCAGGGTGTTGTGGCCGTGGTGCGCGCCAAGCAGCTGCTGGACTTCGAGGACTTCCTCCAGCCGGAGTTCAGCGGCCACAAGGCGCTGTTGCTCGCGCTCGATGGCGTGGAGGACCCCCAAAACTTTGGTGCGCTGATCCGCACGGCCAATGGCGCAGGCGTCGACGGCGTCGTCAGCACCGAACGCCGGGCCGCTCCCCTGAGCGCCGTGGCTGCCAAGGCGGCCGCCGGGGCCGCCGAGCATGTGCCCATGGCCCGCGTCGTGAACATGACCCGGGCGCTCGAACAGATCAAAAAGGCCGGCATCTGGGTGATCGGCCTCGATGAGCGCGGGACCACCGACTATGACAAGTTCGACTTCACTGCCCCCTGCGCGCTGGTGCTCGGCCGCGAGGGCGCAGGGCTGCACGAGCTGGTGCGCAAGACGTGCGACCACCTGCTGCGCATCCCCATGGCGGGCGCTATTGCGTCCCTGAATGTCTCGGTCGCTGGCGCCGTGGTGCTCTTTGAGGCAGCGCGGCAGCGTCGCGCCGCCCAGGTCGAGGATCACGGAGCAGCCGCCGAACCCGTCAAACCGAAGAAGTCGAAGGGACTGGGTTCATTCTGACGCACCACCGGATCTCTGCTCCTGCCCGCTCTCGCGTACTGCTGGCGGTCTTGCTGGCTCTCCCGGGCGTGGCAGCGTACGCCCAAACAGAGGCTCCACTCGCGCCCGCTTCGCCCCCGGCGGCCCAGATCCCGCCTCCTCCAGAGCCACAGGGCAAGGTGATCTTCTCCCGCTCCACAGGCAGCCCGGCCGCACCGAAGGGTCCGCCAGCGGCAGAGATCGCCCCGCCCGCACTTGCTGCCTCGGTGACCGACGCCATGCGGATGGCTCCGCAGTTCACCGCGTATGACTTCACCATCCACCTCCAGCCCGCGAACTCCGCGCTCGAGGTGGAGGCACAGCTGACACTCCGGAATGGCGGTACGGCTCCGCTCGCCACGCTGCCACTCCAGGTCGGCTCCAGCCTGCATTTTGAGCACATCCGCAGCGGGGGGCAGGCGCTTCGCTTCGCAGCGCACACGATTGAGAGCGACGCCGACCATACCGGCGCGCTTACCGAGGCCGCTGTCGCGCTTCCCGCACCGCTTGCGCCGGGCGCCGCACTGCACCTCACGGTCGAGTACTCCGGCACCATCTCGGCCCTGAGCACGCGGCTTGATCGCATCGGCACCCCGGCCGAGCCGGCTGCGCAGTCAGACTGGGACCGCATCAGTGGGGGCTTCACCGGCTTGCGGGGCTTTGGCGACACCGTCTGGTACCCGGTCGCTTCCGTGCCGGCGGTCCTGGGGCAGGGCGATGCCCTGTTTCGCGAGATTGGCCGGCAGAAACAATGGAACAGCGCTGCGGCGGTCGCGATGGACCTGACCGTCGAGTACACCGGCGACGCGCCGAACCTGACAGTGATCGACGGCCTTGCGCTCCCTGTTCCTGCGCCGGTGTCCCTGCCAACCGCTGACTTCCCGGGCGTGGAGCACATCACGCTTTCCGCAACGCCCCTCGGGTTTGCCGTGCCCTCGATCGTCGTGGCTGCACGCGTGAACGCTGCCTCGAATGATGAGATCGTCGTCGGGGCATCGGCTCCTCATGCCACCCTTGCTGCTGCCTACGCCTCTGGTGCGAACCTGCTCGACCCCCTGTTCCGCGACTGGTTCGGTGCGGCTCCGCTCGTGCCGCTGCTCCTGGTGGACCTGCCGCTCGAGGGAGCAGCCACGGCAGAGGACGGCGAGGCACTTCTCTGCAGCCTGCATCCAGCCGGTCCCTCCGACCTGGCCGGCGAGTTGGTGCACCCGCTCACCCACGTGTATTTCCGCTCCAACAGGGCGTGGCTCTCCGAGGGCGTCGCCGGCCTGATGACGGTCCTGTGGACCGAGCGAACCGAGGGCTGGGATAAAGCCATCGAGCAGCTGGGCAGCGGCCGTGGCTCGCTTGCGCTTGCTGAGCCTGGTTCACCTGCTGCCGGGGATGGCGAGCCGCTGAACTCGGCCCAGGACCCTGTCTACTACCGCACCAAGGCCACCTATGTTTTGTGGATGCTGCGATCGCTGGTGGGCGCCAAGCCACTGGCAGCAGCGTTGCGGGCGTATGACCCCCTGCGCGACAGCACCCCTGCGTATTTCGAGGACCTCGTGGTGCGGAGCCTTCCTGCGCCCGCGAAGCCTGGTCCCGGAGACACAGACGCAGAGATCGACCGCACACCCACCCCGGAGCAGGTCCATGCCTTCTTCGAGAACTGGGTCAACCACGATCGTGGGCTGCCGGACCTTGCCATCACGAACGTATTTTCAAGCAAGACCGGGACCAACAGTGACCAGTGGCTGGTGTCCGTGGCCGTCGCGAACACCGGCTACGCCGAAGCGGAGGTGCCGCTCACGGTGCGGTCCGCGACGAGCAGCGTCACCGCGCTCGTCCGGGTACCGGCACGGGGAACACTGTCGCGACGGCTGCTGATCCTCGGCGAGCCAACCCAGGTAGACCTGAATGACGGCAGTGTGCCCGAGGTCGAAGCCAGCGTTCACAAGCGGGTGATCGAGTAGCTGATTACCGGGACACCGGCGCCGCGAGCGTTCCGCTGAACGATGCAGCCGGCGCCCCCGGGGAGGGTGTCACCTCGAGATTGAGAGAGCGATCCCAGCCGATGGTGCCCGAGACGGTCGCCGGTGTTCCGGGCAGTGCGCCATGGGCAAGGGTCAGGCCATTTGCGCCAAACGTCCCGTCTGCCTCCCAGGCCGCGAAGTGCGGCAGCGCGGGCGCGAGATTACCCTTCTGCCACGAGGCCCTGAACGGCCCCTCGGCCGAGTGAAGCAGATCGCCGGTTGTGGTTCCGGCGAGCGACACGTCAGCCGACCCGCCGAGCGTCCCGCCGCCCCAGTTCTCGTGCCACAACGCCGCTGCTTGCGCTGCGCTGATCCCGGTGGCCGCGATGGTCAGCATGTAATGGGGTGCGCCGCTCGCGAGCGAGGCGGTGCCGTGAAGCTCGAGCGTTCCACCCAGCGTCTGGCCGCTCAGGTTCTGGATGTTCACGACCGGGCCAAGGTGCGGGTCGGCAGCCGTGCTGAGCACAAGCGAGGCCTCCCGCACCGGGAGCTTGCCGAACGTGAGCACCCCTGCATGGACCGTGCCAGCCAGCGCTGGCAGGTGCACCCGCGTCGGATCGAAGCGGCTCAGCAGGGAAGCGAACAGTGACTCGGATGCCCCGCCGAGCACGCTCTCAATCGCCGCGGCATCAAGTGCCGCGGCGTTGAGCGCAAAGTGCGCTTCGCACGGCATCTCGGCCTCACAGTGGAGCGGCACGTCCGCAGAGCCGCTCAAGCGGATCCGGCTGCCTGCATTGCCCAGGGTGGCCAGGGGAGTGCTCCAGCGAATCGCAACTGCAGAAAGGCCCGCATCCAGCGACGGCAGGGTGACCGGCGTGGAGAGCCAGGGAACCTCCCACCGGGCATTTGCCACATGGACAGTGCCGAGCGTACGGGTGCTGGCGGGGTCGAGTGGATCGCCGCTGGTACCCGAGTTGATCCAGGGCCCGGCGCTGGTGAGCGCGACCTCGAGCGTCGCTGGTGCCTCGGGCATTGAGGAGAGTGACCGGAGAGCCGGAAGATGCAGCACGGGTGCGGCTGCCTGCGCCGCAGAAAGCAACGCGCCGCCGCTCGCGTGAAGCGTATACCCGGTCGACATCAGCTCCGCGGAGAGCAGGAGCGGCGCATTGGCGACCCCGAGGGGGAGCGGCGCAGCGCTCAGGAGCAGCAGGGGTGTCGTGCCGGCGGCGGCAAGCTCGACATCATGGAGAACGAGCGGCTCGTCCCCTGCCGTGGGACCCTCGGCTGCGCCTGCAATGCCGAGCACGGGAAGGTGCACGGCGCCGGTGAGGGCACGAGCCGCCGGATCATACGTAAGCGACCCGTTCATCTCCCCGGAGAAGCGACGGGGGCTGACGGGATGTGGCCGGACCAGCGAGAGCACCCGAGGTACAAAGCCGGCCTGGACCTTCTCGACATCGAGCGTCAGGGTGCGGCCCGGCGCTCCTGCCGCGTGCGAAAGCCGAAGGTCGCCATCGCCAAGCGGCCAGCGGCAGCCAAAGTGGTCCAGTGCCGGGGCGGAGCGGCTGTAAAACCCCTGGCAGGTGGCATCGACGAGGAAAGCTTCCTCGGGGCTGAACTCCTGGCGGTGCAGGTTCGCAACAATCACATGCGTCTGCACGTCGAGGTGGTCGATCTCGCCCTCAAGGCGCACGGTGCCGTCGATTTCCCCGCGCCATCCCGCATCCCGCCCCAGGAAGAGGCGGCTCAACTGGCCGAGCGGTGCCTGGTTCCACTCGCCCCGCAGCGAAAGCGGCATGGTGCCCAGCTCGGATGCGCGATGAAGGTCGCCCTCAAGGCGCAGGATGCCGGTGTCGCTCGTCGAGAGCTCGATATCAGTGCGCAACGGCTGACCCTGAAGCCGGATGTGCCAGGCATCGGGACGCGCGAGATACATCGAGAAGTCTGCGTCCAGCAGGGAATACGGAAGCTTCTCCTGCCCCTGCTTGAAGTTGATCCGGGTGTGCGTTGCGTCGATATAGGGAAAGCGTGGCGCGGTGCCCGGGTGGGACTGCGCCGTCGGGGCATTCGGCACGCGCGATGCCTGCAGGAGCACGGAGGAGATATTCCAGCGACCCTCGGCATTGCGCACCAGGTTGACGCTGGCGTCGGTCACCTCGACCCGGTCGAGCTCGAAGCGGCCACGCCAGAGCGAGGACAGGCGGGGCTCAACGATCACCTCGGGGGAACGCAGCGAGGGTTCCGCGCCAAACGCGGGGTCTTCCCCGACGGTGAGGTTCTCGATCTGGAACGCTGGCCACGGAAGAAGCCGAAACGAGATGGAACTCATGGATACGGGGCGCCCAATCGACCGGCTGATGGCGCCTGCGATGCGGTGCTGGTAGCGGCCCAGGTTGACGAGCGGCGGAATGGTCGCGAGCAGAAGCAGGATGATGCAAACAACGAGCAGTATCGGCTCGCGGCGAGCCCGGCGCCGTACCAGGGGGGCCGGCGCCGATCGGGAATCGTCCACGCTACTGGATCCTATGGAAGGTGCGAGCCCAGCGCGTGTCGCTGAAGAAGTGCGTCACGATGTGCAGGAACCAGGCGACCTGGTCCGCGCCGGAGGTCTTGTTGCCCTGCTCTTCAGCGGTCTTGAACGACCAGTAGACGAACAGTGGCCGCCCCACGATATTCGCGCGCGGCACAAAGCCCCAATAGCGGCTATCGAGCGACAAGGGACGGTTATCGCCCATGCAGAAGTAGTCGCCCGCCGGGACCACGAGGTCTTCCCCCTGGATGTGCGTGGGAAGCTCCGCAGCCCAGGTCGCCGTCACGTCGCTGCCTTCCGACGGTGGAACCGCGGGGAAGTCATCCCGGTAGGGCATGTAGATCTGGTCGTTGGTCTTTTCGGTCTCTGGCTCGACCTGGGCCTTGCCGTTCAGGAACACGACACCATTGCGCAGGTGGATGTGGTCTCCGGGAATGCCGACCACGCGCTTGACCAGGAACAAATCCGGCTCGCCCGGCTTGTAAAACACCACGATATCGCCGCGGTGGACGTCGCGATAATGCACAAACGGCGCCCAGGCTGCCCTGGGTGCAAGCGTAATGCGATCAACGAGGACGTGGTCGCCGATCAGCAGGGTCTTCAGCATCGAGCCTGAAGGGATCAAGAAGTTCTGGAAGACAAAGGTCAGGATAAAAAGACCGAAGACCAGGACGCCGCAGATGGAGGCGACGAACTCGAGCGGGGTTTCCTCGGTGCTTGTGGTAGCTCTCGGTGTTTCTTGCTCTTCGAGGGTGGTGGCCATAGGCGCGGTCGATGTCCTTTACTCAGTCGCCTGGCAGCGAGCACTTGGGTCAGCGCACGATCCGGAGCATGCGATCCCAGCGCGCAAAGTCGACGACACTGTTCACAGGGTCGTTTTCGTGTCCGAGTTTATCATCCGGGAGCGCGGGCATATCTGTCGCGGAGGGTTCGCGCAGGGAGAAGTAGATCACGAAGGGACGGCCCAGAATGGCGCTGCGCGGGACAAAGCCCCAGTACCGGCTGTCGCGGCTGTGATTGCGGTTGTCACCCATAACGAAGTAGCTGCCCGCGGGCACGACCACATCGCCGTTTTCGGTGGCAGAGCGGAGTGCGGTCCACCAGCGGGTATCGACGCCCGGATCGGTGTACGTACCGGCAGGAAAATTGTCGCGAAAGAGGTCGTGGTACGCGGTTTCATAGACCGCATACGGCTCCCGTACCGCTGTGCCATTGCGGTAGACGACGCCGCCCGAGAGATGGATCCGGTCGCCGGGTACACCGATCACGCGTTTGACCACGTAATCCTCCGGGTCGAGTGGAAAACGGAAGACCACCACATCGCCATGCTCGGGGTCGCGGTAGGGCAGGAGCCGCTGGAAGATGCCGCCTGGTGAGTAGATCACCTTGTTGACCAGCAGGAAGTCCCCGACCAGCAGCGTGCGTTCCATGGACTCCGAGGGAATCCGGAAGGGCTGCACGAGGAAGGTGAGGATGAAGAGCGCGACCACCACCATCGCAAGCAGGGAGCGGACCGTGTCGGCGACTGTCGGCAGCAGGTGGTGCGGGTAGACCTGGAGCGGCTCGACGACTGTGACCGTCTCGACGGTGTCCACCGTTTCCACGCTTCCCATGGTTTCCACAAGAACCGTCTCGGTGGCGGTCCGGCCGACCGCCCGCTGGGTCAGGGCGACACGCATCACGCGGTTCCCCGTGCCGGCTCTTCGGCTTCCCCGCCAAGCAGACGAAAGGCGCGCAGCGCTGCCTCCTGCTCGGCTTTCTTCTTCGTGCTGCCGCTGCCCTCGGCCAGGATGCGCTCGCCTTCGAGGTCGGTGGCCGCGGTGGACACCTGGACGAGGAAGCGCTTGCGGTGGTCCGGGCCGGACTCGGCCTTCACGGTGTACTCGGGCTGGCCGAAGCCACGGGCCTGCAGAAACTCCTGGAGCGCTGATTTGTAGTCGCCAATGGCGTGTTTCGCCTGCAGTTCCCGGTGCAGCGCGTCGGCCTCGGGCTCGACGATCACGCGCTCGACGAAGGAGCGAGGGACCTGCATGCTTCCACTGTCGAGATAGAGTGCGGCCGTGATGGCCTCCACGCAGTTTGCGAGCAGGACAGACTTCCTGCGGCCGCCATTCTTCTCCTCGGCACGGCCCATGCGCAGCCAGCGACCCAGGTTCAGCGTGGCCCCCACCTCGCCCAGGTGCTTGCGGCTCACAAGCGCGGCACGGATGCGTGTGAGCTCGCCTTCACGAAGATCCGGGAAGCGGCGGTACAGGGAATCGGCGACCAGCATGCCCACGATAGCGTCCCCCAGAAATTCAAGACGTTCATTGTCGCCGGAAACATGGGCGCTTGTTGTGGCTTTCGCAACGTTTGCCTGGGAGGCGAGCTGCTGCTCGTGACGCAGGGAGCTGTGGGTCAGCGCCTGGTCGAGCAATGCCGGCTCTCGAAACTCGTAGCCCAGCTCCACTTCCAGTGCTCCGAGGATGATGTCCTTGTCCTTGCTGGCATGTTCCGGCACTCGAGAATACCTATCCTCTACGAGATCGCGGGAAAGCGCCGTCTGTCGTTCAGATGCGCCCACTCGGGGGACAAGGCGCTTCTCGTCGCTTCCCTGCTGGCTTGGACTGCTCACTCCTACTGTAGAGGAAGGCGCGCTGGCGATTTTTGATCCGGCGGTGCCGCCAGGGTTACTGCGGTTTGCTTCCGCTGCTGTCGATTCCCGAAGTGGCATGTGGCAGCGTGTACGGCTGGTCGAGGCCCTTCTGCGCTGCCTCAAGCGTATCCTGTTGCCCATCGCGGACGGTCATTGCGGTTTTGTACTGGGCAAGCGCGTCAGGCCGCTCCTCCTCGACATCCGCAATGCGACCGAGATAGATATGCGACCAGGCGAGCAGCCGAGGGTCCTGCGAGAGGCGGATCGTCTCCTTGAAGTCGTTGGTGGCAGACTCCATGTCGCCCTTCATCAGCCAGGTCAGCGCGAGGAGAAAGTCCGCCCGACCCGGGTCCGCGGTGTGGTCCTTGATGGCCTGCATGGCAAGCTTGCTTGCTCCCTCGGCATCGCCCGCTTTCAACCGGCCCTCGGCCTGGTCGAGGCCGCGATTGCTGACCGGGCTGCGGATGACGTCGGTGGGCGCCTGCTCCACAAACGTGATCTGCTTGGCGCGGTGCACCTCGGCGTCGACGTCCATGCCGTAGACCATGGGACCGATCGCCTCCTTGAGGCTCTCCGGGTTGCGCTCAAAGGTGCCGAGCTGGGTGAAGAAGTACTGGGTCAGCACGTAGCCCTCCGACATGGCCGTGTTCACAGCCTTCTGCCGCACGGCTTCGGACTGCTGCACCGAGACGTCATGCTGGTGCTGGAGGCGGGGCAGGTCGGCGCGTGAAGCGTCAGCCGGAACCGTGTAGATGGCAACGCCTGTATCGAGGGTGCGGGCCTCCACAGCGCGGATCATGCACTCGATCACCAGCGAGGTGATGTCGGCGCGGTACTGGTACTCCAGGGGAGCATCGCGCACGGTCTTGAGCAGCGGCAGCATGCGGTCGAGCGAGCTGGCGCGTGCGTAGAGCAAGGGCTCAATGACGTAGTGGAGGTAGGTGTGGCGCACGTCATGCATGTTGATCGTGCCCCGGACCGGCGAAGCGACAACCACGTAGTCCGAGCCGTAGACGCGGGCGTTGGTCTGGCCTGGGTCGAGCATTGGTTCGAGCACCACCAGGAAGCGCGACCCGTTGTAGGTGCTGAGCGGCTCCTTGAGGTAGATGTTGGTGTTGAGGATCATGCGCGTCAGGGGGTCATGGAGCGTGGTGATCTCGGCCTCGTACTCCGGGTGGAAGCGCAGGTAGATCAGGTGCAGGTCGACGGCGTCGGCAAACTTGTGCAGGATGGGCAGGATGTCCACGACCTGCGTGGCATCCGGCGGCATTTCATCCTGCGCGACCGAGGGAGCCAGCTCGGGCGGCGGCGTGAGGTAGAGCGCGAGCGAGACATACTGGGCCAGGTCGCGGGCACCTTCATACAGGCGGTGCTGATTGATAAAGGTGCACAGCTGATCCCGTGCAGCACGCGCGGCCTCTGAGCTCTGCGCGGCCTGGTTGACGGCGGTGCGTACCTGCTGGCGAATCGGGTCGGACTCTGCGAGACCCGCGTCGTAGCCGCAGGTGTTGAGCGCGACGGCAACGTCGAAGAGGGCCTCGCTTGACTGGAGCGAGACTGCCGGTCCGGCAGGGTCGATCAACGCGGGAGGCTTGGGCACCCTGGGCTGCTCGGGTAGCTGCGCGTTCGCTTTCGCGGACGGTTGCGCGATCGGGGTCTGGGCAGAGACCAGTACAGCCGGGGTACACAGGAGCAGGGCTGCGGCGAAGAGGGGGCGGGCTGCATGCATAATGGGGACCAAAAGACTGCTCCGAGTCTATGAATCGAGCGCAGGAGGGTCAAACCGCTGTGTTGTTGCATAAAACGGAAAGAGCCTCGGTAGTATGGACGGCAGGAGACCGTCTTGCCCCATCTGCGCTGTGCCGCCACCCTCTTGCTCGCTGCCTCGCCGCTCTTGGCCGGGGCCCAGACGTCCAGCACGCCCACCACCCCGGCGACGCCCGTGCACCATGCCACCGGTCATCCGGTCCGGCCAAAAACACCGGTCTGTGCTCCTGCTGCAGCACCGGCCCCGGTGCTGCCAGCCGGTATTCCGCCGGCTGCTGGTGTTGTAAGCACCGCATTCGCGCTGCGTTATATCGACATCGCGCCTGGCACGGGGGAACTGGTTTCGCCGACCGATTTCGTGACCGTGCACTACACAGGCTGGCTGGCCTCGGATGGAACCAAGTTTGACTCGTCGGTCGATCGCGGAGAGCCGTTCACATTCGTGCCGGCGCAGCATCGCGTGATTCCAGGCTGGTACAACGGGTTCGGCGGCATGCATGTAGGGGGCAAGCGCCGGCTGTTTATCCCGTACCAGATGGCGTACGGGGAGTTAGGACGGCCGCCGGTGATCCCGGAGAAGAGCGACCTGATCTTCGATATCGAGGTCCTGTCAGCTTCGGCGACGCCGCCGCCTCCGCCCGCCCCTCCGGCACAGCCGGCTCCGCAATAGGGGGGGTGCGGAAGACCGCAGACGGTTCGCTTCACTCAGGGTGACCGGATTGCCAGGGGGTGTGTGGGGCGGCGGGGAGCTAGCCGGGAACGGACACGCCTTCGAGGCTGAGGATCATGGAGCCGCGCACGGGCTCTCCAAAGACGTGCGCGGGCTCGAAGACGCTCCACATCATTTCGTTTGCGAGCGCGGCACGGCTGCGCGGATCCGGGTTGCCCGAGATCACGTGGTAGTCATAGACGCGGCCCGAAGCATCCACGAACACCCGCACGATAACAGAACCGTTCAGGTGCGCGATCGGGTTCGACCCGTCGGGAAACGACGAGTACAGGAGGCGCGGTCCGGAGGCCATGCCGATGGGTTCGTCGCGCGCCGCGGCCTGCTCAGGGGTAGCAAAGGTGCCGATCAGCAGCAGCACCGTGCCGAGCATGAGCACAGCACTCGCCAGGCCCGCCGACGCCTGCACCGCGAGCGGAGCGAAGGTGTTGTCCCAGCGGACCTTGACCCGGTCGAGCCAGAGGCGGGGTGAGCGGGCTTTTTCCTGCGAGAGCGCGACCCGCAGCTTCAGCGGCAGGTCGGCAGGTGCCTTGGCGGACCCGAGCATCGAAAGCGCGGCAAGCGTTCCGCGCCAGGCAGCAAAGGAGCGCTGGCAGCTTGCGCAATGCCGCATATGCTCCTGAATATCGGCCATGGCGACGCCCGACAGCGTGCCGTCAAGGTAGCTCGAGAACTGCTCTTCCACCTCGGCGCAGAGAAGGATCGTCGTCAACAGGCACGCTCCATGCTGCGGGTGGCGGAAACCGCGGTCCTGGGAGACGGGCGCTGCATCAGGGGCGCAAGGCGGGCTTTGAGCTGGGCGCGGCCGCGCATCAGCCGGGACTTCACCGTGCCAAGCTGGACGCCGAGGATCTCGGCGATCTCTTCGTAGGCAAAGCCTTCAATATCGCGCAGGACGACGGTGGTGCGGAAAGGCTCAGGGATTTCGCGGAGTTCGGCCTCGATGCGCTCGCGCAGTTCGCTCTGGGCTGCCGCGTCAAAGGGGGACTCACTGCAGGCCGCGAGCGTCTCCAGAAGCGAGAGGCCTTCGCCATCACTGCCCTCTGTCTCGGCGTCGAGCGGAACCTCGCGCTCGCAGTGGCGGCGCCACCAGCGGCGCTGATTCGAGGCTTCATGGAGCGCGATGCGATAGATCCAGGTGCGCAGGCTCGAGTCGCCGTTGAACGAGCGAATGCCGCGAAACACCTTGATGAAGATGTCCTGCGTGAGGTCGGGCGCGTCGGCTGGATTGCGGATCGTGCGGGCGACGAGGCTGTAAATGGGGCCGTGGTACTGCGCGATGAGCGATGCAAAGGCTTCGTCGGAGCCAGCCTTCAACTCAACGAGGATCGTGGCCTCTTCCGGCCGAACGCCCCCAACCACACTCGCTACATTGCCCAAGAGTAAGCCCGCCTGCACCGAAAGTACCTCCACACTAGCAGCACAAAAGCAGCGCTGGCCACGGGCAATTCGGCCAGGTTACCTGCTTGTGTCTAAAGTAAGGACACCAGTGAAGGGTGGGAAGTTCCCGGGATTTATGGCTGGGGTGAAGTTGCCGCCGGAGGCGGTGTGACGGGCTTGCGGATCGCCTGCTTGTGCTTGTAGGTAGGCCTGGTCGCCGCGCCATCGTTGACGACCGTCTCGGCCGGGGCGGCGGCGGGCGCTGCGGCAGAGCGGCTCGCAATGGATGCGATCTGCTGCTCCTGCGCGACGGCTGCGGTCTCGATGGAATCGCCAAGCGAACGGCGGGCGTCGTCAAGCGTGGAAAGCGCCTGGTGGAGGTTGCCGGTCTCGACCTCGGGGGCGGACAGGTCTGCTGTCTCGACTACGCGCAGCAGCACATCGTAAAGAGCGTCCACATTGCGGAAGACGGGAAGCGTTTTCGAGACCACGCCAGGGGCTGCGTCGGCAGTTGCGAGCAGGCCGGGGAGCGTCGCATCGAGGTCGCGGTTGATCGAGCCGATGTTGCTGCTGGCTTCCTCGCGAACCGGACCGGGAGCCTTCCACTTGTCCAGCCGAAGGTTGCCGAGAGTCGTCCGCAATCGGTCCAGTGCCGGGGTGATCATGCTCGAGGCTGTGGCAGGCGTTCCTGGCGCAGGGGCCTGTGCCTGTGCGGCCGGGATCAGAGCGGAAGAGGCGAGAAGCAAAGCCAGTGTGAGGCGCATGGTGTCTGGTCTCCCATCCTACAGGGACAGGGCTTGGGGTTGCATGTCGCCTCTGGCGAGGCAGGGCCGCAGGCCCCGCTGCGCTCAGGATGCCGTCTGAAAACGCCCGGGCGAACGGGGCGGACGCTGGGGGAGGGACCAGGAGCTGAGATCACGCCCAGGCGCTGAGACGACACGGACCGTTCTGACAAGCGGGTTAGTGGCTCGCCGGCAGCTCCAGGATGTTGATCGAGAGTGGTGCAAGCGGCAATGCGAACGAGGCGCCCAGGTTGCCAACCTCACGCTCCGCCGGCACGATATGGGTCGGGTCGGTGATGGTGTTGGTTGTTTCGGTTGTGGGCGCGGACAGCGTGAACATGTGGCCCTGTGTGCCGACCTTCGCAGCGCCCGAGACCTTGACCGAAACCGTGGTAGGCAGCGTCGAGGCGTTCACAAGCTTCACGTAAAGGGTGCCTGTGGCCTTGTCGCGGGTGACCGACTCGAAAAGCCTCTTGGGCGCGTCCGAAAGCGTGGCATTCAGAATTTCGTTGCCGTGGTGCTGTGAGAACAGGACCTGCGCGTAGTAGCTCGGGGAACCGTAGCTGTTCATCGCGTTGTAGCCGATCAGGTCGCTCTCCCACTGCATGCCGCCAGGGTTGACGTTGGTGAGCATCGGGGCGTAGCTGGACATCACGATGATGTCGCTGTTGCGCTCCATGCCCGTCATCCAGGCAGCGTCGCCGAGAGCTGCGCCAAAGTTCGGCGTGGGTGTACCTTCGCGGGTCGCCCACTCGCCGACGAAGATCTTTGGCCCCTTGCGGTCAGTGTTGTCGTAGTGGTGGACGTCGGCGTAGAACTCCTGCTCGCCCTTGTAGTAGTGATCGTCAAGCACGTCGAAGGTATGGCCGGTCACGGTCGTGGTCGCGATCTGCTCGAGCTTCGGGTACTTCGCCTTGATCGCGTCGTAGAACTGGGCGTAGCGGCCGGAGTAGCTTCCGGACTTGTCGAACTCGTCTTCGTTGCCGATTTCGACATAGTGGAGCGGGAAGGGCGCGGGGTGGCCGTCCTTGATACGTTCGGCGCCCCACTTGGTGTCTGGGCCGCCGGTGACGTACTCGATCTCGTCGAGCGCGTCCTGCACGTAGGGCTGGAGCGCCGGGCCGGGATCGACATGCTCGCCCTTGAGCGAGTAGCCAGCGTAGACCGCCAGCACGGGCTGAATGCGAAGATCTTCACACCACTCCAGGAACTCCAGGAGGCCCAGGCCATCAGACGAGCGGTACCCCCACGGGCTCGGATGGGTAGGCCGGTCGACCATGGGCCCGATGGTCTTCTTCCACTCATAGCGATCGGTGATCTGATCGCCTTCGAGGTAGTTGCCGCCCGGCATGCGCAGGAAGGCCGGGTGCATGGCCGCCATCTTTTCCATGAGGTCAGGCCGGTTGCCGTTCACGCGGTCGTGGTAGGTCGGGGGGAACAGCGAAGCGAGGTTGATCCAGAGCGTGCCCGGCTGCTGCGCGAGCAGTACGAAGTGGTTGCGCGAGGAGGCGGTCATGTCCCCCGGGGTCTGGAGCGTCACCGCGTACTGCTTCCACTCGGTGCCCACGCCCGAGACGGTCTGCGCCACAACGGCCTTGCCGGTGTTGTCGTTCAGGAGCGAGACGGTGACGGTTGCATTCGGAACGCTGGACTTAGCGTAGAACGACGCCTTGTAGCTGGTGTTGGGGCGCAGCGGAACACCCCAGTAGCCTTCGTTCTCGACGCCCGCCGGGCTGTCCGGGGTGGCTGCCGCGATCTCGATCTTGAGACTCGAGGGAATGGCCGTGCTGGGGCCGGTCGTGCTGTCGACTGTCATGTTGGCCGCGCTTGAGCCGCGCTGGAGCAGCGTCCAGTGATCGCTGCCACCCCAGCCCTTCTCCACCACCCGGTTCCGCAGGAGCTCGCCGTAGAGGCCGCCGTCGTAGGAGTAGTTGATCTCCTCGGTCATGAGGCCGTACAGCGTCGGGCTGCTCATGGCCTTGGGTGCCCCGCCATCGATCGCAAGCGTGGGTGTCTGGGCCAGGAGGGACGGGGCGAGCAGAAGGCAGCTGGCAGCGAGCAGGGAGGGCAACTTCATCAACAGGGTCTCTCGTAGCGGAGCAGGAGTTTATGAGCGACCCAAGCATAGCGAAAAGAACACACTGGAAGCCAGTGAAAGGCCTTACATCCCGATCATCTTCTGTGCGCGTCGCGCATGGTATCCGCTCACGGGCCGATCGTATCCGGGTTGGAACAGGTCTTGATGGCGAAAGCAGCGTCGCCCGCCTGGGGTGCCGCTGCGGCCTGGAGACGGGGCCCCATCTCCAGGCACAATGGTTCGCCTGGTCTCCTGTTCCGGGCCAGGAGGCCGACTTCTGGGCGCCCACCGGGTATCTGGGCGCCCACCGGGTATCTGGGCGCCCCTTGCTCAGATATCCGGCTTACTCCGTCGACCGTCGGACCGGCTTGTCCGCAAGGCGACTCTTCGCCTGGGGCCGCGACGAGGGTGGTTCGCTCTGCACCACTTCGTGCCTGGGAGTCTGGCCTTCTTCAAGGATGGCGCGCATCCAGTACTCGCCATCCTCGTCGACCTCGATGCCGTGGACCTCGCGCTCGAAGCCGGGGAACCGCTTGCCGAACTCTTCCATGGCGAGCATGAGGCGCATGACCGGGGTGTTCGGGCCACCGAGCCGCTCACCCGGCATGCTCATCGGAATGCCCGGGGGGTAGGGCACGAGCATCACAGCGGCGATGCGGCCGGCCATCTCCTGAAAGCGGATCCGCTCGGTCTCGTTCTTGACCAGCTTCTGGTAGGTCTGCGAGGGCGTGAGGACGGGGTCGAAATCTTCGTCGCAGCTCTCGTTGACGAGTCCGGCGAGGTTGAGGTCGACCATGGCCTGGTGCATCTCGTCCGAGAGCTCGCGCAGGGTGCAGTTGCGGTAGCGTGCCGGGTACTTCGCGACGAGCTCCGGCAGGGCTTCCTCAAGCGGAGCGTCGGTGTCGTAAAGGCGCTTGAATTCGAACAGGTTCTCGAGCAGCGCGCCCCACTTGCCCTTGCTGGTGCCGACCGAGAAGAGAACCAGCACGGTGTAGTCGCCGGTGCGGGCGATCTCCACACGGCGCGAGTCCAGAAATTCGGTGAGGATCGCACCGGGGATGCCCCAGTCGCTGATCTGGCCCTGGCTGTTGACCCCGGGCGTCAGGATCGTGACCTTGGTCGGATCGAGCATGCAGTACTCGTCCGCAATGTCGGCGTCCTGGAAGCCGTGCCAGTCCTGGCCGGGCTTGAGGGTCCAGCAGGAGGATTGCGACTCAAGCAGCTGGTCGGAGGCCTCCTCGAAGATGAGGGTCTCACCTGTGGATGGGTCGAGCACCACCTCGGGCTGGTAGAGGCGGAAGAACCAGCCGTCGCCATTGTGCTCCGCGGCACGCAAACGGTGCGCGACCGAGGACATTGCCTTGCGGAAGGAGATGGCGTCCTGGATGGTCTCGGTCATGAGCGTGGGGCCGGCGGGCTCGTCCATCATCGCGGCGGCCACGTCGAGCGAGGCGATCAGCGGGTAGAAGGGCGAGGTCGTGCCATGCATCATGAACGACTCGTTGAACTGGTTGAAGTCGAGCGGCGCGCGGTCTGACAACTTCACATGCACCATCGAGCCCATGGAAAAAGCAGCGAGCATCTTGTGCGTCGACTGCACGGAGAAGATCGCTGGGCGGTTCGGCATCTCTTCCGGAACACCCATGGCGTAGCGGTGCTTGTAGATGCGGTGGAACTTGGCGTAGGCGTACCAGGCTTCGTCGAAGTGGATGCGGGCGACGCTCGGCGAGAGCTCTTCGACCACGCGGTCAACGTCGTAGCAGAGTCCGTCGTAGGTGGAGTTTGTGACCACGGCATAGCGGGGTTCGAGCGAGGGCGCGTCCTTGGAGAAGGGGCTGCGTGCGATCAGTTCCTGCACGGACTCCTTGCTGAAGCGCTTGAGCGGCACGAGGCCGATCATGCCGTAGCCATTGCGCGTTGGCTTGAAGTAGACCGGGCGCGCGCCCGTTACGGTGAGCGAGTGGCAGATGGACTTGTGGCAGTTCGCATCGGCAAGGACGATGTCGTCCTGCGCGATGAGGCCGTGGCCGACGATCTGGTTCGAAGTCGACGAGCCACCGAGAACGTAGAAGGTCCAGTCGGCGCCGAAGATGCGGGCGGCATTGCGCTCCGAGTCGCCCGGGGGCCCGATGTGGTCGAGCCAGGAGCCCATCTGCGCGGTGGAGATGCCGAGGTCGGAGCGGAGCAGGGTTTCGCCGAAGAAGCGGTGAAACTCCATGCCGATGGGGTGCTTCAGGAACGCGACGCCGCCCATGTGGCCCGGCGCGTCCCAGGAGTAGGCGCCCTGGTCGGTGTACTTCTTGAGCTCGCGGAAATAGGGCGGCAGGAGCTGCTCATGGTAGCGCTCCACCGCGAAATCCACGCGGTTCGCGATGAAGGCCGGGGTGTCGCCGAAGAGGTGGATGTATTCATGGACCTGCTTGACGACCTCGAGCGGAAGCTCAGAGACCAGCGTGCGGTCGGCGATGAGGAAGATCGGGATCTTCTTGTTGCGGCGCCGGACGGCGCGCAGGATCTGCAGCGCGGCGCGCTCGTCGAACTGGTTGTCGCCTTCGAGATCCCAGTCGAGCAGGATCGCGGAGTGCGAGGGGTCGCTCATGACGAGCGACAGTCCATCCTCAGGGGTGGAGGTGCGTACGACTTCGTATCCTTCTTCGCGGATCGCGTCGACAAGGCGCTCCATGGCGCGGTCAGAGACGGAATCGGTCTGCCCGACTTCGCTCGCGATCAACAGTACCCAACGGCCTTCACTCATGACTTGTCTATGCTAACGCCCAGCGTCGTGCACCTGCGTCCAGGCGGGCGGCTTTGGCCGGGAGTTCGTTGATGCAGCACGAATCTTAATGTTCGCAGGGGGGGTCGTCCGGGTGACCGCATGCCGGGCTCAAAAGGAGTGTAGGATTCCCCTTTTGCTGGGCTGCTGTTTCTTGCGCGGCCAGACTGGCTGGGTTATGGAGCATTGGAGGCGAAATTGCCTGCTGCTGTGGGTGCCACTGCTTGTGGCTGGTGGGCTCTTGTGCGAGCAGTCCTCCCGGGCAGAGGCTGCCGCCGGGTGGCCGGTGAGGGCGCCGGCAGACCTGCTGGACCTCCATGCGCAGCCAGCGTCGCGCACGGATCGGACGTACGGAATCTTTTTCGACGAGGGCGCGTGGCAGGGGTACTCGCTTCCCGCCAGGGGGGATGCGGGAACCGGCTTCATCGGGCCGTTCCTCAGTGCGACAGGGGCGGGTGTCTGGGGTGGAAGGCAATTTGCAACTATCGCGGTGGCAGATGCGGCGTCGGATCGGGAGATCGCGCTTGCGGCCTGTGACGGCGGCGGGACCGCCCTGCCGGGAGCGCTTGAGCGCCGGGCGTGTGGTGCGGGGCTCGAGGTGAGGGAGACACTGTTTTTCGCCTCCGCGGGCACCGCACTGGTGCGGGTCAGCCTCATCGCTACGCGCGCGGAGACGCTGCGGGTCTCCATTGGTGGAGAGCAGTTTGCGGACGTCGCTGCTTCCGGTGACGGCCTGGAGACCACGCTGCCGGGGCAGAACTACACCACCGAGAGGGGTGCAGCGGGCGAGTGGAAGCTTGCCCCTGAGAAGCCGCTGGCGTTGCGGCGAGGGGTGCCTTCCGTGCTCTTCCTGCGGCAGACGTACAGGCCTCAATCGCAGGGCGCGACGTTGCAGGCCTGGACGGGCACAGGCGAGGCGGCGTGGCCACTGGCGGGTGCGCGCTGGCAGCGCTACATGGAACGTGCTGCGGAGGTGAGGCCGGATCTGCGCGGGGACGCGGGAGCGCGGCGCGTGAGCCTGAAGGCGGTGGAGACGCTGCTCGCGAACTGGCGTGCGCCGCTCGGGGATCTGCGCCACGACGGGATCTTTCCCTCGTACTCGAACCCTGGCTTCGATGCCTTCTGGGCGTGGGACTCGTGGAAGCATGCAGTGGCGCTTTCGAGGGTCGCGCCTGAGCTCGCGAAAGAGCAGATTCGCGCGATGTTTGACTTCCAACTTGCCGATGGGATGATTCCGGACAAGGTCGGGCGTGACAGCAGGGGGAACAATCGACGCGATTCGAAGCCACCGCTCGCGACCTGGGCGGTGCTCGCGGTGTACCGCGCAACCGGTGACACACAGTTTGTCGCAGAGATGTTCGACAAGCTCCTGCGGTATCACCAGTGGTGGTACCGGGATCGCGATCACGACCACGACGGGCTGGCCGAGTATGGCGCGACGGATGGAACGCGTGAGGCTGCGGGGTGGGAGAGCGGCATGGACAATGCTGTGCGTTTCGACTCGGCGACGGTGATTCAGAACAGCGAGGGGGCGTGGTCGTTCGATCAGGAGTCGGTGGATCTGAACTGCTACCTGTACCAGGAAAAGCTCGAGCTTGCGGTGCTTGCCGATGTGCTTCGGAAAGCTGATGTGGCGCGGCAGCTCAGGAGCGAGGCGACGACGTTGCGCGCGGCGATCCAGCAGGACTTTTTCGACAGGGACACCGGCTACTTCTTCGATCGGCGTCTGGGCACGCGGGCGCTGATCCGTGTCTACGGGCCGGAGGGCTGGATCCCACTATGGACAGGTGTGGCGACGCCGGAGCAGGCGCAGGCGATCGTACGCGTGCTGATGAACCCGTTCAAGTTCAACACGAACTTTCCCTTCCCAACAGTCGCAGCGGATGACCTGCGCTTCACGCCCATCGCCGGCTACTGGCGAGGGCCCGTGTGGATCGACCAGGCCGAGTTTGCGGTGGAGGGGCTGGAGCGCTATGGCTTCATGAAAGAGGCTGCGACGATGCGCGCGAAATTGCTGACGCATTCCCCGGGGCTCGAGGGGCAGGAGCCGTTTCACGAGACGTATAACCCGGAGACCGGAGCAGGGCAGAACTCACGCAACTTCAGCTGGAGCGCCGCGCACTACTTTCTGCTGACGCACCCGCGCCTCGAGCTCCAGGGCCGCTAACCATTGCTGCTTGGCGGAAACTGTCACCCTGAGCGAGACGAAGGATCTGCGGCGACACAGAGCTTCCCGGGGAAGGGCGTCCGCCTAGACGCCCTTCTTCTGCGGCTCCCAGATGTATTTGTGGATCTGCAGGCTGAGCCTCGCGGGGACGCCGTCTTCCATCATCCAGTCGACGAGCAGCCGTGGGTCAAGCGCGCAGTTTAGGGTGGAGCGCTCGAGGCTCGGGGTCTTCTTGAAGGCTGGCGAGAAGAGGATATGCCCGGCCTTGGTCTCAAGCGTGTGCTCGCGTACAAAGTCGCGGGCGAATTCGTAATCCTCACGGTGGCTGATCACGAACTTCACTTCGTCACGCGGGGTAAGTGCGTCGAGGTTCTCGATGCGGAAGCGACCACACTCGCCGGAGCCGGGGCACTTCACATCAACGATCTTGTGCACTGCTTTCGGCACATCGGCCAGCGGGCGCTCACCGCTGGTCTCTATCATCAATTCGTAACCGTCGCTGAGCAGTTGTTCCATCAGGGGGATGAGTTCGCGGGCCTGCAGGAGCGGCTCGCCGCCAGTGAACTCAATCAGACGCACCGGGGCGAGTGCCTGGATGGACGCGATGACGTCCTCGGCGGACTGTTTGTACCCGCCGGTGAACGTGTATTCCGAGTCGCACCAGGAGCAGCGCAGGTTGCAGCCCGCGAGCCGCACAAAGATGCACGGCACGCCGGCGAAGCTCGATTCGCCCTGGACGGATTTGTAGGTCTCGATCAGGAACAAGGGCTACTCGTAATAGGTCGCGGCAGAGGTATCGGTCTCATAGATCGTGCAGTCCTTGACCTGGACGCGACCGCCGGTAAGCCCGGAGATATGTTTGTTGGTCTCGTCATAGAAATACTTGGCGAGGTTCTCAGCCGAGGGATTGATCACGTCGAATGGCTCGAGCTCATTGATCATGTGGTGATCGAGATACTCCACCACCGGGCGCAGCACGTTCTTAAGCTCCTTGAAGTCGAGCAGGAGGCCCGAGTGATCGAGTTCCTTGCCGTGGAGCGTGACGCGCACCTTGTAGTTATGGCCGTGCGGGTTCTCGCATTTGCCGTGGTAGTTGCGCAGGTAATGGCCGGAGGAAAAGCCTGCGTCGACTGTGACTTCGAACATAGCACCCCGTCGTTCTTCACCAGATATCTCTTGATTGTAGCGGGTCGCTACTGCTGCTCCGGCGCGAAGAAGCTTTCCACCTCGGCAATATCAGTGGTGACGCGGTAGCCGGGCAGGCTCTCGAGAAAGGCGGCGCCGTACTGTTTGCGTCGGATGCGCGGGTCGAGCAGCACCAGAACCCCCCGGTCGTCGAGCGAACGGATAAGCCGCCCGAAGCCCTGCTTCAGCGTGATAACGGCGGCGGGAATCTGGTACTCGTAAAAGGGTTTGCCGCCTGCTGCCTCGATAGCGCGAGTGCGCGCCTGGACGATGGGATCGCTCGGCACGGCGAAGGGCAGCCGGTCGATGATGACGCAGGAGAGCGCGTCTCCCTGAACGTCGATGCCCTGCCAGAAGCTTGAGGTACCGAAGAGCACGGCGTTCGGGGTGGAGCGGAACTCCTCGATCAGCGCCTTGCGGGGCGCGGTGCCCTGCAGGAGGAGCGGCCAGCCGACCTCTGAGAGCAGGCGCTCGTAGGTGTCGCGCATCTGCGCGTAGCTCGTGAAGAGACAGAACGCCCGGCCCTGGCTGGCTTCGAGCACTCGCCGGATGGTGCGCACGGCTTCGTCCGAGAAGCCGGGATCGCGCGGGTCGGGCATGTGGGGCGGCAGGTACAGCAGCGCCTGCTCGGCATAGCGGAAGTGCGAGGGGACGATGAGCTCGCGCGCATGCTCGAGTCCGAGCCGCTTGCGCAGGTGTTCGAAGCCGCCCTGCACGGTGAGCGTGGCCGAGGTGAGCACGACGGTTGGGAAAGTCTCGAACAGGACGTTCCCGAGTAGACCGGAGACGTCGATCGGCGTGGCCTGCAGAAAGGTGTTGTAGCTGGACTCCCGGCCGCGGCCGCCGGCGCGGCGCTCCATCCAGAAGACAGTGTTCTTGTCGTCGGCTTCCATGAGGAAGGTGAGGCGGTCGTGCAGTTCGTTGACGCGGCGTTTCAGCCCCGGCGCCTCTTCGACGTTGCGTAGCCGCTCCAACTCGCCGTCCAGCAGATGGAGCGCGCTCTTGATGCCAAGGTAGAGCTCGCCCTGCTCCTCGAGGAACTCTTCGCGATGGGTGAACTGGGCGCGACCCTCGGTGCCGAGAGGCAGCGCGGCGAAGAACATGCGGGAGCGCTCGCGCACCATCTCGGCTGCGACCTTGGGCCCATGGCTGATGGCGTGTTTTGCGCGCAGCATCAGCTCAAGATCGCGTGCCAGCTCTTCAAAGCGGACGTTCGAGAGCTGCAGCCCGAAGTAGGAGGAGGCGACGTCCTCGAGCTCATGCGCCTCGTCGAAGATCACGGCGTCGGCCTCGGGCAGGATGCCGGCGTCCGGCGCGTTCACGGCCTGCTGCTTGATCGCCAAGTCGGCGAAGAAGAGGTGGTGGTTGACGATGATCAGGTCGCTCTCGGCGGCCTTGCGTCGCATCTCGGTGATGAAGCAGCGCTCGAAGTCGGGGCAGGTCTGGCCGAGGCAGGTTTCGCTGCGCGCATCAAGCTTGGTCCAGAGCTGGGAGAGCTCGGGCAGCGCATCGATCTCGGCGCGATCCCCGGTCTCGGTAGTCTTCTCCCATGTCGCGATGGCGTGGAACTGCTGGATCTCTTCGAGGCCGCTCAGGATGGGTTCGTGCTCGAGCGCGTAGAGCTTGCGCCGGCAGAGATAGTTGGCGCGGCCCTTCATGTAGCAGGCCTTCAGCGGCCCGAGGATCGACTCGAGAAAGGGAATGTCCTTGAAGAACAGCTGTTCCTGGAGGTTCTTGGTGCCGGTCGAGACGATTACCCGTTTGCCGGAGCGGAGCGCGGGCAGGAGGTAGGCGAGGGTCTTGCCGGTGCCGGTGCCTGCCTCGGCGATCAGGTGCCGCTTCTTGTGGATGGCCTCTTCGACGGCCTGCGCGAGCTCGAGCTGGCCCTTTCGGAACTCGTAGGGAAGGGAAGATTGCGCAAGCAGGCCACCCGGCGCGAAAAAGCTGTGCAGGGAGGGCAGCTTCGGGGTCTCCACCGGGTTGGCGGAGTGAGGGGGAGCAGAAGTTTCCGGCACGGTTTTGGGCAGTCGGGGTGGTTTGACGCTTGTTTCGGGGCGACTGTTCCTATAATAGAGGTTTGCCCGTTCTTCGCCTCCGAAGCGCGCCGGGCCGGAGGCACCGCAGTCATGAGTCCGAAAAAACAACACCGACGTCCGAACCCACTCCCGCACACGGCCGAAGCCCTGGGCATGCCGCTGATCGCGATCTGCGGTCGACCGAATGTAGGGAAAAGCACGCTGTTCAACCGGATGACCGGCACGCGTCGTTCGATCGTCGGCGATGAGCCTGGGATCACGCGGGACCGGATCTATGGCGAGGTGCACTGGGCTGGCCGCGTGGCGCGCGTAGTGGACACGGGCGGCATTGTGCCCGATGACGAGGCGCTGATTCCGATCGAGATCTTCAACCAGGCGCGCACCGCGTTTGAAGAAGCGTCGGCGATCGTGATGGTGGTCGATGGGCGGACCGAGCTGGCGTCGCCGGACATGGACCTCGCGCAGCTCCTGCGCCGCCTGAACAAGCCGATGTTCCTGGCGGTGAACAAGATCGACACGGCGCAGCAGGATGCGGCGGCCGAGAATATGCGACAGCTCGGAGTCCCAAACCTGACGGCAGTTTCGGCTGAACACGGCCACGGGATCGGCGACCTCCTGGACGAGGTCTTCGCGGCGTTGCCGAATGCGCCGATCGAGGAAGCGCCCGAGGAGCCGGTGGACCTGCTGGACCCCGTGGACGCCGAAGAAGAGGACTCCGGGGAAGACGAGGCGGCAGCCGAAGCACGCAAGCAGCGGACCCATGGCGAGTACGAGCAGCGTGAGACACGCATTGCCATCATCGGCCGGCCGAATGTGGGTAAATCGACGCTGCTCAACGCGCTGACAGGGAGCACGCGGGCGATCGTTTCGCCGATCGCCGGGACGACGCGCGACGCGGTCGACGAGGTGCTCGAGTACAACGGCAAACAGCTGCGCATCATTGACACCGCCGGGATCCGGCGCAAGGGCAAGACCAACCTGCTGGCGGAAAAGCTGTCGGTGATCATGGCCCGGCGGCATCTCGAGGCGGCCGATGTGTCGCTGCTGGTGATCGACGCGGTCGAGGGTGTGACGGGCGCGGACGCGACGATCGGCGGCTACGCGCACGAGAGTGGTCGGTCAGTGATCATCGTGATCAACAAGTGGGACCTGCTCACGACCGGGCGGACCGACGGCAAGCCGCACGCGGACCGCGCGATCTACGAGCAGCAGGTGCGCGATTCGCTCAAGTACCTGGAATATGCGCCGCTGGTGTTCATCTCGGCTGCGGAAAACAAGGGGATTCACCGCGTGCTCGAGGCGATTGAGCGGGTCGCGGCCGAGCGCCGCAAGCGCATCACCACGGGGCAGATGAACCGCTTCCTGGAGCGCGTGGATTTCGAACGTGCGACTGTGCCGATGAACAAGCGGCTGCGCATCTTCTACATGACGCAGGCTGCGGTGGCTCCGCCAACGTTCATTCTGTTCACGAACCGTGACGTCGAGCTGCACTTCTCCTACCAGCGTTTCCTGACCAACCAGATCCGCGAGGCATTCGGCTTTGAGGGGTCGCCGATCTGGTTCAAGATCAAGGCTCGCAACGCAGGCGAGAAAGACAAGGACTAGCGGTGACCGATTCTGCGCCCTCGCCGGTCCTGGATGTGGACGCGATGATGGCGATAGGGCGCGCCCTGGCCGACCCGCGCCGCTACGCGATCCTGATGCAGCTTGCCGGCCATGTGCCGGGGACGCCCTGCGCGGTGGTGCGGGAGTGCATGGAAATCTCCCCGGCGACGCTGTCGCACCACATGCGCGAGCTTCGGCTGGCGGGGCTGGTCGGCGAGGTGCGCGAGGGACGCAATGTCAGCTATGTGTTGCGGCGCGAGGTGATGGAAAGCTACCTGCGCCAGCTTGGGAACGACCTGCTGTAATCAGCCCCGGATACGTTCTGCACAGATTTCGTTCCGGCGCTTGAATCCTGGGAGATGTCCGGCTCCTCTATTCGATGGTTGTCGAAGTATGAAACTTCGACAGGAGAAGAGGGGAAGAAGATGGGCAAGCTGACGGGTAAGGTAGCGGTGGTGACGGGTGCGTCGAAGGGTATCGGCGCGGGGATCGCGAAGACGCTCGGCGCCGAGGGTGCCTCGGTCGTGGTGAATTACGCGTCCGACAAGGCCGGTGCGGAGAAGGTGGTTGCGGCGATCACCAGCGTGGGCGGCAAGGCTGTGGCGGTGCAGGGCAGCGTGGACAAGCGCGCGGATATGGAGCGGATCTTCGCGGAGGCCGAGAAGGCTTTTGGCCCGACCGACATTCTCGTGAACAATGCCGGCGTGTATGAGTTCCAGCCGCTTGAGGGCATTACCGAGGAGCACTTTCACCGGCACTTCAACATCAACGTGCTGGGTGTATTGCTTGCCTCACAGGCCGCGGCGAAGCACTTCGCGGAACGGGGCGGCAGCATCATCAATATCGGTTCTGTGGTCTCGGACGGGAATGCAGCACAGATGACGGTGTACGCGGCCACCAAGGGTGCTCTCGACACGGTTACGAGCACACTGGCGAAGGAACTGGGACCGAAGAAGATCCGGGTGAACAGCGTGAATCCTGGCTTCACCGCGACCGAGGGCAATGCAGCGTTCCGTGGCGGCGAGATGCAGGACGCCATGGTGCAGCAGACGCCGCTTGGCCGCCTGGGCGAGCCGGACGACATTGCGGATGCGGTGGCCTTCTTTGCGTCGGACGAGGCGCGCTGGATCACAGGTGAGCATGTGCGGGTTTCAGGTGGCCTGCGCAGCTAACGGCGCTTCACACATGGCAATCGGGCGCGGCCCACTCTGGCTGCGCCCCATCGAGAGCGAACGAACACACACAGGATCGGAGAAGCGACATGGGTAAGCTGACGGGCAAGGTAGCAGTGGTGACGGGTGCGTCAAAGGGGATCGGCGCGGAGATCGCGAAGGAGTTTGGCGCAGAGGGCGCATCGGTTGTGGTGAACTACGCGTCGGACAAAGCCGGTGCCGACGGGGTGGTGGAGGCCATCACGGCCAAGGGTGCCAAGGCGATCGCAGTGCAGGGCAGTGTCGGCGTTGCTGCCGACGTCACCCGCCTTTTTGCCGAGACGGAGAAAGCCTTCGGACCAGCCAACATCCTGGTGAACAATGCAGGGGTGTATGGCTTTTCGCCCCTGGATGCGATCGCAGAAGAGGAGTTCCGCCGGCAGTTCGATATCAATGTGCTGGGGCTTCTGCTGGCTTCGCAGGCAGCAGCGCGGCACTTTGGCGAGAAGGGTGGCTCGATCATCAATATCGGCTCCGTGGTCTCGGAGCTGACACCGCCCGGTTCGGCGATCTACTCGGGGACCAAGGGGGCGGTGGACTCGATCACGGGTGTTCTGGCGAAGGAGCTTGGTCCTCGGCAGATCCGCGTCAATGCGCTGAACCCTGGCCTGATCATCACCGAAGGCGTGCACAGCGCCGGGATCGCGGGCAGTGATTTTGAGACAGAAATCGTCAAGACCACCCCTCTGGGACGCGTGGGACAGACTCACGATATTGCTCCGGTTGCTGTCTTTCTGGCTTCTGATGACGCGAAATGGATCACGGGCGAGCATATCCAGGTAGCTGGCGGCGCCCGCTAAGCCGCCTTTCGCAGACTCGGCCTCCACGAGCTTCGTGGGGGCTGAGTTTCTCCGGACGCCTTGAGAGCTCCTGTCTCGAATCCGAGACAGGGGACTCCCGCCATTGCTCTCTATACTTGATCTGTGGCTAATCCCTTTCCCCTACGCACCGCGACCGAGGCGGACGTGCCCGCCATCTTTGGCATGATCGTCGAGCTCGCGGTCTTTGAACGCGAGCCGGAGGCCGTCGCTATTACCGAGGCGCAGCTTCGCGAAGATGGCTGGGGCGCGCATCGGGCGTTCGACTGTTTCGTCGCCGAGGATGAAGCCGGTGCAGTCTGCGCCTTTGCGCTGTATCACCCGACCTACAGCACCTGGCAGGGACGCAGCCTGTATCTCGAAGACCTGTACGTCAAGCCGGATCATCGTGGCCGTGGGATCGGCCGGGCGTTGCTCGCCCGAGTTGCAGCGGAAGCCGTGGCGCAGGGCTGTGCGCGCCTTGACTGGAGCGTGCTTACCTGGAATCAAGGCGCGCTGCGCGTGTACGAGCGGATCGGCGCGGTGCGCATGGAAGAGTGGCGACGGATGCGCATGGCCGGCGATGCGCTGGAACGACTCGCAGCCCAGGCGAGCCCAGCCGCGGCAGAGGTGGCGCGATGAGCATCGGCGGAAAGGACCCGCGGATCCGGGTGATTGGCGGCGGCCTTGCCGGCCCGGAAGCTGCGCTGGTGGCTGCGCGGATGGGCGTCGCGGTCGAACTCTACGAGATGCGTCCTGTGAAGCAGACACCCGCGCACCAGACAGAGGATTTCGGCGAACTGGTGTGCTCAAACTCGTTGAAGAGCGAGAGCGAGGGCACCGCGCCCTGGGTTCTGAAGCAGGAGATGCGTCGCGCCGGGTCGCCGCTCCTGCGTTGTGCGGATGCGACGGCGGTGCCGGCGGGGCATGCACTGGCAGTGGACCGGGTGGAGTTCTCGCGGCACATCGCGGAGGCGATCGCCGCTGAGCCGCGGATCACGGTGCGCCGCGAGGAAGTGACCGCGCTCGACCCGGAGAACGGCATCACGGTGGTTGCAAGTGGGCCGCTGACGTCATCGGCGTTGTCGGATGAGGTCGCCCGGCTGACCGGCAACGAGCACCTCGCGTTCTACGATTCGATCTCGCCGATTGTGGACGCAGAGACGATCGACATGGGCCGCGTGTACTTTGCGGCGCGCTGGGACAAGGGCACAGCGGACTACATCAACTGCCCGTTCTCGAAAGAGGAGTACGAGGTCTTTCTCGACGCGTTGCTGGCGGCTGAACCGGCGGAGACGAAGGAGTGGGAGAAGCTGCCCTACTTTGAGAGCTGCCTGCCGATTGAGGAGCTGGCCCGGCGCGGGCGGGACACGCTGCGCTTTGGCCCAATGAAGCCGGTGGGTTTGCGCGATCCGCGAACGGGCAAGACGCCCTGGGCGGTGGTGCAGCTGCGCTCGGAGAACCTGCGTGCCGACTCCTACAACCTGGTCGGCTTCCAGAACCACCTGAAGTATGGCGAGCAGGCAAAGATCCTGCGTTTGATTCCGGGGCTTGAGACTGCGAAGTTCCTGCGCTGGGGCCAGATCCATCGCAATACGTATATCCATTCACCAAGCGTGCTGACGGAGAACCTCCACCTGCGGCAGTACCCGAACGTGTTTTTCGCGGGGCAGATCTCGGGAGTCGAGGGGTACACGGAGTCGATTGCGACGGGTCTGCTGGCGGGCGTGTATGCGGCGAAGGCTGCACTGGGAGAAGCGGCAACCCCGGTTCCGCGTGGTACGGCGCTCGGCTCGCTCGTGCACTACATCACGCACGCAGAGAAGAAGAACTTCCAGCCGGCGAACATCACCTTTGACCTGCTGTTGCCACTTGAAGAAGAGAC
Organism: Acidobacteriaceae bacterium; assembly: GCA_965199135.1. Lineage (GTDB taxonomy): Bacteria > Acidobacteriota > Terriglobia > Terriglobales > Acidobacteriaceae > EB88. The sequence goes on along the minus strand of OZ240685.1, from coordinate 377,375 downwards.
CCGGAAGAAAGTGCGGGACAAGAAGCTGAGGCACGGGATGCAGTGTGACCGGGCGCTGGCGCTGTTTGATACGTGGTGGGCTGCGGAGAACAACGCGGTGGTGCCGGCATGAAGCCGCGCGCGATTGTGTCGCTTTCCGGCGGGATGGATTCCTGTGTCTGCGCGGCGCTCGCGGCCCGCGAGTACCGGACCTGCGCGTTGCACTTCTCCTATGGGCAGCGGACGGAAGCACGGGAGCTGCGAGCGGCACGTGCCGTGGCCGAAGCGCTTGGAATGGAACGGTTTCTGCACCTCAGGCTGGATCTTTTCCGGGCAATCGGAGGGTCGGCCCTGACCGATGCTTCCATTGCAATCCCGGATGCCGGGGATGTGATTGGGCAAGAGATCCCGGTGACTTATGTGCCGTTTCGCAATGCGCATTTTCTGAGTGCGGCGGTGAGCTGGGCCGAGACGATCGATGCCGGAGTTGTCTATATTGGCGCAGTGGAGCAGGACAGCTCGGGCTACCCGGACTGCCGGCCCGCGTATTACGAGGCATTTCAGCAACTGATCCGCACCGGAACGCGGGACGGGAACATCCAGATCGCGACCCCGCTCATCCACATGAGGAAGCGGGAGATCGTGCGTCTGGGTGTTGAACTCGGCGCGCCGCTGCATGTAACGTGGTCCTGCTACGGCGGTGAAGACGAGGCCTGCGGCGTGTGCGACAGTTGTGTGTTGCGGTTGCGCGCGTTTGCAGAAGCGGGTGCCGAGGACCAGATCCCCTACGCGCGAGGCGCAGCGGGGTAGTGCAGGACAGGCAGGACGGGCGAGCTGACCGTGAAACCAGGGGCCGCCCAGAAAGAGGATGAGATGAAGAAGCACTTGATCGTACCCGGATTGGCGATCGTACTTGGATTGACGGGCGTTCCGTCGCTGCATGCGCAGGCACCCACAGGAAGTATTCATGGACACATCCAGGACCCGGTCGGCGCGCCGATCCCAAATGCAACCGTCATGGTGACAACTGACGGCAAGACGGTGAAGTACACCTTTACCGGCGATGCGAATGGTGACTTCAAGGGTGACGGCATCGCGCCAGGTACCTACATCCTGAACCTGCAGGCCAATGGCAAGCCCGTCGACCAGTTGATGAACGTGAAGATCGAGGGTGGCCAGGACGAGGTAGAAAACTTCGACCTGTCGCGCCCGGACTACATCGCGAAGATGAGCCCGGAACAGCGCAAGCAGATGGAGGAAGTGAAGAAGGCCAACGCCGAGGCCATGAAGAACAACACGGTGATCAAGAGCCTCAATGCCGATCTGACCACTGCCCGCACGGACATGAAGAATAAGAACTATGCCGATGCCGACCAGTTGATGACGCGCGATACGCAGGCGAAGCCGGATGCCTCGGTGCTGTGGTTCGAGCTCGGCAATGCGCAGGTAGGCGAGAAGAAGTACACGGATGCGACCACCTCGCTGCAGAAGGCGATCACCCTTGAGGGTGCGAACCCGAAGCCGAATCCGGAGATCCTGGGTGGCGCGAACAACGCACTCGGCGAAGCGCTTGCATCGCAGAACAAGATTCCTGATGCGCAGGCAGCCTACGATGCCGCGGCCAAGGCCAATCCGGCAGGTGCGGGCATGTACTACACCAACGAAACGATCGTGCTGGCGCGCTCCGGTCAGAACAATGACGCTGTCTCGGCTGCCGCAGATAAGGCGATCGCGGCAGATCCGAACAAGCCGATCCCGTACTACCTGAAGGGCCAGGCGCTGATCGCCAAGGCGACAGTGGACCCCAAGACGCAGAAGATCACGGCGCCAGCCGGCTGCGCCGAGGCTTATCAGAAGTACCTGGAGCTTGCGCCGGATGGGCAGTTCGCACCCGATGCAAAGAACATCCTGGCCAGCATGGGACAGACGGTGAAGACGAGCTACAAGGCGGGCAAGAAGTCGTAAGCAGTTGTTCCGCGAGAAGGCGCTCCCACGAGGGGGCGCCTTTTTCTTGTGCCCGACCATCCGCCTAGAATGAAGCCATGACGTCTCCCTTGCCGTTCTCAGAGGCTTTCGCTACCGTGCAGCGCTACGCGGGGCAGGTATCGCAACGCTCGCTCCCCACAGAGCGTGTGGCCCTGCTTGAGGGGCTAGGCCGGGTGCTGGCGGTGCCGGTCGTCGCGGATCGGCCGCAACCCCCATTCGCACGCTCGACGCGGGATGGGTTTGCGGCGCGTGCTGCGGACTGGGCGCGCGGGCCTGTCACGATCCAGGGCCTCCTGCGAGCCGGCGAGGCATGGCAGGGTGGAGCGCTTGCGCCGGGCGCGGCGATCGAGATCATGACCGGAGCGCCTGTGCCTGCGGGGCTCGATGCCGTGGCCATGATTGAGCATGTGGAGCGCCACGGCGGGTCGGTCGCGTTGGTGGCTGGGCGGACGCTTGGAACTGGCGAAAACATCGTCGCTGCCGGCGCGGAGGCCACTGAAGGGGCGATCCTGGTGGCTGCGGGCACACGCCTGACGACGCATGGCGTCGCGGTGGCAGCAGCGTGTGGGTATGCGGAGGTTCCTGTTTACCGGAAGCCGCGCGTTGCGATTCTCGCGACCGGGGATGAGCTGGTCGACGTGGCGGAGCAGCCGGCGGCTCACCAGATCCGCAACTCGAACACGTACACATTGGCGGCGCAGGTTCGGGTAATGGGCGGGGAGCCTGTTCTGTTTGCGCCGGTCGCGGATGACGCGGAGGCGCTGGCTTCTGCCATACGCGAAGCTGCCATGCAGAGCGAACTGTTGCTGCTCTCGGGTGGCGTTTCGATGGGCAAGTATGACCTGGTCGAGCCGGCGCTCGCGTCGCTCGGCGGGCGGTTCTTCTTTACGGGCGCGAGGATTCAGCCGGGCAAGCCTGTGGTCTTCGGGGCCATCGAGGAGCTTCCATTCTTTGGGCTGCCGGGCAATCCGGTGTCGACGATCGTGTGCTTTCAGCTGTTTGTTGCGCCGGTGCTGGCCGGGCTCGCCGGCGAGCCGGCGTTTATGCCTCGCTTTGCAGAGGCTCGGGTACGCGAGCGTGTCTCGGGCAAGCCAGGGCTAACGCGGTTTCTGCCGGCGCTGGTGCGGTATGACGTCCATGGTGCGAGCGTGGAGGCGATCGCCTGGCAGGGCTCCGGGGATCTCGCGAGCACCGCGCGGGCAAACTGTTTTCTGGTGGTTCCTGAAGGCACGGCCCTCGCTGCCGGCGACCATGCCACGGTGCTGCTGGCCTGAGAAGCTGCGGTAGGCTGGGAGCATGAGCGAGAACACGAAAGCTGGCTTGTCCCACTACGATGCGAGCGGGCAGGCGCGGATGGTGGATGTGAGCGGCAAGGCCGCGACGCGGCGCGAGGCGGAAGCAGAGGCCTTTGTCTCGTTGGCATTTGAGGTGCTTGCGGCGCTTCCAGCAAATCCCAAGGGCAATCCCCTCGAGGTCGCACGCTTTGCCGGTATCCAGGCAGGGAAGCGCACCAGTGAGCTGATCCCGATGTGCCACCCGCTGCCGCTTTCCTTTCTCGATGTAACTGCCACGGTGACAGATGGCGGGGTGCAGCTTCGTGCAACTGCCGCAACCGATGCAAATACCGGGGTCGAGATGGAAGCGCTTACGGCAGTGAGTGTCGCGGCACTCACGGTCTATGACATGTGCAAGGCGCTCGACAAGGGCATCACGATCCGCGAGGTGCGGCTGGTGCGGAAGCGTGGCGGCAAGAGCGGCGACTACGACCGGCCGCGTGAGGAGCAGGTTCCCGGATGAAGACTGCTCCTGTGCCTCCGCCGCATGCTTTGCCGCCCGAGCACATACGCATCGCCATCGCGATCGTCGCAATCTCCGTTGCGATCACAATCGCGTTCGCGTTGCATGCGCTGGTGTTCCGCTTTCTGGCGAGGCTGCGGCATCGCGATGTGGAGGCTTCGCCGCTGCTGCGGATTGTGCAGACGCGCCTGCGCAAGCCTGCGCTTGCGGTCACAGTGCTGGCCGCAGTCGCAATTGCGCTCCCTTTCTTGCCAATCGAGGAGCCGCTGCTCGGCACCATCCAGAAGGGTGTTGGTATTGTCTTCTTCATCATCCTGGGTTGGCTGATGATCTCGGGCGTGTACCTGTTTGAAGACGCCATGCTCTTGCGGTATGACGTATCGGACGTGGATAACCTGAAGGCGCGCCGGGTGCGAACGCAGCTGCAGCTGCTGCGCCGGATGGCGATCATCCTGCTGCTGGTGGTCACCGCAGGGCTGATCCTCTCACTCTTCCGGGATTCGGCCATCTGGCATTACGGGGCGGGGCTGCTCGCGTCCGCCGGGCTGGCATCCCTTGTGCTCGCGACGGCTGCCAAGTCGACGGCGTCGAACCTGCTTGCCGGCCTGCAGATTGCGCTGACCGAGCCGATCCGGCTGGACGATGTCGTGATTGTTGAGGGCGAATGGGGGCGGATCGAAGAGATCACGACGACGTACGTGATCGTTGCGATCTGGGATTACCGGCGACTGGTGGTGCCGCTGACATACTTCATCGAGAAGCCTTTTCAGAACTGGACGCGCGAGCACGCAGACCTGATGGGAACGGCATTTCTATACGTTGACTACTCGGTGCCGGTTGAGGCTCTGCGCGCGGAGTTTACGCGCATGCTCGAAGCGTCACCGCTGTGGGATCGCAAGATCAGCGCCTTGCAGGTGACGAACCTTTCCGAGCAGACGATGGAAATTCGCTGCCTCCTCAGTGCACGCAACTCGAGTGAGCAGTTTGACCTCCGCTGCATTATCCGTGAGGGAATGATCGCCTTCCTTCAGAAGAACTATCCTGATGCCTTTCCGCGCACCCGCTTCAGTGCTGTCGGTGGAGCCGTGCAGCCTCCTCCGGTGTTATCGCGCTGACCTATATCGCCTCCGCGAGGTAGACGGAGAAGAGCTGGTGCTGATCCTGCCACTCGCGGCGCAGGGTAAAGCCTGCGGTTTCGAGCATGGCGATCAGGCGCTCGTCCGTGAATTTGTAACTGTTTTCGGTGTGAATGGTTTCCCCGCGATCAAAGTGCACGAGCAGGTTGAGCGCGGGGATCTGCACGGTCTGATCCCGCTCGCTGCGCAGGTGCATCTCGATCCGGGACCGTTCAGGGTTCCACTGGGCTTCGTGCGCAAACGTGTCGAGATCGAAATCTGCGCCAAGCTCACGATTGATTCGCTGCAGGACATTCTTGTTGAAGGCTGCGGTCACCCCCTGCGCGTCATCGTAGGCGGCGAGCAAAGTTTCGATCGGCTTCACCTGGTCGGCACCGATCAACATGGAGTCGCCCGGTTCGAGTTCCGCACGGACGTCAGCAAGCAGGGTGGTTGCGTCCTTGGGTTCGAAGTTGCCGATGCTGGAGCCGATGTACAGCACGAGTTTGCGACTGCCCGGGGCTTCGATTCCACCAAGCCCATAGGTGTAGTCGCCCACACGCATGTGCACTCGCACGTCCTGCAGCTCGTCTTCGAGGTGACGCCTCGCTTCCGTGAGCGCGCTCTCGGAAACATCGATCGGGAAATAGTCGACACTGCCCTGCTTCTGCACGGTCGCAGCCAGCAGCAGACCGGTCTTCGAGGCAGTGCCTGCGCCGAGTTCGATCACGGCGAGCCTGTGTTCGCCAGCAGCTTCGTCGACGATTTCGTGCGCATGCTCACCGAAGATCGCGCGTTCGGTACGGGTGAGATAGTACTCCGGCAGTTCGGTGATCTTCTCGAAGAGTGCAGAGCCTTGAGTGTCGTAGAAGAGCCAGGGGCTGAGTGTCTTAGGGGTAGCTGTGAGACCGCTTAGGACATCGACGCCCAACGCGACATCGTGCGTTGGTTCAGAAACAGCAGCAATCCATTTCGCAGAAGCCATCCGTATGCTTTCAATTAACGCCGTGCCAGGCGCACGCCGGAGAACTGCCAGCGTGTGTGTGGCGGGAAGAAGTTGCGGTAGCTTGCGCGGAGGTGAGAGGTCGGAGTCGCCACCGATCCGCCGCGCAGCACCATCTGGTTGCTCATGAACTTGCCGTTGTACTCGCCGAGCGCGCCGGGGAGCGCCGCGTAGCCGGGGTAGCCGAGGTAGGCGCTGCCCGTCCACTCCCAGACATTGCCAAACATCTCGCGGAGACCTTCGCCTTCAGCAGACGCCAGCGGATGCAGCGAACCACCTTCGAGTAGATGCTGTGGATGGTAGAGGCTTTCGGCGGCCGCGGTTTCCCACTCGGCCTCTGTCGGCAGATGCATGCCGGCCCAGCGTGAGAATGCATTCGCCTCGTAGTAGCTGATGTGGCACACCGGTGCCGCGAGGATCTGCCGGAGCGGCTGATCGCCGCGCAGGGTAAAAACGGTCCAGTCGGATGTGTCACTGTCGCGGTGCCAGTAAAGCGGCGCGCGCCACCCTTCGCGCTGCACCGTGTCCCAGCCCTCGGAGAGCCACAGGTCGGAGCGCGTATACCCGCCATCCTCCATGAACTGCAGGTACTCCGCACACGACACCGGTCGCGAGGCCAGCTCGAACGCGTCGATCCACACACGATGACGTGGCGCCTCGTTGTCGAAGAAGAAGCCATCGCCATCCTGGCCGATCTCGCGGAGCCCTTCCCTGAAGGGAACCCAGCTCTGCTGCTTCAGCTGACGGGCCATCGCGTTAGCTGTTTCGGGCAGCGGCTCCGGGCGGTAGGCAGGACGCAGAGGATTGCTCCAAAGGGCATGCTTGATGTCGGTGAGCAGGAGCTCGCCATGCTGCTGCTCGTGGTGAAGCCCGAGAGTGAGCCTGCGGTTTGCCTCGGCGGGCGCAGCACCTGAGAAGAGTGTTTCGAGACCAGCATCCACATGGGTGCGGTAAGCGAGGATGGCATCGAGGCCAGGCCGTGAGAACGAGGCGCGCAGTTTCTTCTGCGGCTGGTCAGACACCGAGTTGTAGTAGCTGTTGAAGAGCCAGAGGAAGTCCGGATGGAAAGGCCGATAGTCCGGGAGAAACTCGCGAAGCAGAAAGGTCTCGAAGAACCAGCTGGTATGCGCAAGGTGCCATTTTGCGGGGCTTGCCTCCGGACAGCTCTGCACCATCATGTCTTCCGGGGTAAGCGGCTCGCAGAGAGACAGGCTTTGCCGACGAACCTGTCGCAGGTCCTCGAGGGTACAGAGGGCGGGAGTGGCGGTCGGCACTCCTGGTCGCACAGTTCGGGTTGCCATCGCGATGTCTCTCCTGGCCCTGCGTTCCGGGTCGCACCAGACCCTGCGCCTCTACGGTAGCAGCACGGATGAGGCGCCGTGTTGCCTCACGTCGACGTATATCCATCGGATGCTGCTGCAAGCCATCGGATGTTTTTCGGGCGAAAATGGGAAGACGGGATCGCTTGATGGGGTACAAGCGTTACTACGTGAAGGCAGTACGAAGGATACCTTGCGGGTACACTGTGGCTGGGCGGGTGGAATGCCGAAGCAATGAGTTCCCGGCGTCTTTTCAGGTCCTGCTCCGTCTCACTCCACACGTAACGGTTCCAAATGCCCCTGAGATTATCCAGACGAATGCGTGTTCTTGGCTGTACCGGCGCAGCATTCACCCTGCTGTTTGCCAGCAGGGTGTCTCCCCTTGGCGCCCAGGAAGACTCCAATTTTGACATTGCGGGGATGCAGGCTATCCGCGGCTCGGTCGTCCGGATCGCTGGTTCGTCCGTCTTTGTAAAAGTCCACGATGGCACGGTGTACCAGGTGGAAACGGGGGCGAACACGCACTTTGTCAAGAACGCCGAGGCTGCTACCGCGAACCCGGCCCATGCAGGCGACTCAGTGCTGGCAGGCGGAGAACTGGATGCGAAGAAGCACACGCTCGGCGCCGTCTTTGTGGCGGTCGTGGATGCGGCGGAGTTGGCGGAACTGGATCAGCGTCGCGCGCAGTGGGGCAAGACCTGGCTTGCTGGAACAATCACGGCAAAGCACGGAACAGAGCTTGTGATCAAGCGACCGGATGGCGTGGTGAATACGGTGGATGTGGATGAGGACACTTCGTTTCGCAAGCGTCATGAGAGCATCACGCTGCCAGACGTCCAGGTGGGCGACGGCATGACGGCTACGGGCACGTTCAACAAAACGGCGTTTACCGCCAAGGTGCTCACGGTCGTGGACGCCGCAGAGATCCGCGAGTGGTCTCGACTGAAGGATCAATAAGTATGGGTCGCGTGCGCAGCGCAGGTCAGGGCTTCGGGCGAAGAAGCAGGACGCGCATGCGAGCAGCCGGCATTGTTTGTTTGCCGCTGCTTGCCAGCGCTGGCATCGCGCAGACTGCTGGGTCCCCAGGCGCTCTTATGCAGGCCCCTGCTCCCACCGCCGCGACGGGTGGGCTGGTGCATGGCACCGTAAGTTCTGGTGGAACGCCATTGCCGGGTGTTGCCATCACGGCGACCAACACGCTGACGGGAACAAAATATGCAACTGCCACGGGTACAGATGGCTCATTTCGCCTGAAGGTTCCGGAAGACGGACGCTACGTGGTTCGTTCGGACTTTGCTGCGTTCGCCGAGAACACGTTTGAGGTCCGGTTTGGCGGGGCTGACGGAACGGTGCGGGATGTCGCGAGGAGCTTTTCCCTGGTACTGCGCTCGCGACTTGCACCGGAAGCCGAAGATCGGGGTGCCCTGGGTCCTGCGCCTGGCAGCCAGAGCACACGTGCCTACGGCGGGGGCGGGGGACGCAATGGTAGCGGCTCACAGCTGCTCGGTCTTCTTGGTGCGGCGGCGGCGCTTGATGCAGGGGACAGCGCAGGAGGCGCACAAGCGCCTTCGCTCGCGGGCAACAGCGATTTCGCTTCGGAGTCGGTCGCGGTGCAGGGACAAAGCAACAATGGCGGAAATAGCTTTGCGGGCATTGACTTCAATGCGGTGCGCGAGCGCGCCTCGAATGACCCATCGCTGGGCGGTAGCGGCTTTGGTGGACCGGGCGGTGGGGGCTCGGGCGGCGGAGGATTCGGTGGGGGCTTCGGTGGCGGAGGATTCGGCGGTGGCGGCGGAGGATTTCGCGGCTCATTCCGGCATTTCAATCCGAATCAGCCGCACGGGGCGTTTTACTGGAACGGTTCCAATTCTGCGCTGAATGCCCTGGACTACGCGCTACAGGGGCAGGCAATTCGGCAGCCGGCATACGCGACCAATCGGTTCGGGCTCACGTTCGCGGGTACTCCAAACATCCCGCACGTGATCACTGGAGATAAGAAAGACTTCCTTTTCTTCAATCTCAGTGGCACCCGTTCGTCGAGCCCCTTTGACCAGTACGGGACCGTGCCAACCGCTGCCGAGCGTGCCGGTGACTTCAGCGCACTGACCAGCAACACGGGCGCAGTGATCCCGATCTATGATCCGACGACTGGTCAGCCCTTCCCAGGGAACATCATCCCGGTGGCGCGGATTACATCGCAGTCTGCGGGTCTGCTGAGTTACTACCCTTTGCCGAATTTGCCGGGACCGTCGAAGAACTACGAGCGACTGACCAGCGCCGAATCAAACAGTACGGTCGCCAGCCTGCGGTTCATTCATTCCTTTGGTGGCGGAAGTGGTGGCTCTCCCCTCGCAGGCCTGGTACGCCAGTACATGAACGTGTCCCAGGGCCTGCAGCAGAACGTGAATGTGAGCTACAACTACAGCCATTCTGCCTCGGATAACCTCGATATCTTCCCGGGGCTGGGTGGTAAGGCGCAGACCCATAGCTACTCCTTGGCGCCGGGTTACACGCTAAGCAGAGGGCGCCTGACCAGCACTCTGACGTTCACGTGGAATCGCTCGACCACGAATGTCTCGAACTACTTCACCGGGGTGAACGACGTTGCGGGTGGTCTCGGAATCAACATCTTCGGCGGCACGGCGCCTAACTCTCTCAACTATGGGCTGCCCAACCTCACCGTGAATCAGTTCACCGGTTTCAGCGAGCAGCAGCCTTCCTTCACGACGAACCAGACGCTCTCGCTTGGTGAAGCGAGCTCGTGGTCGCACAAGAAGCACAACCTGCGCTGGGGCGCAGATATCAAGCGGGTGCAGCTGAACCTGCTTGGCAGCAGTGGAATCATCTCCACCGGCGACTTTATCTTTACCGGGCTGTTTACCGAGCAGCCTGGAACAAGCGCCACCAGCGGGGTGGGGAACACGACTGAAACAGGTGTTCCGCAGACAGGATCATCGCTGGCCGACTTACTTCTGGGCAGACCGCAGGAGACGACGTTGCAGGCTGCGTACCAGAAGAGTTATCTCCGCGAGAACGTCTATGACGCGTATTTCCAGGATGACTGGCGCGCGCTACCATCCCTCACCTTGCAGGCTGGATTACGCTACGAGTACTTCTCCCCGTACTCGGAAAAGGACGATCGCCTTGCCACGCTCGACACTGGCAACGATTTCGCTTCTGTCGCGGAAGTGACTCCGAATGCGCCCGGGCTCTACACCGGGAAGTATCCGCGCTCCCTGATCTACCCGGACCGCGATGGCTTTTCGCCGCGTCTTGGCTTTGCCTGGCGAGCGATGAAGGACACCGTCGTCCGCGGGGGATACGGGATCAACTTTGCGAATGGGCAGTACAGCAAGTTCGTGCAGCAGTTTGCGTTCCAGCCCCCTTTCGCAGACGTGCAGACGAACGAAGCCACGGCCGGCTCTGCGATCACGCTCGCAAACGGCTTTCCCGAGCCGCAGGTGGAGGGCAACTATGCTGTCGACAAGAATTACCGGTTGCCTTACATCCAGCTTTGGAACCTCAATGTTCAGCGGACACTTCCATCAAACATCGTTCTGAATGTTGGGTACAGCGGGTCCAAGGGAACGCGACTGAGTATTGTCGATGCTCCCGGGCGCACAGCGACAACGTCAGAGAGCGGGGTGTTGTATGACTATGAGCAGTCCACTGCCTTCTCAAACTTCAACACCCTGGTAGTCAGCCTGCGCAAGCGTTTGCAGAAGGGGCTCAGTCTGCAGGCGACTTATGCGTATTCACACTCGATCGATGACGCGACGTCGGTGGGTGGGGTCGGCAACGCCGTGACGCAGAACTGGCAGGACCTGCTTGCCGAAGAGTCTAACTCGAGCTTCGACATTCGTCACAAGGTCAGTGGAAACTTCGTCTACGAGCTTCCTTTCGGGGCAGATAAGACGTACTTCACCACCGGGCGAACGGCACATGCGCTCGAGGGCTTCTCTGTTTCGGGGACCTACAGTATCGCTACGGGCGAGCCGCTTACCCCAAGTTACACGGCCTCTGTGACCGATGTTGCGAGGGGAACTACCGGTTCCGAGCGGCCGGATCGGGTGCCTGGTGTTTCACTGACATCGGGAGGCGGCAAGGTAAATAACTGGTTCAACACCGCGGCCTTTACTGCACCCACGGGCGTCTACGGCACGGCGAGTCGCTACTCCGTTGCTGGCCCCGGCGCCATTTCCGTGAATGGCTCGGTTTCGAAAACGATTTCTTTTGGGGAGACCAGATCATTCGAGGTGCGCGCTACCGCGGATAACCTCCTGAACACGGTGCAGTATTCGGGCGTGAACACGCAGCTTGGATCCGCGGAGTACGGCCAGGTCACGAGCACGGCAGCGATGCGGCAGTTCAGCTTCGTCGCGAGGTTCCGCTACTAATGAGAGATCGCGGTTTATTGACGATTGCACGGATCTGCGCCGCGGCTGCGTTCGTGATGTTGCCGGTACTTGCGGTGACACAGGATACGCCGCAAGCGCCAGCATCCAGCGGATTCACGCTCAAGGTGCAGAGCGACCTTGTGTTGACCGATGTGATTGTGCGCGATCGAAAGACGGGCGAACCCGTGAGAGGGCTAACGCGCAATGACTTCACAGTTCTCGAGAGCGGCAAGCCTCAGCAGATCGTCAGCTTTGACGCGCAGAATGTAGACCAGGCTGTGCGCCTGCCTGGTACCGAAACTGTTACCGGGCGGGCGGGTGCGCCTGCCGGCGCTGCTGCGACGCTGGGTGCAAGCGCAGAGCAGCAGGCCGCAGCATTGCGGGATCATCGACTCATCGTGCTCTTCTTCGACACGACATCACTGCAGCCTGACGATCTGGACCGGGTGCAGGATGCAGCGCGCGATTACATCAACAAGACCATGCAGAATGCTGACCTGGTTTCTGTGGTGTCTCTGGGAAATACGCTTTCGCTTGACCAGGACTTCACCGCGAATAAGCAGCTTTTGTTGCGCGCCGTGAACAGTTACTCCGGCGGGACTGGACAAGGATTTACTCCAGGCGCGACCAGTACCACCAACCAGGCGGAAGATACGACGGCTTACACGCCGGATGAGACGGAATACAACGACATCAACACCGATCGCGAACTGTTCGCGATCGCAGCGATAGCACGGGCACTCGGCCCGATCAATCAGAAGAAGTCGCTGCTCTACTTCTCGGGTGGAGTGCAGCGGGACGGGATCGAGAACCAGGCCTCGCTTCGTTCGACAATCAATGCAGCGGTCCGCAACAATCTCTCGATCTACAGCGTCGATGCGCGTGGACTGCAGGCGATCTCACCACTTGGCGATGCCACTACCGGCTCTCTTCGGGGCAACGCCGCGTATACGGGCGGCGCGTTGCAGAACAACCTTGACTCCAACTTCAACTCGCAGGAAGTGCTGGCAACGCTGTCAAGTGACACGGGCGGGAAGGCGTTCTTCGATAACAACGACTTTGCGCCGGCGTTTCAGCAGGTGCAGAACGACACGGCAAGTTATTACGTGATCGGCTTTCACTCGAGCAATCCGGCGCGGGACGGGAGCTATCGTAAGCTGGAGATCCGCGTGAACCGCCCGGATGTGAAGCTGAGCTACCGGCCTGGCTACTATGCTCCTGCGGACTTTCGCCACTCGAATGGAGAGCAGCGAGAGCGCGACCTCCAGGCGGCGCTCGATACCGACCTGCCTGCGACGGATATGTCGGTTTATCTGCAGCCGTTCTTCTTCCGTGATGCGACCGGCCGCTATAACATGCCCGTCGCGTTACTGGTGCCGGGCTCGCAGATTCCGTTCACAAAGGGAGGAGATCGAGACAAGGCGACGCTCGATGTTATTGGCAACATCAAGGATGCGCACGGGCACGTGCTGCAGCAGGTTCGCGATACGGTAAAGCTGGCTATCAACCAGGCGCAGCAGGTGTCGCGCAAGAATATCGAGTATTCGACTGGCTTTACGTTGCCTGCTGGAACCTACCATCTCAAGTTTGTCGTGCGAGAGAACGAGACGGGGAAGCTTGGTTCGTTTGAGACGGATGTGCAGGTGCCTGACTTGTCGAAGTCTCCGCTCAAGATGAGTTCGGTTGTGCTGGCCTCGCAACGGACCGCACCCGCCGGCAATGAGCATCGCATCGACAATCCGCTCGTGTTTGATGGGCAGCAGTACATTCCGAACCTGCCGCATGTCTTCGACAAGAGTCAGCCGGTGTACTTCTTTTACGAGGTTTACGATCCGGCCAAATATCCGAAGGCTGCACCGGATGCGACCACGCCTGCTGCAAAGGCAGCGGGGACGCAGCACGTCTATACAAGCATCGAGTTCCTGCGTGGCAACGTAAAGGTCTTTGAGTCGCCGCTGGTTGATTCGAACAAGGTGAACGTGCCAGAGCGGGATGCAATAGCGTTCGCTTTCACCGTGCCGCTGAACTCGCTGACGGATGGCGTGTATACCTGCCAGGTGAACGTGATTGATGATGCTGGCGGAACCTTCTCCTTCCCGCGAACGCCGGTTGTGATCCGTGGCAGCGTAGCTGCCACTCCCACGGTCACAAACATGACGAAGCCCACAGGGAACTAGGACGGCGTGTCGACAAGCTCGCCATCGTCACCGTAAGGACAGTGGCGGCAGCCAGAGTTGCAGCAGTACCCGCGCTTGCGATGATAGGCCGCGGTGAAGACCAGGTATTCGCCATCCATGTAGTAATCCTCTTCCGTGACAGGAGGTGCGTCTGGTTTCTCGCTCATGCCCCTGTCTCTGCCTGCGACGGCGCTGCTGCAAAGATGGCAGCCTGGGTCGGTGGGGATTCCAACTCGCGAGCGCGGGTGCTGCTCAGCAGGGCAGGCGTCCAGGTGATGCACTTCCCGGCGACAGCAGGAATCCGCTCCCCTGGCACGATGATGCCAACGAGATTCAACGGATCACCTGCGGCTACAGATACATTGAGCTCTCCGGAGAGGCCGTTTCTGCGAGCTTCCCGCAGGCTCTGGAGCGCCTCTGGCAGCGCGAACTGCTCCCCGGCGAACCCCGCGAGGAAGCGGCCGCCGCGCACCTCGCCGCGCGCCTCCATGCGGCGCAGCATCGGCAACAGCTCTCGCCATTTCGGCGCGTTGGTCTCGCGCTCAAGCACGTCGCGAAAAACGACGCCATACCGCCGCAAAAGCATGTTGCATGCGGAGGCGAACTGCGCTTCGCGCCGCTCTGCTGCCGAGCCCTCGCTTGGCGGCTTCCCGGTGCTGTTCCAGGACTGGTCGGCCTCTCCGCAGAGGAGACTCCAGCGACCGCTTGCATGGCGCGCAGCGCGCTTGGTGCCAGGCGCGGGCGCATGCAGCTGTTTGCGACGTGGATCGATCAGCACGCGCAGGCTGTCATACCCATCTGCGGTGACCAGGCCGGCAGCAACCAGCTCCCAGAGCGCGCGATCGAGATCAGGCGCCGGAACCTGGAAGGCGCGCAGCAGGTCGGACGCGAACATCGCCCCGCGTTGGCTGAGACAGGCGCGAATCGAGAGTGCCAGCTCGCTCAGACAGCAGGGAAGGTTTGCTTCGGGCACACGGTCGGCTGCAAGACACGCGTCGAGCCAGAGCGCTTCCTCGCGAAGAAAGAGCGTGATCGGCGCCATGCTGGTGGGAATGACGCGGCGCGGACCGCCTGCCTGTGTGCCAGTCTGCTCTGCGTAGAACGCGGGGTGCGGCGAGAGTCGTCCCCAGCCGACGACGCCTGCGATGCAAAGCGCATCGAGCCAGCGAGGATCATAGTCCGCAACGCGCGAGGGCAGCAGCGAGCGCTCCCACTCGACTGCTGGTGCTTCGAAGCCTTCAAGGCCACGCAGCGCATCGAGCAGCCCGCGCTCGCCGGTGAGCTGTGTCTGCGGCGCCACGTGTTGCCAGCCCAGGAGCCACTGCATGTAGACGGCAGGGGTAACCGGCTCGACCTGCTTGCGTAGCGTGCCAAGTGTGCGCTTGTGAATGCGCTGCAGCAGGCGGCGATCACACCACTCGACGGCATGATCTCCGGCTGCAGTGGGCTGCTCGAAGCAGCCACGCATCAGGGTGCCCGCGACTTCCAGGCGAAGAAGCTGCTTCCAGATCTCTGTTGCTGGCGCACAGAGCAGCGCCGCAAGCGAAGCTGCTGTGGCAGGCCCGAGCAGGCACATCCAACCCTGCAGTGCGCGGCGGATCACCTCTTCGCCGGTCTCCTCGGCGATCGCAACCGCTGGCAGCGACTGGTCGGGCATCAGCGTTGGAAGCACTGCGCGCGCCCAGACGAAGCGCTCTGCGGTGACCCAGTAGCGGACGCCATCTGCAACCGCCACGGTGGCGCGTCGCGTCGCGCAGAGTCGCGCGAAGAACAGCGGCCATGTCTGCGCGGAGCTGCGGCCATACTCTGTCGCGAGCGTCAGCACCGCGTCCTCAGGCACGAGGATGAGCGACTGCAGTTGATCGTGCAGTTCATGCTCGTCGCGTATGTCGGGCCATTGTTGCGATCGGACTTCCGCAATCGCGTCCGCGGAGAGCCGGCCCGCTTCACCGAGCACGCTATCTGGTACGGTGCGGCGCATGGAGACTGCGCGGGTGCGCCGCTCCTCGAGATCGGCATCGTCGAGGAAGGCATAGGGCATCGCGTTGATGAGTTCGTGCGAGAACTGCGACGGGGTCGTGGTGTCGACGGCAAGACACCGAATGCTTCCGGTGCGGATGGCACCAAGCAGCCGCGTCAATCCTTCAAGGTCCATCGCTTCCTGCAGCGTGTCTTTCATCACCTCGCGTACCAGTGGATGGTCAGGGACCTCGATATCTCCTTCGATGTTTTCCTGGCAGGCTGCGACCTGGGGAAAGACGTTCGCGAGGAGATCGTCGCTGCGCGTACGCATCACCTGCGGCGCAACCTTCTTGCCTTTCTGAAACCGTAGCAGTTGCAGGGAGCGGCAGGCATCCCAGCGCCAGCGAGCCTTGAAGATCGGCGAGGTCAAGGAGGCTTGCTGTAAGAGTTCGTGAACCGTCTGCTCGGTGAGGAACTGAAATACATCGCTGAGCGGAAAGGAGTGCTGCTCGGCAAGCGAGATGTTGAGGCCGTTGTCGGTCGCTGCAGCCTGCAGTTCGAAATTGAAGCCGCGGCAGAAACGTTTGCGCAGTGCGAGGCCCCAGGCCTTGTTGATACGGCCACCGAAGGGCGCATGCAGGATCAATTGCATGCCGCCGCCTTCGTCGAAGAATCGTTCCGCGATGATCGTCGTGAGTGTCGGCACGGTGCCAAGCACGGCGCGGCCTGCAACGATGTAGCCGATCAGCTGCTCGGCCGCTGCTTCCGAGAGACAACACTGCTCCGTGAGCCAGGCGACGGTGGAGGCGACCTCGGGGTGAGACTGCGAGATGTAGCCGGGCTGCACGTCTCGGGTCCGTACGTCGATCGCAACGCGCAGGTCTGAGACAAATCGCGACAGCTCCATCGAGCGCTGCGGCGCTTCGCCGGTCCAGAAGGGGACGCTGGGCGGCTGTCCCTGGGCGTCCTCGACGAGGATCCGGCCAGCGCTTTCAACAAGCGTGATGCGCCAGCTGGTGTTGCCGAGCAAAATCACGTCCCCGGGCGAGGAGTCGATGGCAAAGTGTTCATCGAGAGTGGCAATTGCGACGCCTTCAGGCATGGCAATGACCTGGAAGATCGCGGTATCCGGGATGGTGCCGCCGTTTGACACGGCAGCCATGCGTGCGCTGCGGCGGGCCTGCAAGATGCCATTGACGCGATCGCGGAGAAGATACGCGCCCCATGTTCCGCGGCTGCTGGCTATGCCTTCGCAGACCAGGGTGAGGAGCTCCTCAAAGGTTTCGCGCGTGAGATCTCGATAGGGGTAGGCACGCCGCACCATGCTGAAGAGGGCGTCCTCCTCCCAGGGCTCTGCGGCACAGGCGGCGACCATCTGTTGCATAAGCACGTCGAGCGGCTCTGCAGGAATCTCCAGACGATCGAGCACGCCGCTATGCATTGCCTGCACCAGCGCTGCGGTTTCGAGCAGGTCGTCGCGCGTGGTGACGAAGAAGCGACCTTTCGGTGTGGCCCCCCGCCAGTGGCCAGCGCGGCCAACGCGCTGCATGGCTGGCGCGATCGCACGGGGCGAGTTGATCTGGCAGACCAGATCGATGGCGCCGATGTCGATACCGAGCTCAAGCGATGCAGTCGCGACCAGGATGCGAACTTCGCCTGCCTTGAGCTTGCGCTCTGCTTCAAGCCGGAGTTTGCGTGAGAGGGATCCGTGGTGGGCTGCGACGTTCTCCGCGCCGAGCCGCTCGCCGAGTTGGAAGGAAAGCCGCTCGACCATGGCGCGCGTGTTGACAAAGACGAGGGTGGAGCGGTGCTCGGCCGAGAGCTCGACGAGCCGCGTATACATCGACTCCCAGATGCCGCGTGTCGCGACGGAGCTGAGCTCTTCGTCCGGAATTTCGATGGCGAGATCGAGAGAGCGCCGCTGGCCGACAGAGACAATCTCCACTTCGCCGCCGCGACCGGAACCTGCGAGAAACTCGGCAACGAGCGAGATGGGGTTCTGTGTCGCAGAGAGGCCGATGCGTTGGGGCGCGGTGGAGTGCCCGGCGACGAAAGCTCCAGGCGAGAGGCGATTGCGGCCGCAGACCAGCGCATCGAGCCGTTCGAGCGTGAGCACGAGGTGGGTTCCCCGCTTGTCGTCGGCGACCGCGTGGATTTCATCAACGATCACGGTGCGAACGCTGCGCAGGTTGTTTCGGCTCTTCTCGGAGGTGAGCAGGATGTACAGGGACTCGGGCGTCGTGACCAGGATGTGCGGAGGGCGGCGCAGCATCTGCAGGCGCTCGCGCGGCAGCGTGTCGCCGGTGCGAACGGCGGTCCGGATCTCGGGGCAGAGATAGCCGCGCTCGATGGCAAGCGCCTGGATCTCGCGGAGCGGCGCGTCGAGATTTTTCTGCACGTCATTTGACAGGGCTTTCAGCGGGGAGACGTACAGAATCTCGGTGGCTTCGCCGAGGCACCCCTGAAGAGCCTTGCGGAAAAGTTGATCAATGGAGACGAGGAAGGCTGCGAGCGTCTTGCCTGAGCCGGTCGGTGCGGAGATCAACGTCGTGCGCCCGGCGACGACATGTGGCCAGCCTTCAAGCTGCGGATCTGTGGGCGAGCCAAAGCGCGTGAGGAACCACTCGGCTATGACGGGGTGCGCCCACGCGAGGGCCTGATCGCCAGGGAGAGTGGATGCATCGGCTACGGCCTCTGGAAAGAGCGGAAACATGCCCAGATTTTACGCGCACTTTCTCCCGGTGTTCGCCCTGCCCGCCTGAAAGCGGGATCGCTGACGTGGCGGCCCGGGCGGGTCAGAAGTTGACGAATAGGGGCGCTCCGGGCAGAATAGGACCTGCAACCCTTCACGAATGTGGGCCTGTGGCGCAGCTGGGAGCGCGCTTCCATGGCATGGAAGAGGTCATCGGTTCGATCCCGATCAGGTCCACCAAAATGAACCCCGCAGTCTCGCTGCAGTGGGTTGTTGCACCCCATCCTCATCCGAACATGTCAGAAACCCAGAAGCGGCCTTCTCGGCTCGCGTTAACGCGACCAGAAACTTTTCTGCGGCTGCGCGACTGGAAGCTCGATTGATTTGGACTCTGCGAGCGACGAGGCGGTGATCTGGATCATGGTGTCTGCGACCGAAACCCCGCAGGCCGCTGGAAAACAAAGGCAAGGCAGTGCAAGTGCAGCGACCAACCAGGCCTTGTTCCGGCCGCGACGTTTCCTGTATTGACCCGTAAACAGAACGCAAACTGCCAGCACGGCTGGCGCTTCTTGCCATGCCGCCCGGAGCGGCGTTTGCGGAGCGGGAGGGTTCGCGAACCCGGCGTTGGAGCCGCCCGACGCAAAGGTGATGGTGACTTCCACTTGCACCGGGGCTACCGTCGGGCGAATGCTCGCAGGCGAGAAGCTGCATGTGTACCGGAAGGGTGCGATGCAGCCAAAGGTCACCGGCTGCTGGAACGTGCCGGCCGGCTTCACCAGCAGCACTGTTTTGAGCTGCACGTCTGAGCCAAAGGCAACACCGTGGAGGCCGATACCTGGATCCTGCCAGGCCAAGTGGAAGGTGGAGCCATCTGGCGGTGGATCGACGGTAAGGAAGACGCTTGCACTCGCTGTTCGAAAGTTAGGGTCGCTGGGGTGGAACGAGACGGCAAGAGAATGTTTCCCGGTAAGCAGGACGGTTCCAGCGGGAGGGGAGTACTCGAAGCGCCCGGCGACAGCGGCAGTGGCCGAGAGTTGCGCCGGACCGAGTGCGGTCCCAAGAGGGATATTCGCCGGCGCGGTCCACTTCAGAGCCGGGTCTCCCGGCGTGACCACCTGAACATAGGTCGTGCGGGACTGCTCGCCAGCGCGAGACTCTGTGGCACAGGCGTTAAACCAGGCGAAGAGAAAGGCACACAGCGCGAGAACGCGGAGAGGCTGTCTGCAGTCTGACCGCGTGGGCAGCGCGCCGGTCAGACTGAAGGAAGGCGTGATGGCTCGGATGGCTTTCTGCATCATGGAAGCAACATTCTCGTATCGCCAGCCAGGACAGCTTTGGGTGAAACAGGGCGGCTGCTCGGCAGCCACCTCTCTCACTCTAGTGGTAGTTAGCATCTCCCGAATACGTAATCGTTAAGGGATGTGATCCGGCTGTCAACAGTGGGAGTGTCAGGGTGCCGGCACCTGCGCTGTCCAGCGTAATCGTGCCAAGCGTGGTGGTGCTGGAAGTATCCACGATGCTGACTGAACCGGTCGGAACTGCTGCTCCGATATTGCTCGCAAGCGTGACCGACAGAACCACGGCGTCGCCGTAGGCCGAGGGATTGCGCGAGCTGGTCGCGGTGATCGTCACAGCATTCGAGACCTGCCCGATCGAGTAGGAGAGGGTAGTCGAGGTCACCGCGGTGAACTCGGTGCTGCCGCTGTAAACGGCGGTCAACACGTGCGACCCGCCGCTGAGGCTGCTCGCGCCGGCGGTGTTCAGCGATGCGACGCCCGAGGAGTTCAGCGTGCCTGTTCCCAGCAGCGTGGCGCCGTCGAAGAATTGCACTGTGCCAACTGGAATGTCTGCCGGATCTCCGGAGGGCGCGCCAAGGGTCGCTGTCAGGGTCACCGTAGAACCGTAGGTGCTGCTGGAGACAGGGTTCGCCGTGAAAGCGATGGATGGCGTCGCCTGGCTCACGGTGAGTGCCACGGCATTTGATGTGGAGGCGACGAAATTCGCGTCGCCAGAGTAGACGGCAGTGATGGAGTGGCTGCCGTTGTGGAAGAGGGAGTAGGGGAAGGTGACGGTCGCGCCCTGACCACCGGTGGGACGTGCTGTTCCGATCGTGGAAACATAGGGACCAGGGGTGGTTGCGCTCTCGACCTGGGCGCCCCAGAGCGACACCGTCGACGTGGCCTGCCCGGCGGTGGAGAGTGTCGCGGCAAAGCCGGTACCTGCGTTTGAAGGAAAAGCAAGTGTGAAGGAGCAGCGCTGCCACGAGGTGGTGAGAGCGCATGTGTTGGAACCGGAAGCAGCGACTGAAGGCGAGTCGGCGAGGGACAACGTGAGGCTGACGGTTGCCGCCGCCTTTGCCCACACGCTGAAGGTCAGGGTCTGGTTTGCATATGCGGTTCCGGGAACAGCAGCGGTCACGCCTGAGGTAGCGGTTACAGGAAACGCGATCTGCGTGGCACTGGAACTGCTGCCATCTGGTCCCGCGACAGCATTGGGCGTCACGGTAGCGTTCGCCCCCGTCGCGGCCCAGCCACTGCCGATGACAATTTGGGAGTAGGGCAGCAGGTTCGAACCAGCCAGCATGTTGAGCGCCTGTGGCGAGCCGAGCGCTGCGGCGTTGTCCATAAACTGGATGGTCTCGGACGTCGGTGCCGGTGCGCCCGCGGTGTTCAGCATGTAGTTGAAGGTGACGGTTGAGCCTGCGCTGACCCCGGCGGTCGGCGAAGCCGTCAGTACGCCAAGTGTGTTGCGTTGGTTCACCGTCTGCGTCATGGAAGAGCTGCTGGACTGCGCAAACGAAGAGACCGGGAGAAGCGCACACACGGTTGCTCCTGCAAGCTGCAAGCCTCTCCCAGCCCTGGAGACCTCTATCGACAATGGCATCGGCACCAGGCTGCGCCGTCTGCTAAGTGGCTTCGTGTGTATTCGCCGGTTCATGGCCAGACTATCGGCAGGTCGGCACCCCGTGAACAGAGCGCTATTCAGCTTCCTGAAGAATCACGTCACGCCCGTTCCCATTTTGGTATTCGCGCCTAGTAGAAGTTGCTATCCCCGCTGTAGATGAGTTCGAGGGTGTGACTTCCCGCAACGAGGCTCCTCGTTGTGTACGTTGCGTTCCCGGACACGAGGCTGAGGGTGCCAAGTACAGAGGAGCCATCTTTGAGCAGCAGACTGCCTGTCGGGGTCGTCAACGGACCACTTACCGTTACGGTGCAGATCACCATGTCCCCGTAGAGCGACGGATCCCGCGACGTAGCGAAGGCGATAGTGACTGGGGACTTAGTGATGACGAGCGGGACCGAGAGCGAGGCAGCCGAGGTGTAAGCGGCGTTTCCCGCCCAAGTGGCGGCAAGGGAATGGCTGCCGACCAAGAGATTCGAGACGACGAGAGACGCGCCGCCATTGCTGATGGTCCCTGTTCCGATCGTGAGGCCGCCATCGGTGAAGACAACAGCGCCCGAGGCGCCCGTGGGAAGCGTTGCAGTCAGCGTAATGGCGCTGCCAAAAACCGCTGAGGATGTGGAGCTGGTCAGAGCCACGCTTCCTGCTGCCTGGGTGACGGTGATGGTGTTGGTGGCCGACGCTGCGGCGTAGTGGGTCGTGTCTGTGGGGGTGAAGGTCGTACTGAGGCTTTGTGCGGCACCGACAGACAACACTGTTCCGGCAGCGGGCGTGTAGGTGAAGGTGCCACCTGTCGTTGTGGTCGAAGCATTGAGCTGTGTGGAGCTGAGAGCCGTACCGTAGGGGATTGCCGCGGGTGCCGGCCAGGTGATCGCAGGGGTGGCCTTGCTGACTATTTCTGAAAGAGCGCCCGATGTGCTTGCCGAGAAGGAGCCGCTCGGAGTGTACGCGGCCGTGAAGCTGTGGGTGCCGATGCTGAGCGAAGTGGCTGTGTAGGCTGCGGTGCCGCTTCCGTTCAGGGTTACGGTGCTGACGACGGTGCCGTCAAGGGTGAACTGGATGCTTCCGGTCGGCACCGTGCCGGCGCTGCTGTCGGTGACGGTCGCTGTAATTGTTACGTTAGAACCATAAAGCCCGGGGTTTGCGGAAGACAGCAGCGTCGTCGCGGTGACGTCGGCAGTTGCGGTGCCGGAGAGCGCGATGCTTTGTGAGGATCCGGCAACTCCCAGGGAATTATTGGTGAGAACCGCGGTACCCGAGACACTCCCTGCGACGGTCGGTGTGAAGTCGATCGCGATGGTGCACTGCGCGGCGGTGGCCAGGGTTTCCGATGTGCTGGCCGAAGAGAGCTGCGAGCAGGTCGAGGAGCTATCCAGGGAGAAGTAGCTCGCAATGCTGGGGTTTAGCCCGGTCGAAGGCGGGGGAATCGTCAGGGCTGCATTTCCGATGTTGTTCACGACTGTTGTGAGGGGATCGTCGGAGAGGTCGCGGTCGCCTGCCGAGGTTGCTGTTGGAAAGGCGAGGGCAGACTGGGAGACGGTGATCTTCCGGATCACATTTGCCACGGGATCGGCGATGTAAAGGTTCCCCTTGGCATCGATCGCTACATGGTAGGGGCTGTTCAGCGCGGCGCTCGTCGCGGATCCACCGTCACCCGCGTAGCCGACGATGCCATTGCCCGCGATCGTGGTGATGGTGTTCGTCAGCGCATCAACCCGGCGGATCCGGCTGTTCGCGGCATCCGCAAGATAGATATTCCCTGCGCTGTCGAGAACAACGCCCTGGATCACCCCAATCTGCGCGGAGGTGGCCGGCCCCCCGTCTCCGGAATACCCTGGTGAGCCAGTGCCGGCAACGGTGTTGACAACGCCGGTCAAGGCAGAGATGGTGCGAATGCGCTTGTCGAAGCTGTCAGAGAAGACGATGTTGCCGTGCTGGTCGAGGGCGATAGCGCCCGGATAGCGCAGGCCTGCGGCTGTCGCCTGCCCGCCATCTCCTGAAAAGGAGACGGCGCCTGTACCCGCAATCGTGGTGATCACGCCTGTCGCCGCGTTGACCATGCGCAGCCTGCTGTTTGAGCCGTCGGCAATGTACAGGTTACCCGCCTGGTCCAAGGCTGTTTCCCACGGGTTCGACAATGCTGCGCTGGTAGCGAGCCCTCCGTCTCCGGCAAAACCGTTCGTCCCGTTGCCCGCGACCGTTTGGATCAGGCCCGTGGTGTTCACCACTTCGCGAATTCTCTGGTTGTTGGCGTCGGTGATGAAAAGGTTGCCGGCGCCGTCGACGGTGACGGCTAACGGATTGGAGAGTTCTGCGCTCGTGGCAGCGATTCCATCTCCGTTGTAGCCCCCGGTCCCGTTCCCGGCGACAGTCGTGATGATGCCGGTGGTGGCGCTGACTTTGCGAATGACGTTGTTGCCGACATCCACGATGTACACGTTGCCTGCGAAGTCGACCGCCACGCGCGAGGGGGTGTTCAGCTGCGAGGCGGTGGCCGCACTGCCGTCTCCTGTGTACCCTGCGGTCCCGATTCCGGCAATTGTCGTGATGATGCCGGGGATGAGCGCCGTAAGCGGTCCTTCTCCGCGACCGTTCACGATGAAGCGATACTTTGTGCCGCCCGCGGTCACCTTGAGCGGGAGAGCGCGATTGCCAGGGTACCTTGGCTGAAAGGTGACGGGTACGGTACAGATCGTGCCGGAAGCATTGGAGGTGGAGCCGTCGTCTGTGCAGCCAGAAACCGCTCCTACCGAGAACTCCTGCACGCTCCCGAGCGAAGTCGTGACGGAGGGAGCGCTGATGGTCTCGGCTGCTGTGGCCTGGAGCAGGATGTTCTGCGTCACGCTGCTGCCGAGTGCAGTGGGAACGAAAGTCAAGTTCATCCCGACGCGGCGTACCCGGTTGTTCCCATCATCCGAGACGTAAATGTTTCCCATCGGGTCCAAAGCCACGTGCGCCGGCGATCGAAGTTCCGCGCTTGTGGCGAGGCCTCCGTCACCGGAGTAGCCTGCAGCATCGGTACCGGCGATCGTAGAGATGGTTCCGCTGGTATTTACCACGCGAAGGGCATTGTCGCCTATATCCGCGATGTAGAGGTTGCCGACAGCGTCGAGTGTGATCCCAACAGGGGCGCTCAACGTCGCGAGTGTTGCCGGTCCGCCATCACCAGGGGAGGGATGAGGGGTCCCGGAACCGGTAGCTCCAATGGTTCCCGCCACCGTCGCGATCTTGCCGCTGGCGAGCGTGACCTCACGAATGACGCCATTGCCTGTGTCCGCGATATAGAGATTGCCTGCGGCGCTTACCGCGACGCCCGTGGGAGTCTTGAGGGTGGCAGCCGTCGCGGCCCCACCGTCTCCCGTGCTTCCGGAAGCCCCGGTGCCAGCGATGTTTGTGATCACGCCAGTCGCCACATTCAGATAGCGAACGCAGTTATTTCCCGTATCTGCGATGTAGATATTATTCGAGCCGTCGGCAGCTACGGCCCAGGGAGCGTTAAGCGCTGCGCTGGCTGCTTGGCCACCATCGCCGCTATGTCCCTGCGTGCCACTGCCTGCAACCGTGGTGATGATGCCAGAGGCAAGGTTCACGCGCCGAATGCGTTGATTTAGCGTGTCTGCGATGTACAGGCTCCCGAGTCCATCCACAGCGACGTCCACAGGGCGGATCTCTGCCGCTGTGGCAGGGCCGCCGTCGCCCGAAAACCCAGCCGTGCCATTGCCGGCGATCGTAGAGATCACACCTGTCGAGGCGTTGACTTCACGCACCACATAGTTGGCGACGTCTGCGATGTACAGGTTTCCAAGACCGTCAACGGCTATGCCGCTCGGCCCATTCAGTTCCGCCGCGGCAGCGGCTCCACCATTGCCACTGAGCCCCGCCGTGCCGTTGCCGGCGTACGTCAGGATGCTATGCGCCACCACCATCTGCGCCCTGGTGGCCCAGGGTGCAAAGCAGAGGACAAGAAGAACGACGGCGGAGAGGCCGCGCCTGCTGGTGGCTTTTGGCCAAACGTCCTCAGTGAAGGTCCGGTCCCGCATACCGGCCTTATCGGCACGGTGCGCCGCGGCTCTACAGCAGAATGGGTATCGAGGAGGCTCTCTTCTGCAGCGGCCCACTAAGGGACGCCCCCCCGGCTTATTTTCCCGAAGCAGGAGCGGCGAGGTAGGCATCCATCGGCACCTCGAAGGCGAAGAAGTCCTTGCCGCTCGCGTCTTTGACCTCGCGGAAGACGAGCTTTGCCCCGATGAGCGGCCGCTGCCCCAGTCCCTGCACATCGTAGAAGAGAAAGCCGGCGCGCGTGGTGTGCGGCTCTACCGCAAGCGCCGAGTACTCGTTCTCGCTGAAGTCAGCCTCGACCTTGTTGTCCGAAGCCTTGCCGTCCTTGTGGATGTTGATGGGCCCGATCGGAATCGTGGTTCCGCGTTTCGCGGCGCCATCGATGCGCCGCTCCACGTCCCCCGGTTCGGCAGCGTTGATCTTGCCGTCTTCGCGCGGAAGCAGCAGGATGCGGACGTCCGTGAGCGAGATCGGCTGCGCCGTGTCATTGGTCACAATGATGCGGATCGGGATGAAGTTGTACTTGAGATAGTCGACGCGGAACACGTCTTCCTTGGGCTTTGCGTCGTACGGGTCAGCCGCGATGGTGATGCCCGCCTGCGTCACGTGCGCCGGGTATTGCGATGCCGTGAGAGCCGGCGCGATCCGCTTGTCGGCACCAAAGAGGCAAGCAGGAACGAGCAGCAAGAGTATGGGAAACAGACGCGTACGGGGCGGGCGCATGGGGCGATGAGACCTCAGGGGTGAAGCGGGGATCAGGCGTCCCCATTATCATCGGGGCTGACATCTCTGTGAACCGGCCTCTTTCAAACTTTCGTGGACGCGCCCACCCGTCCCCTGCCGTCGAGGTGCTGCTTGCGGTCTACAGCATGGCACTCGGAGCAGCCCTGACGCTCAGCGCGCCCCTCTGGGCGCGCGGTCTCCGCAGGGGCGGCAAGTACCGCGAGGGGCTGGGTGAGCGCCTTGGCCTGATCCCCCCGTCAAAATGGGGTGGCATGAGACATGCACATGGCATCTGGATCCATGCTGTGTCGGTCGGTGAGGTGATTGCAGTGGCACCCCTGGTCGCGGCACTCCGGGAGGCTTTACCCGGGCGCACCATCGTTGTGTCTACAACGACGCGGACCGGCCAGGCAGTTGCGCGGGCACGCTTCGGCGAGTCTTCAGTCTTTTACTTTCCGGCCGATTTTGCTTTTGCGGTTCGCGCGTGGCTCGGTGTTCTCCGTCCCTCGCTGATCGTGCTCGCGGAGAGCGAACTCTGGCCTCGCTTTCTCTTCGAGGCGCGCAGGTCAGCCGTGCCGGTGGCTGTGATCAACGCACGGCTCTCTCCGCGATCGTGGCCGCGGTACAGGCGGCTGCGGGTACTCTGGCGGCCGCTGCTGCGGACGCTGGCCCTCGTGCAGGCCCAGACCACGGAGGACGCGGAGCGCTTCCGCGCTCTCGGGGCAGAACACGTCTCGGCAGGCGGCAATCTCAAGTACGATCTGCCGTCCGCGCCAAGATCGTCGCTGCTCGACCAGCTTGCGCCCCTTCTTGCCGTGGGCGTCCCCATCCTGGTGTGCGGCTCGACGCTCGCGGGCGAAGAGGCGCTGCTTCTGGATGTGCTTCCGCAGGAAGCGATCACGCTGCTCGCTCCGCGACACCCGGAGCGCTTCGCGGAGGTCGCCGCCCTGCTCGCGCAGAGTGGCCGTTTGTGGGTAAGGCTGTCCCGGTGGCGTCTTGATCCAACACTCATTCCCGCGGGCACTACCCTGCTTCTGGACTCCGTGGGCGAACTCGCGGCGCTCTATGCACTCGCGACGGTTGCAATTGTGGGTGGCGGGTTTCTCCATCGAGGTGGACACAATCCGCTTGAGCCTGCGGCTCTTGCGAAGCCGGTGGTGATCGGCCCAGGCTTCGAGAACTTCCGCGCGATCGTGGAGGCGCTCCTCGAGGCGGACGCCCTTATCGTCGCTGAGCCGCGATCGCTGCGGCACTCCGTCGAGGCGCTGCTTGCGGACCCGCAGCAAGCCTCTGCCCGGGGTGAGCGCGCTGCTCGCGTCTGCCAGGCCAGTCGCGGGGCTACCCTGCGGGCCCGCGATGCGCTTCTGCTTCTGTTGGAACAGAGCGAGGCCGGGCGTTGAGGTCTCTTCTGAAGCCACTCGCCTTGCCGTATGGTGCGGCTGCAGCGCTCAAGAACTTTCTTTATGACAGTGGCTGGTTGCAACCGGAAGCGCTCCGAAACCCTGTGATCAGCGTGGGGAATCTCAGCACCGGCGGCGCGGGCAAGACTCCCGTAGTGATCGCGCTGGCGCAATTGCTTCAGACTGCGGGCCGTGACGTGGACGTGCTTTCGCGCGGCTATGGACGCAGGTCACGCGCAACGATGCGTGTTCTGCCAGAAGGCTCGGCAGATGAATTTGGAGATGAGCCCCTGCTGATTGCCCGCGCGACGGGTGCACCGGTCTATGTGGCGCGGACGCGAGTCCTGGCGGGGCGTTTGGCCGAGGGCGCCGGTGATCGACGCCTCCATCTTCTCGACGATGGATTCCAGCATCGTCGACTACGCCGCGAGTTCGACGTCGTGGTGATGCACCCGAGCGATATCCGAAACGTGCTTCTCCCGTCCGGCGCGCTGCGAGAGCCGCTCCGTTCGCTCCAACGCGCAGATGCCCTTGTGCTGCGAGACGGCGACACCGAAACAGAGGGTGCCCTGCGGCGCCTCGGTCTCTGTAAACCGGCCTGGCGGGTGCGTCGTTCGATGGAGAAGCCTCCTGTCTCACAGGTTGCTGTGGCGTTCTGCGGGATCGCGCATCCGGGCGAGTTCTTCCAGAACCTGCGGGAGCAGGGGGTCGAGCTGGTCGCGACGTTCGCCTTCCGCGACCATCATCGCTGGGAGGACCGCGACCTCGAGGCCATCGCAAAGAAGGCCGCGACATGCGGTGCTTCGCTGCTCACCACCGAAAAAGACTGGGTGCGCCTGAGCAGCAGCCAGCGAAGGTGGCTGCAGGATCGTGGGCTGGTCTGGCCGGTGCCACTGCGCGTGACCTTTCTCGATCCGGAATCGGTGTTGGAACAGGTACTTCGTCGCGCGCCTTCGGCTGCGGGGGCTTAGCAGCAGCTTTCCTGTGTGAGCAACCGATCAGTCGATACCAGCGAAAGGACTGGAGAGTAGTGCAGCCGCGACTGTCCAGTCGAGGCGCCTATGCGAAAATGAGTGTTTGCCAGCCGGAAAGCAGCAACGTGTTTTGGTCGTTCGCCTCGGCGCGATGGGCGATGTGCTCCATGCGCTGCCTGCGGTGTCCGCGCTGCGCAGGGCTCAGCCTTACTGGATCATCGACTGGGCGATCGAGCCACACTGGCGCCCCCTGCTGGCGGCCGACTCGGCGGCCAGCGAGGCCGCACATACCCGGTTGCAACCCGTGGTCAATCAGATCCACCTGGTTCCTGCAAAGGAGTGGTCGCGAGCACCGGTCAGCCTGGCGACGCTCCGCTCCATGCTGCAAACGCGTGCCTCTCTGCGGGCCGATCACTACGATGTGATCCTCGATCTGCAGGGTGCCGTGCGATCTGCCGTGATCGCAAACTGGGCCATGCCACGTGGCGCCCGGCTCATCGGTGAAGCCGCTCCACGAGAACCGGCGGCACGCTTTCTCTTCAAGGAGCGCATCGAGAGCTCCTCGGCCCACGTGATCGATCAGGCTGCGGATGTGGTGCGCGCGATCACGGGGACGCTCCCGCCCGTTGGGCCGCCCGATCTGCCATGCGACCCTGAGGCCGCGCTCTGGTGCGACCAGGCGGGCGCGGGCGCCAATCTCGGTCCGGCAATCCTGCTGCATCCGGGTGCAGGCTGGGGCGCGAAGCGCTGGCCCGTGGAGCGATACGCGATTGCCGGTGCTGAGATTGCAAAGATCACGGGGTACCAGGTCATGATCAACAGTGCGCCGGGAGAACTGGAGCTGGGTGCGGCCCTTGCGTCGCAGCTCAGGGCACTCCGCGTCAGCCCGCTCCTGCTCTCGCCGTCGGTGGGCCAGCTTATCGAACTTACGCGGCGGGCCACACTCGCGGTCGGCGGCGACACCGGGCCGCTTCATCTCGCTGCGGCCCTCGGCAAGGCCACCGTAGGAATCTATGGACCGACAGATCCCGCCAGGAACGGCCCGTACCATGGCCACTTCAGTGTGCTGCGCGACCCGGCGAGTTTGCGCAATCATGCGCGCCACCGAGACCCGGAACCGGGACTGATGCGGATCTCGCCCGACCGTGTTGCGGAGGCCGCAGTGACGCTGCTGCGCGAGCAGGCGGCGGCCGAGCGCGGGAAAGCCGCTTTATGAAGGATGTGTCCTTGGACTGGAAGCGCATCGCGAAACGGATCCGCGTGCCGCTTGGATTTGTCGTGGCTGCTGTGTTCCTTGTGTTCGCCCGCCCCTCGGGCCCTTCGCTCCTGTTGAGCCTGCTCGTGGTGCTCCCAGGGCTCTTGTTGCGCGGCTACGCCTCCGGCTACGTCAAGAAAAATGCCGAGCTTACGACGACAGGCCCGTACGCGTGGACGCGCAACCCGCTGTATCTCGGCTCCATGCTGATTGCGTTTGGGTTCGCGATCGGCGCTCGTTCCGTGGTGTTCGCCGTCGTACTCCTCCTGATGTTTGCGGTGATCTATGTTCCCGTGATCCGCGGCGAGGAAGAGTACCTGCACGCGCACTTTGCCGGTTTCGCCGCCTACGCGGCGCGGGTGCCGCGGCTGCTGCCCTGGAAGGTGCCTGCTGCGTCTGGTGGGGTGCGTGGCAGCTTCGCGCCTGGTCTCTACCGTAAACACCGCGAGTACAATGCCAGCATAGGTGCGGCCCTTCTCTATGTCGCATTGATTCTGCGTATTGCCCTGGTTCACAGTCGGTAAATACCCCGGAGACGCATACACAGCATGTACAAATCGCGCCGGCGCCTGTTCGCCTCCCGTCTTCCGCAGAGAGTCGTCCCGCGCATGCTGGGTTTTCTCATCCTGGCGTATAGTCCACTGAGTGCACAGTCCCCAACAACGCTGCAGCGATCTGCAACCGACGTTGTGGCTGTTCCGCCGCCTGTTGCCGGGTGGAGCCTTCCCCAGCGACAGACCCTTACCTATGCTGTGGACTGGCGCGTCTTCCCCGCAGGCACGGCCACGGTGCACATGGAAAGCGATGGATCGGTCGAGCGCATCACCGTTGCGGGGGATTCGCAGGGAGCGATCAATCTCCTGTTTCGCGTGAGCGATCGCTTCCAGTCGTCGCTGACGCCGACAACAGGCTGCTCGCAGAGTTTTACCCGCCAGACCATTGAGGGTCGCCGGCAGATCGACTCGACGCAGCGCATCGATGGCGCCCACCGCACCTCCTCCTACGATGAGCAGAACCTGGTCTCGCACATCCATCTGCAGCAGACCACAGCCATCCCGCCGTGCGTGACAGACATGTTGTCGGGAATCTTTTACGGAGGATCCCAGTCGCTTGAGCCGGGCACTGTGTTTCACCTGCCGGTGGTCAGCGGTAACCACGTCAGCAATGTCACCATGCACGTCGAGACGCGGGAGACGGTCCGCACCCCGACGACGACTTACCACACGGTGCGCGTCGAACCCACGGCAGACAGCGGACCGGTGCGCAACCGGGGCAAGCTCTGGATCTGGTACTCGGACGATGCGCGGCACATCCCGGTCCAGATGCGCGCCCGCCTCTTCTGGGGCACACTGACGTTCCGACTGACCGGCATCGATAACAAGTAGCTACTGGATACGAAACCTGTCACGCATGGCGCGCTGGATGCGTGGCCGACACAGCATGTCGTAGGCGGCCTCTTTGCCTGGGAACATCCGCAGTGTCGCGTCGCGCGTGTACGCCACCAGCTGCGCAGCCTGGTCGACGGTCATCGAGCGGTCCTGCGCAATGGCTGCCAGCAGAAGCTGCATCATCAACTGCAAGCGTCGTAGATCGTGCTGCTCTCCGTCCTCTGTGTTCCGCTGGTCCTGCTGCTGGACCATCCCGTGTGCTGCTTCGCTCATGCTCTCGTCCTCAACCTGCATGGTGCATGTGCGGTATCGTACGCCCGCCTCCTTCTGGATGCCCAGTAGCCATCGCCCGCTGCAAGCCCCCAGAAGTCACTCCGCTTGGATGAAAATGACGCATTTTCAACGATGCGTCCTCACTTTCCACAACGCGGGTGTGTTCATGGACGGAGCGCCTGCACCGTGCGGCCATTCAGCACGAAGTCTGCTTCCCCGGTGAGATCCGTGCGGAAGGTGCGCACATGTGCGTCTTCCAGCTTCTCCAGGGTGGCTGCCTTCGGATGGCCGTAAAAGTTTCGCCGACCACAGGAAATGGCAGCGTATTGCGGCGCCAGGGCGGCGAGGAACGGCGGGATCGTGGAGGACGTACTGCCGTGGTGTCCCACCTTGAGCAGGTCGACATGGGGGAGTCCGTGTGCGAGCATTGCTGCTTCTGCCGGTGCCTGCGCGTCGCCTTCCAGGAGCACCGAACTCTTGCCGTACACCATTCTGAGGACCAGAGAGTCATTGTTGCCCGGGGCACTTTTCGGGACGTACTCGCGCGAAGGCCACAGCGCCTCGATCCATGTGTCGGCGCCAAGAATCCATCTGTCTCCTGCTCGATGCTGCTCGACTCGAACGTCTTCTGCCGCCGCCTCTTTGAGCACCGCGTCGTACGTTGGGGAGCGGGGATTGTTCCCAACCAGGAGAACGTCGGGATGAAAGTTCTGCAGCACAGCCCGCATACCGCCGATGTGATCCTCGTGAGCATGGCTGATGGCGACGGCGTCAAGGTGCCGGATCCCGCGCGCCCAGAGGGCAGGGGAGACCACGTCCTCGCCGATATCGAAACGGCTGTCCGGGCCGCTGCCCGCGATGCCACCAGCATCGATCAGCAAGGTCTTGCCGTCTGCTGTTGTCACGAGAATAGCGTCCCCCTGGCCGACATCAAGGACCGCTACCTCGAGAGCGGATTGAGGATGTTGCACGGGCTGCGGTGCGGCTACACACCAGCCCGCCCACAGCAGGGCACTCCCAGCGGCCGGTAGCGACCACCGGGGTCGAAGGCGCACCAGCACAAGGCAGCAGGGGAGCAGTGCAAGCCAGAGCAGCACGCGGGCCGGGGGTGGTGCAGGCAGCCGGTAGTCCCCGCCATGAAGATGCGCAAACACTGCGACAATAAAGGTGACGATGTGCAGCAGCGCAGCGGTCGCAAGGGCCGGCAATGCCGCGAGCGCGGGGTGGATCGCAACACCGATCCCGGCGAGCATCGCCGCTGGCAGCAAAAGACCAAGCAGCGGCAGGATCAAGACGTTCACCGGGAGGCCCGCCACGGTGATGCGATGGAAGTAGAGGGCCATCGGCAGCGCCATGACGAATTCGACGACCAGCGAAACCAGCAGAAGTTCAGTTGCGACGAAGACAAATCGGAAGCCGTTTGGTACGAGGAAGCGCGCGATCCTGGGTCCGGTGATGCGCTCCAGATGCTCTGCCAGCAGGCGTAGCGAGACACGCCATTGCGCAACGCGCGGCGGAAGGGCTGGATCGAGCGCGATCAGCCAGAGCCTCTCGCAGGCCCGCAGGTAGGGGCCGAAGGTACGGTCGGCCACGGGTCTCGCGATGCCGCCAATCGCCACCACGGTAAGCAGCGTCATCTGCAGACTTGAGGCCGAGAGCGCGCGTGGGTGGGCCCCAATCAGCAGCAGTGCCGCGAGCCCGAGTGCCTGCAGGGCATGCCGCTCGCGAAAGAGGAGCCGTGCGATGAGGAACAACGCCACCATCGCAAACGAGCGCTGCACCGGTTCTCCGAAGCCAGTGAAGATCGCGTAAGCGAGCGCAAGCAACAGCGTAGCCAAGGTCGCCGGCACGCGCGCTATGCGAAGTCGACGGGCAATCAGGAAAACCACCGACGAAAAAATGGCCAGGTGCAGCCCGGACACGACCAGGAGGTGGAACGAGCCCGTCCGTTCAAAGCCGACGCGTGTGCCCTGCTGAAGATAGGAGCGGTCGCCGGTCAGCATCGCGGTGAGCATGCTTGCGTCCGTCGTGGTAAGGCGGAAGAAGGACGGGACTCTGGCATTCCAGGGCTGATCTGCCAAGGCCACGATGCGCGCACTTTCGGTGCTTTGCAGCAGTGCGAGCAGACATTTGAACGACGGCTTACCCTGCCGAAGGATCTGTACTTTCGTCGCATGCACAGAGCCAAGCGCGCCGATGCCCCGCGAGCGCAGGTACTCGCCTGCATCCCACACGCCTGGATCGCCATAATGTGCTTCTTCATGCAGCGTGAGCGCGGTCGCGAGTTCGCTGCCGCAATGGATGGGCGGCAGCGTGCGGTGCGCGTCCGTGTAGAGGGTGATACGAACGCCGCCGCGGGTTGCGCCGTCCAGTCGAAGATCGACCTGCTGCGCAATCTCCTCCCGCTGCACATGGCCGAAGGCGCCAGTGTACGTACTCGGATGAATTGGGCCGACTCGCTCCACGGTTCCGCGGATGGTATGGGGCGACGGGTCGGAGGCGAGCACGCGGACCGAGGTTTGCGGGTCCACCGGCGGCTCGACTTCACTCGCGAGCAAGCCGAGGCAGAGGAAAAGTGGCAGCAGGGACAACGAGGCACTACGGGGCGCGACCCGCAAGGCAAATACAACGACGCCACCTAGCAGAACTACTCCAGCGAGCAGCCACGCAGGGGTGAACCAGCAGAAGGGTGCAGCAGCAACGCCAAGCGCCAGCGCACAAGCCGGCAGCAACGCGGGAGCCGCGACCCAGCCCAGCTTTGCGCGCGTGTGCTGCGAACGAGCGATTGCTTCAGCAGGCGCGACATCGGGAAACGAGACTGCGACAGCCATGGGTACATACCAGCCCCCTTGTCAGCGCAGACGTAAAACCGCGATCGTTTCCAGGTGAAACGTCTGCGGGAACATATCGATCAGGTGCAACTTCGAGAGGGTGTATCCACTATCGACGAACACGCGCAGATCGCGAGCAAGGGTGGCCGGATCACAGGACACGTAGGTAACTAGAGGGGAACGACACGCAGCGAGCAGCGTTGCCGCTTCCACGCCGAGCCCGGCTCGTGGAGGATCAAGCACCACAGCATCCGGAGCAGTGCGCTTTCCCCGTTCCCGTTCAAGAAAACTGAGCGTGCTGCTTTCAACAGCGCGAGCGCCTGGGACGTTGTCCCTGAGATCACGCGAGGATACCGGCGAACCTTCCACCGCGGTGACGCGCTCGAAACGTGGAGCGAGCGCAGCCGCGAAAAGGCCGACGCCGGCAAAGAGGTCCCACGCTGCGTCATGCTTGTGTGCGCCGCATGTTTCTTCAAGCACCAACGCGCGGAGCGTGTCGACGAGAAAGCGATTGCCCTGGAAGAAGGCTCCGAGACTGACGCGATAGTTGGTCGCCTCTGCCTGGTAGTGAACGTCGCCTGCACCCCAATGTTCGAGAACCTCGCCCGGAGCCGCCTCGCCTTCCGTGATATCTGTAACCGACGCGGTAGCCGAACGCCGTCCCCGCGGAGCCAGCGCGGCTGTGCGAGATGCTCCTGAGAGCTCAGGGATCCGTTCGCGAAGGTTCTCGCAAAGCCGGTCCACGGCGCCTTTCCCTGCAGGAGCACCACTCCGCTGTCGTAGTGAAAGCAAGAGGGACGAGCTGTCATGATTCGTGAAGAGCTCTGCCTCTGCGCACCAGGCTCCAGCGGCATCGCGCGCTGCTATCTCGGCGAGAGCAACAATGGCCCGCTGCAGCAGGGGCGCCGCAATGGGGCACTCAGCAACAGGGAGGATCGCGAGCGAGCCGCGTACGCGATAGCCGAGTGCATGAGTTCGCGGGTCCACGTGGAGCCGGATGCGATTGCGGTACTCCCAGGGCTGTGCGCTGTGTGTCTGCAATGCGGGAAGCGATCGCAGACCCGCCCGCTGAAGCGTTTCGACGAGCACGCCCGCTTTCATCGCGAGCTGCGCATCGTACGAGGCGTGCTGGTACTGGCATCCGCCACAGCGGCCATAGTAGGGGCAGCGCGCTTCGACCCGCTCCGGGGATGAGGAAAGTACAGAGACAAGGTCCGCCTCGGCGAAGCTTCCCTTGTCTCGTCTCACGGCAACGTCGACCTGCTCCCCGGGGAGCGCCCCCGGAACAAAGATCGCCTTCCCCTCCGCGCGTGCCAGTCCCGCACCGCCATAGATTGCCTTTTCGATCGTGACCTTCATGCGGAGTCATCCCGCATGTAGAAGAGGCTCATACGCGGCACCGCGTACCGCTCGAGCAAACGCTTCTCAAGGAACTGCTGCTCGATCTGCCGGATCTGCAGCGCCTGCATGCGACTGCGGTGGGGTGCGATCTCGCGCGCGGCCTGCGCGCGCAATGCGCTGAGATCCTCCTCCGGTGCCGTCGCCATCAGCATGGCGAGGAGCTTCTGTTCAAGCGTGCGCAGGGTATGTTCGAGGTTTTCGGTCGTGACCTCCCCGCTCCGCACCGTGGGTGCAATCTCGTGTAGCCGCTTTGCTGTTGCGTCGACCAGCGACTGTGCCTCCGGGGAAGCACATGTCGCGGCCTCAAGGTCGGCAGCGGTGCGAACGAGGTGCGCGGCGATGCGGTCAATCTCGAGTCCTGACCCCGCAGCTGCCGTATCTGTCACCGTACCAGTGGCAGCCTCGCGCATCTGCTCAGCCGCTTCCATCACTGCCTGCTGGCACCAGGCAAGGCCATTCACCCGCCGTACCTTTCCCTTGCTCTTGCGCGCTTCGTATTTGTCGAAAGCATCGTCGATGCCACGCAGTACGGCTTCGAGCGGAATCTCGGCATCGCGCCAGCTTTCGATCAACGTCCAGTCCAGGGTCGAGAGCAGCAGCAGCGACCCGCGCCTCTGCTGAAAACGCTCCTCGACCTCGGTGAAGTAATTGAAGTAATTCTGCACGCGCTATGCTTTCGCGCCGGCCCGGCGAGTGCCGGCATCGAGGTTGCGCTGGTGGATCAAGCGAAGGCCTGTAAGCGTCAGCATCTCGTCGACGTCGGTGATGAAGCGGGACTCCGAGGCGATCAACGGCGCAAGGCCACCAGTGGCGACGATGGCTGGTAGAGGGCCACTCGCGGTCAGTTCAGCAACGATTCTCTCGAGAATGCCGTCGACGAGTCCCAGGTAGCCGAAGAACAGGCCGCTCTGGATATTGGTCACCGTATTGGTGCCGATCGCTTTCGCAGGCTTACGCAGATCGACGCGCCCAAGCCGTGCGGCACGAGCAAACAGCGCGTCAGCAGAGATACCCAGCCCCGGCGCGATCGCCCCGCCGAGGAACTCGCCCTTTGCTGAAATCACGTCGAAGGTGGTTGCTGTTCCGAAATCGACCACGATGCAGGCTGTGTTGAAGCGTGCAAAGGCAGCAACTCCATTCACAACACGGTCCGCTCCTACCTCGGCAGGATTGTCGACGAGCAGCGGCATGCCGGTGCGTACGCCCGGCTCTACCAGCAGGGGCGAGCAGCCGAAATACTGTTCCGCCACGCTGCGCAGTGTCGAATCCATCGGCGGCACAACGGAGGAGATCACAATGTCTGTGACCTCTTTGCTCTCGATCCCTCGCAGCGCAAACAGGTTGAGAAACAACACGCCGTACTCATCAACCGTCTGTGTCTTGTGCGTGGTGACGCGCCAGTGCGCCGTCAGGGTCCCATCCTCATGGAAGACGCCCAGAACCGTGTTGGTGTTGCCGACATCGAGCGTGAGCAGCATCAGTCCACCCGCTCCCGTACGCCGCCTGAGAGTACGGTTCGCAGCTCGCCTGCGTCGGTGCGGACGCGCAGAAAGCCGCGCGCGTCGAGGCCTTCTGTGGTGCCCCTGACAGCGCCGTCTTCACCAATCGTGACGCGCTTGCCCCGGATCCAGGAGGAGCCGGCCTCGAGCCGGACAAGCAGCGAATGCTGGGCTTCCCGCGGAGCATCTGTCGTCAGCCCGAAGAACTCTTTGTGAAGGTTCTGGAGCAGCGCGATCAGCAGGGACTGGCGAGCATGGAGGAGTGACGGTGCCTCGATCGAAAGCGAGGTTGCCGTGGTGCGCAGTTCCGGTGGGAACTCGCGCTGATGCACGTTGATGCCGATGCCGACAACAATGAAGCGAACACGCGTGACCTCGGCCTGCATCTCGGTGAGGATGCCGCCAAGCTTGCGTGAGCCGCGCAGGAGATCATTGGGCCAGCGGAGATCGGGTGCAAAGCCCGCCACCTGGTCAATGGCTCGTTGCGATGCCAGGCCAGCAGCCAGTGAGAGCCAGAGTGCGTCACCTGGGGAGATTTCCGGGCGCAGCAGCACGCTCACGTACAGTCCGCTTGCCGGTGGGGAGCTCCAGCGGTGTGCTCCCCGTCCACGGCCCATCGTCTGTGCATCTGCCACCAACACGGTGCCATGTTCGCTGCCGTCCGCGCCAAGCTGCATCGCGTGGGTGTTGGTCGACCCGATCTCCGCGAAGTGTTGTACGCGGCCTGCGAACGGCGTTCCATGGAGCGCTTCGGCAAGCGAGGCGAGATCGAGCGGATCGTCGACCCGCGCCTCCGCAGGATGCTCGCTCAACTGTGGTCCGCCACGATGCGCATGCTGAGATCCACGGCGACGGCAGAGTGCGTCAGCGCGCCCACAGAGATGTAGTTCGGGCCGGCGAGTGCGTAGTCGCGGATGGTCGCGAGTTCCATCCCCCCTGAGGCTTCGATGGGTATCGACATACCGCGCTCGCGCACGAAGGCGATGGAGCTGCGCACTTCATCCGGCGTCATGTTATCGAGCAGCAAAGACTCTGCGCCATGGCTGAGTGCTTCGTCGAGTTCCGCGCGCGAGCGCACCTCGATGTCGATGATCTGTCCGGGCCGCCGACGCGCGTGTGCGTTGGCAAGCACCGCCGGCACGCCGCCGCCCAGCGATATGTGATTGTTCTTGATCAGAATGCCATCAGAGAGATCGAGCCGGTGATTTTCGCCTCCGCCGCAGGTGACCGCGTACTTATCCAGAATCCGTAGACCGGGGACGGTCTTGCGCGTGTCAATCACGGTCGTCCCGGTGCCGCTCACGGCGTCCACATAGCGGCGCGTCAGGGTGGCGATGCCGCTCATGCGCTGCAGGAGATTGAGCGTTACCCGCTCGGTCGAAAGCAAGGTGCGAGCGCTGGTACGGATCACAGCGAGGGATTGCCCCTTGCGCACGCGGACTCCATCAAAGATCTCGGGATGACTGACAACCTCAAACGTCGCCGCGCCGCGCCCTTCAAGCCGGGCAAACGCGGAGAGGACACGCGAGATCACGCCCAGTCCAGCGATGACGCAATCCTGCTTTGCGAGCACCGTGCCGGTTCCGCGCAACGCCGGATCGATCGTGATCAGCGTGGTCTGGTCGTCGGTGGCTTTGTCTTCGGTCAACGCCTGCTCTACGATGGCGTCGATGCGGCGGCTCTTCCAGTCCATCGGTGCTCCTTACGCCTCTTTGTTTCCGGGTAGCGCATCGAGTGCTGCGCGTGTTTTAGCAATCAGCTCCGCCAGCTCCCCATTGCGTCGGCGAATGCCGTCAATCACCGTCGCAGGCGCTTTCGCGAGAAAGCTTTCGTTGCCGAGCTTGCTCTCTGCTCCAGCCTGTTCCTTCTCAAAGCGAGCGAGCTCCTTGCCGAGCCGCTCGCTTTCGGCGGCGACGTCGATCTGCTTCTCGTAAATGACCTGCACATCGAAGCCGAGCGTGGAACGGATGCCAGCGCCTTCGAGTGTTTCCGAGCCGTACGTAATTTCAGATACGCGGGCGAGTCGTTCCACGATCGCGCGTGCGTCGCGCAGTGTGTGCTCTGTGTTTGAAGAGGCACGGACACGCACAGGAACCGACGCTCTTTCTTCGACGCCGAGCTCCTTGCGAATGGCTCGCACGGTGGAGATCAACTCCTGTACCTCGGACATCTGCGCGCACACGCCGGTGTCGATCCGAGCAGCGGCCGGGTATGTTGCAAGCGCGATCGAGGCTGCCGGTGGCTTGCCGTCGTAGAGCGCATGCCACAACTCTTCGGTCAGGAATGGCATGAACGGCGAGAGCAGCCGGAGTGAGCTTTCAAACGTTGCCAGCAAAGTGCGCAGTGCGTCTCCAGCAGCAGCGTGATCTGCCGCAGCGCCGAACTGTAGCCGTATCTTGACGACTTCCAGGTACCAGTCGCAGAAGTCGCCCCAGAAGAACTGGTAGATCAGGTTCGCTGCATCGTCGTACCGATACTGGCCCAGCGCCGCATTCACCTCGGCTGCGGTCTGCGCTAGGCGTGCCTGGATCCAGCGAGCCTCGATGTCCCCCTCGCCTGCTGCTGTCTCTGTCACAAGCGTGTTCATGTCCACGACAATCCCGGCTTCGCGTGCTCGCTCCACGTTCATAAAGATGAAGCGTGCTGCGTTCCAGATCTTGTTGGCAAAGGCGCGATTGCCCTCCGTCCGGGCCTCGCTGAAGGCGATGTCGGTTCCGGGGGATGCCATCGAGGCTAGCGTGAAGCGCACCGCATCGGTGCCATATTGCTTCACAATCGCGATCGGGTCGATCACGTTGCCCTTGGTCTTGGACATCTTCTGGCGATCGGCGTCACGTACGAGTGCGTGGATATAGACCTCGCGAAAGGGAACCGACTCCGCGAGCGAGCGCACGCGCTTCGTCCCGGTGAGCGGGTCGTCGATCTCTTCCTGCCCCATGAACCAGCAGCCGAACATGATCATGCGCGCCACCCAGAAGAACAGGATGTCGAAGCCGGTGACGAGCAGCGACGTGGGATAAAACAGCTGCAGGTCCAGTGTCTTCTCTGGCCAGCCAAACACCGTGAATGGTAAGAGCCCGGAGGAAAACCATGTATCGAGCACATCGGTTTCCTGCTCGATGGATCGGCTACGACAGTGCGCACACCTCTCCGGCGTCTCGCGCACCACCGTGACGCCTGCGCAGTCTGCACAGTGCCAGGCGGGAATGCGATGTCCCCACCAAAGCTGCCGCGAGATACACCAGTCATGGATGTTGCGCATCCACTCCATGTACGTCTTGCGGTACTGGTCAGGCGTGAAGCGGATGTGGCCCTCCTCGACGGCGGCAATCGCTTTCTCGGCGAGTGGAGCAATCTTCAGGAACCATTGTGTCGAGAGGCGTGGCTCGATCACAGCTCCGGTCCGCTGGGAGAGCCCGATCGACATCGCGTGATCCTTCACATCCACCAACAGATCCTTCGCGCGCAGATCGTCGACGATCCGTTCGCGTGCCTGGGAGCGGTCGAGGCCGTGATACGGCGAGCCCGGCAGATCGATGCGCGCCTCGGCATCCATGATGTTGATCTGCGGCAGCCCGTGCCGCTCGCCGATCGCAAAGTCATTTGGATCGTGCGCCGGCGTGACCTTCACGGCGCCGGTGCCGAACTCCGGGTTCGCCCAGGTATCTGCGACGACAGGGATGGTTCGGTCTGCACCTCCATTCACGGCGCTCAGCGGCAGCACCAGCAGCCTGCCGAGGACCGCGGTGTAGCGTGCGTCTTCCGGATTCACCGCAACGGCGACGTCTCCCAGCATGGTCTCCGGCCGCGTGGTCGCAATCACCAGTGAGCCGGTGCCATCGGCCAGCGGGTAGCGCACGTGGTAGAGCTTGCCCATGCGATCTTCGTGTGTGACTTCGAGATCGGACACGGCTGTCTGCTGCACCGGGTCCCAGTTCACGATGTACTTGCCGCGATAAATCAGATTCTGTTCATGGAGACGCACAAACGCCTCGCGCACTGCGCGCGAGAGTGCTTCATCCATCGTGAAGTACTCGCGGCTCCAGTCGACGCTCGCGCCGAGGCGCTTCATCTGGTCGAGAATGGCGCCGCCATACTCCTCGCGCCATTGCCATACGCGCTCCACGAAGGCTTCGCGTCCCAGTTGCTTGCGCGACGAGCCTTCACTCGCGAGTTGTCGCTCGACCATCATCTGGGTCGCGATGCCGGCGTGGTCTGTGCCCGGGACCCACAGGGTCGCTTCGCCGCGCATGCGATGCCAGCGCGCCAGGATGTCCATCTCTGTCTGGTTGAGCATGTGGCCCATGTGCAGCCGGCCGGTTACATTCGGCGGTGGCAGCAGCATGGTAAACACAGACGCAGGGTTCGGCGTCTCTGCGGGCTCGGGCTGGTGGAAGAGTCCGTCACGGTGCCAGAGCTCGGCCCAGTGTTCTTCAATCGCTGCAGGGTCGTAGGTCTTCGGTAGTTCGTGTGGCATGAGGTCTCGAGGCCTCCCGGGCCACTCTGTTCCTTATTTTAGTGGCAACGATTCCTCTTTGCATGGGGCCTCGACACGCACCCGCCGGATGCCGCGCACGGCATTCACCAGCCACACCTCCGCAGCATCGAGCAGCGCTTCCAGGGGTACGTCCGCTTCACGCAGGTTGGTCATTGTTGCCAGCAGATGCGCCCGCGAGACGCCTGGCAGGGCCCCGGCGCGGAGAGGTGGCGTACGCCACTGATCTCCATGGCGCACCAGCACGGAATGGAGCGCGCCTTCTGCCACCATTCCGTGTTCGTTCTGAAAGAT
Source organism: Acidobacteriaceae bacterium (assembly GCA_965199135.1). Lineage (GTDB taxonomy): Bacteria > Acidobacteriota > Terriglobia > Terriglobales > Acidobacteriaceae > EB88. The sequence continues at coordinate 335,455 of OZ240685.1, read as the reverse complement.
GGCATCGACGAAGCCCCGATCGCGTGCTGCCCGCGCCGCCTGGTCGTACACCGCACGCTTTGTGGTTTTGTGGCCGAGAAAAGGATCCGCCGCTGACAGGGGCTTGAGCCAAAGCATCGCGCGAAGAGAGCCTGGTTCCGCGACGATCGGCTCCGGTGGTGAGAGCGAGAGTCGTCCATCCGCGAACAGCAGCAGGCGAAGCTTCCACGCGCCGGGGTCAAGGCCGGCAGCCTGGTCCGAGAGTGCAGCCTCAACACGCGCCCTGTCCCAATGGAAGCCAAAGTACCCGGCCGAACGGGCCAGCCGCTCCATGTGTCGCTCGAGCAGCAGACACTTCCCAGCCTCCCAGCGCATCGTCTCGATCAACTGAAAGTCCGGTTCCCGGAGAAACGCGCCCTTCAACAGGCACTCCCGGTATTCGTCCGCTGCCTCCGAGCTGTAGGTGATCCCCGCGCCGACTCCCATGCTGACCGACGAAGCCTGGCACACCGCGGTGCGGATCGCCACGCTGAAGACGGCTTCGCCATCCGGGGCAAAGTAGCCGATTGCGCCCGTGTATACACCGCGATCGCGCCTCTCGATCGCTCGCAGGATCTCCATGGTGCGTACCTTGGGAGCGCCCACAATCGATCCGCAGGGGAACAGCGCGCGAAACAGCGCGTAGCTGTCGACCTCCGCCCGCAGCCTGGCACGCACCTCGGAGCTCATCTGCAGCAGGGACGGGAGCCGCTCGACGGCGAAGAGCTCCGACACACGCACGGTGCCGGGCGCGGCGATCCTGCCGAGGTCGCTGCGCAGAAGGTCGACAATCATGATGTTCTCGGCGCGGTTCTTCTCGTCGCCTGCGAGCGCAGCCGCCGCACGGTCGTCTTCTGCGGCGTCGCGTCCCCGAGGCGCTGTCCCTTTCATCGGCCGCACCGTGATCTCCCGGCTGGCCGCGCCCCCCTCCAGGCGGAAGAAGAGCTCAGGCGAGGCAGACAGGAGGACGCGCTCCCCAATGCGGAGCATGGCGCCAAAGGCAACCGGCTGCCGGTCCATCATGTGGGCAAACAACGCAGCTGCGTCCGGATCGCAGGTCCCCTCGAGACGCAGCGTGAGATTGGCCTGGTAGGTGTCTCCTGTTTCGATCGCGCGGTGGATGGCGCCAACGGCCTCCGCAAACCAGGCATCTCCTCGATCGGGCTCGAGTTCACTCGCGCCGCGGCGTGTCGTGCCGGCTTTCACTTCTGACTGCAAGGAGAGGGGTGTGCGGTAGATCCCGAACGCAGCGAGCGGTAGCTCATCTGCTTGCAACTCCCAGCCCAGAGGAAGTGTCGAGGGCTCGAAGTGGAAGCCACACTCATATGCCAGATACCCTGCGGCCCAGCGACCCTCGCGCCGCGCCTCTTCAAGCCGGCGAAAGAGTGCCGGGATCTCGTCCAGGGTGCGCACCTCCAGCCACTCGAGCGGATCGGCAAACAACAGCGAGCGCCCCGCTCCTTCGGCGCGCGCGTCTTCCAGCAGAATGGTGTGCTGTGTCTGCGAAGCCTGCTCGCGATGGGAATGCCTGGTGTCCATCTCTCTCGATCCATAAAGAAAACGGCCGCACCCCGAGGAGTGCGGCCGCTGGTCTTTGCCAGGCTCAGCCTAGAAGGGGTTGAGCTTGTCGACGCCCTTCTTCTTGTGGTGCTTGCTCGAAGACTCGTCGCCGCCGTTGTACGCCGGCTTGGGGTTCTTCTTGCCCGGCTTGCCCGTGCTCGTACCGGTGGAGACCTGGGGCTGGCCGTTGGTCTTCACATCATTGATCTGGTCGGCAGCGGCAGCCGGCTTATCGATTGGCGGCAGCGCGGCCGGGGTATTTGGCCCCACCGGGGTCGCCAGGCCGTAAACGCGATCCGGATTTTTGGACGCCGCCGCTGACGGGGTAGCCGCCCCTGCAACTCCTGCAGCAGCTGTTCCGGCGGTATCCGGAGCACCGACCGTTGTGCCGGTGGACGGTGTGCTGATGATGTTGTTTCCGTTGACAGGTGTTCCGCTTGCGCCAGGGGCAGCATTTGGCTGCGTGACCGGGGCATCCGTGCTCCGGGGGGCAGCATCGCTCGGTCCAGGCGTTGCGGCGCTGTTCGGTGCCGAGACGACCTCGGCCCCGACTGTGTTGCCGCCGGAGCTATCCGGGACGTTGGTCATCGTCACAGCAGGCTCGGCTGCTCCCGAGTCGCCGGCTGCCGGCGCGGTGTTGGCAGCGACAGCCGTGGCTGCCGCGCCGTAGGGCGCAGCAGCCGGAATGGGCTCGCCCTTCATCGCGAGCTGATAGTTGTCGAGGGTCTTCTGCGCAACTGCCGGCGCAAGGGTCGGGGGCGCATCGGCCATCGTCGGCTCGCCGACGCGCACACTTTCGATCGTGGAGGGCCCGTGCTGGATCATCAGCAGGGCGCGGTCCTTGAGACGGATAGGCGTGCGGCTGCCTTCTTCGGCCTCGCTCTCTGCCATTTCGGCAGCGCTTGGCTCGGGCACGGCCCGACCCGCGGCGATCAGCCGGTCCTTGGCATCTTCCACGTGCGGAGCCATGGGGTAGCGGGTGACGACGCGGTCCCATGCCTGGGCGGCGCGGTCGTTATACGCCTTCTCGAGCTCTGCTTTGGCCTTCGCCGGCATCTGCAGGTTTTGCACCATGGCAGCCTGCTGGGCGTAGGCATCACCGATGGTGATCAGCGTCTGATCGGAGTGCGAGAACAGTGGGTAGTTATCCGCAACCGTCTGGAGTCGGGCGATCGCCGCTGGCCAGTTCTCGTGCAGGCTGTAGAACTCGCCGATCTCGAACTGGCGCTGCGCCAGCACCTCCTGCACTTCGCGCAGCTTCTGCTTGGCGCGCGGGACCAGGCTCGAGTCCGGGAACTGCTGAATCATCTGCCGGTACTCGTCCTCGGCATGCTCCGCGTTCTGCGGATCGCGATCCGGCTTGTCCATCTGCGAGAAGTAGATGTCGCCGACCTTCATCTGGGCTTCGGCGGCTTCCGGCGTATTCGGAAAGAAGGTAATGAAATCCTTGTACTCCTGCTCCGCCTGGGCGAGGGCAGCGGTACCGCCTTCCTTGTACCAGGTGTCGCCGACCGAGAGCTTGGCGCGCATCTGGTACTCGGAGTCCGGATAGGTGTTCATCAGGGTCTGCAGGTCCAGCCGGGCGATGTCGTACTTGCCCTTCTTCATGGCCAGCATCGCCTTGTCGTAGAGCTGTTTGTCCGGCTGCTTCGAGTCGACGTCCGCAATCGGGTTGGCGCTCAGATCGGTATTCTTCTTGTTCTTCTTGGTGGCTCCGTGGCTGGCCGGGACGAGAACAAAACAAAGCCCAAGAGCCAGAACGGGCGCGCTACGGTAAAAAAACGACATGGATACCTCGGTTGGAGCAGTCTTGTCTGCCGGCGAAAACAGGGTCCCGCAGCTCTTCACGATCCAAGGCCGGCGAGATAATTGCCCAACGACCTGCCCCGAACTCTAGGGTAATGCCACCACGCGGGGTTTGTCGCCCCGGGGACGCCGGGTTGCACTGAAAAGCCTGCCCCCCGGCAGATTTAACAGACGAGCAGCAGCCTAATCCGGTTAGACGGTGACCTCGCCCGAATGGCGTCTCGCTTCTTCGGCAGCGCGCAGCAGCCGGGCGCCATCCTGCTCCGGCTTGCCCTCGCCAAAGACGGCCGAGCCGGCCACGAGCAGCTCCGCCCCTGCCTCGACGACCGAGGCGATCGTGTCCAGGCCGACTCCCCCGTCCACTTCGATCCGAAAGGACAACCCCATCCGGTCGCGCAGGCTGCGCAGGTCGCGGATCTTGGTCAGCGAGTACGGGATGAACCGCTGCCCGCCGAAGCCAGGATTGACGCTCATGATCAGCACATGGTGCAGAAGCGGGAGCACCGGGATCAGCAGGTCGATTGGAGTCGCCGGGTTCAAGACCACGCCTGGCTCCATGTCGTGCGAGCGGATCAGCTCGATCGTGCGATGGAGATGCCGGCACGCCTCGTAGTGAACGCTGGCCCAGTTGGCCCCAGCCTCGGCGAAAGCCGGGATAAAGTCGTCCGGGTTCTCGATCATCAGGTGGCAATCGAGGGGGAGCTTGGTGTGCTTGCGCAACGACTGCACAACCGGCGGCCCCAGAGTGATGTTCGGGACAAAGTGCCCATCCATCACATCGACATGGATCGCAGTGCCGCCGCCACGCTCGGCGGCAGCAACTTCCTCAGCCAGCCGCGCGAAGTCTGCGGACAGAATAGATGGCACCAGTTCGACGGGGAAGGCAGTCACAATGGCCCCAGTGTACCAGCGGCCGCCACCTGTACCTCGCCCCGAAAGCCCGCGCTCGCTGCCCTCTGCGACAATGAGGACGCATGGTCCTGAACCGTCGGCTACTGTCCCTTACGCTCACATTTTCGCTGATCCCATTGGGAGGCTGCGGGTACCACACTGCTGGCGGCGCGACCCACCTTCCGGCTGCCACGCGGCTCATCGACGTGCCGATCTTCAAGAATCGCACCCAGGCCTATCACGTCGAGCTGACCATGACGCAGGCCGTGATCAAGGAACTGGGCACACGCACCGCCTTCCGCACGACTCCCTCTGAGGACCCGGGCGACGCCGATGCGGTGCTTCATGGTGAGATCACCGGCTTCACTGTCTACGCACTGACCTACAACTCCAACACCAACCAGTCCTCGTCGTACGAAGTCACGGTGACCGCGCGCGTGCGCCTCACCGATCGCGAGGGCAAGGTGCTTTTTCAGAACAATGCCTATGTGTTCCGCCAGCAGTATGAGTCCACGCAGGACCTTGTTTCCTTCATCCAGGAAGACCCGGCTGCCCTGGGACGACTCTCCCGCGACTTTGCGCAGTCCCTGGTGGCGGATATAACGGAGAGCTTCTAGCCATGGGTGCCGGTTTCGCATCGACCGATCGCTTTCTCGCCGAGATCAGGGGCGGCCAGCTTCGACCCGGGTACGTGCTCATCGGGGATGAGGCATTTCACTACAACCGTTGCCGCCGTGCGCTGATCGAGAAGTTCGTCCCCCAGGACCTCGGTGACTTCTGTCTGCATGATCTCGATCTTGCCGATACCTCGATCTTCGACATCCTTGACTCGGCGCAGACGCCCTCGCTGATGGCTCCCTTTCAACTGTTCTTTGTGCGCGGGCTGAAGGCGCTCTATGGCCGCGGCGCGAAAAAGGAAGAATTCGCCGCCATCGACGCCTACTTTCGCTCTCCCAACCCGAGCGCCCTGGTGATCTTCGTCGCGGACCATCTCCGCATCCCCGCGGACCCGCGCCGCATGGAGATGGACGACAAGACCCGCTACGAACGCATCCGAGAAACACTTGGCGAGTGGTGCGGTGTGGTGGAGCTTGCGCGCGCCGACGAACAGGACGCAGTGAAGTGGCTCAACAGCGAAGCACAGCGCGAAGAAAAGCAGCTCGCCCCCGACGCCGCGCGTGAACTGGCCGACGCCCTGGGAGCCGACATGTTGCTGATCGGCAACGAGTGGGAGAAGCTGCTGCTCTACACCACGGGGCGCTCCGACATCACGCTTGCAGACGTTGAGACGATGGTGCTTGGCGCAAAGCAGCGCTCGCTGTACGAGTTGACCGATGCGATCTCGCGCAAGGATCGGCGTCGCGCTCTTTTCTTGCTCGAGGGATTGCTCAATGCCAGCGACGGTGGCGAGGACGCGGCTATCGGCCACCTCTATATGCTGGCCCGTACCTTTCGGCAGATGCTCGTGATCCTGGAGAAGAATGTGCGCGATAGCCGAGCGATCTGGGGCGCACTCTGGCAGGGTTTCCGCCTGCCCCCCTTTGCTGCGGATGACGTGATCAAGCAGGCCCGTCGCTACAAGACGCAAAGTGAGTTGATGGCCGCGATCCAGGCTGTCGCCCGCGCCGACATGGAAGTCCGCTCCAGCCCCGTCGATAAGAAGCTGGTGCTTGAGCGATTAGTGCTCGATCTGACGCGCGCATAGGCTTCCCGAAGCTTCTCCTCACGGCCCGATCAAGTGAGTTCGGCTGCGACCAATCGGCCTGTGCATGACATCGTGTTCATCGTTCGCTCCAGCGATGCGGCTGCAACCGATAATCAGAAGAAATGTATCTTGCCGCTCTCCTGCTTGCTGCTTCGCTTGACTCACCTTCCGCCTCGCTTCCCGATGCCCCTCCGTCGCAGGCTACTGAAGAGGCCACCCTGCGCGGCGTTCCGCGAGCCTTTCTCGGCGACCAGCAAGCCATCTGGACCAGTCCTGCGCATCTTCACGTTGGTGATCTGAAATGGCTCGCGCCCGTGGCCATCGTCACGGGCTTCACCATTGCGACCGACCACCATGTTATGGGCTCGATCGTCACGCATGAGGCGAGCTTCAACAACGCGAACGTCACAGCCTCCAACGCCCTGATCGGCGGCTTCATCGCTGCGCCGCTTGCCCTGATCGCAGATGGCCAGTGGACGGGCAACACCGACGCACGCGAGCGGGGCATCCTCGGCGGCGAAGCGCTGCTCGACGGCCTGGTTGTCGAGCAGGCCACCAAGCTGGTCTTCTGGCGCGAGCGTCCCGCGCTCGACCACGCTCACGGCCTCTTCTTCCAGTCGAGTGCCGGCCCCGACTCATCGTTTCCGTCTTCGCACAGCCTGCTCGCCTGGACCTCAGCCTCGGTCCTTGCAGAGGAGTACCCCTCACACTGGGTGCAGTTTGGCGCGTACACCCTGGCGACCGGGACCAGCCTCACCCGCGTGCTTGGGCAGCAGCATTTTCCTACCGACGTGATCGTAGGCGCGGCCGCCGGATGGCTGATCGGGCACTACGTGTACCGTGCGCACCACCGTCCTTCCCGCTGAATGCGGGTTCAGCGGATCGGCGTGGACCCGGTCGCGAGCACCACGTCTGAAAGCACTGCCGTGTCGGCGGTTGCGGGCTGGTGCGAGCAGAAGCCGATCCCAACGTAGTACGGACCACGGAGATGGATCGTCATCGGCGGACCGAAGGCATGCATCGGCTCCCCCCGCAGGCTGATGAACAGCGTCACGGCGTCGCCGCGCTTTTCGATCCCGACTCGCCTGGCCATGACAGGCAGGTTCGGGCCGCCCGGGTCTGCAATGCCGGAGAAGCGGTACTCCATGTCTTCAAAGCCCGAGCCCTTCTCCGGCCTCTCGGCAAGATGAATCATGCCGGTACCATGCTCGCCTGCCATGGCTTCCTGCGAGTCGTCCTCGAGGTTCTGCCGAACCACGAGCACAGCCTTGCGATCGCCGTAGCCTTTCTCATCCGGGAAAGATACGTCCGCTGCCAGCGAAACATCGCCTGAAGTTTTCTTCCAGAGATAGCGAAACTCATCGCGGGAGTACCAGATGTTGTATCCGGCGGACGTGATGCGATATTGCTTCGCGGCTGCGTCGTAGGACGCGCTCCCCGGCACAACGGCCGCCCCGATATCGGACTGGCCTGTGAAGATGCCGATCGGTGTGTCAAAGTTCCGGCTCGCGCGATGGAAGTCAGCAGGAGGCGGCACCTGCTTGTGAGTCGCCGAGCCGGGCAGTGCCCAATCGGGAACCTGGGGGGTTTGCGCCACAACAGAGGATGCTGCGAGCAACAAGGCACAGCCCATGGTTTTCATCGCGAGGGAAGCAAAGGGGATCCGCATGGGCAGGAACTGTAGCAGAGTGCCGGCCCCGAATGCGAGCAGCCGGCCTTCTGCAGAGGAGTGACCGCTCAACAGGGAGCAGCCACTCCTCGTATCAGCGATCGCGGCTAAGGATGATGATGACCGCAGTGAGCGAGGCAAGGCTAACGGAGACCAGGACGATTAGCGGCACGACGGCAGACTTGGGAATGCCGATGGTCGAGGTATCTTCGCGGGGCAGTGTATCGAAGGAGGTGTCCATGAAACGCTAGATGCTGATGATCCGACGGCAGTGAATGATGCCGCGAAGCACGTGAGAATTCGCATTGACCTGATGGAAGCCGCGCGGCTGCCCCTGCAGGCAGGAAGATCGACATGCGGGTGCGCTCTACCCGGCTGGCAAGGTACCGCGGAGTCCCCGCGCGACCTCTTCAATCGAGAGGTGCTCGCACGGTTCTCGAAACCGCTTGTTGTTCGCGACCCTGTGTCGAACCCCGGGCAAGTCCGCCGGGAGCGGCACTTACTTCAGTGAGCTGCGCAGCCGGGCGGTATTCTGCGCAGCCGAGGTGTCGAGAGGGTGATCCACAAAGCGCGAGCGGGGCAGCCCGTGAATCCGCAGGTACGCGTAGTACACCGCCTCGCGCCACTCCCGGCGAACGCGCTCATAGGCGCTGAAGCTCCGGGGCCACGGCGCAGCATCGGTGCGCCATAGAAGCCGGTGATGCGACAGGATCAGTGCGGCGCGGGGCAGATGGCTCCATTCGCTTACAACATCAGCGGAATGCCAGCCATGCGCCTGCATGATCTCGTCCGTGTAGTAGACGTTCTGGATGGTGTTCATCGACCGGCCTTCTTCGAGAACATCCTCAGCCGGCACCCCTTGCTGCTCGGCAAACAAGGCCATCGTGTGTGCTTCGGCCCATTGGTTATGGGCGGCGCCACCGCTCATAATCAGGCGCGGCGCCCTGCCACGCTTCCACTCGCGGATCCCCTCCAGTACGCGCTCGCGCTGCCCGTCGGAGATGCTTCCATCAAGTTCTGAAGGGGTGCCGAGGACAAGGATCACATCGAAGTGCTGGAGCGTTGTGTTGGTCTGTGGCGCCGAGCGCCAGAACGCCCAGATGGCGGCGAGTCCGCCGGCAGCGCAGAGGAGGATCGTTACGGCCCATCGATGGGATCGCATCGATTCACGGTATCAAAGGTACGTTTCAAAGGACGTGTGTCGCGCTACTCGAGAAGAGTTCCTGGTGTTTCGGTCTGCCCGGTGCTCGTGAGCACAACGGCGGCGACGAGAATGAGTGCGCCGCCTGCCCAGGCCAGCGGACCCAGCCGGTCGCCAAGCAGCCAGACTCCCAGTGCCGAACCAAGTGCCGGCTCGATATTCAGAAAGACCCCCGCCCGTGAGGCAGGCACATGGCGCATGCCCCAGTTCCAGAGCACGCTGGTTGTCGCAGTGCACAGCACCCCGCTTGCAAGCAGGGAACCCCAGGCGCCGCGACTGACGCCATGGACCGGTGGGGCCCCGTCGACCAGCAGCACCCAGGCAGCGAGCATTGCCGTGCCCGTAAGCAGACCCCAGGCTGTCACCTGCAGCGCCGAGTGCCGCTGCACCAGGGACTTGTTGAGTAACAGCCACCCCAGGGAGATCGCAAGCGACACAAGGATCAGCAGGTCGCCGCGCAGCGTTGGCCCCCCGGCGCTGCCACTCCCCTTGCCGCTCAGCACAATCAGCCCCACGCCCACGCTTGAGCCAGCAAGCGCGAGCCAGCCTGCCCAGGGAAGCCGCTCGCCCGCAAAGAGCGTGGCGCCCAGCGCAAGGATCCCCGGCATAGTGCCGACCATCAGAGCCGCATGCGACACCGTTGTCAGCGAAAGCCCGTAAAACTGCGTCAGGAACTGCACTGGAACGCCGAGCAGGGACGCTGTCAGCAGCTGCGCCCACTCCTTTCCGGAGAAGCGTGGCCAGCGCACAATCGGCAGCAGCGCAACGCAGGCAAACAGGAAGCGATAGAGCACCATGTGGCTTGAGTTCATGGAGCCGAGCGCGATCTTGCCGAACAGAAAGCCGGTGCTCCACAGGGCGCCCGCGCCGGCACAGGCCAGGTATCCGAGCGCGGTGTAGCTTCGCGCCGTTGCCAGGGCTGGCGGGGTTTGTATCGTCGACATCAACTTCTACTCTCGCATGACGGCTCATGCTACGTTGAATTTCTGAAGAACAGGGGAGCAGGTATGACAGCAGCGACGCGCGCGGCAATCACTGAAAAAGTAGAGCAGGTCAAGGCGGAGCGCGGATTGACCTGGAAGCAGATTGCAGAAGAGATCAGCACCGGCTCGCCCGTCCTGATCGCGGCTGCACTGCTTGGGCAGATGACACTCACGCCCGAGGAAGCAAGCAAGGCCGCAGGCTTGTTCAGCCTTACCCCGGAGGAGCGCGACCTCCTCACACGACCGCCGATGCGCGGCTCGCTCGCGTCGCTGCCACCAACGGACCCTCTGATCTACCGCTTCTATGAACTGCTGCAGGTCTACGGCACCACCTGGAAAGCGCTCATCGAGGAAGAGTTTGGCGACGGCATCATGAGTGCCATCGACTTTCATGTCGATCTTGAGCGCGAAGCTGATCCCAAGGGAGACCGCGTCAAGCTGACCCTGTCGGGAAAGTTTCTGCCCTATCGCCGTTACTAGCCGCAGTCCCGCGATCTCCGCACCGTGGTAGTCTCTCCGCACCGGAGGCAGTCGCTGCGCATCAGCACTCCAAAACACTCTCGCGCAAGGTCAGCCTCGATCGAAAGGCCCTTCATGAAATGGCGTGGAGGAACAGCCGGGAGAGTGCTTTGGCTCCCCTGCCTGCTGAGCAGGCTCACGGCCATCCTTGCCCTGGCGAGTGTTCCCGGGCTTGGTGCCGCGAGGCTCCACGCGCAGGAAACTTCACCCCCGACGACACTTACGGTTCGCTCGAACCTGGTGCTCGTGCCTGCACTGGTCAAGACCAGGTCTGGAGAACTGGTTTTCTCGCTTACCAGCAACGACTTTGTCCTTACTGACAACGGCGTGGCGCAGCCGCTTCGGCTTGAAGACGACACTGACTCGCAGCCCCTGGCTCTTGCAATTGTGGTCGAAACCGGCGGCCTCGGCCGCTCCCATCTGGGTGACTACAGCGGCCTCTCCGGCGTCCTCACTGGAATCATCGGAGCGGTTCCGCATCACGTCGCAGTGGTGAGCTTCGACAGCCATCCGACGCTGGCCCAGCCGTTCACGCCGGACACCGACCTAGCCGCAGCAGCGGTCGGTGCGCTGCAGGGCGGCGATGACGGAGCTGCCATCCTCGATGCGCTCACCTACAGCATCGACCTGCTGCGCAAGGAGCCGCCCTCGTACCGGCGAGCCATCGTCCTGTTCAGCGAGACCATCGACTCCGGTAGCGAAACCACGCTCGACGAAGCGCTTCGCGCCGTCGATAACACCAACACCGCGATCTACACCTTTGCTTTCTCAAGCGCGAAGGGGGCGCTCAGGCACGAGGTGAGCAAGGTGCCCCGTCCGGGTGGAACGCCCTACTCCGACCAGGCCTATGCGAAGGGCGGCTGTATGAGCCGTGAACCCGGCGCGGATCCCGACGCCCATGGCAGGCGCAGCGTGCAGGCACTCGACTGTGCAGGCGATCTCTTCCCACCGATACGCATCGCGAAGATAGCATTCCTGGCCGCAGAAGACGGCATAAAGCGCAACGTGCCCGAGTCGGTCGCACAACTCACCGGCGGTGAGTACTTCTCCTTCAAGAATGCGAAGACCCTGCGCAAACAACTCGTCACCATCGCCAACGATGTGCCGAACCACTACGTCCTGAGCTTCCGCCCGCAGGACCCCGCGCCTGGCTTGCATGCACTCGACCTCAGGCTGAAAGACCGGCCCGGGCTGGAGCTGAAAGCGCGCAGCGCGTACTTTGTGGATGCTCCCGCGCAGCCCTGACTGCTTGTGCGTGGCAAACGTTTGCGGGCAACGTCTCTCCAGATAGTGCACGCTGTATTTCGATGTCTCGAGGCTCAAGGAGCAGAGCAGGAGCAGAGCAGGAGCAGAGCAGAAGCAGAGCAGGAGCAGCCCTGCTTCTGCTTCTCAAGCGCACCACACACGGTGCATCTTGCTTCTGCTACCAGATCACGCACCGCTTGCTTGCGACCATTGCCGCTCCCGGCTTGCACTCGAAGGCCTCGGCGAATGCCGGCATATTCTCGACCACGCCATTTACGCGATACTTCTCCGGCGCATGCGGGTCGACGTTGGCGCGCTGGCGCGCACTCTCCGGCCGCGTGCTCTCACACCAGCTCTGCCCGTAGGCGGTAAAGAACTGTTGCATCGGCGTGAGCCCGCCGTAGGCAGCATCGCCCGGTGCCTTCAGGTCGACTCCCGCGGACTTCGCCTTGGCCTGGTAGGCGAGAAACGCCAGCCGCAGTCCCGCTAAGTCCGCGAGGTCCTCACCGAGTGTCAGCTTGCCATTGACGTGAACATCGGCGCCAATCGTGTCATGCACTGCGACAAATCCGCTGTACTCATCCGCCACGCACGCAGCGCGATCGTTGAACTGCTTTGCATCGTCCTTGCGCCACCAGTCGCGCAGGTTGCCCTGCCCGTCGAACTGCCGCCCTTCGTCATCGAAGCCATGCGTCAGCTCGTGTCCGATCACGGCACCCGCCGAGCCATAGTTCACCGCATCATCCTGGGTCGGGTCGAAGTAGGGCGGCTGCAGAATGCCCGCGGGAAAGTTGATGCTGTTCATCTGCGGGTTGTAGTACGCATTCACGGTCGGCGGCGTCATGTCCCACTCGCCGCGGTCGACCGGCTTGCCGATCTTGCGCGTGTCGCGCGTGGTCTCAAACGCAGCAGCCCGCTCCGCGTTCCCGAATGCATCCGTCCTGCTGATCGTGAGCGTCGAGTAATCCCGCCACTTTGCCGGATAGCCGATGTTATTTGCGACCAGGCGCAGCTTGTGCTTCGCTTCGGTCTTTGTCGCAGGGCTCATCCAGTCGAGCTTGTCGATATCCGCATCCGCCGCGGACTCGATCGCACGCGTCAGCTCCTCCGTACGCGCCTTGTCCTCCGGTGAGAAGCGCTGCGCCACATACACTTCGCCGAGCGCCTCGCCAACCTCGCGATCCACCGCCTGCGCGCAACGCTTCCATCGTGGCTGTTGCTGCGGCGTGCCGGAGAGCACCTTGCCATAGAATGCGAAGTTTTCATCGTCGAGTGGCTGCGGCAGGGCCGTGCCCGGGATAGATCGCAGCACGCTCCAGCGCAGGTACGTCTTCAGGTCCGCGAGACTGGCGCTTTCAAGCACCTCGTGCAGCGAAAGAAAATACAACGGCTCGGCAACGTTGAGCGACTGCACGTCCCCCGCGCCCACATCCTTCAGGTATGACGAGAACTGCAGCTCGGGCGAGTTTGCCTCAAACTGCACCAGGGGCGTCCGGTGGTAGAGCAGCGTCGGGTCGCGCATCTCGACCTGCGAGAGAGAGGCGGCGGCCATCGCCGTCTCGAGCCGCAGAACCGTGTTCGCATCGAGTGAGGCCTGTTTGTCGTCTTCACCCAGCAACATAAAGCTGCGTCGCAGGTGGGCGACATACTGCGTCCGCACCTCGGCGGTCTTCGCGTCGGTGCGGTCGTAGTAGCCCTTCTCCGGCAGCCCCAGCCGCGGCTGTGTGACCGCAGCGATCTCCTGCGTGGCGTCGCGGTAATCCTGCTCCGACCCGAAGGAGAAGAAGCCGGTCACGCCCTCACGGTGCAGGCTGGCCAGCAGCGCCGGCAGTTCGGTCTTCTTCGTAAGCGCGTCGATCTGCTGTAACTCGGCCGAGAGCGGCCGAACCCCTGCGGCATTGATCGCTTCGGTGTCCATGCAGGCGGCATAGGCGTCGCCAATCTTCTGTTCGTTGGCGGTGCGGTCCGGCCCACCCGCAGCTGCCTTCTCCAGGATCGCGCGCAGCACGCGCTCGTCCGTGTCTTCGGCCTCGGTGTCGCGCCCGTAAGCAGAGCGGTCCGCCGGGATCGGGTTCTGCTTCAGCCAGCCGCCGCAGCTGTACTGGTAAAAGTCCGTGCAGGGATCGACCGTCGTGTCGCGGAGCGCGGGATCAAAGGCATGGAGCGCGGGGGTGCTTGGGGCGAGCGCCGGCACGGGGGCGCTTGACTGGGCCAGCAGTGTTGCGGGGCCGATCCAGGCACCCAGCAGCAGCAGCGGAGAGAGGGACAGGGCTGCGCGGGAGCGACGCCGGGGGTGCTGCAGCGGGGCGCTTCGCGGAAAGGCAGGATGATTCATCGCGGTCGGGGTCTCGGTTCTGAAAAGAGTAAGCAGGGCAGGGCGATACCAGGAGGCGGCCTCTGCTTTCCATCGATTGCATCAATCGGCAGCCCCTCGGCAGAATGTTCACCTAGCCGCGCACTGTTGCACAATAGCAGGCATGGTGCCCCGCCATTTCGATCGTGGTGCAAAGCTCGGCCGCCGCCTGCTTGGGGGCGTCGTCGCCGCGGCTCTGCTGGCCACAGCTGCCACGGCAACCACGCCGAAGACCACGGACGTGCCTGCAGCGGCGACCGCGCGCATTCCGGTCGAGTCTCTCGGTTTTGTGCCCCCGTCCCGGTTCTTTATGCCCTATCGCGTCCCGGCCGCAACCCTCGATTTCCTCGACAGCACCCATCTTCTCTTCACCTTCCATGTGGCGCTGCTGATGCGCCGCGAGCCGGAGGACCCGAAAGATGATCAGGACCAGACCATCCGGGCAGTCGTGCTCAGCGTCCCGGAAGGCAAGGTCACCGCTGAAGGGACGTGGCGCCTGCACGACCGCGAACGCTACCTCTGGATGTTGCAGGGCGGCCACTTCCTTGTTCGCCAGCGAAACACGCTCCTGGAGGGCGACAGCACGCTGGTGCTCAAGGAGTACCTGCACCCTGAGGGTGCGCTCGCATCGGTGCAACTCTCGCCCGACGCAGGCACGCTCGTCGCCCAGTACGCGCATCCGGTCAAGAGCGAAGAGGAGGGAGACGGCCGGCCCTCCGGGGCCCCCACACTCGGCGACGACGCACCGAAGTTCACGAGCAAGGAAATGCGCTACCGCATCCTGGTGATTGACACGGAGAAGAAGACGGCTACGCGCGGCGGGGAACTTGGGCACGCCGTGGTGCTGCCGATGGTCGAAGGCGGCTACCTCGGAGTCAACCAGGGCAAGGGCAAGCAGTGGAACGTAATCCTGAAGCCATTTGAAGGGGAGCCGCATGTTGTTGCTTCCGTAGCCAGCACCTGCCAGCCCACCGTCGCCTCGCTCAGCGAGCATGTCTTCCTGACCCGAAGCTGCCTGCCTCTTTCGGCGGATGGGCAGATCGACGCCTTTGACCTCGAGGGCCACAAGCTCTGGCAGCAGATCTGGCAGTCACGCTTCGCCTGGGGCACCTTTGCCTACAGCGGAGCGGGAAACCGCTTTGCTTATGGCTCGATCGAGGTCAACCACAGCCTGTCCGAGCTCGATCCGATCGACGAGAGCTCGATTGTTGGGCAGCCGGTAGGCGTCTTCGATGTGCATACCGGCAAGATGGACGCCGTGGTCGACGCGGTCCCGGTGCTCACGGCCGGGGAGAACTTCGCGCTGTCTCCCGATGGCAATCGCTTCGCCGTGCTTCGCAAGGGAGCGATCGAGATCTACGACCTGCCACCGGTGCCCGCGCCTGGGCCCATTGCAGCGACGAGCACATCCAGGCTGCCCTAGCAGGCGTTCTCCGCGTGAGGTTTTCCGATTGACGATTGAAGCGCGTTACGTGGTGCCGCTGCTGGGTCTCTCGGCCGTCGCTGCCGGGTTTTTTCTGACACGCCGCTTCCGCCCGCTCTCACCAGGAGCCGGCCTGACGGCGCGAGTCGTGGCCGCCGCTCCACTGGTCGCCTCTGGCATGGTCCACCTCCTGCGGCCGGGGATCTTCGCTTCCATCCTGCCCCCACCGCTGCCGCAGTCCGCCGCGCTGATCGTGATTACCGGCATTCCGGAGCTGCTTGGCGCCTTGGGCCTGTTTGTGCCGGCTACTCGCCGAACCGCGTCGGTCGCCCTGGTGGCGTATATGGTCGCGATCTTCCCGGCCAACATCTATGCCGCGGGGCAAACGATCCATGGTCTCCACATGCCGGGCGTGCCGGTCCGGTGGACGATGCAGGCAGGCTACATCCTGCTGCTCCTGGTTGCAGGCTGGGGTCTGCCACGCGTGCGGGATGCGAACTTAGAAGCCAGGGGGCGGTAAGCGGGAAACTTTGGTTGCGTCAAAGCGCGCAGCATCCTTGACCCCTGGGCGGCATCTAGAGAGAATCATCCATTGGTACCCGGCGTTGTATCCCGTGGAGAGAGTCCGGGACCCTGCAGCTTATGAATGCTTCGCTCCGCATCAGTCCGCGGGAACGCCTTGTACTCATGGCGATCATCGAGGCCTACATCGTCACCGGCGAGCCAGTCGCCTCGCAGACGCTTGCCCGGATCTTCCTGCATAAAGACGGCATGAGTGCGGCGACGATCCGCAACGTCATGGCCACCCTGGGCGATGCTGGACTGCTCGACAAGATGCATAGCTCCGCCGGGCGAATTCCGACGCCGCTGGCATTTCGCTTTTACGTGGAGCAGCTGGCAAACACTCCCGGGGCCCAGCTTTCGACCGAGCGCCGCGCAGAAATCGAAGAGAACTTCATCGGGGTCTCCTCGGCGCAGCAGTTTCTGGAACGCACGTCGCAGGTGCTGGCCTCGGTTTCCTCCGGCCTGGGGATCGCCCTGCTCGCCGCCAGCCAGAGTCACGCGCTCGAGCACATCCACTTCTCGCGGCTGGGTGCTGGCCGGGTGCTCGCAGTGCTCGTCACTACCTCCGGCGTCGTGCTCGACCGCGTGCTGCAGCTTCCGCGCGAGATCGACCCGGTGGAACTCGACGCGAGCGCCCGCTTTCTGAACGAGAACTTCCGTGGCTGGTCGGTTGACCGGATCCGTGCGGAGCTTGACTCACGTCTGGCGGTGGAGCAGAGCGCGTACGCGAAGCTCCTGCGTTCCGTCGAGGAACTCTGCGAGGGTGGCGCGCTGCAGAACACAGGCGGCGACAATACGATCTTCATCGGCGGCGTCGGGAACCTGCTCTCCTCCGAGATGGACCGCACCATGCTGCGGCAGATGCTCGCGGCGCTCGAGGAAAAGCAGCGCCTGGTGACCTTGCTCCGGGCGTATGTGGATGCGCATCAGCAGACGGTGCGGGTAGTGGTCGGCCTGGAGGCGGATCTGCCCGAGCTGCCGGAGATGAGCAACTTTGTCCTGATTGCGGCACCGACGCGCCTGGGCGAAAACCATTCCGGGACGTTGGCCGTGATTGCACCCACCAGGGTGGAGTACGGCAAGACCATTGATGCCGTAGGGTTTATCGCGCAGCTCTCGGACCGGATCCTTCAGCTGCCGCCATCGTAGCGCAGCAGGCTGTCCCTGGACGGGCGCCCGTCCATGGGAAAATAGGGGCATGCGCCCCACCTTGCAGGACCGTATTCGTGAACAGATCGACCGGCTCCGTGGCAACGCGGGGGCACCAGAGGAACCGATGAGCCAGACACGACCCGAGACATCCGAAGAATTGTTGGAAGCCATCCAGAACACCGATCCCGTCAGCGATCCCGCTGACGACCTCACCACGGGAGCCGAGGGAACCGAGCGTACCGCCGGTCCCATCTCGCCCTCCGAGGCAGCGGACGCGGAGACCGAACAGCTGCGCATCGAGCGAGACAATCTCATCGACCGCCTCGCCCGGCTGCAGGCAGAGTTTGAGAATGCCCGCCGGCGCGCCGACAAGGAACGTGCCGAGTTTCGCGACTACGCGACCGGCAATGCGGTCGAGCAGTTCATCCCGGTACTCGACAACTTTCAGCTCGCGCTCAAGGCCAATGGCACCGCGGAGCAGCTGCGTGCCGGCGTGGAGCTGATCGCAAAGCAGATGGAAGAGGCGCTGCGCGGCCTCAACGTCGTTCCCGTCGAGACCACAGGAACGCAGTTCGACCCAAGATTTCATGAAGCGCTCGGCAATGTGGAAGCCCCAGAGCTCCCTGACGGGCAGGTATTCGACGAAGTGCGTCGCGGTTACAGGATCCGTGAGCGGCTGCTGCGGCCGGCTCTGGTACGCGTCGTCAGCAATCCGCAGCAGAAGCAGGCATAAACCATTCCCGCCGTGACTAAAACTGACTACTACGAAGTCCTCAGCGTTTCCCGAACTGCCAGCGACGGTGAGCTGAAGACCGCCTACCGCAAGCTGGCGATGCAATATCATCCCGATCGCAACCCGGGCGATGCCGCTGCCGAAGAGCGCTTCAAGGAGTGCTCCGAGGCGTACCAGGTGCTGAGCGACCCGGACAAGCGCGCTGCCTACGATCGTTACGGTCATGCCGGCGTCGGCGCCGGTGGTCCCGGCGCTGCCGGCAATCCCTTTGCGAATGCACAGGATCTTGGCGACATTTTCGGCGATATCTTCGGTGAGATGTTCGGCGCGCAGGGTGGCGGACGCTCTGGCCGTGGTTCGCGCGCACAGCGTGGTCGCGATCTGCGCTTCGACCAGACGATCGACTTCACCGAGGCCATCTTCGGCAAGGAAGTGGAAGTCTCGGTGAAACGTGCCGAGCCCTGCGACAGCTGCGACGGGTTAGGCACCCGCTCGAACAAAGGTCCAGCGACCTGCCGCCAGTGCGCTGGGCGTGGACAGGTTCGCTTCCAGCAGGGTTTCTTCTCCGTTGCACGTACCTGCACCGCGTGCAACGGCACCGGCCAGGTGATCACCGACCCATGCCCCACCTGCCACGGCGATGGCCGCACCGAGAAGACCCACACGGTGCGCGTGTCCATCCCCGCCGGCGTCGAGGAGGGCACACGCATCCGCTACCAGGGCGGCGGCGATGCCGGTCGCTACGGCGGACCTGCGGGCGACCTCTACATCGTGCTCACCGTCAAGCCGCACCCGTTCTTCGAGCGCGACGGCAACGATGTGCACTGCGTCGTGCCTATCTCCTTCACGCAGGCTGCGCTCGGCGATGAGATCAACATCCCGACCCTTGAGGGGGACACGCGGATGAAGATCCCCGAAGGTACGCAGAGCGGCAAGGAGTTCCGCATGCGTGGCAAGGGTGTGCCGTACCTCAACGAGCACGGGCGCGGCGACCTGATCGTCGAGGTCGCGGTACAGACTCCGAAGAAGCTCACGCGCGACCAGAAGGAACTCCTGCGGCAGCTCGGCGAAACCGTGGCGATTGAGAATGCGCCGACCTCGCGCTCGCTCTTCTCGAAGCTGAAAGAAATCCTCTCGTAGCCGGCACTGTTGCCTCGAAGCGGCGCGGCCTCCGGGTCGCGCCGTTCTCTTTTGCCGTTGCCGTGGCTTAGTGACCCAGCAGGGAAGCAGCGATCGCTGCGGCGGCGATCGCTGCTGTCTCGGCGCGGAGGATACGTGGCCCGAGACTCACCGCGGTCCAGTTGTTCGTTGCGAACAGCTGCGTCTCCGCCTCGGTCCATCCGCCTTCGGGACCGATCGCGAGCGCAACACCGTCTGTCTCGTCCTCGCTCAGGGCATCGCGCAACAACAACATCCGTTCGCTCTCGGCGAGCAGCAACTTACGCTCAGGCCGGTCCGCACTCACCGCCACCCGAAGCGCGACGGGGTCAGCAATGTGCAGCATGTCTGACCGGCGTGATTGCTTCGCGGCTTCATGCGCGATCCGGCGCCAGCGCTCCACACGCGCCGTCGCGGCTTGCGCGAGATGCTTCTCAGTACGCTGCGCGATCACAGGTAGTACCTCGCGCACGCCAAGCTCGGTCGCCTTCTCGATCGCCCATTCCAGCCGGTCGAACTTGAACACAGCCAGCAGAAGCACGAGGCCGAGTGAGCGCTCAGAGGGTAGCTGTTGCTCGAGCGCGAACTCCACTCGCTCATCGGCGACAGCAGTCACGCTCGCAGCCCACACCTCGTTGCCTGCCACCACGTCACAGCGCATGCCCGGCTCTGCGCGCAACACGCGCGCGAGATGCCTGGCCTGCGCGCCTGTAAGCGCCGCTGTGTTCTCCTGCCACTCATCTGCGATCCAACGTCGACGTGCCATCCCGTTATTCTCGCAGGCCTGAACGCACGAAAGGGACGCCCAGTGAGCGTCCCCTTCGTGTTGCCTGTGGTGCTTTGCCTTGCACTACTTCTTCTTTGGCGCTGCCTTCTTGTCCGCGGCCTTTTTCGTCGCGGGCTTCTTTGCATCGGCCTTCTTTGACGTAGCTGCCATCGTTGCTATTCTCCCTGTTCCCGCAGCGTGCACTGCAGTTAACGCAAGATATAGAGAGAGCAAAAAACACTGTCAAGAAAAAAAGAGAGTGCGCGAAAACGAACTGTGCACAACGCGTCAGAAATTCGGCGCGCCGGTTCGAGAACTGCTCAGCACTCGATGATGTTCAACGCGAGTCCGGCAAGCGACGTCTCCTTGTAGCGCGACTGCATGTCGAGTCCTGTCAGATACATCGTGCGGATCACCTGGTCGAGCGACACCTTGTGTCCATCGCCTTCGTGCATCGAGATGCGGCATGCCTGCACGGCCTTCACCGCGCCCATCGCGTTGCGCTCAATGCAGGGAATTTGCACAAGCCCACCAATCGGATCACACGTCATGCCGAGGTTATGCTCCATGCCGATCTCGGCTGCATGCTCCACCTGGTTGTTCGTGCCGCCCATCGCTGCTGCGAGGCCACCCGCGGCCATCGAACACGCCACGCCGACTTCACCCTGGCAACCGACTTCGGCTCCGCTGATCGAGGCATTCTCCTTGTAGAGAACACCGATCGCTGCAGCCGTGAGGAAGTAGCGCACCAGGCCGTCTTCGTCTGCGCCGGGGACGAAGTCGAGGTAGTAGCGCGCGACCGCCGGCACCACGCCCGCTGCCCCATTCGTGGGCGCGGTCACGACGCGCCCACCGGCCGCGTTCTCTTCATTCACCGCCATGGCAAACACCGTCACCCAGTCGAGCGGCGCAAGCGGGTCAGCAATCTCGCCCTCCGCAAGCCGTGTGTCCAGCCGCTCTGCCAGCCGTTGCGCCCGCCGACGAACGTTGAGGCCGCCCGGCAGAATGCCTCCGGTCACCATGCCGTGATCCATGCACGCGCGCATCGTCGCCCAGGTTGCAAGCACGCCGGCACGAACATCCTCCGGCGCTCGCAGCGAGCACTCGTTGCGAAACATCAACTCCGCGATCGTGATCCGTTCCGCCTCGGCCATCTCGAGGAGCTCTGCTGCACTCGCGAATGGAAAAGGCAGCGTCTCGGTCGTCATCATCGGGCGAGCGTCCAGGTCTTCTCCGTCCGAGACGATGAAGCCGCCGCCGATAGAGAAGTACACACTCTCGAGAACCACAAAGCCCGCCGCATCGAGCGCGCGGAAGCGCAGCCCGTTCGGGTGCTCGGTCCGCGCGCCGGGAGGCAGCATCGTGTCGCGATGGAAGAGCAGGTCCGTCTCTTCGCAGAAAGCAACAGGGTGACGTCCCAGCACGGCGAGGCGTCCAGTGGACCGGATCGTCGCAAGCTTGTCTTCAACGAGATCGGGGTCGGTCGTCGCGGCTTCTTCCCCAAGCAGCCCAAGCAGCACCGCGCGATCTGTGCCGTGGCCCTTGCCCGTGAGCGCGAGCGAGCCATAGAGCTCGGCAACAACACGCCGCGTCTCCACGAGCAGTGCTCGCTCGCGAAGCTCGATAACAAACGCGCGGGCTGCGCGCATCGGGCCCATGGTGTGGGAACTGGATGGCCCGATGCCGGCCTTGAACAGATCGAAAAAGCTCGTCTTCACACAACGATTCTAGTCCGCCGTTGCAGCGCCACGAGCGCGTCCCGGTACCCCGGTCACACGGAGCGCCTACTTCGCAAGCGGCAGCGGCTGCGCGGCTCGTGGCTCCGCAGCATTCCAGTCACGGCCGAGCAGCCGTGCCATGGTCGCAGCGATCTGGCTCTGCGTCACCGGCGCGATGTTGCGGCGCAGCCCGTCGTGAGGCACGCCCGCGCCCATCATGCCGATGAACATGTACTTCGAATCGGGCCACTTCTGTCCATGCGATTTCCAGCTGTCCGCTTCCATCGCGCCACGGCCATGGTCGGTGGTGAAGATCAGCGTGGTCGTCCCGCGATACTCCGGCATTGCCTGAAGCGCATCCCACAGCCGCGCCAGGTACGCGTCCGCGCGATGTGCGGAGAGCAGGTACTCGCCGTAGTTGCCGGCATGTGCCCAATCATCCGTCTCGCCAAGCGAGACGAAGAGCACACGCGGGTGCTTCGCCTCTACGTACTGCATCGCAGTATCGAACTCGGGTGCGTCGAATGGCTCCTCGTCCCAGATGCGCGGCGAGTCGGCCTTCCACTCGTTGATGAGAGCAAGCTCTGGTGTCATCGGTGAGATCACAAACGGATCGTATCCCGCGTTGACCGGGAAGCCGCAGCGATCCTTGTTGACGATCCCGTTGATCACTGCCCACGCGCCAAACGCAGCGCTGCCATGCTCGAGTCCCGGCTGCTTGTTCAGCCACTCGAGCACCGTCACGTTCGGGTTGGGCTTGTTGTCATTCGAATCGATGCGCGGATCCGCATGCCCGGTGAGCGTCTCCGAGTAGCCAGGGTAGGAGAAGTTGAAGCCGTTCGTGACCGATGCCTCCGAGCCCGCGTCACGGTCGCCATAGAGCTCGCCCTCCGGAACAAGCGTGCCCCAGACGAACGGCATCAGCAGTGCGCGCCGCTTCTCGGGAGTGGGCGCCAGAAACTCCTTTCTCAGATCATCCACGCTGCGGTTGTCGTAATAGTTCGCGGGCGTCAGCAGGGACTCATCCGCGCCGCGAAACATCTCCTGCCAGCGGAAGCCGTCCGTCATCACCAGCACGACATTTCTGGCTGGTGCCTGCGCGCAGACCGGGTGACTGAACGATGCAAAACAGAGGGCCGCGGCCGCGAGAGCGAAAGCAAGTGTGCGAGGTCTCATACGTTCATCGAGCCTACGACAGGAACCATGCCGCGCAAGGAGGCTGCCTGCACCATTGCGATGGATTCATCGTCTTCTCACACACCGTTCTTTGCCCATTCTTACAGGCCCGTTACTTTCCGCTAAGTTTAGCCAGAAATCAACAGCTTGCCTTAGCGAGCGGTCACGTACTGCACTTCCAGGAGGACATCTTGATACGGATCTATCGACAGGCAGGCTGGTTTGCTGCCGGCCTCGGCATCGCCGCATTGCATGCGCCGTCACTTATGGCCCAGTCCACACAGGGACTGATTGTGGGCACCGTCCACGACAGCTCTGGCGCCGCGGTGCCCAATGCAACCGTGAGGGTCACAAATACAGACACCTCCGTCGACAGCACGACCAGGTCCAGCGCCTCCGGCCTCTTCCAATTTCAGAACCTGGTGCCCGGCCATTATGCCCTGCACGTCGATGCAGAAGGCTTCAAGAGCGTTGACCTGCAGCACCTTTCGCTCGACGCCCGGCAGCAACTACGCGTTGACCCGTCGCTTGCTCCCGGGGATGTAAGCCAGCAGGTCACCGTGGACGCCTCCTCGGCTGGCGCGATCGAAACAGAAACGCCCTCCATTGCAGCCGCGCTGGACGCGGCCGACGTGAAGCTGCTGCCTGCAAACTATCGCGCCTCTGCCAGCGGCACGAGCCCGATCTCGTTGATCCAGACGTTGCCCGGGGTGCAGCCGGATACCGCGGCGAACAACGGCACCTCCGGTACCGGCGGCACGGTCGCCAGCTTCTCTGTGCAGGGTGGTCTTCCGTTCCAGACAGAAGTCTCCGTCGATGGCATCACCTCCGAGAGTGCGACCTCGAACACGCCGCTTGCCAACGCCTTCATCTCCGGCGAATCGATCTCGGAGCTTCGCGTCGATGGTGTGCTCAACAGCGCTCAGTTCGGCCAGCCCGGCGAAGTCACCACCATCTCGAAGTCCGGCACCAATCACCTGCACGGCGGCATCTTCGAGTACCACCAGAACGCGGCCTTTGACGCTATCCCGTTTGGCGCGGTGACGAAACCTGCTCTTGTCGGCAACGACCTCGGTGGCACCATCGGTGGACCGGTCGTGATCCCGCACGTCTATAACGGGCACGACAAGACATTCTTCTTCGGGACCTATGAGGGTTTCCGCCTGCCGCAGGCCACACCCGAGCAGTACATCGTTCCTTCCACGCTGATGAAGCAGGGCAACTTCAACTACCTGCCCGCGAACAGCCTGAAGGATCCTTACGCACCGGGCACCACCTACGCCGGCAACACGCTGCCCGCGATCAACTCGGCTGCGCAGAAGTTCCTGCAGTTCTTCCCCGACCCGAACCATGGCGACCCCGCGGCCTACCCGAATGGCGTCCCGAACTACTACGTCAACAAGAACAGCAATCAGAGCTCGAACCAGTTTGATCTGCGCGGCGATCAGTACATCGGGCAGAAGGCGCTGGTCTTTGCGCGCTACTCCTGGAAGAACTTCTCCATCAATTCGCCACAGCCGTTGCTCGTTCCCACGAGCGCCGACACCATCGATGACCGCATCTTCGTGGTTGCCGGCAACTGCAATTTCACCCCGACCATCATCAACGAGTTCCGCTTCGGCTTCACCAACGAGAGCAGTGGCAACACCAACAGCTTCAATGGTCCCTCCTTCGCCGCGTCGACCGGCCTCCAGGGCCTGCAGAACCTCTTCTTCAACGGTGTGCCCGAGCTCGATTTCTCCTCGCTTACTTCACTCAACGCGGATCGCCTTACCTCTGTTACGAAGTCGCGCACCAAGCAGTACCTCGATACGCTGACCTGGCAGATCCATGCACACACGCTCAAGTTCGGCGTCGACCTGCGACAGGTGCAGGCGATCACACCGCTTGGCTTCCAGGGCGCAGATAACTACGGCACCTTCGACTTTTCCACGGCACAGTTCACGGGCGCCGAGTTCGCGGACTTCCTGCTTGGTGTGCCCAACACGACCGACTACGACGTCGTGCAGTCCGACAACGATGGCCGCAGCTTTTACACCGATGCGTTCGCGCAGGATGAGTGGCACGCGACCCCGCGCCTCGTGCTCTCCTACGGTCTCCGCTACGAATTCCACCCGGCGTACAACGACCCCTCCGGCAACATCGGAAACTTCGATCCCTCGGTCGCTAAGAGTGGTCGCGTCATCTTCCCCGATGGCGGGCAGAACACGCTCGCCGCGAATTTTCTCTCGTCTTTTGACGCCTGCACCGTGGGGTCTACCACCGGGGTCGCAGGGGCGAATGGTGCGGCCTGCACTCCTGTGCTCACCAACTCTGAAGCCGGTCTGCCATCCGGGCTGCGCAAGGTGCCGCACCTGCGCTTTATGCCGCGCTTCGGCGTCGCCTACCGGCCGTTTGACAACGATCGCACCGTGGTCCGCGGCGGCTTTGGCATGTACGACATCACGCTGCTTGGTGGCAACTTCTACTCGCTGACCGGCACGCTGCAATCCGATACGGTCGCCTATACAAATGCGCAGACTGCCGCGGGCCCGTCATACGCATGGCCTGCGATCTCGAACGCAGCGGCCGGCAATGCCAGTTCGGCAACCTTCGGACAGGCTTACTTCGGTACAGCCAACGACATCAACTGGAAGGACCCCTACTCCGAGCAGTACACCCTCTCGGTCGATCACGAACTCGCGCATGGCGTCGGCCTGCGTGTCTCCTACATCGGCATGGAGACCCACCAGCTGGTGTGGGCTCCAAACTTAAACGATCTGCCCTACTCCAACACCACCTCTGCCTACCTGCAGCCGCTCAGCGCGCGACCCTTCCCCAACTGGGGTCGCATCAACACGCGTTCCACTGGTGGCAATGAGAGCTATCACTCCGGCCAGGTCGAGGTCTCGCATCGCATGAGCGCGGGTCTCGAATTCGACTCGACCTACACGCTCGCAAAAAATGTCGCCGACAACCAGGGGCCGAACTCGAGCTCCTTTGCCGGCGAGACAGGCGGGGCGCGTGCCTCGTATGCAGGCGACCGCACGGTCGACTTCGGCCAGGTGTACGGCACACGTCGCAACCGCTGGCTGACCACCGCGCTCTACGACCTGCCTGTGGGTCGTGGACGCATGTTCGGCTCACATATGAACCGCTTCGCGGATCTCGCAATCGGCGGATGGCAGACCAGCAACATCTTCCTCTGGCAGTCTGGTCCCTTTCTCTCTGCCTACATCCCGAGTGGCCAGGCGGACCCTTCAGGCACCGGCTCCGGTCTGAACGGCGGGCTCTATGGCGATCTCGGCCATCGCTCGCAGAAACCGGATCGCGTCGGCGCGGCAAAGCCTGCCGGGCAGAACCGCAACAACTGGGTCAACACGTCGTCCTTTACCTGCCCCGGCGCAACATCCTGGACGCCGGGAACCTCGTGCCACACCGGTGCGGTCGACCCCACCACCACCGACACTGCGGCGCAATCGCTTGCGCTCGGCTACCTGCCCCCCATCGGACGCTTCGGCGATGCGCAGATCGGCTCCATCACGGGACCCGGCACAGTGAACCTGTCCTCCGGCCTGTCGAAGGTGTTTCCGATCACGGAGCAGGTCCATTTCCGGCTCGAAGGCACCTTCACCAACGTGCTCAACCACACCAACCTCAACGACCCCTCGCTCAACATCACCAACGGCAACTTCGGCAAGATCACGACAGCACGAGGATCCGACTTTGGCGGCAGCCGCACTGGCCAGGTCGCTGCGCGTATCGACTTCTAAGCCGCTGCAACACCGCAGTCCCCGAGAGCCTCGCCTCGCAGCGAGGCTCTCTCCTCTTCGCGTCCGCTCTACGGCCCCCAGCCAACAGCACAAATGCTGTGGATGTGTTCCTGTTCCAGCGACGGAACGAGCGCCTCCGGGCCAGCGGCGCGATCCAGATCGCGTGTGAGCGGCCCAAAGACCCGCCCGTGCCATGCCCCTACACGCTGCTGCTACCCCGCGTCTGCGAGCCCGACGGTTTGGACATCGAGTTGGAGGAGCCGTTCGGGAAAACTCCGACATCAACCTCCTGGAGGCGCCTGGATGCGCCTGGATGCGTCTGGAGGCGTCTGGAGGCGCAGACCTGCCCGCGTCTTCTGAGCCAGCCGACGCGGTCCTGCGGTGGGGCCATTCCCATCCACGTGCCCAACGTACCCTCGCGCTCGGGTAGCAGCGCGCCTGCGAGCACCGTGCGCTGCTACGCTCACGGCAACAGCACCCACACTATGCTTGCCAAAGCCCTCAGCGCGGCCGTTTACGGCATCGACGCGCACCTTATCGAAGTCGAAGTCGACTTCTCCGGCATCAAGCTGGCCGAGGATCGATTCCTCATGGTCGGCCTCCCGGACTCGGCCGTGCGCGAGTCACGCGAGCGCGTGCGCGCAGCCATCAAGAACTCCGGCTTTCAAATCCCGCCCACCTCGATCACCATCAATCTCGCTCCGGCCGACATCAAGAAGGAAGGCTCCGGCTTCGATCTCGCGATCGCCATGGGCATTCTTCACGCGTCGGGAGCACTGCAGGCGAGAACCCTTCCCGAGATCCTCCTGATCGGCGAGCTTGGGCTCGATGGTCTCCTTCGCCCTGTACCCGGCATGCTGCCGATCGCCATCCTCGCCAAGGAGCGCGGCATCAGGACCCTGATCGTGCCCAGGGCGAACGCGCGCGAGGCCGCAGTCGTCGAGGGAGTCGCAGTGTACCCGGCGGAGTCGCTGAACTGTGTGCGTCGCCTCTTGCACGAACACGGCGCCGGCGGCATTCAATCACCACCGATGCGCATCGAGGCCCGCGAACTGCTTTCAGAAGAGCAGCAGTTCCACGTCGACTTCGCCGATGTACGCGGGCAGGGTTCCGCAAAGCGCGCACTTGAAGTCGCCGCAGCGGGCGGTCACAACATCCTGATGATTGGCCCACCGGGCTCAGGCAAGACCATGCTCGCCAAGCGCCTGCCGACCATCCTCGCGCCACTCTCGCTGGGCGAGGCACTGGAGACGACCAAGATCCACTCCGTGGCGGCGGTGCTTGATGGCGGCACCGGCCTCGTGACCGAGCGCCCCTTTCGCGCGCCACACCACACCATCTCCGACGCCGGCCTCATCGGCGGAGGCGCCGTGCCGCGGCCCGGCGAGGTTTCGCTCGCGCACAATGGCGTCCTGTTCCTCGACGAGCTTCCCGAGTTCCCCCGCAATGTGCTCGAGGTGTTGCGACAGCCGCTCGAAGATGGCAACGTCGTCATCGCCCGCGCCGCCATGTCGCTGACCTTTCCTGCGCGCTTCATGCTCGCAGCCGCGATGAACCCGTGCCCCTGCGGCTACTTCAATGACAAGTCGCGCGAGTGCAAGTGCACGCCGCCCATGATCCAGCGCTACGCGTCCAAGGTTTCAGGCCCGCTGCTCGACCGCATCGACATCCACATCGAAGTGCCCGCGATGCAGTACCGCGAACTCCGGGGTGGCGCTGCCGCAGAAAGCTCTGCGTCCATCCGCGCACGCGTACTCGCCGCCCGTGAGCGACAGCGCGAGCGCTTTGCGCAGTCGAAGTCGCGCCTCTACAGCAATGCGCAGATGGGCACACGACAGATCCGGACCTTCTGCGAACTCGAGCCTGATGCGGAACGCCTGCTCGAGCGTGCCATGCAACAACAGGGCCTCACCGCGCGCGCGCACGATCGCATCCTCAAGGTTGCACGCACCATAGCCGACCTGGAGGGGGCGGAGCGCGTCGGGCTCCCGCATATCGCCGAAGCCATCCAGTACCGCACCCTCGACCGCAGCTACTGGAACTGAGCGCTTCGTGCAGGGGCGCTGCTGATTCCGCGCCTCCTGGTGTGCTCCTAGCGCCCGGACAGCTTCCGTACCAGCGTCTCCCGCAAGGGGTCCACCAGCTCCACCGGCACCGCAGCCTGCGCCATCTCTGCAGTCCCACCGCCACGCAAGCCGTAGGGTGCGAGCACTTCACGCAGGAGGCTGTTGCACCCACCCGGCAGCATCGCTGCTGCTTCCATGTTGGAGGCGATCACGATCGTCGGGGTCTCCTGGCCGGCGGCTACCAGCACAGCCACCGTCTGCGGTACCGCCTCCAGCAGCTTCGTCGCGATCAGCTTGGTGTACTCGGCATCGCGATCGGTAAAGGTCCGCGACACCACCCGGATGCCATTCTGGATGCGCTCTTCGACAGCCAGTTGCACCGCAAGGCTGGCGGCGATCTCTTCCCGCAGCCGCAGCCGGTCCTTGCCCAGGCCACGAGCCTCGGCCTGCAATCGGTGTACGGCGTCACTTACGTTGCCGAGACCCACGGAGAGCAGGGCAGCGGTTGCGCTCAGCTCGGCCCAGTCCCGCTGCGCGGCACGGACCGCGCGTCCGCCGCACAGGAAGTGCAGCCGCACCCCGCGCTTGATGCGCTCCGTCTCGCGCAGCAGCACGATGCCGATCTCGCCGAGCGACTCCACATGCGTTCCGCCACAGGCGTTCCGATCAAGACCCGGGATCTCCACCAGGCGAATGTCCCCCTCACGCGGCGGCAGCTTTCGGATCGCGCCCGTCGCCAGCAGCGCCTGCGCCTCGGTGTTCGACACGCTGCTGACTGAAACCGGCAGGTTGTTCAGGATGCACTCGTTGACAGCACGCTCCGCCGCGGCCAGGTGCGAGAGCAGCACGCCCTGTTCTTCCTTGCCCTCCACGGCGAGGTCGATTGTGGTGTCTTCGTCGCCGAGGTGAAAGCCGACAGTCTGTGCGCCGTAATCCTCGGCGAGCACCGCCGAGAGAAGGTGCTGGCCAGAGTGTTGCTGCATGTGGTCGCGCCGACGCCTCCCGTCGATACAGCCGACGATCTCCGTACCGGTCAACAGAGGCTTGGTCGTCGCGTGCCAGATCTCGCCCGACTCATCCTCAACCACCTCATCGACACGCACGGTAATTTCTGCGCCAGAGCGCGCCCGCGCTCGCAACTCCCCGGTGTCATGCGGCTGGCCGCCCGAGGTTGGGTAGAACGCGGTGCGGTCGAGCGCCAGCTGCCAGATCTGCACCCCGTCCCTGCGGGCAAACTCCCGGATATCGGTCACCGTCGCCGGGAACTCGAGTTGTTTGCTGTCGTGGAGGTAGAGCCTTTCTGTGAGCGCCATAGGGCCCAGTGTACCCACCCTCGCCTGCGGAGGTTAGCAGGTCAGGCCGAGAGGTGTGACTGAGGTATCCTCTCCGGGAAAGAGGTGCACGTGTCTGATGACTCAAGTGCGGTATCTTCCCAGCGACCGCCCCGCGATATTCCAAAAAACCTGAAGCCGTATTTCCTTTGCTTTCTTGTGAAAGCCGAAAAGTGGGACGACCCGGAAGGCGCCGAGGACCTCATGCCCGCCCAGCTGGCGTTTTTGCGCGAGCAGATCGAGTGGCGCCGGTACAAGGTCGCTGGTCCCGTTACCGATGGTGGGGAGATCGTCGGCTTCTCGATCATCGAGGCGGCCCATGCAGCGGCCGCCCTGGAGATAGCGCAGGCAGATCCCGCGGTGATCGCCGGGCGGGTAAGTGTGCGGTTACTCCCCGCGCTGCTGCCTTCCGTTGACGGAATCAAGATCGAGTTCCCCGCAAAGCCGGTATGAGCGGGCACGGAAAAGGGGAAGCGCCTGGCGCTTCCCCCTTTTGCAACCGGCACCCATGCTCCTAGAGTGAGCTCATGTTGTGGAGAAACTCCGCGTTGTTGCGGGTCTTCCCCAGCTTGTCGACCAGCAGTTCCATGGCTTCGGTCGGCGACAGCGGGTTCAGGACCTTGCGCAGCACCCACACCCGGCTGAGGTCTTCCTTGCCGATCAGCAGCTCTTCCTTACGCGTGCCCGAGCGCTGAATATCGATCGCCGGGAAGACGCGCTTGTCGATCAGCTTGCGGTCCAGGATGACTTCCATGTTGCCGGTACCCTTGAACTCTTCGAAGATCACCTCGTCCATGCGCGAGCCGGTATCGACCAGCGCAGTCGCGATAATCGTCAGCGAGCCGCCTTCCTCGATATTGCGCGCCGCGCCGAAGAAGCGCTTCGGGCGCTGCAGCGCGTTTGAGTCCACACCGCCTGAGAGCACCTTGCCCGAAGGCGGCACAATCGTGTTGTAGGCGCGCGCAAGACGCGTGATCGAGTCGAGCAGGATCACCACATCGCGCTTATGCTCGACCAGTCGCTTAGCCTTCTCAATCACCATCTCGGCAACCTGCACGTGGCGTGCGGCCGGCTCGTCGAAGGTCGAGGAAATCACCTCGCCCTTCACCGAACGTTGCATATCCGTAACTTCTTCCGGGCGCTCGTCGATCAGCAGCACGATCAGTGCGACTTCCGGGTGATTCGTGGTCACGGAGTTCGCGATTGCCTGCAAGAGCATGGTCTTGCCGGTGCGCGGGGGCGCGACGATCAGGCCACGCTGGCCCTTGCCAATCGGCGTCAGCATGTCCATCACGCGGCCCGAGATCGATTCCCGCACCGTCTCCATCTTGATCCGCTCCTGCGGATACAAGGGAGTCAGATTGTCGAACAGAATCTTGTTGCGCGTCTCCTCCGGCGACTCGAAGTTGATCGCCTCGATCTTCACCAGCGCGAAGTACTTCTCGCCTTCATGCGGGGGACGCACATTGCCAGAGATCGTATCGCCGGTCTTCAGATCAAACTTGCGGATCTGCGATGGGGAGACATAAATGTCATCCGGACCCGGAAGGTAGTTGTAATCCGGGGAGCGCAAAAAGCCGTAGCCGTCAGGAAGGATCTCAAGAACGCCTTCCGCGAAAATGTGGCCTTCTTTTTCGCTCTGTGCCTGCAGAATCTTGAAGATGAGGTCTTGCTTGCGGAGGCCGCTTGCGCCGGGAATGTCGAGCGAGCGCGCAATGCGGCTCAACTCCGTAATGTTTTTTTCTTTTAGTTCAAGGATGGTCATTTTCACCTACGAGGGTTCGAGCGGAAGGGAGGGGAAGGCGCGCCGGGGGAGAACACAGGCTTTCGCAGGAAGGGGGCAGTACGGGGAGTGAGAGGAGTGAGACGGAACAGCAGGCCGCGGGCTTAGGCCGCGCGGCGCTGCTCTTGTTCAGCCTGGTGCGAGGAGAGAAGCTTCTCCGAGGCCGGGTTGGTGTCGTGGAAACGTGCCAACACTTCGTTGGTCGTATCCTGAAGGCGGGTGTTGGGCTTGTGAAGCTTACGGGTCGCCTTGGAAGCGAGTTGGCAAAGCTGGTAGCGGTTTTCAAGGTGGGCCAATGCCCCAAAGATCAGATCAGAGCGCATGCGCGACAAAACTCCTTGATGAAAGTCGTCCAAAGCTGCGGTGTACTGCTGGTTTGGATGAAGAAGGCAACGGCATTGCCGTCAGCTTTTCAGTGCGATTGATGTGGCACACAGGACGTCACTCCATCCCGTGTTTTATAGACGCCGCCGGATACATTTGGATTCGGTAGGTTGCTGCCTACCGCTTACTCTGGGCAAACTTAAGAACCCTGTCTGTATCGCTTCGACAGGCTTCGGGCCGTGCCGCACATGGCCTGGAACGCTGTCTTGGCAGGCCGTGGAAGCGCGCCTCGAAGCAACATTTCGCTCCGAAACGTTCACTTTTTGCGACCGCAACGTCAAGGTATCTCTCACTTCCGGCGAGGTCAACACTTTTTTTCATAGATTCGGTGGAAAGTGTCTACCAAAAATAGGAAATCTGACCAGGAGCAAGTTCGGTGCCCGCCCCGCCCGCCAGGCAGGCTATTTTGCTCGACGCCAGAGCTCCTGCTAGTATCAATCTCATTCCGCCAGCAGACTCGCCAAACGGGTTTTCGATGGGGCTATAGCTCAGCTGGGAGAGCGCCTCGTTCGCAACGAGGAGGTCAGCGGTTCGATCCCGCTTAGCTCCACCATTCCTTCCCCAAGGCGTCCCGCATGTCCAATGGCCTGCAGCACGAAATCAAGCAGACCAAGCCTTTCGACAGTCCGCGGCAGGAAGCCTTCATCCAGATGGCGCGAACCACGGCCGTTTTGACCCACGCCTGGGAACAGGCGCTGCGCATCCAGGGCATCACCCTCACCCAGTACAACGTTCTTCGCATCCTGCGCGGCGCCGGAGAAGAAGGACTCTGCCGGCATGAAGTCGGCGCGCGGCTGGTCACCCAGGTTCCCGATGTGTCCCGCCTGCTCGATCGCATGATGCGCGGCGGCCTCGTGACGCGCACCCGAGGTGTTGCTGACCGGCGCATGGTCAAGGCCCGAATCACCGAGCGCGGGCTGGCGATCCTGCACCACCTCGATGTACCGTCCCACACCATCATCGAGAACCAGCTTGCCCACCTCTCCGATGCAGAGATTCAGCAGTTGATCCAGCTCCTGGAGGCTGCGCGTGCCCCCCATTCCGCTTCCTGACGACACCTTCAAGCACTCTTTGCTTTCTTTTGGTGGTGTCAACAAGCGTATGCGTGTTACAACATGCTTCTGGGCAGGTTCATCTGTCGCCTGCGCCACCAGGAGAAGTCTATGATGCAGCGTCTTTCTGTTCGTTTGAGCGGGTCCATGCTCGTGTCCGCGGCCCTTTTCGTCGCGATGAGCGCCTCTGCCGAGGTCGCCAGCTACAAGATCGACAAGGCTCACTCTGAAGCCGACTTCACCATCCGCCACATGGCCATTTCGAATGTGCACGGCCGCTTCGGCAATATTGAAGGAACTGTCAACTTCGATCCTTCCGACATCACGAAGTCCAGCGTGGAGGCCACCATCGACGTGAGCACGGTCGACACGGGCGTTGCCCAGCGCGACACCCACCTCAAGTCCGGTGACTTCTTCGATGTGGCGAAGTACCCGACGATGACCTTCAAGAGCAAGTCGGTGAAGGCAGATGGCGCAGGTTTTGACCTCACCGGAGACCTGACCATGCATGGCGTCACCAAGACCGTCGTCTTGAAGGTCGATGCGCCCAGCAAGGAGCAGACCGGCATGGACGGCAAGTCCAAGGCCCGCGGCTTCGAGGCCACCACCACGATCAACCGCAAGGATTTCGGACTGAACTGGAATGGCACGCTCAAGTCCGGGGATGCGGCCCTCGGCGACGACGTCAAGATCGACATCAGCATCGAAGCCGGTCGCTAACGCACCGGTTCATCCGGCACGGCGAGGCCAATCGAGCGCATCAGCGCCAGCGCATTGCTGGTGCGCACCACGCCTTCCCGAAGCGTGTAGTCGAAGCGAAGCTCGCCGTCTCCGAGCTGGTCAGCGAAGTGCCCGTTCCGAGCGCTCTCTCCCAACGATTCGGCGATCTGCGTCAGCGCCAGGTCATGGGTGCTCACCACTCCAATCGCGCCCTTGCCGTATAGATCCCGCAGGAGGAACTCCGTGCCGCGCAGGCGGTCGCGCGAGTTCGTTCCTGAAAACAGCTCGTCGAGCAGAAACAGCACCGGCGTTTCTCCGGCCAGGTCGGCAATCTGCTTGATCCGCTGGATCTCCGCATAGAAGCGTGAGACGCCGCTCCCAAGCGAGTCGCCGATCGAGATCGAAGCCCCAACCGACAGGGGTGAGAGCACCATCCTGCGCGCCCGGACCGGCGCGCCACACTGCGCCAGCACCACGTTTATCCCCAGGCTCCGAATGAAGGTGCTCTTGCCAGCCATATTCGCGCCGCTCAGGATCAACACCCGGTGCTCCCGGCTAAGCGTCAGGTCGTTGCGGGCGGCGCCCGGCGGCAGCAGCGGATGGGCCAGCCCCTCGGCTGCAAGCAGGGGTCCATCCTCACGGAATGTCGGGAAGACGTCCTCGGGATGCTCATAGGCATAGCCGGCGAGAGCGGCCAGCGCCTCCAACTCTCCCAGGGCCTGGAGCCACGTGCCGATTGCAGCGCCAAACTGCTGCCGCCAGCGTTCACTGCGCGCCACGAAGTGACTGCTCCAAAAGAGGACAATGTCGAGTCCCCGTGCCAGCGGATTGCGGCGTGACTCGAGCGCCGAGGCGGTCCGGTGGAGACTCTCGATCGCGGCCGCCGGGGAGCTGCCGCCGGCACGCAGGATGCTTTGTAGCTGCACCAGCAGGGGGGCAGCAAAGCTTTGCTGCTCAAACAGCGAGAGCACCCGGCTGAGCACCGCTAGCTCTCCTGAAGCCGTTTCCAGCGCCCGGATCGCTCGTTCTGTCCGGGCGTGAAGCCGGTAAGCGACGACCATGTTCAAAACCGTGCTCACTGCAAGAATCCAGCCCAACCCGAGGAACGCCCATCCGGCAAGGCTCAGGAGCCATAGAAGGGCAAGCACGAGGAGCCCGACCTGCGGGCCCGATCTGGTCTCCGGGCCGCGCTCCAGCCCCCATAGCGTCAGCGCATCTGCGTGGACGCTCCTGCGCACCGGCTCGCCTTCGCAGAAGAGTGCTTCCCGGAGCGGAACTTTCCCGCTCAGCTCACGCACCGCATCCTGGCGCTCCCGCACCACCCCGGGTACTGCCGGGTGGAGCAGCCACTCCGCGAGCGCCGCCTCGCCGGCGGCTGTCCGTGTCGTTCCGAGCAGTGCAAACAGGGACCCTTTGCCGAAGATGTCCAGATCCCGCGCATACGGGTGGGCTGGATCTGCGAACATCTCCCCGCCCTCCGCGATGAAGCGTCCACTCACCCGGGCGAGCCCGTTTTCATAAAACTGGATCGAGCGCGTCCGCCGGCGAACGGCCCGCAGCGCATGCTCCTGCAGCACCGCGGCCGGGATGAAGAGCCCGATCGGCACCAGCGCCCACGCAAGCCGGCCAGGCTGGTGCAAGAGCAGCACGATCAGCAACACTGCAGCCACTGCAAGCGCCAGCTTCAGCATGCCCAGCCGGGTTTCCTGTTGCTGCGACGCCTTCTGCTCCGCTCGCAGCTGCTCGAGCGCCGCCCCGTACAGCGGGCCTGGTCCTGCGTCTTCTCCAACCTTGATCGTCACAGTGCGGGCCTCCCCTACCAAGCTACAGGTGCGAGCGACGGAGCTGACGCTCGACCCCGTTGTATCCATCCGTGTATAACTAGCCCGTCATGGCGACACAACTCCTCTCTCGCTTTCCCCCACCGCGTCATCAGAACGGCAAAGAAAACCGCCCTACCACCGTCTCCGTGATCGACTCCCATACGGCGGGCGAGCCCACGCGGCTTGTGCTTGCCGGCGGGCCCGATCTCGGCATCGCTCCGCTGGCAGACCAGTTGGAGTACCTCCGCGCCCAGTTCCCGGCCTTCCGACCGAGCATTGTGGGCGAGCCACGCGGCTCGGCAGTGCTGGTCGGCGCGCTCCTGTGCCAGCCCGAGAGCCCTGCATCCACCGCTGCCGTGATCTTCTTCAACGAGGTCGGCTACCTGGGCATGTGCGGCCACGGAACCATCGGCCTGGTGCACTCGCTGGCTTTCCTGGGCCGGATCGCCCCGGGACTGCACCGGATCGAAACACCGGTCGGCGACGTCACCGCGAAGCTGCATGAAGACGGCTCTGTTTCGGTCACGAACGTCCCCGCATACCGGCTCCATGCTGACGTCACCGTCGAGGTGCCCGGGCTCGGGCTGGTGGTCGGCGATGTTGCCTGGGGTGGCAACTGGTTCTTTCTGATTGCGACGCCGGCCCCGGTCTCTCTCGAGGTCGCCAACGTCGAACCACTGGCACAGGCCTCGCTGAAGGTTCGTGAGGCCCTGATCGCCGCAGGCATCTCGGGGGCTGCGGGCGCGTCGATCGATCACATCGAGTGGTTTGCCGCTCCGCGCGATGAGGCCCACCATAGCCGTAACTTCGTCCTCTGCCCCGGTACCTCCTACGACCGCTCGCCCTGCGGCACAGGCACAAGTGCCAAGCTGGCCTGCCTGGCCGCCCGTGGCATTCTCGCGCCCGGCGAACTGTGGCAGCAGGAGGGGATTCTCGGCACCGTCTTCACCGGGCGTTATAGCCCGGAGAAGCCGGGGAGCGAGCGAATCATCCCCGAGATCACCGGGCGCGCCTGGATCACCGGCGAGGCGGAGCTCACATTCGAGGCCGGGGATCCATTCCGACAGGGGATACTGTTTCCATGACGCCCCCCCGGCATGACGCGGACATGATCGTGGTCGGTGCCGGCATCGTTGGAGCAGCCTCTGCGCGGGCCGGGAGCCTGGCCGGGCTGCGCGTTCTGGTCGTGGAACGGGACATGGTGGGCAGCGGCGCCACAGCCGCGGGCATGGGCCACGTCGTGGTGATGGACGATTCCCCCGCCCAGTGGGCGCTCACGCGCTATGCGCAGGAGCTTTGGCGCTCGCTCGCGCACACCCTGCCTGCGGGCGCGGAGTACCGGGAAACCGGCACGCTCTGGGTCGCGGCAGACGAGGAAGAACTGGCCGAGGTCGAGCGCAAGGCAGCTTTTCTGAGGGACCACGGCGTTCCCGGCCAGGCGCTGTCGGCGAGCGAATTAGCCGCTGCCGAGCCTTCGCTGCGTCCGGGACTGGCCGGCGCCCTGCTCGTCGAGCAGGACAGCGTCGTGTACCCGCCGGTCGTCGCCGCGGCCATGCTGGCGGAGGCCGAAGCGCATGGCGCACGCGTGGTCCGGGGCGACGTGATCCGGGCGATGCATGGGCGCGTCGATCTCGCCGACCGCCGCGTCTTTCACGCTGAGCACCTGGTGCTCGCGACCGGGACCGCACCCGAACTCCTCCCGGACAAGGCAGCCGTGCGCAAGCGCAAAGGGCATCTCCTCATCACAGAGAGCTACCCGGGCTTCCTGCGGCACCAACTGGTGGAACTCGGCTATCTCAAGAGTGCCCACGCGACTGAGGAAGATTCGGTCGCGTTCAATGTCCAGCCGCGTGCCACGGGCCAGCTGTTGATCGGTTCCTCCCGGCAGTTTGGCGATGAAGATGCCGCAATCCGCCCGGAGCTGCTGGCGCGCATGCTGACGCGAGCGGTCGAATACCTTCCTGCCCTGGCAGAGGTCTCGTCCATTCGCACCTGGACCGGCTTTCGCGCGGCGACTCCCGATAAGCTCCCCCTGATTGGTCCGGCCAGCTCCGAGGATCGAACACTCCTCCTCGCCACGGGCCACGAGGGTCTCGGGATTACAACGTCCCTCGGCACAGCCGAGCTCCTGCTCGACGGCATCCTCGGACGCGTGTCTGCGATCCCTCGCGAGCCGTACCTGCCAGGCCGCTTCGAGGCTGCACATGCCTGAGCTGGCCGCCGGCGCGCTGCTCAGGATCGAGCTGAATGGAGTCACGCGCATGGTCGCGCCCGGTACCACGGTCGCTGCCGCACTGCTGACCTTTGGCGTCCCGGCACGTCTCTCGCATGCGGGTGAACCGCGCACAGCCCTGTGCGGCATGGGAGTCTGCTATGAGTGCCGCGCACGCATCAACGGCGTCGCTCACCAGCGAAGCTGCCTGGTTCTCTGTGCGCCGGGCATGCGGGTCGAGACGGAATGAGTGTCGAAGCGGATGTCCTGATCGTGGGCGCAGGGCCGGCCGGCATGGAGGCCGCGGTCGAGGCGCGTCGCAGCGGCGCGTCGGTGATCGTTCTGGATGAGAATGGCGCCGCTGGCGGTCAGATCTGGCGGGGCGCGACGGCCTCGGGAACGGCAGAGGTGGAGCCAGCATCCCGGCAGGCCTCACGGACCATCCGGCGCTTCGAGCAGGCCGGCATCCAGCTGCTGCCCTCGACCCGTGTTGTGGATGTTCCCGAGGCTGCCGGCGGCCTGCTCCTTGCGCTGCGAGAGCTACCCGGAGAGCCGCCCGAACCCGTCCGGATCCGCTACCGGTCGCTCGTGATCGCGACCGGCGCGCGCGAGCGGTTCCTGCCGTTTCCCGGCTGGACATTGCAGGGCGTCTACGGCGCGGGCGGATTGCAGGCGCTGGCGAAATCGGGTTTCGACGTCAGGGGTCAGCGCATCGTGGTGGCCGGCTCCGGGCCGCTGCTGCTCGCGGTGGCTGCCCACCTCCGGAAGCAAGGCGCGATCCTGGCCGGTGTGTATGAGCAGGCCTCGGCGCGGCAGCTGCTCCTCTTCGCCCGTACCCTGGTCCGTGACACGGGCAAGCTCCTGCAGGCTGCTGGCTATGCCTTTCACACGCGCAGCTCTCCGCTGCGCGTGGGCTGCTGGCCAGTGGAGGCCCATGGCACAGACCGGCTCACGGCCGTGAGCGTCACGGATGGCCGCAAATGCTGGACGATCCCGTGTGATGCGCTGGCCTGCGGATTTCACCTCGTGCCGAATACGGAGCTCGCGCGCCTGCTCGGTTGCGAGCTCGCGCCTTCAGGTGGCGTGGCGACCAACGTTGGTGGACAGACCAGCATGCCGAATATCTTTGCGGCGGGCGAAGTTACCGGTATCGGTGGCGTCGAGGCTGCACTGCTCGACGGCCGACTCGCCGGTGCCAGCGCGGCTGCCTCGGCGCTGGAACGAGGGCTGGGTGGCCGCAGGCTGAGCCTGCTCCGCGCCCGCGCCGAGCACCTGCGCCGCTTTGAAGCGGCTCTCGCCCAGGCGTTTGCCTTGCGACCAGAGCTGGCACAGCTTGCCCGGCCCGAGACGATCGTCTGCCGCTGTGAAGATGTGCGCTTCGGTGCGCTGCACACGCAGCGCTCCTTTCGGGAAGCGAAGCTGCACACCCGCTGCGGCATGGGCCCCTGCCAGGGCCGTCTTTGCGGCGCGGCCACGCAGACCCTCTTCGGGTGGGAAGCCCCGGGCATTCGCCCACCTCTCGCGCCAGTCCCCCTGCGCGTCCTCATGCAACGAACAGAACAGGAGCCTTCTTGATGCAATGGCATGGCGTGATGCCTGCAATGACCACCGCGTTTCTTCCCTCGGGTGAGGTCGACCACCCCTTCATGGCCCGGCATGCCCGGTGGATGCTGGCGAATGGCTGCACCGCGATTGTCGCGCTCGGCTCGCTTGGCGAGGCGGCGACGCTCCAGCATGCGGAGAAGCTTGCGATCCTCCATACCCTGGTCGGGCTCAAGCAGGCGCCCATCGTCGCTGCCATCTCGGCGCTCTCGACTGCAGAGGCCGTCCGGCTGGCCAGGGATGCTGAAGCAGCCGGCTGCCAGGGCCTGATGATCCTGCCGCCGTACGTCTACGTCGGGGACTGGCGCGAAACACGCGCGCACATGGCCGCGATCCTCGAGGCCACGCCACTCTCGTGCATGCTCTACAACAACCCGATCGCCTACCGGACAGACTTTCTCCCCGAGCAGGTGGATGAGCTTGCTGCAAGTCACCCCAACCTCCACGCCGTGAAGGAGTCGAGCAGCGACGTGCGCCGGGCCTCGGCGATTCGCGCCATTCTCGGGGATCGCATGCAGGTCTGCGTCGGCGTCGACGACGCGATCGTGGAGGGCGTCGCCGCGGGTGCCGTCGGTTGGGTCGCGGGGCTGGTGAATGCGTTTCCAGCGGAGTCGGTCGAGCTGTTCGAACTGGCCACGTCTCGCCGGGATCGAGAGACCTTCGCGCTGCTGCGCTGGTTTCTGCCGCTGCTGCGCATGGATACGGTGCCCAAGTTCGTGCAGCTGATCAAGTGGGTGCAGGGCGAGGTCGGTGTCGGCTCCGAACAGGTGCGTGCTCCTCGCATGACGATTGAAGGTGCGGAGCGCGAGAGTGCCAGCGCTGTACTCGCACGCGCCGTGTCAAACCGGCCCGCGCTGACTCGTAAAGCCGTTGCCTTCGAATAGCGATGCGGGAGTAGCATCTAGCGTGGGAACAAGGAGATCAGCAGAGATGCGAACGAAACAGGGAATGGGTCTGGGAGCGGTGGCAGGCATCCTCTTGGGCTGCGCGGCCGTGGCAGGGGCGCAGCAGACGCCGAAGCAGGTCTACGTGCAGATGGAGACCGGCTCAGGCCAGGACGGCGGCAAGGCCACGCTGACCGGCAAGAAGAACGGCGTCAAGATCTCGGTGGACTTCAAGAATCTGCCCCCTGGCGAGCATGGCATTCACATCCACCAGAACCCGAAGTGCGATGCGCCGGATTTCAAAACAGCCGGCGGCCATTTCAATCCAACCGGGAAGCAGCATGGCTTCCAGAACTCCGCAGGGCACCATGCGGGGGACCTGCCTCTGAACCTGACTGTGGGGGACGACGGCATGGTGAAGAAGAGCTTCTTCGACAAGGACATCACGCTTGATCCGAAAGCGCCGAACTCGGTCTTTGCCAACGGGGGAACATCGCTGATGGTTCATGCCGGTCCTGACGACATGAAGACTGACCCGTCCGGCAACTCCGGCGCCCGTATCTCGTGCGGCGTGATCTCGATCGACAACACGTCCACAAAGGGCGGTGCACCGACCCGCTCCACCGGGGGCAAGGGGACAGCCAGCAACCACTAGCAGGTCCGTGCCCTCCTCCGGTTCGGGCGTTTCCTGGGCGAGCCAGTGTCCTCCTGGGCGGAGCGAAGGATCTGCGGCCTACCCGCTCAGGCGTTCTCCCCGGGGTCGCCCATCAGCGGCTTCGACATCATCAGAAACGAACACGGCATCTTGACCGGCATCGTCTCGGCCGGGAACGGTGCCGTTCCCGTGACCCGGTAGCCGTACTTCTCGTAGATCGGCGGTAACTCGATCCGGAGATCCACCACCGTCAGGTCCGCAAAGCGGCAGCCCATCTCCCGCAGGAACTCTTCCGCCGCGGCCATCATGCGCGTGCCAAGACCGCGCTTCTGACGCTCGGGCGCAACCGCCAGCATGCCCACGTACCCACGCTCCCCACGCACCTCGACGTAGATGGACGCCGCAAGCCCGGCCTCATCTTCGAGCACGAGAAAGCGGCCCTGCGCGAGGCACTCTGCGACTTCGGCGGGATCGGTGCGCTCGCCTACCTTGAAAAACTTTTCACTCTGGAAGGCCTGGTTCACCAGCGCGACGATCGCGGCGGTGTCGTCCTCGGTTGCAAAGCGAAATCCCTTGTCCACGTCCCTGCATTCTCCTGTTCCAAGAAAAAAGGGCCGGGCAGCGCGCCCAGCCCTTGTGCCTCCCGGTCGCCTTACATTGTCGACGGCATGTTGCTGTGCGCGGCCTGCTTGGCGGCGTCCGCACGCTCGGCTGCTTCTTCGAGCTGCGAGGCCTGCGCCATCACCGAAACGGCCTTCCGGATCTCGGGATCCCACTGAGCGCGTGCGCGCGCGCCGTCTTCCTCGGTATATGCGGTGTTCAGGAGTTCGGCGAGGATGTTGGTCTTGACCCACTCGATCACAGGCGCCATCTCGGCATCGGTGTAGCTGATGTTCTTTTCCTTCAGGAACTGCTTGAAGTCGCTGAGCATCTCTGGCGTAACCTGCGCATCCTTCGCGACCTGGTGTTTCGCCAGGTACTGCTGCGCGAAATCAAAGAAGGCGTAGTGCGCGACGAGCACGCGCTGGATGTGCACGGGCTTGGGCTCCTCAAATGGCACGTCGGGCGCGATGCCGTCGCCGCCGTACTCGGTGCGACCGGAGTCGGTCAGCTTGACCTCGCGGTCTTTCGGGTCCTGCGGCTTGCCGTGATTCGAGTAGTAGTCGTAGAGCGAGACGCCTTCGTAGTTGCGCTGGATGAGTCGACCGCTCGGCGTGTAGTAGTGGTAGGTCGTCAGCGTCAGGCCGGTGTTCTCGGAGAGCTGGTAGACAGTCTGCACGAGGCCCTTGCCGAATGTTACGGTGCCGACGATCAGCGCGCGGTCATGGTCCTGCAGTGCGCCCGAGATGATCTCGGCGGCGGACGCTGTTCCATGGTTGGTCAGGATGACGATCGGATAGTTCCGGCCATCGTTGCCGTGGTTCGCCCGGTAGACCTGGTCCGGGTAGGCGCGTCCCCGCTGCGAGACAATCACCTGTCCCCGCTTCAGGAACTGATCGCACACAGCGACGGCCTGGTTGAGCAGTCCGCCCGGATTATCACGCAGGTCGAGCACCAGGCCCTTGACGTCGCCGAAGCTCGTGAGTGCGTCCGAGACCTCCTTGCCGGTGGTCTCCTGTACCGCCTTGATGTGGATGTAGCCGATCCCCGGCTGGATCAGGTACGCAAGATCGACCGAGTTGTTCGGGATCTCTTCACGCACCAGATCAAAGGTCAGCGGCTGGTCGGAGCCGGCGCGGGCCACGGTGACCTTGACGTGTGTTCCGCGATCGCCCTTCAACATGGAAACCACATCGTCGGAGTTCAAGCCGTCGGTCGATTTGCCATCGACGGCCATGATGATGTCGCCTGGGTGGATGCCGGCCTTGTAGGAGGGCGTTCCCGCGAACGGCTTCAGCACGACGGTGCGCTGCTTGTCGCCGATCAGCTGCGGCTGGATCAGCATGCCCACACCGTAGTAGCGCCCACGCTGCTCTTCCATCAACTTGCCATAGGACTTGGGATCGAAGAAGTTCGAGTGCGGATCCAGGGTGCGGAGCATGGACGGAATCGCGCCGTCGTAGATCGTGTCGCTGGGCTTGTCGCCGGTGAAGGGGTCCGCGTAGTTCTCGGAGACAGTGGTGTAGACCGCCGCGAACTGCTTGAGGGAGTCCCGGAAGACCGTGTCACTATCCCCGGACTGCGCCCGCACCTTCTGGCTCGCAACAATCCCGGCCAGCCCGCAGGCAGTAAAGAAGAGCACAAGGGAGAACCCGGAACGGCGTAGACGGGGTGACATAGGGATAGGGATTGACCTCGGAGCGCCAGCCTAGTATAGCAAGCGTCGCCCGGGGCACTCGCCGTCACCCCGGCGGTTCCATTCGGAATATCGAAGCGCACCGGGGGCGTCAGTCGCACATCTGAAGAAGCGCGAGACGGATTTGGGGGGATATGAGGAAGCTGGAACGGGCGAAGAAAGAGGGGCCGCGATTTCTGAACCCGATAGAGACGCCCATGGGCGGGTTCTCGTTGATGCTGAAGCTGCTGCCGTTGTACCTGGCCAACAAGGAAGAAACCGAGCCGAAGAGCCCGCTCGGGCCCTTCCGGACGGACACAACCGTGTGGCGCGAGGAGCCGGGGAGTGGGGTCAGGGTGACCTGGTTTGGCCATTCCTCGGCGCTGCTGGAGCTGGACGGGGTGCGGCTGCTTCTCGACCCGGTGTGGGACGAGCGCGCGGGTCCCGTCTCCTTTCTCGGTCCGAAACGCTTCTATGCGCCCACGGTGGCGCTCCGCGATCTGCCTGAGCTCGATGCGGTGCTGATCTCGCATGACCATTACGACCACCTCGGGAAGGAGACAGTCGCGCAACTGGCGAAGCTGCGGCCGGAGCTGCGCTGGGTCTGCCCACTCGCCGTGGCCAAGGAGCTCCGCGGCTTCGGGGTGCCGGCAGGGCGCGTCACCGAACTCGACTGGACGCAGGCGACCACGGTCCAGGGGCGATCCGGGGCGGAGGTGCAGGTCACGGCGGTCCCGGGACGGCATTTCTCAGGGCGTTCCGTCGGCAACCGCTTTCACACCCTGTGGGCAGGCTATGCGCTCGCAGGAGCCACGCACCGGGTGTACTTCGGAGCGGATTCCGGGTACTGGGATGGCTTCGAGGCGATCGCAGCCGAGTATGGGCCCTTCGATCTGACCATGCTCGAGATCGGCGCGTTTCACCCGATGTGGGCGAGTATCCACCTTGGCCCGGATGGAGCGGCCGAGGCGTTCGAGGCGATGGGCGGCGCTGGCGTGCTGATGCCGATCCACTGGGGCCTCTTCAACCTGGCGCTGCATGCGTGGCGTCAGCCGATCGAACGGATTCTTGAGGTAGCAGAGGAGCGAGGGCTGCGGCTCTTTGCACCGGCGCCAGGGGTCCCTACCGAGTTTCGAGTTGGTGAGCCGCTGCGGTCCGGGTGGTGGCAGCGCAGCGCTTAACTTCCGGCGGAGACCCGCCCCGGCTGGCGTGGAGGCTGGCCGGTGGCGGGCGCTCCCGCGTACAATCTCACTTGCGTCCCCACTCGGCGCCTGCGCTGCGGCTTGCGCATTTGCACCCGGGGGCTCACTG
The DNA here is from genome assembly GCA_965199135.1 of Acidobacteriaceae bacterium. Taxonomy (GTDB): domain Bacteria; phylum Acidobacteriota; class Terriglobia; order Terriglobales; family Acidobacteriaceae; genus EB88. The sequence goes on along the minus strand of OZ240685.1, from coordinate 290,965 downwards.
GGATCCCTTATTGATGATGCGTCACATTTCGTTGTCCTGTGCTCCTGCACGCTTCACCCTGCGCTCTTCCTTTCAGGCGACACTGCTCGCCGTGGCCACCTTCGCCCTGGCCGCCACCCCGCTCAACGCCCAAAGTGTGGCACCGGTCAGCAAGAACGCAGCGGCAGCGGCTCCCCAGTCGCCCTACCACGGCGATGTGGTGGAAGACATCATCGCGCGCGTCAACGACCAGGTCATCAGCTCCTCGGACTATGACCGCGCCATGCAGGAGCTCGAGCAGCAGGCCAAGCAGCGCAACATGAGCCCCTTGGAGCTGGACGAGCAGAAGCACCAGCTGCTGCGCGACCTCATCGACAACCAGCTCCTGCTCTCCAAGGGCAAGCAGCTCGGCATCACGGGCGAGGCTGAGACCATCCGCCAGCTCGACGAACTGCGCAAGCAGAACAACCTCGATTCCATGGAAGCGCTGGAAAAGGCGGCCGAGCAGCAGGGCGTCAACTTTGCAGACTTCAAGGCAAGCATCCAGAACCGTGTGATCACCTCGCAGGTGATCCGCGATGAAGTCGGCCGGCGAATCAACATCACCCAGGCGGACGAACAGGCGTATTACGACGCGCACAAAGACCAGTTCGTGACTCCGGAGCAGGTCAAGCTTTCGGAGATCCTGGTGCCGACCCCGGATCCCGACAACGTTGGGGAAGTCGCCAAGGCGCAGGCCAAGGCGGACGACCTTGAAGCCCAGCTGAAGAGCGGCAAGGATTTCGCCGCGCTCGCCAAGGCGGACTCCGGCGGCTCCACGGCTGCCCAGGGCGGCGCGCTTGGCGACTTCAAGCGCGGCTCGCTCGCAAAAGTCCTGGAAGACGACACCTTTGATCTGAAGGCGGGGCAGTTCACCGCGCCGATCCGTACCAAGCAGGGCTTTGTGATCCTGAAGGTGGATGAGCATATCCCCGCCGGGCAGCAGAGCTTCGGGCAGGTGCAGGGGCAGATCGAAGATGCGATCGGCATGGAAAAGATGAATCCCGCGCTGCGGCAGTACCTGACGCGCCTGCGCGAGGAAGCCTATATCGATGTGAAGCCGGGCTATGTTGATTCCGCGGCCAGCAAGAACGAGACGCGCCCGATCTTCTCCGCGTACCAGCCGCCCGCCACCAAGAAAAAGAAGAAGGCTGTTGCTCGCACGCGCTTTTCCTCGGCCCGCGGACGCAGAGGCAAGGTCCTGGTCGCGAAGACACCGGCGGCAGCAGCTCCCGTTCCTGCGAATGTTCCCTCGCTGGCTGATGTAGCCAATGGAACAGCCGCTGCCACGGCAGCCGCCACCCCCCCGGCTGCAGGCAGCAGTTCCTCATCGAAGACCACCCAGACCGCGAGCGTGCAGAAACCGGGCAAGCGCGAGAAGGTGCGCTTTGGCCAGGCTCCACGTGAGACGCTGCCGAGCGCAGATACCAGAACGCAGGATGCCGGGGCCGCAGCCGCGAATGGCAACACTTCGGATGCCGAGACTGCATCGGCAGCGCAGGGCAACAACACGGCACCCGGCGCGCATTACGAGAATGGTGACTCCGCAACCGAGACCGAGGCCGCTCAGAAGAAGACCAAGACCCGCTTCTCTGCACGCGCCGCCGAATACAAGGCTGCCAAGGCGGAGAAGAAGCGCGCCGCCAAGGTCGACCAGTACCCGACGCCACCCCCCGATGGACAGGAGATTGCAGACCATTCTGTGCAGGACAAGCCTCTCGGTCTGAACGGCGATACCTCCAAGGCGCCCCCGAAGCCGAAGCCCACGTCGAAGACCCGCTACTCGGATGAGGCCGGTACCAAGAAGGCGTCCACCGACCAGCAGACGGTCACGGGGCCCGGTGCGAGCACCGGCACCGCGCCCCCGACCCCCTCGGCTGTAGGCCAGCAGCAGCCTGCCGCCCAGACGCAGCCCTACCAGGAGCCCTCACCAGCTCGCAGCCCCGGCACGACGCCGCCGGTGCAGACACAGTCCACCCCGACCGGCTCCGGTGACCCGATGGGGAACCCCGCGCCTGGTTCGACCACGCAGCCTCCGCAGCGGTAGCGCATGAAGGAGATCTTCGCGGGCGACCTTGCGCGCTTCGAGAACCAGACGATTACCGGCTTCTTTGTGGCCGCCAATCGTCAGGTGCGGACCAAGGCAGATGCCTCGACATACCTGTCGATGACGCTGCTGGACCGCACCGGGCAGCTCGAGGCCCGTTGCTGGGAACCGAAGGATGCCTCGGAGTTCAAGTCGGGGGACGTGGTGAAGGTACGCGGCACGGTCTGCCGCTATCAGGAGAAGCTGCAGATCAAGGTCGACAAGCTTCGCCGGGCAGACTCCACGCTCGATGCGGAGGAGTACGACCTCGGCGATTTTGTTCCCAAGACGAGCTTCAACGTCGAAGACCTTTGGGCCAAGCTCGAGGCCTATGTCGCGAGCCTGGCCGAACCGCACCTTCGAGCATTGCTGACGCTCTTCCTCGACGACCAGGCGGTCGCGAGCGCGTTGCGCGAAGCCCCGGCAGCCAAGAGCATGCACCATGCCTGGATCGGCGGCTTGCTCGAACATACGGTTTCGCTGCTCGATCTTTGCGACGTGGTGGTGCGCCAGTACCCCGAGGTGCACCGCGATCTCCTGCTCGCGGGCGCGATGCTCCACGACATCGGCAAGCTCGAAGAGCTGCGCTGGGGCATGAGCTTCAGCTACACGGTGGAAGGCCAGCTGCTTGGTCACATCACGATTGGCGCCGCGATGATCGATGCGAAGCTGCGCGAACTGCCGGACTTTCCCCCGCGCCTGCGAACATTGCTGCTGCACATCGTGCTGTCCCACCACGGCCGGCTGGAGTATGGCTCGCCCAAGCTGCCAATGACCGCCGAGGCGCTGCTCTTTCACTACCTCGACGATCTCGAGGCAAAGATGCAGACGGTGCGCACGGAACTGAATCGATCCGTCGCCAATGGCGGCTCGGCAGCCGAGCCCACGGACTATATCCGCGCGCTTGAGCGGCCGCTGCTCGACACCCGCGCCTACCTGGCCGGCGAGAGCGACTAGGCTCGCTTCTTTGCGAGTTCCCGCTGTTCGCGAATGAGCCGGGTCTTCTCCTTCGGCGGCAGGGCAAGATTGGTATGCGTTCGCTTCGGCAGTCTTGCGAACACGCCTTGGTGCGCGGCCCGTAACAGCGTCTTCAGCTCAGCGGTGGCGCAGCCATCCCAGTGATCCATCGCGACCCAGTGTGCCCGCGCCAGGTAAGGAGCGGGCCGCATCGCCTCGTTCTCAAGCAGCTCAGGCACACGCTCGGGACCCGCGTAGAACGAGAGCACCGGCCGTGGTTTGCGATCCGCGGCCGGCTGATCGCCGAGGTCGATCAATGCGAACATCTTGCCGCCAAGTGCTTTGTCGCCGGCCCAGTACACCAGGTTGTCGCCCCACTGCATCGTCTCGGCGACATGTGGAAGCGAGCGGAGAAAGAGCCTGCATTGTTCGGCGTCCATGCTCAGCAGTATGGTGCGTGTTGCATGGGCCCGCAACCGTCCCCTACGCGACGCTCCCAGGATTTCGCGGCCATTACAATCAAAGGTGACATGTTACGGTTTGCAACAGCAGGGGAGTCCCACGGCGAGAGCCTCGTCGCACTTGTTTCCGGAATGCCAGCAGGCGTTCCCGTAGACGCAGCCTTTATCAACCGCGAACTCTGGCGTCGCCAGCAGGGCTACGGCCGCGGCGGACGCATGCGCATCGAGCAGGACACCGCGCACATCCTGTCCGGAATTCGCCATGGAGCGACGATCGGCGCGCCCATCTCGATGGTGATTGCCAATCGCGACTGGGAGAACTGGCGCGACATTCTGCCGGTCGAGGCAGGCGATCTCGCGAAGCACAAGGCGGTCGCTTCGCCGCGGCCCGGGCACGCCGATCTTGCCGGTTCGCTCAAGTATGACTTTGCCGATGCCCGCTATGTGCTCGAACGTGCCTCGGCCCGTGAGTCCACCGCGCGTGTTGCGGCCGGTGCCGTGGCCAAGCGCCTGCTCGCCGAGCTCGGTATCTCGGTTCTGTCGCACGTGGTGCGCGTAGGCCGCGCGGAGCTCGATCGCGATGTCTCGTGGGACGAGATCGCCGCGCTCGCGCAGAAAGAGGAAGTCGTCCTCGGCTGCGCGGATGCGGCGTCAGAAGCGCGGATGAAAGAGGAAGTCGATCTCGCGCTGCGTACCGGCGACTCGATCGGCGGCGTGTTTGAAGTGGTGGTCCACGGCGCCCCTGCGGGCATCGGCACCTATGCGAACTGGGATGAGCGGCTTGATGGCATTCTTGCGCAGGCCGTGATGAGCCTGCAGGCAGTCAAGGCTGTGGAGCTAGGGCGGGGCGTCACCGCGGCCGAGTCGCTTGGTTCGCAAGTGCATGACGCAATCAGCTATGCAGGGCTTGATGCCGCGGAAGACGGGGCACGCCACACCCGCTTCACCCGCGAGCAGAACAATGCTGGTGGCGTCGAAGGCGGCATCTCGAACGGGGAGGACATCGTGGTGCGTGGCTACCTGAAGCCGATCTCCACGCTGCGCCGGCCGCTGGGCTCCGTCACCTACTCCGGTCGCGAAGAGACCAAGGCTGCCTATGAGCGATCGGATGTGTGCGTGGTTCCGGCGGCAGGTGTGGCCGCTGAGGCGATGGTGGCGCTTGCGTTTGCCCGCCTGCTGCTTGAAAAGTTTGGCGGCGACTCCCTGCGGGAGACGAAACGCAACTACAGCAGTTACATAGAGCAGATCCGGAACTACTAGCTGGTGAGCAAGAGATGATTCGAGAGATCGTAAAGTACCCGGACCCGGTGTTGCAGCGGGTCGCCGAACCGGTCACCGCGTTTGACGAGGAGCTGGACACCCTGGTCCGTGACATGTTCGAAAGCATGTACGCGGCCAAGGGCATCGGCCTCGCAGCGCCGCAGATCGGCGTTGCCAAGCAGATCACGGTGATCGACCTGAGCTTTGAGAAGAATCCCGACGAGCGCATCGTGCTCATCAACCCGGAGATCATCTTTCGCGAGGGCCGCCAGTACGAGGAAGAGGGCTGCCTGTCGCTTCCCGACATTCGCGAGAAGGTCTCGCGTTCAGCGCGTGTGAAGGTGCGTGCGCAGAACGCGAAGGGTGAGTGGTTCGAACTCGATGGTGAAGAGCTGCTGGCTCGAGCCTTCCAGCACGAGATCGACCACCTCCACGGCATCCTGTTTTTCTCGCGCGTTTCGGCTCTCAAGCGTGACCTTCTGTTGCGCAAGATCCGCAAGCTGATCAAGGCAGGCGAGTGGTAGAGCGTCTGCGCCTGGTCTTTTGCGGCACCCCCGCCTTCGCCGTGCCGTCGCTCGACGCGCTTGCCGCCGCAGGGCACGCGATCACACTGGTGTTGACGCAGCCCGATCGCCCGAGTGGGCGCGGCATGCAGTTGCTGGCTCCCCCTGTTAAGCAGTGGGCGCTTGCGCACAACGTGCCGGTTGCGCAGCCGGAGAAGATTCGCAACAATGCGGCGCTCCGAGAGCAGCTTCGATCGATCAAGCCGGACGCCATCGTCGTGGTCGCGTACGGCCGCATCATTCCCGCGTGGATGCTGACCCTGCCGCGTCTCGGCAACATCAATCTCCATGGCTCGCTCCTGCCGAAGTACCGCGGGGCCGCGCCGATCCAGTGGGCGGTCGCAAATGGCGAGGCCGTCACCGGGGTGACCACGATGCTGCTCGAAGAGGGACTTGACACCGGCCCCATGCTCGAGCGGCTCGAGGTGCCGGTCGGTGAGAACACGAACGCAGCAGAACTCTTCGAGGTGCTGGCAGAGGCTGGTGCGCCACTTCTCGTCTCCACCCTTGCAGGGCTCTCCGCCGGCACACTGACGCCCGAAACGCAGGACCACTCGCAGGCGACGCTCGCCCCATTGCTGCGTCGGGATGATGGGCGCATCGACTTCAGCCGCACAGCCGGCGTAGTCTACAACCGCTGGCGCGGCTTCCAGCCCTGGCCCGGCGCGTGGACAACGCTCGACGGGAAGAAGTTCACCATCACCCGTATGGCGCCCGTGCTCGACGGAACCGTTTCTGCCACTCCGGGTGAACTGAAGCGCCGGGGCACGCAGCTGTTCGCCGGCTGTGGCGAGGGCTCGGCGATCGAGCTCCTCGACGTGCAGCTTGAGGGAAAGCGCTCGCTCCCGGTTGCAGATTTCCTGCGTGGCCATGCGGACCTGTCCGGCCGGATACTCGGCGTCTGAGTATCGTCAGCCTGCTCACGGTACGCTGCTAAGAACAAGAGGATCGAATGAACGAACAGAAACCCCCGACCGGCCCGCGCGCGCCGGCCACGAAAGTCGCGCCCGCGCGTGTTGCTGCCGCGCATGTTCTGCTTGCAGTCGAGCGTGGCGTCGCGCACTCCGACGATCAGCTTCGTACGCCACGCATCGAAACACTGTCGCGGCAGGATCGCGACCTTACCACCGAGCTCGTGCGCGGTACCCTGCGCTGGCAGATCGTGCTCGACGGCGTGATCGCCGACAGGCTCGCCCACCCGGACAGCGACATGCACTTCGGCGTGATCATCGCCCTGCGCATGGCTGCGTACCAGCTTCTGTTTCTCGATCGCATTCCCTCGCATGCAGCGGTGAACGACAGCGTCGAGCTCGCAAAGGAAGCCGATGGCATGCAGGCCGCAGGCCTCGTCAACGCCGTGCTGCGGCGTCTGCTGCGCGAGCGCGCAGTGCTTGGCAACCTGCGCGACGATGCCGTGGCCGCCTATCCAAAGTGGCTGGTGGACCGCTGGCGCGCGCGTTTCGGCGACGCAGCGATGCGCAGCATCTGCGCCTTTGGCCAGCAGCCGCCACCAACATCGATCCGCATTACCGGCGCTCTTGACGATTCGCTCGCCGGTCTTGACCCGGGAGCGTTTCTCACGCAATCCCGGCAGGTGCTCAGCGGTGATCCTGCGGCCATCGCTTCCGCGCGCATCCAGGATGAGGCGTCACAGCTGGTGGGCGAGATCGCGGCACTCCACGCCGGCGCTGCGATCCTCGACACCTGCGCCGCGCCCGGCGGCAAGACGGCGATCCTTGCCGAGCGGAATCCGGAGTCCGAGCTCACCGCGGTCGACGTAAGCAGCGCGCGGCTGCGCATCATGCAGCGCCGTCTGCCCTGGAGCACGCACGTGCATTTCACCTCGACCGATGCCTCCAACCTGCCGACAGATGTGCAGTACTCCGGCATCCTGTGCGACGTTCCGTGCTCCGGCACGGGCACGCTCGCGCGCAATCCCGAGATCCGTCACCGCGTGAACGAGGCAGCGCTCCAGCGCCACGCCGATCGTCAGCGAGCGATTCTCGTGTCCGCTCTGAAGGCACTCAAGCCCGGTGGACGACTGGTGTACTCCACCTGTTCGCTCGAGAGTGAAGAGAATGAGCAGGTAGTCGACGCTGTGCGCGCCGAGATGAAGGATATCTCCCTCGCGGAGATGAAGCCCGTGCTCGAAGAGCTCGCAACGAGTGGTGTTTTGACGCAAGGGGGCAGAGAGCGGCTGGAAACAACAGCGCTCGCTGGCCCTTACCTGCGCACCACGCCTGGTGTGCATCCCTGTGATGGTTTTTTTGCCGCAGTCCTGACGAAGAAGTAAGCGGCCGGGAGCCCGGCCGCTCGGTTGTTAGCTGACGGCGAGGTTTGCCGAAGCTGATTCTTCGATGTTGCGGAAGGTCGCCAGGGCCTGCGCGACCACCTGGTCCATGTTGAAGTACTTGTAGTTGGCGAGTCGTCCGCAGAAGTACACCGAGCTGTCCCGCATGGCGAGCTTCTGGTACTTCGCATAGAGCGCCGCGTTTTCCGGTCTTGGGATCGGGTAGTACGGATCGCCCTCGGCACGTGGGTACTCGTACACGATGCTGGTCTTCCCATGCTGCTGCCCGGTGAGATACTTGAACTCGGTCACGCGCGTGTATGCGTGATCGTTCGGGTAGTTCACCACGGGCGCCGCCTGGTAGACCTCGCGGTCGTGCGTCTCGTGGCGGAACTCGAGCGAGCGATAGGGCAGCATCCCGAAGCAGAAGTCGAAGTACTCATCGATCGGCCCGGTATAGATCACCTTCGCATCGGGATACTCCGCGCGAGCCTCCTGGTACGACGTTCCGGTCTCGACCGTGATGCCAGGGTGATCGAGCATCTTCTCGAACATCCGGGTGTAGCCGTCACGCGGCATAGCCTGGAAGGTATCCGTGAAGTAGCGATCGTCCCGGTCATAGCGAACCGGAATGCGACCGGCAACGCTGGCGTCAAGCTCCGAAGGATCCAGCCCCCACTGCTTGCGCGTGTAGTTTTGGAAGAACTTTTCGTAGAGCTCGCGACCGACGCGGCTGATGACGACTTCCTCCGACGTGCGAATAGTCGGTGGCACCACCACCCGCGCTGCGAGGAAACGCTGCAGACCGTCTGCATCAAGGTTCAGGTCGTACAGGCGGTTGACCGTATCAAGATTGATCGGCACCGGCAGCATCTTGCCATCGACCGAAGACAAAACACGATGCTCATACGGCCGCCACTTGGTGAACTGTGACAGGTACGCGACCACCTTCTCTGAGTTGGTGTGGAAGATATGCGGGCCGTACTTGTGCACCAGGATGCCGTGCTCATCCAGATGATCGTAGGCGTTGCCCGCGATGTGATCGCGCTTGTCGACGACCAACACGCGCTTGCCCATCTGGCTTGCGAGACGTTCGGCGACAACACTGCCCGCAAAGCCGGCGCCGGCCACGATGTACTCGACCTCGTCTTCGCCGCGACTTGCATGGAGCGCACGCGAGGGAACGATCGCGATGGTTTCGATGTGCAGCGGCTTGCTGTTTTCCGGAAGCGGCTTCTCGAGATGCAGCGACCGGGTGCGGCTGATGCGTGCGATCTCGTTGCGCATTTCTGCCCAGGTCGAATCCCAGGAACTCTCCGCAAGCTTCTTCGCGACCGCATTCTGCCAGGTAGCCGACTGTGGTTGAAAGGCCCGATCAAGTGCTTCGGCAAAGGCCTGCGGGTCATCGGCGATGGCCACAAGGCCGTTTTCCCTGTACCCACGCACTACGTCGCGGATGGATGTTGAGACCACGGTCTTACCGGCGGCGAGATACTCTGGCGTCTTCGTCGGCGAGATGAAGCGAGTTGCTTCGTTGCGAGCGAACGGAAGAATCGCAACATCCCAGCCAGCGAGGTAGCTCGGCAGCTCGGCATAGGATTTGCTTCCCAGGTAGTGAATGTTGGCGGCACGTGGCAGCGTTGCTTCGTCAATCTTGACGACCGGACCGATCAGAACGAACTGGATCGTGGGACGCAGTGCCGCGAGGTCGCGCAGCAGCGCGAGGTCGAAGCGCTCATCGATAACGCCATAGAAGCCTGCCCGGGGATGCGCTATGCTGCCCTGGTCCGCCGGTTCGGCGATCATGGCTGAGTCGCGCGCCTGCGCGAAATGCGCCACATCGATGGAGCTCGGAAAGGCGTGCACATTGCTGTGGCGGTTCTTCTTGGCTTCATAGAGGCTGATCCCGCCGGTAAACACGACGTCGGCAGCGGCAAGCAGCTTCTGCTCCCGGTCGACGAGTTCACGCGGCGCCCCAAGGAATGCGGACAGCTCATCCATGCAGTCGTACACCGTGGCTGTGGGGCGCAGGTGAGCAGAGAAGCCGTAGGCCATCGCTGTGTAGTACCAGCAGACGTATTGTTCGATGGCAAACTTGGCCAGGAACTCATTCAGCAGCGCACGCTGCCCTTCTTCGAAATCGATGCCCCAGCTCAGGTGTGGCTGAATGACCCAAAGGCTTGGCGACTCCTGCAGCACCTCGGTGTACATGCCGAGTGAACCATCGGCGTGCATCGCGAGCTCTCCGGCGGCGTGCCAGATCGGCTCTTCCCAGAAGAAGACGCGTCGTTCCGCGGAGGCGCGTGTCAGCAGATGCTGCGGCCGTTGTGTCACGAAGTGCCAGCGAAGATGGCTAAAACAAAGGAGATCGAGTTGGGCGGAGGTGGATGCAAGGGGGCGCGGCGACGTGTTTTTCACCGTGGTACGTACAAAGCTTTCCAATAATGACCTCTCGGGGCAACAACATCCCACTGCTTGGGGGCGGTCAGCGAGGGCGGAACGGCTGCTCTAAGTAGCTCAGAATGGCAACAGAGCGATTGGAGTTGGATTCAATTCGAAGAACCAGCATGCCTTGGCCGCACATAGATGTGCATCCCATGGAAGAGCCCGATCTGCCCAGGTTCTCGAACCCCCGTCTGCCTCCAACCTAAGGGAATGTGAGTCACTTTGCCTCAACACTCTACTGCTACTCTACCCCATCCCGAGGGGACCGCATCTCGCACCGCTGCTTTTGGCCCACAGGAGATCCTGGTATCCGGGTTCGCGCGTGCGTGCTGCCGCGCGGTCATCGTCATCCCGGCCCGGGATGAAGAACATTCCCTGGCGGCGACCCTGGACTCCATTGCGGCCCAGCGGGACCTCGATGGTGCACTCTTCCCGCCGGAGCAGTGGGAGTTGCTTCTGCTGCTGAACAACTGCACAGATGGAACCGCGGAGGTCGCACGGCGCTGGCAGCAGGCGCATCCGGGTGTGATCTTTCACCTGGTGGAGCGAGAGCTAGCTCCCGAAGAGGCGCATATCGGCACCGCACGGCGGCTGTTGATGGATACCGCGTGGCAGCGGCTCTCCCGTCATGCGGGGCAGGCTGTGATCCTTTCGACCGACTCGGATACGATTGTCGGCCCCCATTGGCTTGTGGAAACGCTGCGCGCGATGGCGGCCGGCGCGGATGCAGTCGGGGGGACCATCCTGCTGAAAGACGGCGAACTCGACGACCTCCCCGAAGGAGCGCGAACGGCTTATGTGCTTGACCGGCGCTACCAGCAACTGGTGGCGGCGCTCGAAGACACGCTGGATCCGCAGCGCGGCGACCCGATGCCGCGGCATTTGGAACACTTTGGAGCCTCCCTCGCCTGTACTGCGGAGATCTACGCCCGGGTTGGCGGCTTGCCCCGAGTGGAGCGTCTGGAAGACCTGGCGCTTGTCGACGTGTTTCGTCGCGCTGACGCGCGCCTGCGCCATGCCCCGGAGGTGAAGGTGCGCACCTCGGCGCGTATGGGCGGTCGCTGCGTCACGGGCCTCTCCTCCCAGCTTCGCGAGTGGCAGAAGATCCACGAGCAGGGCAGGGAACAGCTGGTGTGCTCAGCGGCCTGGCTCGAGCACCGCTTTCGGTCACTCCGTGGGTACCGCGCAGCCTGGCGGAGCGGCGCTCCCCCGGCGCCCTCGCTGGCGTGCGGAGCAGATTGTGGGACAGAGGGCGAGTTCCTCGCGGCGATCGATTGCGACCGGCTGATCGAGACCTCCTTCAGGGGCAGAAAAGAAGAGCCGATCCAGAGGGTGATCGCCGACCTGGAGCGCATGCTCTCCTGCTGACCTCTAGCAGTCCACTCGCTCCAGCACATCGACCCGGTAGCGCTCTCGCCGTTCCGCGTTGAGGCGCTTCCACTGCGGATGCGCCAGCCAAACCTCATGTACCTGATCCCCGGTGAGGGGGTAATCCTCCACTGGAGGCAGGAAGTGCACCAGTACGAGGTTTGCGCCGACCGGCTGCCGGTCTGCCAGCAAGACAATTGTTTTCTCCAGATCGTCAAGTCCCAGGTAGTAGCCGACCTCCGAGACAAGCACCAGGTCGAAGCTGCCCTGGGGCATCTCTCGTGGCACCTGGCTCCGGCGGAATGCCACCCAGGGGAGCGCGGCACAGCGTTTCCGTGCCCGCTCGAGAGCCAGCTCCGAAACATCGACGCTCAGCAGGTGGTCACACCGCGACGCAAGCTTCTCTGTCAGCACACCGATCGAGCAGCCGATCTCGAGCGCATTCGCATAGCGCGCGCGGGGCAGAGATCTGACTGTGGTCGCGTATTTCTCTGCCTCGTACTCGCTGGTCTCGAAGCTCCAGGGATCGATCGTCTCTGCATACAAGGTTTCGAAATACGCAGGAGGCAAGGAGCCTGTCACACCCTTCCGAGTCGCTTCATCGTTGTCCGACATGGAGCCTCCCTCCGAGCGACATTTCTCGGCCTTCCTGCGCGGTGGCCGCTCGCATGGCAAACAGTTGCTGCTGCAGACGCAGCTCCTCCGCGAGAGCCGTGTGGATGCGGCGTGTCTGCCAGTCCCCATCGATCGCGATCAGTCCGCAGGAGCAGTGGCGATGATCATCCCAGCCGGGGTAGTCCGTGACCGGATACAGGCAGATGCCGGCAATCTCCACCCCCAGCCGCTCGGCCTCGCGCACCTCGGCACAGATCGAACCAAGCCAGCCGACGGCAGCCTCCCCCTCGGCGCCGGTCTCGCTGATCAGGATCGGGCGCCCGTAGCGTTGCCATACGTCCAGAAGCATCCGGTGGAGCGGCCGATGCGCCGCATGCCCGGGCGGCGTCCGGTCGCCGTGGTCGATCCACTGGTTGTTCCAGTAGTAGTTCACGCCCACGAGATCGAGCAGCTCCGGCGAGCCGCCAAGCGCTGCCTCGCTGCGGCCCGAGATCATATCCCAGGCCTCGTACTGCGCGGCGGTGTGGCGTATCACCGCCTCGCCATTCTCCGGCAGTTCCGGGTTCGGCGTGATGTGGATGATCGGCTCGGCCTGGAGAAAGCGAGCCTCTGGGTCAACTTCACGTACCGCCCGAGTAGCCGCGATCGCTGCCCGTGCGAGGTTCCGCTTCAGCTCTGGCCCACGGGCCTTCGCAAAGGGGAAGAAATGTTCTTCGTCGCCCGCGACCCACGCCCAGAACGAGATCTCATTCACGGGGCAGTAGAAGCGCGGCGCAAAGACCGCCGCCTGCTCGGCAACCTGACGGATCGTGGCCGCGGCCCGCCCAGCGAAATGGGCGAACTGCGCCGGAAAGGCCTCGGAAAAGGGATCGACCCAGTCCGGCACACCCCAGTGGCAGAGATCCCACAGGACCTGGGTTCCGACGGCATGCGCTGCATGGAGCATCGGCAGGAGGCTTGACCAGTCGAACACACCCTCAGTCGCCTCGATCAGGTGCCAACGCAGACCGTCACGGACCGAACGGACGCCCACGTCGGCGAGGAGGGTGTAGTCCTCTGCCGCACGGCGCCCATGGCCGGTGCTCTCGATCACGTCGATGCGGAGCCGGTCGCGACGTCGATGCGTCGCCGACTCAAATCCACCCAGAAAGAAGGACGCCAGTTCCGGACGTCGCGGTTCCTGCAGAAGCGTAGCCACACTGGTAGGTGGCAGGGAGCCGAGCAAGGGTTGCGCCCGCGCCTTGTTTTAGTTGGGAGCGGTGACCGAGAGAACGATGGCAGTGGAAGCGCTCACGGGAGAGCCTGCCGGTGGAACCTGCGCGACAACGGTGCCTGGAAGGGTGGCCGGCGAGAGCATAACCTGTGCCCCGGCCGGCGCTCCGGGGGCACTTTGCGGATGAAGCCCGGCCTTCTCCAGCTCGGCGGAAGCGTCCGCAGAGGCGCGGCCGGTTTCGTCCGGCATCACGAAGGTTGGTGCCATCGGCAACTGAGGCGCAGCTACCAGCAGGCTGATGCTGGGCTGCTCGGCGCCTCGGGCCTCGGGACCAGGGTCCTGCGCCAGCACCGTTCCGGCCATGACCCGGTCGTCCGGCAGGTGTGCGATGGCACCGAGGTCGAGCCCCTTCTGCCGGATCGCAAGGATCGCCTCTCGCTCGCTCTTGCCCAGAACATCCGGGATGGAGATGTGGCGGGGACCGAGGCTCTCCGCAACCGCCAGGTCCCAGCCCCGGCGAACGCTGGCTCCTGGAGCAGGCGACTGCAGCAGCACACGCCCTGCGGGCAACACCGTCGAGTAGAAGCGCTGCGTCACCGAGACATCAAGGCCCAATGCTGCCGCCTGGCTTGTGGCTGCTTCCACCGGGAGCCCCTGCAGGTCCGGGATGGTGACAATGCTGCGGTGCACCGAGAGCTGCATGGTGATGATCGCTGACACGCAGGCAATGCCGAGGAGTACCACGGCCACCAGCGCGAAGCGGAAGTACGCGATCACCCCGCGGCGTCCTCGAACTCAATCGACGAGGTGATCTCGACTGCCTGCTGCAGCATGATCGAGACCGAGCAGTACTTTTCCTTCGAAAGCGCGACTGCATCTTCCACGGCCTTGCGGGTGAGCCCTTCACCGGCGACCTTGTACGTGACGTGGATCCTGGTGAAGACACGCGGTGCTTCAGGGGCCTGCTCCGCCACTGCGGAAACAGTGAGCGATGAAAGCGGCTGGCGTTTCTTGGCCAGGATGCCGACGACATCGACCGAGGTGCAGCCACACAGCGCCGCCAGAACCGCCTCCATCGGCGATGGGCCGGCGGTGTGCGCGGCGTCCGTGTCGAACAGGATTGCGTGCCCACTCTCGCTCGTGCCCTCGTACTGTGTGCCGCCCATCCATTTTGCGCTGCTGATCATGAGGTCCTTTTCCTGGTTAGTGGTGATGATTGTCGGTGACGGGCTCAGGGTGGATCAGCACGCGATCCACCTCGGGGCAATCGCTTTTGAAACGATCCTCAAGCGAGGTGATGACCTGGTGCACCCGCTGCATGGCCAGGTCATCGGGCATGGTGCAGTGGCACGAGAGCTGAAAGCGGTCTCCCATGCGGCTGACCACCACCTCGTGGATATCCAGGATCTCCGGCAGTGGCTCGGCCGCGTGGCGAAGCTGCTCTTCCATCGCACGATCGCGGGCATGCGTCTCCGGCTTCTCGATCGTGCCTGGCTCGCTCTCGATGTGCGTGAGCACGCTGCGTACCTCTGGCAGCTCCACGCGGATCTCGTCCTCGATGCTCTTCACAAAGCTATGCGCCTTGAGCAGCGGCAACTGCTCATTGACTTCGATGTGTTGCTCGATGCGCAAACCCTCGCCAAAGGTCTGCACGGAGACATCATGCAGCACGACGTTGTTGCGCAGGGCCACGGCCCGTACCCGATCAAAGATGCTCTCGGTGTTGGTTTCGCGAGGCACGGTGCGGATGACCACATCGGCGCCGGGCAGCACACGTCGCACGGCCTCGGTGGCTTCTTCCACCAGCTGCTCAGTCCGCTGGAACGTAAGCTGCCGTGACATCGACAGCGTCAGGTCGGCGAAGTGCGAGGCTCCGGCGCTGCGCATGCGGGCCTGGTCGACCGAGAGTACGCCATTGACCTCGCGCACCTCGTCGAGCACACGCCCCCGTGTCTCGCGGGGCGTCGCATCGGTGAGTGTGCTGATGGTGCGTCGTCCGACCTTCCAGGCGAAGATCAGGATCATCAGCGAGACCAGGAGCGCCATCACCGAGTCGGCGTAGCGGAGTACCGGCACGTGGAAGCGCGCGCCGAACCACGAGAGCACCAGGCCGGCAAAGACTGCGGCGCTTGCCCAGATGTCGGAAGCAAAGTGCGCCGCATCCGCTTCAAGCGCAGCACTCTTGGTCCGGTCCGCGACCAACTGCAGACTGCGCGATCGCCACAGGTCGACGCCGATCGAGAGCACCAGTACCAGCAGTGGCCATGCAGAGTAGCGAATCCCGATCTCGTGGCGGTTCATGCGCCGGATAGCTTCCACGCCGATCCAGACCGCTGAGGTGACCATGAGGAAGACCTCAACAAAGGCCGAGATGTTTTCGAGCTTGGCGTGGCCGTACGGGTGATCGTCATCGGCCGGCTTGTCCGCTGCCTGGACCGAGATATAGGTGAGTCCCGCGCCGAACAGGTCGAGCCCGGAGTGGGCCGCGTCCGAGAGCATGCCGAGTGAGCCGCTGGCCACGCCTGTCACGAGCTTGAGCAGGGTGACCACGAGCGCCGCTCGTGCAGAGCCCATGGCAACCGCTGCTTTCTCCTGACCTGCGGACGACATGCTGCTGCTCATCGGTTTAGGGTACAACGCGGGGCTGCGACGCAGCGCTCCCTCGGCGAGACGGAGGCCGCCCGAAGTTCCTGTCTGCGGGCTTAATTGGGCTTGGGACCGTCTTCGACGATCTTGACGCCCGGCGCTGCGGCCATGGGCGTTTTCCCTGCTGGCTGGGCCGCCGGTTCGGGCGCCGATGGCGGTGGAATCGCCGGGAGCGCCGGCGCTGGTGTCGCGACGAGTGCCGGCGCCGTTTCCGGTACGACCGTTGTTGCCGGATCGGCAGGTGCCGGATGTGCATGATGGGTGTGCACCCTGGGCACTGGGGGCGCCCCTGGCGTTGCATCCGCGACCGGAGCGAACGGGCTCTCGCAGGGTCCGCCGCGCAGTCTCGACTTGCGTCCCTTCGTTGCTGTGCTTGGCGGCGGGCTGACCTGGTCCGGAGGAAGGCTGAGCAGCACCAGGTCCCGCGTCTTGTCCTGCGCCACAGGCGTTGCGTGCACCTGCACCACGTTGTTCAGCGGCATCTGCGGAATGCCGACGGTGATCTCATCCGCAAGATCGCCGGAGGGCGTCAGCACGGCGTGACGCGCAGCCAGCACCCGGTCGCCTGAGAGCAGAAGCAGCCCGGAGGTGGTGCCGTAGTGGGTGTGCACAAACGCGTTCGTCCCTTCCGTCGTGGCCTCGGTCATCACTTGCGCGAGCGACTGAACAGGCACCACTGCCCCGCCGGGCAGGGATTGGGCGAGTGCAGCCGACGCACCGAGGATAAGCAGGGAGGATGACCAACGCAGCATGGGAGCGGTACCTTCAGGGTACGAATCTAGGGGTCTTATGTAACAGAATGAGCGTACACCCCGTACTCTGCGCTAAATTCTCGTGGCAGGAACCAGCGTTGACACGCTATGGCTTACGCGCGACATACAGTCCGGCGATTCCGAAGGTGTAGGCCGTCCACGAGACCTCGCGGTACCCGATGGCGCGCATCTGCTCCATCAGCACTGGCGGAGGCGGAAACGCGTCGACTGAACTTGGCAGGTAGGTGTAGGCGCCCCCACTACCCGAAAGCCACGCGCCGATGTGTGGCAGCACGTGCCGGAAGTAAAACGCGTAGCCCTTACCCAGCAGCCCGGGCGGCTCGGCGAAGTCGAGGATCGCAAGGGTGCCGCCCGGCGCGAGCACCCGGTAGAACTCCTGGAGGCCGCCAATGTAGTTGCGCAGGTTGCGGAAGCCAAAGGCGGTCGTGATCAGGTCAAGCGAGCCCGCACGAAAAGGCATCTGCATGGCGTCGGCTTCGACGGCGATGGCGCCTCGACCGGTGAACTTGTCGGCTCCCCGCACGAGCATGCCATGGGAGAAGTCTGCCGCGATAACCGGCGTTGCCCCGTTCGGACGCAGACGCAGCAGCGCCATCGTCATGTCGCCCGTCCCGCAGCATATATCGAGTACCCGGGCTTCTGGCCGTGCCAGCACGTCGCGGAATCGCCGTGCCGTGCGCCACCACCAGTAGCGGTCGATGTTGAGCGAAAGGACGTGGTTGAGAAAGTCATACCGCGGCGCGATGCTGTCAAACATCTGCTGCACCGCGAGCGCTGCATCTTCCTCGCTCTCTGCCCCTTCGGGTCGCGCCCCGGCGTTGATCTTAGCGATCACGGTTTGCTTCCCGGAGCATGCTCTCGATCGCGCCAAGCAGCTCCCTATCCGAGACGTCTTCAACCACCGCCGCGTCACCGATCCCGCGCGGCAGCACAAAGCGCCGGGTGCCGCCTGCGTTCTTCTTGTCCCGACCCGTCGCCGCAAGCAACGCGCCGCCGTCTGCCTGGAATGGCGGCAACTGTCCGACGGTTCGAACCAGTGCAACCGCTCGCGCCTGCTCGGCAGCCGTCATAAGCCCTCGCGACGCGGCAATCCCGATCGCAACCAGCATGCCCCAGCCGACAGCCTCGCCATGCAGGAGCACCGTGTACCCGGTGACGGCCTCGATCGCATGCCCAACCGTGTGGCCCAGGTTGAGGATCATGCGCAGGCCGCCCTCGCGCTCATCCTCCCCGACCACGGCGCTCTTTATCGCGACCGAGCGGGCGATCACGTCAGCGAGCAGCTGGGGATGATCCACGGTCAGCTTGCTCGCCGACTCCTCCATGAGGCGGAAGAGTTCCGGGTCCCGGATGATGCCTGCCTTGACGCTTTCGATCAGACCGGCGCGAACCTCGTTTCCGGGCAGCGTGCGCAGTACGTCTGTATCCGCCAGAACAAACAGCGGGTGGTGGAAGGCGCCGACCAGGTTCTTGCCTGCGGCGAGGTTGGCGCCGGTCTTGCCGCCGACAGAGGAGTCCACCTGCGCGAGCACGGTTGTCGGCACCTGCACGTAGGGGATGCCGCGCATGTAGATCGCGGCCAGGAAGCCGCCCATGTCCCCGAGGATCCCGCCGCCGAAGGCGATGAGCAGCGACGAGCGGTCGGCTCCAGCCTGCGCCATCTCTTCGCACAGGCGCTCGATCTCGCCGAGACGCTTGGCAGGTTCTCCCGGTGGCAGAAGCAGGAGCAACGGCTGACGGTCGGCTGGGAACGATGCGAGGAAGGGCCCCGACCAGAGTTCCCAGATCGCCGGGCTGGTGAGCACAAAGACGCGGCCGCGAACATGGGGCGGGATGCGCTGGGAAAGGCTGGGCAAGAGCGCCGCGCCCACATACACTTCGTATCGGGCTGAGGGTGTTTCGACCGGGATCGTACGCACGTTGTCTTTACTGTACCTGCACCCCGGGCCTGTCTTTGGGTGTCTAACGCTGTATGAAAGACGATCGGCGGGCGGCAGTGTCGGAGCGGTTTGACTTCATCGTGGTGGGGGCCGGCATCGCCGGTCTGCGCGCATCGATCACGCTGGCCGAACACGGGCGCGTGCTCGCGATCACCAAGGAGCAGCTGGGTGAGTCGAACACGAGCTATGCCCAGGGCGGCATCGCTGTCGCCATGGGCTCCCTCGAAGATGTCGAGGAGCACTGGGCCGACACACTCGCCGCCGGCGATGGCCTGGTCGATCGTGAGGCAGCCCACATCCTGGTCGCCGAGGGCCCGGCCCGGGTAGGAGAGCTGCTGCTGTGGGGCACCCTTTTCGACCGCCACGCGACTACGGGCGAGCTGCTGCTCACCCGCGAGGGCGCGCACAGCCGCAATCGCATTCTCCATGCCAATGGCGACGCCACCGGTGCTGAGATCGGCCGCGCCCTGCTCGCCCACGCGCGCAAGCACCCGGCGATCGAACTGCTGGAGTGGACCACCTGCACTGACCTGCTGAAGGACCCTTCGGGTCGTGTCTTCGGAGTGCAGCTGCTACAGGAGGAACGGGTGTTCACCGTCACGGCACGCGCTGTGCTGCTGGCAAGCGGTGGCGCAGGCGAGGCTTACAGCGATACCACCAACCCTGCCGTCGCCACGGGAGACGGCATCGCTGCTGCCTGGCGTGCCGGCGCTGCCATCGCAGACATGGAGTTGTACCAGTTCCACCCGACCGCCCTGTCGCTCTCCGGGGTGCCGCGCTTTCTGCTCTCCGAGGCGCTGCGTGGTGAAGGAGCATGGCTGCGCAATGACCGGGGGGAGCGCTTCATGGAGCGGTACCACCCGCTGCTCGAACTTGCGCCGCGGGATGTGGTTGCGCGCGCGATTACGCGAGAGGGAATGCCGCTTGAAGCAGGTGGCGCGCCGCGGCCGGTGTACCTCGATATGCGGCACCTCGCTGTTGATCACCCATCGCTCGACCTCACGAAGCGTTTTCCGGGGATCTCAGCCTTCCTGGCCAAGCACACTCTGCTGCTCAGCCGCGACCTGGTCCCGATCCGCCCCGCGGCACACTACCTGATGGGCGGCGTTGCGACGGATGTGAGTGGCCGGACCACGCTGCCCGGGCTCTTCGCGGCCGGCGAGGCAGCGTGCACCGGCGTTCATGGCGCGAACCGTTTGGCGAGCAACTCGCTGCTTGAGGGCCTGGTTTTCGGCGCGCGTGCGGCAACCGCGATGCTCGGCGAGCCCGCCTCTGCGCCGCAGCAAGCAATGGCGGCACCGGCTCTCCCCGCTTATGCCACCGCGGTGGTTCCACAACTGCGCCGTACGCTGCAGGCCGAGATGTGGCGGGATGCCGGGCTGCTTCGTGACCGGGCTGGTCTCGAGCGCGCCGCAGACTGCGTGGCGACGCTGCGGCAGCACGCCGACCGCAGCCAGGGGGACGCGCCGACCCGCGCAGCCGCGGAGCTTCGCAACCTCTTCGATGTGAGCGACCTGATCATCCGGTCTGCGCTCGCACGCGAAGAGAGCCGGGGTGCGCACTACCGCAACGACTTCCCGCAGCGCCGGGATCGTGAGTCTGCCAGCCATACGCTGATTGAAGGGGACGGCGCAGTCCGCTTTGCCGCACGCCTGCTTTAGCATTGAGAGACGCGATGAACATAGCCTTTCGATACCCCGAGCAGACCGCCCTGGCAGAGCTTGCCGAGACGATGCTGCAGATCGGCGACTCCCCCGAAACCGTGATGGCGACGCTGCGTGAGGGTGGACTCAGCAAGATCGACTGCATGCGCGTGATGGCCGACCTGTTGGAGATTCCGCTGCTCCAGGCCAAGACCCTGGTCCTGAACAGTCCGGCCTGGCGCTAGGCCGACCGGTGCCCGGGCGCCGGCAGCAGGCGGCTGGCGATGGCAAAGGCTGCGAGGATCAGCAGGATCACCCCGAGCGAAACACCCGCGGACACGTCGATCCAGCGCGACAGGAGCATCTTGCCAGCGACAAAGATCAGGATCACGGCAAGTCCGTAATGGAGCAGCCGCAGCTTGTCGAGCATTCCGGCGAGCCCGAAGTACAGTGACCGGAGCCCCAGGATTGCGAAGATGTTTGACGTGTACACGATGAATGGGTCGCGGGTGATCGCGAGCACCGCCGGGATCGAGTCGAGTGCGAACAGGAGGTCGGTCGCCTCCACGGCGAAGATCACCAGCAGAAAGGCTGACCCATGGAGCGGATGGCCGCCGCCCTGCAGGCGCTTGCGCAGCCAGCGCAGGGGGCCCGGCTGCGCCGTCGCTCCCTCATCATGTTTCGCCCTCAGCAGCCGGATGCCTGCATAGAGCAACACCGCGCCGAAGATGTACTGCACAAAGGCGAAACGCTCGAGCAGCGAGACACCGGCAAAGATGCAGATCCCGCGCAGCACGATCGCCCCGAGCACCCCCCACAGCAGCACGCGCCGCTGCTCTTCGACACCCAGCCCGAGCGAGCGGAAGAGCAGAAGAAACACGAAGAGGTTGTCGACGGAGAGCGAGCCCTCGACAAGGTAGCCGGAGACGAACTCCACTGCGCGACCATGCCCCTGCGCATGCGAGACGAACAGCGCAAAGCAGAAAGCGGCTGCTGCGAGCACAGCCGTCCAGCCCCATGCCTGGCGCACGCCCGAGGAACCTTTTGCCCGGCCAAGGATCAGGAGATCGACGACGAGCAGCAGCGCTACCGCAACATGGAAGGCGAGCCAGAAGACAGCCGAAGCGCCGGCAAATTCTGTGTGCATCTAGTGTGCCGGGACGCTGTCGAGCAGGCGGATCGTCTCTTCGATCACGGACCCCGACACCGTCAGGCTCTTCGCACTGAGCTTGTCGAGCGTGTCCTGGGCGGTGTGGTGGTAGCTGTCCTTGGGGCCATAGTCGATGTCGATGATGTCGACGCAGGGTACGCCACGCTTCA
The DNA here is from genome assembly GCA_965199135.1 of Acidobacteriaceae bacterium. GTDB lineage: Bacteria > Acidobacteriota > Terriglobia > Terriglobales > Acidobacteriaceae > EB88. The sequence goes on along the minus strand of OZ240685.1, from coordinate 269,367 downwards.
CAAAGGGCAGGTGATCGTCTTCGACCGCGATACGTGTTTTGAAGAAGTACTGTCCGTAGCCCTCGAGATCCGCCGCCTTCTTGAGCGTGTCTGCCAGGGCTGGCGTCGAGTTCGAGTCACGCTGGATATCGAGGTCCTTGTCACCGATCATGTCGGTCAGCAGGAACGCCTTGATCTTCGCGAGCGTTCCGTCGGCCTGCCACTTCGCCGCCAGGTGACGCGAGCCATAGAGCGAATCCGAGTCTGACCACTGCGGCCCGACCGACTCCTCTCCATCGAAGAACACCAGCCACACGCTCATGCCCTGGGGCGGATGCGCGCGCAGGTCGTTTGCGATCTGCATCAGGAGCCCGGTCGTCGCGCCGCCGTCGTTCGCGCCGACAAACGGAATGTCCCTGAGCCAGTAGTTGGTTTCGTAGTGGGTCGCGAGCACGATCACGCCATCGCGCTTGCCCGGGTAGCGCACGATGAAGTTGTGCATGAGCTGCGGGCCCGCCGGCGTTGAGGAGGTAAAGGTGTCTTCCTGGAGCTGATCCTTGGCAAAGAACCTGCGGAGGAAATCCTGTGCCTTCGCGAGCCCCGGGCTGCCGTTGTAGCGAGGGCCGGTCTCGGTAACAAACTCGCGCGTGTAGGTGAGTGCGCGGGTTCCGTCGAAGCTGGTGTGTGGCGTGGCAGCCCCGGCAGCAAACGGCAGCAGAAGCAGAAGAAAGAACAGCGCGGGACGAGGCAGCATGCTGGAGAACCTCACGAGCCTACTTGGCGGCTGCATCGAGCGCACGCCGACGGCGGCCCGGGTGCACCATGTACGATACGCCGATGCTGACGAGATACAGCCCCAGCATGGGCGAGGCAAACAGGCACATCATCAGGATGTCGGGCGTCGGGCAGATGATTGCGGCGATCACGAAGATGATCAGAATGGCGTAGCGAATATTTGTCCACAGGAACTTCGGACTGACGATGCCGAACAGCGAAAGGAACATCACCACGATCGGCAGCTCAAAGGTCGCGCCGAGGCCGAGGATCACGGTCAGGAATAGCCCGGTGTACTCGTTGATCTCGATCAGCGGCTTGAATTTGTCACTGTACGAGAGCAGGAAGTCGAGCGAGCCGGGGAAGACGAACCGGTACCCGAAGTAGGCGCCTGCGAAGAACAGGGTGACCGTCGCCGCCATGAACGGCCAGACGTATTTCTTCTCGTGCTTGTAGAGCCCGGGCGAGATGAACAGCCAGAGCTGGTACAGGATGTACGGTGCGGCGAGCAGTGCGCCCACCATGAACGACAGCTTGAGGTAGAGGTTAAAACCGTCGACCGGGTTGTGGTAGACCAGCTGCGTATCGAGGTGGTGCTTCTTCAATGCCAGCGTGATCGGCTGCTGCATGAACACGAAGATTCGTTCGTGAAAGTAGTAGGCGATGATGAATGCGATTACCAGCGCCACGATGACGTGCACAAAGCGGCGGCGCAACTCGTCGAGGTGCTCGAGCAGGCTCATGCCGGGCAGGTCGGCCCGGTCGGCTACAGCAGTTCTTGCACGATCGATCGCCTCAAAGGGCTCAGCCATGGTGAACGGACGCCTTGTCTTCCTCGCGTGCCGTTACGGAGGTGGGAGAGGTCTGGTCTGCGGGCGCGCCGTCCATCGGCGGGATCACGTCCACGCGAAGCAGCGGATGGTCCTCGACCGGATGTTCTTCGCCCGTGGTCGCCGAGACGGCAGAGATGCTGTAGGGAACGGGCTCGCTTGCCGCGGCATCCTGGAGCGTTGCCACCGTGTCGGCGGGCGGCAGAATGCGGTTGTCAGGCGTGATCTCCGGCGCGGGCGTGCCGGCCGTAAGTGCTGCGCGCTCAGTGTCCTGCTTGCGCTGCTGCTCCTGCTGGTTCGAGACCCGCATCTCTTCGTTGAACTGGTATTTGAAGTCGTTCGAGGCTTTGCGGAACTCTGCCATGAGCTTGCCGATCTGTTGCGCCAGCTCCGAGGTCTTCTTGGGACCGAGCAGCACAAACGCAAGAATAAAGATAAAGATCGGTTCGCCCAGGTGCATCGCCCTCTGATGATACCCGCCACCCGGCTCCCTGTCACAAGCGGGTACCCGGTGTATTAAACTTCCCGTAATCGATACAGGTTCCCACCCGTTCCCCGATGCATCGCGCCGTGGAAATCTGCATCTGTTACTGACAGGTTGCAACATCCCCGTGACTTGGGAAGCCGCGAAGTCACTGCAGCCGTTCACCATGCTTTCAACATCCCCGTTCGCCCCCGTGGCGGACTGAAGGCGGAACACCGATTGAGCGTACTGACGGAAGAACGTGCGGAGGAGCTCGCCCCGAACCTGGCAACAGAGGCCTGCTCACTCGAGAACTACCTTGTCCTGCCCGACCACACCATGGACGAGAGAATTGCAGCCGCGCGCGCCAAACTGGGCGCCACCACAGTGCTGCTCGGTCACCACTACCAGCGCGACGAAGTGATCCGCTTCGCCGACTTCACCGGCGACAGCTACAAGCTCTCCAAGATTGCTGCGGAGACCGAGGCGAACTACCTGGTTTTCTGTGGCGTGCACTTCATGGCGGAAAGCGCCGACGTGCTCGGCCGACCCGATCAGCAGGTGATCCTGCCGGACCTGAACGCCGGTTGCTCGATGGCCGACATGGCTGAGATTGGCCAGGTCGAGGACTGCTGGGATGCGCTGATGGCATCCGGACTGAGCCCGGACGACATCCTGCCCATCACCTACATGAACTCGACTGCCGCTATCAAGGCATTCTGTGGCGAGCGGGGAGGTCTGGTCTGCACATCCTCGAACGCGCAGAAGGCCTTTGACTGGGCCTTCGCACGCGCGGGCAAGATCCTGTTTCTCCCGGACCAGCACCTTGGCCGCAATACCGGCCATGCTATGGGCATTCCGCTTACCGATATGGTTGTCTACGACCCCTACCAGATCAATGGTGGCCTGACGCCTGCCCGCCTCAAGGCGGCGAAGATCATCCTGTGGAAGGGCCACTGTTCGGTCCACCAGCGCTTCCTTCCCGATCACGTCGACCACGTCCGCGCCAAGTACCCGGGCATCCAGGTTGTGGTCCACCCGGAGTGCCGCTGGGAGGTTTGCCAGAAGGCGGACGCCCTGGGCTCAACCGAGCGCATCATCCAACTGGTCGAGCAGGCGCCCGAGGGCTCGACCTTCGCGATCGGGACCGAGATTCACCTGGTGAACCGGTTGGCCAGGCACTTTGCGTCCAAAGGCAAGAAGGTGATCACGCTTGATGACACCGGCTGCCTCTGCACCACGATGTTCCGGATCTCGCCGCAGCACCTCTGCTGGGTGCTCGAAAATCTGGTGGACGGGCACGTCGTGAACCAGATCAAGGTACGGGATGACGTGAAGCACTGGGCCAAGGTCGCCCTGGACCGGATGCTCGAAGCGAGATAGGCGGGAATGCTTGTTGCTGAGTTGCCCGACATCCCTGGAGGGCGGCGGGGGCCTGCGGAAGTAAAGTCTGCCGCCGGGTTCTTCATGTTCTCCGGGTCCTCCTGGGTCCTCCTGTTCCGCCAGGTCCTCCTGGTCCGCCCTTCTCACTTGGAAGTGAGGAAGAGTACACTCCCATCCGTACGAGGACGCAGTGTGCGTTTCGTCGGTAGCTCGCTGGTGTGGAGCGCCCTCGCAGCAGTTCACCTTTGCTGGGTTCGGGGGTTCTTATGGGCACGACGCGTACACTCCGCTGCTGCGGGGCCGTTCTTCCTCTTCTTCTGTGTTCTCTTTTTGTGACCGGCTGTGCGAAACACAGCATGGACGAGCATTATTACCTGGTCGCGACCAACATCGGCCTCCCGTACTGGCAGGCCGCCCAAGCCGGGCTCCAGCAGGCGGCACATGAGTACGGCGTCTCGACCGAGATGCGCGGCTCGCAGTCCTTCAGTCCGCAGGTCGAGGTCGAGGAGTTCCGCACCGCGATGGCACGGAAGCCTGCCGGCATCCTGGTCTCGGTCTCTGATCCGGCCGTGCTGTCGCCCGAGATCAACAAGGCCGTCGCCGCGGGCGTCCCTGTGATCACGATCGACTCGGACGCGCCCGAGAGTGAGCGCCTGTACTTTATCGGCACCAACAACCTCCAGGCAGGACGGCTTGGAGGCCAGCGCATCGCGGCCAAGCTCAACGGCAAGGGCAACATCGTCTTCTTTACCAATCCCACGCAGAACAACCTCAACGAGCGCCTCAAAGGCTATAAGGATGCGCTGGCGACCTATCCAGGTATCAAGACCGTCGAGGTTTTCGACATCAAGGGGGACTCCGGCAATGCGCTCGACAAGGCACAGGAGTACCTCAAACGCACCGGCCCGGCGCGGATCGATGCCTTGATCTGCCTCGAGGCCTCTTCCGGCAGGGATGTCGCCGAAGCGGTTCGCCGTTCCGGGGCGACCGACCGCACGGTGGTCGCCATGGACACCGACAAGCAGGTCCTCTATGACGTCGGGAACGGTGTTATCGACGCGACGATCGCGCAAAAGCCGTACACCATGGCGTACCTCGGGCTGAAGGCGTTAGTGGGGTTGCATGAGAAACCGATGCCGCTCACCAAGGACTATGCCGCCAACCCCTTCTCGCCGGTTCCGGCGTTTGTGGATACTGGCGTCGCGCTGGTCGACAAGGGGAACGTGGATTCCTTTCTCGCGAAGCCCTCGGTCGAGAATGGAGAGTAGCTTTTCCGGCAACTCCGGAGCGGAGGACTGGCAGACAAGGAAAGCTGTGTGCGCCGGGCTTCGATCCGGTCGCATTCGCGGCGCGGGGGGAGCGCCACAGGGATTGACGCTGGCGAACGCTCCCGGTACCGTTAGAATTTATGACGCAAGGCGAAGCCACCCACTTTCGGAGAGTCTGTGAGCAGGCAGGCCTTGCCGTGACGCACCAGCGGCAGGTCATCTATGACGTGCTGTGCTCGATTGAAGGACACCCCAGCCCGGAAGAGGTGTACGCCCGGGTCAAGCGGCGGATCCCCTCGATCTCACTGGCGACGGTATACAAGAACCTTCACCTGTTCATCGACAGTGGCATCTTCCAGCAGGTCTCCCTGCACCACGGCTCGATGCGGGTGGAAACCAACTCTGCGCGCCACCACCATCTTCTGTGCGTGCAGTGCAAGACCATCCACGACATCGATCCTGAAGTGCTTGGTCTTTCCGAGGCTCCGCGTCAGCTTCCCGGCGGATTTCGCATGGAACGGCTGGCGGTGGACGTCCTTGGCGTGTGTGCCCGCTGCCAGGGTCTTCCCGTCGAAAACGCAACGCCGGCGGCGGAAGCCGCCACCCTCCAGTAGAACCAATCGCGACCGCGGGCGGCGGGGAACATCGCCAGTCTTCCGTGCGTATAGCTCGACATGAGCGCGGCAGCCAGTACACTCGTTCCATTCGGCAGCTGGGGAGACTGGTTCCCCGGCACCAGAATGTCTCAACATCCTCCGCAATCTGCGGCGCGCGACCTCGCGGTTGCCGCGCCTGCTGTCCGGGAGCCGGTGGAGCAGGATTGGCCAGCGATTATTCGCAAGTGTCTCGGGGGCGATGCGCCGGCCTGGGCCGAGCTGGTGCGCGCGCATTACGGGCGGGTCTACGGCCTTTGTTATCGCTTCACGAACTCATCCCATGACGCCGAAGACCTCACCCAGGACGTCTTCCTCAAGGTGTACGGGAATCTCAAGGCATTTGACACCGCGCGTGGCTCCCTTGCGGTCTGGGTGACGACGATGACCCGCAACCACCTTGTCGACCATTACCGGCGGTCGCGCTTGCAGCGAGCTTCGGACTCGATCGATGCCGGCTGGGACGAGAAGGACGGCGAGGCGGTGCCCTTTCACCTGGAAGACAGCCGTCCGGGCCCGCATGCCCATGCCTTGCAGCGGGAGCTCCAGAAGGAGGTCCAAGCGGCGCTTGCCTCGGTTTCGCCCGAGCTGCGCGAGGCAGTGATCCTGCGCGATCTGCAGGACATGGACTACAAGGAGATTGCAGCCGTGCTGCATGTACCCGAAGGAACCGTGAAATCCCGCATCAGCCGTGGCCGGGCAGAGCTTGCCCGCATCCTCGGAAGAAGCAGAAAGCAGGTGAGCTAAATGGCAGACGAACACACTCCCTGGATCCACTTCGACGATGGGGAAAGCTGCCTGCGTTGGGAGGCCAGCCTCACCGACCTCCTCGATGGCACGATCTCCCCGGAGGACGAAGCGGCATTGCGCAGCCACGCGACCGGCTGCCCCCATTGCGGTGACCTCCTGCGTGAAGCCCAGAGTGGCCGTGAGTGGGTGCAGATGCTCCACGACGCACCGCCGTCGGTGCCCGCGGATTTGCTGGGCAAGATCCTCGCCCGCACTGCGGCGGAAGCATGGTCCGATGGGAGCGGCGTGGTGCCGCTCGATGCAACACCGCTCGGCGTCGGTCCCGACGCACTTGTTCTCCCCCAGGCTGCGCCGTGGATGGTGCCTGGCATGATGCATGGGCAGCGCCAGGCCCGCATCCTGATGACCGCTGCGATGGCCTTCTTCTCGATCGCGCTGACGCTTTCGCTGACCGGTGTGCGGCTGACGGATCTCCACTCCGGCGCGATCCAGGCGACGGCTTCACGACAGTTCTTCGACACCAAGAAGCAGGTGGTCAGCTTCTACGACAACCTGCGCCTGGTTCGCGAGATGGAAGCGACCGTTGAGGATATGCGCCACACCGCAGACAATGCCGCGCAGAAGAATCACCCGCCCAGAAATCCCCAACCCAGTGCCCGCCGCGACGCGGACATGATCACTGCACCACTGCTGGCAAGCCAGGTCCTGCCAGCGATTTTGGCCGAGAAACGAGACAGACTATGAACTGCGCCAATCATCCCGAGCGCCAGGCCACTGCTTTCTGCCAGAACTGCGGAAAGCCTCTTTGCTCCGAATGCCTCCGCACCCACAACGGGCTTGTGCTGTGTGAGCCATGCTTTCTCCTGCTCGGTGGCTCGCCAGCGGCTGCCGGAACGACACCCGGAACTTCTTTCGGAACCACTTTCGGCGCCACCCCGGGCGCCAGCCCAGCCGGTGCCCCGGCATGGGACCGCGTGCCTCCCGTGGTGGCCCCCCCGTATCCGCCGACGGCCGCGTACCCCCGCTCGCATGCAAGCCCTGTGCTGGCCGGGTTCCTGGGCCTGATCCCGGGCGTGGGCGCGATGTACAACGGACAGTTCATCAAGGCGCTGCTGCATGTGGTGATCTTCATCGTGCTCATCGGTGCGAGCGAGCACTTTGGGTTGGCCGGGATCCTGATCGCGGCCTGGGTGTTCTACCAGGTCTTCGACGCCGCCCAGACAGCCTCTGCCCGGCGAGACGGGCGACCCCTGCCGGACCCGTTCGGCATCTTGGACATGAGCCAGCGGCTCGGACCGCAGCCTGGCGGTGCCGGGCGGGTTCCGCCAGCCTATGCAGCACCTGCTCCGGTGCCGAACGCGGCTGCGGGATGGCAGCCCGGGGCTGGTCCGCGTCCGTACGCGCCCGCTGCTGCTATGCCGGGGGCCGAGGCTCCGCGTCCTGTCGACCCGGCCGGAACGTCCCCAACGGGCTGGGCCTCTGCACCTGTTCCTGGCCCAACCCATGGCGCGTCACAGGCCTATTCTCCCGTCGCCCCGATGATTCCAGTCCCCCCTACCAGACGGAGTGAGCCGATCGGTGCGATCGTGCTGATCCTGGTCGGTCTTCTGCTCCTGATGAGCACCCTGGGCCTTCTGGACATGGACTGGCTCTACCGCGGCTGGCCGGTGCTGATCCTCGCGCTGGGCATCTGGCTCCTGTACCGGAGAGTGACGGCCCCGACGCCATATGCCCAGCCGATGGAGCCCAAGGTGGGCTACCCGGTGCAGGCCACGCCCCCCGCCGGGTCCCAAACAGGGTTGGCCAAGAACCCGCTCAGCATCTCTCCCGAGACCTCAGCGATCACGCCTACTGATGAGGAGCAGCGATGAACCCGTTCCTGTTTCGCCGGATCACCGGTCCTGTCCTGCTGCTGACCTTCGCTGTGACCGCCATGCTGTCGCAGTGGCACATCCTCTCCTTCGCTGCTTCCTGGCCGCTTTACCTGATCGTGTTCGGCGTGCTGCACTTCTTCGAAGCAGTGCTGCCGCTGCCGGCGTACGTGGTCAACCCGCAGCTCGCGGGGCTTCCACGGCGGCGCTCGCTGGTAGGCGCACTGCTCGAGATCGTCATCGGCGTGCTGTTCCTCCTGTTCACCACCGATACCGTGCCGGCTGCGATCTTCTGGCATGACTTCTCGCTCTGGTGGCCGCTGCTGCTGGTGGTCGTCGGGCTGCTGCTCCTGGTGGAGCGTCTCTTCGATCGTGGCTACGAACGCCGGATCGTTGGCGCTGGTGGCTACCTGCCGCGCCGTCGCCGGGGCGGCGGACTGTTTGTCCTGATCGTGCTCTTGATCGCGCTCGGGGTCTCCAGCCGCCATATCGGCATGCTGCCCGGGGAGAACTGGCACTGGGATCCGGACTGGAGCTGGTCGTTGGGCGGCGAAGAGCACGACAACAATGTCGCGCTTGCAGAGCTGCTGCCGGCCGATGCCGTGCTCACGATCGACAACGCGCATGGCGACCTGCAGCTTGCCACGTCAACGGATGGACGGATCCACGTGGATGCGCACCAGGAGGCCCATGTCTCAGGCCGTGACGCCGAGCGGGCCTTCGCAGACACCCGGCCCCGCCTGGTGATCAATGGCACGAGCGCGAGCGTCACCGTGCCGGGTCGCTCGGGTGTGGATGTGCGGCTGGTACTTGCGGTGCCCGAGGGAGTGCTGTGTACCGTGCACAACCATCATGGCGACATTGCGATCTCCGGCCTTCGTCGGGCGGTCGAGATCACACAGGACCATGGGGATGTCGCGGTCGACAGCATCGGCAGCAACGTGCACGTGTCGATGGACCACGGGAACGTCACCGCGCATGGCATCAGTGGTGATCTCGCGGTGGACGGGCGTGCCGAGGATATCTCAGCCTCTGGAGTGAAAGGCCAACTGCAGTTGAATGGCGAGTTCTTTGGAACGACGGAGGTCGATGGGCTCGACGGGCTGCTGGCCTTTCACTCGAATCGGACGCAACTGGACGCGCAACACGTGACCGGCTCTGTCTCGATCGACTCGGACGATCTTCGTATCAGCGGGGTCGAGCATGGCCTGAAGCTGGTTACGCGTTCGAAAGAGGTTGAAGTAACCGGGCTGAAGGGCGATGCCACGATTACGGATAACAACAGCGATGTTTCGGTCTCGGCGGTGCAGCCGCTGGGTGCGATCACCATCAACAACAGCACCGGCGATATCACCCTCTCCGTGCCAACAAACGCGAGTTTTAGCCTGAGTGGTGCAACCGGCTCGGATGACGAGATCCGCAGTGACTTTCCCCTGGTGCAGAACACCAGCGGCGGAGACAAGACGCTGACGGGACAGGTTGGCCAGGGTGGGCCGCATCTTTCAGTGACGACCCGCCATGGCGACATTACCCTGCACAAGGGCAGTGACACCGACGAAGCGGCTCCCCCTGCTCCGCCGGCCGTGCCGGAACACACGCGTGCGACGCATGCCCGGCACTTAGAGCCACCGAGCGAGCCGGTCACCCCCACGGTGCAGTAGGTCGGCTGGCTGCCTCTGGATGCAGAGCTACGCCGGCTCGGTAGCAGGCCTAGCGCGGGCTGAGCGCGGCCTGCCAGCGCTCTGCGACGAGCGTCGCGACTTCTGCGACGACTTCTTCGAGCGTGAGCTGGGTGGAGTCGATGGTGATGGCGTCGTCTGCCGGGCGCAGCGGGCTGGTAGCCCGGCTTGTGTCCCGGGCATCGCGCTCGCGAATCGCCGCCAGCACTGCGGCTTCCGGTTCGCCGGTCTGGGCGAGCCTCCGCTCGGTACGGGCTTCGGGCGAGGCCGAGAGGAAGATCTTGACGCTCGCGTCCGGGAATACCACGGTCCCGATGTCGCGACCTTCCATAACGATGCCACCGGGAGCCGAGCGGCCCAGTTCCTGCTGCAGCGCGACCATCCAGTGACGAATCGGCGGGTGAACGCTGACGCGCGAGGCAGCCTCCGAGATCTCGGTGGTGCGCAAGAGCGTGGTGACATCCGCACGGTCGAGCAGGACCTGATTGCCGGTTTGAGCCGGAAGAAGCTCGATCGTGGTCGTGCGGGCGAGCGCGTCGAGCGCGGCCTCGTCCGTGACCGCGGTACCGGTGCGCAGCGCCTTCAATGCGAAGGCCCGGTACATCGCCCCACTTTCGATATTCAGGAGCCCAAAGCGGTCGGCGATGCGGGCGGCGATGGTGCTCTTGCCTGCACCGGCCGGCCCGTCAATGGCGAGGATGCGGTTGGTTGGCGCAGGTGAGGCGGCGGAAGGCGCCCCACTCATGCGTCACGCCTTGGCCCACCTGGCTTCCGCGGCCCGCCTGGCTTGCGGGGACCGCTTCCAGGCTTGCGGCCGGCTGCCCCGGGGCGACCCGTTGCTGGGCGTCCGGTGCGCGGACCAGGGCGTCCTGTAGCGCCTACCCCTGCTCGCGGTTTGCCGGAGGAGGTAAAGGGTGCCGTCCGGGGACGCTTGCCTGGACGGGCAGCGCCTGCTGGTGCACCGGGGCGTGGTGGGCGACCCTCTTCCGGAGTGAACCGGCGGGGCGCGGCGCCATCAGCGCCAGTGCGTCGCGGCGTCGAGAAGCCTCCAGGGCTGCTCTTGCGGAATGGTTTGGAGTCGTCGCTGCCAGCACGGGGCGTGTAGGGACGCTTTTCGCCGCCTTCTCGCGGCGCAAAGGGCTTGCGATCTCCCGCACCAAACGCGGGGCGGCCTTCGCGTGGCGCGAACGGCTTGCGATCACCCCCACCGAACGACGGGCGACCTTCGCGTGGCGCGAACGGCTTGCGATCACCCCCACCAAATGACGGGCGGCCTTCGCGTGGCGCGAACGGCTTGCGGTCTCCCGCAGCAAACGACGGGCGGCCTTCGCGTGGCGCGAACGGCTTGCGGTCTCCGCCCCCGAATGACGGGCGACCTTCGCGCGGCGCGAACGGCTTGCGGTCTCCGCCCCCGAACGCGGGGCGACCTTCGCGCGGGGCGAACGGCTTGCGGTCTCCCGCACCAAACGCGGGGCGACCTTCGCGTGGCGCGAACGGCTTGCGGTCTCTCGCACCAAACGCGGGGCGACCTTCGCGCGGCGCGAACGGCTTGCGGTCTCCCGCACCGAACGCGGGGCGACCTTCGCGTGGCGCGAACGGCTTGCGATCTCCCGCACCAAACGACGGGCGACCTTCGCGTGGGGCGAACGGCTTGCGATCTCCCGCACCAAACGACGGGCGACCTTCGCGTGGGGCGAACGGCTTGCGGTCGCCCGCACCGAACGCGGGGCGACCTTCACGCGGCGCAAAGGGCTTGCGGTCTCCGCCCCCGAATGACGGGCGGCCTTCACGCGGGGCGAACGGCTTGCGGTCTCCGCCCCCGAACGCGGGGCGACCTTCGCGTGGCGCAAAGGGCTTGCGATCTCCCCCACCTTCGGCAGCAGGACGGAAGGGACGCCGCTCTCCGGCGCCTTCAGCACCACCGGCGGCAGGCTTGCGATCTTCCTTCCAGGGCTCACGTGCGTAAAACGGCTTGTTCTCACCATCGCTGGCGGGTGCGCGGCCTGGACCACCGGGGCGGGGGCCACCGGGACGCGGTCCGCGCGAGAACGTCTTGCGCTCGCCACCGAAGGGTGACGCGCCACGCGAGGGAGGGCGCGAGGAAAAGCTCTTGCGATCACTTGAGCCACGCTGCTCGACGAAGCGCTTGCGTCCCTCGCCCATGGTCCGCTCGCGCTCTGTTTCGGCATCGGAAAGAGCCTCGATGCGCAGGTCGCCCACCACGATCTCGGCAGGAGTCGCGACCTCGGGCAGCATGTCTGCAATCACCGCGGGCATTTCCGTTGCAGCCGCTGGCTTCTTCGCCGCAGGCTTTTTCTCGGACTCACGCTCTGTCATAGACTCAGGCTCGCGCATCACCGGGGCAGCCTCGGCAAAGTCCGGCAGCATTCCTTCCACAAAGAAGTGTTCGTTGGCGCCCAGGTTGCGGAGGCCCAGCTGCCGGGTCGCCACCAGGCCGCGCACGGCATCGCGAACACGCGAACGTGAGGCGAGCGGCGAGAGAAACGCCTCGATCTCATCGCCCGAGGCGGCCACTGTGCTTTGGAGGTAGAGCGAGACCAGCGCCGAAAGGGCCATGCCCTGCGCCATGGTGGCACCGGCGATCATGGCTTTTTCATGGTTGCCCTCGAGCAACTGCCAGCGGGTGCCTTCGGCTTCGGAGTAGATCGGCTCGATGCGCAGCGTTGTCCAGAGCTCGGAGAGCGCGCGGAGGGCCGCAGATTCCGTCAGGTGGCGACCGAGGTGGGTCTTGATCTCGTCCGCAGTGAGTGCTCCTTCGCGCTCGAGCAGCTTCCAGACTTCGGAGACCAAGGGCGAGCTCTTGCCGCGTGGCCCGCGCTTCCATTCACGATCGCCACGTAGAGCGAAGATGAAGGGCAGCGCCTCCTCGGTGGCGAGAAAGTCAGGCTGGTCGCCAGGGGTGCCGAGCAGGTTCAGCGCAAAGGCATCGCCAGCAGCCAGAAGGCGACGCAGCATTCCGGTGGCATTCTCAATGGCAGCAGGGTTTGGGGTGGCGTCCGCCTTGCCAAGGGTCGCCTCCACAAACGAGGCAGCCGGAGCCTTGATCTGGGCTGTACGGGGGAGAAAAAGAACGAGGCCGGCATCGCGAAGCCAGCTGGCTGCGTCTTCGGCAGTGAGCAGGGCGTTGTCTTGCTGACGCCAGGCCGAAGCACGCGCGGTTTGAAGCTGTTCTGCTGTCAAAAGAAGGTCCTTGCTCCAGCCGGGCCGCGAGCTCTTAAGTAAATGTCTGCCTGGGCAGAACCGAGTTGCAACGAGAAGAGCGAGCTAAATGCGCTGAAACGCCCGCTGGATGTCCATCCAAGAATACCGCAAAGCGATCGGACGGCCATGGGGACAAGTGGTCGGGTGCTCGGTTTTGCCCAGCTCCGCCAGCAGCCACTGCATGCGCTCGGTGTCGAGGGGCATATTGATCTTGATGGCAGCATGGCAGGCGATCGACGCCGCGATGCGGGTGCGCGCGGCTTCGAGGTTTTCCGACTGCTCATGCTCGACCTGCTCCAGCACCTCGGTGAGCATGCGCTCGAGTTCCCGCCCTTCAAGGCCCACCGGCGCGGCCTTGATCGCGACGGTTCTGGGGCCGAAGGGCTCGGCTTCAAACCCGTTGCGCTCGAGCTCGCGGGCGATGCGCGCAAACAACACCATCTGGTGGGGCTCAAGGTCGATGAGCAGGGGCATCAGCAGGCGTTGCCGCTGGACCGTTTCAACCTCTCTCTCGCGCAGGATCTTCTCGAACAGCACGCGCTCATGCGCAACATGTTGGTCGACGATCCAGAGCCCTTCGTCATTGGTCGCGAGGATGAAGGACTCGCGCAGCTGGCCGATGGGCTTGAGCGAGGCCAGCGAATTGAGGGTCGCGACCGGTTCCGCCGCCGCATAGGCGGCGGTGGTGTCGAGGCCGTTCTGTGGCAGCACCGGCTGCCCAAGCGCAGCCCCGGCGAGCGCGGTGATCGCTGCGGCCGCAAAGGGGAGGTGGGCGGCTTCTGCCGCAAGCTCCGGCGGTGCGAGGGAAAACGCTGCGGTGCCCTCGCTTTCTCCAGGAGGAAACTGGGAGTCGAGATACTCGGCAGGTGGTGTATTCGACGGGAGCTCGCTCCCGCCGAGCAGCTCCCGGTGGTTCGGGCTCGCTTCAAGCGCTGCCAGGAACGACGCCGCCGGGCGAGCCTTCATCAGCGTGTAGCGAATGGTGTCGCGGACAAAGTCATGCACCAGCGAGGGCTGGCGGAAACGGACCTCGGTCTTCGAAGGATGGACGTTGACGTCCACCTCGGCTGGTGGCATCTCGAGAAACAGCAGCATCACCGGGTACGAGGTTGGGGGCATGACATTGCGGTACGCATCCGAAATCGCGTGCAGGATGAGGCGGTCGCGAATCAGCCGCTGGTTGACGAAAATGTAGATCGAGTTGCGGTTGAGCTTCTGCAGCTCTGGCTTGGCCGCGAACCCTGAGAGCCGGATCGAGCCTGGTGGCGGCGGTTCGTAGTCAGCGTCGCGCTTCCAGGGTGGGGGCTCTGGCAGGCCGCCATGGTCGAAGGGGCGCTCGGCGGCGAGCGGCAGGAGCTGCTCAAGGGTCTCGCGGCCAAAGATCTGGTAGACCCGCTCCTCGGGCCGCGCGACCGGCGCTGCGTTCAGGAGGGTGTGCGTGCTCGAAACGAGCTCGAAATGCTTGTCCGGATGCGCCAGCGCGTAGTGCGTGACAAGCGCGGTGACGTGCGCCGTCTCGGTCTGCTCGGACTTGAGGAACTTGCGCCGTGCGGGCGTGTTGAAGAACAGGTCCTGGATGGTGAACGTTGTTCCGGCCGGGCCGCCTCGGTCCTCGACCCGCGTGAGTTTGCCGCCGTGGATCTCGATCCGGGTGCCGCTTGGTTCATCCTCGGCGCGGGTTGCGAGCTCGAGACGCGAGATCGAGGCGATCGATGGGAGGGCCTCGCCGCGGAAGCCCAGCGTCGCAATCTGAAGGAGGTCGTCACTCGAGCGGATCTTGGAGGTGGCGTGACGTTCGAAAGCAAGCATCGCATCGTCGCGGCCCATGCCGTGGCCGTTGTCGGTGATGCGGATCAGCTTGCGGCCGCCACCTTCGATCTCGATGCGAATGCGGGTGGCGTGGGCGTCGAGCGCGTTCTCGAGCAGTTCCTTGACCACGGACGCCGGGCGGTCCACCACCTCGCCGGCCGCGATCTGGTTGGCGACCTGGTCGGTCAGGATGCGGATGCGGCCCATGGGGCGAGTTTACTGGAACACGGCCGCGGACTCCGACAGGTTGCGCTTTTCCCTGAGCTCTGGAAGGCGACTGGCCGCACAATGTCCGCACAGAGGCCGCATAATGGCCGCATGCATCGCCGATGGCTGTATCTCGTGCTGTTCGTTCTTGGGTGTGTGCTGCCGATGACCCAGTTTGTGCCCTGGGTGCGCGGCCATGGCATGGACCTGCCGCTCTTCACGCAGGAGCTGTTTGCCAGCCGAATCAGCTCGTTCTTCGCCATCGATCTCGTGATCACGGCGGTGGTGGTGATCACGATGGCGCGGGCCGAGCGGGGCCGCGTCCGGCTATGGTGGCTGCCGATCGTGCTTACGGTGGGGGTCGGTGTCTCCGCAGGGCTGCCGTTGCTCCTGTTCTTGCGGGAGCTTGCGCCAGCCGAGACCGGCGGGCTTTAGCAGTTCGGGTCGAGAAAGCAGGTGCCGTGCACGACGACGACCAGCAGGGATCCGGCGACGAGGCCGATGACCGGCCATGCCCAGCCTGGAAGTGCCGGGCTGGTACAGGTGCGTGGGAGGGTAGCGGTTGCCATGCGGGGATCATACGTCCCGCTTGCACGATCTTTCGCGGGGGAACCGGAGTGGACTGTTTGTTGTATCAAAGCGGCGAGGGTGCCCCACATCCGCAGAAGCAAGATGTGGGGCACCCTCGCGCGCGCACCCTTCTTTTTCGGGCTGACGGCTGGCTGTGGCGAGCGAACGGCTAGACGTGGGCCTCTTCGCGCTTCTGGGGGGCTGGTGTTTCCACGAGGTCGCCGAGCACGTGCATGCGCATGAAGTTGGTGGAGCCGGAGTTGGTGCGGGTCCCGGCGACGATGCCGACGATGTCGCCGCGGCGGGCGAAGCGGCTCTTTTCAAGCGCGTCCTCCACCGTCTCGATCATGCGCTCGGTGGTGGCGGCCTTGCCGCAGGCGATCGGGAAGACGCCGCGCAGGAGGCTCATGCGGCGCAGCACGGAGGGCGTCGAGGAGAGTGCGCAGATGGGCGGTTTGGGGAGGCGCTTCGAGAGCAGGCGGGCGGTGCTGCCGGTCTCGGTGAAGACCGCAATGGCCTTGATGTCGAGGTCGTTGCAGGCATGCGCCATTGACTCGCAGATGGACTCGGGAACCGTCATGGCGTGACCGCGGACACGCGCAGTGAGGTTCGACGGAATTTCGCGCATCTGCTCCTCGGTTTCGAGCACGATTTTGGCCATCATCTTGACGGCTTCGACCGGGTATTTCCCGGCAGCGCTCTCGGCCGAAAGCATCACGGCGTCGGTGCCGTCATAGACCGCGTTGGCGACGTCAGAGGCCTCGGCGCGGGTGGGACGTGGGTTGTCGATCATCGATTCAAGCATCTGCGTAGCGGTGATGACGGGCTTGCGGTACTCGGCGGCGCGGCGAATGATGAGTTTCTGCATCGCCGGAACCTTCTCGGGCGGCACCTCGACGCCGAGGTCGCCACGCGCGACCATCACGCCATCGGCGATCTCGAGGATCTCGTCCACATTTTCGATCGCCTGCGGCTTCTCGAGCTTGGCGATGATCCAGGTATCCGCACCCGCGGCCTGGATGCGGTCCTTCACCAGGCGGACGTCATCAGCATTGCGGACGAAGGAAAGAGCGATTGCATCGACGCCGACAGCCATGACGAAGTCGAGGTCGATCGCGTCCTTTTCGGTCAGCGAAGGAACCTTGGCTGCGATCCCAGGGAGGTTGATGCCCTTGTTTTCGCCCAGCAGGCCGCCGTTGATCACGGCGCACTCGATGTCTTCGCCGATGATGCGGATGACGTGGAGCTCGATCAAGCCATCGGAGAGCAGGATGCGGGCGCCCGGTTCGAGATTCTCGGCGAGCGTGGTGAAGGTGGTCGCGATGAGGTCCCTGGTGCCGGGGATGTCGCGCGGGGTGATGGTCAGGGTCTGACCGGCTTCAAGCAGGACGGGAACGTGGTCGACCAGCTTGCCGGTGCGGATCTTGGGTCCCTGGAGGTCGGCAAGGATGCAGATCGGCTTCTGCTCTTCTTCGGCTACCTTGCGGATCATCTCGATGAGGCGAAGTTTGTCCTGGTGGTCGCCGTGGGAGAAGTTGAGCCGGGCGACATCGAGGCCGGCACGTACCAGTGCACGGAAGGTCGCTTCGGTGTTCGAAGCAGGGCCGAGGGTGGCTACGATTTTGGCGCGGCGCAGGACGCCCGCCGCGGTAAACAGATCATTGCCGGCGGGCACGGTCCCCAGGGCGTTCGTGCCAATTCCAAATCCACTCATGTGGTTCCTCGCATTTCTCTAATGTCCGGCCATGCCCGCTGGTGCTCCGTTACGTCGGGCAAGCTCCGGAGTGCAATCCGGGTATTCCAAAACATCATCTTGGGCCAGGCTCGATGCGGCCTGCTCATCCCAGAGCGGGTAGACCTGGGCGTTGAACTCAGCGCCCAGCAGGGCGGCGACTGAGACGAAATATAACCAGACCATGGTCGCGATGCCTGCACCCAACGAGCCATAGACGCGGGAGTAGTCGGCAAAGCGGGTGACGTACCATCCGTAGGCCATCGTAGAACCAAACCACATACTGGTGGCAAGCAAGGCGCCGGGCACGGTCCGCAGCCATGGTGGTCGCACCGCGGTGCTGAAGTGAAAGATAACCTGCAGTACGGCCACACTTGTGATCAACGCGATCATCCAGCGCACGCCACGCCAGCCGAGCAGCACATAGGATCGCAGCTCATGATCGGCGTTCGAGACCATCCACTGCTCGATCTGGTGGCCGAAGACCACGAAGGCTGTCGCGCCAAGCATGGGCAGGAGCGTGGAGGGAATCAGCAGGAGGGCGACCAGTCGCTCCTTCCAGAAACCGAACTGCCCACGCGGCAACCGGTAGGCGCGACGGAAGCCTTCCATGAGCGAAAGCATGACACCCATGGCAGCGGCCACCGCCACAATGCAGGCCGAGATGACGAGCCGGTGCGAGCGCGCCGATGTCGGGGCGAAATAGCCCTGGGCCAGGTTCATGGTGTCCGGCGGCAGGAGATCGGAAAGAAGGGTGTGGATGTCGGAGCGGACGGCCTCGCTCGCCGGCGCAGCAGAAAGCAGGGTGGCGATGACCAGGAGAGCAGGAAACAGGCTCAGAAGCTCCGAATAGGCGGCTGCTTTGGCGATAGTGAAGGCATTGTGGCCGAAAGCCTTCCAAAGCGCGCGTCGAAGATCCTGGAGGAGGTCCCCAAACATATGCCCTGAGCTTACCGTGAAAGGGAAAGACTCCGCGAGTAAACCGGGGCACTGGGAGTGCCGTCGCGGCACATGGCATCCAGGGTCTTTGCGGCGAGCCCCTGTTATCTTGGAAGGATGATCAAGGGGCTCACTCTCCTGCGTTCGGCGAGCACGCCCGCAGTCTATCGCAAGCTGCAAAGCTTCTTTTCCGCACTAGGTTTTGAGCCGGGTGCCAGCTGGGAACGCGATGGTTCCCGCGGCAGCAGTTTTCGCGCCCCGTTCGCCGCAATCGAGTGGATCGACGGCACCAACCCCGCACCTGCAGACCTCCTGATCGAGACCACCGCGCTTGGCGCGGTGCGCGATGCCGCCGAGGCATGGTTCCGCGGCGAGGGCGTCGACGAGGCGAGCCTTCTGTCGACGCTCTCAGCGATCGCGCCGACCGACTGGAAGTCCGAGCTCTTCACGGCAGAACCAGTTGCGGGGACAAGGATTGCCTTTTGGGAGTGGGCGGAGCCGTTGCGTGGCAAGCCTGCTGCAATCGAGGGCGACCTCGTTGCCACCGGCATGCGTTTTGCGATCGTGGTTGCCCGCTGGAATGCCGTGATCACCGACCGGCTCCTGCAGGGGTCGCTGGATTGCCTCCTGCGCTCGGGCGCGAAGCGGGACCAGATCGAGATCGTGCGCGTCCCTGGTGCGTGGGAGATCCCGGATGCCGCGCGGACGCTCGCGGAGACGGGCCGCATCGACGGGATCGTGACACTGGGTGTGCTCCTGCGTGGCGAAACGGCGCATTACGAAGCTATCTACAACGAGGTGTCGCGGGGCATCGGGCAGTCGCAGCAGGAGACCGGGGTTCCGCATGCCTTTGGTGTGCTGACCTGCGAGACGCTCGAGCAGGCGCTCGACCGTGCAGGCCTGAAAGCCGGGAACAAGGGATTTGAAGCGGCTTCGGCTGCAATCGAGATGGTGTCATTGAAGCGCAAGATCGCGTCCGGGAGTGCCCAGTGAGCGCCCCCGCGGGAAAACGCCGCAAGAGCCGTGAGCTTGCCATGCAGATGCTCTTCCAGGGCGACGTAGGCAAGCAGACGCCGGAGCAGGTGCGCAGGAGCTTCTGGGATGCGCGCGATGTCGTCGAGCCCGATGTGCGTGGGTTTGCCGAGGACCTGTACCGGGTCGCGAATGTGAAGGAAGAAGAGATCGGTGAGCTGATCACGAAGCATGCGCAGAACTGGCGCATGGAACGGATGCCGGCGGTGGACCGGAGCGTGCTGCGGATGGCGATTGCGGAGATGCTGGGCTTCTCTGCGACGCCGGCCCCGATCGTGATCAACGAAGCGCTCGAGATTGCGAAGCGCTACTCGGCCCCCGAGTCGATCAACTTCTTGAATGGTGTGCTTGACGCGGTGGCGCGTTCCCGTCGCGAACCCTGGCAGCCTGCCGAGCGGCGGCGCGGATGAGGTGGACGATGACGGGCACACGGTTGCCCCTGGGGCTGGTGCTTGGGACGCTGCTGCTTTCCGGCTGCACGGAGCATGCCTCCGAGGCAGACAAGGCAGCGGCCGCGCAGGCGGCTGCGACCCGCCAGCAGCAGGCCGATGACGCCGCGGCGGCGCGCCGGGGAATCCAGGCGGCTGAAGGGCAGCTGGCGCAGCTGCCACCACCAGCCAAGGCGCGTTATCTGCAGGTGCATACGGCCGAGGCGTGGAGCAATCCCTTTCTGATCGTGGGGCGCCGGACCGTGACGCTCCGCATGGTGCTTCCGGCAAATGGAACGACCGCTCCGACTGCCCTGCCGAATGGTGTGTTGCCGCAGCAGAAGCTGCATCCCTTTGGCGCCAGGAAGCAGGAGATGACGCTGCGACTGATCGACCTGCCCGAGGCGCTCGCCGCCCTGCCGGAAGACAGCTGGCAGTATGGCCGCGTGGTCGCAGTGCAGGAAGACCCCGCGACCGCGAAGCGCGAGCGTCCGCAGATGCGTCGCAATCTCGAGGCAGTGATGGCGATGCTGAACGATCTGGATGTTGTGGTGAATGAGTGGCCAAGCGGCGGTCGCTAGGTCGTCAACGGATTGGGAACGAAGAATGGGCGCCTCCGAATACCGTGGAGGCGCCCTTCTTGGTTGTGCTTCGTTTTGCCCTAGTGGCCCGAACCGCAGATCCTTCGCTTCGCTCAGGATGACCCGGTTTAGAAGTGGAAGCCGATCTCGCCCGTCAGTGCGCGGGGCGTGAGGTAGTGTGTGCCGCTGAAGGTGGAGAGGAAGTTATAGAGCGCGTAGTTGTTGGCGATGTTGACGCCGGTCAACTGCAGGCTCCACTTGTAGCGATCGCCATGAAAGAGATCATCGTCGCCGACAGACAGATCGAAGACATTGCGAGGAGCGATGCGGGGCGGGTTCTTGTCGTCATTCTCCGTGTTTGCTGCGGGGATCTTGACGAGGTTTGAGGTGAGCTGCGTGGCGAGGCACTCATTCGGCAGACCCTGCGTCGGGGTAGCCTTCTGGCCATTGCAGACCAGGCCTGCTTCGAACTCCTCATCCGCGGTGAGGCCGCTCAGGTCGATGTATTGCTGACCATTCGCACCGGCGATGGACGTGCCTCCGCAACCACTGTTCGCGCCGGGGATGTCGTTGTAGCAGGGCACGGAGCCGGCAACGAGACCGCTGTCATAGCGCCAGTTGAAGCCCATCCAGGGAACGAAGTGACCGGGAAGCAGGTGATCCGGAAGCTGGTACTGGAGGTGCGTGGTCTGGTTGAACGTCTCGTCATGGTCGATGCGGAAGGGCAGTGTGCCGGTGCCCGTGCCAACCGTCGCGCCGGCGCCTGCCTCCTGCGGATTGAAGAAGCGTGCCGCAACCGACGAGAGCGAGACGTAGGCCGAGAGGTTGTGAATGTCCAGGAGGTCCGCACGAATCGCGTAGCCCGGGATCTTGGAGTTATGCCAGTCGATGGGAAAGGTGATCGGCGTGTTGCCGAGCACGCTGAAGTCGAAGGCATTATGCGTGTACTTCCAGATGTACTCGCCCGTCACCACGAAATGGCTGCCGAGCGACTGCGTCAGGCCTGCGTGGAACTCGTTGCGGAAGCCAGGCTGCTCGACCGTGTTGGTGACGCCAGGGGCGCAGGCCAGGAGGGGATTGAGCACTGCGTCGCCGCAGCCGATGCTTGAGAGCACGAGGTTTTCGTTGAAGGGTGTTTCCAGCGTGCGGGCATACGAGACACGCAGCACGGTATTGGTGCGCTTCTCGTCGTAGGAGATGCCGACACGCGGCTCAGCCTGTCGCGAGACGGTGAGGCCATTGTAGAGATCGCCGCGCATGCCAAGGTTTAGAAGCCAGTTCCCGGCCTTGATCTGATCCTCGATGTAGAGCGCGAGTTCCTTCACGTCGGTGTGGCCGAAGAAGGCGAAGTCGGCACCGCCGCGCGTCAGGTCATAGGGCGCCAGCACGGGGTTGTAGTCGGGGTTTGCAAGATAGCCGGCCGCGGCGCACTGGCTGGGGTCAGTGAAGCCATTTGCCGTCGCGCCGGTCACGTATTCGCAGGGTGCGTTGAGTGTGGGATCGACGATGCCGAGACCGTCGTGTTCCCGCAGAAACGTCTGCTGGTATACGGCGCCTGCCTTGATGGTCTGGTTCTTGCGGACGATCGAGATATCCGAGTGCACGCCTGCGTTGAGCAGCGTACGCTGCTGCGAGATGCTTTCACGCTGCAGGTTGGGCGGTCCGAGATCAGCAAACGCGTCGTGGCTTGGGTAGTAGTTGTAGGCGTCCTTGCGCACGAAGGGAGCGAAGTTCAGCACGGCGTTGCTGCCGAAGATGTGGGTAAAGGTCGGCGCGATGTTGAAGGTCTCGATCTTGGAGTGCTGATCGGTTTCACCGAGCGGGGCACCCGTGATCGGGTCGGTCAGGCCGACATTCAGGTTGTCGAAGGTGTTCGGCGTCTGGAACCACGAGCGGCTGTAGTTCAGGTCGAGGTGCAGTGAGTCGGCCTGGGTGAACTGGTGATCGATGCGATCAAAGACGTTCTCTTCGTTGCCCTTGTCATGAATGACGGCGAACTCGGGTGCGTCGAGGAAGCGCCCGGTGTCCAGTCCGTCCAGTTCGAAGAAGTTGCCGGTCTTCTCGGTGCCGTAGCCCACGTCGATCCCGGCGGTTGCTGATCCGAAGGAGCCGTACGACGTGGTGATGCTGCCGGTGGGTGTGGAGAGCCCAAGCCCCGAACGCGTGGTGACCTGGATGACGAGCGAGGTCTTGTCGCCGTACTCAGCCGGAGGCGCACCGTCAATGACCTGGATGGATTGCACGGCGTTTGAAGGAAGCTGATTGGAGAACACCTTGCTCTGCTGGTCGCTGATGGACTGGCCGTCGACGGCGAAGGTGTTCGACGCATGATCGCCGAGACCATGCAGGAGACCGTTTGAGTCGGCAGAAACGCCGGGCGTGGTCAGCGTAACGATCGAGGACAGTGCAGAGGTTGGCTGCTCGAGCGGCAGCTTGTTCAGCGTGCTGCGGTCGACGTTGGTCTGCATGTCGGTATTGGTGTCGACGAGATCGGACGCTTCAACCGTGATGTTCTGTGCAGCGGCACCGACCTGCAGGGTGCTTTTGACGGCTACGGGCAGGGGGCTGTTGATGGTCGCATCCTGCGAGATCGCGCCGAAGCCGGGTGCCTCCACAACGATGTGGTAGTTGTTGAACGGCAGATTGGGAAAGATGTACTGCCCCGAGGCATCGGTGGTCGCCTTGCGGGTGTAGCCGCTGACCGGGTTCTCAATGGTGACGGTCGCGCCCGGAACCACGGCGCCGGTGTTGTCTGTCACCGTACCAGTGATGGAACCTGCGCGGATGGAGCTTTGCGCGAGAAGACTGGCCGGGATGCTCAGTGCCGCAAGTGCGACAGACAGCTTCGCCCGGTGGCGAAAGGTGTGGCGGAAAGACATAGTGGCAATCTCCTGAAGGGAAGAGCAGGGAGGGATGAGCCTGCGCCCAGCGTTCCCCTTGAAGATTGCGATCAGTGTCGCGCCCGGGGAGTGCTAGAGGGCAGTTCGTTGTACGACGGGCATCCGCGACTGGGCGGGTGGAGGTCGGATGCGACGGGCGGTGCGGGTCACAGAGAAGCCCGCGACGGCCTTGCGGTCCATCACCTTGCCGATGGTGGCGAGGAGGAGCCCGGTGAGAAGCGCGACCTCGGCATGCAGCGCGACATGGGCCGCGACACAGAGCGGGCAGTGGGTTGTGTCGGGTGCGCCTGCTGGATGCGTGTGCGCCACTTCCATCGCCATGAACAGGAGCAGGACGCCGCACAGGGCAAGCGTCAGAAACCTGGCGAATTTGGTAGAGGGTATGCGCATACAGAACGAGAGGGAAGCACGAAGCAGCTTATTGCGAGAAGTATAGCAGTAAGCATTCTGTATCAGGCCGTGCTGCCGTTAAGATGGGAAGGCATGGCGACGCAGTTACGCGACACCCGACAGAAGAAAGCGATCCGCTCGGCCTTTCAAACAGCCGCGCGTCCGCTGTCGCCCGAAGAAGCGCAGGTAGAAGCCGCGCGCCTGGTGAAAGGGATCAGCGTTGCCACGATCTACCGCAACATCAATGCACTGGTCGAAGACGCATGGCTCTCGCCCGTGGACATCCCGGGGGAACCCGCGCGCTATGAAGTCGCAGGCAAGGGACACCATCATCACTTTCATTGCCAGCACTGCGGCCGCATTTACGACCTGGAAGGCTGCAACCTGCAGCCTCGCCCAAAGCTGCCAGGGGGCTTTCGCATGACGAGTCACGAGCTCTTTCTCTATGGCTTATGTTCGCTATGCACCAAGGCGGCGCGCTAGCTGTTCTCAACGCCGGTCGCGACCAGGACCAGGCCCAAGCCAGCTGCAAGGCAAAGCAGCTGGAAGCAGACGCCCCGGAGCGTGGGGAGAAGCGGCAGCTCGGGCAAGAGGTTCACGCCTGCGATGTAGAGAAAGCTGCCAGCACTCACCGGCAGCAGCCAGCGGAATACACCGGCTCCGCTGTGTCCGAGGATCAACACCGCAGCCGCGCCGAGCAGCGAGGGGACACCCACGAGCACTGCAAAGCGCATGGCGCGCCCAGCAGGCACACCGAAGTGCAGCAGCACGGCGACGTCCCCCAGCCGGTGAGGCACCTCGTGCAAGGCAACCGCGAAGGCACTCAGCAGGCCGAGCTTCGGGTTGACGAGGAATGCCGTCGCGATCGCCGTGCCATCAACAAAGCTGTGCAGTGACGAGCCGAACATGAGGTTATGTGGGCGCAGCGCGGAGCCCTGTGCTTCGCCGTGGTTGTGCTCGGGCTGCGCACAGATGTCGGTGTCGAGGAGGCTTCTGCTTGAAGCCGCGTAAAAGAGGCGCTCCGCAGCAAAAAGAGCGAGCAGGGTCCCGCCCACCGCGAGCCAAAGCCCGCTGCGATTTCCGAGCGCGGCGACTGACTCAGGCAGGAGATGCAGGAGCGCGGTCGCGAGCAAAACGCCCAGGGCAAGGGAGAGCAGATAGGGCAGCCGCCGCTGCAA
The DNA here is from genome assembly GCA_965199135.1 of Acidobacteriaceae bacterium. GTDB lineage: Bacteria > Acidobacteriota > Terriglobia > Terriglobales > Acidobacteriaceae > EB88. Next base: position 244,729 of record OZ240685.1, on the reverse strand, counting down.
CTCCCGCTCACGCGCACGCAGCAGCCAGGCGGCGGCAACAGCCAGCGCCTGCACAAGCAAGACGGCAAAAAGGGTCAACACAGGGGCAGGTCCGATCTTCAGGAGGGATTACGGCACACTGCCGCTTCTTATTGCGAATCTCTATGCAATAGGATGGCACAGGCTGGCCCGGATGGAAAGCGCCGCTGCGCGAGCAGCTGTTAGCTCTCGGTAAACAGTTCCTCGGAGAGCTGCTGCCGCAGGCTATGTGCGGGATGGGCGACGAGCAGCAGGATGCTGTACTGTGGCTGTTCTCCGGGGGCCGTCCAGAGGACGAGTACAGGCATGGTCTGGGTGGTGGCCGCCTGCCGGGCCACGACCAACTGCTCAAGCGGAGGGTGTGGCCGGTGCTGCGCCGGCAGGTTGGCCAGCCGGAGCCGCTGGGCGTGAGACTTCTTCATGTTTGCTCGCAGAGGAGAGCTGCTGGGAGCGGCTGTGCGGGGGAGCACAGCTTTCGCCTCAACCATGTGGGCGCCCGGCAGAAGTGTGGGTTCCTGCGGGATCGATGTCGCGGCCATCGTGGTGGCGGATGAGGGGGCAAAGGCGACCAGATCCGGGGCTTCGCAAAGGCCGCCCGCGAGCAGAAGAACCAGGAGCATGCCTGCAGCTGCGAAGGCTGGTTGCTTCCACGAGGGACGCACGCGTTCGGGGTGAAAGGCGAGGATGTGCAGGACGCGCTCATGCAGCTGGGAGCGGCGACCGAGTAGGCGGGGGGCAACGAGCGACTGCTGCTCCTGGAGCGCGTACTCGGCAAGATGGGTCAGACAGGCGGCATAGCCCTGGGGGCGCGGCGTGGCCGCAAGCACGGCATCATCGCAGGCAAGCTCGCGGAGGCGACTGAGCTGCCGCTCGATGAAAAAGAGCGCCGGGTTCAGAGGCAACAAGCAGCGAGTGGCGCGCAGAGCAAGCACGGTCCAGTCATCCCGGCGATCGAGATGCGCACGCTCATGCCGGAGTACCTGTTCGAGCTCGTCGCTGCTGAGACTGCGGAGCAGAGCCTCGGGAAGAAGAATAGCCGGATGGAGGAAGCCTGCTGCGACCGGGGTGTGCAGTTCGGCCGTAGCGAGGATCTCTATCTTTCGCGGGCTTGTCTCGGAGGGCAGTGAGTGGCCTGGGAGGGCGCGGGCAGAGCGCTTGAGCCGCAGGAGGTAGCGGACTGCGCTGCCGAGTCTCGTCGCGCCGAGAAAGGAGCAGAAAACGCTGAGCAAGACGACCGCGATGCTCCAGGAGGAGGCGAGGACCAGTGTTTCCCGATGCGTAGTGAGCGCCTGAGCAGGACCGTCTGGAGGGGCGAACAGGAGATTGCCGACCGGCAGCAGCGCGCAGGCGAAGAAGGCGGTGGTCCAGATCTTTGCCTGCTGGGACGCGGTGAGGCGGGGAGCGGCGCGCAGGAGCAGGGCGACCGCGGCGACGACCAGCATGCCCTGCCACAGAGAGGCGAGCAGAAGCGTGGCGCCTTCTGCAGCGTGGTCCCGCAGCACCTCGATGAAGGGCCCGATCACTTCGCCTCCGCTACCCTTTGCTTTAGACGCTCCAGCTCTTCGGCGGTTACAGTTTCGTCGCCGAGAAGGGAGAGCAGTAGCTGCTCATGAGAGTTGTTGAAGAAGCGGTTGAGGATGTGGCGCATTGCCGAGTTACTCGCTTCCTGCTCCTCGACGATCGGCGTGTACAGGAAGGCCCGACCGTCCTTGCGGTGGGTGACGTAGCCCTTATCTTCAAGAATCTTGATGGTGGTGAGGACCGAGGTGTAAGCGAGCTTGCTCCGGGGTGGCAGGGCAGCCACCAGGTCGCCGACGGAGGACTCGCCCCGCTTCCACAGAAGCTTCATCAGGCGAAGTTCGGCTTCGGTCAGCGTGGCAGAGGGCTTTGGAGGCATGTCCGGGATCCTTTCTATGAGCTTAGGAAAGCACTGCGGAGTTGTCAACTATACGATTAGTAGAAAGCGCTGACTCCACCTCGTTAGACGAACGCAGAGACGAATGGTGGGACTTCTGCTATCAAGGAGTGGCACTGTTCCTTTGTACGAATGCGGTCTCACTCTGAGAACGTTTCCAGGAACCGGCAGGGAGAACGGAATGACACGGAAGCAGTGGCTGCAATTGGTAGCAGGGTTCGCGCTGGCGAGCGCGGCATATGGGCTGCAGGCACAGGAGACCACGCTCGACGTGCAGACGCTCGATCCCACGCGCAGCGTCGGCACGATGGAGGTTGAGGGAAAGACGCACACCCCGCTCCCGGAGCAGTACATCTGGACCCTGGTCGATGCGGCGCACGTCGCGCCGAGCGGTGCCGTTGTCGACGGAGCAGACACAAAGCAGCAGCCACACGACTTCCGCAAGCACTTCCGGGTTGATTCGCTTCCGCAGGCAGCAACGCTGTACCTGGCTGGCCCGCGCAGCGTGCGCGTCTTTTTGAACGGGCAGCTGGTGGATCACGAGGAAGCCAACCTTGATGAGCCGATCGGCATGCGTACCTTCGCCATCGATGTGACGCGGGCGCTGCGTACCGGCGAGAACGTGCTCGCCATCGAAGCGTTCGAGGGTCCGCATCATGGATTCACGCCGAGCACGCGCGCGAGCATGCAGCAGCGCCACGGCAAGGTGCTTGTGGCGAAGCTTGTGCCGCGAGCCGAGGGCGTGGAGGCTGCGCCGCTGCTGCTCAGCGATGCGAGCTGGAAGGCGACCATCGGCGCCCCGGATGGGTGGCAGCAGGCTGCGTATGCGGACAGCGCGTGGCCAGCCGCCGATGCACTGGGCGGCATTGAGAGCTCGATCGAGTTCTTCCAGGCGAACGTCGACGCGGGACTCTACGCGTGGCCGGGCTACACGGGGATCTCTCCCTTTCTTGCGCAGTACGCCCTGGCGCCGGCAAGTGTTGGCCACGTGTACGGCGGCACGGGCGCGATCACGGGCGCAACGTCGCTGAGCAGCAAGGGCGCTGCTGACCTGCGCGTGGAGTTGCCGGGCAGCGAGGCCACGTACACACGCGCGCCGCAGATCGTGCTCGACTTCGGCAGAGAAGTCGTCGGTCGGCTGAAGCTCACGAATGCCGGGGAGACTGCCTCGGATGTGGTTGTGCAGTATGGCGAAAGTGAGCAGGAGCTGCTCGAGGCGCCCTATCTTGGGCGCGACCCCGTGCACGTGCCGGCAGGTGGCTCGGCATATGGGCCGAAGAGCGCGTTTCGCTACGCGATGGTGCGGTTTGTGGGCGGTCGCTTGCAGCGTTACAGTGCGATTGAGCTAGCCGGCATTGCGTATCCCGTGGAGTGGAAAGGATCGTTCGAGTCCTCGGACCCCGCGCTCAACAAGCTGTGGGCGATCGGCGCTTACACTGCTCACCTCTGCATGCAGGATGATATCTGGGACGCGCCCAAGCGCGATCGCGCGCGCTGGATGGGTGACCTCGATGTGAGCGGCCGCACAATCAACGATGCGTTTGGCGATTCGTTTCTGCTGGAGCACACGCTGGATGCGCTGCTTGGCCCCGAGCCGGTGCATAGCCACGTGAACGACATCGTGGGCTACTCGGCGTTCTGGGTGACGGGCGAGGCCGAGTACTACCGCACGCACGAGGCGAAGCAGCAGCTCAGTCACGTGCATGCGCGCATGGTCGAACTCCTGCACTTGATGCAGCGCGAGCTCGATGCGCAGTCCCTGTTTGCGGACACGTCGCACACCTGGCCGTTCGTGGACTGGTCGCCGGACTTCCATGACAACTCAGCGGAGGCGCGGCGCGCGACGCAGATGGAGTTCTATGCTGCATTCCGCGAGGGTGCCTACCTCTTGCGCGAAGCGGGCGACACAAAGGAAGCCGCCTACGCCGATGACGAAGCAGCGAAGATCCTCGCTGCCGCGCAGGCGCACCTCTTAGACGCTTCGGGTGGCTTCGGCACGCGCCTGCAGACGGATGCATACGCGGTGCTCAGTGGGGTTGCGGCCCCGGCGCAGTACACGGGGATCTGGTCCGAGGCACTCAGCCATGTAGATGACCAGGAGACCAGCACGCGCATTGTGACGCCGTACTACAACTACTACGTGATCAGCGCGATGGCGAAGCTCGGTCACCGGGAAGAGGCGCTTCACTTTATCCGCGATTACTGGGGCGGCATGCTGGCGGAGGGCGCGACCTCGTTCTGGGAGGGCTACGAACCGGACTGGTATAAGGACAATTTTCACGAGTCGCTGCAAGCGGATGAGCAGTCCGGCTTCTTTGTGAGCCTGGCGCATGGCTGGTCGAGCGGTGTAACGCCGTGGCTGACCGAGCAGGTGCTCGGAATCCGTTCCACGGCGGCCGCGTTTCACACCGTGATCATTCGTCCGGATCTCGTGGATCTTCGCTACGCGAAGGGAGCGGTGCCTACGCCGCGCGGTCTGCTCGGCGTCTCCATCAGCCGGGATGGGAAGGCGACCGACATTGCAGTGGATCTGCCCGCGGGGACCGTTGCGCAAGTCTCGGTGCCGATCTCTTCGGGTGGCACGGTCACGGTCGATGGGGATTCTGCAACCGGGACGGTGGCAGAAGGCGGTGCGCGGAGAGTGGTGACCGTAGACAAGCCGGGCCACCACATGCTGGTCGGTCAGTAGGCTCAGGCGTTGGCTGCCGCAAGCAGAAAGACGAGTGGGGCGTTCCAGTTGATGGCGATCTCGTTCATCGAGTAGGCGCGGTCGTCGTCAAGCCACATGCGCATGGGCGGTGCTTTCGGCATGGCGTCGGCAACGGCATCGCCGCCATGCGCGTTGGGACCACCCGAGAGCAGCCCCGGCCACGGGGCTTCGATGCCATCCGCGACGCTGGGGCGGTGGTGCGGGTGTTGGAAGGGGCGAACGCCCAGATGCGTCACCCAGGACACACCATGGCAGTTGCGACCGAGCAGGTAATGAAGGTTGCCGAGGGCTGCCTGCTGGTAGTCGCCGTTTGCGTGGAAGTGCGTTGCAAGCAGGAGCAGAAGCGACTGGTTGCCAGCAGCGGAGTTCGAGCCCCACACATAATCTCTCAGTACGAGCGTGTTGCCGTAGCCGTTCTCCCCTGAACGCGCAAGCAGCGCAGCGGCCGCGGTAGCTGTGGCCTCGATGATGCGAGACTTCGCCGCTTGGTCGCCGGTGCGATCGGCGAGCGCGTAGGTCCAGCAGGCCATCGGGAGAACGTTGCTCCAGCCGGGTTCGGTGATCGTGAGCGCATCACCGGCAGGAAGCAACTTCAGAAAAGCCTGCTCGTACTGCGCGTCGCCGGTGGTACGCCACAACTCCGCTGAGGCCCAAGCGAGTTCATCGCTGCAGTGCTGGTCGCCGTAGTCGCCGGTCTTGACGGAAGGTGGATTTTGGAAGGTCACATCCGGATGGGCCATCGCCCACGCCCACGCCTTCTTGGCAGCTGCGAGACACCGCCGTGCAAAGGCGTCGTCATAGGGCGCATAGCACCGGGCAGCAATCGCCATAACCGAAGCGAGGTCAGCTGTCGCGCACGTACTCTTGTATGGTGCGCTGCCGGTGCCAATCACATAGCTGGTGAGCGTGTCCGCCTCGGGCATGATGAACGCGCAGAAGTGTTCACTGGTCTGCTTGTGCCACACGCCGCCGTCCCCATCCTGCAGCGTCAGCATCCAGTTCAGGTTCCAGCGGATTTCGGCAAGGTAATCGGGTGTCTTGCCGCCGCTTTCGGGGATCGCGAGATGCAGGGAGCGCACCGCCTGCGGGTAGAGCTCCCACGCCCACAGGAGTGTGCCCGTCGAGATGCCGGAGTTTACGATGTAGCGGCCATAGTCGCCGGCATCATGCCAGCCGCCGAGGTTCGGCAGCGTGCCGGCTTTGCCGGAGGTCGGGTGAAAGGCCCCATCGGCGTGACAGAGTGCGTGCTTGTAGCCGTCGCCGAGGTCGACCGCGCAGCCACAGCGCTGGCCCGAGAACCCACGCATGGTGACGCGCAGCGCGTCGGCATACGCGCGCGGATCGATCGCGAAGGGATCGCTCACCAGCGTGCCCGTCTCCAGTCGATAAGTGCCCGCGGCATGGACCCCCGTGAAGTCGGCAAGGCTCGTCAGGTCTCCCGAGGCTTCATCGTGCATCGCCGGGGTAAGGGTTCCTGAGTAAACGACCTTGTTGTCGTTGGCACGGCGGACGCGGAAGTCGCGGTCCGTGGTGGCGCTTCGAACTGTAGCCTGCTTGGTGGCAGATGGCTGATAGCCAATCTGGTTCAGGAACACGCCATCATCCTGAGACGCTGGTGAGGCCGCCTTCACGCACTCTCGCGTGAACTGTGCGCCCAGGTAGAGCGAGGTGCCGGTCGCGCCGAGGTAGCGTAAAACATCGCGTCGCTTCATCGCCGATCATCATAAATGCCTCGTTGTGCGCGTGCAGAGGGCTGCTACGATGGCGCAACGCTTCGTTGCTCTCGAGGATACTGCTTGCGACGCTTCTGCCTTCTGCTGCTGACTCTCGCGCCACTGGCCTTACACGCCCAGGCACCGCCTTTGACGCCGCCACGCATGGAGGTGGTGCATGCCGGCCGGTTGATCGATGTTCGCACCGGCCATATCACTGAGGGTGCCTATATCGTCATCACTCGTGACCGAGTTACCTCGGTCCAGACGGCCGCACCGGCGGGGAATGCACCGGTGATCGACATGACCCGCTACACGATCGTGCCGGGGCTGATCGATGCACACGGACACATCCTTTCGGACCCGACGACACAGTCCTCGACCAGCTATCTGACGACATCAGCGCCGGAGGCCACGATCCGCGGTGTCGCAAATCTGCAGCTCTGGCTAAAGCATGGCTTCACGGTGGTGCGGGATGCGTGTGAACCATACTCGTCGTATCCACAGTTCGCACTGCGCGAGGGCGTGGAGAAGGGCCTGATCCAGGGGCCGCGCATCGTGGCTGCCGGCAGTTGCGTGTCAGTCACGGGAGGCCACGGTGACTCCGATCGGCTTTCACCAGACAAGCCATCGCTCGACCAGCCGAACCAGGTCGACACGGTGGATGACGTCAGCCACATCGTGCGGCGTGACATCAAGTACGGCGCCGACTGGATCAAGCTGATGGCAACCGGCGGCGTGATGGACCCGATCAGCGACTATCGCGTGCAGGAGTTGAGTGATGCGCAGATGGCGCGGGCGGTTGAGGATGCGCACCGCGCCGGGCACAAGGTAATGGCACACGCAGAAGGCACCATCGGGATCAAGGCAGCGGTCCGAGCGGGAGTGGACTCGATCGAGCATGGCACGATGCTGGATGACGAAGGCGCGCAGATGATGGCAGCTCGCGGCACCTGGCTTGTGCCGACACTGTACTGCTTTCAGCATGACCTGCAGACGGGGCTCTCGAAGGGACGTGACCCCTCGAGCATGGCCAAGGGCATCGCCATCGTCAAGGAGCAGGGACCAGCCTTCCATCGGGCGCTTAAGTATCACCTCAAGATCGCATATGGCGTCGATGATGACGATGTGGATGAATCCGTTTCGATGGAGTTCGGCGCACTGGTACGGGGCGGCATGACGCCGCTCGAAGCATTGCAGGCAGCGACGATCAACGGTGCGCAGCTGCTTTCGCTCGATAAGGATCTTGGCGCGGTCGAGCCGGGCAAGTATGCAGACCTGGTCGCTGTCGAGGGCAACCCGCTTGCGGACATCACGGTGATGGAGCATGTGCGCTGGGTGATGAAAGCGGGCGACGTGGTGACGCCGCTCGCCCCGTGAGTGCCGCCCGCCGATGTACGACAATGGGGTATGGCTACCACCATGCGACTCGACAAATGGCTCTGGGCTGCTCGCTTCTTCAAGACACGTGCGCTGGCTGCGCATGCGTGCGATATCGGCCGCATCGACGTCAACGGGACCACAGCGAAACCGTCGCGAGATGTACGCGAAGGCGACGCCATGCGGGTACGGAATGAGGCAGGGTTGTTCCAGATCGAAGTGCAGCAACTCAACGAGGCACGAGGACCTGCCGCGGTTGCGCAGGAGATGTACCGCGAGTCGGAAGAGAGTCGCGCGCTCCGCGCGAAGGAGGCCGCAGAGCGCAAGGAGATGCTGGTCGCAGGTGGCGTCTCGGAGAGCCGGCCCTCGAAGCGCGACCGCTCGCAACTGAGCCGGCTTCGTGGACGGTCCTGAAGGAAGTGTAACTACGGCTGGGTGTAATAGCCGTCGCGGGTGCGTGCTGTCAGGCCGGGGACGTCGAGTTTGATCTCCAGGTGGTGGTACTCCTCCGGCTTGTCGGGCGCGCCTGGATCGAACGAGAGCTCGTAGTACTCCTCGTGATCCGCGACACATTTCTGTAATTGTGCAGCAAGGTCATTGCTCGAGTTCAGCGCCAGCCCACCGCTCTGCACCGCGAGCACCTGGAGGCTGAGATTGCCGATGCTGGTCTGACTCGGCCTGCTCACACCCTTCACAAAGTTCTGATAGTAAAAGGTGCGCAGCGTGTTCTCCGCTGCACCGATAGCATCGACGCTGTAGAGTGTGACGCGTGACTGGCGCAGCAGCGTGGAGAGGTTCACGATGCTCGCGAAGATTTGCGCCTGTTCCTTGTTGTCCAGCTGAATGCCAGGGCCCGAAAGGATCGGCCAGCCTGGTGAGAGCCAGAGAATTGATGTATGCCCCGGGTGTGTGCCCTCGAGGGTTGCCAGCCGCTGCAGGGCGGAGACGGAGAGCCGGAAGCGATCCGTCGCGCCGTAAAAGCCGGTAGAGCGACGCAGCGTCCGCAGGCCGATCGTGTACTTGTCAAGCGCTGCGCTCAAGGCGTTGCCGTCAGTGGTTTCCTTCTGCTGGATCTGCATGCCCTGGTCGGTGAACACCGCAAGGGTGAGCGGGTCGCTGAGGTGTCCGCCGTTCGCGCGAAGGAACTTGTCGATCTGGCTGCGCTGGTAGGCCACGGCCTGGAAAGGCGAGTTCACTGCATCCACCACCAGGACCAGGTGGTCAGGCGTGGCTGCGCCGTTGATCGCGCGGAAGGATTCGATCGGTCGCTGCTCCTTGTTGTCGAGGATCGTAAAGTCCTTCTCCTGCAACGCGAGCGGCGTCTCGGACTTGCCACTCACCACAACGTCGAGCACGATGCGATGTGCATCGGGCGCGAGGCTCGCTGGCGCTGTGGGAACCGGTGGTGGAATCGTGTGCGCCGGAATCGGCGGCGCCTGTGCGTGGAGCGAGGGAGCAGCAGAAGCAAGCAGGAATAGCAGGGGTAGACAGCGGCGCGGCAGCATACGGCGTCCTTCTTTCAGAGCTCGCAGGCGACAGCCGAGCTACTGATTAAGACGCATGGAGGGCCTTCCGAGTCTGTGCCGCCCCCGAGTTCCTTGAAGCGAGCACTCGCGCTTCAAGGCAGCCGGCGGATCGGGTCTCCCTGGCGCACCAGGCCTGGGCGGACCACCATGCCATACACCCCGGCGCAGCGTTCATGCGCAGCCGCCACGTGGCGCAGCAATGTCGGGTCAGCCTCAGCCGTATCGGGGTCGAGCGTGATGAGCTTGCATCGCGGATCACGTTTCTCGATTCGGATCACAGCGGTGTCGCCGATCTGGAGAGACCTCCCAAGCAGCGAGTCTTCTGTGAAGCCCTCGGCGCCAGGGAAGTCAGCGTAGAGATTCGCGCGAAAGCGACGCTTGTCGACGGGAACGCTCACCTCACGGGCAAGCTGCGCGAGCGTTTGCAACGTAATCAGCGAGACGGGAAACTCATCGGCAAGCGCCACCTCCGCACGTTCCAGGGAGAGTTCCTGCTTGTCGGGCAGACCCTGCCTGAGGGCGGCGAGCAAGCTGGGATCGTCCAGCGGGAGCTCTGCACCCTGGGGAGTGGCCACGCCTGGCATCGGGTTGCCATCGACGTAGCGAGGATGAAAGAGAAGCATGCGAGCCTGCATGCGGCTGGTGAGATAAGGCGTGGGCGCCGCCACGCCGTGACTGCCGATAGCAAAACGGCGATCCCCGGCAAAGCCGCCCGGTTCCAGAAAGGCTTCTTCCATGGTTTCCCCGCGCATGCTCTTCACGGGGTAGCGCCACAGGCTTTCAACTGTTCCCAGCGTAATCATCGTCTCCAGAGATTGCTTAGCTCACTGTCACTGATGGTAATGGCCAGGGGCCGACGGCATTATGAATGAGAAGCACCAATGTCACTGTCGCCTGCCATGACGGCGTCGTTTCCTGCTCGCAACAGGAGGAGGTGCTCGATCGCATCACAACTGTCGCGAAGTCCCTGCTCGGGCTGCATTTCGGCTGCAACGGCGGCAGCTTTCTGCGCGAAGTGATCCTCAGTCAGCAGCCGGTGCAGGGCGGCCGCAGCGCGGGCAACGGTGTACCTGGTGCGCGGCAGGTGCAGCCCGGTGCCCAGTCGCTGTACCCGCTCGGCATTGTCCGGTTGGTCCCACCCGTAGGGGACGACGAGCATGGGCCGGCCGGCGCGCAGGACCTGGCCGGTCGTTCCGGAGCCGCCCTGGTGCACGACCACTGCAGCGCGCGAGAAGACCTCAGAGTAGGGTGCATACGCGACCGGCAGGATGTCGGGCGAGCTCTCGCCGGGCGCCGTGTTCGCGCCGAGCAGCAGCACTGCCCGGCGCTCCAGACGCCTGGCCACGGCAGCGCTGATCTCGGCGAAATCGCCCTGGTTGTGCACCGCGGTCGAACCAAGGGTGAAGACGATCGGTGGCTCGCCCGCATCGAGAAAGGCTGCAAGCTCGGGCGAGATGCGTGCCCCCGGGCGATCGCGGTCGTAGAACACAAAGCCGGGCTGCACGGTGTGCGGCGGCCAGTCGCGCTGCGGCTTGGCGAAGGCGCGGGAGAACAGCGCAAGCACGAGATCGCGGGAGAACTTGTCGTCGAACAGCGGATTGCGACCCGGGGAGAGCCCATGCTCGCGGCGCAGTTCACGAACGGGTTTCCACCAGTGACGTGTGGAGAGCCGACCGGTGTTGATGATCGAGCGGTTCACCGCGTATCCGGCCTTGCGCAGGCGGATCAGCCACGGCAGCACCACGATCACCGAGGGGTCATAGGCCGAGAAGAACGATGACGGTGACAGGATGGCCGAGACCCACGGAATCCCCAGCTTCTCGGCCACAAGCGGCACCGGGTAGACGATCTCACCCGCGAGGATGAGGTCTGCCTCGCGTGCGGCCGCGAGCACGTCCTCGAAGGTTCCTCGAACCTCGGGCAGCACGATCTCGCGAAACAGAATTTCGGGAGCACGCTTCATGTCGCCGGTGCGGCGCAGAAGCTCCTTGTCATAAGCCTCCCAGTGGGGACGAATGGCACGGAATGCGAGTCCAAGCTCCTCGATCTTCTCCCGGTAGAAGTGGCTGGTGGCGACGGTGACCTGGTGGCCGCGACGCTGGAGCTCCAGGCCAATCGCGAGCACCGGGTGGAGGTCGCCGAGCGAGCCGATGGTCGCGATCAGGATACGTTTCGGTGTCATCTCTCCTCAGACTACTGTGCGGCCTGGCCACGCTCGCGCTCCAGATTGTTGACCCTGTTCAAAGGGGCGAGAATGGAGAGGTGTTGACGTCTCCAGACCAATTCGTGACGCCCCGAGAGAGCAGGCGTCTGCTCGAGGAGCTCGGAGCGCTGCCGGGCGCCGAGCGGGAGGGGTTTTTCGGGCCGCAGTCGGCGAGTTGGCGCGTGAACCGTGAGTCTGCTGTCTTTCTCGGGGCGGGACGGGCAGCCCTTCTGCAACTGGCGCACCCGTGGGTTGCAGCGGCGCTCGGGCACCATTCCAACCTGCTCAACGATGCGCTCGGGCGCTTCCACTCCACTTTTCGCGTGGTGTACACCATGCTCTTCGGGACGCGCATCGAGGCGTCGGCCGCGTCGGCTGCGCTGTACCGGCGTCACATCTCCATTCGCGGAGAACTGCCGGGGCAGGTCGGCGATCACCATGCCGGCGAGCACTACGAGGCGAACGAAGTAGCCGCGCTACGCTGGGTGTATGCAACGCTTGTCGACAGTGCCCTGTTGGCTTATGAGTTTGCGCTGCCGCCACTGTCACCATCGGACAGGGAGCACTACTACAGCGAGAGCAAGCGGATGGGCGCGCTCTTCGGGATCCCGCCCGACGCATTGCCAGCCACGTGGGCAGCCTTTTCGGAGTACATGCACGCGATGCTGCACTCCTCTTCGCTCGGGGTTGACGCCTACGCCCGTGCGCTGGCTGGCAGCGTGCTCACGGGTGCGGGCACGGCAATCCGTCCGCCGCACTTCTACCACGCGCTGACGGCGATGTGGCTGCCGGAGGAACTACGCTCCGGGTTCGGGCTGCCATTTGGCGCCCGCGAAGAAGAGGCTGTGGCACGTACCCGCCGCTGGCTGCCGGGCGTGTACCGGCGCTTGCCGGGGATCGTGCGCTATGTCGGTCCCTTTCACGAGGGGGAGGCGCGTTTGCGCGGCCGCGGAGCGGGGCCGCTGATCCGCGCGAATACCCGCTTCTGGACCGGCGAGTGGCTTCTGCTTGCTTCGTCGAAGGCCCGCTAGTCCCCGTACGCGATGCTTGCCGAAGGCACTTCCACTACTTCGCTCGCTGGCTGCGAGGTGTGCGCGAGCGCCTTGCCACCCGGCGCGATCCAGCGCCCGACCCACCTGCGGGAGACCACACGCAGCATGATCAGGATTCCGGTCGCGAGCACCGCGTAAAGCACAAACCCGGGCGCATAGGAGCCGGTGTGCTGCTTGGACTGACCGAGAAAGTTGGGCAGGATCGAGCCACCAAGCGCACCAATCTCGCCGATCATGCCGCCGGCCACTGCTGTTGTGAGCGGCCAGCGCAACGGCACAAGCTGGAACGTCGCGCCATTGCCTGCGCCCAGGGCTGCGAAGCACAGCATGAAGAGCGCCAGCGTGGCATAGAGAGGCGGGGTCGCAGTCAGGGTGAAGATTGTCGCGATGGCAACAAGAAAGACGACCGAGAGTGTCGTGATGCCGCCGATGCGATCGGCCGTCCAACCGCCAAGCACACGTGTGGCTGAGCCGGTCAGCGTTGCAAAGACGGTCAGCGTGCCAGCCTCGACCTTGGACACGTGGAACTGCGCGTAGAAGAACGAGGGAAGAAAGGTCGCGAGCCCGATGAATCCGCCGAACGTGATGATGTAGACGAGGTTGAAGTACCAGCCGTCTGCCTCGACCAGGCAGCGCAGGTGGTCGCGCAGGGACTGGTGCTCGATGTCGGGTGGCTCCTTCGCGAAGAAGATCATGACCGAAAGCGGGAGCAGCATCATCGCGGCAGCAAAGCCATACACATGCTGCCAGCTGTAGTGCATCGCGAGGCGCGGAGCAAAGAGCGCTGCCAGCGCCGTGCCGCTGTTGCCGGCGCCGGCGATGCCCATGGCGAGCCCCTTGTACTCGCGCGGAAACCATCCGGAGCCAAGCGAGAGCGCCACGCCGAAGCTCGCACCGGCGATCCCGAGCAACACACCCATCGCGAGCACGCGTGAGAATGTGTCCACAAAGAAGTAGCCGAGGAGCAGCGCGACGAGGATCGTCGACATCTCCACGATCGCTGCGTTCTTGCGCCCGATGTACTGCGAGATGACGCCGAGAGGGAAACGCATCAACGCGCCGGCGAGCGTCGGTACCGAGACCATCAGCCCAATCTGCGCGGGTGTCAGGTGAAACTGCTCGGTGATGAAGGGTCCCATAGCCCCGTTGAGTACCCACACTGCGAAGGAGAAGTCGAAGTACAGAAATGCTGCGAAGAGTGTGGCGGGGTGACCGGACTTGAGAAAGACCTTGCTGCTCAGCATGCTGGCTCTCCAGACGAAGATGGACTGCTTACTGCCGGGTGGTGCGTTCCACGCACACTGCGCATTGCTTGAAGTTTGGCTCACGCGAGATGGGGTCGAACTCATCGAGGGTGACAAGGTTGGAGTTCCACTCGGTGAAGTGGAAGGGCATGAAGACCTGGCCAGGAGCGACAATGCCGGTCACGCGCAACTCGACATCGACAACCTGTGAACGGCGCGAGCGGATCGTGACGCGATCATGGGGCGCGAGGTCGCGCTGCCTTGCATCTTCGGGGTTCATCTCGAGCCACGCATGTGGCACCATGCCGTGCAGCATCGGCACCGCGCCGGTCTTGGTGCGCGTGTGCCAGTGCTCCACGGTGCGGCCGGTGTTGAGCACGAGATCGAATTCGCTGTTCGGCTGCTCGCGAAATGGGAGGCATGGAACACAGTGAAGCAGCGCACGCCCACTCTCACGCGGGAAGATTCCGTCGGCATAAAGCCGCTCGCCACCCCACTGCCGTCCGCCGTGCTCTTCGATCTCGGCCCAGGTGAAGCTGCTGTAATCGCACATGCGGCCGCTCGATACGCGCTGCCACTCGAGCCACGCATCGTGCGTGGTCTGCCAGCCGGGAAAGAGTTCCTCGCGGACCCCAAGGCGCGCGGCCAGGTCGAGGAAGATGTCGAAGTCGCTGCGTGCTTCGCCCGGCGGCGCCACCACGCGATTGACCTTGCCGATGCGCCGCTCTGAGTTGGTGTAGGTGCCCTCTTTCTCGCCCCAGATCGCACCGGGCAACACCAGATCAGCAAACTCTATCGCGGTTGGCGTGGGATGGAAGCCGTCCTGAACGACCACAAACTCCGAAGTGCGCATCGCCTGTTCGAGCAGCCGATAGTTGGGGTACGAGACCGCAGGGTTGGTCGCGATGAACCACAACGCCTTGATCGTGCCCACGGTCGCCGCGGCTATGATGTCCGGGTACGCAAGCCCGCGCTTTGTTGGAATGCGCTCGGGCGCTATTCCCCACATCGCTGCAAGCTCTTCTCGGTGCGTCGCATTGTCGTAGCTGCGATAGCCAGGCAGGGACGAGGTGAAGCCGGTCTCGCGTGTCCCCATGGCGTTGCACTGGCCAGTGATCGAGAAAGGGGCAGCGCCTGCGCGCCCGATGTTGCCGGTGATCAGCGCGAGGTTGTTGATCGCAGCGACAGTAACTGCGCCCTGCGCTGAGTGGTTCACGCCCATCGTCCAGGTGATGAAGCCAGCCCTGGCTTTCCCATAGAGGTGGGCGACGTGTTCGAGCAGCTCCTCGGAAAGCCCGGTGAGCTCGGACACCCGATCGGGTGTGTACCCTGCGACGAACTGTGCGAATGCTTCGAAGCCCTCGGTATGTGCGTCGATGTACGCCTGGTCGAGGAGACCGTCGCGAATGAGAATGTGCGCGATGCCATTGACGAGCGCTATGTCCGAGCGCGGCTTCACAGGCAGATGGATGTCAGCCATCATAGCGGTCTTGGTGACACGTGGGTCCACGACGATCACCACCTGCCCAGGATGCCTGCCAAGCCGCTGGCAGAGGATCGGGTGATTGTCGGCGATGTTGGAGCCGATCATGAGAACAACATCTGCCGCCTCCATGTCTGCGTACGAACCCGGAGGTCCATCGGAGCCGAACGACAGCTTGTAGCCGGAGATTGCGCTCGCCATGCACAGCGTTGTGTTGCCGTCGTAGCTTGTCGTGCCGAAGCCAAGCTGCACGAGCTTACCGAGCGTGTAGATCTCTTCTGTGAGTAATTGTCCGGTGCCAACCACGGCGAAGCTGTTGCGGCCGAAACGCCGCTGCACGCTGGCCACTCGCTCGAGCATGACGGTCAGTGCTTCGTCCCAGGAGACGGGTTCGAGCGGGCCGCCGCGGCTCCTGCGCAGCATCGGCGTGGTAGCTCGGCCAGGGGCGGCAAGGATGTGGTGCTCGCTTAGCCCCTTTGGGCAGAGCTTGCCGCGGTTTACCGGGTGATCGTCGATCGCGCGCGCCGCCACTGCCTTGCCGTCGCGCGTGCCGATGAGCATGCCGCAGCCAACGGAGCAGTAGCCGCAGGTGGTCTTCGTCCACGCGTCCGCGATGCGTGACTCCGAGATGTAGCCAAAACGCGGGTCCTGTGCGTAGCGGTACTTGGCCCGCTTCGTGTCGAAGCCGAGCGCCTGTGCGAGCTTCGCGAGAACCCTCATGCTGCGTGCCGTGTGCGCAGGAACGTGAGCCCCATGTTGCGCGGGACCACGGAGACAAAGAAGAGATAGCGTTGCGCGGCCACTGCAAAGACCGCAGCGAATGCAGCCGCCGCGGAGTTGCCGAGCGCAAGGAGCAATGCCGAAAGGGCAGCGGCGGCAAGCGAGGCAACGAGCAGCCTGCTGAAGAGCGGCGTACGTAGCAGCTTCGAGGTTGCTCGTGATTCGAAGATCGCAGAACCCGAGAGGCGGGTGACGCGGCAGAGTTGGTTCGCAATCCAGAGCGCCGTAGCCACCCCCGCGGCTGCGGCGTAGGTGTGCGGCGCACTCCCATCGCCGCGCGTGATCGCATGTGCCACCGACGCGAGCACAGTGGCGAGCGGCACACCCATCAATGCAGCAGAAAGAAGGAAGTCCACCGGCGTTTCCGGCATGTTCCACGAAGGACGCGCAGGCACGAGATAGATACAGGCACTTGCGAGCGTACCCGCGAGCCCGAGCCCTGCCGCAAGCCAGCCTGCTATGGGAATGAGCATGGCAGCGTGCGCGACTCCGAGTGTTGCGGCCCACGCACACGCGACCGCTGTGAACATCGCGGCGAAGAAGAGGCCGAACAGCAATACCTCTCGACTGAGCCAGGAGCGGCGCCACATCTTCAGCGCGCGCCATGCATACGCAGGGCGCCCAAGGTGCAGCACCGCGATGTTCATCGCCGCGAAGGTCAATGCGAGCAGCAATGTGCTGACAATCGGCGTCAGTGCATGGGTGACAAGCGCCATGGTCCAGGCGCCCAGGCTCGCCTGCATCGCGGTCGTCATCGCGACGAGCGAAGGATGCCCATGCTCGGGGCTGATCGTGTTGCGATCCACGCGCTCGAGTGCGGCTTCGCTTACGTCGTCAATGACGCGCGGTGCGTTCAGTGGCAGCGTGACGCGCGTGGTCGAGATGGTGTGATCGGCCGAGGGCATGCCTGGTGCATCGCCATCGGCGTGGTCCGCACGCCAGAGAGATTTGCTGACGATCTCGATCTCGATCGCGTTCTCCGGGCACGCATTGACACACGCAGGCTCGAGGTCCTCCTCGAGGCGTCCCCGGCACATATCGCATTTGCCCACCACTCCGCGTTCTTCGTTGAACTGCGGGACGCCATAGGGGCAGTTCCACACGCAGTACTGGCAACCGATACATGCTTCCGCCGAATGCAGCACGATGCCGGTTGCGGGGTCCTTGGTGTACGCATCGACAGGGCACCCCTTGAGGCAGCTCGCATCGAGGCAGTGATTGCAGCCCATGGAAAGATAGGACCGCTGCGTATCAGGCCACTCGCCGCCTTCGAGCTCACCCACGCGACGCCACTTGATGTCTGCCGGGTTGCCGTTCTGTTCGTTGCACGCGACCTCGCACGAGCGGCAGCCGATGCACTTGGTCATGTCGAAGTGGAAGCGATACTGTTCGTCCGGCGCGAGCGCACGGTCCGGAATCAGCGCACGAACCAACTGCGGCGATGCGCCGCCCGCGAGCAGCGTCATGCGCACCAGGTCTTCTGAATCGGTTTCGAGCGCACGTTCATGGAGCGGCAAGGCCAAGGCGGTGTCTCCGGTTCCGAGTGGGCTTAGTACACGTCGCGGTGGTAGCGGCGGTCTTCGTGGAGTTGCGAAACGTACTCGTTTGCGTTGTCTGTGCTCATGGCGCCATGCTGCTTCACAACCGTGTGGAGCGCAGCATCGACGTCCTTCGCCATGCGCGATGCGTCGCCGCAGACGTATACCTGTGCGCCTTCTGCAAGCCAGCCCCACAACGCGGCGCCCTGCTCGATCATGCGGTCCTGCACATAAACCTTGTGTGCCTGGTCGCGCGAGAAGGCGGTATCCAATCGCGTGAGATGGCGATCCTCCTGCATTTGCATGAGTTCGCGGCAGTAGAGGAAGTCTGTCGATGCGCTTCGCTCGCCGAAGAAGAGCCAGTTTCTGCCTGTCGAGCCGAGGGCCCGGCGCTCGTGAAGAAACGCACGAAACGGAGCGATGCCGGTGCCCGGGCCGATCATCACGATCGGCGTACGCCCGTCGGCAGGCAAGCGAAACTTCTTGTTCGGCTGGATGTAAATTGGCAGCTTGGCGCCAACGTCGAGGCGATCAGCAAGCATGGTCGAGCAGATGCCGCCGCGCTCGCGATCATGCGAGCGATAGCGCACCACGGCGACCGTTGTGTGCACCTCGCCTGCGTGCGCCGCGGGGCTCGAGGAGATGGAGTAGAGACGGGGGGAAAGTCGCGGCAGGAGCGCAGCAATCTCTGCGGCGTCGGTAAGGACACCCGGATACTCGTGCAGCAGGTCGATGAGGCCGCGGTCGTACATGTACGCGTCCAGGTGCGCAGCTTGCTCCGGGAGCAGCAACGTCGTGAGCGCCTTCGCCTGCGTGCGCTCCGCAAAGCCCTGCACGATCTTGCGCGTGAGCCGGGTCAGTTGGAGATGATGCTGCAGTGCTTCTTCAATTGAAATTGCGCCAATGCGAGGAAGCTCCATCATCGCGGAGGCCGGGAGTGGCAGGAGCGACAAGATCTGAGAGACGAGTGCCGGGTCGTTGGTGGGCAGGACACCGCACGCATCACCTACCTCGTAGGTGAAGTCCGGGTCTTCGAGCGCAAAGGAGAGATGCACGGTCTGCTTTGAGGAGCCACCGCTGTTCAGCGCAGTGCGCTCGCGCAGCGTGGCCGCGTAGGGCGATTCGCGGGTGTACTTTGCCGCTGCTGCTGCCCCCCTGTGCAGCGGCTGTGCGGCGAGTGCCGCGCTGGTCAGGGAAGGTGCTTGTTCCGTTGGCAGCCCCGGCGTGCGCTGCGCGAGCCGCTCAAGTAATTCGCTTTTCCACCGCTCGAAGGGCTCGTCTACATCCACGTCGCTCTCGACACGCGGCACAATCGGGTCGGCGCCGAGGGTGCGGAGTCGCTCGTCGAGATCCACGCCGAACTTGCAGAAGTGTTCGTAGTGGCGATCGCCAAGCGCGAAGACCGAAAAGCGGAGCTGCTCGAACCGCGGTGCTCCAGGCGCAAACAACGCATCTGCAAACGAGCGAACAGGCTCTGGCGGATCGCCCTCGCCGTAAGTGCTCGCAAGGATCAGCGCGTGCCTATGCTCTGCGAGTGCAGCGGGTGACGCACCTTCAAGGGAACCGAGTGTGACCGTATGGCCCTTGCTCCTGAGCTCCTTGCTGAGCTTTTTCGCGAGTCGCTCCGCGGTGCCGCCCTGCGTGGCAAACAGCACCGCAAGCTTCAGAGATGGCTGCTCGCTCGTCACGGCTGCCGGAGCTGATGAAAACAGGCCCGCAAGAAAACCATTGAGCCACGCCCGTTGTTCGGGCGAAAACGGGGCGTTGTCAGGGATCGAAGGGATGCTCGTGGTCATCATGCCTGCGTCTGCTCCTCGGTGCACAGGGCACGCAATGTGCCGATCTCGAGGCGGCGCGTGAACGTGAGGAAGGACTCCCCCGCCTCGCGCATCGCGCCGTAACCCTGCAGCAGGTTGCTCAACAGCGACTCCACCTCGGTCCACTTCACCGCGGTGAACAACTCCCGGGCGAGTGCCTGGTCTCTGTCCGCGCCGCCACCGAGCAGCACCTGGTAGCCGTCTTCGCCGCCGACGCGGACGCCCATCATGCCGATGTCGCCGATGTAATGCTGCGCGCATGAATTGTGGCAGCCTGTTACATGGAGGTTCATCGGCTGATCGATGATCGCCAGTCCGTCGAGTGTGCGAGCGAGCGCGACGGCATGGGTCTTGGTGTCCGCAGCGGCGAACCGGCAGCCCTGGCTTCCTGTGCACGCAACGGTTCCGCTCATCACACGGGTGGCCTCGGCATTAAGGTCCGCGAGCAGAAGGGCCTGGAGCACGTCGTTCACGACGTCGGCCGGAATATTCGGAAGGATCAGGTTCTGCCAGACCGTGAGCCGCAACTCGCCTGTACCCCAGCGATCCGCAATCGCTGCAAGGGCGCGCATCTGTGCTGCCGGCATCCGTCCGACCGGCACAGAGACGCCGATGTAGCGAAGGTCGCCTTCTCGTTGAGCGTGCACGCCGATGTGCCCGGCGCGATCGATGGGACCGCGCGGCTCGCACTCGTCTTGTGGAAAGCGAATGATGGGGAACGCCAGCTTCCGCTCCGTCTCCGAGAGAAAACGTTCGACGCCCCAGCGATCAAGCAGGTACTTAAGCCGTGCCTTCCTGCGGTCGGTGCGGTCCCCGTGTTCGTTGAAGACGCGCACCATCGCTGCCGCCACGGCGACGGCCTGGTCCGGACGCAGCAAGAGCCCTGAGTCCGAGGCGAACTGGCGGTGTCCCGTGATCCCCGAGAGCAGCACGCGAAAGTACACGCCTGCCGGGACAGAGTGCCCATCTGTAACACGCACAGCGACAAAACCGATGTCGTTCGTATCGGCGAGTACCGAGATCGGACCGCCGTCGTCGAAAGCGATATTGAACTTGCGCGGGAGGCCGTAGAGATCGCGCGAGTTCGAGATGTAGTGCTGAAGCGCGTCGGCGTATGGCTGCACGTCCAGCAGTCCACCGGCAGCAAGGCCGCTGACCGGTGACGCCGTGATGTTGCGTATGTTGTCGGCACCGGAGCCGCGCGAGCTCATGCCGAGCCGGCTGAGTGTCGTAAGCACTGCAACAATGGAGCGCGGGCGGAGCTCGCGGATCTGCAGGTTGGCTCGCGTGGTCAGGTCGCAACGCCCGGGTCCATGCTGCTCAGCCAGCGTCGCAAGCCCGCGTAGCTGATTCGCGGTGAGTACACCACCAGGCACACGCAGCCGAAGCATGAACGAGTCCTGCGCAGGTGCGACGTAGAAAAGCCCGTGAAATTTGAAGCGAAAGGTGTGTTCGGCATCGGGCGCCTGGTCGGCCGCGGCATGGGCCAGCAACTGATCCCACAGATCGAGCGAGTTCAGCTCGTACTTCCACACTTCTTCGCGGCAGAGCTCGCTGACCGCTGTGCCGTGCACATGCGGCTCTTCCTCGCGTGCAGCGAGATTCGGTACAGCCGCAGAAGGATCCGCAGTGATCGCTCCGCCGGGCAGATGACCCGCGAACGGCATACGCTGCATGGCGCCCGCAAAGAAGCCCTGCAGGTACTGGGTCTGTTCGGAAGTAAATGGGCCCTCTGCGGGAATAGGTTGAGCCATGGGCTGCGAAGCTCCTCAGGGATGCTGTGGTGCGAGAGACGAGAGCGAACGGCGCACGCAGGGGCACGGGCGCAGCAGGAGGTCGGAGCTCGTCACGGAGCATTTGGAAGTGAGGCAGAACAGAGACCACGGAGTGCAGAGGACAACGCGAACGGGGCGCTGACAGATACGACGGGCGGCAGTCGGGGCCACCAGGTGGTCTTGGAGTGCTCAGTATAGGGGAGGTTCTCTGGTCGCGCAAGAAAACGATGTCGACGCAGATGGAACGCCCATCTCCGGGATAAGTCTTCCTCCACGCAGGCGGGCAGTGCTCGGTGTATACAGGCCTCTCCAAGGCAGCACAGCCTCTTCACTTCGCATTGTTCCTCGTGGGAAAGCTGTGTTACATCTCAAGGCGCCCCCCTTGCGCAATGCAAATGCACTGGGTCCTGCTTGTCTCTGCAGCGACGCCTGCGCCGGGGAGCGGCCGCTTCGGAGCCGGCACCCGCAGTCGCCGCACCTGGAGGGCACGTTGCTATCGCGTCTGAATTGCTGCTGGGGAGACATCCTTGAAGAGTTCGCTGTTGCTGCTTATGCTAAGTTCGTGCGCATCCGCCTTCTCCCTGTTGGCTCAGGACAACAATTCAGCGGCCGCCGCCAACGGCCCGGTCACGCTCACGATCTCTGAACGAGCGCGGGTCGATGCATGGCAGTGGTTTGCTGCGACGCCACACGCGGAGCAGTATGGCTACTTCGAAACACTCCTTCGCTTCGGCCTGACGCAGCAGCTGCGTCATGACGATTGGCAGCTCGAGTTCGCGCAGGCCGCGGTGCTGGGGCTGCCAAACGACGCTGTTTCCACCGTCACGGCGCAAGGCCAACTCGGCCTTGGCGGCACTTACTACGCTTCAAACAGCAATGAGCGGGAGCCCGCAGCCGCTTCGCTCCGCCAGGCGTTTCTGCGCCATCACTTCACCAACGGGGACACCGTCCGTCTTGGACGCTTCGAGTTTTTCGATGGCATGGAGACGCGCCCGGCAAACGCCACGCTCCGCTGGCTGCAGACCAACCGCATCCAGCAACGGCTGATCGGCAACTTCGGCTTCTCCACTGGGCAGCGTTCTTTTGACGGAGTGGACGGCCACATGCGCGGGCAGAGTTGGGACCTCACCGCAATGGCCGGCCGCGCGACGCAGGGTGTCTACAACATGAACGCCAACCCTGAGCTCAACGTCGACATCCAGTATCTCGCGTACACACGCAATCTGGCGCGGCAGCGCTTGCAGCTGCGCGGCTTCGCGTTGGGTTTTCACGATGGTCGCACCTATGTGGTGAAGACCGATAATCGCGCACTCGCGGTGCGCACGGCAGACCACCACAACATCCGCGTCGGCAGCTACGGCGCCAATGCAGCCGGTGCGATCCCTGTGCCGGGCGGCACGGTGGACCTGATGTTCTGGGGTGTGCTCCAGAATGGTCAATGGGGGCTGCTTGATCACCACGCAGGCGCGGTGGTCGGCGAGGGCGGTTTCCACGCAGACAAGCTTGCGACCTCACCCTGGCTCAGGGGCGGCTTCCTGCGCTCCACGGGAGACAACAACGCTACCGATGGCGAGCACAACACGTTCTTCCAGGTGCTGCCCACGCCGCGGCTTTACGCGCGCTTTCCTTACTTCAACATGATGAACTCGAGCGACCAGTTTGTGCAGCTGCTGGACAAGCCAACCAAGAAGCTGGACATCCGCACGGACCTGCATTTTTTGCAGCTCACCTCGCCGCACGACCTCTGGTATAGCGGCGGCGGAGCCTTTGACACCAAGGTGTTCGGCTACCAGGGGCGCCCGGCGAATGGGCACAGCAGCTTCACTTCGCTCTACGATGCGAGCGCCGACTACGCGCTGAACAAGCACTTTGCGCTTTCGGCGTACTACGCAAAGGCCTTCGGACGGAGCGTGGTGCGCAGCATCTACGCGCGCGATACCGATGCGCAGTTCGGTTACGTTGAGCTGGTTTACAGGACGGACCATCCCTTTGGTGGGGCGCACTAAGCCTGAACCCGCTCGCATTTCAGCCGGGACGGGAGCAGAACTTCCCTTACGATAGCTGGACAGCCGCTGCACGGACGCGGCTGAGGGCACTCGAGGAGTTTCATGCCACACGCCAGCTTTGATGGTTTGCGCGTTCTCTCGCTTGAGTCGCGCCGGGCCCGCGAAGTCGAGAAGTTGATCCGCACCTACAACGGCGAGCCGTTCGTGGTGCCCGCCATGCGGGAGCTGCCGCTCGAGTCGAATGCTGCGGGCTTCGTTTTCGCCGAGAAGCTCCTCCTTGGCGAGTTTGATCTCGTCATCTTTCTCACCGGCGTTGGCGTGCGCACCATGCTCGACAGCATTGCGACCCGATTTGACCGCGAGCAGATCCTGGCGGCCCTGCGTACCGTATACGTGGCTGCACGCGGCGTGAAGCCACTCGGCCCACTGAAAGAGATGAACATCCCGGTCGCGGCAGTAGCGGCCGAACCTACCACCTGGCGTGAGTTGCTTGCGGCGATCGATGGACGCTTCGGTGGCGAACTCACCACGATGCGGGTCGCGCTGCAGGAATATGGCGCAACCAATCCTGAGCTGATCGCGGCGCTTTCGGAACGCTGCGCCTCGGTCACCAAGGTGCCGGTGTACCAATGGGGCCTGCCGGAAGACCTGCAGCCGTTGCGTGAGTGCGTGCTCGCCATCGTGCATGGTGGGGTCGACGTGCTGCTGTTTATGACCGCTGTGCAGGTCATTCACCTGTTCGAGATCGCCGGGCAGATGAGCCTGGACCGGGAACTGCGGGAGGCCCTCGCCTCACTCGCGGTCGTCTCTGTCGGGCCAACCACCACCGAGGAACTCGAACACTACGGCATCCGGCCGGACTTTGAACCGTCGCGCCCGAAGATGGGGTTCATGATCAATGAAGCCGCCCAGTATGCAGGGCGTGTGCTTGCGGCAAAGCGTGCTGCCGCCCCCGCTGCAGCGACCCCCGATGAACGGGCGGATGCAGCGACTCTGCTGGCGGCTTCCTTGAGGACTCCTCCGCGCGGGGTACAGCAGGTCGCGCCGTCCACCTCGACCATGGCAGGCTTTCGCAACGGGCTCTCTTCCTTCGACATACTCCACGAGATCAGCAGCCGCATCGCGCTCGCTGACCCGCTGCACCAGGTGATGGAGCGCATCGTGGCCTTTGTCTCGACTGTGATCCCGTGTGACTCTTGCATCCTGTACACCCGCGAAGAGGATAAGCTGGTGCTCCGCGCCTCGAAGAATCCTCATGCTGATGTTGTCGACACTTTAGGGATGGCAGTAGGGCAGGGCGTGACCGGCTGGGTGGCGCAGCATCGCACCCCGGTCGCCATTTCCTCGAAAGCCTCTGAAGATTCGCGCTTCAGTTCTTTCGCCGCGCTCCCGGAGGACCGCTTCGAGGCGATCCTGTCCACGCCGATCCTGTGCGCGAATCGCGTCGTCGGCGTGATCAACCTGCAGCATCGCGAGACCTATGTCCATACGGATCTCGAGATTCGCCTGCTTTCGACCCTGGGCGTCCTGGTAGGCGCGGAGATGGAGCGGGTGCGGCTGGAAACGGAGAACTCGGAACTCACCGGACAGCTCGAGAGCCGCAAGCTCATCGATCGCGCGAAGGGTGTACTCCAGCGTGACCTCTCGATCTCCGAGGACGACGCATACCGCACGATGCAGCGGGCGAGCCGCCAGCGGCGCAAGTCCATGCGCGAGATCGCCGAAGCTGTTCTGCTTGCGGATGAATTACGCAGGCAGCGTGTTCCTTAGTCTCTGTCGTTCTTCGCTTGACCTGTGCATGGTCGAAACTTTGAACTCTCTGAGGACGGTTTCCGTGACTCCGTATCTACAGCCTGCTCTCCGCGCTCCCGGGAGCGGCCTCTGAGTGGAGGGATGCTGAGAGAGAGCAGCGATCGTTCGCCTGCGCAACAACTCAGCGTGTCATCTCAGCGTGTCATCGCGGTGCGAAAGTGCCACGAGATCGAACCGCCGACGAAAGAGACCATCCGAATTCCGACGGCTCTCTCGATGGTGCCGCAATCAAAGTCCGTGGGTAGGCCACTCGGGCCAGAGCCTGGCGCGCAGTAGGGAAGACGGCTCCGCGCCGTTGCGATACTCCATGCCGGGTCGAACGTTTCGGTGGTTTGCCCGGTGTACCCACGCGCGATCAGGGCGTCTGCACCGACCTCCAGGCGACTTTCCTCGAACAACCGCACAAGCGCCAGGCGCGTCTCGCCCACTGGGACCGCCTCATATTGCGCCGAATGTTCTACGTTGCCAACATCCAAGAACTTATGACCGACATATTCATACTCGGCGCGCCCGTGCAACTGGAAGGGCATCGCGTCCAGGGTGGTCAGTATGTCGAATATAGTGCGCGGCGCTTCCGGGGTCACGGTGCCGGAGACGCCATTGAAAGAGGCAAGGCGGGCATCTGCCTTCGACACTATCCCCTGGAGACTTCCGAGACTGAACTGGTGGCGCACGCTCGCGGTGAGAAACCTGATGGTACTCGGGCCCAGATCTTCGGCAGTGCCATTGTCCGGGTCGATCTTAGCCAGGGTCGCTGTGGTCGTTGTTCTGCTGAGCGTAAGTCGTACATCTGTGGCACCCACGATCTTCTCGAGTACGAATTGCGCGGCGTGGGAGCGCTCGAATGGATTGGCGAAGGCTGACCCGCTCGAACGACCTGCAGAGACCGCTACACTGATCCGCGGATCCTCCGTAAAGAATGCCTGCCCCAGGCTGAAAGACGCCGAAGGAAGCCAATGCGCCGAGCCGGTACCCGGGGACCATGTAAGTGTGCCTTTCGGATTCTCGAAAGACTTCCATTCATTCAAGGAAGCCAGGGTGCTTACCCTGTCTGTGTTGATGAATTGAATCTCGTCGTTGCGCAATCCGGCGTAGTAATGCACGTGCTTCCCCATGTCTCCATGAACGGCGGCGTAGGGCGCGAACTCTCGAATGGACACATCGTTACTTAGTACCTTCACAAAAGACCCGTACATGCCGGGCGAGTCCGAGACGTAGTGATCGAGGTCATCGTTGTGAATGGCGTCTTCGTTATAGAGAATGCCAAGCATTCCCTGCAGCCAGGGTCTGAAAGTGTGTGTTGCACGCGCTTCTGCACCCTCTATCTCGCGGAACTCGCTCTGCCGGATGAGACCTTCGCCGAAGTCTGAGAAAAGCGAGAGATTGTACGTGCGAAAGAAGCCGGATAGCGAAAACTCGTCCTTGCTGGTGTGCTTCCAATCATCGTTTACCGCAAGGATGGAAGTGTGGGTCTGGTCCATCTGGCGAGGGTCTACCGTGTCATCGATTTCTACGCCAGAGCCGGTAGGAACAAGGTTTCCTTCATGCGAGGCACCGTAGTAGCCATCTCCGAAGAGGGTCAGTTCATGCTTGCCAAGATCGAGAACCCGCAGCGCATTCAGCTTGTACTGCTGTCGATGTTCCAACCGGAGTAGCAGACCATTGCCGTAGTTCGCCTCGAGGGCTACCCACGCCTTTGCAGTGGAGTTCGCGGGAGCAATCCCAAGTGTCGCATCCGCGTCCCGGGAATCGCCCGTGAGGGTAAGCGAAGATTGCAGCCGCGGCCGCAGTCCGTACGTCGCAGATAAGTTCAGTGCGTGGTTGCCTTCCAGCACATTGAACGCGCCCGCGTCCACGGCGACACTTCCGAGTGCGGCCGCGACGTAGATATTCGGATCAGCGTAGCCGTTGCCGTGCGCATTCGCGGAAAGGTTGTTAGGGACGAGATAGCTGCCGACCGCGATGTACTGCGCGATCGGCTCACCATGATCCCCCGCGACGCCCGGAGCGAAATACTGCGGAGCCTTGATGCCTCCGGATGCAGTCTCAATCGGCAAGCCTGGAATGGACACGGGTGCACCGGGTCGCCCCGGGTTTGCGTCCAGCAACTCTTCACGCACCAACACCTTCTGGGAAGGATCTGGAGCAATGATCGAGATGTCGCTCACGTCCGCTGTGACGATGACGGTTTGGTTGCGCGCCGCAGCGCGAACCAGGCGCAAGGTCAGGTCTGCGGCCTCGGTGTCGAGTGAAATGCTACGCACAACAGGAGCGAAGCCACTAGCCTCCACATGCAAGGTAAAGCTGCCCGCCTGCGGCACCAGGAGGCGAAATCGGCCATCATGATCGGTTGTGGCCTGCGCCCGCACTCCGGCAGGCGAATCTACTTCAACTATCGCGCCTGCAATCTGGTGCCCTCGTGGGTCCAGAACCAATCCCGAGATGTGCATCGAGGTGGTCTGCGCGGTAGCTGCTGCGGCTGCCCACACGCAGGAAAACAGAAGCGCCCTGCCCGAAACCGACGATTGCTTCTTGGTGCGGCCCACTTGGTTCCTCATCTTGAGGATACAAGCTGGCCGCGCTCTGTGGCATCTGTCGCGCAAACGACAGGTGCACCGCGACCGAGTCGACGTAGAGGGCGCGGGCCTTCTTAGTTGGCCGGCGCAGGTTTCAGCCGCAGAAACCTTGCTGCGTTGTTATACAGAATGTCGCGCTTCTGCTCCGGGGTGAGATAGTCCGCGTCCTGGATGATGCTGATCGAGTATGCCATCAGTCCCGGCCACCCAAGCTGGTCTGTTCCAAACATCACACGATCTTCAAAACCGGCGTCGACCAGCCGCTCGATGTATCGATTCACTTCCTTGAGCGGATAGCTCCAGATCAGCCCCGCCACGTCGACATACACGTGGGAGTTCTCCTGCAGGAGGGTGAGCATGTTGTCAATCATTGGATAACCCGCGTGCATTACCTGCACTCGCAGCTTCGGATGACGGGCGAGCACGTCTTCGAGCAGGAGCGGGTTTCCCATCGAACCGCGGTATTTCGGGTTGCCAATATTCGCGCGTCCTGAGCCGCCTGTGCCCATGTGAATGGCCACAGGAATATCCAGTTCCTCGGCAAGTGCGAAGTACTTGTCGACAGAAGGATCGCTCGGTGACATGCCCTCGTACTGCAACCCGATCTCCCCCATCACTTTGAAGCCGCCGGTGGTGAAGTC
Organism: Acidobacteriaceae bacterium; assembly: GCA_965199135.1. Classification (GTDB taxonomy): domain Bacteria; phylum Acidobacteriota; class Terriglobia; order Terriglobales; family Acidobacteriaceae; genus EB88. Next base: position 216,541 of record OZ240685.1, on the reverse strand, counting down.
CTTGCGAAGTTCTTCAACGGACGTGCGACCTCCAGGCTGCGATGCATCGCCGAAGGTAGTGCCGGGGATGACCCGGTCCGGCGCAGCATCCTTCCAACTCTGTACGCTCTTGGCATCGCCGAAGACCACGGCGGTGACATTGAGACGCTTCATCTCATCGGTCACGGCTTTCACGTACTCGCCTTTGGGCGCCGGGTAGAGCCTTGGTGTGCATGCATCATTCGCCCATCCAAAAGGGGCTTCTTTGTCGCGCGGATCAGAGGCAAGGAACTTACTCGTGTTCGGGCATATCGAGATCGGAATTGACTCATTGATGGCATGGACATGAACATCAATCACCGGAGGAAGTGGTGCAGGCGGCGGCCCTTGTGCGAACGATCGGGCAGAGATAGCAGGGACACTGATGGTGCAGAGAATAGCGAGAGTGGTCTTGTGAAGAACCGAGCGCACCTGAATCCTCCTGAAAAGCGGTTGCAGGTGCTGGTGTACTCCCAATCCTGCATCTGCTGATCCCCCTGCACACTACAGCACTTTGTCCCCGTGCACAACACAAAGGCACGAGCGGTGCGGGATACTGGCTATGTAGATGTCGCCGTGGTGCAGCAGCGGAGCGATGAACGCGGCACACCCGTGCAGTCGTCGCCGAGGTACAAACCTGTTTCTGCGTTCACAGACATCCGACTCAGCTGGATGCCTGTAACTGCGCGCGATCTGATCCACCGCCTGATCATTACGTTCGAACCTCTGGCCGAGAGAAACAAGCAACCTTGATCTCGTCCGACTCTGGCACTCCCTTTAGGTTCCCCGCATAGGTAAGAGTCGCCCCCCATGTGCAGGAAAGATCCCCCTGCGCAGTCTCGGACGGTTCGGGGCAATATGAAGAAGTTCAGGAACAGAATCGCCTCGTTTCCGGCAGTCTTTCTCATGCTGCTGTCGGAGGCTGCGGAGAAGAGACAGTCAAAGTAGCAGATGCGACTCGCCCTACTGTGACGTCCACAACTCCCGCGAATGATGCGACCGGTGTAGCTGTTAACTCCCCGCTCACCGCGACCTTTAGTAAAGCGATGGCGCCCGCATCGATCAACGGGACGACCGTTCTTCTCGCTGCTCCTGGCGGCGTTGCTGTGACAGGTGCAGTTACCTGCGCAACGTCCTCATCTACCGCAACGTTTGTTCCTTCTGTAAACCTCTTACCTGCCACCACCTATACGGCAACGATCATAACCGGGGCCACGGACACGGCGACGCCGTCGAAATCCCTGCTCGCCAACTATGTCTGGACCTTCACCACTGCCTCACCAGGGACCCCGATCACCAGTGTCAGCCCCACCGTGATAGCGACGACACCGCGTAACGGCGCGAAGGGCGTCGCCATTGCTACGGCCTTGACCGCGACCTTCAGTACCGCAATAGATCCATCGACCATCAATGCGTCGAGGCGGCGTCGGCTTCAACCAATTCATCACTGCTACAGCGAAGCAATGAATGGCGCGACACTTAGTGGACTGACTATAGGCTGCGGGCACCCGGAGGAGTAGCAGTCGCGGGAACGATCACCTACGTAGCCGCTGGATCCACAGCGGTGTTTACGCCCACAGCGGCACTCTCGCCGCAGACTACCTACGTCGCCACGACACAACCAGTGCTCAGGACCTCAATGGCAACGGGCTGGCGAACAGCTATATGTGGACATCTACCACGGAGGCAGCGCCAGCAACCACGCGGCCCACGGTTGTGCAGACCATCCCCGCGAATGGGGCGACCAACGTTCCTGTCGACCAGGCGATCAGAGCTGCGTCCGGTGAAGCGATGAACCCGGCTACCTTCACCGCTACAGCCTTCACTGTTACCGGACCGGGCCTCACCCCTGTAGCTGGCCTGGTGACGTACTCGACAGTCGCAACACGGTTATCTTCACGCTAACTGCCGTGCTGCTCCCTGCCACGCTGTACACAGCAACTATCACCACGAGTGTGGCCGACCTGGCCGGCAACACTCTCGCTGCAAACTATGCCTGGACCTTCACTACGGGAGCGGCACCTGATACGACCGCACCTCTCGTGATATTGACCAATCCACCCCAGCGACGCAACAGCAGTCCCGCTTACACAAACAGTGAGCGCAACCTTCAGCAAGGCGATGAACCCGCTGACGATCACGACCGCAACCTTCACTCTCACGACCGGCTCGGGCGCAACGATTGCCGGCACTGTGTCGTATGACTCCACCAACTTCATCGCAACGCTCACTCCATCGGAGCCGTTGGCGGCGAGTACCTCCTACATAGCTACCATCACAGCGGCGCACGTGACCTGGCCGGGAACGCGCTCGCAGTTGGCGCTCTCCCGAATCCATGGGCCTTCACCACCGCTGCGGCCACTGTTGTGGTTCCTCCGGTGAATCTCGGCACAGCAGCACTGTTCGGCGGCTTCGGCGGCGATGCTGGGATGACCAACCAGGGAGCAGCCACAATCATCAATGGCGACATCGGCACCACTGATGCCTCTACCCTGATCACCGGCTTCAATGACAACACTCCCGACTGTGTCTACACGGAAACTCCACTTAACATCGGCCAGGTGGCCTGAAGACGCGCCCCTCGGCACGGCTCATCCTGGAAGGGCACGCTGACCAGAGAGGCTCTGCGGAGTACAACCAGAAGCTTTCCCAGCTGCGCGTGGAGTTGACGAAGCAGTACCTGGTCGCACACGGCATCGCTTCCGATAGCATCGAGGTCAAGGCGCACGGGGACCAGCAAGACTTCACAGTCGCCCAGGTCAGAGAAGGCATCGAGCAAAGCCCGGAACTCGCAGACGACTCCCGTAAACGCCTACTTCGGAATATGAAGATGGTCGTGTTGGCCAGCAACCGCCGCGTCGACGTCACGCTGAGCACCGCGGACCAGCATTCCATTCGGCAGTACCCCTTCAACGCAGCAGATTCGGCGACACTCCTCAGCGAAAGCACGCTGGACCAGCACGTGAACAAGCCCGTGTTAGGTAAGTAAGAAATGCGGTAAATAACTGCTACCCGCACGCATATCACAGCCCGTTGATGGGCTCAACGAGCGAGACTGCGCTTCAATGGTCAGTTTCCCTCGTTTGCGCGTTCGCCTGCTTACGCAACACAGGCCGCTGCTCGCGAGAGAACGTGGCTTTTGGGAGAGGTTTGACTCGCGAAGCCGTGGCGCGGCATGTGTGTACGAGGGCACTCGAATCGGAACTGTTGTGTCTGATCCTGTTGTGCCTCTGGCTACTACAGAAGGTGAGCGAGACGCGGCCTCATCGACTTTGGCGAACAGATAGCTGTACGGAAGTCGCTGCTCACAGTTGCGTTGCACGACTGGGCAAGGCCTTTTCTCGGATCCAGGACAATGACAAGACTCAGGAGATAACGCCTTTTCGCACCGCGTAGAGGATCAAATCCGGAACGCTGTGAAGATTTAGCTTCTGCAGGATGTTTCCGCGATGAGTTTCAACGGTATGTACGCTTATGCCCACGGACTGCGCGATATCTTTGTTGCTGCTGCCTTCAGCAATCAGCTGGAGCACCTCCCGCTCTCGGGGCGAGAGAAGCTCATAACTGTCTTCCACTCCGCGGTCACGCATCTGTCTGACATAGTCTTCCACGAGGAGTGCGCTTACGGAGGGGCTGAAGAATGCTTTGCCGGCGTGGATGGTGCGCACAGCAGTCATGAGATCCGCTTCGGCGGACTCCTTCACGAGATACCCCCGAGCACCTGCCTTTAGAGCCCGAAGAACGTACGCTTCATCGCTGTGCATGCTGAGAACGATGACGCGTGTCTTGGGATACTTTGCCGCAATTTGGCTTGTTGCTTCCGTGCCATTGAGTCTTGGCATGCCGATATCGGTGATGACCACATCCGGGGTAACTTCTTCCACGAGGCGTAGCAGCTCGCGCCCGTCACCGGCCTCTCCAACGACTTCAAAGTCGTGCTGTCGTTCCAGTAAAGATTTGAGGCCTGCTCGGAGGACGTTATGGTCATCTGCAAGAACGATGCGAATCATCGAAGCTCTTCTTCCTTCTCCTCGGCCGGTACCGGGAGAGTCACTTGGATGGTGGTCCCTCTACCTGGCAGGGAAGTGACATCCAGATGTCCGCTGAGTCTGCCAACGCGCTCTTCGATACCGAGCAATCCCATGCCCTTGTCTGATGCTGGACGAAACCCTCTGCCATCATCGGCGATGATCAGAGCGAGTGCGTTCGGGGCCCAGCGGAAGGTGACCACAGCGGACCTCGCCGAGGCATGACGAACGATGTTATTGAGTGCCTCTTGAACCACGCGGTAGATACACGTGCGGTACGCATCCGGCAGGGACTTACAATCGTCATCCGCCTCGATTCGCACCGAAAGTCCGGATCTTCTGGCAACCTCGCGACCCTGCCAGCGAAGGGCCGGTACCAGACCAAGGTCATCGAGCATGGATGGTCGCAGGATCAGTGCTATGTCGCGAATGGACCGCATGCTATTTTCAAGCTCTTGTTTGACGCTCGCCAGCTGGGCCCTCGTCTCATTATCATCAGTCATTTCCTCTTGAATGCGTCCTAGCTCGACTAGTGCGGCCGCCATTGTTTGGCCAAACTCATCATGGAGTTCGCGGGAAAGCTTTCGACGCTCTTCTTCCTGGGCCTGCTCGAGCCGTCCGGTAAATGTCTGCAGTTCGCGGCGCGCCTGCACCACATCCAGGTACTGCTCCTCGGCGAAGCGCTCAGTCGTTCTTATTCGGTACGAGATGGCTCCGATGAGGGCAAGCACCACGAAGAGCGACACGCCGGAGGAGATGAGAAGCTCTTTTTCAAGGCGGTCATGCTCGGCGCTAAGCTGCAATTCCGCGCGATCCTGCTGCTCTCGGTTCAGATCCATGATTTGCCTGGCTATATGCCTGATCTGCCTTCGCGCGGGCGTCCCGCTGAACGGTCGCGGTACCACTTGTGGGTGCTTGCTGTTTTGCTCCCGGATGCCAGGCAAAGACACCCAGTATTGATTGAGGGAGAACCGGAGATCTGACAGTCGCTGCTGGGTTGCTTCGTCGCCGCTTGCTTCCAGAGACCGCTCAAACTGCTCGAGGATCTGGTTCGCCTGCACGTGCTCGGCGGGCAGGTCACCGGTAGAGATTGCGCGATCATCGTCGTTGCCCGGCGACAACGCGGAGCGGAGCATCAGGGTTCGCAGGCCGTCGAGCATGCGACTTCGCTGACGAAAAGCGGAGACGACGCCATCACTCCTGCGGACTGTTTCGCGGAGCGAGTAGATGACGTCCGCCGTACTAAGGCATAAAACAATCAGGATGATAGCGCAGCCAAGCCACAAAACCTTTCTTCCTGAGAAGAGTGGCTGAGCGAGGAAATCCGGTTTGTCGATGCCCATTGAGTGTAGGGATGCTTCCTCTGAGCCCTTGGGATAGCTGTTCAAGGCGTTCGCTCGCGTCCAACCGTTCCTGATCCTGACCCATTTGACTGCCTCCGTGCCGGCATCCCGTCACGGGGTGGCCATAAATACCCTCTCGAGGGGAGAGGAACCCTGGCGCTCACCGCATTCATACAGGTGCGTGGAATCGATGGCGAGGTGAGCAAACGCACCTCGTTCGCTCCGATCCTTCAGCGGGTGCACCGGCTCCGCTGATCGGGCAGGAACATCAGCAGCAACAGAAGGAGTTTCACTATGAATATCAAAGCTTTCTTGATAGCAGCCTCGCTCGCAGTCCTTCCAGTGTCCAGCGCGCTCGCGCAACAAACGACCCCCGTGCAGCGCCACACGATTAATCAGCGCTCCGCAAATCAGCAGGCCCGCATCAACAGGGGTGTAGCTGACGGCCAGATCACTCCTGGCGGCGCTGCAAAGGCGGATGCCAATCAGGCGCGGATCAATAATCGGGATGCCCGGATGCGCTCGCGTGATAATGGTCACCTCACCGCTGCCGACCGCCACAAGCTTGCCCGTCAGCAAGACAGGACCTCGCGGGGCATCTACGATCGCAACCACAACAGCGTGACTGATCCTGGTGTCGCGCCCAAGTGACCCGGTCCGCGCCTACGCCGGCATGGAATGCTGATCGAACTGGATCCTGTGGTGAACCGCAGTTCTAAACAATAGACAGAGACAGGAAGCAGCAGAAAGGAGCTATGTTCATGCGTGTTCTCTCCCCCACAATTCTTCTTGGAGCGATCCTATCGAGCGGTGTGTGTGCTCCCTCGGTTCTGGCGCAGGAGCAGCAGCCCACCACGATGACTACGCAGTCTCCGGGAGGCCCGGCACACCACGCGGCAAACCCTCGACGCGATGCCAAGAGGATGGCCAGAAGGCTCGATCTGACACCCGATCAGGAATCAAGGATCGAGCCAGTTCTCGCCGAACGACAAGAGCAGGTGCAGAGTGTTAGATCGGACACAGCGTTGGCACCTCAGGGCAAACGCGCCAGGATTCGCAGCATCCGGCAAGACAGTGATGCAAAGGTCGAAGCCATTCTGACTGATACGCAGAGGCAGCGGTACGAGCAGATGAAGCAGAACCACAAAGCAGCAAAGCGACAGCAAGGTGGCGCTCCCGCGAGTACCTAGCAACACGACGGAAACATCCTGAAATGAGGGAAGACAAAACAGAGCAGGAAATCCGTACGAATCGGCAGGCAAACGGGGACGGCACTTCTGCTCAAAATTTGTGAGCCTATCGCATGAGCTGCCAAAACCCGTCCGCTATACCGGACGACCAAGGAGAACCAAGATGATGAAATCACTCGCCGCTGCAACACTGTTTGTTGCCCTGCTCCCTTTCACCTCCCAGGCCCAAGTTTCGCTCACCATCGGGGCCCCACCTCCACCGCCCGTTGTTGAGCACTACGGTCCTCCACCGCACCCGGGCTACGTCTGGATGGGTGGATATCATCGCTGGGATGGTCACCGGTATATCTGGACAAGAGGACACTGGGGGCGGCGGCCGCACCCGGGAGCGGTTTGGATACCAGGGGGCTATGAACACCGGGGCGACGGCTACCACTTTCATCGGGGTTACTGGCGCTGACGGAGCCTGAGAGAATGCTCGGCAGGTGCAGGTGGTCGCAGCAGGAGATCCGAGGTAGGTTGCGGGCATTTCGGCGTGGCCTGCCTGCTGCCGGACAACTGTTCTTGCAGGCCGGGAAAGATCGCGCTATCTTGCCGTTCTGTTTGGTCGGGGCACCACGACGACCACGCTTGCCCTGCATCGCGGCGATTCGACGTTCGCGCCTTAGAACGCAACAAGGGAAGAGGACAGACGGCGAAAAGCTTAGTGAGCATACAGGAGAATCGGTTTGGACCGTGGAGATATCCTCCCCCAGGGACCTGCAGTCACGTTTGCGACTTCCTTCCGTGCGGAGGCCAAGCTCCGCTCGCACGCACCCGCCCAGTCTGCTGTATGTTTTCAGCGATCAACAATCCTAGGGTCCAGATCCGTCGCTACCTGAGTGCTCGAAGGCGAATCCTCTCTTTGCCATGCGTCTTATTGCATGCGCTACCGCGCGCCCGCTCATCGAGCAGCCCTGACAGCAAGCATCGAGTATGGGTTTCGTTGCGCCGTGTACGCAGAAACCTGCAGAGTCACGCAGAGTAGAGGCAGGTGTTGTCCAATGACCCAGGAGAGGCACGCTACCGCGCCCAGGCTCCTGCCGGATGCGGTGCCGATCTGCGTGGACGCTGGCTACCTTCTTTACCAGAGTTGATCGAGTTGCATTTCTGTGTCAGCTTGCCGAGCACTGCGGGCCCAACCCTCAGATATTTCTCGCAGCATAGAAGCCGTACGAGGCCATTTTAGGGTGAGAAACGACCATGATTCATGTTGGTCGGCAAGTGCCCTCTCCTGATGACCGCCATCGAAAAGCCCTTTTGTAAATACACCTCGCATGTTGTAACGAGCTACAGAAATGCCGCGCTCACTTTGATATGAAGACAGTTCTTCAATCAACCCCCTTATTGAAGTCGTTGGCCACGCTCCGTCTGCAGGGTCAATTGGTGCGTAGGCTAGAATTTAGCCAATTTGCTGATCAGTGATTTCAGCACGATCTCCTTCAATTGCCAGTCTACGAACCTCTAAAACCCAGCCGCGCAGATGGTCCACATCCTCCGATTCGCCTGCGAACCCTGGAACGGTCTTGAAAGACTGCAAAATCTGATAACTGAGACGAGCATTGATTTTGGTTCTTCGGTAATCGTGGAGGACTCATCACGCGATGAAGGAAGGAAGACACTAGAGATCACGCTCATAAAAAATTGAGGCGATTTGCACATGAGACGCTGTAACGCTATCGGTTCCGCTTGGAACTGCAGCAATGGCAGATAGCGGTATTCAAGGGCTGCTATCTGTTCAAGCTCAACATCTGCCCGCTTCTGTAGTGATTGGATCATATGGATCACTTCATACTGAGTATGCTGTAACTTCCAGCTCTCGGCATTCGCCTCTTCGATAAAACCTACAAGGATTTCAACACTATCGTTTGCGCTGAGGCGTTCCGCCTCATACGCCGCCATATCTATGCAGCCACTGAACCGGCTCACGCCACGATACTTCTCCAATGCAAGGGAAAAGTCCTCATCGGCTGACTGTCTGAATACAGGCTTGCGCTTCCAATATTCCTTTTCAATTTCACGCCCTAGCTCAGCTACAAGCTGCCAAGTTTCCCGAGAGTCTCCCCATCTGAAGAACAGCGAAGCAGCACGAGCAGGCGTGAGAGCCTTAGCGAATCCAGCTATCCATCCATCCCAAGCCGTGCCAAAGACTTCGTGAGCACGTGACGAGGCAGCGATTGAGAAGTCATCCGAAATATCCGATCGGGTCATAGCTTCGGATATCGCTTCCTGGATGACTTTTTATTCTCCCACTGATTCCGCTAAAGCGAATCCAACAAAATGTGGCATCTTTGATTGATGCCCGAGGTTTAGAACTTCTTCCAATCCGTATTTGTGAAAAAGGTTTCTTAGAACATCGCCCCTCTCTCAATTTGCCTCTTCTATGTAGCCATCTGACGATGAGCGTTTAAGGCGCGGCACATAATTATCAAAGAGCCAGAGTATTGGTCGAACCGGGTCGGTTGGCCGCGAATCTTCGCGAAGCTCTTTCAGGGGCTCCAATTGCTTGAGCGGCATCGCCCAAGCGGCCTCCTGAAACTGTTCGTGTTTTTGAATCAGGCCATTAAGATTAGTCCATAGCTGAAAGACCTGGTTGCTATCGGAGTCAGTTGCGACTGCACGGATGGCAGAGAGTATCCGTTCGCGTGTCTCTTGGCCCAGCTGCGGGAAATGATCCATGAGAGCTGTGAGACGGCCGATATCGGAGGAACTAAGTTCGACAGCCAAATCCGCAAAGTGCTCGAATGCCGAAAGCATTTCAGCTTGTGTTGTGGGCTTGCTACCTGCGTCCCCAAAATCGCGAAGTCTTGGCTTAGCTGTGCCCGTGGTGTGGTCATGATGTTGTGGAAGAAGGGACATCACGAGATTTAGACCTGTGCGCGGATGCCCCTTGCAGATCTGACGTACGACAGCAATGCGCTCGTCCAAAATGGCGAACGTGTATGGCCTCCAAGCCAGAAAAATATCTCGTAAGGTGCTCAGTTGTCGATTCTGGGTACCCCCCCCCAGGATCGCATTCCGCCAGGTGCATTAGTAGTGAAGCGGCCCGGTAGAGATAGCGCGGGCTCCAAGCAACCGTTTCTAGGCCCCACAAAAGATAAGTGTGTGGACTGAAAGAACCCCACAGAGATCCGTCCTTCTTGTCTCGGAAGATGACAGGAACCCACGTACTGCTATCACCCTCGAGCAGTTGCTCGAGGGTGGAGACCAAAGGGACCGGAGCAGCCTCGGCTAAGATCGGGAACTGCGACTTTAGACTTACGATTAGTGTGGATGTGAGATGCAGACCTAACATAGCTTCAACCACATCATCGACATAGTTCTCTGGCGAATGCTCAATGACCCTAAACTCAGCCGCCTCGTGAAGACCAGAAATGAGCAACAGTGTTGTGGCCAGACCTCGACGTAACCATTCTGAGTGTCGGAAGTCGGGGCCACGTGTAGGCACGACAGGCCTTTCCTCATCCGACAGGTCGAGTGTCTTATCGATCTCGGTAAAGACGGTGGTGCATGCTTCCCGTAGCCTGGCCTGGGTTGCTGAGTCGACCAGCCGACCTAACAGAGTGAATGCATCTGTGGGTGATCGCATGGCCCACACGGAGCCTTCAAGATCGATGGGGGCATCAGCAACAGCGGCAAACTTTCTTGCTGCAACATCTACGCTGCCATAGGGCTTGCCGCAAAGGTGGGCGACGATTGCACGATCGTGCTCATTAGTTGCGTTCCAAGCACCTGCCAAGAGAAGTGGTATCAGATCGCTATCGTCATGCCACATTGGTAGAGGCTTAAGACCACTCGCCTTGGTACGTGAGAGCACCGTTAAGCTGCGGCCACAGGTCACTGCGAGTCGGAACGCCTCCTCCTCGTCGATGCGCATCGACTTCAAGCCAGGGGCAAAATCGCGTGTGTTCAGGCGTTCAAGGACCTGCGCACCGTCCGCCCGTTCACCGTTTCCAAAGACAAGTAACACATTGTTGGTCTGCGAACGTACCGAACCTACTTTACTTGCAGCGGGGGAGCAGATCAGGTTGAAGTGACTTGTGACCGGTAATCGCCGCGCTGCGTCATCGGTTTCGGTAAAGAGGGTCTTCGACATCAAGAATCGAGATAGCTCGGGTTCAGCGTCCATGATGCAGGCAGCGATAAAGGCAGATGTTTCCATTGCTGAATCAGCTTTCCAGCGGGTTAAGTTGGCAACTCCTGGACTCATTCCTTTGCTGACTAGCTTCTGAAGCTCCTCGCGGCCGGTAAGCAAGAGTTCGGTAGAAAGAGCTGGCTTAAAACTCGCGCGGTATCCTCCCAGAATTGCTTGACTGTTTGAACACCAGAAGGTGGGATCAGCCCCAAGTGAACTGCGAACGGATAAGCAACGCCAGGGTTTTCAGAGAGCCAGGTTTCAAGACCGATTGCATCAACGATTCGGACGGTTTTCCATTCATGGTCCTTCCGCTCGCTTTCCCATCCGGCCAAATCAGTGTGACAGATCCGAGGCGTGACGAACATGAAGCTCTAATCCTTCCGTGCACGATCCGCTGCCGTCAGCTGTTCGGTTCGTTTCTTGTAATCCTCAGTCGCCTTCGCTTTGTAGTTCTTGCCGGCACCAAACTCCCATACGGAGCGACCCGATGGAACATAGAGTGCTCCGTCGAGCACATCGGCTATTCAATCAAACCTATGGGTCTGCGAGGCATCCCCGGAGGGAAATCGATATCCTTCAATAGTCGGAGTGGAGGCACTCATGAGACTTGCCACCAATCCAGGTAGGTCAGACCTCCCGGATAGGGTGTCGGCCCACTGTTCGAGATGATTGGCGGTGAGCACATTCACTGATGCCTCTAAGTTTAATTATTCTGATGTGATTCTCAATGAGAAAACTAGCATTCGAAGATTGGGCGAATGCTAGCTGCTCGGACGCTCACTTGTCTCGTCGCCCAGAGCACGATCATGTTCCATGCAGCATTCTTTTGCAGCATCAATGGAACGCAACTAAATGGGGCCACGATTTGAGACACTGAAAAATCAACAGCCACCAGGACGGCCACCAATACAATGACCCCTCGCTAGCGAGGGGTCATTGTGCCTCTAACTCTTCACGAATTCTGGTGCCGGGAGGGGGGGTCGAACCCCCACGAGGTTGCCCTCGGCGGATTTTGAGTCCGCTGCGTCTGCCTATTCCGCCATCCCGGCGCTTGAAGCCTTAGGCGGCTTCGTTCCCAAGTATAGAACAGGTTTCGCCTGCTCCCTCAGAGCCTCACTTCATGGCTGGAGCGTCGCTAGCCGCTGCTGGCCGCCGGCTTGAGCGTCGTTGTAGGCGCCCCGTCCAGAAGAAACGCTCGCACCCCATGTGCCGTGGCAAGGCCCTGGGTGTGGCCCAAGCGTGCGACCTCAGCACGCCGCGCCGGGTCGAGCAGGTGCGTGCCGATCGCATCGGAGACCGCCTGGTCCGGAAGAAACGCGAGCGTGTGGCTACCCGCTGCTTCAAGCTCTCGTCGCTCTTTCTCAAGAGGTGCCGTGCCACCCATCATGCGCCCGATTGGATCCAGCACGACCACGCGGCTGCACCCTCCGGCCACGTCGGCATTAGTGGGTGAGCCCATACCGCCATCCATGTAGGTGCGGCCCTCGATCTTCACCAGCGGGAAAGCGCAGGGCACCGCGCAACTGGCCGCAATCGCAAGCGAAAGGGGAACACCGCTGTCGGACCCCCACGCGTGAAACTCACCCGTGTCTGCATCGATCACGGTGATCAGCAACTCGCAATGCTCCGGCCACGGACCAGCAGGGGCGTACGAGCGTTCGATCGCGGCCACCCACTCTGCTTCTCCGGGGAGATGCAGCGCGCGCGCGCTCTTGCCCATCGACTTTCGCAGTGTCAGCACACTTCGCGTAAAGAGCTTGGCCTTCATGAACGCCGCCATAAAGCGAGCCATGTCCGGCCCCTTGGGGGCATCGGGTCCAAGTGGTTCTGCCTGGCGTGCGAACAACGCGGAGACGTCGCGATGGGATGCAAGATGCGCGCCCACAATCGCTCCTGCAGAGGTGCCAACGATGCGCAGTCCTTGCAGCAGCGTCGCTGCCTCGCTGGCCCACACGTCGAGCCAGCCCTGGAGCATGCCTGCTTCCCACGCGATGCCAAGAGGACCGCCGCCGCCCAGTACAAGCGCCACATGCGGCGCATCCTGTTCCATTTCCATCATGGCTGTGGGATGCGCAGCTTTCTTATTGGTGCGACATTGCAGCCTCGCCGGGTGCGGGCTGATGAACAGAGCGGCCCTCCACGTGCGGCTTGGTTCCTCGGCCCCCGGCACCGAGCAGCGTCTGCAACAGCACGTAAAGAACCGGAATAAAGAACAGGTTCAGGATCGTCGAGAGCAACATGCCGCCCACGATGCTGGTGCCTACCGAGTGCCGGCCATTTTCACCGGCGCCATGCGCAAAGACCAGCGGCATCACGCCGAGGATGAATGCAAACGAGGTCATCAGGATCGGGCGCAACCGAAGCTCTGCCGCCTCGATCGCTGCATCCATGATTGTGCGTCCCTGCCGCCGCAGCTGCTCGGCAAACTCGACGATAAGGATGGAGTTCTTCGCCGAGAGGCCAATCAGCATCACGAGACCAATCTGGCAGTAGACGTCGTTCGGCAGCCCCCGCAGTGTCTGCGCAAGCAGTGCACCGAGCACAGCCATCGGCACGGCGAGCAGGATGATGAAGGGCAGTGCGAAGCTTTCGTACTGCGCCGAGAGTGTGAGATAGACGACCAGGATGCCGAGTGCGAAGATGATGATCGTCTTACCCGCGGACTCCTGCTCTTCCAGCGCCAGCCCGGTCCAGCTGTACGTCATACCCTGCATCATGTTCTGCTTGGCGACAGTCTGCATCTCCTCGAGACCCTGGCTTGAACTCAAGCCAGGCGCTGCAGAGCCGTCGATCTCAGCTGAGCGGAAGAGATTGTAGTGCGAGATAACCGCGGGAGCGGATGTCGACTGCAGGGTGACAAAGTTCTGCAGCGGAATCATCTGGTTGGTGGCGGAGCGCACATAGAACTGCCGGATATCCGCGGCCGTCCTGCGGAACGCCTGATCGGCCTGCGCATATACGCGGTACGAGCGATTGTTGAAATCAAAGTTATTGATGTACTCCGAACCCATGTACACGCTCAGCGCGTCCGTGACCTGGGAGAAGGGAACACCGAGCGACTTTGCCTTTTCACGATCGATCGACACAAGGATCTGCGGATCGTTCGAGGTAAAGGATGTGAAGAGCCCGACCAGTTTTCCGCTCGCATTGCCACGAGCGACGATCTGATGCGTCACGCGATCCAGGTCCTGCAGCGTATTGCGGCCAAGGTCCTGCAGTTCGAACTGGAAACCTCCGAAGTTACCCAGGCCCGAAATTGCCGGCGGTTCAAACGGGACGACCAGCGCGCCTGGAATCATCAGGCACTTGGGCCGAATACGCGCAAGGATCTCCGCAGCCGAGTCACCTGGGCCTTCGCGCTGTGTAATCGGCTGCAGCGGCGCAAAGGTGAGGCCGTAGTTCGGCGCATTGCCGGTAAAGGAGAAGCCCGAAATCGAGAAGGTTCCGAAGATATCCTTCTCGCCTTTCAGCACCTGCGACAGGCGATCCTGAATGCTCTTCGTGTATGCCAGCGACGCGCCCTGCGGAGACTGGATCTGGATGATCAGGTAGCCCTGGTCTTCCTGGGGCACAAAGGCGGTCGGCACCGTACGGTACACAATCACTGTCGCAGCAAGCCCGCCGATAAAGAGCAGCAGCATCACGTAGCGAATCTTCAGCACAGTGTGGATCACCCGCGCGTAGCCTCTGCTGATCCGCTTGATCCCATTGTCGATCACGCGCAGGATCCCGTGCTTCTCTTCTTCCTTGCGCAGCAGCAGCGCTGCCAGCGCCGGCGAGAGCGTCAGGGCGTTGAACGCAGAGATCGCGATGGAAAATGCAATGGTGAGCGAAAACTGCTTGTACAGCAGGCCCGTGGTGCCCGGAAAGAACGACACCGGGATGAACACCGAGATCAGCACCAGCGAGGTCGCGATCACGGCGCTCGTGACTTCGCTCATTGCGATCGACGTCGCTTCGTGCGCGTCGGCGATGCCTTCGGTGATGTGTCGCTGCACGTTCTCGATCACAACGATGGCGTCATCGACCACAAGACCGGTAGCAAGCGTGATTCCAAACAGGGTCAGCGTGTTGATGGAGAAGCCGAAGATCTTGAGGAACGCGAAGGTGCCGATCAGCGAGACAGGGATCGTCGCTGCCGGGATGATCACGGCGCGCCAGTCCTGCAGGAAGAAGTAGATCACGAGGATGACGATGACAATCGCCTCGATCAGCGTCCGCACCACGTCGTGAATACCCTGCGCGACCACGGTCGTTGTGTCAAAGGCGACCACATACTTCATCCCCGGAGGGAAGCTCTTCGCGAGCTCGGCCAGCACTGCCTTGCCCTGCTTGTCGACCTCGAGCGCATTTGCATTGCTGAGCTGCTGCACGCCGAAGCCGATCGCCGGGATACCGGAGAATTTCAGGTCCGATCCATACGTTTCGGCGCCGAGCTCTGCATGGCCCACGTCGATCAGCCGCACAATGCCGTTTGGCGTGTTCTTCACAACAATGTCATTGAACTGCTGCGGTGTACTCAGGCGCCCGATCGCGTTCACCGTGATCTGAAAGTCCTGCTTGTTCTCGTTCGGCGGCTGCCCGAGCTGGCCGGCGGGCACTTCGACGTTCTGCTCCTGGATCGCTGCGACCACATCACTTGCCGTCAGCTGGCGAGCCGCGAGCTTTACCGGGTCGACCCAGATGCGCATCGCGTACTTCCGCTCACCGAAGAGGACCACATCGCCGACGCCCTGGATGCGCTTGAGCGCATCCTTCACATACACGTCGATGTAATTCGAGATGAAGAGATTGCTGTAGCGACCATCGGGCGAGTACACGCCGCCGGCGAAAACAAAGTTCGAGTTCGCCTTGTTTACCGTTATGCCGGTCTGGTTGACCTCGGCAGGGAGTTGACCGGTTGCCGATGAGATACGGTTCTGTACGTCGACCGCGGCAATGTCGAGGTCATAGCCTGTCTCGAAGGTCGTCGTGATCGCGCTGGTGCCATCGCTCGCACTGGTCGACGCGATGTAGCGCATGCCAGGGACGCCGTTGATCGCTTCCTCGAGCGGCGTGGTCACTGCCGACTCCACGACCTGCGCATTCGCGCCGACGTAGTTGCTGGTGACAGTCACCCGCGGTGGTGCGAGTTGGGGATACTGCGAGATCGGCAGCGTGGGAATGCAGACTGCGCCTGCAAGGATGATGAGCAGCGCGCACACCGAGGCGAAGACCGGGCGCCGTATGAAGAAGTCAACCAAGCGGAAATCCTTTCACAACCATCGCGGCAAGACGGCTGCCGGCGATTCACTCAGAACACGTCAGCCTATTCGCCGGCGCTTGCCGGTGGTGCCTGGTAAGGCTTCACCGGGACGCCGTCAGCCAGCATTTGGAGACCGGAAAGAATAACCTTTTCCCCAGGGGCAAGTCCGCTTTGCACGGCATACGAGTTGCCGACAGTGTCGCCGACCTGGATTGGCTTTTCATGAGCGACATATTTCCCGCCGCCCGTATCCTGCGCGACGTAGACGAAGTTCTGTCCACCCAGGCGGGTAACTGCAAGCACTGGAACCGTCGCCATCTGCTTGTCCGACCAGACCACGCGCGCCTTCACCAGCTGCTCGTTGCGCAGGCGGTCGAGCGTCGAGGAGTGTACCGGTGCCTTGAGCAGGATGCCCTGTAGTCCATCGTCGACCTGCGGGGAAAGAAAGTCGACCCGCGTCGTTTCCACTGCATTGCCGTTCGCGTCGAGGATGCTTACGGGCAGCCCCAGTCGCAGCTCCGACGCACGTTCAGTCGGCACATAGATGTAGGCTTCGAGGTCGGTGTTCGCGTCCACGGTGGTCAGCAGCGTTGTTGCCGAGACATAATCCCCGACGTGCACCGGCACGTCGCCGACCACACCGTCAAAGGGAGCCGTGATGCGGTAGTACGCCAGTTCGCGGCGCTGCGTTGCAGTAGACGCCACCGAAGACTCATAGTCTGCCTTGGCGTTGCGGAAGCTTTGCTCGGCCTGGTCATAGGCATCGCGGCTGGTGATGCCTGCCTCGAAGAGCTTGCGCTGGCGCTCTACCTCGGTCTGGTTGTACTGGTAGACCGCAAGCTTTTGCTGCTCAGTCGCCTGGCTCGACTCCACCGTGGCCCGCTGCTTGATCGGATCGATCTCCATCAGCACCTGGCCCTTATTCACGTGCTGGCCCGAGTGCACCGCAATCGAGATAAGATTTCCATCCACCTGCGGGTTCATCGTGGCCGAGCGGCGGCTCTTGATCGTTGCGACATACACGTCGCTTTGTGGAACCGAGGTGTCCGCCACGGTCAGCGTCTGCACTGGCAGGCCACCCGGGGGCAGGGCGAATCCGCCGGCGCCACCGGCGTCTTTGTGCTGGCAGGCCACAAGCGGCCCCAGCATGGCGAGGGACAGGAGAGCGACAGTGCCAGAATGTACGGAAATTCTCACGAACCTTGACCTCATACGGCGGGGCGTTACCCCTGCGGGCAGTGCTGCGCCCCGGGGAATCGCGTATTTAGATGTGGCGCTCGTGAGTTGGCTGCAAAAGAAGTTGCGTGTCTAACCACCCAAGTCATTCCTTCGGCATCTCAGAGGCGCTGCCGAGGTGGAATGGATTGAAGTCGGTGCTTTCATCAAAGGCGTCCACTGCCTCGGCCCGCTTGAGCGCGGCGACTACCAGGTACGTCACTGGCGTGGCTGCAACTTCGTACAACACCTTTGCCAGGTACGCCGAACCGATCAGCGTCAGCACCGTGCGCGCAGGGTATCCCCAGAACGCAATTGTCATTACCAGTACCGTATCGACCAGCTGCCCGGTGATCGTGGATCCTACAGTGCGGGTCCACAGCCAGCGTCCGCCGGTCAGGATCTTCATCTGAGCCAGCGTGTACGAATTCGTAAACTCCCCGGCCCAGTAAGCGATCAGGCTGGCCAGGGCAAACCGTGGCACCAGGCCGAACACGGTCGCGAAAGCCTGCTGGTCATGCCAGTCCGGAGCTGGTGGCAAGGCCACGGCCACGGCGCCCATGATGGCCAGCAGCGCCATCGCAAAGAAGCCCATCCACACCGCCCGGCGCGACGCGCTGTAGCCGTACACCTCGGTGAAGATGTCGCCGCAGATATAGGTGATCGGAAACAGAAGCTGTGCGCCGGATACCTTGAATGGGCCGAGCTGGCAGATCTTGGGGCCCACAAGGTTGGAAATCAGCAACACCACCACAAAGCCGATTGTCAGGAGATCGAGGTAGCGAAACCGCCTCGCCCCCGGCTCGGCCGGAACCGTTTCCGGGCGCATCTACAGGAAGGCCACCGACTGGATACCGGCCACGTCGAAGGGCTTGCGGCAGCGCATATTCTTGCAGGCCATCTTGTCGTCCCGGCGCACCATATAGGACTGCGCCTTCGCAAAACGGGCGCGATCTCGTTCATCCGCGCCACGGCCCAGCTGCGCCTTTTTACGGCGCACCAGCCAGCTCACCTGATACTCATCCGGTTTGCCGCAGTGCGGGCAGGTCAGGGTATGGGTTCGCTGTTCCGGCTTTTCATCAAAAAAATCACGTTCTTCCATCAGGCACTCCCTTCGTTAGCGCGTCACCCCGTATTATCCAGCATCGGGAGACATGCCGGTGGCGCGGGCGAGGAGCAAAGCGAGGCGCAGCAAGCGCTTGGGCGTGGTCAGTGCGGCCAAGCGAAACGCCCGCACGCGGGTCGTCCGGCACCCCCCGGCGCGGCTGATCATGCAGCGGCAGCCGGCCAGCCGCAAGCCGAAGTACACGCCGGACGCAGCGGCCCGGCTCCGCCCCCTTGACGCGGAGGAAGCCCAGGCGAGCAGTGCCTCTTTGGGACGTGTTGCACGGCCGTAAGTGCGGAACTCGGGGGCGAACTGCCCCTGGGGCGTAGGATGGGTCCAGGGGTAAAGCGTCGGTAGGGTTGGCTCCTGCTGTGACTGGACTCACGAAAGAGGAAACATGCGTTCAGAGTTGGTCTACGCAGCAGGCTTGAAAATGGAGAACCGCTACCTTCTCTCAACGGTGACGATGCTTGCCGTTCGCAAGCTCCACATTGTCTCCACCCGGACCGAAGACACCGCAAACCATGTGTTTTCTGAGCTCGCAGCCGGCCGCGCACTCGATGTCACGATGCCGGAGCTGAAGCCGCAGACGCCGATCGAGACTGTTCTCGCGCCCATCGGTTCGTAACCCGTCCCGCTTGTCCTGTACCCGTCTCCGTTCTGCCGGCTCCAGATCGTTGTCCGGCATTGACGCGGAGACGGAAAGGACCTAATCTAAAGTTCTTGCGCAGTCCCGCGCCCAGCGTACCGGGTGCACGGCTCTTGCCTGAGCCAAATGGATGACATGGCCGAGGTTGGTCACGCGCCCGGGTCGCGCGCCCGCTCACACGAACAAGCGTCTTCCAGTTAAGCCTGGGTTCGGCTCGTATCTTCGTGACAGGGCACCAGTTATCTGCGGAAGCAGTTTAGGAGAAGTACGAGATGTCGACGTTTATTCCAAGTGCGCTTGAGATCAACCGCAAGTGGTTCGTGACGGATGCCACCGGCAAGACGCTGGGCCGCCTCGCCACCGAGGTCGCCAGCATTCTCGCGGGCAAGCGCAGCCCCAAGTACACCCCGTACATCGATATGGGCGACCACGTCATTGTGATCAACGCCGAGAAGATCCGCCTGACCGGCCTGAAGTCCGAGAAGAAGGTCTATCGCCGCTACACCGGTTTCCCCGGCGGCCTGCGTGAGGAGTCGTTCCTCCGCCTGCTCAAGCGGCGTCCGGAAAAGATCATTGAGGAAGCCGTGCAGGGCATGCTTCCCAAGACCAAGATGGGCCGCCAGATGGCGACCAAACTCCAGGTCTACCGCGATGACAAGCACCCCCACCAGGCACAGCAGCCGGTTGTGCTCGAGATCGACACCCAGCTCGGCAAACGTCCTTCAAAGACCGGAGCGTAAAGGATAGCTATGGCAGATCTAGTGCAGTACTACGGAACAGGCCGCCGCAAGTCGGCGATCGCCCGTGTGTTTCTCCGCCCGGGTAATGGCGGCTTCACGGTCAACAAGAAGGCCCACGATGTGTACTTCGTGACCGAGCAGCAGCGGATCGCGGCCAAGCGTCCCCTGGCGCTCACAGAGCTTGGCGGTACCTTTGACGTGATCACGACCGTTCGCGGTGGTGGCGTCACCGCCCAGGCCGATGCCGTCAAGATGGGCATCGCCCGCGCCCTGCTCGAGTTCAACATCGAGCTTCGCAAGACCCTCAAGGCCGATGGCCTCCTGACCCGTGACGCCCGCATCAAGGAGCGTAAGAAGTACGGTCAGAAGGGCGCACGCGCACGCTTCCAGTTCTCGAAGCGCTAAAGTTTCCCCTGTGTTTTACCCGTACCTGCCGCTGTCTGGCAGGTACGGCATTTCGGACGTGATTCTCCCGCTAAGGGAATCAATCCAGGGCCGGCAATGTCGGACCGGATGCAATTTACAAAGGAGGCTGTTTGGCAACCATCACCATGAAGGAGCTGCTTGAGGCTGGCGTCCACTTTGGGCACCAGACCAAGCGTTGGGACCCGCGCATGAAGGAGTACATCTTCGGCGAGCGCAACGGGATCTACATCATCGATCTGCAGAAGACCCTCAAGATGTTTAAGGAAGCGTCGAAGTACGTGACCGACCTGACATCCACAGGCAAGGTCATCCTCTTTGTCGGCACCAAGCGCCAGGCGCAGGATGCCATCGCTGAAGAGGCGAACCGCTGCGGCATGTTCTACATCAACCAGCGTTGGCTGGGTGGCCTCCTTACCAACTGGGTCACGGTGCAGAAGTCGGTGAAGCGTCTCCAGGAACTGGACGAGATGGCGACCGACGGCCGCTATGACCTTCTCACCAAGAAGGAAGTCATCAAGCTTGAGCGTGAGCGCAAGCACCTGCAGGCAAACCTGGCGGGCATCAAGAACATGAAGCGTCTGCCCGACGCCCTGTTCATCGTCGACTCGAATGCCGAAGGCATCGCCGTGAAGGAAGCGCGAAAGCTTGGCATCCCGGTCGTTGCCGTCGTCGACACCAATTGCGACCCGACCGTGGTCGACTACGTAATTCCTGGCAACGATGACGCGCTGCGTGCGATCCGCCTGTTCACCTCCAAGATCTCGGACTCCGTGATTGAGGGTGTGCAGATGGCGACCGACAAGCAGTACATGGACATCGCCGGTGTGGCCCCCGAAGCCCAGTTCACCGCTGCCACCTTTGAAGGTGGAAGCCTTGAAGCGGGAGCAGATGCGGCGGCAGAGCCGGAGGCAGAAGAAGTGGACCTTGAGTCAGCACTCGGCGGCGGCATCCGCAAGGCGCCGGCAGGCGTCGGTGCCATTACCGAACCTGAAGTCGTCGAAGGCACCGTCTAGCAATCCCGGGTACGATCAGAGAGCAGGCAGGGTAAAGGGCGTGGGTCGGCATCACCGGCGCACGCTCTCTCTGCGTCAGGATCAGGGTCACAGATCAGAGTCACAACCGGGCCGCCCCGCGAGCGCGCGGTCCCACAAAAGGAAACGAGAGATGGCAGCTGTGAGCGAAAAGATCGATGCAAAGCTGGTCAAGGAACTGCGCGAGAAGTCGGGCGCGCCCATGGGCGACTGCCTGAAGAGCCTCCAGGAAGCAAAGGGCGACATGGAAGCCGCCTTCGTGATCCTGCGCAAGCGTGGCATGGCGTCGGCAGCCAAGAAGGCCTCGCGCGGCACCAACGAAGGCGCCGTCGGCACCTACATCCACGCAGGCGGCAAGATCGGCGTGCTGGTGGAAGTGAACTGCGAGAGTGACTTCGTCGCCCGCACCGAAGACTTTCAGGAACTGATGAAGGACATCGCGATGCACATCGCTGCGACCGACCCCCGCTACGTACGCCGCGAAGATGTCACCGAGGCCGACCTGGCCCGCGAGAAGGACATCTACCGCGCCCAGGCCGCCGAGACCGGCAAGCCGGCACCTGTGATCGAGAAGATCGTCGAAGGCAAGATGTCGAAGTTCTTCGAGGAGGTCTGCCTGCTCGACCAGCCCTTTATCAAGGAGCAGTCGCTCTCCATCAAGGAGATGATCGCGCAGAAGGTTGGCAAGCTGGGCGAAAATATCACTGTTCGCCGCTTCGCCCGCTTCAAGGTTGGCGATCCGACCTGGACCGTGGCGCAGGTCAAAGCAGAGGACATGCCAACGGCATCTGAGTAAGCAGAACGTACCCAGCGAATGGGCACATGAAAGCCCGGCGAAAAGCCGGGCTTTTTTCATTGAGACACACTAATCCCTTCGCGCGTCATCGTATTGTGTAGCAGCCTCACGGCAGCTGTACGCAGGAGGTCTCCCCTTTGGCTGCTGTGATTCGAGCCGCGTTCGCCTATTTCTTTCTGGTCTTCATGGTCCGCATCGTTGGTCGAAGACCCGGCAAGCAGATGAACCCTTTCGAGTTCGTGCTGATCTTCTTCATCGGCGGACTTGGGTTGACGTTCACTGTTGCTGACGACGCCTCACTTACCAACGCCTTCACCCAGATCATCACGATCGCCCTGGCGCATTTGCTCCTCGTGCTGCTGCGGCAGCGGTCCTCACGGATCGCACGCCTCCTCGACGGAACCCCGATCGTGCTGCTGGCGAATGGCCGGTGGCACGAAGAAGCGATGCGCGGCATGATGATCGGCGAAAACGATGTCATGACTGCTGCACGCGACAAAGGCGTCGCCTCACTCGAGGACATCGAGTACGCCTTTCTCGAGCGCAACGGCGAGATCACCATACTGACCGGTCAGGAGAAGGGACAAGCCGCGTAATGGAAACAGCCACAGCAGAAGTCAAAGATACCGTCGCAAAAGTCAGCAACGAGGTCGCCGTCGGTGAGGACCTCGAGTTCCAGCGCCGCTGGTGGAAGTTCGAGAATGCGATCTGGATCTTCTTCGGCGTCATTGTTCTTCTCGACCTCGCCGGCGCCTTCGGCCGCGGTCCCCTGGCAAATGCCACGAAGGTCACACCGGACGGAGCGATGAACATTCGCTACGAGCGGGTCGAGCGCTTCAGCACTCCGTCGATCCTGACGATTCACTTCAGGCCGGATGCCGTCCGGGATGGACAGATCAAGCTGTGGGTCTCGGACACAGTAGTGAAGACGCTCGGCAACCAGCGCATCATCCCGGAGCCCGCAAACTCCACTACGACCGATGGCGGCATCCTGTACAGCTTTCCCTCAGGCGCCAATCCCAACTCGGTCGAGTTTGCGCTGCAGCCAGCAAAGCCCGGACCGTCGCACTTCACCATCCGCCTTGTTCCGGACGGCGATATTGAGCACCCGAAAGACTTCATCACTGCCGGCGTCTTCGTTATGCCGTAGGAGCGCCGTATGTACACGATCATTCACGCGATTCTCGGCTACTTCTTTCTGCTCTTCACGGTCCGCGTGCTCTCACGCAGGCCTGGCGGTCAGCTCACTCCCTTTGAGTTCGTTATCGTCTTTCTCATCGGTGGGCTGATCATCCTCGCTACCGTGGGAAATGACAAATCCATCACGAACTGTGTCTGCGCCATCATCACCATCGGCCTGATGCACCGCATCACCGCGCAGATCCGTTTCCATTTCAAGGGCATCGCCAAGCGGATCGACGGGGTACCGCTCGTGCTGATGAACCACAACGAGTGGCAGCTTGAAGCCATGCGCGGGATGCGTCTAGCCGAAGAAGACGTGATGGCTGTCGCGCGTACCAAGGGCATGCGCAGCCTCGACGAAGTGAAGTATGCCGTGCTTGAGCGCGTCGGCACCATCAGCATCATTCCCCAGGACGGCGAGGATGAAGGCGAAGAGGAACAGCCGAAAACTGGTGCCTCTGCATCGCGCGATGGTACAACGGATGGCGCTTCCTCGGGGAGATAAGAGATGGCAGAGCACACGCTCGCACAGGAGCACCAGACCGCAGGGGAAGCCGAGCACACCGTTGAGACGATGGTGCCGGCACGTATGGACCGCCTGCCCTTCAGCCGATGGCACGTCCGCATCATCACGGCACTCGGCACCTCATGGCTGCTCGACGGCCTGCAAGTCACGCTCGCCGGCTCGCTCGCCGGCATCCTCGAAGATAAGAGTGGCCTCGCGCTCACCGCGCCGCAGGTCACAGCCGGCGCAACGACCTACCTCGCAGGCGCCGTCATGGGTGCGATCTTCTTCGGCTACCTGACCGATCGTCTTGGCCGTCGCAAGCTCTTCCTGGTCACGCTAGCTACCTACTCCATCGCGACGCTGGCCACGGCGCTCTCGTTCAACTTCTGGAGCTTTGCGCTGTTCCGGGCAATCACCGGCTTCGGCATCGGCGGCGAGTATGCCGCGATCAACTCTGCTGTCGACGAACTCATTCCCGGCAAGGTTCGTGGCACCGTCGACCTCATCGTCAATGCCACCTTCTGGCTCGGCGCGATCTTCGGTTCACTCGCTTCCTTTGAACTTCTCGCCGGACGCATGCTGCCGCCCCATATCGGCTGGCGCATCGCGTTCGCTACCGCAGCGGTCCTCGGCGGCGGTGTACTGATCCTGCGGCTGGGCGTCCCGGAGAGCCCGCGCTGGCTGATGCTGCGCGGCAGGGAAGAAGAAGCCGAGAAGATTGTCAGCGGGATCGAAGATCACGTTCGCAAGTCGAGCGGTAAGGAACTGCCCGAGCCCGAAGGCAAGCCGCTCAAGCTCGCTGTCCGCGACCACACCCCCTGGGGCGATGTCTTCGGCAACATGCTCGGTGCGAACCGCATGCGCTCGTTCCTGGCGCTGGTGCTGATGGTCGGGCAGGCCTTCTTCTTCAACTCGGTCTTCTTTACCTATGGCCTGATCGTCAAGCGTTTCTACGGGGTCACGGACCAGCGTATGCCGCTGCACCTGCTGCCTTTCGCAATCGGCAGCTTTTTCGGACCGATGCTGCTTGGGCCCCTGTTCGATCGCTGGGGCCGCAAGCCGATGATTGCCGCGACCTACGGCGTCTCCGCGCTTCTCCTGCTCGCGACGATCTATCCGTTCACGCACAACATGCTGTCTGCGCGTGGACTCGATACCTGCTTCTCGGTGATCTTCTTTGTGGCGTCCTCTGCCGCGAGTGCTGCTTACCTGACGGTGAGCGAGATTTTTCCGCTCGAGATCCGCGCCTTTGCCATCGCAATCTTCTATGCGCTGGGAACGCTGGCTGGCGGTGTCGCCGCGCCGATCTTCTTTGGCTTCCTGATCGCGTCCGGCTCGCGTGGGCACGTGGCCTGGGGGTACGCTCTTGGCGCAGCGCTGATGTTGGCGGGCTCAATCTGCGAGATGCTCATCGGGGTGGAAGCAGCAGGGCAGTCGCTCGAGAGCGTCTCTGCCCCGTTGCAAAGCCGCTAGCCGCTACCAGCGCAGCAACACGAGCTGCGAACAGAACCCGGGGCCCATGGCTGCGAGGATGCCGTACGAGCCGGCCGGTGGGCGCCGGTCTCGGATCGTGTCCTCGAGAACAAAGAGCACCGACGCTGACGAGAGATTGCCGACTTTGCGCAGCGAGTCCCAGGAGAGCTGGCACTCCTCGCGAGTCACACCCGCCGCATCCGCCATCGCCTCCAGCACCTTCGGGCCGCCGGTGTGGAGCACCCAGGACGTGATGTCCTCGCGCTTGAGGTTGTTGGCCTGGAGAAAGCCATCCAGGTCCTCCGGAAGATGCTTGCGGATGATGGCCGGCACCTCGGGCGAAAGCACGATACGGAAGCCCTCTTCCCCGATGTCCCAGCCCATCGCTTCTTCCGTGTTGGGATAGAAGCTCTGTGCGGTCGCGAGCACCGCGACGCATGGGGGCTTCGGCAGCGCGACCTGGTCCCCTGCCACGATGACTGCCGCAGCGCCGTCTCCGAACAGGCCAGTCGCGATCATGTTGGCGATCGAGAGGTCGCGCCGCTGCCAGGTGAGGGAGCACAGCTCCACTGACAGGAGTACCGCAATCTTGCCCGGGTAAGCCTTTACATAGTCTGTCGCCTGCGCAATTCCAGCAGCCCCTGCGACACATCCAAGGCCGAAAATCGGCGTTCGCCGGACCGCTGCCGGCAGGCCCATGCGGTTGCATAAGTGCGCATCGAGTGAGGGGCTGACCACGCCGGTCACTGTCACGGTCAAGAGAGCGCCGATGTGCTCCTTGGTCAGCCCGGCCCGTTCAAGCGCCGTGTTGATCGCTTCTTCGCCCAGCTCTTCGGCGACCCGCAGCCACGCGCTGTTGAACTGCCCCCAGCGGTGCATCTCGGCGTACTCTTCGAGCGGCAACGCGAAGTAGCGGCCGTCTACGCCGACGCGGTGGTGAAAGCGCTGAAGAAGCGCGGGACTTTCAAGCTCCGCGCTCCAGTGCTTCGAGAGTTCGTCAAAGACCTGTTGTTGGGTGTAGTAGCGCGGGGGCAGGGCAGAAGCGACAGCAGCGATCTGGCTCAAGAGAGACTCCGATAGGTCCACGTTACGTGGAGCACACACCCCCTGCAAGCGGGGCTCGCTCCTGTACCCAAACAGTTGCAGCGAGGCGGTAGAGGAAGCGCCGCCGGAGCTCCCAGCGATGGCCTGTCTCTGCCAGAAGCATGCACATTTCGGCAGCCGAGTACGCCTGTCGCACAGACACGGGGCCGTCGTGGCTGGAGAGCCGGCTTGGATCCACCAGCGAGAACAACCGTGCCAGCGCGTAGTGAAGCCGGGTCCGTTCGAGGTCGTTGATCACCACGGCGACGCGAGCGACCCGTATGGCCTCAACGAGGAAGAGTCTCACCGCCTCTGGTGGGAGATGGTGCACAAAGAGGCAGCAGCTCACCACGTCCACGCTCTTGGCCGGCAGGGGCAGCTCGGTCGCGTCGGCCTCCAGGAGCGCCGGTTGCGGCAGCTCCGGGTCCCAAGACCGCGGCAGATGGCTCCCCAGCCGGTCAGAGAGGGTGACCTCAAGCTCCAGCGGAGGAATGAGTCGGCCGAAACGCCGTGCCGCCGCAGCGAGGGCCGTGGCGCTGCCCGCGGCGACCTCGAGGACAGACAGCTCTTCCCGGCCGGCCGCAGCGCGAAGCAGCAGGTCGTGGTGCACGCGGTCGCCGCCGAACCATCGATTGACGAAGACGAGCGAGCGAAGGGCGCTCGCAATCTCCCGAGGATCGGCGTCATCCCGGTCGAGCCACTCCTCCCCGGGGCACCTCGAAAACTGTGGTGGAAACGGCAGCGAAGCTCCTTCGATGACCGCCGGCCGAGCCTGTCACTTTGGTGGAGCGGAAGGCCGTGCGATACTCAGACTCAATGTACAAGCGCGTAGTGCTCAAGCTATCAGGTGAGGCGCTGGCCGCGGGCCGCGGCTTCGGAGTGGATGTCACCCGGGTACACGAGGTCGCTGCCGAGGTTGCGGAAGTCCGCGCCAACGGCGTGGAAGTGGCGATCGTGGTCGGCGGCGGCAACTTCTTTCGTGGCGTGGCGGAACAGGCACAGAACATGGACCGCGTCTCTGCGGACAACATGGGCATGCTGGCAACCGTGATCAACTCGCTCGCCATCCAGGATGCAATTGAAAAGACCGGAACCCACTGCCGGGTGATGTCGGCGATCCAGATGCACCAGGTCTGCGAACCCTACATTCGCCGCCGGGCTGTACGCCATCTCGAGAAAGGGCGCGTCGTCGTCTTTGCAGCCGGAACCGGCAATCCCTACTTCTCCACCGACACTGCCGCCTCGCTCCGTGCCATGGAGATCAAGGCAGACGTGCTCATGAAGGCGACCAAGGTAGACGGCATCTATAGCGCTGACCCCGTGATCGACAAGACAGCAACGAAATTTGACGAGATCACCTACATGGAAATCATGCGGCTTGGGTTGAAGGTGATGGACATGACTGCGGTGAGCCTTTGCAAAGACAACAACATGCCGATGATCATCTTCAACATGAACAAGCCGGGGAATATCCGGAAGGTGATCGAAGGGGAGAAGGTCGGCTCACTCGTGACGGCCTAGACTTGGCCGGCAAGCCGTCCCTGCTCGCCGAGGGAGATGATTCTCCCTCCTCACCCCTGCCTGGGGAACCCGCCCCGGCCGCAAAGCCGGGCTCCGGGAGAAGCCGCCTTCCCGCTCTTACGGGGTTGCGCGCATTTGCTGCCTGCAACATCGTCTTCTTCCATTTCTCGAACCCCAGGTGGTTCGGACCGTTCGCGCCGATCGTCGACAACGGCTACACGGCGGTTTCGTTCTTTCTGCTCCTTTCAGGCTTCATCCTCTCCTACAACTACAGCGCCCGCGCCCAGCGCGGCGAGCTCGTACGGTGGAAGTTCTGGGTGGCGCGACTCTCCCGGCTCTACCCGGTCTATGCCTTTGCCCTGATCCTCTCGCTGGGGATGCTGCACGATGAGTGGCTGGCACGCTCGCATCAGGAGTTCTGGGAAGGCATGCTCCTGACCCCGCTCCTGCTGCAGGGATGGAGCCCGAGTCTCTCGACTTTCTGGAACACCCCGGCCTGGACCATGTCGACCGAGGCCTTCTTCTACCTCGTCTTTCCATTCGCCGTCCGGTGGAAGCGGCCGCAGACCAATGCCGGCACGATCGCACTGCTTGGACTGCTGTGGCTGATCGGCATGAGCATGCCGCTCCTGTACATGCACCTCCATCCGGATGGCGATCTGCACCCGGGACGCTACACCACGGGCTTCTGGATCCGCCTGCTCAAGTTCTCGCCCCCACCGCACCTCCCATCGTTCCTGTTCGGCCTGGTGCTGGCTGACCTCGATAGCAGGATCTCGCGCCGGGGGTGGCAGCGGCTTCTGATCGGTTTTATCGGGGTTGCGGGGGTGTACACCACGTTGCGCTTCGGCGATCACATCCCGTATGTGCTGATGCATGACGGGCTCCTGATGCCGCTGTTCGGCTGCGCCATCCTGGGCCTCGCCGGAGAGAACCTGCTGGCGCGTTTCTTCGGCTTTGCGCCTTTTGTCGCGCTTGGGCAGGCGAGCTACTGCTTGTACATCCTGCACTTCAACCTGTGGCAGCTGATCCATGATTCGCATGTGCTCGAGAAGACCGGGCTGATCCGGTTTGATCCCTGGCTCTCGTACTGCCTTTTGGCTGCGGGCGCCGGGGCGGCCCTGATGCTGGTGGAACGGCCGATGCAGCGGCGGATTCGCAGGCTGCTGGCCTAGGCGCCGTCGCTCCGCCCAGCAGACCCCGGAAACGGCATGGCCCGGCCGGCGAAGCAGCCTTGCAGACACGGAAAAGCCCGCGCCAAGGCGCGGGCTTTTCCATAGTCCAGCCCCGACCGATCAGCCTGCGCTGTTCTGCACCTGGATCGTGGTGTGGTTGTTATGCGGGGTGGCTGCCACGCAATTGGAGAGTCCCGACGTAACAAACGGGGTGTTCTCCACCGCCGAGAGCGAGCCGTTGTCCGGGTTGAGCACGAAGCCGCTGATGTCGTTGCCGGCGAAGTTCGCAGTGTAGACGTAGCGGCCGAGTGCCGGGTCGACGATGATGCAACCAGGCTGTGCGTCGGTGCCTGCGCTGCCGCCTGTCGCAAGCGCCGAGAGCGCGCCCGTGCCCAGGTTGACGCCGTAGCCCGTGACCGAGCCGCCGATCTTGTTGGAGACATAGACGTACTCACCACGCGGGTCGACCACGATGCCATCCGGCGTCGTGCCGGTGGCCACCGGGCCCGATTGCAGCGGCGTCAGAGCGCCCGCCGCGATGCTGCTGGTGTTGGCGGTGGCGATGTTATAGCTGATTACTTCGTTCTGCGTGCTGTCCGTGACGTACAGGAAGGTGCTGTACGGATGGCTTGCCAGCGCCGAGGGAGTGATGCCAGCGCAGAAGGGGCTACCGGTTACAGGGGCGAGGACGCCGGTCGCATTGCCGCTGCTGTCAAAGGTCATGTTGTAGGACTGGATCGCGCCCTGGCCCGTGGTGCACGTCTGGCTGCCGGTGCCGGTGCCGGTCTGGCCCGTGGCAAGAATGTCCGAGGCAAACACCCGGTTGCCGTCCGCCGTGACATTGACCGCGGTCGGCGCGGTACCCAGCGCGACATAGTCGCTGCCGGTTCCGGAAGCTGTCTGCGTCACAGGAGCCGAGGGGATGGTGCCGGCGCTGCCGAGGTTATAGACATACAGGGCGCCCGGACCCGGATCAGCATCCGTGTAATTCGGCTGGTAGGTCTCCACCACGAACAGGAAGGTGGTGGTGGTGCTGCCATTCGTGTACGTGTGGATCGCGAGCGAGATGGGCTCCGAGCCAGAGGGATTGATGGTGTGCTGGGGGTACAGCTTGGCATCCGATCCGATATTCAACTGCTGGATGGTGTTGTCGTCATGATTCGCGACATACATGTACTTGCCGGAGGAGTCGATCACCAGGTAGACCGGGTTCCTGTCCGCGTTGTACGGCGAATCCGAGATCTGGGTCAGTGCGCCGGACTCGGAGTCCACCCGGTACACATTGATCTGTCCTGGGTTGTTCTTCGACGAGGTCGCGTACAGGTAGTCGATCGTGTTGCTTTCACCACAGGACACCAAACCGACGCCAGAGCCGATCGCGGCTGAAATGGCCAGTAGGTTCTGGCTCCATCGCTTCAACTTCATGTATTTCCTTCGCTCTGCGCCCACCGTGCAATGCAGGAGAGCTGATTGGGTAAAGGGGCAGTGCCCCCGAGTAGAGTACGGTGACAGTCGCCTGTCACCCTGGCCTCCGGACCGGCGTCCGGGGGCCGCATTCACTTACAGGTTGCTCGAGATCGCGAGGCACCAGGACGGCGTGCCCACCGTCGGGAACGTGTAGGACTTGTTCAACGGCGACAACACACCCGTATTCGGGTCAATCTTGCGCCCCGTGACGCTGTTGTCGAGCGAACCCGCAACGTAGATGTACTGATTGGTCGGATCCTCGAAGATACACACCGGGCCCGAGACCGTCCCGTTGACCGCCAGGTTCACCGGCGAGTTCTGGTTGATGGTTTCGACGTAACCTGTCGTGGCATTCAGCGAGTAGCCTCCGATGTCGGCATTGCCGGTGTTGGTTCCGCTCGCCTGGCCGCCGTTCACGACATAGAGATACTTGCCCGTGGAGTCGACGACAGACTGAACCGGGCCCGTTGCCGAGGTGTTGTTCGAGTTCGGATAGGGCTCAGTACCCGGGATCGCCGTCAGCGCGCCACTGGACGCGATGGAGTACAGGTAGAGGTTGTCGTTGATGGTGTCGATGAGGTAGATGTACTTGCCGGAATTGTCGCCGTTGATCGCACTGATCTGCACACTGCTTGAACCCGCGGCGCTTGGAATGGCGATCGAGCTGGTCTGGGTCGGCGTCAGCTGGCCCGTCGAACCAAGAGCCTGGACGTTCACTGTCTCGACGTCACCAGCGTGATAGGCGTTGGTCGCGGAGCCGGCGTCCATGGTGTACACATACGAGGGCGTGACGCGGAAGTCGACCGGAAAGCAGCCTACAGGGAAGTAGGTCAGGTTCTGCTGGCGCTGGTTGGTCTGGAGAGCCAGTCGGCCGGTGTTGCCGTCAATCGCGTAGACCGAGACGTCGCCGGTCGGATGGTAGTACCCGTCACTGCCGAGGCAGGGATAGTTCGCCGAAGCAGTAGCGCTGCCAGTGGGCGACGCCGTTCCACCTGCCGTGATGCCAACCGGGGCGTACTCGTCCAGAACGAAAAGATAGGTGCCGGAGGAGTTCACCGCGATGCGCGTTGAACCGAAGCCCTGGCTTGCGTACTGGATCTGCTGGGAGAGCTGACCGTAGCCGCCGATCGAAAAGAGCTGGATGTTGGCGCTCGTATAGGTGAGGCTGCCCGTGCCGTCATCGGTGCTGTTGGCCACACCGGCGTTGAGCACATACATGAAGCGGTTGCCGGAAGGAATCACGGCGCGGACGGGATTCGAGCCGCCGGAAGTTGTGGGGGACCCCTTCACGTTGCCCAGGATGCCATTGTTGTTGTCTTCGTGGAAGGCATTGATCTGTCCGCCTACCTGGCCGTTTACAGAGGTCCCGAGGACGTAGACATAGCCAACAGTGTGGTCGGCGGAGCAGGAGGTGAGGCCAAGTGTGATGCCGACTGCGCCTGCAACTGAGAGCAGGGCGCTGCCCAAGTTCCGGAACTTCATGCGCTTCCTTCATCCCTGGCCACGAGCGGCGCAGGAAATGGTGATAAGTGGGGACCCTCAGGTCCCGAGGTCATTGTAACCGCACGGAGCAACGATCTGCTGCTGTGGGGCATCCGCGCAGGACCGTTGCCGGGCGAACGAAAAGCCCGCAGCGGCCGGGACAAAGGAAAAGGCCGGCGGCTGCCGGCCTTTCTCGGCGTCCTGCAAGTAGTTGTGAGCTTACCAGACGTGGCAGGCGTTTGCTGGCATCATCGGCTGGCCGGTGTGGCAGCCGAAGGCTTTGCCGAACTGCTCGAAGTTCTGCACCGTGCCATTGGTGCGGAACTCGCCCGGAGAGTGCGGGTCTGTCTTGGCAGCCACACGCTCGTAGGCGTCGGTTACGTTGGAGCACCAGACCTGGGCAAATGCGATAAAGAACCGCTGGTCGGGTGTGTAGCCGTCAATCTGCTTCGTCCGCTCTGCCGCCGGCTCGGACGCCAGGACTTTCTGCAAGGCCTGGTACGAGATACGGATACCGCCGTTGTCAGCAGTGTTTTCGCCGAGTGTCAGTTTGCCGTTCAGCTTCTGGCCGGGCACCGGTTCGAAGTTGCCGTACTCGCCGACTTCGCAGTCCGTCATCTTGGTGAACTTTGCCTTGTCGTCCGCGGTGAACCAGTCGCGCACGTTACCCTGGCCGTCATAACGCGAGCCCTCATCGTCGAAGCCGTGGGTCATCTCGTGGCCGATCACAACGCCGATAGCGCCGTAGTTGACCGCGGGGTCGACCGACTGCGAGTAGAAGGGTGGCTGCAGAATGCCGGCCGGGAAGTTGATGTCGTTGAGCGGTGGGTCGTAGTACGCGTTCACCGTTGGCGGTGTCATGCCCCACTCCTTCTCATCCACGGGCCTACCGATGTGGTTGATCCGGTAGTCGTAGTTGAAAAGCGAAGCATTGTGGAGGTCAGCGACGAAGTCGGTTGGGGTGACCTGGATCGCTGAGTAGTCGCGCCAGTGGTCCGGGTAGCCAACCTTGTCTCGGAACGCGGCAAGCTTCTTCTCTGCCTCTTGCTTGGTCGCGGCCGACATCCAGGTGAGCTGCTCGATATCCGCGCCCAGTGCTGACTTCAGGTTGGCGACCAGCTGCTCCATGCTCTGCTTGTCTTCGGGGGGAAAGTTCTTCTTGACCCAGTCCTGCCCGACGGCCTCGCCAAACTGCCGGTCGGTGAGCGCGGTGCAACGCTTCCAGCGGGCCTGCTCGACGGCCTGTCCGCGCAGCGTCTTTGAGAAGAAGTCGAAGTTGGCTTCGTCGAAGGGCTTCGACAGGTAGGGCGCGACACCATCGACCGTGTTGAAGCGCAGGTAGCTCTTCAGGGCGGGAAGCGGCTCGTCGGCGATCACCTGGGCCATGGTCTTGAAGAACTCCGGCTGCGCCACGTTGACGCTCGTGAATGCCGGCGGGTGCACCCCGGCGAAGAAGGCCGACCAGTCGAAGTCCGGCGTGAGCTGCTTCAGGTCCGCTACCGGCGTGGGGTGGTAGACCTTGTCGGGGTCGCGCATGTCGACCCGCGCCATGGAGCCCTTGGCGAGCGCCGTCTCAATGTCCATCACATTCTTGGCCTCTGCCTGCGCCTTCGCCTCATCGTCGCCGATCAGCTTGAAGGTGGTGACGAGGAAGTCGTGATACTCCGAGCGGACCTTCTCAGACCGCTCATCGGCAGTCAGGTAATAGTCGCGATCGGGCAGCCCGAGGCCACCCTGGTTCAGCGCGGCGATCTGCTTCGAGGAGTCCTTTTCGTCCTGCTCGTCGCCAAAGCGGAAGAAGCCGCCGCTGATGTAGTTGCGATTGCCGAGGAACGCTGCGATCTCTTTCTTGTCCGCGATGGCGTCGATGGCGCGGAGCGAGGGCTCGATCGGCTTGTCGCCGAGAGCATTGGCCTGGTCGACGTTCATGCAGGCGGCGAAGAACGTGCCGTACTGCTTCTGCATGGGGGTCTCGGGGTCATCGGCGGCCTGTTTGAGCTCGGTGTAGAGCAGATAGTTGTTGCGCTCGGCAAGCTGGTTGAAGGTGCCCCAGCGTGCCTGGTCCGAGGGAATCGGGTTCGCCTTGCGCCAGTTGCCGCACGCGTACTGGTAGAAGTCGGTGCAGGGGTCGACGGTCTTGTCGATCGACGCGGTGTCGAAGCTGTGCAGGGCCTTGGGCTCGGTGGGCGCGGCGGCGGTGTCGGCCGCTGCGGTGAAGGAAGGCTGTTGCGCGAGAACGGGGAAGGCGAGCAGCAGCGCTGCTGCCGACAGGGAGAGGATCGGTCGCATAGACTCCTTGGTATACAGCCCGGGATACTTGCCAACCACGGTACCATGCGCGCTTCCGCTTTTCGCAGCGCAACCTCTTGCGAGGTGATCTCTCAACAGCGCGACAGAGGGTTCCTGTAGCTGCAGAAGAGACAGGGTCAGCCTC
This sequence comes from Acidobacteriaceae bacterium, assembly GCA_965199135.1. GTDB lineage: Bacteria > Acidobacteriota > Terriglobia > Terriglobales > Acidobacteriaceae > EB88. The sequence goes on along the minus strand of OZ240685.1, from coordinate 182,253 downwards.
CGCGCAGCGAGACAGGTCCTCCTAAGCGCAGCGAAGGATTTGCGGCTCGCCCCCCGCCCCGCTCAGCTCAGGGCGCCCGGGAATCCTGAGCTGTGTTCAGGATGGCAGGCGCGCCCTCCATCGTCGCGACGACCACCCTGGGCTTACCAGACGTGGCAGGTGGTCGCGGGCATCATGGGCTGACCGGTGTGGCAGCCGAAGGCCTGTCCGAACGCCGTGAAGTTCTGCACCACGCCGTTGGTCCGGAACTCACCAGGCGAGTGCGGGTCCACCTTGACGGCCTGCCGGGCGTAATCCGGTCGCGCGTTCTCGCACCAGATCTGACCGAAGGCGATAAAGAAGCGCTGATCCGGGGTGTAGCCGTCGATCTTCTGGGTGCGCTCGCGGGCGGGCTCGCTCGCGAGCACCTTTTGCAGCGCCTGGTAGGCGATGCGGATCCCGCCATTATCAGCAGTGTTTTCGCCGAGCGTCAGCTTGCCGTTCAGGTGCTCACCGGCAACCGGCGAGAAGCTGCTGTACTCCTTGACCTCACAGTCTGTGTGCTCGGTGAACTTCTGCCTGTCCTCCGCGGTGAACCAGTCGCGCTTGTTTCCCTTCCCATCAAAGCGCGATCCCTCGTCATCGAAGCCGTGGGTCATCTCGTGACCGATCACGGCGCCGATGCCGCCGTAGTTCACCGCCGGATCCTTCGAGAAGTCATAAAAGGGTGGCTGCAGGATGCCAGCAGGGAAGTTGATGTCGTTCATGGAGCCGTTGTAGTAGGCGTTGACGGTGGGTGGTGTCATGCCCCACTCACTCTCGTCCACGGGCTTGCCGATGTGGTGGAGATAGAAATCGTTGTTGAAGATGCCCGCCCGGTGCGAGTCGCCGAACCAGTCGTCCTTCTGGACCGTGACGGCAGCGTAGTCGCGCCACTTGTCGGGGTAGCCGATCTTCTGCCGGAACTCGCTCAGCTTCAGCTCGGCCTCCCGTTTCGTCGCGTCTGACATCCAGGGCAGCCCGGCGATGTCGTCGTGCAGCGCGTCCTTCAGGTTCGCGACGAGCATCTCCATGTTCTGCTTGGCTGCGGGTGGAAAGTTCTCACGCACCCAGTCCTGGCCGACCGCCTCGCCGAGCGCGCCGTCCGTGCTCGCGGTGCAGCGCTTCCAGCGGGCCTCTTCTTCATCCTGCCCACTCAGCACTTTGCCAAAGAACTGGAAGTGCGCTTCATCGAAAGGTTGGGAGAGCCGCTGGGCGGAGCCATTGACCGTCTGGAAGCGCAGGTAGTTCTGGAGCGCCGGCAGCGGCTCGGATGCGACGAGGCTGTCCATGGCCTTGAAGAAGCTGGGCTCGGCGACATTGACTCGCTGGAACGGCGGTGCGCCCGACTCCTGGAACAGGGCGGTCCACTGGAAGTCCGGGGTCATCGCAACGAGCTCCGGGACCGGAACCGGGTGGTAGACGTTGTCGGGATTACGCATCTCCTCGCGAGGGAGGCTCGCCCTGGCGAGCGCGATCTCAATCCGCATCACGTCGTCGGCGACCCGGGCTGCCTGCTCTGGGGTGTCGCCGGCGAGCTTCATCAGGGTCACGATGTAGTCGTGGTACTTCGCCCGGATCTCCACCATATGGGCGTCCTGGCTGAGATAGTAGTCGCGGTCAGGCAGTGACAGGCCGCCCTGCGAGACCATCGCGATGTAGTGCGAGGCGTCTTTCTGGTCAGGTTCCGGCTCGAAGTCGACGAAGCCGCCGACGTCATACCGGGTGTTGCCGAGCAGGCCGGCGATGCCCTGCTTGCCGGAGAGTGCCGCGATCGCCTGGAGCGATGGCTCGATCGGGCGAGCACCCCTGGCATCGATCGCGGCCGTGTCCATGCAAGCGGCAAAGTAGGTGCCGTACTGCTTTTGAAGCGGGGTCTTCGGGTCTTCGGCCGCGGTTTCGAGCTCTTTGTAGAGCAGGTACTGGTTACGCTCATCGAGGATCGAGAAGGAGACCCAATCCGCCTGGTCCGGCGGAATCGGGTTGTGCTTTTTCCAGTTGCCGCAGGTGTACTGGTAGAAGTTCGTACACGGGTCTGCTGTTTTGTCGATCGAGGAGACGTCGAAGGTGCGCATCGCCCTGGGCGGCGCGGGGGCAGCATCCTTCCGGGTGTCGGGGGCGAACTGCTGGGCAGGCGCGGCCGAGGCGAGCAGGAGACTCAAAGGAATGCTGGCGAGCAGGGAAGAGCGCAGAAACATGCGTAGGTTCACTCCGATTCTCGAAATGAACCTACCATTAATCGGTTCCGGGACCCAAGGGCTTTGCTTGCCGCACCTGCTGCTGGCACCAGGCGCTGTTCCGATGGGCATCCATCCAACACGCGAGTCGTCTAGGAGCACAACGACACATTGCCCGGCCAGGTGAACGATCTCGCCTAGAAGATCTTGACGTGGAACGTCAGGTATTGCTTCGGGTTCTCGCGAATGGCGGTTACGAGGTGGTTGGCATTGCCGAGCATGTCATCTGCGTGGTTGTACAGCGAGGGATTGCGTACAAGCTGGCCCAGCGTTCCTTCGCCGTTATCGGCGCGCGAGAGGATCGAGTCCAGGCGGGTAACGGTGTCGTTCAGCTTGCTCGCAAACTGTGGGTCCTTGGCGATCAGGCCAAGGCCACCCTTCCCGGCATTCACATCGGCAAGCAGTTGGTTCAGGTTGGCAGTGGACTGCTGAAGGTTGTTGTAGAGCGTCGGGTCCTTGATGAGCTTGCCAATCGAGCCCTGGCCGGAGTCAATCTCCGCGGTGACCGAATCCAGGTGCGAGATCGCGTCATTCGCCCGGGTGTAAAGCGTGTCATCGGTGATGAGCTTGCCGATGGAGCCCTTGCCGCTGGAGATCTGGGTGACCAGGCCCTGCAGCTGGTTCACAGTCGACACAGCCTTGTTGTACAGATCCGGGTTGTTGATCAGCTGGCCGATAGAGCCACGGCCGGTGTTCAGCGAATCGACCAGGTTATCGACCTTCGCCAGGATGGTGTTGACCTGTTCGATGGTGCCCTGGCTGGACTTGATGACGTCGCTGAGTGACGGACTCTCATTGGTCGGCAGCTCGCCATTGTTGGCGATCGGAGGCTTCTGCGCGGCCTTGCTGTTGATGTTCACGACCGTGTCGCCGAGCACGCCGATGGTCTCGAGGCTCGCCTGGGAGTCCTGACGGACGTTCGCAGCGTATTTGCCCGAGATCTTCATGATCACTTCAACCGGGGTCAGCTTGCGCTCCGGCGCGATCTGGATCGCCTTAACCGAGCCGATCGTGACGCCTTCGAGGTTGACCGGACCGCCAACCTTGAGGCCCGCGGAGTCCTCGAAATAGGACCGGACCGTGAGTTTCTTCGAGAAGATGCCGCCTGTGCTTCCGGACATCAGAAAGACCAGCGCTGTGAGTGCCACGAGCGCGGCAAAAACCAGCACACCCACCTTCAGTTGCGACCAATGTACTTCCTGCTGACTCGGCACAGACTCCCTCGTTACCCTCTTGCGCGCTCGTGGCGTTGCCGGACGTCTGGGGGCCGCCGGGTGGCCTTGTTGCGGTGAGACCTACTCTTTGCGGCCCGAACTCCCTTTGAATCATGGAGGAGCCCCTGCTGCAGTCCCCACTTGGATGTTGCGGGACCTTGTTTTGTTGCAGGTTCATCAACAGCGGCTAGGGCGGCGTGTCTCCCTCAAAAATCACGATCGCCGTTGCATGGACGTCTGTGTGGGACAGGGAGAGCGAAATCCGAAGCACTCCCCTGTCTGCGGCCAGGCTTTCGGCGCGTCCGGAGAGCAGCAGACCGGGCGGCTCGCCAGGTTCCCGGGTCACTTCAAAGTCATGCCACCCCACTCCTCGGCTGATGCCGGTGCCAAGGGCCTTGGCTGCGGCCTCCTTGGCGGCGAAGCGAGCGGCGAGGTGTTGCGCGGGGTTCCGGCGGCTCATGCAGTAGCCCTGCTCCCGGGGTGAGTAGACGCGGCCGAGAAAGCGTGAGCCGTAACGGTCCAGCGACGCCTGGATCCGTGCCACTTCAGCGAGATCGATTCCGAGGCCAGTCACCACTGGAGCCCATGCTACCGTGAGCGGCCGTTCCCGAAAACGCACGATAGTGACCCGGCTGTCCGATTTGGAAGCAAACAACGCTTAGTGAAGGCGGTCGGTCTGCTGTGTTGCCTCCGCAGACCGATAAAGCGGGCATGGCGACTGATTCCGTTCTCTCCCATTCTGTCTCTCCCGTTGTTCCCGGCACGCCGCGTCGCTGGCATGAAGTCGAACGCAGCCTGGTCTTGAGTGCCACAGCGCCAACGGCTCCCGGTGCAGCACTGCAACTGCTTGGTGCCGAAGTGGTCGCGCTTGGCGGCACGATACGCGGGGGCAGCCGGGTGAGCGAAAGCTGCGCAGACCTTGAGTTCATGTTCCAACGACGGCGTTCGATGGAGGTCTATGGAGCGTTGCTGGCAGCCGGCCTGGAGCTGGACCTGAATACCCATCGCCAGCTCGCCGAGCTGTGCCACTGCAGCCACGCGCTTCCGCCTGGGGAGGCGGACAGCTATGCGCGCATCCAGCTGACGGCTTATGCCGGAAGCGCCGCTGCAAAGTTCCTGGGGAAGTTGCGGTTGATGGGGGTAGCAGGCTAGCCCGCGTTGACGAGGCCGTAGCGGCGCTGCCAGGCCTCGCGAAGCGAGGACCATACGGCGGCTTTCTCTTCCTGTGTGGCCTCGGCGTCGGGCTCGCCTGCGAAGCGCTGGGCCTCGGCCTTGGCCTGATCGAGCAGCGAGCGGTCACGGACGAGGCTTGCGACGCGGAAGTCCGGAAGGCCGGACTGGCGGGTGCCGAAGAACTCACCCGGGCCGCGCAGCTCGAGATCGAGCTCGGCGAGCTCAAAGCCGTCCTGGGTGCGCACCATCGCGGCGAGCCGTTCGCCCGAGGCCTCGGAGACCCGGCCCCCGGTCATCAGGATGCAGCAGGACTTGGCTGAACCGCGACCGACCCGGCCGCGCAACTGGTGCATCTGCGCCAGCCCAAAGCGCTCGGCATGCTCGATCACCATGGTCGTTGCGTTGGGAACGTCGACCCCGACCTCGATGACCGTGGTCGCCACCAGCACGTCGATCTCGCCCCGCGCGAACCGGCGCATGATCACTTCCTTGTCGTCCGCGGGAAGCCGGCCGTGCAGGAGACCGAGCCGTAGACCATGCAGCGGGCCGTGGCGCAGCTCCTCGTACATCTCGGTCGCGGACTTCAGATTGCTCTTGCTCTCGCTTCCCGCTGCAGCCGCCTTCCTGGTGGTTTTCGGGGCAGGCTCGGCCAGGCCGGAGAAGAGCGTTGCTGTCTGGGCGCGGGTCTTCTTGGCTGCCTTGGCTGGGGTCTTCACCAAGGCCTCGGTCGTCTCGGCCGGATCTCCGGCAAAGTCGAGCTCGGGCTGGTCGTCTTTCGGACCTTCGATGACGGGGTAGACGATGTAGGCCTGGTGGCCTCGCGAGGCCTCTCGCCGCAGGAACTCCCACACCTCCTCGGCGCGCTCGTCCGGCACCTGCCGGGTGACGATCGGTGTGCGGCCCGGCGGCAGCTCGTTGAGCACGCTGACCTCGAGATCGCCATACAGTGTAAGCGCAAGCGTCCGGGGGATCGGCGTTGCCGTCATCGCCAGGAGGTCGGGCTCCGCAGCGCCCGGCTTCTTCATCAGGCGGAAGCGCTGCAGGACGCCAAAGCGGTGCTGCTCGTCCACGACCACGAGCCCGAGCTTCGCGAACTCGACCTTGTCTTCGATCAGGGCGTGGGTGCCGATGATGAGCTCAGCTGTGCCATCGGCGATGCGCTGGCGGTTCCAGCGCTTCTGCGCGGGGTCGAGCGAGCCGGTCAGCAGGACCAGCCGGTAGGTGCGGCCGCTCTGCTCGCCTGCCCGCTCGAGCAGCTTGCGGGCGGCAAGGTAGTGCTGGGTTGCGAGGATCTCCGTTGGCGCCATCAGGGCCGCCTGGTAGCCGTTTTCTATCGCGATCAGCATCGCCTGCACCGCGACGATCGTTTTGCCGGAACCGACGTCGCCCTGCAGGAGCCGGCGCATGGGAGCAGGTTTGCGCATATCTGCCGCGATCTCAGCCAGCGACTGCTTTTGCGCTGCGGTCGGGTGGAAGGGGAGCACGTTGCGCAGTGCCTTGCGGACGGTGTCGCCGGTCTCGAAGGGGATGCCCGTTTGTTCCCGCGCCTTCCGCCGCTTGAGTTCGAGACCGAGCTCCAGAAAAAAAAGCTCTTCAAAGATGAGCCGCTGCTGTGCCGGGGTTCGCGCGCCCGCAAGCATGGTCATCGGGGTGCCGGCTGGTGGAAAGTGAACCTCGCGCAGCGCCCGTGCGCGTCCGGGCAGGCCCAGCCGCGCGAGCAATTGCACCGGAAGCGTCTCCGGGACGGCATCGCCAAGCTCCGTCAGGACGGTGTGCAGGACGCGCCGAAGCCAGCGGGTGTGCAGCCGATTGCCGCCGAGCGATTCATAGATTGGTGTGATCCGGCCCACTTCGAGAAGCTCGCCATCATCGCCCTCAACCCCGTGCGCCTTCTCCGGGAGAAGCTCGACCTGAGGCTGGATCATTTTGTAGCCGTTGCTGCTGCGGGAGGCCTCAACCTTGCCGTAGACGACGACCCACTGTCCCGCCTGGTACTTGTCCTTGAGGTACGCCCCGTGGAACCACATGCACTTGAGCGTCTGCAGGTTTTGCCCGACGACGAGCTCAAAGATCGGCATACGCCGGGTCTGCAGGAGCGAGCTGCCCCGGACCTGCCCGATGACGCTTGCCATTTCACCCGGTTTCAGCTCCGAGAAAAGCACGGGGTGGAGACGGTCTTCGTAGCGAAAAGGGAGCCGGTGGAGCAGGTCTTCGACGGTCTCGATGCCCTTGGCCTTGAGCGACTCGCCGATACGCGGACCGATCCCTCGGACGTACTGCACCTGGGTTTCAAGGGAGAGAGGCATTCCAAGTCCGATCGTACCGCAGCGCCGCGTGCTTTCCCTGCCGGGCAACGACGGTGGATTGTTGGCGTGGAAGGGAAAACCCTTGCTACACTGAGCGCCACTTCTGAGTACAAGGTCCTCGCTGATGACACTGCCTGCCGCCTCCGCCGCGCCTCTTGTTGCGTTACACGAGATCCGGAAGAGCTTTGGGAGCAAGGTCGCTGTGGACGCACTCTCGCTGAGCATCGCACCCGGAACCATGTTCGGGCTGCTCGGGCCAAATGGCGCGGGCAAGACGTCGTCGATCCGGATGATGACGGGCATCACTCTGCCGGACAGTGGCACGGTCTCGCTCTTCGGCAGGCCTTTCGCGCGAACAAGCCTGCGTCGTGTGGGCTACCTCCCGGAGGAGCGTGGCCTCTATCGCAAGATGGTCGTGCGCGACCAACTCCACTTCATGGGGCAGCTGCACGGGCTCTCGCGCCGCGATGTGGAGAGCCGCACACTTCGCTGGGCAAACCGACTGGATATAGCGGAGTCGCTGCCAAAGAAAACAGAGGAACTCTCGAAAGGCATGCAGCAGAAGATCCAGTTCATTGCGACACTGCTGCACGAGCCCGAGCTGATCATCATGGACGAACCGTTTTCGGGGCTCGACCCGGTAAATGCGCGCCTGCTCGAAGAGACGCTGGTCGAGCTCAAGAACGAAGGGCGCGCTGTGCTCTTCTCCACGCACCGGATGGACCAGGTCGAGAAGCTGTGCGACGCGATTGCGCTGGTGCATGGAGGACGCGTCGTGCTGGAGGGAAGCATGCGCGAGGTGAAAGCCCGCTACCCGCGGGAGCGGGTACTGCTCGCGACGGAGCATCCGTTGGGGCTGCTGCTCGAGGAGCCGGCGATCCGCGGGGCGCTCGCGGAGTCGAAGGTCTTCACGAACCATGCCGAGCTGCGGCTGAAGCCGGGCGCCGATGTGCAACAGTTGTTGCGACAGATCCTGGCTGGTGGAGCGGCAGTCACCCACTGGGAGGTGCAGGAGCCTTCGCTCGAAGAGATCTTCGTCCGCACGGTAGGAGGGCGCGTCAATGCCTAGCGGAACGCATGACGCGAGTGAAGCGTCGCTGATGGTGCAGCAGGCATGGCTGGTAGCCGTGCGCGAGTATATGGAGCGGGTGCGCACCCGTTCCTTTCTGCTGGTTACCCTGCTGACGCCGCTGTTTCTCGGCGGCGTGCTGGGCGGTTCCGTGCTGCTTGCGATGCATGCAAGCGAGAACCAGCGGATCGCCATTGTTTCGGATGATCGGGCACTGGCCACAGCCGTGAGTCACGAGCTGGCCGACGACGAGCATGGCGTGAAGCAGACCGAGGTGGTGAGCCCCGCTGGCGCCGGCGTGGAGGTGGCACTGAACCGGCGGATCGAGAGCAAGGAGCTGAATGGGTATCTGCTGCTCCATTCCGGCACCGGCAGCGCGGTGCCGGAAGCCACCTTTGTTTCCGGATCCTCGGCTGACATCAGCACAAGCTCCCTGCTCGCAAGCGCACTCGGCCGCGCCACAACCCACGAAGCAATGCTCCGCCGCGGCATCCCGGAGGCAGAGGCTACGCGCCTGCTCCAGAAGGTCGAGGTCGAAACCAAGCAGCTGAACCATGGCAGTGCGGTGACCTCGGACAGCAAGCGCAGCTTCAGCGGCGCCTACGTGCTCGTCATGCTGATGTACATCGTGGTGTTGTTGTACGGCATGAACGTAGCGCGTTCCGTGGTGCAGGAGAAGAGTTCGCGTATCTACGAGGTGCTATTGTCCGCCGCGCGGGCAGACTCGCTGATGCTGGGAAAACTGGTCGGCGTGGGTGCTGTTGGGCTGACGCAGGTCACAATCTGGTTTGTGCTGCTGGCGCTGATCACGGGGACGAGCCTTGCGACGACCTACGGGCTCCATGGGCTTGGCTCGCTTGGGTTGCGACCCGAGCAGATCGTCTACTTTGTGATCTACTTCGTGCTTGGCTACCTCTTTTACAGCAGCATCAGCGCGGCCATTGGCGCGTTTGTAGGCGCGGAGCAGGAGCTGCAGCAGTTCTCCTTCATCATCGTCGCGCCGCTGATGGTTTCGGTGCTTCTGATGAACTCTGTGCTCGCGGACCCCGGTTCCGTGATGGCGGTGACCATGTCGATGATCCCGCCGTTTGCACCGATCGTGATGTACCTGCGGATCTGCGCGCAGCAACCGCCCTTGTGGCAGATCCTGGTGTCGATCGGGCTGCTCCTGGTTTCGATTCTGCTGATCACCTGGGTGGCTGCGCGCATCTACCGCATCGGCATTCTGATGTACGGCAAGCGCGCCACCCTGCCGGAGCTGCTGCACTGGGTGCGCAGCAGCTGATTGAGGCTCACCCTGTGCGCAGCGAAGGATTTGCGAGGGCTGCTCCTGCGCTCGGCGACTTACACTGGAATCGTGGAACCGACGATCGATCTGGAGAACCGCGCAAGCGCTGGCGCCGCCCGCGAGCGTAAGCCGGATGTGCGGGCGTTCTCGATAGCGGATCGCCTCCTGCTTGCGCTCGCCTCGCGTGCGATCGCATTGTGGATCGCGGCCATCGGCGCTACGCTGCGCTTTCGCGTGATCGCGGAACAAGGCGCTGCGCCGGCGCCGCTGCCGGCACGCGGCATCTACTGTTTCTGGCACCAGTGCACCTTCAGCGCGGGCTGGTACTTCCGCAAGTACAACGCATGCATCCTGATCAGCCGCTCGTTCGATGGCGAGCTGATCGCGCGGACGCTGGGGCTGCTTGGATTCCGCAGCGCGCGTGGTTCCAGTTCGCGCGGCGCGGTCGCCGGGCTGCTGGCACTCCGGCAGGAGGTCGTCTCGGGAGGGCTCGCGATCTTTACCGCGGATGGACCACGGGGTCCGCTGCACCAGGCAAAGCTCGGGCCGGTGAAGCTTGCACAGCGGACCGGCGAGCCAGTCGGTTGCTTCCATCTGCACGCAGAGCGTGCCTGGAGATTGCGTTCATGGGACCACTTCGTCATTCCGCAACCATTCAGCCGGGTGGTCGTGAGCTGGGCGCGGAGTGTGCCTGCTCCGCCTCCGGGCGCGGGAGCGGAAGCGCTTGAAGAGGCGCGCCAAGCGCTCGATGCTGCACTCGAGCGTGCCCGAATCCAGGCGGAAAGTTCGGGACGATGAACGATACCAATCCTGCTCCTCTGGTCAAAGACTATGACTTCGATCTTCCGGAGGAGCTGATCGCGCAGGCTCCGCCGGAAGAGCGCTCCGGTGCGCGGATGCTTACGGTCGATCGTGCCACCGGCGCGTTTGCAGATCGGCGTTTTGTTGACCTGCCTGGGCTGCTGCGCGAGGGGGACCTGCTGGTGTTGAACAGCAGCCGCGTGTTGCCGGCGCGTCTCTTTGGTCGTCGTCTCGGCGCGTCGGGGCAACCTGGGCAGCCTCCGGCACGCATCGAGGTCTTGCTCACAGAAGAGCAAGCGCCGCGCGAGTGGGGTGCGCTCGTGCGACCGGGGCGCAAGGTGCAGGTGGGCGAGCGGCTGCGATTCCCATACGAGGGCGAGCCGGTGCTCGAGGCAGAGGTCATCGCGCATGGTGAGTTTGGTGAGCGCGTGTTGCGTTTCGCTCCCGTTGGAGACTTCTATGCAGCGCTCGATGCGCTTGGGCAGATGCCGCTGCCGCCCTATATTCGCCGCTCAGGCAGCCTGAGCACACCGGCGGATCGCGAGCGCTACCAGACGGTGTATGCCGAGGAGCGTGGCTCAGTCGCAGCGCCAACTGCCGGGCTACACTTCACGCCAGAGGTGCTCGATGCCATCCGTGAGCGCGGTGTGGAACTCGGCTACGTCACGCTGCATGTGGGGCTGGGCACGTTTCAGCCGGTGCGTGTCGACGAGGTTGCGGCGATCCGGCTGCATCGCGAGCGCTATACGCTGCCTGGAAGCACGGCGGCTGCAGTCAACCGGGCGCTCGCAGAAGGGCGTCGAGTCATTGCGGCGGGTACCACGACGGTGCGCACGCTGGAGCATTGTGCTTCTGTCGCCGATGGGCGACCCCTCGAGGCACACTCAGGGTCGACGGGTATTTTCCTGTCCCCGGGCGCTCCTTTCCGCGTGGTGCGCGGGCTCCTGACGAACTTTCACCTGCCGCAGAGCACGCTGTTGATGCTGGTGTGCGCCTTCGCTGGACGCGACCCTGTGCTCGCGGCATACCGTCACGCGGTTGTCGAGCGATACCGCTTTTTCTCATACGGCGACTGTATGTTTCTCAGCTGAAAGCCGGCTGTTTCGCCCCGCGGGAAGCGATTAGACTTGAAGCTGTGAGCCCCTCAGAAACCGCCAGCAAACCGCCAGTTTTCCTGCTCGACACGATGTCGTTTATCTTCCGCGCGTACCACGTCATGCAGCGGCAGAGGCCCATGTCGACGCGGACCGGTGTGCCCACGGCGGCGACGTACGTGTTCGTAAATATGATCAACAAGCTGCGGCGGGATTTCTCCCCGGAGTATTTCGCGGCAGTGTTCGACGTGAGCTCGCCGGTATTCCGCGATGAGCGTGCGAGCACCATGAAAACCATCCGCAAGTGGAACATCAAGACTCAGGTTTTTGATGACGTTGACTACGGTGGCTACAAGGCAAATCGCGAGGCGATGCCGGCAGATCTCGCCCAGCAACTCCCGTACATTCGTCGCGCGCTCGAGGCGTTTCATATTCCCATCCTGCAGCACGAGGGGTTTGAAGCAGACGACGTGATCGGTACCTTGACGGCACGCGCAGCGGAGCAGGAGATTCCGGCGTTCATTGTTTCGAGCGACAAGGACATGCTGCAGCTGGTGAACGATTACGTAAAGGTGCTCAACCCGATGAAAGACAACCTCATCCTCGATCGCGCGAAAGTGGAGGAGACGCTGGGTGTGCCACCCGAGCGCGTGGTTGACGTGATGGCGCTGCGTGGCGATGCGATCGACAATATTCCGGGGGCACCGGGGATCGGCGATAAGGGATCGGTGGACCTGATCCAGCAGTTCGGCTCGGTCGAAGCGGCACTTGATCGTGCGGCGGAGGTAAAGCGCAAAACGTATCGCGAATCGCTTGAGAACAATCGCGATGCGGTGCTTCTCTCGAAGGAGCTGGTGACGATCCACACGGAGGTGCCGGTCGCGCTGGAGCTTGATCGCATGCGGACGACCACGCCAGACCTCGCAGCATGCCGAGCACTCTTCTCTGAGCTGGAGTTTACGACCCTGCTTAAGGAACTGGCACCAGAGGCGCAGGCTGTTCCGGTGAATTACCTCCTGCAACCGTCGGTGGAACAGATCGCGGCCTTCAGGTCCGCTGCGCGCGAAAGTGGGTTCGCGTTTGCGGTGGAAGCCAGCGAGTTGGAGCAGGTCTCCGAACAGGTCAGCGAAAAAGAGACGGAGGCTGCCGAGGAGCGGGAGCCCGAGCTGCGCACCATGATGTTCGACTTTTCTGCCACGGCCACGGTGACAGACCCGGCCCCCGCTGTGGCAGCTCCGCGGCGACTGCGCTGCGGTGTGGCCGCGGCAGCAGGGCAGGCACTGCTGCTTGACGTGGACGAGGTTCGAGAGCTGCTCGAAGACGCGAGTGTGCCGAAGCAGGTGCACGATCTCAAAGGAACGCTGCGCGAGCTTGAAGCGCACGGCATCACGCTGCGTGGCGCGGACGACGACCTGATGCTGTTCTCATACCTGGTCAACCCGACGCACTCGACGCACCGCCTTTCTGACGTTGCGGCGCGCTTCAGCCCACGGCCACTGCAGGCAAACGGTGACGAGACGTTGCCGGAAGCTGCGCACGCAATCCACACACTGGGCGCCTTGCTGCGTGACGACGTCGAGAAGGCGGAGCTCACGAAGATCTATGAAACGATCGACCTCCCCCTGGTGCCCGTGTTGTTGCGAATGGAGCATGTCGGTGTTCGCGTTGATTTGGGCGTCCTTCGTGACATGGATCAGAAGCTGACGAGCGAGATGGCGCGTGTGAGCGAGGAGATTTATGCAGAGTCGGGCCATCGCTTCAACATCAACTCGCCAAAGCAGCTTGGCGACGTGCTGTTCAACAAGATGGAGCTGCCGAAACCGCTGAAGTATGGCAAGGGCAAGGTCATCTCGACAGCGCAGGACATTCTCGAGGAGCTCGCAGAGCACAACGCGGTGCCACGCATGGTGCTCGAGTATCGGCAGCTGGCGAAGTTGAAGTCGAACTATGTCGACTCACTCCCGCTGCTCGCCGATGCAGATGGGCGCGTGCATACGACCTTCAACCAGGTAGGTACGGCGACAGGCCGGCTTTCCTCAACCAACCCCAACCTCCAGAACATTCCAATCAAAACCGAGCTCGGCCGCGAGATTCGCGCCGCGTTTATTGCAGCGCCGGGACACCTGCTGCTTTCCGCGGATTACTCGCAGATCGAGCTGCGGCTGATGGCGCACTTCTCGCAGGACCCATTGCTCCTGCATGCGTATCGCAATAACGAAGACATCCACACGCTGACGGCGAGCGAGGTCTTCGGCGTGCCAGCGTCCGAGATGAGCAAGGAGACGCGCAACCGGGCGAAGGCAGTAAACTTCGGCATCGTTTACGGGATCTCGCCGTTCGGACTCGCGGCGAATCTCAACATCGACCAGAAGGAAGCACGTAGCTACATCGATCGCTACTTCGAGCGGTATGCCGGCGTCCGCACGTACATCGATCGCGTGCTGGAGGAGACACGCGCAGAGCAGCGGGTACGTACGCTCTTCGGACGATCCCGGCCTATCCCGGATATCCAGAGCCGCAATGCGAACCTGCGCGGTTTTGCCGAGCGCACCGCGGTGAATACACCGCTGCAGGGAACCGCGGCGGACCTTATCAAGATTGCAATGATCCGCATCGACAAGCGGCTCATCGACGAGAAGCGCAAGACACGCATGACGCTGCAGGTGCATGACGAACTGCTCTTCGATGTGCCCGAGCACGAGGCGGAGGAGATCCGCACCATGGTCAAGCACGAGATGGAGAACGTGATCGAGCTCAGCGTCCCGATCGTGGCTGATGCCGAGCTCGGGCTAAACTGGCGCGATCTGTAACTGTCGCAGATCGCGCTCTACGCACCAAGCTCTGAGCGGATCGCGTTGGCGATCTGCTCGGCGTGGCGTTGCATCAGCGCTTCGGATTCTGCCTCGATCATCACCCGTGCGAGTGCCTCGGTACCGGAGTAGCGGATGACCACCCGGCCGTTGCCTTCGAGATCCTCTTCTGCATCGCGAATCGCGAGCGCTACGCTCGCGATAGCGTCAAGCGGCTTCTTTTCCCGTACTTTCACGTTCAGGATGATCTGTGGGAAAGTCTCGAGGTCGCTGACCAGTTCCTCGATGCGTTTACCGCTCTGCGCAAGAATGTCGAGCAGTACGAGGGAGGTGAGAAGGCCGTCGCCAGTCGTCGCGAGATGCGGGAAGAGGATGTGACCGGACTGCTCGCCGCCAAGCGACGCCGCGTTCTTTTGCATCATCTCGAGCACATACTTGTCGCCGACCGGCGCGCGCAACATGCGGATGCCGCTGCGACCAAGTGCTGCCTCCAGTCCCATGTTGGACATGGTTGTTGCGACCACAACATCGCCGGCGAGTTTGCCTGTTGCCTGCAGGGCCCGCGCTGCCACGAGCAGCACAGCATCACCATTCATCACGCGGCCATGCCCGTCGGAGAAGAGCGAACGATCGGCATCGCCGTCAAGCGTAATGCCGAGTGTTGCGCCACGCTCCTGTGCTTCGCGTGCGACGATCTCCGGGTGCAGCGCACCACACCCGGCGTTGATGTTCTCGCCATTGGGCGAAGCGTGGGTCAGATCGACGCGGCCACCGAGTTTCGCGAAGAGCTCCGGCGCGATCGCCGAGGCGGCGCCGTTGGCACAGTCGAGCACGATGTGCATGCCGTCGAGTGCGAGCCCGGGGACTGCGCCGAGCAAGAAGGCTTCGTAGTCATGCCGATAGACGGCGTCGGCTGGTGGCAGAGCCGACTCGGACGCGGCCGCTTTCTCTTCGAGTCGCGCGAAGATCTCCTTCTCAATCGAGAGCTCCAGCGCGTCCGGCAACTTGTAACCGTCATCGCCGAAAATCTTGATTCCGTTATCCTGCCATGGATTATGCGAGGCCGAGATGACCACGCCTGCAGCAAAGCCGAACTTGCGCGTGAGATACGCGATAGCGGGTGTGGTGATCACGCCTGCGTTGCTCAGCGTGGCCCCGCCAGCCACAAGGCCGGCGTGCAAGAGGCGCGCGATCCAGGGGCCGCTTTCGCGGGTGTCCATGCCCAGCAGCACGCGGGCAACAGGGTGTTTCGCTTTAAGCGTGTGGGCGAGTGCAACGCCAACTGCAAAGATTGTTGCGGCATCCAGGGGAGCTTGGCCCGCAATGGCGCGGATGCCGTCGGTTCCGAAAAGCTGTCTCATGCGATCTGTCACTGCTCCTGTACTAAATGTCTGAGTCGCGAGCGGTGATGGTCGCGCGCACCGCGCCGTGCGCAAGCTGCACGTGCACCTGCTCTCCGCGTTCTGTTGCCTCTGCCCGGGTCACCAGGGTGCCTGCGTCGGTGAATACCAGGGCGTAGCCTCGTGCGAGCACGGCCATCGGAGAGAGCGAGTTGAGGGCTCCCGTGACGCGCACCTCGTGCTGTTGCGCCTCCCGAAGCTGTGCCGCGACGGCGCGACACAGGCGCTGATGGAGTGTGTCCTGGTGGCGCTGCACGCGAAGTAACGACTGCGTCGGCTGGTAGCGCGTAAGCCTGTCAGCCACCGCTGCGTGACGCGCCAGTGACACGGCAACAAGGCTGGCGCCGGCACGCTCCAGGCGCAGTGCGAGCCCGGCAGAACGCTCGCGCATGACCCTGAGCCGGTACGACGCATCCTGCTGCATCAGGGCTGCGGTGAGGGAACGCAGCGCGTCAGAAGCCCTGCCCAGTGCTGCTCGCTGTGCGCGTTCAAGGCGGAAGCTCTGCTCATCGAGGCGCTGCTCCCGGCGCCCGAGGCTGTCCCGCAGCCGCGCGAAACTGGTCGCGATGGATTGCGCTCCGAGCCGCTTGTGGGCGAGCGCAACCATGTAACGCGTGGCCCGCTCCAGACGCTGCTGCAGCGAGTCGATGTGTTCCTCGATACGGTGCTGCGCGGCGGTAATCAACTCGGCGGCAGCTGAAGGCGTGGGTGCCCGCAGGTCGGCGACAAAGTCAGCGATGGTGAAGTCGGTCTCATGCCCGACCGCCGAAACCACCGGTAGCGTGGAGGCTGCGATTGCGCGCGCCACGCGCTCACTGTTGAATGGCGCAAGATCTTCGAGCGATCCCCCACCGCGTGCGATCACGATCACATCCACGTTGCGTGCGCGATTGAACCAGGCGATGCCCGCAGCGATCTCCCCTGCGGCTGCCTCGCCCTGCACCGTCGCGGGGTAGAGAAGTACATCGAGCGCCGCGTGGCGGCGGTTGGCAACGTTGAGAAAGTCGCGGATCACCGCACCGCTCGGCGAGGTCACGATGCCGACGCAGTGCGGGTAGGCAGGCAGCGTCCGCTTGCGGTCGATCGCAAACAGGCCTTCCGCGTCGAGGCGTTTCTTCAATTGTTCAAATGCAACCTGCAGCGAGCCTGCGCCGACCGGCTCCATATATTCCGCGATGAGCTGCATTTGTCCGCGCTGCTCGTAAACCGAGACGCGCCCACGCAGCAGAATCTCGAGACCGTCTTCCGGACGGAAGCGCAGCGTCTGTGCCTGCTTGCGGAAGAGCACGGCCGGCAGCTGTGCTTCGCCATCCTTGAGCGTGAAGTACATGTGCCCCGACGGGGCAGCGCGCAGGTTCGAGATCTCGCCGCGAACCCACAGGTCAGGGTAGGCGCCCTCGATGTGATCCCGCACTTCGCTGACCAGATCCGCGACGCGCCAGACGCGGCGTGAGGGCGTTTCGTCAACGTCACCTTCAGACGGCTCTGGAGCCTTCGGCAGGGGCATGGCTGCACGCGCCCAGGCCGGCAGGGTGTCGGGGGCGGAGCGGGCGCGCTTTGCCGGCGCGAGGGGAGCCGGCGGCGTCGGTTGAGGTGCAGCCAGCTGCCTCTTCTCCGCGGGCTCTTCAAAAAGAAAGCCCAGCTGATTCTGCCCGGCGGGGGTGTTTGCATCCGGAGGCCCGGGCGTCTGGCGCGTGTGAGGAACTCGATCCGGGGCCGGCATGTCCCAAGTCTAACGGGGACCGGGCGGTTCTGCTAACGGCGCAGGTGACGGACGAGCGCGAGCAGGAGCGAGATCAGGAGGCTCAAGACCAGGCACGTCCCGAGTGGCACAAAGACCTCGCTGTTGCGCCCACGCCAGTGCAGGTCTCCCGGCAGCCGTCCAAGTGGAAAGCCCAGACGGCCGCCCAGGATCAGCACCGCCCCCACGAGCAGCAACACAAAGCCAAGGCCAAGCAGCAGTCGTCCAAGATCACCCACGCGCTTCTCCTCCCTCGAGTTTACGAGCAAAGGCTTGACTCCCGCCCGGGACACTGCTTCTCTGGGACCATGGCAATCCTGGCTGGCTGTCTTGGCGTGCTCCTCATCCTCCTCGTACTGCTTGATGCATTTGAGACGGTGATCATGCCGCGGCGCGCGATCGGTAAGTTTCGGCTGACACGGCTGTTCTATGTCGCGACCTGGACGCCGTGGTGCTGGGCATCCCGATTCATCCGGGGCGCGCGGAGGCGCGAGACGATGCTCGCCGTCTATGGGCCCTTGTCGCTGGTCCTTCTGATTGCGTTGTGGGCGCTTGGACTGCTGGTGGGCTTCGGGCTTTGCTACTGGGCCGGGGGCTCGCCGCTAACAGACTCGCTTGCTGGTGGCCACCCGGATCTGCGGTCTGATCTCTACGTCAGCGGCACCACACTGTTCACGCTTGGGCTGGGGGACGTGGTTCCGCGGGCACGGCATATCCGCGAGCTCCTGGTAGTGGAGTCCGGCATGGGGCTGGGGTTTGTAGCGGTTGTGATCGGCTACTTTCCGGTGCTCTACGGTGCGTTTTCGCGGCGTGAAGTGAGCATTTCGATGCTCGATGCGCGAGCCGGTTCGCCCCCGTCCGCGGCCGAGCTGATGCGGCGGCACGCGTTTCCGGGTGGGGCCGAGGCGCTGACCCTGCTGCTTGAAGAGTGGGAGCGCTGGGCGGCGGAGCTGCTCGAGAGCCACATCTCCTACCCGCTGCTTTGCTACTTCCGGTCGCAGCATACCAACCAGAGCTGGCTCAGCGCGCTCTGCGCTGTGCTCGACACCTGCGCGTTGATGGTGGCGTCGGTGCAGGACCTGCCGGGTCGCCAGGCGCAGCTGACCTTTGCCATGGCGCGTCACGCGGTGGTGGATCTGTCCCAGGTGTTCGAGCTGGAGCCGGTCCCGCTCCCGGAGGACCGCCTGCCGCTGGGCGCATTCAGCCAGCTGCACGATCTGCTCTGCCAGGCGGGGACGCGGGTCGCGCGGGATCAGGAATCGTATGCGCGGTTGAACGAGATGCGTGGGTTATATGAGCCGTACGTCGCCACGCTGGCGCGCCATCTTGTCATGGACTTGCCCCCGTTCATCACCGACCGGCCGCGACGGGACAATTGGCAGACGGTAGCACGGCTGTTCAAGGAGACGCAGGCAGCGACTCCGGACCCTGCTTCGATCGATCCGCGCTCCCGCCATCCGGAAGAGGAGCACCACATCTTCTAAAGAGCAGGCAGCGTGTGTAAAAGGATGGGAGTCTCAGTGGGTGGGCAAAAAGGAAAGCCGCTCCTGAGAGCGGCGCTGGTCCGACGGGTAACCGGGGGGTGAGCTAGTGAGAGAGTGGTCTTTCCCTGGATACATGCCCTGCTCTGTGAGACTGCGTACCACGCGTTCGCACTGCTGAGCTATGACAAAGGGCCAGGAAGCCGATAAGGGTGGCGACACCACAGCCACCATAAACCTGGAGAAAAAGCGACACTTTGTGTGCTCCCTTATGCTGCATTTTCAGGGAGGAAGTGGTCGAGGGGATACTCGCCAAGCCGGACTCCTTGAATAGAGCTCGACAATAAGCTTTGACAAACTCGGTTGGCTAGAACTTTTTTCGTTTTCCAGAGAAACTTTTCACGTCGTTCAAAGGGCTCACACCGAGGTGTGAGCCCTTCTCTGTATTTCGCGTTATGAGCGAGTGAACGACACAGTCGGCTTACGCAGTGACGGGATCGAGAAGGCGCGCGAAGTGCTTTCCTTCTCGCGTCTCGAAGGCCCGCTTGTGGAAGGCGTAGCCGGTGATGAGAGGGACAGCCAGGGTCGCTTCCGAGAAGACCATCTGCTCGAAGGTGGTATCTACCTTGCCCCAGGAGCTGGCTTCCTTGAGCGTGCTCGAGGAGAGTGCCCCATCGCGTACGTCGGCGACTGTGATTTGCACAGCATACTTGTGCATCGGGGCGTCCATGCCGAGGATGTCGGCAGCCACCACGATGTCCTGGGCAAAGTTCTTCGGGACACCGCCGCCGATCATGAAGAGCCCGGTAGTGGGGTTCGCGATCTTGATCTGCGTGATTTCGTAGAAGTCCTTGGCCGAGTCCAGGGAAAGCATCGGCTTGCCCTGACGCGCATGCTGGTGCGCGACCAGGCCGAAACCAGCTGAGCAGTCCGAGAAGGCCGGGCAGAAGATTGGCACATC
Organism: Acidobacteriaceae bacterium; assembly: GCA_965199135.1. GTDB lineage: Bacteria > Acidobacteriota > Terriglobia > Terriglobales > Acidobacteriaceae > EB88. The sequence goes on along the minus strand of OZ240685.1, from coordinate 162,660 downwards.
ATGCTCGTAGGCTGCGTACACGATCGAGTCGACGCCACCCTTGGACGGGATCTTGCCTTCACGCTCCAGGTAGGCTCCCATCTCGCGGATGAACTCACGTGAGCTGTAGGGGCGGGTTTCGAGCGAGTTCGCGATCTTCTCGGTGGTCTCGTCACAGAGGCGAAGCTCTTCTTCGTCGATCAGCGTGTCGTAAATGCGATCGATCATCAGCTCACGGAGGGTCGCATCCTCGGTGCCCTGCTTGTAGAGCTCGTCGGCGATCCAGTGCTTGAAGCCGAGGGCTTCGAAGAAATCCTGGTCGACGATGTTGGCACCGGTCGAGACGATGGCATCGACCATGTTGTTGCGAATGAGGTCGATGAAGACCTGCTTGAGGCCGGAGGAGATCAGCGAACCGGCGAGGCAGAGAATCACGCCGCAGTCCTTGTCGCGAAGCATTCGCTCATAGATCGAGGCTGCGCGGGCGAGGTCACGCGAGCTGAACGCCATGGTGCTCATGGCATCGACCAGCGCCACCACATCATGCTGCTTGATGTCGATGTGCTGGATAGGCTGGGTCAGGAGTTCCTTTTTCGTAGGCATGGTAGAGACTAGTTTACCAGCGCAATTCCTCGGGTTTCTTTAACATCACGTTGCGTGCCTTCCCGAATCCCCGCCTCTGTTCATCGCCGACGTATGCAGCGAATCGTGTTGCTGCTTCTGTTTTCCGCCGGCGTCGTCAACTTTCTGGATCGCGGCTCCTTGTCGATCGCGAATGGGCCCATTCGGGCTGAACTTCATCTTTCCGGCAGCCAGATGGGCGCGTTGCTCTCCTTCTTCTCGCTCGCGTACGGCTTTGCGCAGCTGCCGATTGGCGCACTGCTCGACCGCTTCCGGGCACGGGTACTGCTCGGGGTGGGGCTGCTTGTCTGGTCAGCGGCGCAAGGGGCGACCGCCTTTGTCGGGAGCTACCGCCAGTTCGTCCCCTTGCGGCTCCTGCTCGGCGTGGGCGAGGCGCCTTTCTTTGCGGCCGGCGTGCAGTCGATCGAGGGCTGGTTCGAGCCGACGGAACGCGGCTGGCCTACCGGGCTGCTGAATGCCTCGACGATGCTGGGGCAGGCCGTGGCGCCGCTCGCACTCACGGTGCTGATGCTCCAGGAGGGCTGGCGCGCAATGTTTGGCGTGATTGGGGCGCTGGGCGTCGTGCTCGCGCTCGCGTGGTTTCCGCTCTATCGTGACCCGGAGCCGCGGTCCTGCACCGAAGCTGCCGCGGAGCACCCCGCACATGCCGACGTGGCGGCCTGGCGGACGCTGTTGCGCAGCCCGGTGATGTGGGGCATGCTGCTTGGGTTTTCCGGGATCAACTACACGGCGTGGCTCTACCTGGCGTGGCTGCCGGGCTACCTCGAGGAAGCCCGGCATGTCTCGATCGCGCATACGGGCGTGCTCGCGGTCCTGCCCTTCCTGCTTGGGGCGTGCGGGATGTTTCTGAGCGGTGTGGTCGCGGATGCCCTGGTCCGGCGGGGCCGGGATCCGCTCGTCTGCCGGCGGGTCCTGATCGTGGGCGGCATGGTGTTGTCGGCCGGGTTTACGTTCTTTGTCGCCGGTGCCGCGACTACCCGCTCGGCTGTGCTCTTGATCGGGGCAGCGCTGTTCTTCGTCCATATCGCAGGCACAGCAGCCTGGGGCGTGGTGCAGTTCGCAGCGCCACGGGGACGCGTGGCTGCCGTCGCGTCGATCCAGAACTTTGGCTCGTTCATGGTGGCGTCGGTCGCGCCCTGGGTCACGGGAGCGCTGCTCGACCGAACGCACTCCTTTCACCTGGCCTTGGCGCTGTGTTCCGCGGTGACACTCGCAGGGGCAGTCGCGTACGCGGTGCTGGTACGCGGCAAGATCGCTCCGGCAGCAGACTCCGCTCGCGCTTAGTTGCCCCTGGACGAGCCGCTGCCACTCGCAGTGCCGTAGTAGCCGGCGCGGGTCTGCACGTATAAGTCCTTTTTCCTGGTCGTCAGCGAGATCTTGTGGAAACCGTCGCCTTCGCTGGCAGCGTCGGGCGTGTAGCCGAGCATGTACTGCTGGCGCAGTTCGTCGGCGATCTCCTTGTAGATCGCGTCGAAGTTTTCTTTCTTCTTCGCTTCGAAGTACCGGCCGCCGGTTTCGCCGGCAATCTGCTGCATGATCTTCTTGCCGTCCACGTGGGGTTCGCTGCTCGGTCGCTGGCCGCCGCCGCCACGGCCGCCGGGGTAGCCCATGCCGCCGCCACCCGGAAAGCCGATTCCACCGGGATAGCCCATTCCCCCACGCCGGCCGCCCCCGCCGTTGCCCGGATTGCCGTAGCCACCGCCGCCCCCACCGCCTTCGCCTTTGAAATAAATCGTGTACACCTCGGCTTCGGCCTTCTGCGCGGCTTCGATCGCGGAATAGATGCCTTCCTTGCTGCCACGATCCTCGCCATCGCTCAGGACGATGATGGCCTTGCGGCCGGTCTGCCTGGCGAGCACATCGTTCGCCGAGAGGTAGATCGCGTCGTAGAGCTGCGTGCCCCCGTGGCGCTGGCCGCTGCTCCCGGAGCCGCTGTCGCCGCCGTCACTGGCGGCCCGGGTCGGGCCAAGCTGGTTCAGTGCCTCGTTCAGCTTGGGCTTGGAGGACGTCAGGTCTTCGAGCAGCTCCACTTCGCGGTCAAAGTGCAGCACGGCTGCCTTGTCGTCAGCGCGGGTGATCATGCTTTCGAGAAAGCTCTGGCTGGCCGTGCGCTCGGTGTCCAGGGCGTCGCGCATGCTGCCGCTGGTGTCGACGTCCAGCGCGAGCGTCAGCGGGAGGTTCGTGTCGAGGTTGAAGTACTTGATGGTCTCAGGACGGCCATCTTCGGTCAGGACGAAATCGTCCTTGGTGAGCCCGCTGACGATCTTGCCCTTCTTGTCGCGTACGACCACCGGCAGTGTCACCAGCCGGGCGTTCACCGAGAGTGTCGTCTGGGGGCCGCCTTGTGCGGGGCGCTGGGCGCTGGAAGAGGTCGTTGTCTGCGCGGCCGCGCTCCCTTTCGTGCTGGCCCCAGGAGTGGTCGGGGTGGTCTGCGCGATGAGGAGGGCGGGGCAGAGAAAGAGGGCTGCGGAGGTGGTCGTGGAAAGGCGCATCGCTCCGTTGGACGCACGGCAGAGCGGCAAAGTTCAACTCGTCGCCATGCGCCGCCTCTATACTTTGACGGAATGAAGACCCCACGCGTCCGCGCTGCTGCCACGCTTCTGCTGCTCTCGCCCCTGACCCTCGCAAACTGCTTCGGCTGGGGCTCCGACGGCCACCGCATGATCAACCGCCTGGCGGCCCAGAGCCTGCCGAAAGATGCGCCGGCCTTCCTGACCACCCCTTCCGCGCTCGATGAGATCGAATACCTTGGGCCCGAGCCCGATCGTTGGCGTTCGCCCGCGGAGCCGGAGCTGAGCGCCGTGCAGGCCCCGGACCACTTCATCGATCTCGAATACGCCGACGTCGTGGGCCCGCTGCCTCGCAACCGCTACGACTTCATCGAGGAGCTTTCGAAGTACCGGGACGCCCACCCCGAGCAGGCAGCGCTTGAAACTCCGCAGAAGGTCGGCATGCAGCCGTGGGAGACCGAGGAGGTGTGGCAGCGGCTCAAGGCGGGGTTCCGCGACTACCGCGAGGCGGCCGCAAAGCATGAGGACACCCGGCCCGAGGAGGCCGCGGTCCTGTTCTACGCCGGATGGCTGGGGCACTACGTGGGGGATGGCTCGCAACCGCTGCACGTCTCGCGCGACTACAACGGCTGGGTGGAGCCTGCAAATCCGCATGGGTACACGACCGAGCATCACATCCACTCGCAGTTCGAGACCGTCTTTGTGGCGGCTGCGATCCGGTCGGCCGATGTGCAGCCGCTCGTTGCCCCGCTGCGGCCAATCGGCGATGAGTGGGACGACTACCTTGCCTACCTGCGGCATACGGCCTCGTTCATGGAAGAGACCTACGCGCTCGACAAGCAGGGCGGGTTTACCGGCGAGGGCACGCCAGCAGGGAAGCAGTTTGCCGCCGAGCGGCTTGCGGCTGGAGCAAGCATGCTCCGGGACATGATCTACGCCGCGTGGCAGAAGAGTGGAGACCCGGTGCCCGAACCGCACCACGAGGGGCAGCAGATGTCGGGAACCGGCCCGGCGAAACCGGCCCGCAAGTAGTCCCTGGCGCGGTCAGCAGAGACTGCAGATCCTTCGCTTCGCTCATGATGACACCGTTCGGGAAGGCGGAAACAGGTTCTCACCCTGGGCTTCGAATCGTGTCATCCTGGGCTTCGAATCGTGTCATCCTGGGCTTCGAATCAGTGATTCTGAGCCTCGAAGACCGTCGTTCTGAGCGTGAGCGAAAATCCGCGTTTCCCCGTTACGCGTTGCCGCGGCTCCAGACCGAGCCCAGCCCGCCGTCCACACCAACCACCTGCCCTGTGATCCAGCTTTGTGCCGGGTCGAGCAGGAAGGCGATGGCGGAGGCGATGTCTTCCGGCTTTCCGAAGCGGCCGAGCGCGTGCATGTTGAGCGATGCCTTGGCTGCTGTCTCGGACCCGACGATGCGGGCGGTCAGCGGTGTGTCGGTCAGTCCGGGCGCGACGCAGTTGAAGCGGAGCCCGCGCTTGGCGTACGTCGCGGCGGCGGATAGCGCGAGACCCTGCACCCCGGCTTTCGCTGCCGCGATTGCCTCGTGGTTGACGAGACCGATGCGGGCGGCTGCGCTTGAAACCAGCACTACCGAGCCTGCTCCCGGGATCGACCTGGCTGCGCCGCGCATGGTGGCAAAGGCGCTTTTCAGGTTCACAGCGATGACGGAGTCAAGCTCTGCGTCCGAGGTGACGTGGCCAGGCTTGAGGAGCAGCGAGCCGAAGCAGTTCGCGACGCCATGCAGCTCGCCGAACTCCTTGGCAGCTGCTGCAATGGCGCTTTCTATCGAGGCGCTATCCGTCGCATCTGCCTGCGCCTGTGATGCGCCGAGCTCTGCGGACAGCGACCGAAGCCTGGTCTCATCCCGCCCCACGAGCAGCAGCTTGTGGCCACGCGCTGCCAGCATGCGCGAGAGGGTTGAACCGATGCCGCCGTACGCGCCAAGCACTACAAAGTTTGCCAAGGTATCTCTCCTGTGCTGATCTCGCGGATTGGATGAGAGCGCCGCGCCGCCGCCAGGCGCTTCTGTTGCGCGCTGTGAAAGTGCCGGGGTCTGGCGTACTAGGAAAACCCGAGCGGCTCCTCCGCTTCCTCGTGCGCGAGGATGCCACGGGCGTGCAGAGCGCCGAGGACCTGCTCCACCGACCAGTCGAGCGACGAGGTGCCATCGACAATGATGTCGGCAAGACGAGCAGAGGGGCGAACGAAGCGTTCCGCCATGGGCCGGACCGTGGTGGCGTAATGTTCGGCGACCTGCTCGGGATCCCGGCCACGCTCGCGCACATCGCGCCGCAGGCGGCGGTTGTAGCAGATATCGTCCGGCGTATCGACATAGATGGTGAGGGAGGCCAGTGCCCGGATCGCGGGCCAGTGAAGCGCGAAGATGCCGTCGATCAGCAGCACATGTGGCTCGCGGACCGTCTCGGTGCGTTCCGGAACGCGGGTGTGCCGCGCGAAGTCGTAGAGGGGGCGCTCGATCGCCTCGCCCGCGGCTAAATGGCGGAGGTGCTCGAGCAGGAGCTCCGACTCGATCTGGTCCGGATGGTCGAAGTTCTTTTGGGCGCGCTCCTCGGGTGCGAGGTGGGCGAGGTCGCGGTAGTAGTGGTCCATGTGGAAGTGCGTGCCTTCGAGCTCACGCGCGAGCTCCTCGGCCAGCTTGGTCTTGCCGGAGCCGGAGGCGCCTGCGATCGCGAGGATCACCGGGCCCTTCTTGCCTGCTGCCACGCTCAATCTTCATCTCCTACGTCGAGTGGCATATCTTCCAGGCTCTCATCGAGCAGGTTGGTCTCGGGCGGGTGTTCCAGGTAGGCGGCGACGCGGGGCACGATGCCCGCAAGCAAAACCGTAAGCTGGCGCTCCACGCTGCGTCCGGTCTCGATCACTTCTTCGTGGCTGAGTGGGCGCGGGTCGACCCCGGCAGCCATGTTCGTGACGCACGAGATGCCCAGCACCTCGACGTCCGCCTGCCGGGCCGCGATGGTCTCGAGCGTGGTCGACATGCCGACCAGGTCAGCGCCCATCACGCGAAAGGCACGAATCTCGGCCGGGGTTTCAAACGATGGCCCAAGTACGCTCACATAGACGCCCTCGCTGATGTAGGAGCCGGCCGCCGCCGAGGCGGCATGGGCGATCTCGCGCAGACGCCGCGAGTAGGCAGCAGACATGTCGAAAAAGCGCGGCCGATCACCCAGCACCGGACCCGCGGCCGGGTTGAGACCGGAAAGATTGATGTGGTCGGAGATGAGGAGGAGCTGCCCCTGGCGTAGATCGAGTCGGATACCCCCCGCGGCATTGGTCAGCACCAGCACCTTGACGCCCAGCTCGGCCAGCGTCCGGACGGCGAAGACGACCTCCGAGGCAGAGTAGCCCTCGTACGCATGGACCCTGCCCTGCATGACCAGGATGGGCACGCCCCGGAGACGGCCGGCCACCAGTTTTCCGGCGTGGCCCACGACCCCGGAGACGGGAAAATGCGGGATCTGGCCGTAGGGGATCTCAGCCGGATCAGCAAGCTGGCTCGCAAAGGCGCCCAGCCCGGAGCCGAGCACGATGGCGATCCGGGCCGCGGCACGATCGCCGAGTTGCCGGCGCAGCGAGGCCGCTGCCTCCGCGATGCGCTCTGTTTCAGATGGAACGTTGGGCTCGGGTGCAGACGCCGGAGGAGCCTCGGGAGATACATCCATACGTCTGCCTAGTCTAACTTCAGAGGTCTCACCTGAACACGTCCGCGGTACAGCGCTGCGGTGCAGCGCCGCGCTCTCCCGGCCTGCACTGGTGACGCTGCGGGTGTTTCGCATCGAGGCAAACGCTTTAGCCCCGGAATAACATGCCTGCGATCGAAGCCGACATCAGGTTGGCCATGGTTCCAGCGAGCATGGCGCGTATACCAAGCCGCGCCAGTTCGTTCCGGCGTGTCGGCGCGAGGGCACCAATGCCGCCGATCTGGATCCCGATCGAGCTCAGGTTGGCGAAGCCGCACAACGCGAAGGTCGCGATGGTGAACGAGCGGGGATCGAGCTGGGCCTTCTGCGCGCCGAGCAGTGAGTACGCGACGAGTTCGTTGATGACCATGCGGGTGCCGAGCAGGTTGCCGACGAGCCTCGCCGCATGCCAGGGAATGCCGATCAGCCACGCGACTGGCGCGAACAGCACGCCCAGCACAGCATCGAGCGACTGCGGGAACCAGGCGACGTGCCCATGCACAAAGCCGAAGATGCCGTTTACCATCGCGATCAACGCCAGGAACGAGATCAGCATGATCGCGACGTTGAACGCGAGCTGACCGCCGTCGATGGTTCCCCGGGCGATCGCGGCGAGCAGGTTCTCGCCGGCGTGCAGCTCATCCTTGGGCATGTGGACGACGCCTTCGGTGGCCGGTGTTTCCGTTTCGGGAACGAGCATCTTCGAGATCAGGATGGTACCGGGCGCCGTCATGATGACGGCAGCCAGGAGGTGTTTCGCCTCGATGCCGTACAGGATGTACGCAGCCATGATGGCTCCGGAAACGTGTGCCATGCCGCTGGTCATGATGGTCATGAGCTCGGACCGGGTCGCCCCCGGCAGAAACGGCCGGATGGTGAGCGGCGCTTCCGTCTGTCCCATGAAGATCGACGCGGCGACGTTGAGGCTTTCTGCCCCGGAGACACGCAGGGTCGCCTGCATCACGCGCGCCAGGAGCTGGATGACAATCTGCATCACGCCCAGCTTGTAGAGGGCCGAGAACAACGCCGAAATAAAGATGATGGTCGGCAGCACCTGGAACGCAAAGATGGAGCCAAAGGACGAGTGCTGCTCCCCAAGCTTGCCGAAGACGATCGATGACCCGGCGAAGGCGTAGCCCAGGAGCTTGGTGATCGCAGCGCCGGCTGAGGCGAGCGCGCGTTGCCCATAGGACGAGCGAAGCACGACAAAGGCGAAGCAGAATTGCAGCCCGATGCCCCAGAACACGGTGCGCCAGCGGATTGCCCGACGGTCGGTGGAGAAGAGCCATGCCAGCAGCAGCATGGTGCAGAGGCCAAGGATCCCGGTCAATCGTCCCAACAGTGTCCCTCGTCCGACCAGCATACGGTGTGCAGCGCTCCTGCGGCTCAGGCTTTCGCGAGAAGCTCTGGGCTTGCGACCACTTCGCCGAAGAGGGGTGGGACGGGTTGCTGCGCGTCCGTGATGGCGAGGGCATCGGTTAGCAGTGCAATTGCCGGTGGAAACAGTGCCTCGTTGGCTGCATAGAGCGTGCAGAGTGGTGCATCCCACTCGACCCGTTCGCCGAGCTTTGCGTGCATGTGCAGCCCTGCATGCGGGTCGACGTTCTCGCCGGCGCGGGCGCGCCCTGCGCCAAGCCGCTGCACTGCCCAGCCGATGGCGGTCGCGTCCATGCTGCCGAGGTATCCCGCTTTCTCCGCGCGAAAGATTTTGGTCGCTCCGGGTGCGTGGTGGTCTGGGTGCCCGTCGAGTACGTGGAGGTCGCCACCCTGCGCCTGGACGATCGCTCGAAAGCACTTCCATGCTTCGCCGCTCGTGAGCAAGGCCTCGGCCCGGTCACGTGAGGCAGTGAGCGTAGGCTCCACACCGCCGAGCAACAGCATCCACGCTGCAAGCTCGAGCGAGAGCCGGCGGAGATCGTCCGTGATCGGCGCGCGTTCCCCCTGGAGCATCGAACAGCACTCGGCCACCTCGATCCAGTTGCCGGCAGCCGAGCCAAGTGGCTGGCTCATGTCGGTCAGGAGCGCCGCGGTGCGCGTTCCCGAGCGCTCGCCGGTTTCAACCAGCAGCCCGGCGAGAAAGCGTGCCTGCGCAGGGCTTTGGATAAAGGCGCCCGAGCCGGTTTTTACATCGAGGACGAGCCCGTCAAGCCCCGCTGCCAGCTTTTTGCTCATGATCGAGGCGCAGATCAGGTACGGGCTTTCCACCGTCGCCGTCTGGTCGCGCAGCGCATAGAACGTGCGGTCGGCCGGCGCCAGCGCTGCCGTCTGGCCGACAAGGCATGCGCCGGTCTCTCTGAGCACGCGCCCCATCGCATCGAGCGAGAGATCGACGCGAAAGCCCGGGATCGACTCAAGCTTGTCAAGCGTGCCGCCGGTATGGCCAAGCGCGCGGCCGCTGATCATCGGGTCGAGCAGACCGGCCGCGGCTGCGATCGGCGCGACGATGAGCGACGTTTTGTCGCCGACCCCGCCGGTGGAGTGCTTGTCGACGGTTCGCTTGCGCGTGCTTGATGTGTGATCGCGGGCGTCAAAGGTTCCGCCGGAAACGCGCATGCTCTCAGTGAGTGTCGAGAGCTCTTCGTGGGTGAGCCCCTGCTGGAAGACCGCCATCAGCCAGCTTGCGAGTTGCGCATCCGGGATCGTGCCACTGGCTGCGCCCTGCACGAGGAATGCGATCTCCCGCGCGGACAAAGCCTCGCGGTCGCGCGTTTTGCGGATCAGATCGACGGCATGCAAGCGAGCCTGCATCAGCGTGGTTTCTCGGCGAGCTGAAAGGCATGGGGCAGCAGGTCGCGGAAGCGCATGGCCGCCAGGGCAAGGCCGGCTTCCCCCTGGAACAGGATCAGGGCGTCGTCCGCGGCAAACTCGCTCAGCACCTGGCGGCACGCCCCGCAGGGTGGGCTGGGCGCATGGTTTGCATTTGCAACCGCGATGGCGACAATTTGACGAACGGCACCCCGCTCGCTGATCGCGCGGAAGACGGCATTGCGCTCGGCGCAACTGGTGAGCCCGTAGGAGACGTTTTCAACATTGGCGCCGGTCACGATCGCGTCGTCATCGAAGAGCAGCGCTGCCCCTACACGGAATTTCGAGTAGGGGGCGTACGCATTTCCAGCCGCGAGACGGGCGCGCTCAAAGAGGTCGGCAAGCTGGGGAGCCGTGGGTACCATGGTGCCTACGAGGCTAGCGCCGGGATGCGCCGTCCGCAAGTTTCGGCGTGACGGAAGAAGATCGCGGGAGCCCGGACTCTGGAAGGGCAGCCCTGCATCCAATTCCTGTTCGCGGGAGGCGCATGAAGGGGACGAAGAAAAAACCCGGGGAAGAGGCACCCGTTGCAGACACTGTGCCAGTTCCGGCAACCGATCCGACAGTGGAAGCCGAAGCAGCGCTGGCTCTCTTCCACCCCGTCACCGCCGACTGGTTTCGCGCTGTGTTCGAGCGGCCCACGTCGCCGCAACGCCTTGGATGGCCCGCGATTGCGCGCGGCGAGAGCACGCTGATTCTCGCGCCGACAGGCACAGGCAAGACCCTGACCGCGTTTCTCTGGTGCCTTGATCGCATCATGATGCAGACGCCGCCTGCCGATGCTGTCGCTGATGAGAAGAAGCCGAAGCGCAGGCCGCGTGGGGATGGTGGCTGTCGGGTGATCTACATCAGTCCGCTCAAAGCGCTTGCTGTGGACGTCGAGCGGAACCTGCGCTCACCGCTCGCAGGCATCACCAACATGGCGAGGCAGCGTGGCGTGCCCGTGCACCTGCCAGAAATCTCAATCCGGACTGGCGATACGTCGCAGAAGGACCGCGCGCGCTTCCGCCGGCATCCCGGCGAGATCCTGATCACCACTCCCGAATCGCTTTACCTGCTTCTCACCTCTGACTCTGCTGCGTCGCTCAAGACCGTCGAGACCGTGATCATTGACGAGATTCACGCGCTGGTGCCAACCAAGCGCGGCGCGCACATGGCGCTGTCGCTCGAGCGCCTGGAGGCAGTGACTGGCCGCCGTTTGCAGCGGATCGGGCTGTCGGCGACCCAGCGACCCCTTGAAGAGGTCGCGCATTTTCTCGCGGGCGCGCTGCCGCGGGAAGCTGCCCCGGCGCTTGCGCTGCCGGTCGCTGAAGCGGCCGAAGATCTGCGCGAGGAAAGTGAGCGCGAGTGGACGAGCGAAGCGGAGCCTGTTGCGGACAATCTTGCTCCTGCAGCAAATGTGACCGAAGCAGTGGCAGAAACAGCAGCTCGCTACCGGCCCGTGACCATCGTGAATGCCAGCGAGCCGAAGAGGCTGGAGCTTCGCATCGAGGTTCCGGTCGAGGACATGGCCAAGCTGGGCGAGGTGCAGGACCTGCCAAGCGGGGCTGCCTCGCAGGGGCCGAAGCGTACTTCGATCTGGAGCGCCATCCATCCCCGGCTGCTGGAAAGTGTGCGCGAACGCACGTCGACGCTGATCTTTGTAAATAGCCGCAGAGTGGCCGAACGGCTGGCTGGTGCGCTGAACGAGCTTGCCGAGGAAAACATCGCGCGCGCACACCATGGTTCCCTTGCTGCGCCGCAACGGTCCGAAATCGAAGAGCTGCTGAAGGCAGGAAAGATCAAGGCGCTTGTGGCCACGTCCTCGCTCGAGCTCGGCATCGACATGGGGGCCGTGGATCTCGTGATCCAGATCGAGGCGCCGCCCTCGGTCGCCAGCGGAATGCAGCGCATCGGCCGCGCCGGGCATTCCGTCGGCGCGGCGAGTGAAGGCATTATCTTTCCCAAGTACCGGGCCGATCTTGTTGCGTGTGCCGCGGTCACGCGCGCCATGCATGAAGGCCTGGTCGAGTCCACGCGCTTTCTGCGCAATCCGCTCGACGTGCTCGCTCAGCAGATGGTCGCGATCGTAGCGCAGCCACCATCGCTTGCACATCGCGACGAAGAATCGAAGCGGTCGAAAAAGTTGAAGGCAGAGTTCGACGAAGAGCGTTCGCCCGGCATCGCGGTCGAGGAACTCTACAGCATCATTCGCTCGGCAGCACCATACGCAGAGCTCACGCGGGGGGCGTTCGAGGGCGTGCTCGACCTGCTCGCCGGCCGCTATCCGTCCGACGAGTTCGCGGAGCTGCGACCACGCGTGACGTGGGACCGGGTCAGCAACATCGTCACACCTCGACAGGGTGCGAAGGGCCTGGCGATCCTGAACGGCGGCACCATCCCGGATCGCGGACTGTATGGCGTCTTTCTTTCAGGCTCTGAGAAGAAGCCGATCCGCGTCGGTGAACTCGATGAGGAGATGGTCTTTGAAAGCCGCACCGGCGATACCTTCATTCTCGGCGCGAGCACCTGGCGCATTGACGAGATCACGCACGACAAGGTGCTCGTATCACCGGCGCCAGGCGAGCCGGGCAAGATGCCCTTCTGGCATGGGGACAATGCCGGGCGCCCGCTCGAGTTTGGCCGTCGCATCGGTGTGCTCATGCGCGAGCTCCGGGCGCTGCCGCACAATGTCGCGCTGACCCGCCTGGTCCGCGAGCACGACCTGGATGCCAAGGCTGCGGAGAACCTGCTGCGCTACCTCGCAGACCAGGAGATTGCCACCAGCGTGGTGCCAGATGATCGCACCATCGTGATCGAGCGGGTACGCGACGAACTCGGGGACTGGCGTGTCTGCGTGCTCACTCCCTTCGGCTCGCGTGTGCATGCCCCGTGGGCAATGGCCGTAACCGGGCGTATCCGTGCGAGTGGTGGTCCTGATGTCGAGGTGATGTGGGCGGACGATGGCTTCGTCCTGCGCTTCCCGGAGTCAGACAAGGCGCCGGATGCGGATATGCTGCTGCTGGACGCCGAGGAAGCGACCGCGCACGTGCTCCGGCAGCTCGGTGCGACCGCGCTGTTCGCGGCGAAGTTCCGGGAGAGCGCGGCGCGTGCCTTGCTGCTGCCGCGTCGCCGTGCGCAGGGCAGGGCGCCGCTCTGGCAGCAGCGTAAGCGCGCCTATGACCTGCTTGCAGTGGCATCGCGCTACGCGTCCTTCCCTATGCTGCTGGAGGCGTATCGCGAGTGCATGCGCGATGTCTTCGACATGCCGGCGTTTCTTGAGACTCTGCGTGCAGTGGAGAAGCGGCAGATCCGGGTTCACGTTGCCGATACACGGACGCCATCTCCCTTCGCGTCCTCGCTGCTCTTCTCCTATGTCGCCAACTACATCTACGACGGCGACGCGCCGCTCGCAGAGCGTCGCGCGCAGGCGCTCTCGATTGACCAGGAACAGCTGCGTGAGCTGATGGGCGATGCAGACCTGCGTGAACTACTCGATCCGGAAGCGATTGCGGAGGTCGAAGAAATGCTGCAGTCGCTGGGCGAGATGGGCCACGCTCGCTCGATGGACGCGATGCACGACCTCCTCCTGCGCCTCGGCGATCTGTCACGAGAAGAGTTGCGAAAGCGAACCACGTCTGCGGAGGTGTTCGATGCGCTCGAACGCTTGCTGCGCGCCAGGCGTGTGCTTGAAGTGCGCATCACAGGCGAGAAGCGGCTGATCGCCGTGGAAGATGCTGCGCGGTACCGCGATGCGCTCGGTATCCCGTTGCCGCCCGGCCTGCCGACAGCGATGCTCACCACGGTAGCGACGCCGGTGCTGGAGCTGGTGCGCCGCTACGCCCGCACGCATGGTCCGTTCACCCTGCAGGAGGTGCAGGCGCGCTTTGCGCTCGATGGGCAGATCGCTGACGCCGCTCTCCGACAGCTTCTGCTCGACGGTCGAGTTGTTGAGGGAGGATTTCGCCCGGGTGGCGTGCATCGCGAGTGGTGCGACGCCGAGGTGCTGCGTCTCATTCGGCGCAAGTCGCTTGCACGTCTGCGCAAGGAGGTGGAGCCGGTCGAGCAGCAGATGCTCGCGCGTCTTGGCACACACTGGCAGGGAGTGCTGCAGAAGCGTCGAGGTCTCGACGCACTGCTCGACACAATCGAGCAGTTGCAGGGCGCGCCGCTTGTTGCCTCACTCATAGAGAGTTCCATTCTGCCGTCGCGCGTGGTGCGCTACACGCCGGGCGATCTCGATACGCTGATTGCTGCCGGTGAGGTCACCTGGTGCGGCCTTGACCCACTTGGCGAGCATGATGGCCGCATTGCTCTTTATCTTGCAGACATGCTGCCAACGCTGCGAGGGCCTGCCGCGGCGGATGCAGAGCCGCTGTCCGAACGCGAGCAGCAGCTGGTGGCGCAGCTTGGCCGCGGCGGTGCGATGTTTTTTGCGCAGCTGCATGATGCAGTAGGCGGTGGCTACCCTGGGGAAACGCTCGACGCCTTATGGTCGCTGGTATGGCGCGGCATCGTCACGAATGACACCTTTCATGCGCTGCGTGCCTACGTGCAGAAGCCCGCAGCCTCGCAGCGAAGTTCAAAGCGCGCGCACAACCAGGTCACGCACAATTTTCGCTCGCGCCGCACCACGCCACCAAGCGCGCAGGGGCGCTGGACGCTTCTGCCTGCCGGCGACCAGCTTGCCTCGCAGACCGAGTGGAGCCACGCGATCACGCAGCAGCTGCTGAATCGCTACGGCGTGCTCACACGCGAGAGTGTTGCGAGTGAGAATCTTCCCGGGGGCTTCAGCGCCGTGTACGACGTGCTCAAGGCGATGGAAGAGAGCGGCAAAATCCGGCGCGGCTACTTTGTGGCCGCGCTTGGCGCGACACAGTTCGCTCTTCCGGCCGCGGTGGATCTGCTGCGGTCGCTTCGCTCGGGCGCACAGTCAGAGGAAGCAGAAATGGTAATGCTTGCGGTTACAGATCCTGCAAATCCGTATGGTTCGGTTCTGCGCTGGCCTGCGGCGGAGGACAGCGAAGCACAGGACCCAAGCGCAGTGCGCACGCTCACTCGAAGTGCGGGTGCAAGTGTTGTGCTGCGCAACGGAGAGTTGGTCGCCTACCTGCGCAGGGGCAATCCGCACGTGCAGTTTTTCCTGCCTGCCGACGAGCCGGATCGCTCACGTGCTGCGCGGGATCTCGCCGCATTCCTCGCCGCAGCCACGCAGGAGGAGATGCGCACCGGCACCGAGGCGCAGCAGCGTGGCGGACTGTTGCTCGCGACGATCAATGGCCAACCAACCCATCTGCACTGGATCGCGCGTATCCTGCAGGACGCTGGCTTCCAGGCGGCGCCGATGGGCTTCAATGTCCGTCGTGTGCTTACGTCCCTGAACGCCACAAGCCGGCCGGTCGCAGGAGGAGTGCACTAGACCATGCCTGAAGGAGACACAATTTATCGCTCGGCGCGCGCGCTGGGTAAGGCCCTGACCGGCAAGGTTGTGACGCATTTCGAGACTGCACTCGCGCCGCTGGCAAGTGTCGATGACAACATGTCCCTCGCCGGTCGCACGATCGAGAACATCGAGGCCCGCGGCAAGTGGCTGATGATCTTCTTCTCCGGCGACCTCATCCTGGTTACACATATGTTGATGAGTGGTTCGTGGCACATCTACCGCGTAGGCGAGCGCTGGCGTGTGCCCCGTCGCGGCATGCGTTGTGTCATCCGCGTCGAGGATTTCGAGGCCGTTGCGTTCAATGTGCCGGTTGCCAAGTTCTTCAACGCCCGTACGCTCGAGCGCAACAGCATGATCCCCAAGCTCGGCCCCGACCTCTTGCGCGACGACTACGACGAAGCGGAGGCGCGTGCGCGCGTGCTTGCGCGACCTGAAGAGGAGATTGCAAGCGTTCTGCTCAACCAGCGGGTGATTGCCGGGCTCGGCAACGTATACAAGGTCGAGGTGTGCTTCCTGTGTGGCGTGCACCCATTTCGGATGGTGTCGTCGCTCACGCCGGCAGAGTTGGACTGCCTCTTGTACCAGTCGAAGAAGTTGATCTCTGAGAACGTGCAGACTAACTCCGAGGACAAGATCCTCACCTACACCGGGGCGCGCCGAACCACACGCTCTGCAGACCAGGCCTCGCGCCTCTGGGTGTACGGTCGGCAAGGTCAACCGTGCCGGCGCTGCGGAACGGCCGTGCTGCAGCGCAAACAAGGGCCCGACGCGCGCTCAACCTACTGGTGTCCGCAGTGCCAGCCGGGAGATGCGCTCGTGCAGGGGTGGGCGGTCACGAATGGCCGCAAACGCGTCGGCTGCTGAATCTGCTACTGCTGCGGTTGCTGTTGTTGCGGCTGCGCAGGCTCTTCCTTGGGCTTGTGGCCGAAGAGGCGTCCAAAGAAGCCGGGCTTCTTCTCGTCGGTCGGCTGTGCTGGTGCGGGAGCAGCGGTCCCGTTTTGAGCAGCGGGCGCAGGCGGCGCGGCAGCATGTACAGCCTGCGGCGGCAGAGGTTGTGTTCCGGCAGCACCTGGCTGCTGTTGCGGACCCTGCGCGGGTTGATCATGCCCGATGCCAAAGATCTTCTGGAAGATATTGCGCTGATCGTTTGCCGGCTGATCGCAGGTACTTGTGGGTGCGGTTCCATCCAGGAAGGCAGCAGTGTAATCATCCGGGCAGCTGTCGTCGGCAAGCAGGTTCGTTGCTTTGTCGAGCTTCACGACCGAAACACCTGACGGCGGGACAAAGTCCTTGGTGTCGCTGTACTGCGGCAGTGCAACGGCGCGCTTCATGAAGTTGCCCCACATCGGTGCGGCTGCGTCTGCGCCCTGGAGCTTGATATCGGAGTTATCGTCGTTCCCGATCCAGATGATGCAGATCAGGTTGCTCGTATAGCCAGCGAACCACGCGTCGTTTGACGTACCGGTCTTGCCGGCAGCTGGCGCGGTGAAGCCTGCCTGCCGTGCCGCGTACCCGGTGCCCGAGTTGATCACGGCCTCCATCATGCTGGTCGTCAGGAAGGCGACGCGAGGATCAAGGACCGGGTGGCTCTGCGCGGAGAAGTCCTGCACCGGGTCTCCGGTTGCGGTGCGGATCGAGGCGAGCATCCAGGGCTTGATGACGACCCCATTGTTCGCGAAGGCGGTGTACGCACCGGCCATCTCGATTGGCGTCGCGTCGTACGAGCCGAGGGCCACCGCTGGTGTTCCTCGCGCATTCACAATTCCGGCATCGCGCGCCAGGGCGGCAACGTTGCCGAACCCAACCATCTGCGCGAGCGCTATGGTCGCGTTGTTTTCTGACTTCTTCAGCGCATAGGTGGCGGTCACCTGATCCTGGTACACACCCTCGAAGTTGCGCGGTGTATAGGTCTGGCCATTGCCATAGGTGAAGGTCTGCTGATCATTCGGGAGCATCATGGCGGGCGAGAAGATGACGGAGGAACCATCCGGCTGCGTCAACTGTGTGCCAGCCAGGGACGAGTTGAAGGCTGCCGCGTACACGAATGGCTTGAAGATGGAGCCAGTGGGACGGTGCGCCACGGCATGGTTCAGCTGCGACTCGCCGTAGTTGCGGCCCCCGACCAGCGCAAGGATCTGCCCGGTATGCGGATCGAGTGCGATCAATGCTACCTGGGGATACGTGACCGGCTGGCCATCGGCGATATCTTTCGCATGCCGCCTTTCAACGAGTGCGTCTACATGCTTCATCCCCTCCTCAACCGCCGCGGTCGCTGCGGCCTGCAGCTGCGGGTCGAGCGAGGTGTAGATGCGCAGTCCTTCCTGGTTCCAGTTGCTATCGCCCAGGCGTGCAGCAATCTGATCGCGTACCAGATCGACAAAGTAGGGAGCCTGGTCCTGCTGCACGCTTTGCGAGGCGAGCTTCAGCGGCGAGGCTTTCGCTTCCTCCGCCTCTTCCTTGCTGATGGCCCCTGTCTCAACCATGCTGTCGAGCACGACGTTGCGGCGTTCGACGGCGCGCACCGGGTGACGCATCGGGTTCAAACGGCTGGGGCTCTGGATCATCCCGGCGAGCAGCGCACACTCGGGCAGGTTCAGCTTGCTGACATCCTTGCCGAAGTACACCTCCGACGCTTCACCGAAGCCATTGATCGCAAACGAACCGGCTTGTCCGAGTGGAATCTCGTTCGCGTAGAGCTGGAAGATCTGCTCCTTGTTGAAGCGGTGTTCAAGATGCCAGGTGATGAGGATCTCCAGCATCTTGCGCTTGAAGTGCTTTGCCGGGGTCAGGAAGAAACCACGTGCCAGCTGCATCGTCAGCGTGGATCCACCTTCACCAAGGCGATGGTGGAGCAGATCCGCGCGCGCAGCACCCACTAACCGGTAGTAGTCGACCCCGCCATGCGAGAAGAAACGCCGGTCCTCGATCGAGGTCACAGCGGGTACAAGATACTTCGGGAACTGGTCGTAGGTGATCAGGTGGCGCTTGGTACGAGTCTGGTCAGACAGCCCCGTGATCAGCAGCGGTTCGAGCGCATAGCTGGCCAGCTGCTCTCCGCTTGTCGCCGTGATCTGCTGCACCTTGCCATCATCGAAGGTGATGGTCGCGTCTTCAGGTGCGTGGAAGCTCTGCGGGCCGGGGCGGATGGTGATGCTGTTCGCATTGGCCGCGAAGGTGCCCATCAGGCTCTTGTTCGCGCTGGCGTCGTCGGTGTACCCGGCCGAGCGCAGCTGCGCCGCAACCGTGGCTGCGGTGAGCTTCTGGCCCGTGCGCACCTGGCGGGCGGCAGCGTAGATCTGCGCAGTGTCGGCGAAGAGCGGCTTCTCGAGACGCTGGTCCACGATCACGCCGTACTTATGGTAATAAAAGCCGAAAACCGCCGCGCCGGCGAGCAGAATGACAGCAAGTGCCGCCAGCACCACGAGTCCAAGCCGTCGCATGGAACTATGTCTTTGCCCTGCAGGAGGGCGGGGAACAGCAATCCGGATGGCCAAGCAGCTAACCGCCTTTTATCGTGCTTCTTCGGAGCGCAGGAGTTTTCCTCGCGCTGCCGTATGCGCCTGCAACCGTCGAGGTCGCGACGACTGCTATTGGACGCGTTCTCTGGCCGGGACGCAACCGTGGCGCCCGGGAAATCTACAGCGCGCCGAGCCGTCCCGCCACCGCGTCGAGCGCGATGTCTTCGGTCGTCCCGGCGCGCCGGTCCACGAGCTCCACCAAACCCTCTGCCAGCTTTTTACCGATGTTGATACGCAGGGGGACGCCGATAAGATCCGCGTCTTTGAACTTCACCCCGGCGCGTTCGTCCCGGTCATCGAGGAGGACGTCGAGACCAGCCTGGTCCAGCTTCCGGGCCAGCTGTTCCCCGGCTGCCAGTAGTTCGGCCTCGCGGACGTTGGTCACTGTAATCACGACCGCAAAGGGGGCAATCGCCGCAGGCAGCGCGAAGCCGGTCTCGCCGGCCCGTTCGGCGGCCTGCTCAATCGCCGCCGTCAGGATGCGCTCGATGCCGATGCCATAGGAGCCCATGATCGGCGTGACCTCTTTGCCGTTGCGGTCGAGCACCTTCGCTCCGAGCGCTTCGGCGTAGCGGTAGCCGAGCTTGAAGATGTGCCCGATCTCCACTGCCTTGCCGATCCGCAGGGGCGCAGGGACGCCTTCAGGAGCATTCGGTGCGTCCTCGCCCTCGACCGCATTGCGGATGTCGGCGAGCACGGTCCAGCTGAAGTCGCGGCCTGGGGTGACGTTGCGGTAGTGAAAGTCCTGCTTGTTGGCGCCGCAGACCAGATTCTGGCGCCCGTCAAGCGCTGCATCGACGACCACGGTGACGCTGCCATCATGAAGCGTCTTCGCAGGAAGGAGTCCGACAGGCCCAAGATAGCCGGCCGGCCCATGGAGCCAGTGTTCGAGCTCCTCGCCGTTCATCGTTCTCAGCTCGACTCCGTTGACTGCGCCGAGCAGCTTGGTCTCGTTCACACTATGGTCGCCGCGCAGGAATGCAGCCACCGGCCGCCAGGTGCTTTTCGCGTCCTTGTCACGCACCTCGGCCATGTAGGCGACACACTTGATGTCCTGTGCCGCGAGAATCCCGAAGAACTCTGCGACATCCGCGATCGCGGCCTTGCCTGGCGTGTGTACCAGCTCCGGTTGGCCGTCACCGGTCGGCTCGAGGTCCTGGACCGGGCGGAGCCGCGAGGTCGCCTTCTCGATGTTGGCCGCGTAGCCGGTCTCCTGGTTGCTCGCGATCAGGTCCTCGCCTGCCTCGGTGTAGACCATGAACTCCTGCGACTGGGAGCCACCCATGGCGCCGGAGTCGGCCTCGACGGCGACGAACTGGAGCCCGCACCGCGTGAAGATGCGGCGATAGACCTCGTCGTGCAACTCATAGGAGCGATCGAGCCCGGCAGCGTCGATGTCAAAGGAGTAGGCGTCCTTCATCAGGAACTGGCGCACTCGCAGCAGGCCAGACTTCGGCCGGGGCTCATCACGGAACTTGGTCTGGATCTGGTACCAGATCTGCGGCAGCTGCTTGTAGGAGCGCAGCTCCTTGCGCGCGATATCGGTCATCACCTCCTCGTGCGTCATGCCGAGGCAGAGGTCAGCGCCCTTGCGGTCCTTGAGCCGGAACATGTTGTCGCCCATGGTGGTCCAGCGGCCGCTCTGCTGCCAGACGTCTGCCGGCAGGATCGCCGGCAGGAAGAACTCCTGGCCAATCCGGTCCATCTCTTCGCGCACGATTGCCGTGATCTTGTTGACCGAGCGCTGGCCCAGGAACAGGTATGAGTAGATCCCGGCGCCGAGCTGGCGGACGTAGCCAGCCCGCAGAAAAAACTTGTGGCTCGCGACCTCGGCGTCCGAGGGAGCCTCGCGCAGGGTGGGGATGAAGAGCTTGGACCAGCGATGCATTTCGGCGGGTATGTGCCTTTCCGTGATGCCGCGGCGGCGCCGCGAGCTAGCTAGATAGTAGTGGAACTCGCTGCCGGCTTCGGCCACACGCACCGAAGTCCTGTGTTTTCACCGGGTACTGGGCGCTGTTGCCATGCGGACTTCTGCTGCCATGCGCGACCTGCACCAGGTGTTCTGACGATCTGCCTACGCCTCGCATACAGCGTGTCCCTTGCGCGAACTCTCACTGGACTCACCTGGTCCACACGCAGAGTGGCCTCGCCAACACTAAGCCAGCCCAAGCCCCCACAGCGCATGCAGGTGCAACACGCCATCCACCATGTGGCCATCCTCGGTCACCACAAGCGAGGTGATCCGGTGCGACTCCATCACGGCGAGCGCCGCAGGGGCGAGTTCGTCGGGGCGGATCGTGCGTGGCCCGCGGTGCATAACATCGGCGGCGGTCAAGGCAAGGGCAGCGCCCCCGCGTGCGACCAGGATCCTGCGCAGATCGCCATCGCTGATCACCCCCGCCAGCCCGCCCAGCGCATCGAGCACGACTGTCAGGCCCAGGCTTCCGCGAGTCATCTCGTCGATCACTTCGCTCATCGGAGTGTTGAGCCGAACCCGTGGCACGCGGTCCCCGGTATGCATAAGCTCTCGCACCGGGGCTAGCTGCTTGCCAAGCCGGCCGCCCGGATGGAGCCGGGCGAAGTCCTCGGCGCGAAAGCCCTTCCGCAGAGACACTGCAATGGCGAGCGCATCGCCGAGCGCGAGCATCGTCGTCGTCGATGCAGTGGGCGCAAGGCCAAGGCCGCAGGCCTCGCCGCTTACGCTCGAGTCCAGCCAGACATCGCTCGCCCGGGCAAGCGTCGAGTTCGCCTCGCAGCAAAAGGTGATCAGCGCGTCACCCACTCGCTTGATCGTGGCGAGCAGCCGCAGCAGTTCCTCGGTTTCGCCACTCGCCGAGAGCGCAACAACCACGTCTCCCGCAGCCAGCATGCCGATATCACCGTGAACAGCTTCGGCCGGGTGGAGAAACAACGCTGGCGTGCCCGTGGAGGAAAGGGTCGCAGCGACTTTCTGGGCGATGATCCCGCTCTTGCCCATGCCGGTGACCACAACGCGGCCACGAGACTCGCCACACTGCAGCAGCAGGGTCACGGCGTGCTCGAAGGGGACGGCCATCGCCTGTTCCAGGCGGTCTGCGAGCGCCAGGAGCGCGGCTGCCTCGGTACGAACAAGCTCTGCTGGTGTATTCAGACCCATCTGCCCCATCAAACCACCGGGCCGGTCCAGGCGCAACCCGCGCGTGCGGCATCACCTGCCTTGTTGCTAAGCGAACTTCCTCTTCAGGCGCAGCGCAGGGAGCTCGATCCAGCGCCGAACAATGACTCCGGATCCAACCGTTAGCACCAGCGTCAGCGCAAGCAGCAGGAGCCAGAGCGAAAAGCCTCCCCGGGCGACCAGTGCCGGGTCGCGGCGTTCAATCAGGTCGAAAAGCTTGTAGATGAAGAGAATGTGGATCAGGTACATCCAGTAGCTCAGGTCGCCGAAGAATCGCAGCACGCGCGAGCGCAGGATCGCCAAAGCTGGTCGCGGAGCGCCGCAGGCAAACCAGATGACGCCGGTCGTCACCATCGGAACGCCTGCGAAGAGCACGCTGGCCGCGACCAGCTTCAACGGCGATGCCCAGAGAACCACGCCCGCCGCCACCAGGAAGAGGCTCGCGCTGAGAACCCTCACGAGGAGGAGGCGAACCCGCTCCGGGGAGCGAGGCGATGTAAGCAGCAAGGCAAGCAGAGCCCCCCACGCCAGGCCGTCGAAGCGGAACCATGGCAGGTAGGGATCGAAGTGCCCGGAGAAGGCGGCCGCGATCCGCAGGAACGGGGTAAGCCCGCACACCGCGCAACACGCAATCAGCATGGCGCGAGGCGAGAGGTGCCGGATACAGGAGGGCCACAGCAGATAGAACTGCTCCTCCACCGAGAGGGACCACAAGATGCCGTAGCCGACGGGAATATGGAACAGGGCCGAGAAGTTCGCCAGGTAAACGAGCGAGAGCAGCAGCGATGCGCCGTTGCCAGGCGCAACGATCGCGACGATCGCGATCGTCAGGAGGTAGGCAGGCGCAAGACGAAGAACCCGCCGCGCGTAGAAATTCCTGTAGAAGCGTTGCTCTGTCTGCTTGCCCAAGAGGATACGGGTGATCAGGAAACCCGACAGCGCGAAGAAAACATCGACCCCAACGAAGCCGAGACTGAACCCATCCATTGCCAGGTGGGCCACTCCGTGCTCGTAGGGCATCAGCTTCTGCGAGACGTGGTAGACCAACACGAACAGGATGGCGCAGCCGCGAATGCCATCGAGTTCCGGGATGTGTTGCGGAAGGCCAACGCCCGGCGGTTCATCCAGGGCAAGGGGAGGAACCGCGTGCTGGAGTTGCTCCATAGAAGGGAAGTGTATAGGAGGTCGCGGGCTCGTCAGACGAGCACGATGCCGTCAAACATGCTTTTCCAATGCTTCTGTGGTTCGCCCGAACGACCGCCTGAAGACCACCCGAAGCGGCTTGCCAAGCCTGCTCCTGAGCTTCAGCATCGGCACTTCCACAAGGTAGAAGCCGGCCAGTCCAACGAGGAGCACCGCAAGGAGCACCGAATACGGACTCGCGTTCCAGAACTGCCCTGGCCACGGGTGAATCAGCAGTGACTGGTACAGGTAAATACTGTAGGACGCTCCGCCGATGTACACGATGGGCTGCCAGCTCAGGGCGCGGACGACCAGATGCTCAGGCGAGCGCACGACCCAGACGATAAAGGCTGCACACGAGATTGACTCCAGCGTGTACCCGACACTCAGCGTGTAGGGATTGCCTACGGCGGCGCGCAGGATCGGAGATATGACCAGGATGAAGAGCGGGAGGACCCACCAGAAACCTTTCAATCGCTGGTAGAACGCCTCGTACCGTGGAGATCCAATGCAGATAGCCGCAAGGCTGCCGGAGAACAGGCTGTCCATTCGCCCTGGCAGCATCATGCTTTGCCGGTGTGTGAAGAACGACCACCCCAGTGTAGCGCTGGCCACGCGAAAGAGTGGACTGAGCCCGATAAGGAGAAGGCATACCTGGGCGGCACGACGCCGCTTGCCCAGGCGCATGGCCCAAAGCAGGATCACCGGCCAGAAGATGTAGAACTGTTCTTCCACGGCAAGCGACCAGACGTGTTCTGTGAAGAACGAACTCGTACGCGGGTAAAGGTCACTTACAAAGAGGCTTGCACCCAGGATCGAGGGCCAAGGAACGATTCGACCACTGATCACACACACCAGGACGACCACGGCGAGGTAGACAAAGACCGGGGGCAGGATGCGGAACGCACGCCGACTGTAGAAGCGCGTCAGCAGCAGCGAGCGTTCACGATCTATTTCACTGAGCAGAATGGTGGTGATGAGAAAGCCGCTTAGGACAAAGAACACCTCGACCCCATCCCAGACGATTGGCTGAAAGGGGAGAAGGAAGAATCTCTGTTGCAGATGACAGAGAACCACAGTCCCGACTGCGAAGGCCCTCATTCCATCAAGACTGGGTATGCGGTTCTGAAAAGGCTTCATAGCTTGCCAGAGACTGATGGTAGCGCAGCGCTCATGGGCTCTCTCCGTCGGGTGACTAATGTACTGTTACGCGCGGCGGTAGATTGGAACGCGGACGCCGAGTACGCCGCTGGGTCCCTGCTAGCCAGAATCATTGACTGTCTGGCACAGGCTACACGTCTCGCGTATGCGGTTTCAATAACCGAATGTGGGTCGTCACCTTTGTGGAACTGTAACCGCTGTTGATCCGGCACACCTGGCGTCCCGTTCAAGCAGAACCGTACGGCACGCACTCCCGTCGCGACCTTTGTGACGCCTGGAAGTGAGCGAAGCAGGACGGTCATGAAGAGCTTTCCTTTTCGATTCCAGCCACGTTCGGCGTCGGGGATTCAACATTTTCAATCAGGTATCCAACGCAGCGGCTCCACGGTCGATCCGTTTAAGTGGATCGTCATCAGAGTAGCGACGTAACCCATGAGACAGGCAGCTGCCTTCTTTCCATCGCCTCCCCATGGTAACCATAAAATGTCTATAGGCGAATGAAAGTAACAATCTTTCCTCTCTAAATGGTCACCATCCGGGCTGAACAGCGGTGCTTTATCCTAATGATTGTGCCCGAAACTGCCGCCACTCCTCGCGTCCGCTTTGCACCTTCGCCTACCGGTTATCTTCACGTTGGTGGCGCCCGCACTGCCTTGTTCAACTGGCTGTTTGCACGCCACTTCGGCGGCACGCTGATCCTTCGCATTGAAGACACAGACTTCGAGCGTTCCTCACAGGCGATGGTGCAGGGCATCCTGGACGGCATGCGGTGGCTGGGCATGGACTGGGATGAAGGCCCGTTCTTTCAGTCCGAGCGCCTGCCGCTCTACCAGGCGACCGCTGACAAACTGCT
Source organism: Acidobacteriaceae bacterium (assembly GCA_965199135.1). Classification (GTDB taxonomy): domain Bacteria; phylum Acidobacteriota; class Terriglobia; order Terriglobales; family Acidobacteriaceae; genus EB88. The sequence goes on along the minus strand of OZ240685.1, from coordinate 137,727 downwards.
CGCCTCGGGCGCTGCCTACCCTTGCTTCTGCACAAAGGAAGAGCTGGAAGCTCGTCGCGCGGAAGCCGTCGCTGCCGGGAGGCCACCCATGTACGACCGCCGCTGCAGAGCGCTCTCGCCCGAAGCCGCTGCCGCTCGCCGCGCTGCGGGAGAGTCCGCTGCCATTCGCTTCGCGGTGCCCGAGGGTGGCGCGACGAGCTTCGACGACGCAGTGTTCGGCCCTGTGTCGTTCCAGAACAGCGAGCTTGAAGACTTTGTCCTGCTGCGCTCGGATGGCATCCCGACGTATCACCTGAGCGTGGTCGCCGACGACGTCGACATGCGCCTGACGCACATCATCCGCGGTGCGGACCACATCTCGAATACGCCCAAGCAGGTGCTGCAGTACCAGGCGCTCGGTGCGCCGATGCCGGTGTTTGCACATGTGCCATTGATTCTGGGACCGGACAAGACGCGGCTCTCCAAGCGTCACGGCGCGACCAGCGTGCTTGCGTACAGAGACATGGGCATTGTGCCCGAGGCGTTCCGCAATTTTCTCGCGCTGCTCGGCTGGACGCCTGGCTCCGCCGCTGCGCAGGGCGCAGATGGCAAGACCCGCGAAGTCTTTCCGTCGGACGAGCTGATCCGGCTCTTCACGCTCGAGGGAATCACGAAGTCGAACTCTGTCTTTGACAATGACAAGCTCGCCTGGTTCAACACCGAGTACATCCGTGCCTACCCCGCCGAGGCACTCCTCCCGCTTGTGGAAGCAGAGTGGGCCGCGGCCGGCATGATGCCCGAGCGCAACCGCGAAGAGTTGCTCGCCACCATCACGCTCCTGCAGACGCGTGCCCGCTCGCTCAAGGATTTCGCCGGAGTGTTCCAGGCGTACTTCCTCGATCATGTTGACTTCGATCCGGCCGCCATCACCAAGTTCCTGCATGACCCCGCAACCGGCTTGCTGCTTGCCGACCTTGGAGTACGCCTAGAGGAGTCCCCGGAGTTTACCGAGGATTCTGTCGAAACCACGCTGCGCGGGTTTGCGGAAGAACGTGGCGTGAAGGCCGGCGTCTTGATCAATGGAGCGCGCGTGGCACTGACCGGCCAGGGTGTTGCGCCCAGCCTGTTTGCCGTTATGGCCGCGATGGGCCGCGAGCGCACGGTGGAACGCCTGCTCGCCGCTCCATCCATTCCTGTTCCCGCTGCCGGCTAAGTGGGATTAGTTGCCGCAGCGGCCGCGTGCTAAGTCCGACGCGGCCGCTGTGGAGAACGAGCATCGCCTGTCGCAGATACTTCATGTGTCCAGGTGCCTGCGTGTGGTGTAATCGGCTGGCTTGCCACCTATCCTCAAGGAGCCTCCTATGCCCACTCTCCGCACCACAGACGGCGTCGATATCTATTACAAGGACTGGGGTGCTGGCCAGCCGATTGTGTTCAGTCATGGATGGCCTCTTTCGGCCGATGACTGGGACACACAGATGCTGTTCTTCCTCGAGCATGGCTACCGCGTGATCGCGCACGATCGTCGCGGCCATGGGCGTTCCAGCCAGGTCTCTGGCGGCCATGACATGGACCACTATGCAGATGATCTTGCAGCGGTGACGTCGCATCTTGATCTGCAGAACGCGATTCATGTGGGGCACTCGACCGGCGGTGGCGAAGTCGTGCGGTACCTTGCCCGGCATGGAGAGAGCCGTGTCAGCAAGGCAGCTCTCCTCTGTGCGGTTCCCCCGCTGATGGTGAAAACAGAAACCAATCCACTGGGACTGCCGAAGGAAGTCTTCGACGGTCTGCAGTCGCAGCTTGCTGCAAATCGCGCGAGCTTCTATCGCGACCTTCCGTCCGGACCGTTCTATGGCTACAACCGGCCCGGCGTGAAACTGAACGAGGGAACAATCGGCAACTGGTGGCGTCAAGGAATGATCGGTGGCGCCAAGGCGCACTATGACGGCATCGTGGCGTTCTCGCAGACCGACTTCACGGAAGATCTCAAGAAGATCACTGTCCCGGTGCTCGTGATGCACAGCGAAGATGATCAGATCGTGCCCTATGCTGCCTCGGGACCGCTTACAGCAAAGCTGCTGCAGAACGGAACGCTGAAGACCTACAAAGATTTGCCGCACGGCATGCCGACGACCCACGCGCAACTCATCAACGCAGATCTGCTTGCTTTCTTGCAGCGCTAGGTTCAGCAACCGCTGCTGGACATATGGCCGATGCTGGACGCTAAGTCAGCCGACTTAGGCTGACTTAGCGTGGTAGCCAGCGCACCTGGCGCGCCAGGCGATTAGTCGTGCACCAGCTCAAGTGGCTGTTCGATCCCGACCTGTCTTCTGTCCGAATCGCTCCGCGTGTACTGCCTCGGCGAGCAGCCCATCACCCGGCGAAAGGCTTTGCCGAAGGCACTCTCGGACTCATAGCCGAGCGACTGCGCAATGACCGACAAGCCATCCGAGCTGTTCTTGAGGCGGTCCGCAGCCAGGAGCATCCGCCAGCGGGCGAGGTACTCCATCGGTGTCGCGCCGACAATCTCGCGAAAGCGTTCTGCAAAGACGGAGCGCGACATGCCCACCCGCTCGGCCAGCGACTGCAGTGTCCAGGGGTGTCCCGGGTGCTCATGCATGGTGATGATGGCGAGGCTCATGTGTTTGTCTGCGAGCGCCGAGAGCCAGCCGCGGCGAACGCTGTCGGCGTCTGCGAGATGGAGACGCAGGGCCTGCACCAGCATCATGTAGGCGAGTTGTTGCGCGATCAGCGAAGCGCCGGGCCGGGGATTGCTGAGTTCTTCGCGCATGCGCTCGAGCGACCAGCGCATCGCGGCACGGTCGGACTCGCGGCGGATATGAATGATCGGCGGCAGCGAACCAAGGATCATCTCGGCGTGGCCGCCCGCCAGCCGGAAGTGGCCTCCCGCGATATACCGGGCGTCTTCACTCTCGCCAGGAGCTTCGCTCCGCATCCCCAGTCGTGCCGCGGCGTCAGAGTACAAAACCGGCTCAAGCGCAAGATCGGTTGAGAGGTGAAAGGGAAGGCCGCGTGGCAGGAGAAAGCAGTCTCCGGCATGGAGCAGAACCGGCTCGGGCACGCTCTCGACCACCAGCCAGCACTCACCGGCGAGCATGGCGTAGCACTTGATGCCATTGTGTTTGGGAAAGCGGATCGCCAGGTCCCCCACCACGGCGAAGCCCCCTGCGACATAGAGCTCCGGCTTCATCAGCATCAGCACTTCGGAGAGCGGATCAACCTGCCCCGGCGCCCCCCACCCGCCCTGAACAGGGGGCGTGCTGGACCGGGTGGTGGGTGTGCGTGGCTGGACGATTGGACCGATCATGCGGACTCCCAGTATAGATCGTCCCCTATGCGTCGCCCATCTAGTGTTCAGCGGGAAGGAATGCCCCGCGAGGAAGCTCAAGGAGAGATCGACATGCGTGTATTTGTGACGGGAGCAACAGGATTCATCGGATCGGCGCTGGTGCCATTGCTGATCGGGGCAGGCCACGAGGTGCTGGGGCTGGCACGGTCCGAGAAGGGTTCCGAGGCTCTGCGCTCGGCAGGCGCCAAGGTGAAACATGGCAACCTCGAAGATCTGAACAGCCTGCGTGAGGGAGCAGCAGAGTCGGATGCGGTGGTTCACCTCGCCTTCAACCATGAGGATTTCGGAACGAAGTTTCTCAAGCACTGCGAAGACGACCTCCATGCGATCGAGGCGATGGGCGAAGTACTCGTCGGCTCCGGTCGTCCCTTCGTGATCACCTCGGGTACAGCGATTGCGGACTCGGTCGGAGGAAAGCCGTCGACAGAGGATGGTCCAACGACCTCGTGGAACCCCCGTGCCCGTGCGGAAGACGCGATGAAGGGCCTGTCGGACCGTGGCGTCAATGGTTCGATCGTGCGCCTGCCGCAGGTGCATGACACGCGCAAGCAGGGCCTGGTGCCTTACGTCACCGCGATCGCGCGGGAGAAGCAGATCTCCGCGTACATCGGCGAGGGAAAGAACCGTTGGCCGGCGGCGCATGTTTCCGACGTGGCGCGGCTGTATCACCTTGCCCTGGACAAAGCGGAAGCCGGCGCGATCTACCACGCGGTTGACGAAGAGGGCGTGTCGATGAAGCAGATTGCAGAGGCTTTGGGACGCGGTTTGAACGTGCCGGTCGTCAGCATCCCGCCCGACGCGGTCGAAGGGCACTTTGGCTGGCTGGCCATGTTCGCCGGGCTCGATATGCCATCATCGAGCGCCATCACCCGGCAGAAACTCAACTGGACACCGACCGGTCCAGGCATGATCGCGGACCTGGACAGGATGGACTACTCGCAGGCGGCAGTCTAGCGCCAGCAGCGCGCCGGGGCTCTCTCTGGCGCGCTGTCTTCCCCTTCAATGGCTTTATCTCGCCGGGGGTGACTCGCGGCTCCGCGATGCGGCCACTTTGCTCCGCAGGAGCGTCGGGCGGACGTCGCTCGGGAACGCACGCATTCTTCAGGACGCTCGGAAGCGTTCTCCTTCTGGGCAGAGTGCGCCGCCCTGCTCAGGTCTGCCGCATCCCTAAGAGGGTGAAGTCAGCTCTCTCGAAGAGAACACTCTGCGGACAACAGCCCGGCTTGCTGGGCCAACTCGCCGCGCTGATCGTGTGGCTTCTGCCAGCGCCCACGGCGTGCGCCCAGGCGGTGCTCGCTCCCTTGCCGCCCGGATCAACCCTGCCTGTGCTCCTGGAGCACACCCTGGATGCGCGGCACCTCAGAGCAGGCCAGGCCACTGAAGCCAGGCTGAGCCAGCGTGTGCCCCTCGGCGGCGGCCGCTATCTCCCGCAAGGAACGGAACTCCTCGGAATAGTGGATGTCGTCGACCCTTCCCAGCTGAGTATCCGGTGGACGATGCTGCGCCTTCATCACCGAAGCGAGCCTGTGATCGTGAAGCTCGTCGCTGCCGCGGACTCCTTCGATGTCTCGGCCACGAAGGACCCGCTGGGCGGCCCCACGCGCAGCACCAGCGACTGGGTTGTGGAGCAGATCGGCGGAGATGAGATCTACGGCGTCAACGTCGCGACGACGGTGTACAACCGCTACAGCGAGCCGGTCGGACATGCCGATGCGGACGGGGTGTATGAGCCGCCAGGAAGGGAAGGGCTGCCCGACCGTGCCCTGGGCCCTTTCTCCACGTCCTCTGCCGGGCTGTACGATCTGCAGGCATTTACGGTTGTCTCTGCCGGCCCGGGCGCGATCGTGCTGGGTCTCCACGATCCGAGGTGGCGCCTTCGTGCCGGCTCAGCCCTGCTGCTCGAGGTTGCTGCGCCCTGAGCGCAGCGTCTACCGCGCAACGAGATCGAGGGCGACTTTCGCGCTCTTCGGGGGAAAGCAGGTGTTTGCGTCACACGCCTGGTAGCGGAGCGCCGCCTCCAGTATGTGCTCGCCCGGCTTGGTCGCGACCATACGTGCATGCAGCACCACCTCGCCCGTGTAGACGCTGAGCTTGTGGCCCGGGAAGGCCGAGGACGCATACTCCGTGCCATCGGGAAAAGAGACCGCCTCCACGTTGAGCCCTGGAGGCTCGGCTACGACCAGTTCCGTGCGGATCAGCGACTTGTCCAGCGGCCTGTGCGAGTTGATGTGCAGCCCGTCGCGCACACGGAAGTGCAGATCGACCTCCTGCGGCTTGCCGACTGCGAGCGAGACCTGCTCCGGGTACTCGTACTGCACCGGGTCCTTCGCCATGCCGCTCGTGTCCTTGCCGGCCTGCCAGGGGAGGTCCTGTGCGGCGAGCGCGAGTGGCACGAGGAGCATGAGCGCGCCCCAGCTACGCGCCACTGCCGATTGCCTTCTGGATGTCGGCCTCGGCCTCATCCTTCGATCCGGCGCCCGTAATCACCGCGACGACCTTGCCGGAACGATCGACGTAGAACGATTGCGGCAGGAGATCGATGCCACCGTACTCCTGCGTGATTGCGTCCCCGCCGATCAGCACCGGGTAGTTGATCCGGAGCGTCTTCGCGGCCTTGAGGATGGCTGCTTTCTCTTCCGTGGCCTTGCCCTTCTCGTCCGTGTCCAGCTGGTCCGAGGAGACGCCGAGGATCTCAAAGCCCTGCCCTGCGTACTTGGTCTTGAGCGCGGTCAGCCAGGGGATCTCGTACTTGCAGGGACCACACCAGGTCGCCCAGAAGTTCACCAGGACCGGGCGCCCGCGGTAGCTCTCGAGCGAGACCTCCTTGCCGTCGGTGTCGAGGAGCTTGAAAGCAGGGGCCGGCTTGCCGAGCAGGGGGCTCGGTGGCATCCCGGAGGAGGCATCGGCCGACCCCGTCGGGGCCGGCGTGGCAGCGCCGTCGGGCGTCAGCACCAGCTGGGTGCCGGGCATCGCGGCGGCAGCCTTCTGCGCCTGGCGCGTGCGGTAGTTCGTGACCCCGGCCCAGACGATCAGGCCAACGGCGACGACGATCATTGCAACAACCAGTGCTTTGCGGGCCAACGGGAGCTCCTTGTACGAGACAGTTCTATCTTAGAGCCGTCGGCCCTGCTAGCCTGCCGAGCCGTCTCGCCGCCGCGCATGGAGGCGGACGGACCCCGCTGGAAGCGCGACCCGCCCCTCGTGGATCTCAGCTGGCCGGTACTGCCGATGTTCTCCGCAGAGAGGGCAACGGATGGCAACCGGATTGTCCGGGATGGACACCACTCCAGCCGGAATGGGCCGGGTGCAGCCCTTGCAGAGAACGCGGAGAGTCAGACGGGTCGGCGCGCCGTGAAAGCTCATGGAGAGAGCGTACTTGAAAGGCGAACAAAAGGGGAAGATGGAATGTGCCAAGCGGAACTGTGCCCACCGTTACCTAGGGCTTTTAGAGAACGTCCCTTCCTGCTCCGGGCTCAGATCGGCTCGCGTTGCTATAAGGCAGCGATTCCCGTCTCGGAAGTCTTCCCGACAGGTGCCGCCGCACGGTCCTGAGCCAGCAGGCATTGACTTCGCGAAGATTTCCGATCTGTGCCTTGGGCCGCCTATCTGAACTGATGACGACAGGCCAATGCACTCATTGAGCAAGCTCAAGCGGTGAGGATAGGAGCAGTACCGCGAAACGCACTTGCGTCGACTGATCCACCCACGCATCGCGATGCTCCCGCACCGTCGCATCCTCGGCAACGTTCCCGACGCTTGCTGGCCGTTCAGCCGTAGCGAAGCAGACTCGAAGCCCTGGCCCGGGGAAGGGAAGCGCTTTGGTGCAAGCCGATGTCGAGGTCGTTTCGCTGAAACCTCAGCGAGTCGCCCGCGCTGTGTCGAGTGGCATTCCCGAGGTTGACTTGAGCAGCCCTACCGGGTACACCCCCACATGGTTCGCGGTGTAGTACGGCGAGTGCTGGTAGAAGAAGTTCAGCCGCTGCTGCGGGCTCTTGGCGAACGCGGGATCGTCTGCCACCCTGGCATCGAACTCCGCCTTCAGGAGAGGGTCCGTGGCCAGCATCGACGCGGCGAGCTTCTCGACGACGTAGGGCTCGCCATATTCCTTCTGCTCGAAGATCGTGTCGAAAAAGCCCCACGCCATCGCGGAATCCGGGGCGACCGGTTCCAGCCACTGGATCGCCACCTTGCTCAACGGCTGGTTCAACTGCACCACCACGGAACCCGCAGGGTAGCTGACCTGCGCCTCCGCGGGACGGCAGACGCCGAACTTGCCCCCTTTCTCCGGGGGAGCCTCACCCGCAAACATCGGGTGGCGTCCCTCAAACGGAGGCTGCTGCCACTGCATGCCGCTGCAGGTGTACTGCTCAACGGTGCCAGTCCAGTCGGACGTCAGGCTCTGCAGGGCGACGCCATGCACCCGGAGCACGTCGATAATGCTCCGCCACTGCACGGGGATGATGTATGCCGCGGGCGGCACGATCTGCGCAGCCGAGCGCACGCCGGTCTGTGCCTCCAGCTGGTACATCTGCGGCGTGTGGGAGTACGTCACCATTGGGCCGCCCGAGATCGGGCTCTGCGAGAGCGTGTACTTGTAGCCGGCGAACTGGAAGGGCGTCGTATCGCCGTTCCAGGCAAGCGCCAGCGGCATCGACTGCCCACCCATGCCTGCCTGCGCTGCCTTCTGGTCTGCCGCTGCATTCATCGCAATGAGCTTGTCGGCATCGCGATTGACGACGTGCAGCAGCGCTGCCAGCACGGCATAGTTGCCGGTCACGCGCGTGCGGTAGCTCTTGAGCATGTGCATTTCGACCAGCATGCCCGGCCGGTTCTCGAGCACCATCGAGCCTGTCGAGTAGCGTGGCGGGTCCGGGAAGTACGCGAGACCCTTGCCGGGATTGTTCTCGTCCACCAGCTCGATGTACGTCGGCGATGCAAGATGGCCCTTTACGCGGTCGACGCTGTCGACCAGCTCCGGCGTGACCGTGTTCGTGATCCAGGCAGCCTGCGCTGGGTCCACGTCCGGTCCGTGATCGATCGTGAACGTCACGTCGTACTGAAAATCCGCGCCGTCGGTCACGTGATCGTCGACAAAGAAGTCCGGCTTCCACTTCTCGAACATGGGCCAGAAGGCGCGCGTCTCCGGCGCCTCGGCCTTGAGGTAGTCGCGGTTGAGATTGAGGTTGGTCCCGTTCGCGCGCCAGCCCATCAGCTCCGGCCCGTTCTGGTTGATGCGGTTGTATGGCGAGAGATCCGCGAAGCCATCCGCGTTGTAGACCGGGATGAACACAAACACCGCGCGGTCAAGCAGTGCCGCCTGTGTCTTCGTGATCACCATGTCGCGCAGCAAGGCCATCGACGCATCCTTGCCGTCCATCTCGCCGGCATGGATGCAGTTCTGCACCAGCACAATCGGGCGCTTCATCGCGTGGAGCCGGGCAGGGTCGAAGACGCCATCCTTCGACGCAATCACGAGATCAAGCTCGCGTCCTTCGCCGGTCTTGCCGAAGGGCTGGATCTGCACCTGTCCCGGAACCGCTGCCGCAATGCGCCGGAGATAGGTCATGGTGGCCGGGTAGTCCGGCGTCAGGCGATAGTCGCTCGCCTCGGCAGGCGTCGCCCATTCCGATTTCGTTTGTGCATGTAAGGGGAGGGAAGCAGCCAGGAGGGTGAGTGCGAGCGCACGTACAGACATGGGGCGAGTGTACCGCAGGCTCGGAGACTCGCCTGCGTGGCGGGCGAGCACCTGTGGCGTGTCTTCCTGGTGCCTCCATCGCGAAGGAGGTGGGCCTTCCCGGGGGGCGGCACTGACTTTGCCGCCACCACCGGGAGCAATAGACCGCCGAGCTCCGGGCACCAAGAAGGCTTGCCACAATGGCCGCTAGCCCCTGCAGGCGGTTTAGGTGATGTCCTCGGTATCAAAGACCGGAACGACCGTCCGTCGTGTCTGTTCCCCGCGATGTACTTCGCTGACCAGGTCGCGCACGACGTCTTCCAGCTGCCGCTGCGACTCGATCACCTCGGTCATGGTCTTCAGCTCGGAGGGATCCTCGACGCGCTCGAGCAGCACCACGGCATGGGCCTGCGCGACGTGATCAAGACCAAGGCCCTCGGGCGTCTTGGCCTTGATGCTGACGAGTTTGGGCAGAACATCGAGCAGGATGGCGACACGCTCGCGCATCTCGCCGGCGATCGGCGAAATCTTGGGCGCGGCCATCACGAGCGTGCAGTCCACGTTCATGATCCGGTAGCCGGCGTGCTGGATCTCTTCAAGCGCCAGGTTCAGAAAGATCGACGACTCGGCGTCTTTCCATCGTTGGTCGCTCGGTGGGAAGAACGTGCCGATATCGCCGGCGGCAACGGCGCCTAGCAAGGCATCGGTGAGGGCGTGGAGAAGGACGTCCCCGTCTGAGTGGCCGGCAAGGCCCTCCGGGTGATCAATGTCGAGGCCGCCGATACGGAGAGGAACCCCGGCTTTGAAGGCGTGCGAGTCAAATCCGTGTCCAATGCGCATGCTCATCGTGTCGCTCCTGTACCTGCGCGCTGGGCGAGATACCACTCCGCCAACGGCAGGTCGCCTGCCTGTGTGATTTTGAGATTGCTGGCTGCGCCGGGGACGGCTGCCACAGGGATGCCCGCGCGCTCAAGAAGGCTCGCTTCATCGGTGCCGCGGAACTCATCGGCTTCCGCCTCGCGGAAGGCTCGCCGCAGCAGCCCGGCACGCGCACCCTGCGGGGTCTGGGCCTGCACGATGTTCTCGCGGGGGATGGTCGCGGTGACCAGTGCTCCGTGTGCAGTTCGCTCGACCTGTTTGATCGTGTCGACTGCGGCCAGGGCCACGATTGCGGCGCCCTGCCGCTCCACAGCAGCGACCGTCCGCTCAATGGCCGCAGGCTCGACAAGGGGCCGCACAGCATCGTGCACCAGCACCACGTCGTCGTCGTCGCAGTGGATCAGCGCAAGGGCCCGGCTGACACTTTCCTGCCGGGTATCGCCCCCTTCGACAATGTGCAGCGGCAGCGAGGGGGGAAGCTCCGCGGCATGGGTCTCGAGCAGCGCGCGCAGACGATCCTGCTCACCCGGCCGCACCGCGATCCAGACCCCCTCGATGCCAGCAACCGTGGCGAAGGCGAGAAGGCTGTGGATCAGGATCGGCTTACCGGCGAGGTGGAGGAACTGTTTGGGCGCGGCGCCGGCCGGCCCCTGCATGCGCGTGCCGAGGCCGGCCGCGGGAACGATTGCGTAGACTGCTGCCATGAACGCCCAAGTATAGCGCCTACCGGCTTTAGACTGGAGCGCAGGAGAACTTCGCTAACCCCATGCATCGACTGGTTCGCCTTTCCGGCCTCTGCCTTGCTCCCCTTCTGCTGGTCACCGCACTGCACGCCGCTTCCCCGGACAAGAACAGCTCCGCCGCGCTCGCCGGCACGCCGCCGCTTGGTTGGAATAGCTGGGACTCCTACGGCCTCTCGATCACGGCCGAGGAGTGGAAGCACAACGTGGATTGGTTTCACGACAACCTGCAGCCGGTCGGCTGGAAGTATGTCGTTGTTGACGAGGGCTGGTACCTCGCCCACCCGGAGAATGCAGGCACAAAGAACGGCGACCAGGGTTACACCATGGACGCGAACGGGCGCTATACACCGGCGCAGGGCCGCTTTCCGGATGGACTCTCCGGACTCGCCGACTACGCGCATACGCTCGGGCTCTCTTTCGGGATTCACATCATTCGCGGCATTCCCAAGGAGGCCGTGAGGAAAAATGACGCGATCGCAGACAGCACCTTTCACGCTGCCGATGCTGCCGATACCGCGGACACCTGCAAGTGGAACCCGGACAACTATGGCATCAAGGACACCCCGGCAGGGCAGGCCTACTACGACTCACTGCTGAAGCTCTACGCCGGCTGGGGTGTGGACTTCCTCAAGGTCGACTGCATCTCGAAGCCGTATGACCAGCATGAAATCCACATGATCAGCGCGGCGATCGCAAAGAGCGGCCGTCCGATCGTGCTGAGCCTTTCGCCCGGTCCGACACCGCTGACGGCTGGCCCGGATCTCGACAAGTACGCGCAGATGTGGCGGATCTCGGATGATGTGTGGGATATCTGGAGCGACCCGGCAATCCAGGGCTTTCCGCAGACGGTGCGGAACCAGTTCGGCGTGCTGGCCAACTGGATGCAATACCAACAGGTAGGCCACTGGCCCGACGCCGACATGCTGCCGATCGGCTACCTGGGGCCACGCCCGGGTTGGGGCCAGCCACGGCTGTCGCGGTTGAACTTCGACGAGACACGGACCCTGATCACCCTTTGGTCAATCGCGCGTTCACCCCTCATTCTCGGCGCCAACCTTATGCAGCTCGACTCCTTTACCGAGTCGCTTCTCACCAACCGAGAGGTCCTCGCGGTCGACCAGCACTCCTCCAACAACAAGGAGCTGCTGGTGGATGGATCGATCGTCGTGTGGAAGGCCGATGCACCGGCAGCCGACGGTATGAAAAAGGGCAGTTACTATGCGATCTTCAACCTCGGCAACACGCCTGCGACCTACAGCTACGACTGGAAGCAGCTCAGCATGGGCGGCAAGGATCACCGGGTCCGCGACCTCTGGCAGAGCCAGGATATCGGCCGGGCCACCCAACTGACCGGGACGCTTCTGCCCCATGGATCACAGCTGTTTCGGGTTGACTAGAGATGAGCCGACAGACGGAGCGCATTCCGCAAAGGTGGCCGGAAGGTCGCAGAGCGGCCTCTGCGGAAATGCTTCCTTCAGGGGAGCTCCGTTACAAAGGTCATGGTGCAAGTGTCTCGTTCCAGGACACTTGCGAGGAAGATGGGGTTTTCCTCAACTTCTAACGTAAAGGTGTGATCTGTCGTTCCGAGGCGGCTTATACTCGGGTCATCGACTGGGGCAGCGTCCAGTTTTCTTCCCGGTACCACCTTCAAGACCAGGTTCGCTCCGGCGAACACTGTCCCCCAATCCTCACTGGCTCCCACACATACCGCTGCCTCCAAGGCCCGTCGGAAGACGGGCCGTTTCCTGTCCGTCCCGTCGGAAGACGGGCCATTTCCTGTCCGTCCCGTCGGAAGACGGGCCGTTTCCTGTCCGTCCCGTCGGAAGACGGGCCGTTTCCCGTCCGTCCCGTCGGAAGACGGGCCGTTTGCTGTCCGTCCCGTCGGAAGACGGGCCGTTCCGTTCTGTGCCTGGAGAGTCTCAGCTCTCGCGTACCGGCACACCGAGTGCCCGCATCTTCCGGTACAGGTGGCTGCGTTCGAGCCCGAGCGACTCGGCGGCCCGGCTCATGTTGCCGTGGCACTCGTCGATTTTCTTGAGGATGAACTCCCGCTCGTAGGCTTCGCGCGCCTGCTGCAGCGAGGCAAACTCCTCGGCGGCGCCCCCGGTGCGGCTGCTTGCCCGCATCATCAGGGCCGGCAGCTGCTTGCGCTCGATCCGCTGGACGTGTGGATTCAGGATCAGGAGACGCTCGACGATGTTTTTGAGCTCGCGCACATTCCCCGGCCACGCATAGCCCTTCATCACCTCGACCGCATCGGCTGTGATCTCGACATGGGGCCGCCCGTACTCGCGGCCGATCTCCGCGAGAAAGCCGTTGACCAGGGGCGGAATATCCTCGCGGCGCTCCCGCAGTGGCGGCACGAAGAAGGGGATCACGTTGAGCCGGTAGAAGAGGTCCTCGCGGAAGTTGCCGTGCGCGATCTCTTCCTCGAGGTTCTTGTTGGTGGTCGCGATGACGCGCACGTCGACCTGCAGGGGTTCGCGGCCGCCGAGCGGGGTAAAGCTCTGCTCGTCGAGCGCGCGCAGCACCTTGGCCTGCGTCTTCAGGCTCATGTCGCCGATCTCGTCAAGCAGCAGCGTCCCGCCATCCGCGCGCTCAAAGGTCCCACGCTTCTCTGGTGGCGCGCCGGGGACGGCGCCGTTGCGGTGGCCAAAGAGCTCGCTCTCGATGAAGTCTTCCGGGATGGACGCACACTTCAGCTCGAGAAAGATGCGCTCGCTGCGCAGACTTTCCGCGTGCATGGCGCGCGCGATCAGCTCCTTGCCGGTGCCGGACTCGCCGAAGATCAGCACGCGGCCATTGGTGGGCGCCATCAGCCGGATCTGTTGCCGAAGTGCCTTGGCCGAGATGCTGTTGCCGGTGATCGAGGTGCCACCGGTGAGCTGCTGCTTCAGCTCGCGGTTGTCGGCGCGCAGCTGCCGCTTGTCGACCGCATTCTTGATCGTGATCAGGGTGCGTTCGAGCGAAAGCGGCTTTTCGAGGAAGTCGAACGCGCCCAGCTTGGTGGCGCGTACCGCAGTTTCGATCGTGCCGTGGCCGGAGATCATGATGACCTCGGGCTTGCCCTCGCCTGGAAAGGTGCTGATCTCACCCAGCGCTTCGAGGCCGTCGCGGTCCGGCAGCCAGATGTCGAGCAGCAGCACATCGTAGTGCGCGTCACGCAGCAGCAGGAGTGCCTCGGCTGCTGTGCCAGCGACCGTAACCAGGTAGCCCTCTTCGCGCAGAATTTCCGAAAGAGATTCGCGGATATTGGCTTCGTCGTCAGCGATGAGGATGTGCGTCATGCCGGGACGTTCTCCTGCGAGGCTGGCTCGAGCACCTTGGCCAGTGGCAACTCGATCACAAAGCAGGCGCCGATCGCGCCACGCTGCTCGGCGCGGATCGTTCCGTGGTGGTCCTGCACAATCTTTGCGGCGATCGCAAGGCCGAGCCCCGTGCCACGCTGCTTGGTTGAGAAGTAGGGCAGAAAGAGCCGCTCCCGTACCTCGGGATTCAGGCCGGGCCCTGTGTCCGACACCACGATCTCGGCCATGCCGGAGTGTTCGCTCAGCGAGGTCTCGACGCGCAGCACGCGATGGAAGCTGCCATGCATCGCCTCGGCTGCGTTCTCGATGAGGTTGGCCAGTGCCCGGCGCAGGGCTTCGGGATCGGCCATGACCTGCGGCAAGGGTTCCGTAAATGCCGTGTCGATGCGGGTGTCCTCAAGCCGGCCCTGGAAGAGGAGCAGCGCGCTCTGTGCTATCTCGTTCAGGCAGGCGGCGCGAGGCTGCGCGGCCGGGAACTCGGCGAGCGCGGCGAACTGGTCCACAAGCAGCCGCACCGTCTCGACCGAGGAAAGGATCACATCGCTGCACCTGCGAATGATCACGGGCGACTCGCTAGAGCCACGATCGATGTGCCGGCGGATGCGTTCGGCAGAGAGGGAGATTGGCGTGAGCGGGTTCTTGATCTCGTGCGCCACACGCTGCGCCACCTCCTTCCACGCCACCTGGCGCTGCGCCTGCAGCACCTCCGAGACATCATCCACGACAAGCACGGAGCCCCGCCGTTGTTGCCCGTCCTGGTCGCGGCCGAGGTTCAGCACGGCGATCGTGACCGAGAGGCTGAGCGCGTCACGGGCTTCGACCGCTTCGGTCGCGCGAATGGCAGGCAGCTCCAGCTCCACGCCCGCCACGCCCATCCGCTGGGCGCGACGCTCCAGCCGCAACACTTCTTCAAGCAGCTCTTCCGGCAGGAGGTCTTCAAGGCGCAGACCGCGGAACGAGGCAGATTCCTCCGCGTCGCGTGCGAGCAGCAATGCCTCTGCGGGCGAGGCGCCGGGGAGCAGTTCAAGGAAGGCGCGGTTGACCTGAAGGACGTTCCGGCCGCCATCAAGCACCACCACGCCGCTGGGGATGGTGTCGAGGATCAACTCCAGTTCATGCTGCCGCTCACGAAGGCGCTGGTTGGCATGCTCGAGCTGCGCGGTCGAGGTCTCGGCGATCGAGCGGCTCTCCTCGAGATCGGTGGCCATCTGGTTGAAGGATCCGATCAGCTCGCTCAGCTCCTCGGTCGCAGAGAAGGCGATGCGCTGCCGGTAGTCACCCCCGGCGATCGCATTCATCGCATCGGCCAGGGCTTCTACGGGGCGCGTGATCTGCTTCGAGAGAAACAGCGCGAGCCAGCTCGATGCAAAGAAGGTCAGCGTGGTGACCAGGGTGAGGAGCAGCAGAAAGGTACTGCGCACGGTGCGACGCTCGCGATAGACCGTCCAGTACTCCTGCGCGCCGGCGGTGATGCTGTTCACCGTGCCGCTGAGGCCGGTCGGCAGCGGCAGGCCGACGACCACGACGCCTCCGTCATCGAAGGAGGCCGCACCCAGAGCGAAGTCATTGCCGGAGCCGAGCGAGAGCATGGGCCCATCGGCATTCTCGGCGCCCTGCAGCGCCGCCTGGGCGAGCAGCATATGTGCGGCATCGAGTGCCGCCGCACCCGGAAGTGGCGGGCTGCCTGCGAGCGCTGCGGCAGCAGGTGGCACGGCTCGCGCGTGGAGGCGATGATGCTCTTCGGTTGCCGGCGCAGGTGCGGCATCGGGCGCGAGGCGACTTGCGTCGGGCCAGGAGCGCAGCACCGGCGCAGCATTCAACGGGGGCATCTGGTAGCTGGTGAGCGGCTGTCCATCGCGATAGACAAAGGTGAAGCCGCCTTCGAGCGTCAGCCGGTGACGCCGCATCTCCTCGGCCAGGGCAGCGGGGTCATCCTTGTCGTAGCCGCTGAGAAAGCCCGGCGACCGCGCAATGGCCTCGGCTTCGACCCGCGCGTTGTTGGTGACGTAGCGCGAAAGCTGCAGCGCGATCTGGAGAGACTGGTCGCGGAGGTGGGCGACCGGCTGCGAGAACCAGCGGTCGAGCGAGCGGTTCATCAGGAGGAACGAAAACAGCGCCATGAAGACGATCGGCGCAAACGAAAGCAGCAGCGCGCCCAGCACCATGCGCGAACGCAATCGCGAGCCCAGCACCCGCGACCGACCGTCCCCGTACATCTTGAGAATGTTGCGTGCGAGCAGGATCAGCAGGAACAGGAGCAGCAGAAACAGCACCACCGTCACCAGGGTGAACAATGCCAGAGCCCAGGGGCTGCCATGGTAGGGAGGCGCGAGGTTGAACGCGTTGAAGGCGCTCATGCCGAGCAGCAGTGCAAGCAGCGCGCTGCCCAGCAGCGGAAGGCTGGAACGCCGTTTCAGCGATGCTGGTTGCGGGCCGTCTGCGCTCATCGTGTAGGGTGCCCTCCGCGGCTTTCAGCCTCAGACTACCAGTGTGCTGCGGTGCTTTGCGCTCTGGCTCCTCGGTCACAAACCGCGGAGCCGGGGTAACCACGATGACACGCGGTGGCATCTCAACGGCTGCCATGAAAAGAAGCCCATTCGCGATCGTTCCCTTGAGTGCAGCGCTTGCTGTTTCCATGCTGGCTGGTGGATGCAGCAAGCAGGCCCCGCAGCAGAGCACCAACAACCCGCAGCAGTATCCGCAAGGCACGCAACCGAACCAGGCGGCGCCCAATGCCGCCGGGCAGCAGGCGATGAACCCTGGTGCCGCACCGGTGCAGCAGCCAGCCCAGTCGGGCTACGCGGCTCAGCCCGCGGCGCCTGCGCCCGTGCAGCCCGCGTCCTACACCATCCCGGCGGGCACCCACATCCGGATCACCACGCGTGAGGAGCTGGGTTCAAAGATCAGCCAGCCGGGCCAGAGCTTCTCCGCCACGGTGTCGGCGCCGATTACGGTGCGCGGGGTCACGCTCGTTCGTGCGGGTTCGTCGGCTACCGGCACCGTGATTGATGCGAAGTCGCTCGGCCGCTTCAAGGGCCAGGCAGAGCTCGCGATCCGGCTGGACAGCATTCGCGCGGACGGGCGGACGTACGAGGTCGAGACCAGCTCGATCGAGCGGGTGGAGAAGGGCAAGGGCAAGCGGACCGCCACGATGATCGGCGGCGGTGGCGGCCTGGGCGCGCTGATCGGCGGACTCGCAGGCGGCGGCAAGGGTGCGCTGATCGGCGGCCTGGCTGGTGCTGGGGCGGGTACCGCAGGCACTGCCTTCACCGGCAACAAGGAGATCGTGATCCCGGCGGAAACGGCACTGACCTTCCGGCTGGAGCGCTCCGTCACCGTAAGTCGCTAGGCTGGCTTTCTAATCACGAAGGGGAGCGCGATGAGCGCTCCCCCTCGTGATTCTGGCCCACACCCTACTGCAGCAGCTGTCGAATGGGCTTCCAGGTTTGCTTCTGCGACTCGGCCACCGGTTCGCAGGTGAGCACGCCCGCATGGGTGTTGACTCCCTCGGCAAGGCCTTCATCGGCCAGCAGCGCCGCGTTGACCCCGGCAGCCAGACGCTGCACGTAGGGGAAGGTCGCATTGGTGAGCGCCAGGGTCGACGTGTTGGGAACCGCCGCCGGCATGTTGGTGACACAGTAGTGCACGACCCCGTCGACCACGTAGGAAGGGTCGCTGTGAGTGGTCGGGTGGGCTGTCTCGATGCAGCCGCCCTGGTCGATTGCGACGTCCACGATCACTGCGCCTTGCTTCATGCCACGCACCATTTCCGCGGTGACGATCTTGGGCGCTGCGGCGCCGGGGATCAGCACGCCGCCGATCACAAGGTCAGCCGCGCGCACCCCTTCGGTCAGGTTGTGAAGGTTCGCCGCCAGTGTAAAGACGCGGCCGGAAAAGATGTCGTCGAGATCCCGCAGGCGATGGAGATTCCGATCGACAATCGTGACCTTGGCGCCCATGCCGAGCGCAATCTTGGCTGCATTCGTGCCGACGATGCCTCCGCCCAGGATCAGCACATCCGCTGGTGGGACGCCGGGGACGCCGCCGAGCAGGAGGCCACGGCCACCCTTGCTCTTCTCCAGGTACGACGCGCCGAACTGCACACTCAGGCGACCGGCGACTTCGGACATTGGGGTGAGCAGCGGCAGGGTGCCCGCTTCATCACGAACCGTCTCGTAGGCGATGCCTGTCACCTTGCGATCAAGCAGGCGGTTGGTCAGCTCAGGCAGGGGGGCGAGGTGCAGGTAGGTGAACAGCGTGAGGCCAGGGCGGAAGTAGCCGTATTCCTTTTCGGTCGGTTCCTTGACCTTTACGACCATCTCGGCGTTGGCCCAGACATTGGCGGCTGCGCCCACGATTTCGGCGCCTGCGGCCTGGTACTCATCGTCAGTAAATGCGGAGAGTTCGCCGGCATGTTGCTCGACCAGCACATCGTGGCCGGAGGCCTTCAATTCCTTGACGCCGGCGGGGGTAAGCGCGACGCGTGTCTCGTGATCCTTGACTTCCTTGGGTACGCCGATAATCATGCGGTCTCGTAGTCCTCAGACCCTATCTTACCCGCGCGGCCCCTCCCGCTGCGCTTCCGCGGAAAGCACGCCAGGGGCTGAAAGATGTGCTGTTCGCACCCCCACGACGGCAGAAGCACGCTCTGTTCGATCCGAGGGCAGCGTGGCCGTCTCGAGGGCCTCAAGGGCTGGCCGGCCGAACAGGTAGCCCTGGAACAACTCGACCCCGAGATCCTCAAGCACATGGAATTCGGCCATGGTCTCGACTCCCTCGGCGATCAGGCGGGTGCCCAGGTCGCGGCAGAGATGGAGCACGGCTGCGACGATGAGCCGGCTCGGCCTGCGCTCGTCGAGATTCCGAATCAGTGACATGTCGAGTTTCAGAATGTCGGGCTGGAACGCCGCCAGCAGGTCGAGCCCTGCGTAGCCTGCGCCGAAGTCGTCGATCGCGGTTTGCAGTCCGCATCGCCGGTACTCCTGGAAGATCTCGATCAGGTGCGGGCGATCGGTGATCTGCTCGCTCTCGGTGACCTCGAGAATGATGTCCGAACAGTCCATGCCCACCCTTGAAGCGGCGTCGAGAGTCTTGCGGATACACGCGGCTGGCTTATACACAGCGCCCGGAATGAAGTTGATCGAGACCTTGCTGGGCGTCTCGAGCCCGAGGCAGGAGGCGGTTTCAATCGCGCGGACACGGCAGGCCTGGTCGAAGGCATAGAGGTTGGTGCTGTTTACCTGGGCCAGCACGGTGCCGGCCGACTCCCCCCCGGGCCCACGCACCAGCGCTTCGTACGCGAAGACGCCCTCCCGGCTCACGATGGGCTGGAACGCGATCTTGAATGGAAAGGGGGCACCCTCCTCAAAGCGACATGCGCCGCACCCGGCCTCCTTGCTCGGCAGCTTCCCCAGAATGTTCACGTGTGTCCTTTCAGCCCTCCAGCAGGAGAGCCCCTGGCAGGGTGGTGATGTCGCGGCTGATGTTCGGACTGTTAGAAGACCAGAGGAACTGTGTGCCCGGAAAGGAAAAAGGCCTGGGCAGCGCGCCTTCAGTAACCAAGGAACCGCAGTGGGGTTGCGCCAGGTGCCACTCGCGCCAAAACAGTGCCACTGCGTATCGCGGTGGGTACATATGTGCTGGAATCCATGCACTTGCTGGCCGGTTTCACTGGATTGAAAGCGCTACAATTGGGTGACTTCTGGGGATAAGCAACTGCTCCATGCCAGCTAACGGTTTTCATTCGCGTTCGTCGCGTTCGCACGGTGTGCGGTCGTTGTTTAGCGTCTTTTCAAGCGATCTTGCCATCGATCTCGGGACAGCCAACACGCTGGTCTATGCCCGCGGCAAGGGCATCGTGGTCAACGAGCCCTCCATCGTCGCCATCAACAAGAACACGGGCGAAGTAGAGGCCGTCGGCAAGGAAGCCAAGGAGATGCTCGGCCGGACGCCGGGCAACATCGTGGCCATCCGCCCCATGAAGGACGGCGTCATTGCCGACTTCAAAATCACTGAGAAGATGTTGAACTACTTCATCCAGAAGGCCCACAACCGCAAGATGATGGTTCATCCACGCATCGTGATCGGCGTGCCGTCGGAGATCACCCAGGTCGAGAAGCGCGCGGTCGAAGACTCCGCCTATCGCGCCAAGGCGTCTGAAGTGTTTCTCGTGGAGCAGGCAATGGTGGCCGCAATCGGCGCCGGCCTGCCGATCACCGAACCGCAGGGCAACATGGTGGTCGATATCGGCGGCGGAACCACGGACATTGCCGTGATCTCGCTCTCCGGGATCGTGTACTCCCGTTCGGTCCGCATGGCAGGGAACCAGATGGACGAGTCCATCATGAACTACCTGAAGCGGAAATATAACCTGCTGATCGGCGAGCGTACCGCCGAGCAGATCAAGATCGAAATCGGCTCGGCGTACCCGCTGGAAAAGCCAATTCTGATGGAGATCAAGGGCCGCAACCTGATCGAAGGTGTGCCCAAGACCATCACGATTGAGGATTCCGAGATTCGCGAGGCACTCGCAGAATCTATCTCGACCATCATGAATGCTATCCGGGTGGCGCTCGAGCGGACCCCGCCTGAGCTCTCCGCGGATATCAGCGATCGTGGCATTGTGCTGACCGGCGGCGGTGCGCTGATCAAGAATCTCGACAAGCGTATTCGCGAGGAAACCGGCCTCCCGGTTTCGGTTGCGGATGATCCGCTCGCCAGCGTGGTGCTGGGTACGGGCAAGATGCTTTCCGACTTCCGCCTCCTGCGAAAGATCAAGATCGACTAAGAGAACGGGCAACGCTGCGTCTGCTCGTTCGAAAGGCCTGATCCGGCAATGGAATCCTTCTTCTCCCGCTACAAGAATCCCCTGGTGCTTCTGCTCGTGCTGCTGGTGCAGTTCGTGCTGCTTGCCGTGCAGGTACGGCCCCGACTGCCTGGTGCGGCCGCGGCCGACCAGACGGGCGTGAATGCATTGCGGGTGGGCGTCACATCGGTGGTGGCCCCTCCGGAGAAGGTGCTGCACACGAGCGGCCTTTCCATTCGCGGCATATGGACCAAGTACCTAGACCTCGTTGACGTCAAGCAGCAGAACGAAGCGCTCCAGGCGGAGAACCAGCGGCTGCAGATGGAGCAGGCTGCGCTCGCCGAAGACGCCCGGCAGGGGGAGCGACTGCAGGAACTGCTTGCCTTCAAGCAGCACTACATCGACAACACGGTGCCCGCTCAGGTTGTCGGTTCCGGCGGCTCGGACCACGGGCGCGTCCTCTATATCGACAAAGGCTCGGATGACGGGATCGCTGCAGAGATGCCGGTGATAACACCAGACGGCATCGTTGGCCGTATCCGCGAGGTGATGCCACACACCAGCCAGGTGCTTGAGATTTCGGACCCGACCAGCGCCGCCGGTGTGCTGCTGGAAGAGACGCGCACCCGCGGTATCCTGCGCGGCGACAATGTCGGCCATCCCGAAATCGTGAACATGATGCCGGATGACCGGATCCACCCTGGCCAACTGGTGCTGACCTCGGGTGGCGACCAGATCTTCCCGCGCGGTCTGCCGGTAGGCGTCGTCTCGAAGATTGTTCCCGATACCGACAATCAGCCGCTGGTGGACGTTGTGCTGAAACCCTCGGCCAACCTGAGCCGGCTTGAAGAAGTGCTGGTTGTGACTGGCACCGCGAGCACACCTTCCGTGCATCTGCGCCATGATCTTTCCCGGAGCGAGTCCACGGCTGCCGCCCTCAAGCAAGCCGCCACGGCGAAGGCGGCCGCTGCCGCCGAGGCGGCGCTTGAGGCCCAGCGTGCGTCGGACGTGCTCGCGGCCCGACTGCCCTCGGCCACGAATGTGACCGACCCGGATGCCCCCGACGCCTCACCTGGTGCATCGCCGGCGACGGCTGACTCTGACGCTGCTCCCCTGCACCCGCCTTCCGCGTTGCACTCGGACCACTACACGCCCGGCGCCGTGCCGGCGGCCGACAGCCTGACCCCGGGAGCACGGCTTGGGCCCTACGCGCAGGGCGTACTGCCAACAGCGCGTGTGAACAAGACCGATGAAAATGGCGACCCGGTGGCCGCGCCACCCAGCCCGTCGATCTCGCCGGCCTTTCGCGCGGCGCATGATGCGGCAGAAGCAGCGAGACCTCACCCTGCGCCCTCAGCCACGGCAGCGCTCAAGCCGGTGGCTCCCCCGAGCTCCTCGCCAGCCGCAGCAAACCCTGGCTCGGCGAGCGTGAATGCGCCGCTGCCTGCAGGAGCCCCGGCGGGCTCGATGTACGTCATGAAACCACTGGTGAAGCGCACACCGATCCTGAATGCCGATGGCACACCGATGCTCAATGCCGATGGGACGCCCTCGATCAAGCGGACGCCGGTGCTCAACCCGGATGGCACGCCCGCCATGCACCGCGTGCTGGTCACGCCGCCTGGGACGACCTTTAGTCCCTCATCCAGACCCGCAGCCGCGATACCCGCAGCCGCGACCGCGCATCATGCGCCCGCCCCCACGACCGGCGTCGTGTACGGAGCGAACGGGGCGGCAGTTCCGGTTCACCGCACGCCTGCCGTGGCCACCCCTGCCCCGACAAGCCCCCGGACAGCGAACCCGTCGCCCGCACGGGTCGCTGGAGCGACGACACCGACCTCGGCGCGAAGCTCCGGGGCCCCCGGAACGGGAGCCACAGCGGCTCGGACCACGCCAACGACCCCGGCGCATCCGGCTCCAAGGACCTCGGTTCCGACACAGATCGTGACCGATGGGCCCGTGGCCACGCCTGCCCGGCCCCAGCCCCGGAATCAGTCCCAGACCCATCCCCAGACCCATCCCCAGACCCGGACCCAGCCCCGGACCCCGGGAACAACCACGCCCGGCACCACTTCGGGAACCCCGCCGCAGCATAGAGCGCCGGTGATCGTGCCTGATGATGGCAGCCGCCCGTACCACGCGCCTGCCCAGCCAGCGACTCCCCCGCAGGGGCAGCACTAGATGGCCCTGCTTGCTGCCTCCCGCCGCGAGACGGAAGCGCCGACCCTGCCGTTCTGGCTGGTGCTGCTCGCCCCGATCCTTGCTATCGGCGTCGACTCGTTTGTTCCGGTACATTTTGCCCCTGCAGCCTTTCTCGATCTGCCGTTGCTGCTTGTGATCTACTTTGCGATCGCCAAGCGAAGCCCCGTGGTCGGGGCGTGCGCGGGCGCGGTGATCGGTATTCTGCAGGACGCGCTGACCCGCGAGCCGCTGGGCGTCTACGGCGTAACCAAGACGGTGATCGGCTATATCGCCGGTATGCTGGGCAACCGGATCGACACCGACAACCATGGGGCGCGGGTGCTGTTTACCTTTGTGCTGAGCCTGCTGCACAGCGGCCTGTACTGGGTCCTGGTGCAGCGGCTGCTCGCCGAACCGGTCGGTTGGAGCTGGATCCATGAACTCATCCGCGCCCTGGTGAACGCGGTGGTCGGTGTGCTGCTTTTCGCGCTGTTGGATCGCTTCCAGGGTGAGCCGGATTAGTGTTTCTCTGCGGGGAGTTCCTGCCGACAGGGCTCCGCGGCGTATCCCGAAAGTAAGCCCAAGAGCGCGAGAGGCTTTCCCTTCTTCTTCGTCCAAGCAACCAAAGCGAATATGCTGAGAGCAAGGATCGCTCCCCTCCTATGCTGAACCGAGAACAAGAAATTTCTGCCACCAAGCTGACGGTCATTCAGTACGTCATCATGGCGGTCCTGCTGGTCCTGATCGCCGGTCTCTGGCGGCTGCAGGTGGTCGGCAAGGACAACTACCGCGCCCTCGCCGAGGCCAACCGTGTGCGCAAGGTTCCGATTCTCGCGCCGCGTGGGCGGCTGCTGGATCGCGAGGGGCGGCTGATCGTCGACAACTACCCCTCGGTTTCCTGCTTCCTGGTGCATGAGCAGGGTCGCGACCTGGCTGCCGACATTCCGCTGATCTCGCGGGGGCTGAACATGACGCCCGAGCAGATCGAGGCGGCGGTGAAGAAGTTCGGAATCTCGTCGAAGTACCAGCCGATCCCGCTCAAGCAGGACATCACGCCGGATGAGCAGGAGTTTATCGAGGCGCACCGTGACGAGTTGCCGGAGCTGGAGCTCATCAACGAGCAGCGCCGGCTGTACCCGCGCGACGGCTTCGCCGCCCACCTCATCGGCTATGTCGGGGAAGTCTCCGAAGACATGCTGCAGCAGTCGCAGTACGCGTACTACGAGCCGGGCGATGTTGTGGGGCGCTCCGGGGTCGAGGAGACCTACGATCAGCTCCTGCGCGGCACCGATGGGTCGCATGACGTCATCGTCGACTCGCATGGACGTGAAGTAGGCGTGCTCGGCAACGAGCCGGCGGTGCCCGGCAAGGACCTGAAGCTCTCGATCGATCTCGATATCCAGCGCGCCGCCGAGAATGCGATGGGCGACCGCAATGGCGCGATGATTGCGATGGACCCGCATACAGGCGAGATCCTGGCCATGGTGTCGCGGCCGATCTTTGACCCGAACCGCTTCGCCGTGAAGATCGGCCGCGACGACTGGAACAAGCTCATCACTGACCCGGATCATCCGCTGTTGAACAAGGCAATCCAGGCGCAGCTGGCCCCGGGCTCGACCTTCAAGGTGATCATGTCGGTGGCTGGCCTTGAAGAAAACATCGCGCAGACGCTCAAGGTGGACTGCCAGGGCGGCGCGACCTTCTACGGACACTTTTTTGCCTGCGATGCGCACCATGGGAACGTGAATATCAACAACGCGATTCCGCTCTCCTGCGACACCTATTACTACACGCTGGCGCAGCGGCTCGGCATCGAGAAGATCGCCTACTGGGCACACCAGATGGGCATCGGCAAGAAGACCGGCATCGACCTGCCGAACGAAGCGACGGGCATCATGCCGAGCGAAGAGTGGAAGATGCGCAACTACCACGAGAAGTGGTATGCGGGCGAGACCATCTCGGTGGGCATCGGGCAGGGCGCAGTGGCGCTGACGCCGATCCAGCTGGCGCGCGCGATCGGCGGCATCACGTCGGGTGGCAGCTTCGAGCGGCCGCACGTCGTGCTGCCGAACCAGCTTCCCGCGCAGTACGAGCAGGCGATGCTTGAGACCTATCCAGGCTCGGGCACAACCGACGTACACCTCGATCCGGCGGCGTGGCAGATCATCACGGACGGCATGGCCCAGACCACCACGGGTTCGGGTACGGCGCATGCCTCGCATCTTGAGGGCATCGACTTCGCCGGCAAGACCGGAACGGCGCAGGTGCTCAATCATTCCTTCGGCGCAAAAAGCGTGTCCAAGGACAAGAACGGCCGCGCGAACGCCTGGTTCGTGGGCGTCGCGCCGCGGCGCAATCCAGACATCGTGGTGGTCGTGCTCTGGGAGCACGGCGGCTGGGGTGCGGGTTCCGCGCACCTGGCGGCCCAGGTCATTGAGACCTTTGTGGACAAGCAGCGCCGCCTCGAGCACAACCTGCAGGCGCCGCCTCCACCAACCAAGGTGGAAGTGGGCGCGGTGTACTCGGCCCCTGGCGAGAAGGATGGCGCGGTGCCGCAGGGAACCAGGCCGACTGCAAAATCGCTCGATATACCCACGGGGCCGGCGGAGAAGCCGGCACCCGCGGCTCCCGTGCTTTCGCCCACAGCCGATGCCCTCCCTGGCATGAAGGGCGGCCACTTCTTCCTCCCGGTGCGGCCATGGAAGCCAGCAGGCACTGGCGCCCGGGTTGCGGCACTCCACCCCAAGGCTGTGCATGGGGCTGCCGCTGCCAGACAACGGGGTGCCGGCCAATGAAGAGACGTCTCTTCTCCTTCCGCGACTTCGACTGGACGCTGCTCACCTTCATCCTGATCCTTTCGGTGTTGTCGGTGCTCGAGATCTACTCGGCGACGATCCACACCAAGTTCCATGGCTTCGAGAAGTCGCAGATGCTTTGGCTCTGCGGCGGCCTGGTCGTGATGTTTATCGTGAGCCGGATCGACTACCACGCGCTGCTCGACGCCATCCCGTGGATCTACGGCTTCTGTCTCCTGTCGCTGGTGGCGGTACTGGCGGTCGGCAAGAAGGTGCTCGGCGGCAAGCGCTGGATCTCGGTCGGGGGCATCCACTTTCAGCCCTCGGAATGGGTCAAGATCGTGCTGATTGTGGTCGTCGCGCGCTACTTCGCGAAGCGTGTCGGCCGGGAGATGACCTGGGCTGACATCGGCAAGGCGATGGCACTGGTGCTGGTCCCCATGCTGCTGGTGCTGAAGCAGCCTGATCTTGGAACAGCCCTGACCTACTCGCCGATCCTGCTCTCCGGGCTGTTTCTGGGTGGGATCTCCTGGAAGAAGGGTGGCGTCCTGCTCCTCGCCGGGTTGCTCCTGATCGGCGGAGTCTGGTCGAGTGGCAAGGTGTTGAAGCCGTACCAGAAGGCGCGTCTCACGTCCTTCATCAATCCGGACAACGATCCCAGGGGCTCGGGCTACCAGATCCGGCAGTCGTTGATCGCGGTTGGCGATGGCGGGATCTTCGGCCGGGGCGTCGCCAAGGGTACGCAGACCCAGGGAGATTTCCTCCCCATCCCCTACACAGATTTCATCTTCGCGGCGTTCAGCGAGGAGCACGGCTTCCTCGGCGCGGTCGCCGTCCTGCTGCTATACTTCCTCATATTGATGCGTTTGATTCAAAACGCTCAAACCGCCGGCGACATCTCCGGAACGTTGTTGGTGATGGGTGTGGTCGCGGTGTTGATCTTCCAGATCGCCGTCAATGTGGGCATGGTGATCGGCTTTATGCCGGTGACCGGTATCCCACTTCCGTTGATGAGCTACGGCGGATCTTCCGTTCTGTTTACATTCCTGGCGCTTGGCATGGTCATGAATGTGCGCATGAATCGCTTTGTGAACTAGACAAAGCAAGTAGCTGGCAGAGGCGACGCATGGGCGTCCGCGCTGCCAAAGGCTTGTGAAACAGTCGCAGCAATGCACTTTCTGTTCGAAGCAAACGAGTTTCAGGTACCACTAGACGAACTATGAACCGGCCAGGCGGACCCGAAGGGCCCCGGCCGGGCAGGAATCTGGGAATGAGCGCAAGAGGATGGGAAACGGCCCCACCCGCATGGTTGCAGGTTGACGCGGTCACCATCTCCTCACGCCCCCTTTGGAATCCAAGCCTCTCCGCAGTGAACCTCCCATCCCCTCCCAGCCGGAACGTGGCCAGGAACCGGTGCGTGGGTGTCTCTCACCGTGACGAACCGCTTCCTCCCCTCCAGACCCCCGCTCCCTGCCCGCTCCGCGGCATCCTCGGTCTGCCTCGCCTGAAAGAGGCACCATGGCGAAAGAAATCTGTATCTCCACGACCCCGCACGAAACCCGACTGGCGATTCTAGAAGACGATCAGCTCGCAGAGATCTACTACGAGCGCGAAAACGAATACACACTCGCAGGCTCTGTCTACAAGGGCCGCGTCACCCGGGTGCTTCCCGGCATGCAGAGCTCCTTTGTCGATATCGGCCTCGAGCGAGACGCTTTCCTGTACGTCACCGACTTCCTTGAAGACAGCGAAGACTCTGACGAGTATGAAACCTCGTCTGCGGGGAACGGAGGCGGACGACGCCAGGCCCAGGCTGCTCCTGCTGACAAGATTGAAAAGACGGAGAAGACGGAGAAGGCGGACAAGCCGGCTGGGGAAGAGGGCCGCGGTCGTCGCGGTCGCCGGGATCGGCCCGAGCGCGCTGACCGCGCAGATCGCCCCGAGGGCGAGCCGGCAGTCCGGGTGAGCCCGGCACAGGAGGCCCGCGCTGCGGCCACAGCCGCGCTCAGCACCGCACAGCCGGCAGAAGCCGATCGCATGGAAAAGGGCGATGACGAGGGCGACGAGACACCGCAGGGCACACGGCGCTGGCGTGGTCGCCGCGGTCGCCGCCGTGGCGGCATGCGTGCCGGTGTTCTGGGCGCGCCCGCTGCTGCTCCGGGAGCCGGTGGCGAGTCCGAGAATGCACAGGCCCTTGAGACCTTTGAAGAGGAGCTGCCGGAGACCGCAGCTGCACCGTTTGATCTGCCCGAGCGTGGAGCTCCTGGCGGGATCGCTGCTTCGTCGCACCGTGAGGCGGCCGAGCAGCCCGGTGAGGGACTGAGCTTCCAGGCCGCTGCTGCTGCTCCAACCCCTCCCCAAGAGTTGCGGCAAGAGCTGCGGCAAGAGTCGCGGCGGGAGTCGCGGCGGGAGTCGCGGCAGGAATCGCGGCGCGAGTCAGGTCGAGAGTCCGGTCGTGAAGGCCGGGAGTCTGGCCGTGAAGCAAAGCCCGGCGCGGTGCACGCCACCGCCACGGTGCTCCCTGGGGAAACGATTTCCAAGTACGGCGGCATTCCCAGCGAGGTGGCCGCCAAGCCGGAAGCCAAGCTGCAGCTTCCGCAGCGTCCGGTCAACTATGTCGCTCCCCGCCCCGCGACGCTGGTCGACGTAAAGGCCGAGGGCTGGGATGGTGGATCCGTGCTTCCTGGCGAGAGCCTGTCCCGTTACAGCAAGCCTGCGGCGCCTCGTACGGCCGAGACAGCAGCGCATGAGCCTGTCTCCCTCGACCAGGTGGATGCCGAATCGACGCACGCACCAAGCCATCCTGAAGTGATGGCATCGTCACACGACGCGCACACGGACTCTGCCCTCGAAGCAGCTCCCGAAGCGCTCCTCGAGACCCCCACCGAGGAGCAGGTAAGTGCCGCCGTTGCGGCTGCCCACCAGACGGCTCCGGAAATCGCGGCCGAAGCACTGCCCGGTACCGAACACGCGGAGTCGGTGACCACGAGTTCCGAGCCGCTTGCAGGCGAGATCCAGACCCTGCATGCGGTCACGGAGTCCTCGCACGTCGAAGCAGTGGAAGCGGAGGTGGAGAAGACCCACCACGTGGACGCTCCGGAACAAACCGGGTCGGCCGAACACCATGACGACGGAACCCCCGAGTATGAGCCGGAAGATGGCGCTGCCTCGGTCCGTCTCTCACCTCCAACCACGAGCGAGCTGCGCTTCTCGCAGCTGTTCGGCTTCGGCGACTCCAAGGAGACGCACGAAGAGCCTGCTGCACGGGTCGATGTTGTGTCGGCGAAGCCGGTGAGCGAGGAGCGCGAGCATGCTGAGTCGAGCTTTGCTGCGCAGTCAGAGGAAGCACCGCGCTCGACGCTCGATGCCGGCAGCGAAACGGCTTCCATCGGGCAGGCGCACGAGGAGGCGGCGGCTGAGGGAGCTAACCCAGATCGGCACGTCGCGTTTGCGGACGCGTACACGGGACCTTCCGCGGAGCATGAGGAGCACGAAGAGCATGAGGAGCACGAGGAGCAGGAGTTCCCCGCGATCCTCCATGCCGCGGCTGCCGGCCACTTCGACGGCGACGAGGCCAGGAACAGCGAACATCTTGAGGCAGAAGCGCGCCCAGCTACCGGAAGCCCGGATCGCCTCATCGAGATGATCGATCAGCTGCAGGGTTTTGCGCCCGGCAACGGTCTGCTCGAAGAAGAAACGATCGATGAAGACGAGTACGACTTCGAGCCGATCCACGCGCATGCCGATGAGCACGATCTCGAGGACCTGGAAGAAGAAACACTCGATGGCGAGTTCGCGGATCACCATGCGGAAGAGGAAGACGAACCGGAGAACGGCAAGCTGACGCTGCGCATGGACACGGCCGCAGAAGCCCACGCCGAGCTCGACGAGGACGAAGACGAGCAGGGCGCTTTTGCCCTGGAAGAGATCGACGAAGACGAGGAAGAAGAGGGTGCGCCGGTTGCCGCAGGTGGCGAGCCGCAGCGTCGCGAGCGCTCTGGCGAGGATCGTGGCCGCCGGGGTGGCCGCACTGGTGGTCGTCGGCGTGGCGGTCCGGGTGGGGGTGGGCGTGGACGCCAGTCGGCGCAGACCCAGGACCTGCCCATCATCTCGGACCTGCTGAAGCAGGGCCAGGAGATCCTGGTGCAGATTGCCAAGGAGCCGATCGCCAAGAAGGGCGCGCGCATCACCTCGCACATCGCACTGCCGGGTCGTTTCCTGGTGTTTATGCCGACCGTGCACCACGTCGGCGTTTCGCGCAAGATCTCGTCCGATGAGGAGCGCCAGCGTCTGAAGCGCATCCTGATCAGCGAGAAGGGCGAGAACTCGGGCGGGTTCATCGTGCGTACGGCAGCAGACGGAGCGAGCGAAGAAGAGTTGCGCGCCGACCTGCGCTTCCTGATCAGCCTGTGGACGGAGATCAAGCAGCGCGCCGACACGGCGAAGGCCCCGGCGCTGATCTACCACGATCTCAACCTCGTGGAGCGCATCCTGCGCGACCAGGTTTCGTCAAACTTTTCAACGATCTGGGTCGACACGGAGCAGGAGTACGAACGGATCGTGCGCTTTCTGAACCGCTTCCAGCCCTCGCTGGTGCGTCGCGTGAAGCTCTACACCAAGGAAACGCCGCTGTTTGAACACTTCGGCATCCAGGAAGAGATCTCCAAGGCGCTCAAGTCGAAGGTCTGGCTGAAGTCAGGCGGGTCGATCGTGATCAACCAGACCGAGGCGCTCGTCGCGATCGACATCAACACCGGCAAGTATGTCGGCAAGACAGCACGGCTTGAGGACACGATCGTCAAGACGAACCTTGATGCTATCCCGGAGATCGTGCGGCAGATTCGTCTGCGCGATCTTGGCGGCATCATCGTTATCGACTTCATCGACATGGATGAGCGCAAGAACCGGCACAAGGTTCTGGCTGCTCTTGAAGAGGCGATGAAGGTGGATCGTGCGCCGTCAAAGGTGCTGCAGTTCAACGACTTCGGCCTGGTGGCGATTACGCGCAAGCGGGTGAAGCAGTCGCTCGAGCGGACGTTGAGTGTGCAGTGCGAGACCTGCGCCGGCACCGGCATGGTGAAGAGCCCGATCACGGTGTGCAACGAGATCTACATCGAGCTGCGCAAGATGCATAAGCACCTCGAGGGCAAGGATGTGTTGCTGCGTGTGCACCCGGAAGTCGTGAAGCAGCTGAAGAGTGGCAGTGGCCGCTGGATCAACGAGTATGAGGAGATGGTCGGCAAGACCATCATCATCAAGAGCGATCCCGCGCTGCACCCGGAGCAGTTCGACATCCACTAGGGCCAAATAGTTTCACAGCATGTGTGGGGCCGATCATATCGGCCCCATCGGCGTTTCCCCTCAGCAACGAAACAAAAGTGAACCAGACCGCATCCATTTATTAGAAGCCGGGTTACCAATGATGTGCCCAGAAGCCGGGGAACAGCCAAGGCCCCGGGTGGCACGCAGCTCGAGCTCAGTAGATGAGGGTCTTAGACATGGCATCTGTTTCCGCAACATCGTGCTTCTCTTCGAAGCGTCTCGCCGCTGCAGCGGCAGCTTTTTCGCTGGCCGCTTTGCCGGCGCTTGCACAGAGCACCTCCGCACCGACGCTACAACCAGTCGCCTTTTCTTCTTCCGCAACAGCGCAGTCTGCATACGCGGGACAGGATATTGATGGCCGCTCGCTCGCGTCTGCTCCTGATGGCACGATCAAGACGGTAGCGCCGCAATATGGCGGCGGGTACGGCGGCGGATATCATCGTTATTCCGATAACAGCCGTTGGAGCCATCTCGCATTTGAAATAGGTGGCGGTTTTACCGCGCCGGTGGGCAATGACACCAGCGGTGGTCTTACAACGTGGATCGGCGACGGCTACAACCATCCGGTCGAGACCTACGGCGGCAATATCCTGATCGGCGCAGGCTGGGCGTTTACCAAGCGCTTCACGCTGCTTGGCGAGTACCAGTGGGACAGCAACAAGATCCCGGGCAGCTCCTTGACAGCGGTGTACAACGGCGATGCAGCGTACTTCGAGACCAATGGGATCTATAACATTGGCGGCCATGTGCGCACCCAGAGTGTTACAGCGGAGCCAATGTTCTATTACTACAACAGCGACAAGCACACTTACGCCGGCTACATCATCGGCGGCGGTGGGTACTATCACAAGACGCTTGCCTTCACCGCGCCGGTGGAAGAAGAGAGCTACTATGGCGGGGTGTATGTCGCGAACGAAAGCTTCGCGAGCTACTCGGACAATGCGCTCGGTGCGAACTTTGGCACCGGCGTCTCGTTCAAGCCATTCGGCTCGGAGTCGCGGGCCAAGCTGTTCGCCGAGGCCCGCTACGTGTGGGTTGATACACCCTCCGAGTCGCAGGCTGACCTCGCCAATAACAATGTGCTGCATACGGGCACCGAAGAACTCATTCCGATTACAGTCGGGATACGCTTCTAGCCCGGCTTTGTTCGAGAGAAAGGCGGCCTCGGGGCCGCCTTTCTCTCTGCCTATACCCCGACAGGGAACGGTTTCGGCGAGGCTTCTTCAGGGTTGGCGCCCTCCTTGCGGCCCCACCGGTCGAAGCGACCCTGCAGAAGCGATAGCAGCCCGGTGTACCAGTAACCAAGAACGAAGAGCAGCAGAAACGGGATCGTGAAGTAGTTCTCGTTGGCGATTGCGTAGTAGACCGTCAGTGCGAAGTAGCTGCCAATCAGCAACTCGAGCCACGGAACAATGCCGAGACGCTTGCGGTACTTCAGCGCAGCCTGCGACCTTTCACCACGTTTCTCCACCCGGTATTTGGGGGTGCGTTTGAAGGAGCTCTTGATACCGAACAGCGCCTCCAACACGGCTCGTGTGTTGGTGATGGTCAACCCAATGCCGAGCGCCATCAGAAACGGCAAATAGATGACGGTCTTGTACCAGGTCTTTGGATACAACTCTTTCTGCGAGACAAGGTAGAACGATGAGATCGAGAAGGTCGACATCATCATGAGTGGAAAGTCGATGAGCAGCATCTGCAGCCAGCCCTGGTAGAAGCGGATGATCATTGCCGGCATGAGCAGGACGCTGAGTACGACCATGAGGGGATAACTCAGGTTGGCGGTAAGGTGGTACACGGATTCTATCTTGGTATGAAGCGGCGCTTCGGAGCGCCACACCACAGGGAGTATCTTCTTCGAAGTCTGGATCAGCCCCTTGGCCCAGCGCGCCTGCTGTGTTTTGAAGGCGGTCATCTCAATCGGCAGCTCCGCCGGGCACTCCACGTGCTGCAGGTACTTGAACCGCCAACCCTTCAGCTGAGCGCGGTAACTCAGGTCTGTATCCTCAGTAAGCGTGTCGTGTTGCCAGCCGCCGGCTTCCTCGATCGCAGAGCGCCGCCACATACCGGCGGTACCGTTGAAGTTAAAGAAGACGCCGGAGCGCGAGCGTCCACCATGCTCGAGAACAAAGTGGCCATCAAGCAGGATGCCTTCCACCTGCGTCAGGAAGCTATAGTCGCGGTTGAGATGGGTCCAGCGGGTCTGCACCATGCCGACGCCAGGCTCAGCAAAGTGATGCACCACCTGCATCAACCACTCAGGCGGAGGCACAAAGTCTGCATCGAAGATCGCGACTAATTCGCCCGTGGCTGTGCTGAGCCCATGGTCGAGCGCGCCGGCCTTGTAGCCGTAGCGATTCGTGCGATGGATGTACTCGATCGGATGGCCTTCCGCGCGGTAGCGCTCAACCATTGCGCGCGCAACATCCGCTGTTTCATCCGTGGAGTCATCGAGGAGCTGAATCTGCAGCTTGTTCTGCGGGTAGTCCAGCGCGCAGCAGGCCTGCAGGAGACGGTCGATCACATACTGCTCATTGAAGATCGGCAACTGCACGGTGATGCGGGGAAGCTCGGTGAAGTGCTGCGCAGGCTCGCGCGTGGCGTTTTTACGGTGACGGTAATACAGCCACACCAGCTGATAGCGGTGCACGCCATAGAAGGCGAGGATGATCATGACCACGAAATAAGGGATCAGCAGCGTCGCGTCGAACCAGTTCCATTGATAGAGGTGCTGGAACGTGGGGTCGGTGTAATGCGAGCGAAGATAGTGGCTGATGCCGCGAGAGACAAAAAACGCGAGCGCCGCCGAAGAGGAATGGAGCAAAGGGGCGAGCAGTTGAGCGGCCTCCGTCAAAGAGTACTGGGCGATTGTAGAGGAACGGGGTCGCTACACGGTAGAGTACGCGGACCCGGTCACTGGAAGAGGTGTGCCGAGTAATCCGTGGAACGCTGCGAGGGGCGGAAGCCGGCATCACGGATGACCTGCCGCACTGTCTCCTCGGAGGTGTGCAGTGATGATGGCGGGAATGCTTCCACGGAGCCGGCATCATTGCCGCCGAACTTCAGCGCCATCTGCAACACCTTGAGGCCAAGCATGTTCCACGTGGTCTGGATATGCGTGAAGTTGGTGAGAAAGAGCCGGGAGACCGCGACGACTTTGAGGTAGTCGACCGCGGTGGCTTCTTCAAGATCTCGTGTGGTGGTGGCGTCTCGCCGGTAGATGCGAGGCGTGAATGCGAGGAAGCCACCCGTCTGCGCTTGCAGGTCGCGCAGCAGCGCAAGATGGCTGACCTGCTGCTCGGCTGTTTCCCCAGCGCCAAAAGTCATGCCTGCGCTGCTCCGGAGACCCAACGAGTGCGCGGTGCGATGAATCGCAAGCCACTCGTCCGTGCTGCAGACCTGCGAGCGGAGTGTGCGGTCAAGCTCCGGGCCGAGAACCAGGGCATCCTCACCGCCAAGGGTGGTGAGGCCTGCATCTCGCAACGCTCGCAGGGTATCACCGGGCGCGCAGCCGGCAGCGCGTGAAAGAGAGGCGATGTCCGTTGCGCAGAGGCCATGGACCGTGCAGCCCGTCGCTGCTGCCTCGATCTCTCCGAGCATGCGCAGCATCTCTGTGAGCGAGGTTCTATCGCCGGGGGACAACGCAATGCGCAGGTTTGCGCCGTCGATGGATCGCAGTGCCTCGAGCGTAGGCGAGAGCGGCAGGGACGACAGGGTGAGCGTCAGGTCGGTGTCGTAGGTGACCACGTCTTCCGGATGCAACCGGTGCCGCTCGGCGTCGGCTTCCATGCCAAGGCCCAGGAGGTCTTCCGTACCCATCCACTGCACTGCTGCGTGTTGATCCATGGCTTCAGTTTATAAGGCCCGCGTCCAGAGCCTTTCGAGGGTGACGCAAAGTTGGCGGCATCGGTGCGTGACGGCGCGTGTTGCTGCGAAGCTTCGATCATCTCACGTACACTTCCGGTAGCTCACCCCGCGCACAACTCACCCATCATGGAGATCGAAGCATGCGTCGCTTGCTGCCTGTAGCCTTCACCTTGTGCCCGCTTGTCGTGGCCTCGCCGTTACTTGCCCAGGAAAAACCTGCGCCGGATACGATCACCTTTACGAATGGCGACCACCTGACAGGCAAGCTTGTGCGCGAAGTGGGCAACATGGTGACGTTTCATAGTGACCTTGCCGGCGACATCACAGTCCCGTGGGACAAGGTGAAGGAGCTTCACTCCCTGCAGAGCTTTGCGGTGCTTCAAAAGGGCGTTGTCCCTAGCAGGAAGGCTGGAGAGTCGCAGGTTCCCTCGGGACTGTTGACCGTGACCGGCGGAAGCATCCAGCTGGAGTCGCCGATCACGCGAGTCGAGATCGCGCCCATCCCGGTTGCCAACGCTGCGTACATCGTCGACAAAGCGACTCTTGACAAGCAACTGCTCGGCCACCCTGGCTTCTTCGCCGCATGGAATGGATCTGCAACCGGCGGGGTGACAGTTGTGAGCGCCACGCAGAACCAGTACACCGTGACCGCGGCTGCCGCGCTGCAGCGGATCGTGCCTACGGTCAGCTGGCTTGACCCGCGCAACCGCACCACGTTCAACCTGAACGAGAGCTTCGGCAAGATTACCGAACCCTCGTACACCACGCCCGCGACGATCACGACACCGGCAGTGTTTGTCGCTTCCACCTCGACCAAAAGCAATATCTTTCATGCCGACGGCGAGCGCGATGAGTACCTGTCAAAGCGACTGTATTATCTTGGCGAGCTGTCGTTCGACCATAATTTCTCGCAGTCTCTCCAGTTGCAGCAGATCTATGGTGCAGGTGTCGGCTACACGCTCCTGAAGCTGCCCCGGGAGGAGCTGGATGTAAAGGGCGTAGCGCAGTACGAGAAGCAGGCGTTCTTCAACACGGCGACTGCAAATCAGAACCTCATCGGGGCGACGGTCGCAGCGAATTACAGCCTGACGCTCTTCAAGAACATCCTTTTCAACCAGCAGTTGTCGTACATTCCGGCGTTCAATAACGTCCGCGCCTACTCTGCAACCGAGACGGATACACTTACCTTTCCCGCGTACAAGAATTTCGGGTTCACGGTAGGGACACTGGACAGCTACCTCAACGACGCGCCGGTGACCGAGCCACCGACCCAGCGCAATTCATTCCAGTTCACGATTGGCGCGACCTACGTGATCAAGTCGAAATACTAGGTGATCTACTGGCCTGCCTGGTCAGGTGTTAGCGAAACCAGGTGCGCATGCACGATGAAGCGGAGTGGCGCGGCGCCGATGTAGTGAAAGGGATAGCAGGTCACCAGGACGAGCTCCGGTGTGTCCTGGGTGTCGAGAACGCGAACGGCTTCGGGCTTCACGATCTCGGTCGAGTCCACGGAGTAGTGGTAGAGCGCTTTGCCTCGGCTCACCGTGATATCCATGGCTGGCGCGATCTGCTGCAGGGGCCGCAAAAACGTATCGCGATGACCGGCAAGGCCGACCGTGCCGAGCCCTCCCGGGAAGGCCGTGCCCGGGATGTGGCCGAGCCCCTGCCGCAGGCTGTCGGTGTCATCATCGTCCAGGATCGGAACCGAAAGTCCGAGCTTTCCGATCTCCATGCGGCCAATCACCGGACCGGGACGTACCGAGGCTGCGCTCGAGACGACCGCCGCAGCCTTTCTCGCTGCCAGGACCTGGTGCCGGGAGAACGCGATCCAGACAGCACACAGGATCGCGATCGTCCAGCAGAGCCGCTCCGCAGTCTGGGTAAGGCGGGGCACCTGCCTAGCGTCTCGCCCTGGCTGGCCGAAGCTGCCGGAGCCCGAATGCCGAAAGGGTGGAGAGTGTGCCCAGAAGCCAGATCGCCGGCAGGAAGCTTGCGGTATGAGGCAGCCTGGCTACTGGAGGTTTGTGGGCGTTGCTTGCCACCTGCGCGTATCGCTCCGCCTTGATGCCGGCTGCGTCGCCTGGTCCCACACGCGTCGGCGAGAGCAGCCAGAGCGTGATGATCTGCATTTCGTTCTGGGACAGATTTGCCCGGGTCGCCATCCCTTCGGACTCCGGGTCAATGGCTGGCACCTGCGCGTTGTTGGCCTTGGCAACAGCGACGGCATCATTTTTCGGGTACGCGAACTCGAGAGGGGTACCCGGAAACTCCCAGCCGCGTATGTAGGTGGCTCCGTTCGCAGGTGTCTTCCAGAGCAGTTCGCCCTCAGCCACGTGCGGCAACCGGGTGTTTGGAATGCCGATGAACACAGCGCTGCTGTCGCCGGAATCGCTGGCAACGCGCACGATGTAGCGATCGGAGAGGTGATCCAGAACAGAGATGGTGTAGGAGCCCGGCGGCAGCGTTTTGCCCGGTACCGCAGTCAACGTCGATACGGTGAAGTGTGCCTGAGGACGGTCAGGGGCCGTAGTGGGTGCGGCAAGAACCGGCGTCGCGGTCGCGGCCAGCACCAAAAAACCTGCTACGGAGTACTTGAACATAGACGTCTCTCCTGGGGAAAAGGCGATGCTCCTCGTGTACAGCAAGGGGGCTTGCTCAGTTGGTTGTGTGGGCGACAGGAGAAGATGCTTGGCTGCCTTGTGCCAGGCGAAAAGATTGCAAACAGAAGAGAAATGGAGTTCACCGTAACCCATTGGTTATCCCTTGCGGGGTCCTGCATGGAATCTTCGGTGTGTGACAGCTGCAGGCGACCATGCCAGCTTCCATCCCGATCCGGGGCGCCCTGCAAACTTCCGTACAACTATGGTCGGGCATGCCCGGGGTACCATCTGGAACAGAGTGCCTCATCCTCGCTTTGAAGAGAACTGCTGCTCCATGCGTCTGCTTTCGCTGTCTCCCGTTGTTTCCCTGCTCCTGTGCGCTGTCACCTGGGGTCTGCCGCCCGCTACTCCCGCTGCTCTCAAGGGGTCTGCTGCGAATTCCAAGGGTCCGCATGACACGCTGACGTTTGAGAATGGCGACACTCTCAGCGGCAAACTGGTGCGTGAGGTCGGCGGCACGGTCACCTTCAAGGCCGACGAGCTCGGCGAGATCGATGTGTCATGGAGCAAGATCAAGAGCCTCCACACCTCGGAGGGCTTTGTGGTGCTTGAAAATGAGCCCGGGGTGCACCTTCGTCACTACGTCGCCCAGGCGTCGCATGGAGAGCTCGCAATCAGCGACGGCAAAATCGTGGTGAGCCCGGGAACACCGCCGCCAGTCGTCAGCGGTGACCACCCTGGGCACGGCGAGTCTGTCGCCGAAGCGAAGGGAGCGATCCCGGTCAAGGATGCGCAGTACATCCTGGACGAAAGAACCTTCGACCGCCAGGTACGCGAGGAGCCCAACTTCTTCGCCGGCTGGAACGGCAGCGCCACTGCCGGCGTGACGCTGGTGCAGGGAACAGAGAACCAGTACACCTACACGAGCGCCATCACGCTTGAGCGCACGGTGCCGACCGTCAGCTGGCTTGCGACCCGCAACCGCACCACCGCAGATTTCTCGAGCTCCTACGGCAAGATCACGCAGCCGGCGTATGTGAGCGACGGGGCGCTTGTGGCGGCGACATATACCAAGAGCTCGATCTTTCACGCCGATGCCGAGCGGGACCAGTATGTGTCGAACCGGGTGTACGCGCTGGCACAGACTGCGTTTGATCACAATTACTCGCAGGGGCTCGACCTGCAGGACGTCTTCGGACTGGGCTTCGGCGTGACGGCGATCAAGCGCAAGACCCAGCAGCTGGACCTGAAAGGGACCCTGCAGTACGAGAAGCAGGCCTTCATCACGACCGCTTCCGGAACAAACCAGGAGTTGATCGGCTCGACCTTTTCAGCGACCTACGCGCTGAAGCTGCCGCGCAGCATCGTCTTCAACCAGCAGCTGGCGTACGTGCCGGCGTACAACAACGTGCATGCCTACTCGGCGAGCGAGACGGACACGCTGACGCTGCCGTTCTACAAGAGCATCGCGCTGACGCTGGGTACGATCGACAGCTACCTGAATGATCCTCTGCCGGCTGTGCCTCCCACCACGCGCAACTCATTCCAGTTCACGACCGGCGTGACGTACACGATGAAGTCGAAGTACTAGGGCTGCGCCTTGCGGGGGACTGCAGATCCTCTGCTTCGCTCAGGCTGACGCATGCTTCGCTTTGGCTGAGGCATGCTTCGCTCTGGAGGGCGGCAGCGATCGCTTGCGCTCACCGCGCTTACTGGTTTGGCAGCGGCTGAACCGGGATGTTGGTGATGCCGCTCTGGGCCGGGGGTGCAAGGTCCGCTGGCAGCTCCGGCACGATCGGCTGCTTCAGAATCGCAAGGACGTTCGCCGGGAGCGGCTTGTCAGCGTGTGAGAGCAGCACGGAGACTTGCCACATCTGCGCTTCGTTCAGGATCGAGGCAAAGGCTGGCATCCCGGAGAGGCGGATGCCGTTCTTGATCTTCCAATAGGTTTCGCCGGCCGGGTCGTCGCTCACGCCGACGACGCCGTGGCCGTGTGGCGCCCAGAGCTGCGGCGAGCGCGGGAACATGTGGCCGCCGAAGTCGGAGGGGCGGCCATACTGGCCGTGGCAGCTCGCGCACTGCTGATGGTAGATCTCGGCGCCGAGTAGGAGGTTTGTGGGGCTCGCGTCCATGGCCGCGTGTGCGGGCATCTCGCGGTCAATGCGCGCATGCAGTGGCACGTTGACGATCTGCTGCTCGAAGGGCAGGCGCGGGTCGTTTACGGCGACAGGCGGGTGCCCATAGCGCAGCCATCCCATAATGGCCACCGGCAAGATCAACAAACCAAGCAGCAAGCCCAGCAGAAATCCACGCATCAGGTCTCCCAAAAACGGCTCGCAACCGCAGCCGCTATGCGTGTGTATCGCACGGGACGGAGCGAGTGCAAGCCAAATAGGTCGTGCCGGTCATGGAGTGCCATGGAGGGAAG
Organism: Acidobacteriaceae bacterium; assembly: GCA_965199135.1. Classification (GTDB taxonomy): domain Bacteria; phylum Acidobacteriota; class Terriglobia; order Terriglobales; family Acidobacteriaceae; genus EB88. The sequence goes on along the minus strand of OZ240685.1, from coordinate 97,773 downwards.
CCGGGCATCCTCGGCAACAGTGGTTTAATAGGGGGTGGCGCGCGTGTACGGCTGCTGCGCACTCATTTGAGCTCGTCGCTTGTTTTGGAGGCATCACGCTTGTCCCAGCTCCGCCGTTTCCTCGCTTCTGCCCTCGCTATCAGCAGTGCAGCCTGTTTTTCCTCCGCCGCACCCGCGCAGACCAGCGCCCAGCAGGATCAGACACTTGGTCAGGCCACTGACCAGCCGGCCCCGCAGACGCAGCAGGAGCGCGCCAAGGTCCTTCGCGATGCGCAGGCCCGGGTGAACGCCCGGCGCCGCATGCGTGAGGAGCAGATCAAGCAGGACACCTACTCGCACAAGTACGAACTGAACGTAGGCGGAGCCTATCTGCGCTTCCATCCCGGCCCAAACCTGCAGCACAACACCGAGGCTGCCTGGAATGCCGGCATCGCTGAGTGGATACGCCCCAAGCTCGCCATCATGGGTGACTTCCGCGGGTACTATGGCACGGCGATCACCAATAACTTCACCTACCAGGTCTTCAAGCCTTCAATCAGCCAGTACACCTTTATGGCCGGCCCCGAATACCGCTTCTACGCCAGCCAGCACTGGGACTGGAACGCCCAGGTCCTCGCGGGCCTGGCGCATGGCAACTTCAGCACCGGCCTCGGATCGCTGAGCGGCGCGCCAGTCGGACTCTATCCGGATGGGAACAGCTTTGCGGTCAGCGTGGGTGCGGCGGTCGATTACAACCTGAGCCCGGCTCTTGCCGTGCGGCTTATGCCGAACTACCTGCTGACCGACTTCGGCAGCCCCGCCCAGGAGAACCTCGGGTTCACCGTAGGTGTGGTGTATCGCTGGGGCCGGCAGTGAGCTTCCCTGAGCTCGTCGGCACCACGTCGCTTCCTTAAATATGGTGCGATTGGTGACGGCCGCACGCTGGCCACAGCGGCGTTTCACGCTGCGATCCGCGCCTGTGCGGCAGAGGGCGGCGGCACGGTGGAGGTGCCATCCGGGGTGTGGCTTACCGGCACGATCCGCCTGGAGAGCCGAATCACGCTGCAGCTGCACTCGATGGATCCAACACCAGCAATGCATTGATTGAAAACAGCTACCTTGAAGCTGGCGATGATGCGCTGGTCGTCGGGAGCCCTTGCGCGGATGGCTGGTGCGGCACCGCCCGACCGAGAACGTGAGCGTGAACAACGTCATCCTCCGCAGCCGCTCCGCCGCTCTGCGCATTGGACCCAACGCTGCAGGCGCGCGCAATTTCACCTTCAGCAATGTGGAGATTTACGACAGCAATCGCGGCATCATGCTGCAGGCGCGGGCCAGCGAGACCATCGAGAACATTCTGTTCAGCAACATCACGATCCAGACTCGCTTTGTTGATGCGCCTGGCTGGTGGGGCAACGGCGAACCGGTCAGCATCACGGTCGCAAAGTGGGCATACCAGTCCTGGAAGCCTGCGGCAACGACGCTCCCCTCGCCACAGTTCGGCCTGATCCGGCACGTGCGTTTCAGCAACGTGACGGCTGCCGGCGCCTCGCCGTTTACCCTGTACAGCACTGCGCCCGGCCGTATCCAGGACGTCGGGATCTCTGGCCTGTCGATGACCATGCAGGCAAGCGCGCTCACCCCGGTGCTCGGTGGCAACCTGGAACTGACTCCAACCACGCCGCTGACCGATGGCCTGTTCCGGCGGGATCTCTCGGCGATCATGCTGCACAACGCGGAGGATGTTTCGCTCGACCACACCCGAGTGCAATGGGAGGGAAACTTTCCCGCATACTACCGCCGCGCGCTCAGCGCGGAGGCCGTCCACCGCCTGCGCGTCCACGACTTTCTCGGGACGGCCAATGCTCCCCGGTGCTCCTGTGATTGCGGTCGAGAAGAGCGCCGACGTCACGCTCGGCGACGTACCTGGCGAGCCGGTCGTGCACGCGAAACACAGGGCGCCGGCGGCGGCCGCTCGCTAATCCATCATCCGCATGATGCTGTAAGCCATCGCCGCCAAGCCAATGCTCACGAAAATCATCCGTCGGGCGATCCCCACATAGCGCGGGGCGCGGGCCTGGCTGCCGGGTGGGCTCGTGAGGGGTGACGTACGATCGCTGGCGATGTCGCGCAGCAGGAGGCCGGTCACGGCGAGAAGCAGACCGGCAAGCAGGCAGACCCAATGTGAGAGATTTGAGTTGAGCGGCATAGCGCGCCGCCTTGACCCTCCCCGAAAAAGCCGGCCTACCCCTTTCGGCTGTCGCGCGCCTGCGCGGCTTCGAGCGGGTACTGCGGCTCCGTCATGCGCACCGGGTCCAGGATCTCGGCGATCTCCTCTTCGCTCAGCAGCTTTCGTTTGCGGGCCAGGGCGATGATCGACTCACCGGTCGCCACCGACTCCTTCACGATCTCCGCTGCCTTCGCGTAGCCAATATACGGGTTCAGAGCCGTGGCGAGCGAGACTGTTTTTTCGCTGTACTCCACGCAGCGCGGAACGTTCGCCGTGATGCCACGAACGCAGCGGGTATCGAACTGGTGCAGCGCATTCGCGAGGATCGTGATGCTCTGCAACGTATTGCAGGCCATCGTCGGCATCATTACGTTCAGCTCAAGCTGCCCGGCCTGCACAGCCATCATCGTGGCTGTGTCGTTGCCGACCACCTGGAAGCCGACCATGGCGATCAGCTCCGGCAGCACCGGGTTGATCTTGCCCGGCATGATCGAGGAGCCGGGCTGCAGGCTGGGCAGGAAGATCTCGGCGAAGCCGGTATTTGGCCCGGACGAGAGAAGGCGTATGTCGTTCGAGATACGGATCACCTCGAGCGCGATCCCGCGCAGGGCCGCGCTGACTTCGCCCATGCATGCATTCGACTGCATGGCCCAGCGCATATCGGCAGCCGGCGTCAGCGCCTGCCCGCTCCGCCGCGCGAGTGCAGCGATGGCCTTTTCGCGATAATCCGGGTGGGTATTGATGCCGGTGCCGACAGCCGAGCCGCCGAGGCCGAGTTCCCGCAGCGACTCAGCGGCTGTCTTGAGGAAGGCCAGGCCCTTACGCATCGCCACCGCGTACGCCGCAAACTCCTGCCCAAGGCGGATTGGCACGGCATCCTGCATGTGGGTGCGGCCGGACTTCATCACCCCGTCAAACTCCTCTGCTTTGACCGCGAGGGTTGCCGCAAGCGCATCGAGCACCGGGTACAGCGTTTCAAGCGCGAGCAGCGTGCCCAGGCGCATGCCGGAAGGGAAGACATCGTTGGTCGACTGGCCGTAGTTGACGTGGTCGTTCGGGTGCACGTGGGTGTACTCGCCGAGCGGGCCCCCGAGGATCTGGTTGGCGCGATTCGCGACCACCTCGTTGGTGTTCATGTGGAAGCTCACACCGGCGCCCGCCTGGAAGACGTCCACCACAAACTCGCTGTTCCACTTGCCGTCGGCGACCTCGGTTGCCGCCTCGATGATCGCGTCGGCGCGCTCCGGCTCCACAAGGCCGAGCTCTTTGTTGGCTTCGGCCGCAGCGGCCTTGACCAGGCCAAAGGCGCGAATCAGCAAGGGATGCGCGCGGAGGCCGCTGATCGGGTAATTCTCGACCGCACGCGCGGTCTGCGCGCCATAGAAGCTATGCACCGGGACTGCGACGAAACCGAGGGAGTCTTTCTCTTTGCGTGTCTCTGTCATTGCGACCATGATCCTCTTCGGGAGGATTTTAGCCTCCAGCAGCCGGGCTCGTCGTCTCTGGCGATTGTTGAGCCAATGCGCAGGGCTCGCCCGGCGCATGTTTGCCGCGGGGGAACGCGGTTTATCCTTGAAGCATGAGTGGAGCGAATGGGTCCGGGGTAGAGCAGTTTGACGTGCTGGTGATCGGTGCAGGCCCGACCGGCCTGGCCTGCGCGCTTGAAGCGAAGCGGCTTGGGCTGCGCGTGGTCTCGATCGACAAGGGCTGCCTCTGCAACTCGATCTACCACTACCCGTCTCACATGACGTTTTTCACCACGCCCGAGCTGCTCGAGATTGGCGAGGTGCCGTTCCCGAGCCAGAACCAGAAGCCAAACCGGAATGAAGCACTCGAGTATTACCGCAAGGTCGCTGAGCGGTTCGAACTCGACGTGCGTCCATACCTGCATGTGGATTCGGTCGAGGGTGAGGACGGCAACTTCTGTGTACACACGACCGATCGGTTCGACCGCAAGCGCTCGCTCGCCGCGCGCAAGCTCATCGTCGCGACGGGCTACTACGACCTGCCCAACTACCTCAATGTCCCGGGGGAAGAGTTGAGCAAGGTCATGCACTACTACGACGACCCGCACCCGTACTTCGGGATGGATGTGCTGGTGATTGGCGGCAAGAACTCTGCGGCGATCGCAGCACTGGACTTATGGCGGCATGGAGTCCACGTGACGCTGGTGCACCGCGGCCCCGAGATGCATCGCCACGTCAAGTACTGGATCCTGCCGGACTTCAACAACCGGGTAAAGAATGGCGAGATCGCTGCGTACTTCAACTCGGAGGTGAAGCAGATCAGCAAGGATTCAGTCACGATCGTGACTCCCGAGGGAGAAAAAACGCTGCAGAACCAGTTCGTCTTTGCCCTGACCGGCTACCATCCCGACTTCACCTTTCTACGCTCTCTCGGTGTGCGCATGGAAGGCAGGGACCAGATGCCGGATTGCAATGAGACAACCCGTGAAAGCAACGTCGCCGGCATTTATCTGGCCGGTGTCATCGTTGCAGGCAACCGAACCAATGAAATCTTCATAGAAAATGGAAGGTTCCACGGCAAGGAAATTGCCTCGGATCTTCACAGGAAGTTGGCCGTCGACGTCCACGCAGGAGAAGGAGTCGCGGCTCTCTGACCGCTGTGTCATGCAGGTAAACTCCTACCCGCAGGAACACCATGAGGCATAGGTTGCGCAGCCTGAGAGCCCAGCTGATCGCCAGCTTTCTGCTGTTCGAGATTGTGGCGCTGGCGCTGTTTACCACCGTGCTCTTCCACGAGCGGCAGGTCGACGCCGAGTCGCGAGTCACGCGTCGCCTCGACTACCAGGCAGCCACGCTCGCGGTTCTCACGCAGCATGCGCTCGCGCAGCGCGATACCTCCGAACTCGAAACCATTGCGTCCTCGATGCTGCAGTTCCCCACGATCGAGCGGGTCGATGTCACGAGCCCTGGCAGCGTGATCCTAAGCTCCAGCGACAAGACCCTGGTGGGCAAGCTGCACCGGACGCAGTGGGACAGCTTTCTGCCCCAGCTTCGCGCCTCGGAGCTGCTTCGCTCCGGGAACCGGGTTCGCGGGGTGGTGGCGCCCGTGCGGAGCGGCAACCAGCTTCTGGGCTATGTCTGGGTCACGCCGACAACAAGCGCGCTGCAGAACACCGAATTCGGCGATATGCTCCAGGCGACCCTGTGGGGTGCGATCGGCGTCCTGGTGGCGTGCACCTTGATGGCCGGGTGGATCGCCCGCTCCATCAGCAAGCCGTTGAGCCGTCTGCAGGCGGCGACACAGCGCATGGTGCGCGATCCGCAGGATACCTCGGCATTTCCGCTGGAGGTGCGCCAGGCGAACGAGACTGGCGACCTGATCCTGGCCTGCAACCTGATGGTTGCGGCCATCGAGGAGCAGCGCGCCGGGCTCAACAATACGCTCTCATTGCTCGACTCGATGCTGGCGCATGCGCCGATCGGCGTGGCGTTCTTTGATCGCGATGGAACGATCGTGCGAGTGAATCACTTTCTCTCCGAGATGCATTCCAAGCCAGTGTCGTTCTTCCTGGGGCGGCGGCTCGAGGAGGTGTTCGCTCCCGCGGCCGCGGCGCAGATGCGAGAAGCTGTGGCACGGGTGTTTGCCGAGACTGCGGCGGTGCGCGACCTCGAGGTGCCGGAGCCGACCGGTGCCAGCACCCTCTCGCACGCGGTCGCAACCACCTGGCAGATGAACATCTATCCCGTTCGCTCCGCGACCGAGGGGGTCCGCTGGGCTGGCGCGTTGATCGTGGATATCTCGAACAGGCTGCATGCCGAGGACGCGCTGCGCAAGTCGGAGAAGCTGGCAGCCGCCGGGCGCCTGGCAGCCTCGATCGCCCACGAGATCAATAATCCACTCGAGGCCGTGACCAACCTGCTCTACCTGCTTGAGAACTTCGCGTCGCTTGGGGACGAGGCCACCGAGTGGGTGCTCGCGGCCCAGCATGAGGTGTCGCGGGTTTCCGCGATCACGCAGCAGACGCTGCGGTTCTACCGCCAGAGCACGAAGCCGGTGCATGCATCGGTGCCGGAGCTGCTCGATTCCGTGCTGACGCTGCACCAGGGACGCTTCAATACCCTGCAGGTGGACCTGCGTCGTCGCTACCGCGAGCCAGCCGAGCTGTTCTGCCTCACGGGGGAACTGCGGCAGTTGTTTGCCAACCTGGTCGGCAATGCGCTCGATGCACTGCCGCCAACCGGAGGCCGGTTGATCGTCGCGGTGCGGCGCTCGCGGCATGTCACCGAGGGTCCGGGGCTGCGAGTGACTGTGGCAGATAACGGGTCGGGCATGAGCGAGGACGTGCGTCGCCGCATCTTCGAGCCATTTTTCACCACCAAGGAGGCGACCGGGACCGGGTTGGGATTGTGGGTGGGTGCGGAGATCATGGCCAAGCACGGCGTAACGCTGCACCTGCGCAGCCGCGTCGCCGAGGCGGGAAAGGCCTCGGGAACCGTGTTCTCGTTGTTCTTTCCGGAGGACTTCGTCAGGAAAGCGGAAACCGCCGGCGCCCTGGCAGCCGACTAAGCCCGGGCACTAGCTGATGATCCGTCGCAGGAAGTTGCGCAGGCCGAAGGCCCCGAGCAGCAGGAGTGAACCAAGGAGTCCAGCAAGGATCGCCCCGATCGGCATGTGGGGCATGCCCGGGGTAAGCGCCGTTCGTAAGCCCTCGCTCATGTACACGATCGGGTTTACGAGCACCACGATCTGCAGCCATCGAACATGCGACAGCAGCGCCCACGGGTAGTAGACGCAGCCGAGAAACGTAATCGGAATGACCACGATCGAGAAGACTAGGCCGATCTGGCGTGGCTGTACGCTTGCGCCGATCGCGAGGCCCAGGGCCCCGGCGACCAGGCTCGCCAGGATCAACACCGCGACAAACATCGGCCATGAGCTTACGTGCAGCGCCACGGGCGTGCTCGGGATGTAGTACGCGAGCGGCAGCACGAGCAGCGCCGCAAAGATGCTTTGCAGGGCCGAGAAGCAGATCTTCTCCACGGCGACCGCATAGACGGGCAGCGGGCACATCACACGGTCGTCGATCTCGCGCGTGATGCCGAACTCAGAGGAAAGCGGCAACGCGACCGCGGCGATCCCGGTAAACATGATGGCCACCGCCATCAAACCGGGGAGCAGCACCGTCGCAAAGTTGCCATTGCCCATCATCATCGCCGAGCCGGAACCCATGCGGGGAAACAAGTAGGTGAAGACGAACAGAAACAGCAGCGGCTGCATGATGACGCGCACCACAAATGGCATCAGCTCCCGACTGAGGACCCGGGTGTCACGCAGCATCAGGGCGCCAAAGGCGCTGAGCGCACTTCCTCGTTGTTCAGTCACGCAGGGCTCTCCCGGTCAGTTGTAGGAAGACGGTTTCGAGGCTTGGCTCATGGACCGAAAGATCGCGCAGGCCAGCGGCGCGAGCCGCCGTGACCACCGGCGGCAGGAGTCCCTCCAGTTGGTCGGCGAAGAGCCGGATGCCCTCGTGCGTGGCCTCGGCCGATGCGACCCCGCTCAACCCCTGCAGCTCTGCCAGCAGGGAGCTTCGCGTGGAGTGATCGCGGAGTTTGAGGTCAAGCATCGTGTGCGCGCCGTGTGCCCGCTTCAGTGCATCCGGCGTGTCCATGGCTAGGATTGCGCCGCGATCGACCACGGCAACGCGATCGCAGAGCGTGTCGGCTTCTTCCATGTAGTGGGTGGTAAGCACGACCGTGATGCCTTCACTCCGAAGCGCGGTCACCGCTTCCCACATGGCGATGCGGCTCTGCGGGTCGAGCCCGGCGCTTGGCTCATCGAGGAAGAGCACCGCCGGCCGGTGAGCGATGGCGCGCGCGATCTGCACGCGCTGCTGCATGCCGCCGGAAAGCTGGTTGGGAAAGCTCTTCGCACGCTCCTGCAGATGAAATTGCGCCAGCAGAGCCGTGGAGCGGGTCCGCGCTTCCGCGGCGCCCATGCCGAAGTACCGGCAGTGGAAGTACAGGTTCTCGAAGACGGTCAGCGAGCGATCGAGCGTGTTGTACTGCGGCACCACGCCCATGTGCACGCGGGCGCGGGCGGGGTGCGCGGACACATCCACGTCGGCGATGCGCACCGAGCCCGAGGTCGCAAGGGCCCGGGTGGTGCAGATGCTGATCGTTGTTGTTTTGCCAGCTCCATTTGGCCCAAGAAGACCGAAGATCTCGCCTTTTTTTACCTCAAGGCTGATTCCATCGACCGCAACGACCGGGTTTGGCTTGCTTTCGTATACCTTCCGCAGCGCGGCGATCTCTACGATCATGGAGCGATCTTACCGCGAGGCGCGAGGAGCGCCCCGACAGCCTAGGCGGCGATGGTCGGGTCGTTCGGGACCGCGACCTGCAGCTGCCGGACTTCCTTGCGCGAAAGCCGTCGCATTTCTTCCATCGAGTAGAAGACCTTCTGGCCACAGGTAAGGCAGACCATGTAGCTCTGTCGTTGAATCGTGAAGGGGCGGGAAAGCTGTTCGTGGGTGCAACCGAACACAGAAGTGACCAAGTGCAATGCATTGCGGAGGACTCTCATCGGATCCCTCTCCTTTGCTCCGACTGCTGCGGAGTGAACATGTTCTTTATGACGCATGGTGAGATGCGTAAAAAAGGGAGACAGTAACGTCTCCCGAAGAAAAGTTTACATGAAGAGCTTCCCAGGCAGAGAAAAGAATGCTACCGAAGGTGCACCACAATCTTGCCAAAGTGGGACGCGGCGTCCATCATCCGGAAGGCAGCGGGGAACTCGTCGAAGGCAAATTCCCGATCAATCACGGGCTTGATCCGGCTGGCGACGAGCGCCCGGTTCAGGTCCAGGAAGTCTGCCTTGGAGCCGACGTAGATGCCGCGGACTTCCAGCTGCTTGCGCAGGATCAGCGGCACAGAGACTGGTTCGTCGCTCTGCGTAAGCACCCCGATCTGGGCGATCGAGCCGCCGATCCGTACAGCCTTGAGCGATTGCGAAAAGGTGCCAGCGCCCCCCACTTCAACGACCAGGTCCACGCCCTCGCCACCCGTTTGCTTCTGGGCCCACTTCGACCAGTCCGGGTTCTGCTTGTAGTTGAAGCCCGCATCCAGTCCCAAACTCTTCGCCCGCTCGAGCTTCTCGTCGCTCGATGAGGTGCCGAGCACCCGCGCGCCGCGGGCTTTCGCGAGTTGCAGGGCTGCAATCGAGACGCCGCCCGTGCCCTGGATCAGCACGGTGCTGCCTGTGGTGATCCTGTTTGCGACTTTCTCGAGGGCGGTCCAGGCGGTCACCGCGGCGCAGGGCAGCGTCGCGGCTTCTGCAAACGAGAGATACTCGGGGATGGGAACGACACCATTGGCAGAGAGCGCCACATACTGGCTGGCCATGCCGTCGATATCACCGCCGAGTGCGCCCTGGTACTTGGCATAGGATGGCGGTCCATCGATCCAGTTCTGCATGAAGATCGCAGCGACGCGGTCGCCCGGCTTGAAGGCAGTGACGCCCTCGCCCACAGAGTGAATCACCCCGGCGCCATCCGACAGTGGAATGCGCGGCAAGGGGAGGGTGGGGTTGTAGGTGCCCTGGACCACCTTCAGGTCGCGGTAGTTGAGCGAGCCACTGTGGACTTCGATGACCACCTCGCCGGTTTTCGGTTCCGGGATGGGTGCTTCATGCTGTTGGAGGTGATCGATGCCGAAGGAGGGAATGGTCCAGAACTTCATAGTGGGGATACCTCGGGTCCTTTCTGGGTAGGGATGCATCGGCTACGAGGAAGTCGCAGGCGCACCGCGGGAGTATGGTTGAGATATGGCTAAGGGTTGGGAAAGCAAGAACGTGGAAGAACAGCTGGCGGGGCGAGACGATGCCAAGGCGGCAGCGCATGCTCCGGCGGTCGCAGCATCCCGACTGCAGGGTGACACAATGCGCCAGCGACAGTCCCTGGAGCTGCAGCGGGAAAGCATTCTGAACGAGCGCACCAGCAATGCTCACCGGCGCGCCTCACTCGCTGCGGCCCTGGCGCATGTGGAGCAGCAGCTCGCCGCCTTGAACCAGGACTAGTGGTCAGCTTTTCCGGTTAAACAGCAGAGAGTTCGCCTGGTCCACAGGCGTCAAAAGCACCCGCGCGATGTTCACATGCGCCGGGCGGCTTGCAGCCCAGACGATCGTCTCGGCCACGTCTTCGGGCTTCAGCGGCGTGACATTGGCATAGACCTTGGCGGCCCGCTCCTCATCGCCCCGGAAACGGGTCCTCGAGAAGTCGGTCTCGACCATGCCCGGGTCCACCGAGGTGACGCGCAGGGGTGTTCCCAGCACATCCTGCCGAAGACCGTCATTGATGGCGCGCTCCGCCGCCTTGGTTGCACAGTAGACCGATCCGCCAGGGTAGGTCATTTCGCCCGCGGTCGAGCCGAGATTGATCACGTGTCCGCGGCCACGCTCGACCATGCCCGGAACCACGGCGCGCGTGACGTAGAGCAGGCCCTTGATGTTGGTGTCGATCATCTCGTCCCAGTCTTCGATCCTGGCTTCCTGCACCTTGTCGAGGCCACGGGACAGCCCGGCATTGTTCACCAGGATGTCGATCGCTGCCCACTCTGCCGGCAGGCTGCCGAGTGTTTGCTTCACTGTCGCAGCGTCGGTGACGTCGAGCGGGATGCTGTGCGTTGCTGCGGCGCCCGCGTCTCGGAGCTTCGGCTCAAGGGCCTGCAGCCTGTCGAGGCGGCGAGCCGCCAGCAGAACCCTGGCGCCCTCGCGCGCAAAGGCGAACGCGCAGGCCTCGCCAATGCCGCCGCTTGCGCCGGTGATGAACACGACCTTCTCGTTGAACGCCTTCACGCTTTTTCCAGTCCTTTCGCTTCGTTGCGCACCAGCTCCAGGTAGCCGGCTGCCCAGTCCTTGTCGCCGTTGCCATCCTGCACGGCAGCATTGAGCTGCAGCTGGAAAATGTCGGCCAGTGGTGTGCGCGTTCCGGTCTCCTTGGCTGCCTCGCGGAAGAGCTTCATATCCTTGGCTCCCAGCTTGATCGTGGCCGCAACCTCTTCCGGCGGGTTCAGCATGACTTTGCTGTAATTCGCGTAGAACTGCGACTGGAAGAGCGCACTATTTACGGTTTCCAGGAAGAGGTCGGGCGGGATCTGATGGCTTTCCGTATAGGTGATGGCCTCGGAGAGAGAGGCGATCATCGCGGTGATCAGGAAGTTGCCGCCCAGCTTGACCGCGTGCGCAAGGCTCGGCTTCAGGCCCACGACCGACATGCCGCGCGAAAAGACGTCGAGCACCGGGGACATATCCGTGACGAGCTCTTCCGGCCCCGCGACCGCGAGCCACAGTTTGCCTTCTGCCGCAACACCAGGACGGCCGAAGACCGGGCAGCCCAGGAACTTCTGCTTGCGGGTCTCGTGTTCCTTTTCGAGCTTCTCTGCCAGGATCACGCTGATCGTCGACATGCTGACATGGACCGCGCCCTCGCGGATCGCGTCGAGCGCGCCCTGTTCAAAGAGAATGCTCTCCAGCGCTTCATCGTCGTGGACCATGGTGAAGATGGTGTCCGCATCGGCGACCGCAAGCGCCGGGGTGTCGGCGACGGTTGCGCCTTTCTCCGCGAGCGCCCTGGTGGCCTCTTTAGAGCGGTTCCAGACCGTGAGTTCATAGCCCTTGTCGACCAGCAGCCCGGCGATTGCGCTGCCCATCTGGCCGAGTCCAAGAAATGCAATGCGCATGGTGTGTGTTGTTCTCCTCAGGGCTTGGATGCGCGACGGTGTGTTTCGACCCGGACGCAGCAAGGGGACCGCCGAAGCGATCCCCCTCTTGCCGTGTGGAACGACTACTGTGGTTGGCCCATTGGCTGCGGAGCAGCACCGGCCGGAGCGGTCTGGCCACCGGCGGGTTCTGCCTGCTGTTGCACGCCGATTGCGCCGCCTGAAACAACCAGCTGGACACGGCGGTTCTGGGCGCGGCCTGCTGCCGTGCTGTTGTCCTGCACCGGGTTGTTCATGCCGAAGCCGGTCGCCGTCACATTCGCAAGCGGTACACCCTGGGCCACCAGGAAATCGCCCACCGTCTGGGCGCGATTCTCGGAGAGCTTCTGGTTGTACTCCTGGCCGCCGACATTGTCGGTATAGCCCTCGACCTGGACCTTCAAGCCGGGGTAGGCCTGCAGGATACCCGCGACTTTCGCGAGCTTGACCTGGGTGTCGGGCTTGAGCGAGTACTTGCCTGTATCGAACAACACGTCGGACAGGTTGACGATCAGGCCGCGTGCCGTCTCCTGCGTGTTCAGCACGGAGTTGAGCTGATCACGCAGCCGCTGGCGCATCTGCGCCGTCTGGTCAACGGCCTGCCGCTGTGCCTGTTGGGCTGCGGCCGCGGCTGCCTGCGCCTGTGCTGCCTGCGCCTCCGCTTTGGCGCGGTCCGCGGCTGCCTGCTCTGCCTGGAGCTGTGCCTGCTGCGCCTGCATCTGCGCCTGCTGGGCCTGGAGCGCGGACTGCTGGGCCTGCTGCTGGGCTTCTTCGCGCGCGCGCTGCTGCGCGGCTGCGTCCATCTCCTTGTGCTTGCGGATTGCAATCACGCGCGAGTCTTCTGCTGCCTGCACTGCGGCGCGGGCATAGGTGATCTCCTGTTTGCGCTCGCTCTTCTTCGCGTCCATGGCCTGCGCGTTCTGCAGATTCTGCATGGCGCTTGCGAAGGAGTCAGCGGCCAGCCTGTCGGCGCCTGCAGCACGCGCGATCTGCACGGCATTGATGGCTTCGTAGAGCTCAAGCGGAGACCGGTCGTTGCGCGTGATGGGGTTGGCCACGGTGTTGGCGCCGCTCGTCGTCGCGTAGGTGCCCCGGGGAAGCAGGGTGGCGTGGGCCGTTACCGGCTCGATGATGCCTTCCGTTTTGTCATGCAGGATGACATTCTGCAGCACCACCAAGTCGCTCGGCAGGCTCACGTCGAAATAAGGTTCGGCGGTCACGATCAGCGCAAAGGCCTGGTCGTTTGTGGTGACCTTGATGTCACACTTCATGTCGCCGCCGGTGGGGAGTACCTCACCGAGGGCGGTCGCCTGGCCCTGCGGCGTAATGGCCCAAAGGACGTACGTGAGGTACTCGACGCCAAAGCCGTTCGCTGGCTTGAGTCCCTCGAAATGAGCGTTGATGGAGATCTGCCCCTTGTTGCTCTCCACCGTAGCACTGCCCTTGGCGCCGGGCAGCAGGGGCGTGCCGTCGAAACCGATCTTGGTCGAACCGCTCCGATGGAAGTAGTTGATCGCCGGGATATCACGGCCGACTACCTGGATCTTGTAGACGGGAACGCCATTCTCCACGGAAGAGGGACCCTGTCCCTGCGGAAAACGGTCGGTGGCGGTGGGATTCATCTCCTGGGCATGCGCTGCAACTACGAGCGAGCCGGCAAGAACCAAGGCAGGCGTGTACTTCAAAACCTTCAGCATTGTTGTGTCCATTCACTTGGCTGCGCGCATGCTTTCTCTCGCGCCGCGCATATTGTCTTCCGAATGAGACAGATGCGAAGGGGACCCGGGGAGAGGCCTGTGCGGGTACCCCAAGGTACCCGCGGTTTCCCACGTCGGGACCGAATGGTTGGTTATTCGTTGGGTGGCACGAGCTTGTTGGCCAGGGCGAAGATCGCGAGTTCCAGCCGCGTTGAAATATTCAACTTCTCGAACGTATTCGAAAGATGCCGCTTCACCGTCTCTTCGCTGAGGTTGAACTGCTTGGCAATATCGCGGTTCGAAAAGCCCTTGACGATCAGGCCGACGACCTCGAGTTCGCGCCGCGTGAGGTTGAAGCGCTCGTTGCTCTCCTGGCGGACCTGCAGCTTGAGTTCGGCGAGCACACCGGCCAGGTGGTCGATGCGACGGCCCTCCGCCCAGTAGTAGCCTTCCATGACAGCGTGGAGTGCCGTGGCGATCTGCTCGGTGAGAGCACTCTTGAGAACGATACCGCGGGATCCGGCATTGAACGCCTCTGCCAGCTGTTCGGCCTGAATGGAACCGGTTAGCAGCAGGATGCGCGTGTCCGGAGCGCCGTTTGCAACCTTGCGCAGCGTGTCGATGCTCGAGGAGTTCGGCATCTGCACATCGAGAAGGAGCACGTCGGGGTGGAAGTCGATGCACTGCTGCACGGCCTGCTCACCGTTTTCCGACTCGGCGATCACGGAGAAGTGCCCGTGAGCCGCCAGGACGTTGCGAACGCCGATCCGCACAACCGGATGATCGTCAGCGATGATGACGCGGATCGGGGCTTTCAGTTTCTGCACCGGGATTGCGACGGAGGTGGACGTCATGGGATTCACAGGGAGAGCTGCTCCTTTCGCAGGGCTGCTTCCAGGCGAGTGCAGCTACCGTGCAGGCACTCGAGCAGGACAACCAGGGGGGCGCCGGATGTTGGCTCTTCTTCAAGACCGCCCGCAATGGCGGCGATCTCGTCTGCACCGACCATACCGGCGGTGCCGCGTAATGCGTGGGCTACGTCATGGGTCTCTGCCAGGGAGACGCCACCCTTCAAAAAGTGGATCTTGGCTCGAGTCTGCAGCAGGAACTCCCGGTACGTTTGTGTCAGCACCGAAGGGTCGAGAAATTCCAGGAGTGAACGGAAGACATCCAGGTTTAATACCTGCGGGCCGATATCGCCTCGTGCAGGCCCGACTCGTTGCGAAGCACGAATGCCGCAGGGGTCAAGACTGCCATCGTCGAGACGCGTTACGGGAGTCTGCATACCGGGACGATACCTCACAGGTGTCAGCTTTCACCATTACGAATGTACTAAGTTCCTGCCACGTACATGCCGCTGGTGTGAACGATGGAAGACGAGAGCATCCTAGCGCGATTCCACAGCTTCGGCCACTATGTGTGAGGCAGTTGCGACATTTTTCTTTCGCTCGCTAATCGGGCGAAAATGGGCCCACGCCCGTCAACCTCTGGGGGAGTGCCGCCGATGGAAGATTCCGAGCAGAAGCACGCTGATCGCGATGAGCTCACAGCACTGCGACTCCGGGTGGAGCGACTGGAAGCCGAGGTCAGCGAACTCACAAGGGAACGGTTCGCGAGCCCTGCGGGAATGCGCTCTGATGGCAGGGCGCTTCGTGCAGGGCCGCTCCCGCTGGCTGCTGCTCAAACGCCGCCGCTCTCCTTTGTGCAACCGGAGAGGCCGTCGCTTGAATCCCGCGTGGGCTCGCAATGGTTCAATCGCATCGGCATCGTCGCGCTGCTGGTGGGCATCGCCTGGTCGTTGAAGTACGCGATCGATCGCGAGTGGCTTGGGCCCTGGCCGCGCGTCATTGTGGGCCTGCTGCTTGGCGCAGCACTGATCGCCTGGTCGGAACGCTTTCGCCGCCGGCAGTACCCGGTGTTCTCTTTTTCACTGAAGGCACTCGGCACAGGTGTGCTGTACCTCGTGCTCTGGGCCTCTTTTTCGATCTACCACCTCTTGCCCTACAGTGTGGCGTTTGTGGGCATGGTGCTCGTGACCGCGCTGAACGGCTGGATGTGCTGGGTGCAGCGCTCCGAGGTGCTGGCCGCCTTCGCGACCGTTGGCGGCTTTCTCACGCCAGCACTTCTGGCGCAGCCTGCGGTGTCGGTCTTTACCCTGGGCACCTATCTGGCGTTGCTGAACGCAGGGCTTCTCACCCTGCTGTCGCTTCGGCGCTGGCCCCGCCTGTTGCCAGCCGCGTTTGTGGGCACGGCGTCTTACCTCCTGGAGCTTGCCTGGGGCCGGGGCCTGGGTGCCGGGGAGCAGGGAAGCGCGTTGCTGCTCGCGCTGCTCTTCTTTGCGGCTTTCTCGCTGACGCCCTTCCTGGTCGCAGGCATGGAAGGCACCGGCATACGCATCGCGGTCGGGGTCGCCCTCCTGAATGCAGTGCTTGGGTCTCTCGAGTTCTGGAAACTCGCTCCACCATCTGTAACCGAGTGGGTGCCATTTCTATCGGCGGCCTGGTTCACGGCGCTCCTGGTGGCTGGCAAGCTTCGCGGTGCGCGGGCAGAGGCCCAGTTGATCCACTCGGGGCTTGTCCTGGCTTTCGTGGCAGTCGGCCTATGGACAGCGCTCGCCGGCCCAGGCACGATCAGCGGGTGGACGCTGGAAGCGGCCGTGCTGCTTGTCTTGTCGCTGCGCAGCCGTCAGGACGCTGCTCCTGACGTGATGGCGCCCCTGCTCCGCTCGCCCGTTCCCTCGGCGTGCCTCCTGGGTGGCGCAGCACTGTTGCTGATCGCCGACTCTCTCGATCGGGAGCTTGGGCCGGTGCGCACGGTGCTGTTCAACGAGCGCTTTGGCCTGTACCTGCTGCTGATCGCGACAGCGGTACTTGGGGTACGGGTTGCGGCCGGTCACCATACCTCGACTGACGGTGGCGCGTGGCCGCCAGTCGGCCGGGGCGCTGCGCTGCTGGCAACCGTTCTGCTGTTGATCGCAGGTGTGCTGGAGATACGCAGGTACTGGAGCGGCGCTGGTGGAACTGCCGAGCAGTTCTGGATCTCGGCCTGGGCGGGTCTCCTCGGTATCGGGCTGCTGGTGCTCGGCTTTCGGTTACGCTGGGCATTTCTGCGGTGGCAGGCGCTTGGCCTCCTCACGCTCGCGATCGCCAAGGTCTTCCTGGTCGACACACGCTCGCTGAGCCAGGGCTTTCGTATCGTGAGCTTTCTGGGCCTCGGCGTTCTGCTTCTATGCGTCTCCTTTATCTACCAGCGCGACCTGCTCAACCTGCGTGGCGAGGAGCATGGCGGATAGTTGGCTGTCTCGCTGCTGGTCCCCGGAGGATGATGTTGTTTCGCTCGCTGGTGTCCGCGCGAGGCCGAGTGCCCAGAGCCCGAGACAGGCGACGATGCTGAGCAGCGCGTCTACGAGGAAGGCGCCGGACGCGCCGTGCCAGGTGTAGGCGCGCGCGTCCACAAAGCCCATGTAAGTGATCGATAGGTTCGACGTGGCGATCAGCAGCGAGAACAGCGTTGCAGCGAGCGGATTGCCCGGCCCGATGGTCTCAAAGATGATCGCGCTTGCCGCGGCGATGGCAAGTGCCTGAAAGAGGTTCTCGCCCGAGATCGCGATCGCGAACACCCATGCAGCATGCGGCAGAAGGAGCAGGCACAACGTAAACAGCCCACCGGCGATCCCGATGGCGAGGTAGAGCGGCCGCAGCGCCAGCCTGCGTGCGAAGGCGGGAAGCAGCAGTGAGCCGGCGACCCCGGCGGCAGCGGATCCCGCACCTGCGAGCAGCGCGACCATGCGTTCGCCCGCGCCAAAGTCGCCGCCGATGCCGCCGAGTACGTTGGTGAGCGCGAAGGAAGCCGAGGGTAAGAGAAACAGCAGCAGTGCGACCTGCACCGGGCGCCGCTGGGTCAGTGCGAGGATGGTGGCAAAAAAGTCGATGTAGCTTTCGCGCGCGAGCTTGCGATCGGGCCCCGGCGCGGGTACCAGGAGATAGATCAGCGTGGGCGCGACCAGCATGGCCCCAAGCACAAGGGCAGCCGTGGTGGGGCGCCAGCGCGACACCGCTTCGCCTGCGACCAGCATCATCACGCCGCCTGCGCCAATATTCGCCACGCCGAACCATGCCCCGAGCTGGCTGTCCGCTTCCTTGGGGATCAGGCTGCCCATCCACCCGCCCACCGCACCCTGCACGAGTGAGGCGGCGAGATAGCCAGTGAAGGTTACCCACTCGACCAGCGGCAGGTTGTCGCGATGCGTCACGGTGATGGCAATCGCGAGCGCCGCAAGGAACGCGAAGAACAGCGCGTAGGTACGGCGGGAGAGCCGGACGTCCAGCATGGGCGCGACGAGGAAGACAAAGAACGAGGGCGAGAGGATGCTCGAGGTGATCGCCGCGATGCGTCCACCTGGCAGCCCTTCGGCTGCGAGCATACTAGGGAGCGTGACGACCGCGAAACCTCCGTAGAGGCCAAAGGTGGCATTCGCAAGACCCATCAGCCAGATGGGTGGCAGCTTTCCCGGGTCGTTCATCGGCCCTCGCAGCGTGGTTGGGATGGTGTAGGGATTCTGCCACAGGTCTGCGTGCTCGCGTGAACAGTCTTTTAGTGGCAGGCACGCCGGCAGCCGAGCACGCACACGACTCGTATCTGTAACAGTCAGTGATCTGGCGTTCCCCCACGTGCTCGCTCAGGGCTGGCTGGGGAGGAGCGGCTTTGCGGGCTGAGATTCCAGGCCAGAAAAAAGCCCCATGTCCCGGGAAAGACATGGGGCTCGGATCGAGCGGAGAGCGAATTAGGTGGTCAGGCGCGTGACCAGGTCCTTGCCCTTCTCGATAACACCCTTTGCGGTTCCGGCAGCCTGTTCCTTCTGTCCGAAGGTATCGGGCCGACCGAAGCCGAGGTTCGGTTCCTCGCCAAGCGGCTTCGCGATGAAGGTCGAAAACTGCCCATGGCCATCGGGCGCGGTGCCGGTGGTCCAGGGTTGATTCGCCTGCGAACCAACACCCTCTGTTGCAGTGATGAAGAAGTTATAGGCGTACTCGCTGTTCTCCTGCGCCTGCGGGAAGCTGTTCGGCACCGGGAGATGCGATGGTCCGAGCTCTTCAAGCACGGCGAGCCACTGCTGCTGGTGCATGGTGTCGCGCGCGATCATGAACGACAACATATCTTTCATGCCCGCATCATCGGTTGCATTGTAGAGACGCACGGCGAGTGCGCGGCCGGTGCTTTCTGCGGCCACGTTGCAGTACATATCTGCCGCGATGTTGCCGCTGGCATAAATGTGCGACATGTCAAAAGGAACACCATTCGAGTTGACCGGCATCGCTGCAAGACCCGAGGAAAGGATGTGGCGCGGGTTCATGCCGCCCAGGACTGCGTTGACAACAGAGTCCTGCGCTGCTTCTTCCTGGAGCGATACAGGGGCGTTCTCAAGGTTGAGAGCTACTGCGGTCGCGAGCATTTCGATGTGCGAGATCTCTTCGGTAGCGGTGTTCATCAGCATGTCACGGTACTTGACCGGCCCACGCGAACCCCAGGCCTGGAAGAAGTACTGCATGCAGACGCGGATCTCGCCTTCGATGCCGCCAATCGCCTGCTGGAGGAACTTCGCGTAGAGGGCGTTTGGCTTTTCAACGCGCACGGGGTACTGCAGCTTCTTGTCGGTGTAGAACATGGGGGAGCTCCTGTCGTGTTTGTGCCTTGGCACGTACAGGTTAGGATGCAGTTCGGATGGAGCTGTTGTCAGACCAGCTGAGTCCCATTTCTGTTTGCTGGAGAACAGCTCAAGCTTCCGTATGGAAGGGAGATTGTAGACCAGTGCACTTGTGATTTATCTGCCCGAAACATCTCCAGAAATGCGCTGTCGTTGTTGATTGTGTGTGGTGCGCAGGGCAAGGACCTCTCCGACGGGTTCTCGGGCCTTCACTAGACGCACTTACCACTTTCATTTCTAATGCTCGAAACACTCGAGGGTGATTGATGCAAACGCCGGCCAAGATTGTCTTTGCTGCAGGCCGACTAAAAGCTGGCCATCGGGTTAACCGTATAACGGTGAGGGACTTTCTTAGACACTTCGGAACCGAGCGACGTGGGGCAGTGAAGGTCGAAGGTATACAAAGGATTCTGGATGCGCTTGACTTGCGCACGGATCCGGATTTCGCAACGGCGTGGATCGACTCTCCAATGCTGCTGCGGCTTAAGAGCGACGTAGACGAAGAGCGCCCAAAAGGATCAGCGGGTGGAGACGCTGAAGACGACCTGCCTCTGGCCGAGATGGGTGAAGACCTTGTTCTTGAAGGGACGCCTTCAGCCGTAACTCAAGCGGTCAATCAGGTACAGGATGCTCCTGTATCCGATATCGCAGAAGACAGGGGAGGAGATAATCAGTCCAAAATCTCCTTGGAGGATCCAACCTTTCGGATAGGAAGCCTGCCTGCAGCAAACAAGCCGCTGGTGGTAGTGGGTCAAGAGGACAAATTAGCCAATGCAGTAACACTGATGCTTCATCATGACTTTGCCCAGCTACCTGTTATGCAGGGCGAGCGAGAAGTTAAGGGCATGATCACCTGGAAGTCGATAGCAACAGTGAAGGCGTTTGAGCGCCAGTGTGAGGCAGTGTTGCATTGCACTGTGAGCGCAAGCATTGTTGATTCTGACACGACACTGTTCGATGCGATCCCTACCATTGTCGAAAACGGTTACGTTCTTGTAAGAAGCAGGGCAGATAAGAAGATCACCGGTATAGTCACATCTAGCGACTTAGCGTTGCACTTCCAAGCGCAGACAGAGCCATTTTTATTGCTCAGGGAGGTTGAGCTCCATTTGAGGCAGTTGCTTGGAGAGAAGGTGACGATTGCAGAAATACAAGACTTAGTTGGGGCTGCGGCTCCTAACCTCAGGCTGCAGAACATAGCAGACTTAACCTTCGGCCAATACGTCCGCTTGTTCCAGCACGATGTTGTTTGTTCCAAGCTCGCGTTGAAGATAGATTTTGGCGTACTGACGAAGATGTTAGAGAAGGTCCGGATCATAAGAAACGATGTGATGCATTTTGATCCTGATCCTGTCGATGTTGATGACCTCAAAACGCTTAAGCTGGCGAGTCAGTTCATGCGCCAAGTGTTTGAGCTCACCTCATAACGGAGTTTTTCGCGAAGGCTCATCGAGCAACGGCCGGGTCGAGCGCGATCGCCAACAGAGGTGCCCGAGCAAGCGCTTCAGGAACGCGCCCTCCCGACTCCTAGTGCCGGACATCGTCGACGGAGAAGCCGAAGTGCTTGGCGAACTCGGTCCGGCCTAGGTGGAGTCTCTTGCGGATCGCTTCCACCTCGCCTGTTTCGAATAGGATGATCTTACAGCCAGCATGTCTCGAGACCACATGCATGAACCAGTGCACACCAGGTGCATGGTGCAGGCAGCTTCAGAGAAGACACCCCACGGAGTGGGCGCGGGCCGCGCAGGCGGTCTTGCTCTTGCGCCTGAGACGCGAGAACAGCAGGTCCTTCGCTCTGCTGAGGATGACACGCGGCAAGTGGGTGAGCCTGATGCTGAAACAACAAGGCCCTGCTGCTTCAGCGCAGGGCTTCGTCGCTCTCGTTGAGCCAGCTCGCCGGCTTCAGCAGTTCGCGAGGCTTGGAGCCTTCGGGCGGTCCGACTAGCCCGTCCCGCTCCATCATGTCGATCAGCGCAGCGGCGCGGCCATAGCCGATGCGCATGCGGCGTTGCAGCAGCGACGTGCTGGCCTTTCCAAATTCAAAGACCAGTCGCACGGCATCGTCGAAGAGTGGGTCATTCTCGTCGGCGGAGCTTTCGCCGTCGCCATCGATCTCGCGGCCGCGCTCATCTTTCGGTGCGTCGAGAAAGCCTTCGGCGTACTTCACTTCGGCCTGGGCCTTCCAGAAGGAGACGACGGCGGCGGTCTCCTTTTCCGTGACAAAGGGGGCGTGCACGCGCTGGATGCGCGAGGTGCCTGGGGGCAGGAAGAGCATGTCGCCACGGCCGAGCAAGGACTCGGCGCCATTGGTGTCGAGGATGGTGCGCGAGTCGATCTTGGTGGCGAGCCGAAAGCTCATGCGCGTGGGCACGTTGGCCTTGATGAGGCCGGTGATCACGTCGACCGATGGCCGCTGCGTGGCGAGGATCAGGTGGATGCCGACGGCGCGCGCCATCTGCGCAAGGCGCGTGATGGCCTCTTCGACATTGGACTTGTCGAGGATCATCAGGTCGGCGAGCTCGTCGATGATGATCATGATGTAGGGCAGGGGTTTTTCCTCCACACCCTGCTCGTCCCAGAGCGTCGGCTGTTCGTCGAAGAGGCGGTTGTACTGGTCGATGTTGCGCACGGCGCGCGAGGCGAGCAGCTTGAGCCGGCGCTCCATCTCGCGGACGGCGTTCTTGAGCGCGTTGGCGGCGAGCTTGGGCTCGGTGATGATCGGCGTGAAGAGGTGGGGGATGCCCTCGTACATGCCAAGCTCCACACGTTTGGGGTCGACGAGGATCAGGCGCACCTGCTCGGGCGTCGCCTTGAAGAGCACCGACATGATCATGGCGTTGATGGCGACGGATTTGCCGGATCCGGTGGACCCGGCGATGAGCACGTGCGGCATGGTAGCGAGGTCGGCGACGACGATGCGCCCGTTGATGTCCTTGCCCATGGCCATCGTGATCTTGCTTTTCGAGTTCGCGAAGCCATCGGCCTCGATGATGTCGCGGAGCCAGATGGTTTCACGCACCGAGTTCGGGACCTGGATGCCGACGGTGGATTTCCCGGCCATGCGCTCGATGAGGATGGACTCGGCGGCCATTGCGAGACAGAGGTCGTCGGAGAGACCGGTCACGCGGGAGTACTTGACGCCGGCTTCAGGGCGGAACTCAAAGGTGGTGACAACGGGGCCCGGGTTGATCTGGACGACCGAGCCGCCGACATCGAACTCGGCGCACTTCTCGACCAGCACCTGGGCCTCGGCGCGGAGCTCTTCTTCGCGCACGGTGGCGTGCTCATCAGAGCGGGTGAGCAGGGTAGTCGGCGGCAGCTTGAACGCCGACTCGTAGCCATGTACCGAGCGGGCCGTCATGGTGACCGGGCGCTGGTCGGCGTCGGCTCGCTCGCCAAAGGCGATGCCGCCGGGGCCAGGCTGCGGTCGGGCCGGAACCGGCAATGCCTCGGCCACGGGTGCGAGTGGTTCGCGACGGGGAAGCTCGATCAGTTTGCCGGCCGGGCCGCGTGGCTCCATCGCTTCAGAGGCGAAGCCCGGGGCGGCTGGGGTTTCCGCAGGGCGAAGGCGCTCGACGGGCGCGTTCAGGGCGGCAGCGACTTCGGTCGTGAAGGTCTCGTCGTCCCAGCCGGTAGCAACGGGCGGCCGTGCGTCCTGCACATCGGAGAAGCCTCCGCGCCGGATCGGGGTGCGCTCCTCCCGGTGTTCCTCTTCAAGGGGCGGCGCAGCAGTCGGCATGGGGGTGGCGAGGATTTCGGTCTCGCTTTCACCGAGCTCCAGGGCTTCTTCTCCTTCAGCCTGGCGGGCAAGCTTGAGGGCCAGTGCATCGGCCCTGGCCTGTTCCCGCGCTTCTGCCTTTGCGGCTCTCCGGTCGGCGCGGCCCAGGCGCCAGTTCTTCCAGCGGTCGCGCAGTCTCGCGAAGACTGCCGAGCGTACCAGCAGCCACTGCCGGGCGGACCCGAAGGAAAAGGTGGTGAGCAGGTAGATCGAGATGGCGGCAAGAAAGAGCACCAGCACGCAGGCGCCGGGATAGTTGATCCAGCCGACCAGCGTATCGAGCAAAAGGGTGCCGATCACGCCACCCAGGGGGATCACGCCGAAAAGGTGCAGGCTCCCTGGAAGCAGGGCACAGGCGACAGGCGCCGTAACGAGTGCGAGCACAAGACCTGCAAGCCTGATCCAGGGCGCGTGGGGCGAAGCAGTGGTGGCGCGCGAGCGGATCCAGGCGATGCCCAGGACCAGGAGCAAGAGCGGCAGCAGGAAGGCAGCTGCACCCTCGATCTGGAGCAGGAGGTCGCTGAGTGTAGCGCCAAGCCGCCCGGTCCAGTTATGGACAGACTGGGCGCCAGCAGTGTCGAGTGACGGGTCAGCCGAGTGGTAGGAGACCAGTGCAAGCGAGAGGAGCGCCGCGGAGAGGAGCAGGAGTAGACCGACGAGCTCGTTCAGTCGTCGGTTGCGGGTCGGCGTCACGATCAATGTGAGGGGCTTCATTCGAGCAGGCGCGGAGAGGCAGTGCGCGTGAGAACGCGTGCAACACAGCCAGTAGCCAGAGCATGTTCAGTATGGCAGACCCGGAAGGCGACTCGGGCGCTCAGGCCCGAGGATTGCGCGAGGGTACAGGAAGAGTTACCGGACGACGCATGGAACCCAGGCCGTGAGCGGCGGATTCCGCAAGAAAGCAGACAGAGTAAGCCACAGCATAGACGGTGCTGCTGGCGGTGAGTCGCAGAAGGCTGCCAAAGAGACTGCCCGAAGTAGCACTGCAGGTTCCAGGTGAAGAGGAGTGACGCAGGAATAACACCGCGGACGTTTCTGCCGCGGGAGGATCTAACTTCTCGTGCACGCACAGACCTCCTAGGGGCCTTGAATGCGACGATAGTGGGCGCACCGCCCCGGGGAGATTACCGGTAGGTTAAGTGTTGAACAAATGCCTTCCGAAGGCAAGCAGCACGATGGCCAATAGAATGCGGTACACGGCGAAGATAGTGAAGCCGTGCCTGCGCACATACTGCAGGAACCATTCCACCACCGCCAGTGCGACAAAGAATGACACCACGAAGCCGATGAGCAGGACGATCCAGCCATGGCCTGTCATCACGAGCGGTGCGATGGCTTCGTCGCCAACATGGTGCTTGGGGTGGAAGACCTTGAGCAGGTCATAGCCGGTTGCGGCGACCATGACCGGGATCGAGACGAGGAAGGAAAACTCAAGAGCCGCGGTCCGGGTCATGCCGGCGACCTGGCCTGCGGCGATCGTCGACATGGAGCGTGAGGTGCCCGGGAAGACTGCCGAGAAGACCTGGCAGAGGCCGATCCAGATGGCCTGTCCCAGCCCCATGCTGTCGACGTCCCTGGTGCCATTTTCCTGTCGCGCCGACCAGGCATCGACTGCCCACATGACGATGCCGCCGATCAGCAGCGACATCTCCATGACGAAGAGGCTCTCGAGGTGCTTGCCGATTACCTTTTCGAGCAGGAGCGAGGGAATGGCGGTGCAGACGAACGCGACCATGACCAGGGTCAGCGGATGGGTCCAAACGGTGCGGTCGCGCCCCTCGCCGGCCGGGAACGTGCGCACAAAGGCAACAATGCGGCCGAGGAAGAGCAGAACCAGCGCAAGGATGGCGCCCAGCTGGATCACGATTGTGTACATCTTCCAGTAGGGGTCCTGCAGGTTCATGTGGAGCAGCGCCTCGGTGAGGCGAAGATGTGCGGTCGAGCTGACCGGGAGGAACTCTGTGAGGCCTTCCACAATGCCCAGCAGCACCGAAACTACGTAATCGTTCAAAGCGGTGGATCCTTCCGAGGGCGCGCCGGCTATTCGCGATCGCTGCCGTAAATCGGGATTGCGTGCTCCACCTTGTATACCAGACCCGCTCCGCGAGCCGCGTAGTCGGTGCTACCGTACTTGGTCAAAAGATGCTGTGCGGTGTCGACGGAGTGCCTGCGGTCGTCGTCGGCGCGCTTCCCGTCATTGTCGGCTCCCCACATGTCCCCGGCGCAGGCAAGTCGCCACGCCGCTTCGTACAACGCCTGTGCCGCGCGGGGCGAATCCGGGTACTTGTCGGCAAACTCGGCGTAGTAGGTCGCTTCCTTTTCAGGGCATTTTTCTGATCCCTGCCAGTCGCCGCAGAGCTTGTTATCGATGAGCTCATAGGCGGCAAAGGACGCCCACTTGGAGCCCGGAAAGTACTTCTCGATCCGCTTCATCTCGCTTTCATCTGGCAGCTGGCGCAGGTAGTTCTCCTTTTCATGCGAGGAAGGGAGGTCGGCGGCATCGGCCTTCTGCAACTGCCAGCGGATATCGGCGGAGCGCCACAGGGCCTCGGCCGCGCGGGTGCCATTCGGAAAGAGTTCGGCGGACATGCGGTAGAGCCGCCGGGCATCCACTGCGGCGCTGGCTGCCGGGTGTGGGCCGCTGGCGGTCTGCTCGGCGGAGATCGCCTCGCCGAAAAGGATGGCTTCGCCATCCGGCGTGTCGCCCGCGACCACAGACTGGTCCTCCACCCATCCGGAGATCGGCTGCGCCGGCGCCTTGTCTGAGAAGACCGCCTGGTCCTCGGCGCGGACCGTCTCGATGTCGGTATTGGCGTAAACCCGGTACCAGTGTCCCGAGTGCTCGAGGATCGCCATCTCGCGGCCCGGGGTGATCGCGCCCAGCTTATCGGTGTCGGTGCTCGCGTTCAGGTAGATGGTGGTGTTGCGGATCACAGTCGCCTTGGGAGAGGTGCGTGGGTCGGGACCCCGCTGGGCGAGGGCCGGGAGCGTGAGGACCAGCAGGGCGGCAAGCGAGGAGAGCAGGGTACGCACGGAGAGTGCTCCTTGAGGCAGAAGACCGGGACACGCTCTCCTGCCGAACCAGTTTAGAGCAGCGAGGAGGTGCCCTTTCGATGGCGCGCAAGGCCTCCAGGAGAACAAGGCAGCGGTACACTCGTCGCATGGGCCTGGAGCGGCATCGAGGTCGAGGCGTCTGGGTGTCGGTGCTGGCCCATGCGTCGCTCTTGCTGCTGCTGGTGCTTCACCTCGCTTCCCCGGCGCCGCAGGTCCGGAAGCCTGGCACCGCGCATGGCACGATGCTGGCGCTGACCTATGAGCCCGCTGGCAGCAGCGCTGCCACGCATGCGCCGCAGACGCACAAGGCAGCGGTAGCGCGAAAAGCAAAAGCGCTGCCTTCCACGGAGATGGCTGCCTCGCCAGCGGTTCACCCCCAGGTGTCAGCGACAGCCAGTCATCCAGGGACCAATGCTCTTGGCGAGGGCGATGTGACCCTGGCATTGATGCAGCAGGGCCCTGACCCGCAGCCCGATCTCTCCACGCTTCCGCAGGGGACAAACGGGAATGTCGTGGTCGACGTGGTGATCGACGAGCAGGGCCGCATTGCGCAGTCCACCCTGGTACATGGCCTGGGCAGCGCGGTGGACCAGGCAGTTCTCGCGACATTGCGGAACTGGACGTTTTCCCCGGCGCTCAAGAATGGTGTGCCGGTCGCGAGCCGGCAGGAGCTTGTCTTCCACTACGAGCGAGCGTGACGTGGTCTCGCCCTCATAAGCCGGATTGCATCGTCTCGCCCGAACCCCAATCGACAGGGCCCCATGTTTTCGCTTCTCTCCTCCGGAGTACTCTTCCTGCCCTGGACAGCGTGGAAGGTAGCCGCGGAATCTGTTTCCGCAAAGATCCTATCGTCCAACTATCTAAGGTGAGTCGCGTGTAAGTCGATGTACACAGCGCCATAGCTCCTGATCGGCGGTCTGTTGAAGCCTGATCCTGCGTGGTGGCCCGGTTCCACATCGACAGCATGAAGCGTATGTTCCCGGCTGAGGACTGCTGCCCGGAAGATGCTCGTCCTACGCAAAGGTTTGGTGAAGATTATGACCGAGGTACTGCAACCGATTGTGCAGCAATTGGTCCCGACCCTAGGATCACCCAAATGGGTGTTCCCCTCACCCCATCCGCGCAAGTGAAGAAAGGTGAATTCATGACCTTCGAACCTGCCTTATGTTCCAGCGCCGACGATCTGGACACCAGTAAAGACCAGGCAGCGCTGTTTCACATGCTCGTTGAATCTCTCCATGAATATGCGTTTTATATGATCGACTCCGAGGGGTTTGTGGTGTCGTGGAACCAGGGAGCAGAGCTCCACAAGGGGTACGCTCGCAACGAAATAATCGGGAAGCACTATCGGATGTTCTTCGGGCTGGAAGGCGCGACGGCGGGGATCCCTGAGCGCTGTCTTGAGGAAGCGAGCATCAAGGGCCGCGCGGTGAGTGAAGGCTGGCGGGTACACAAGAACGGTAACCGCGTATGGGCCGAGATGGTGGCAACGACCCTGCGGGGCGCCGAGGGAGAGCTCCGAGGCTTTGCCATCCTCACACGTGATCTGACTGCACGTAAGAGGCAGGAAGATGCGATGCGCGCTATGGAAGCAGCACTGCGCAGAGAGCGCGATCAACTCATGGAGGAGCGGGATCGCTTTCTCGCGGTGGCAGAGAGCAGCCTGGACGCCTTGTACATCTGCCAGGCGGTCTACGACGAGCAGGGCGAGGTTGTGGACTTCATCTTTACGTACCTGAACAGCAACGTCGAGAAGATGGTGTTGATTCCGCGCAGCGAAATGCTCGGGCAACGCATGTGCGAAGTGCTGCCCATCAACCGCACGACCGGGCTTTTCGAACGTTACAAGGCTGTGATGAAGACAGGCATTCCGCTGGTGGAGGAGATGTGTGTCCAGCATCGGGACGTCATGAGCGAATGGATTCGTTTGCAGGCGGTGCGTATGCGTGGTGGCCTGGCGATTACGGCATCCGACATCACCAGCCGCAAGCACGACGAGTCGCGCATGCGGCACATGATGCAGCACGATCCACTGACGGGTGTGTCTAACCGGAGCGTCATGCAGGACCGCGCCGATCTCGCTATCAAGCGGGCCAGGCGCAATAAAGGGCGCATGGGCGTGCTCGCCATCGATCTGGATGAGTTCAAGCAGATCAACGATACGTATGGACACCTGTGCGGCGATGGCGTGTTATTTACGGTCGCAAACCGCCTACAGACTGCGCTGCGGGAGACGGACACCGTGATTCGGATGGGCGGGGATGAGTTTATCGTCATCGTCTCGGACATGAACACGATCGATGACCTGAGCACTCTCGCGAACCGTTTGCTGGCGGTCCTCGAGGCTCCGATCCTGATCGAGGATCAAGCCATCAAGGCCACCTGCAGCGTCGGGATTGCGGCCTTCCCGGAACACGGCAGCACGTTCCCGGAGTTACTGTTAAGTGCCGACGGGGCGATGTACACAGCAAAACGCGCTGGCCGGAACCGGGGAGCGCTTCCTGAGGGTCTCCTTGCGAGGACTACGACAAACCAGAAGAGAGAGGACTCTCACTCTCTCCCCGAAAACGCTGCCTAGGAGACAGCGTTGGCAGCGATAACAGACTTGTAGAAGCGCGACGAGAGCTTGGGCGTCCGCTTCTGCGTCTGAAAGTCGACATACGTGATGCCGAAGCGTTTTTGGTAGCCGTCAGCCCACTCGTAGTTATCGAGCAGCGACCAGAGAAAGTAGCCTTTCACCGGCACCCCATCCGAGACTGCACGATGCAACTGCAGCATGTAGTTGCGCAGGTACATGGTGCGATCGGTATCGAGGATCTCGCCGTTGCTGTTGACCTGGTCATTGGACGATGCGCCATTCTCGGTGATGTAGATCGTCTTCAGGTCGTAGAGTGAATGCGCGAACTTGGGCGACCAGTAGAGTGCCTCGGGTCCGACATCAAGCCAGTCCGAAAACATATGCGGGTAGGACGAGGGTTTCGGCACCCGCGAGTAGCCGAGCTCTTTGGCGGGATCCGCTATGACCCAGCTGGGCGTGTAGACGTTGAGACCGACGAAGTCGAGTGGGCTGCCGATCGCGCGTAACTCCTCGGGCGTCATCTCGGGCGCGTCTGCACCCAGCATCTTCAGGTAGTGGTCCGTGTACTTGCCCGTCATGATGACGTTGAGGTACATGGCATTTTCTTCCTGGTAAGCGCGGCGGGCCGCGGCAATGTTCGCTTCATCCGCAATGACGGGGCAAGTGGCGTCTGCATTGTCGGCCAGCCCTACCTGTGTGCCCGGCCGCGCGTGCGCGCGGATAGCAGCAACGCCGAGTCCATGGCCAAGTACAGCATTATGGTTCACCTGCGCCAAGGCCTTTTTGCCGACGCGCAGCCCGGGGGCGTGCATGCCGGTGCCGTAGCCGAGTTCGGTGAAGGAGCGAATCTCATTCATCGTCATGAAGTTGTGAATGCGGTCAGAGAGCTTGCCTGCGGTATACCCCGCATAGTCGGCAAAGGCCTTGCTCGTGTCTTTGTTCTGCCAGCCGCCCTTGTCTTCAAGCGCCTGCGGAAGATCCCAGTGGTAGAGCGTGCAGTAAGGCTGGATGCCGGCTTCAAGCAGGGCGTCCGCAAAGCGTTGGTAGTGGTCGATCCCCTTGGGGTTGGGCGTGCCGGTGCCGGTGGGGAAGATCCGCGACCAGGCGATCGAGAAGCGGCAGGTCTTCAGGCCAAGCTCCTTCATGATGCCGATGTCTTCCTTGTAGCGGTGATAGTCGTCATCCGCTACATCGCCGGTGTCACCATCGTGAGTCTTGCCGGGCGTATGGGAGAAGGTGTCCCAGATCGTGGGGCCTCGTCCGTCTTCCTTGACGGCGCCTTCCACCTGGTACGAAGCAGTCGCCGAGCCCCAGAGGAAACCCTGCGGAAAGGGGTAGGTCTTGGCGCCCGCGGACGAGGCAGCGTCAGACATCTGCGCGGAAGCAAGGGCCGGGAGAGCAGGAGTGGCGGCAGCAGCAGCGCCTGCGCCGATCAGTTTGGTGAAGCTACGGCGGGAAAGGAAGTCAGCCAAGGGAAATCGTCTCGCTTTCTGTTCGGTCGGAGTATACCGGCTGAGGCAAAGAGCTTGGAACTGGCAGGCTCCCGGAACGCGCCGTGCATCGATGCGCAGTGCGACAACATCTCTAGAAGGTGTGTTGTCTATTTACGCAAGCGCAGGGTAGAGATGAAGAAGCTGGGTAAAGGTTCCATCGTATTGGCAGCGATGCTGCTGTTGACACCGCACTGGGTGCACGGCTATGCCGTTGCGCAAACCACGAACACAGGCGCCGCGAAGGCGCAAAAAGACCAGCAAAAGGCTGAGAAGAAACAGCTGAAGGCGAACGAGAAGGCAGACAAGGCCAAGGCAAACGCAGCCAAGCAGCAGCAGAAGGCCCTCTCCGCCCAGGACAAAGCAAACGAGGACGCGGCGAAAGCAGCCAAGCCGCAGTGACGCGTGCAGTTGACGATGCAGACCCCGCCTAGCGGCGGGGTTTGCGTTTTGTGCCCATCCTCGGCCAGTAGGGGAATTCATCCCGGTAGAGCTCACCGTTCATGTCCGCGACACGCCGGGCGAGGTGTTGCTGCGCGTCCGCAATAGCCTGGTTGTAGAGCAGTGGACCGATCTCTTCGAGAAAGAAGTTCAACAGGAGCGAGGCGGGCAACTCGCCGAGCGGCTCAGGCAGGTTCTCTTCGCAGTAGCGCTGCAACGATGCAAGCGCATCGGCCCGTGCCTGCCTGGTAAGTTCAGTCGGGGTAAGTGGTGGCATCCTGGCAAACTCCTCGCGGGAAAGTAACAGGCCGAGAGTACAGGATGCTGCGCTGCCGCGATCGCTCCGCGGGGCCATTCTCTGCTGGCCGACGCAGCGGTGCGCGACGGCTTGTGTCCCGCGGAGCGAACGCAGATGGCCGTGCTCGCCGGGAGCTACGGAGAAGCCGGTGCGATCTCGCTTTATGGACCACGGCGCAGACGACCGACGGCGACGAGCGGCGTGAACAGTTCCCACGCGCGCGGCTGCGGAGCCTTTTCTCCGCAGGCAGTGACCGCTCACGGCTCTGATCCCGCCTACCTGCAGGAGCACTTTCGCGATTGCAGGGCGGCGGCCCCGTCCAGAACCGGTACGGCGCGAAGAACGAAGAGACGGGGTACAAGACTTCTTGAATCATGTCTGCCATGACCTGAGCATGGGCTGGCCGCGAAACTGGCAAAAACCGGCAATGGTTCGACTCAGTTGTGCTATCCGTCTTCCCTGCAATCCAGGCTGCTTTGCTGCATTGCGGCCTCCCCGAAGAACATTCACGAAGGCGTAACACGCGTCGCACGCTTGCGCTGCTAACACTCGAGGCGGAGGTTTTCCATGAACAGGCGATGGGCGAACGCGGCAAGTGCATTTGCTGCCTGCACGGTGATCGGACTGGCTTCTGCGGGTGCGCAGAGCACGGTGGGCTCAGGCAAGATACAGCATGTGCTACTGCTGAGCATTGATGGCATGCACGCGGTGGACTTCTATAACTGTTCGCACGGGGTGAAAGGTGCAATCGGGGGAGACTCGTACTGCCCCAACATGGCCGCGCTCAGCCAGACCGGCGTGAACTATGTGGCTGCGTCTTCCTCGCGTCCATCGGATTCGTTTCCAGGACTGACTGCGCTGATCAGCGGCGCAACGCCGAAGACCTCTGGCATCTATTACGACGTCGCGTACGACCGCTCGCTCGATGCACCGGCTGTGACGACAAACTCCGGCCTGGCGGCTGGCCCGTGCACCCCGTACGGCGTGCCGACGGGGACGACCACGGATAACACGCAGGGTATCGATTACGACGGAACCAAACTAAATGGCGGAGCTCCGGGCGCGTCGCTGACCGATGGTGGCTTCGCGTCGATCGATCCCAAGAAGCTGGTGCGTGATCCCGCTGCTGGATGCGCCCCCGTGTACCCGTACAACTTCATCCGCGTGAATACCGTCTTTTCCGTCGTGCACGCGGCCGGCGGTTACACCGCGTGGAGTGACAAGCGGCCGTCCTATGCGTTTGTCGCAGGGCCGGGTGGTGTGGGGCTCAACGACTTCTACGGCCCAGAAGTAGCGTCGAATGTCGTTGCCCTTCCGGGAGTGAAGACTGCGGAAGGCGCATCGTGTGCGACGGTAAGAGACACGGGGAGCACCTCGTGGATCGGCAGCTACCAGAATGTGCAGTGCTACGACCAGCTACGCGTGAATGCCGTGCTGAACCAGATCGCAGCGAAGACGCATCGAGGCGCAGCGGCGGTCGTTCCTGCTGTCTTCGGCATGGATTTTCAATCTGTCTTTGTCGGCCAGGCCGTCAGTGAGCCAAGCGTCGGCACAGGAGGGTACAAGAATGCAGAAGGGACGCCGGGCACAGAGCTGCTGAAGGAGATCAAGTATGTCGATACGGCGATCGGCGACATGGTGAACGCGCTCAAGGATGCGGGCGTGTACGAGAGCACGATGATCATCATCACCGCAAAGCACGGCGAATCGCCGATTGATCCGGCGCGCTATGTCGCAGCGGGAGCGACCTCTCCGGCGACGCTGCTCGGCACCGCGCTGCCTTTCTCCGAGTCGCCCCTGAACCCAAATGGGATCGGCGCGACGGAAGACGATGTATCTGTTCTCTGGCTGAAGAAAGGCGCAAGCGTCTCCGATGCGGTAAGTCTCCTCGAAACGAACGCAGCTGCTATCGGCCTCGGCCAGATCTACTATGGCGCGTCGCTTGCGTTGAACTATGGTGTCGGAGGTCTGGAGCCAGGCCAGGATCCCCGGACTCCCGATATCATCGTGGCTCCAAACAGCGGCGTAACCTATGTGACCGATGCAGCAGTCGCGGAGGACCATGGAGGTTTCGGCCACGATGACACAAATGTCATGCTGCTGGTGACCAATCCTGGTTTCGTGCCATTTACCGTGTCCGCCGATATCTCCACAACCCAGGTCGCGCCAACGATTCTCCAGGCGTTGGGCCTCGATCCCGCCTTGCTGGATGCCGTGCAGAAGGAAGGAACACCGCTGCTGCTCGACGTCGCGCTCGAACTCGCGAAGTAAGACGCTGCTGCGGCAGGGAGCTGCTTCGATCGCAGCTCCCTTTGTCTTGCGTGCGACATGCTTGCCTAAGTGCAGGCCTTAAGCATGGTTTAAGTTCCAGTCGTCGGATCGCTGCGCGACATGGCATGCACGCGAACATTCATGCCGCCGTAACACCTTTGTTCCGTACGCGCTGCTATCTCTTTCAGCGGAGGTTCGTCATGAAGAAGCTGCTTACGGTAGCAAGTGCCGCACTCGCGGTCACGCTTGCAGTTGGAACACAAGCGCAGTCACAGAGCACCACGATTGGTGCCGCTCCTGGAACGGTGAAGCACGTCCTGTTGCTGAGCGTCGACGGGATGCACGCGGTGGATTACCTGAACTGCTCGCAAGGTGTGAAGGGTGCAAATGGCGGTGCGCCATACTGCCCGAACATGGCTGCGCTTGGTGTCACCGGCGTGAACTATGTCGCTGCGTCGACGTCGAAGCCGTCGGATTCGTTTCCGGGCCTCATGGCGCTGATGACCGGCGCAACCCCCAGGACGATGGGTATCTACTACGATGTCGCTTATGACCGCTCGCTCGACGCGCCTGCAGTGACGACAGGCAACGGTCTGGCTGCTGGTCCCTGCACCGCGTACGGTGTCCCCACCGGCACGACAACCGAATATGAAGAAGGCATCGACATCGATCAGACAAAGCTGAATGGCGGAGCCCCGGGCGCCGCACTGACCGATGGAGGAATTGCCTCGATCGACTCCCAACGCTTGATCCGCGATCCCGCGTCTGGCTGCGCGCCCGTGTACCCCTGGAACTTTACACGCGTGAACACCGTCTTCGGTGTGATCAAGGCTGCGGGTGGTTACACGGCGTGGGCCGACAAGCACCCTTCATACTCGTCTGTGGGCGGCCCCGGTGGCACGAATGTGAGCGACTACTACTCGCCTGAAATCAACTCGGCCGTGGTTGCACTGCCTGGTGTGAAGACCTCGGAAGGCGCATCCTGCGCTGCGATCCGCGACAGCTCGAACACGTCCTCGTGGACGAACAGCTTCGAGAACATCCAGTGCAACGATCAACTGAAGGTCAATGCGATCCTCAACCAGATTGCAGGAAAGACGCACAACGGTGCTGCAGCACAGGTGCCGGCGCTATTTGGTATGGACTTCCAGGCGGTGAGTGTTGGTCAGAAGCTGATCGAGGCTCCGCTCGGTGTGGGCGGCTACAAGAACGCTGCTGGTGTTCCAGAGCCCGAGATGCTGAAGGAGATCGAGTATGTCGACGCAGCCGTGGGTGAGATGGTGGCTGCGCTTAAGAGCGATGGTTTGTATGACAGCACGCTGATCATCATCACCGCCAAGCATGGTCAGTCGCCAATCGACCCGAACCTTTACAAGCCGAACGGCACCACTACCCCAGCGACTCTGCTTGCGAGCGATCTGCCACTGTCCGAGTCACCGACCAATCCGACGGGCATCGGCGCTACAGAGGATGATGTTTCGCTGCTTTGGCTGAAGAAGGGCGCGAATGTTGCGACGGACGTGGCAACGCTCGAGCAGAACGCAGCCAGTATCGGCCTTGGACAACTCTATTACGGCGCCTCACTCGCGTTGAACTACAACGTGCCGGGCCTC
This sequence comes from Acidobacteriaceae bacterium, assembly GCA_965199135.1. Taxonomy (GTDB): domain Bacteria; phylum Acidobacteriota; class Terriglobia; order Terriglobales; family Acidobacteriaceae; genus EB88. Next base: position 62,921 of record OZ240685.1, on the reverse strand, counting down.
GAGCCAGGTCAGGACCCAAGAACGCCTGACATCATCGTCACGCCCAACGTTGGCGTGACGTATTCCAACAGCAAGGCCAAGCATGCGGAGCACGGTGGCTTTGCGCACGACGACACCAACGTGGTGCTCTTGTTGTCGAACCCCACGCTGGTCAGTGGGACCGTTTCCATCCCAACCGCCACCGCCCAGGTAGCACCGACCATTCTCCAGGCGCTTGGCCTGAACCCGGCGGCGCTGCAGGCTGTGCAGATCGAAGGAACGGCAATTCTGCCAGGCCTCATCGTCAGATAAGCACAGGGGATTGGTCCAGGGAAGGGGAGCTGCTGCGGCAGCTCCCATCTCCTGTAACAGGGGCGGTTGCAGCCCGGCAGGCAGCAGGATTACGGCTTGTGCGCCTGAGGCGTCGGAGCGATCCTGCAGCGCGATCCTGCAGCGCGATGCTGCCCGCATACGCCGTGACGCTCTCTTCCACGAGGACGAGGACAAGGCCAGGCCCTGTGCCGTGGCCCCTGGTCGTGTAAAACCCAAGTCACGGTCTTGCCGTCAGGCGAGATGCAGAACAGGGAAAGCATGGTGTTCTCGTTGCCATCCGCCCACCCAAGAGCACGTTGTTCAGGCGGTCGAGATCGATCGTGCCAGCGCGATATCCATACCGTCGCCCCTGCACCGGGAAGACCCACTCGGGCGGCCGCTCCTCGGTCCTTTCTACGAGGCGATCTGCGCCGCTTCTCGCGGCAGCGTGGGGAAGACAATGTGCCCGGTTGAGGTGAGGGTGTCCAGAATGAACAACCTTTTGAGGCAGCTTCAAAAAAGATTCAGAAAGTCTTTGCGGCCTGTTGATGCGGCTGTTACTTACGGCATCACAGGAAGCGGGTGATTCTCTCCTCAACGGGTAAAGCGATGAACGTCGAGACGTGGCTTTGGATTGGAACCATAGGAATGTTGGTGGGTATGGTGTTGCTGTACCTGCCTTTGCTGAGCAACCGTAATGAGCGGCAGGAGGGCGATCTGATCGCGCACTTCTACGTTCCAATGATCGCTTTCACGCTCTACCTGCTGATGGCGCTTGGCGCAGGCTCGCTCACCACGAGCACTGGGCGGGTCTTCTACTTCGGTCGCTACATCGACTGGAGCATCACCACCCCACTGCTGCTCTATAGCCTCGTGTCCTCGGGACTGCAGGGTACGGGTATCAAGCGGCCGGCTCTCCTCTTTGGCCTGCTCGGCGCCGATGTCTACATGATCGCGACGGGATTCGTTGCCGGTCTGACTGACAACATGACAGTGAAGTGGTCGTTCTATATCACCAGCTGCATCGCGTTCATTGCCATCTATGCACTGCTCTTCGGCCCTTACAAGAAGCTGACAGCAAACGGCCCGAATGGCGCCGACTACGCGAAGAAGATGCCTGTCCTCGCCATTGTCTGGCTTGCTTACCCGATAGTGTTCATCCTCGGGCAGGAAGGCCTGCGGATACTCAGCGGCTCCTTCGACGCGGTTTGCTACACCGTGCTTGATCTCACCGCGAAGGTTGCTTATGGCCTCTGGGCGGTCGCGCTTGCAAAGAAGTCCTCCGGAGCGCTTGTGGGTACAGACACCTATGGGGAGCCGGTTGGCGTACGCAGCACTCGTTAGGAACATCTTCGAACAGCGATGCGCAGCAGAGATGCTGCGCATTTCTGCATCTAGACAGACTGGGGACAGACATTGACCAGGGCGATCGTGATCGGAGCAGGCTTCGGCGGCATGGCGGCTGCACTGCGTCTGCGCGCCGCGGGCTTCTCTGTCGACATTTTTGACAACCAGCCCCAGGCAGGCGGCCGCGCGGGCGTCTACCGTCGAGACGGTTACACATTCGACGCCGGTCCCACCGTTATCACGGCCCCGTTTCTCTTCGACGAACTCTGGGCGCTTTTCGGCAAAGAGCGACGCGCCGCCATCGAGTTTCGGGAGCTCCTGCCCTGGTACCGGATCCGCTTCGCCGACAGCCGCAGCTTCGACTATGGCGGAACCGACGAGCAGCTTGTTGAGAATGTGCGCAGGTTTTCGCCAGCAGATGTGCCGGGCTACCGGCGTCTGCTCGCGAAGGTCAGCGAAATCTACAAGGTCGGATTCGAGGAGCTTGGCGCGGTGCCATTCCACTCCGGCGCCAAGATGCTTGCGCTTCTGCCGCGCATGCTTGCGCTTCGCAGCGACCGCTCGGTGTACAGCTTCGTCAGTGCATACATCCGGGACGAGGCCCTCCGTCGCGTCTTCTCCTTTCAGCCGCTGCTTGTTGGCGGCAACCCCTTCCATACAACGTCGATCTACTCGCTGATCCAGCATCTCGAGCGGAAAGACGGCGTCCTCTTCGCCATGGGTGGAACGGCGGCGCTCGTAGAAGCATTGGTGCAGCTCATGGAAGATGAAGGCGTACGGCTCCATCTGAACTGCGGCGTGCAGTGTATCAACGTCGACAGTGGCGGACGGGCACGCGGAGTGACCCTTGAAACTGGTGAGGCTGTACACGCGGACTGCGTCATCGCGAATGCCGACGCCCCTGCCCTTTATCGCCGCCTCGTCGCTCCGCAGCACCGCCGCAAGTGGACGGATGCTCGTATCCGCCGGCAGAAGTTTTCGATGGGTCTGTTCGTCCTGTACCTGGGTGTCCGCAAGCAGTTTCCTCATCTTGCCCACCACACTATCCTGCTTGGGACGCGCTACAAGGAACTGCTCGAAGAGATTTTCGATCACAAGCTGCTCGCTGACGACATCAGCCTGTACCTGCACGCGCCGACACGTACCGACCCCTCGCTTGCTCCCGAAGGCTGTGAAAGCATGTACGCACTGGTGCCCGTGCCAAATCTCGAGGTACTCCACAAAGAGCGTGCCATTGATTGGTCTGTTGCCGGGCCAAAGCTCGCTGCGCATACCGTCAAGGTCCTTGAAGAGGCCCTGTGCCCAGGGCTGCGCGAGCATATCGAGGTCCAGTTCCACGTCACACCGGAACACTTCCGCGACACGCTGCGCACGGAACATGGCACCGGCTTCTCAATCCAGCCCACACTCTTGCAGTCCGCATGGTTCCGTTACCACAACCGCTCGGAAGATGTGAGAGGCCTTTATCTTGTGGGCGCAGGGACGCACCCGGGGGCTGGGCTCCCCGGCGTGCTGTGCTCGGCTAAGGTGCTCGAGCATTTCTTCCCCGAGATGCAGGAGCTCTCGGCATGAGCGCTCCCGCAGAAAAGGTTCTCCAGCGCTCAGGCAAGACCTTCCATCTGGCATCGCGGCTGTTACCGAAGCAGATGCGCTCGGATGCAGCCGAACTGTACGCTTTTTGCCGACAGATGGACGACCTTGCCGATGAGGCCGCTGGCGATGCGGCCGAGGCACAGCAAACCCTTGCTCACGTGATTCAATGCATTGCGCATGATCCCCTCGGCGAAGAAGCCGCGGCGCTTGGCTGGCCCACGGAACTCGAAGCACGCTTCGCGGGCATAAGCAAGGTCGCTCTCCGGCTTACAGAATCCCTTGCCGCTGACACGGGGAGCCGTCGCATCGCCACAGAGGCCGAGCTTCTGCAATACGCTTTTGGCGTAGCCGGTACGGTTGGCCTGATGATGTGCCGCATCCTTGGCGCTCCCCCGGCGGGCGCTGAAGCCGCCGCACACCTCGGCATGGCGATGCAGCTGACGAATATCGCGCGTGATGTCCGGGAGGATTTCGCTCGCGACCGCGTGTACCTCCCCGCGAGTTGGGTCGCACCCGAGGCAGTCGCGCAGGCCCTCGCGTCAGGAACAGGCGAAGCACTCGAGCAGGCCACCTACCGGCTGCTCGCGCTCGCCGAGGACTTCTATGCCCGTGCTGATCGTGGCATGCACTTTCTCCCGCGCCGCCCGCGCTTCGCCATCCTCTCTGCAGCAGCGTGCTACCGCGAGATCGGCGTCTCGGTTGCGCGCGATGTACCCGCCTCCTGGCGCGCGCGCACTGTTGTTCCCGGCGCCCGCAAGGCTGCCCTCATCACCCAGTCTTTCGCGCGTTTCTTCGTGCCGGCTGTAGCGGAGCGCACGGCGGAGCCAAGCACCGCTTCGGCAGGCAAGCCATGACAGCGGATGTCGACATCGCGATCCTCGGCGCAGGCTGCGCGGGATTAAGCCTCGCAACCGCCCTCAGCGACGCCCAGGCCGGTGGAAGTGTCGTCCTGCTCGACGCGCGCACCAGGTATGTGCGCGACCGTTCCTGGTGCTTCTGGAACACCGAGGATCACCCGTTTATCCCGGCGATCACGCACTCCTGGAACAGCTGGCGCGTCCGCCACGGTGCAGTGCTGGCGCGCAAGAGCAGCCACACCTACCGCTACTGCCACATTGCTGCTGACGATTTTTACCGCTTTGCCCGCGAGCGTATCGACCGCACACCCTCGCAGGTCCTCCGCCTTGGCGTCTCTGTGCGCAGCGTCGCTACAGAAGGCAATGGTCTTGTCGCCATTGAGACGAGCGAAGGGCGCTTGCTCGCGCGGCAGGTGTTCGATGGCCGCACAATCGAGCCTGCGGAAACAAAGCCGGCCCTGCTCCAGCGCTTTGTCGGCTGGCACGTGCGCACCGCTACCCCGGTCTTCGATCCCGAGACGGTTGAGCTGATGCACTTCCTTCCGTGCGCCGTGGAGGGTCGGACGCGCTTCCTCTACGTGCTGCCTTTCTCACGAACCGAAGCGCTCGTGGAGATGACCTACCTTGATGCACCCGGTCTTGCTGAGCCTGAGTACCACGCCGACCTCGAAGGCTGGCTGCGCGAGCAGACTACGAGTTGGGATGTTCTTTATCGCGAGAAGGGAACGCTGCCCATGGGCACGCCCGCGCGCACCACTTACCCAGCCGGCGTGCACGCGATCGGCATTCGCGGCGGCAGGATCAAGCCCTCTTCCGGCTATGCATTCCTGCGTATTCAGCGCCACAGCCGCGCGATCGCACACGCTATCAAGGCTGGCGGCCTGCCGCCGCACAGCGCAGAGCCGCAACTCTACAACGTCATGGACACGGTCTTTCTACGCGCTCTGCGGCAGGCGCCCGCCACCGTGCCAGCACTTTTCCTTCGCATGTTCGCGGCAAACACGGCAGACGCGATGGTCCGCTTCCTGAGTGAAGCCAGCCACCCCGCGGAGATGCTGCGCGTTGCATGGTCGCTGCCCAAGCTGCCGATGGTCCGCGCTGCGATGGCCTCCGCATGGTAGGGGAGATCTCGGCGCGCCACGCAGCACTGCGCGGCCGCTTCGTGGCCTTTGCGGCAACGGCACTTGTCTGCTGTGCGACCTCATGGCTTGGCGTTCTCCACGGTCCGGCTGTGATCGCCTTCTCGATCGCAGCCATTGCCATCGCTATGTGGCATGGCGCGTATGACCAGGTGCAGGGCGAGCAGGTGCTCGGCCGCAACCGGACCTTCGGCAATCACTGGCTCGCGGTCTTCCTCGTGGGGTACGTCGTGCTTGCCGGCGCAACGCTTGTTGGCTGGTGGCTCTTTCCCCTTGCCTCGCTCGCGATGTTTCTCCTCTACTCGTCGTGGCACTTCGGTACGGAGCCGGAAGAGGGCAGTATCCCGACACATCGTGCGGCGGCTGCGGTGGCTCTCGGCGCAGTCCCGATCGTAGCCTCGGCACGGTGGCATGCAGCCGCCGTCCAGCCGATCATCGCGGCTATGCTGCACGGTGCGGGCGGTGCGTCTCTTCTCACGCATATCCTCTCCGTGCTTTGCTGGCCCGTCGCAGCGATCGCGCTCACCGCCATCGCACTCGGTTTCTTCGGCCACTCGCTCACAGGGCGCGCGGAGCTCGCCTTCGTCACACTGCTTCAGCTCGCACTCTTCTTCTGCTGCGATCCCGTTGTCGCTTTCGCTGTCTTCTTCTGCTGCTGGCACACACCCGAGCACCTGGTCGCAACGAGCCTGCCATCCCACGCCGGAGAGACGCTCCGCGGCAACATCGCACACAATCTTCGCGTGGGCCTTGTTCCCTGGCTGCTCTCACTTGTGCTGCTCGTCGCGGCGCTCTTCTGGGGAGCGCACGGCGCAGTTGCCTACGAGGCGGAGATCTTCATCGTTCTCAGTGCGCTCACCGTGCCTCACATGGCGTTGAATGAAATCCGCCGGCTTCAGCACGCATAACCACCTTCATCCAATCGAAGATTGCCGATCACCGCCGTCCGTCGCGGTGCAGCCAGCGTCACAACAGAGATGAGCGCCTCCCCCGAAGTCCGGATCGTCGTACGACCCTATGCCAGCGCCCTGCCGCTCGGCTGCCTTTCCTTTGCCATCGGCAATGCCCTGTATGCTGCGTTCCTGCTGCACGTCATCCCCGACAGTGAGGTGAAGCTGCTGGGGGTCACACTGCTTGCCTTTGTGGCGCCGCTCGAGAGCATCGCCTGCGCGATGGCCTTTCTTTCGCGCGATACCGGCGCCGCCACCGCCATGGGTATCTTCGCCGCAGGCTGGGTCGTGCAGGGCGTGCAGCTTCTCCGGTTCGGCGCAGGTGCAAGTCCCACGACCGGCATCCTGCTCGGCTGTCTCGCGATCTGTCTCCTGATGATCGTCGCCGTTACGGCTCGCGCCAAGCCCTTGATCGGTGTGCTCCTTGGCTTCGCGGTGCTACGGTCTGCAGCGGCAGCCGTGGTGGAGTTCGGCATCAAGGGCCCCCTCGCGATTGCCGCCGCGGTCTTTGGTCTCGCCGTCACCGTTTGCGCGTTCTACTGCGGCTTCGCCTTCCTCAAGGAAGACGTGACCGGCCACATCAATCCCTGGTCGGGCCGACGCGACGCCGCGGAGCGCGCCATGTCCGGCGACTTTTCCGAGCAGATGGAGCACGTCGTTCACGAGGCAGGCGTTCGGCACCAGCTGTAACTGCCGCACTTACACTTCGAACGTAGACATGGCCTGCCGCTCGCGCCGCTGCCGCGTGGCATACACCGAGAATGCTGCGACCACGGCGTAGCAGCAGAGCGGCACCAGGTAGGCATGCGCCGTGTGCGTTTCGGCCAGCCGTCCCATCAAGGGCGTCATCACGGCGCCCCCGATGATGCTCATCACCAGGAATGATCCGCCGAGGTTGGTATTGGGTCCAAGGTCCTTGAGACCCAGCGCGAAGATGGTCGGAAACATGATCGACATGAAGAAGCTGGTGAGCAGGATCGCCAGCACCCCGGGCCAGCCCATCACGGTCAGGGCAACCAGCAGCAGGCCAATATTGGTCAACGCGCAGATCGTCATCAGCCGACTCGCAGCGTAGCGTTGCATCAGCGATGCCGAGGCGAACCGCCCGATGCCAAACGCCGCCAGCGTTCCTGTGAGCAGAAGCCCCGCGACGCGCTCCGGCACATGCCCGTACTCCTGCGAATACTGGATGAAGAAGCTCCACGATCCCACCTGCGCGCCGACGTACATGAACTGTGCCAGCAGCGCGAACAGGAAATGCTTCTGTTGAAGAAGTGCGCGCCAGTCCCCATGCGCCCCGGCACTCTCTTCCCGCTGGTGGATGAAAGCAGGGAAGCGCGTGAACAGGATCATCACGGCCCACACGAGAGCAAGCGCGCCCAGCACCAGGTATGGCGTGACTACGCGATGGATCTCGTGATGCAGGTACGGGAGGTAGGTGCCCTGCGCCTTCATCGTGGCAACCTGTGCTGGCGTCAGCTCCACCCCGGAGAAGATGAAGCGGATCCCGGCTAGCACACCCAGGATGGAGCCGATTGGGTTGAACGCCTGCGCGAGCGTAAGTCGCCGCTCTGATGTCGCTGTCGGGCCCAGCTGCGCGATAAAGGGATTGGCTGCCGTCTCGAGAAACGCAAGCCCTGAGGCCACCACAAACAGCGCAGCAAGGAAGAAGCCATAGCGGCCCGAATTTGCCGCCGGCCAGAACAGGAAACACCCCGTGCTGAACAGGAGCAGACCGGTGAGAAAGCCAGGCTTGTAGCCGACACGCCGCATCATCAGGCCCGCGGGCAGGGCGAGGAGGAAGTAGCCGAGGTAGAACGCCGACTGCACCAGCCCCGCCTGGAAGCGGGTGATGGTAAACGACTTCATGAACTGGCGGATCAACACGTCGTTCAGGTTGTTCGGAATACCCCAGAGCAGAAACAGCCCGGTGATGAGGATAAAGACGCGCAGCGCTCCGGCTGGCACCAGGGTCGTCGGACCCAGGCTTTGATCACGCGGGGCGGTGTGCTGCGGAGAGACAAGCATGGTCCTCTTCTCTGCCGCATACGCGGCGCGGGTGGAATCGGCGGCACCCCACTGTCCCATGTTCCGCAGTGGGTCGTCGAGTACGGCTACCGGGAGAGCCCGTACACCCGCTGTGCAGTTGCCCCAAGAATCGCTGCCTGTTCCTTGACGCTGAGCCGAGCCGTCCATGCAGCAACAAGCTCCCACCACCGAGCGTAAGAGCAGCCAAGGGTAAGCACCGGCCAATCTGTGCCGATCATCAGCCGGTCCGGCCCAAATGCCTCGAGTGCCGTCTCGACATAGGGCGTCAGCGTCTCCATGCTCCACCGGTGCGGATCTGCTTCGGTGACCAGCCCGGAAAGCTTGCAGCATACGTTTGAACGCTGCGCCAGCTCGCGGAACTCACGTTGCCACGGCTCGAGCAGCCCTTCCCGGACTCGAGGCTTGCCGAGGTGGTCGAGCACAAAGGATTGTTGCGGATGCCGATCCACAAAGCGAATCGCTTCCCCGAGCTGCCCGGCGTGGATGAGGATGTCGTAGACAAGACCCGTCGCGTGCAGCTGTGACACGCCCTTGTTGAAGCGAGCGTCTGCAAGAAAGCCGGTTGCTTCCGCCTGCACGACATGCCGCACGCCCCGCAGCAGTGGCTCCGCACGAAAACGCTCCAGCTGCTGTGACAGATCTGCTTCGCGTAAGTCGAGCCAGCCAACTACCCCGACGATCTCGGGCGTCGTTGCAGCCACGTCGAGCAGCCACTCGGTCTCTGCGGTACTCTGCCGGGCCTGCACTGCGATCGCCCCGTCGGCAGAGGCAGTATCCATTACGGCTGCAAGGTCGTCCGCGAGAAAGTCCCGGCGTAACGCGCCCATCGGCTCCGTGATCCAGTCGAACTCGTCAGGGGTGTAACGCCACAGATGATGGTGCGCATCGATTCGCATAGTCGTCCCAAACAGCCGAACTCGCAGGCTAGCGCAATCCCCGCACGCGGGGCAACGCGCAAGACTCTGCTAGAGTGCGCAGAGCGCGAGGAGTGCCGATGAAGCGATACTGCCTGACCCTGGATCTGCGTGAGGATGAACTGCTGATCCGCGAGTACATCACCTACCACCAAGCCGTATGGCCAGAGGTCAAGCAGAGCCTGCGCGACGCCGGCATTCTCGACATGGAGATCTACCTCCATGCCACCCACCTCTTCATGATCCTTGAGGCCGTGGACAGCTTCAGCTTCGAGCGCAAGGCTGAGATGGACCGAGCCAACCCGAAGGTGATGGAGTGGGAGCAGCGGATGGCGCGCTTCCAGAAGGTCGATCCAGCTGGCGATGCCGTCACACGCTGGCAGCAGATGCAGCGGGTCTTCTCGCTGGCGCAGCCGCCGGCACGCTGACAACGGTGGCTGTATCGAAACGGGCCACGCTCTCCTGCGGCAGCCGCTCCAGCCGATGAACAGGGCAGTGCGCGAGCCTTACCTTCGTACCAGGCCACTGCAGGATAGCGAGCAGTCCCAGCCTGATTTCACGGTGTACTGGTCTCCAGCACAGAGGTCGCAGGGAGACACCATGAATCCACCGAGAAACGTACACGCCTTGAAAGAAGCGCTTCCCCATGCCGTGCAGAGCTGCTCTGCCTGGCTGCAGGAGCGCCTGGACCCACTCATGCGTTCCTACGGCGCCATCGACGCCATCGCCATCCTTTCCAAGGCCACAACCGGCGATCCCTACTGCTTTCCGATCGCGGCCACTGAAGACGGAGTGGTCTGCGGCTCAAGCCACACCAGCAAGCTGCCGGGCTGCCCGACACAGATCTGGCTGGGGTACGGTCGCGTCTGCGGGGACCGCAGCGATCTGCGCGTGATCGATGCCACCCCCTTTCATGGCTGGGGGGAGCACTCCGAGTTGATCGCCGAGATGATGCGCTCGGCCCGCGTCAGCCTCGAACACCAGGCCTAAGCCCTCTCAGGTCTTTGCAGCGAAGCATTGTGTGCGGGCGACGCGGTAGATTGGGACTATGTCCGACACCTATCGCCTCGCCACGCTGCTGCGCCCCGAACTCGAAGGGGAACTCGCGAAGACCCGCAAGATGCTCGCGTATGTGCCCGACGGGCACAACGACTTCAAGTCCGCCGAGAAGTCCATGCTGCTCAGTCGCCTGGCAGGTCACGTCGCGGAGCTTGCCGGCTTTCTCGAGGTGTACCTCACCTCTCCGCCGATCGACATGGGTACCCCATCCGACCCGCGCAAGATCCTGCGCATGGAGACCAGAGCAAAGCTCCAGGCAGACTTCGACGAGCTCGCCGCACGTGCTGTCAGTGCCCTCCAGGCAGCCAGCGACACGGTCCTTGAAGAGCCCTGGACCGCCTCCCGCAAGGGCAATGTGGTGTTCTCCGGCACCCGCTACACTGCCTACCGCAACATGGGACTGAACCACATGATCCATCACCGCGCCCAGCTGGGCGTCTACCTTCGCCTGCTCGATCTGCCGGTCCCCTCGACCTTCGGCCCTACGGCCGACGAACCCGCCTAACCCGCCGTCTGTGCCAGCGGCTCCGCCAGCAGTTCTCGCAGCAGCTGTGGCTCAATGTTGCGGCCGCTGACCACTGCCACTGCCTTGCAGTAGGGCAGCAGCGAGGTGGCGTGGAACAGCAGCGCCGCTGTGGTCACGGCACCGCTGGGCTCGGCTACCAGGCCGGTTGCGGAGGCGTCGCCCGAGCCCTCACGGGCGGCCACTGCCTCGTACAACGCGCGCACCGCAGACCGGATTTCGGCCTCGGAGACGGTCAGAATGGTATCGACGTACGCGTGTACATGCTCCCAGTTCAGCGCCCCAAGCGACTGGGTTCTGAGGCCGTCGGCGATCGTGCGGGCGGTCAGCTCTGCCGGCCACGCCGTCAGCTGCCCCAGCAGGAAGCTTTCCCGGGCGTCGCCTGCAAGCTCCGGTTCGATGCCGATCACGGAAACTTCCGGCCGCTGCTGCTTGATCGCGGCGGCGATGCCCGAGAGCAGACCACCACCTGACACCGGCACCAGCACCAGGTCGACATCCGGCACCTGCTCGAGGATCTCCAGGCCGCAGGTTCCCTGGCCGGCGATGATCGCCGGATCGTCATACGGGGGCACCATCACGTAGCCATGTTCCGCGGCCAGGGCTTCTGCGCGCTCGCGGCGCTCGGTTGAGCTCGGCGTCTCGACGAAAACGATCTCTGCGCCCAGCGCCTCGGTCGCGGCCCGCTTGATCTCCGGTGCATTGCGCGGCATCACGATGACCGCTTTCACCCCGGCCGCCCGCGCTGCGTAGGCGACACCCTGCGCGTGGTTCCCGCTCGAGTAAGTGATGACGCCCGGTGCACGCTCCGCCGCGCTCATCGAGAAGATCTTGTTGGCTGCGCCGCGCAGCTTGAACGAGCCGATCGGCTGCGCTCCCTCGTCCTTGATCCAAAGCTGGCCCGGAACCCCGGCGAGCGACAGAGGAAGAAGCGGGGTGCGGATGGCGGTGCCAGCGATGCGGGACTGGGCGGCATGGAGATCGGCGAGGGAGACAAGGCTGTGAGGCATAACTCCCATCATAGATTTGCCTCCCAGGACAGGTTTGCCCCGCAGACCTGCCGGGCCTGTGCTATTTGCCGGTGAGCGTTGTGGGTTGTGGCGTGTGGAGGAACACGGCAGCCAGCCTGTCCTGGTAGACCAGGTGAAAGCCTGGCTCATACGCAAGCACCTGCACCAGCCCGGACTTCGCCGGTCCGATCACCAGCCGCGCGGCCCGAAGCTCCGGATCGTTCTTCCAGTCCGGACCCGCTGCCCAGGTCGCATCCACGCGAGCGAGCCGCTCGGTGCCGTGCAGGGCAGCCCGACCATCGATGTTTACAGGCTGGCGCAGCGCCCAGATCAGGTACCCGCCCCATCCGTACGTGTTGTAGACCGGTCCCGTATAGCCCTTCCCGAGCACGAAGTGCACCGCGTCGACCGGCAGGTCCCTGGCGACGATCGACTCCATCCTGGCCTCGGTGACCTGCGCGATGCGGAAGGCAGGGGCCAGCAGAATGCCGGCCAGGAGCAGGGCAGTGATGGTGGTGAGGCGCGGCGCGGTAGAGGCGCTCCGCTGCAAGGCAAGGCGGCGCCCCGGAATGCGCTGGTAGGGAGCAAAACAGCCGGCGAGCACAGCGCTCGCAATCGTCGAGGTGATCCAGATATCGCGCTGCGACCGGAAGGAGAGCAGCGCGGCAAAGCAGAGCAGCGCGGTCTCGAGCGAGAGGATCGGCCGGGTGCGCGCGATGGCTCCCGCAGCAGCCAGCGCCAGGAACAACACCAGGAAGTCCGGAAGATTCCGGAAGGGGATCGCTTTCAGCTCGGAGATGCGATCCAGCACGCCCGGCTGTGCGGCCAGCTGGTAGGCAGCCTGGTAGATGTGCCAGCCATACGGGTTGGCACAGGTGGCCACGAGCGATGCCGCGAGCGCAAGGGCGAGTGGCAGGACGGGAGTGCGCGAGCCGCGAAGCAGACGGTTGAAGCTCGCCTCCGCGACGAAGATCCCGAGCAGGAGCAGCCCATCGATGAACTGGATGTGGACGTTGCTCCAGAGCGCAAACAGCGGCGGAAGCAGCAGGAGCCCGCGCAGCCTGGCCGTACGCCGGGCATGGAAAAGAATATCGAGCTCCAGAACAAACAGGAGGATTGTGCAGAGCCATGGACGAGGGGTAAATAGGTGCACCATGCTGAACGACGCGACAAACGTCAGCATCATGGCCACGGAGCCGTCCGGGCACAGCCGGGAGAGCAGGTGATGGATCGCCGCGGCGATCAGGAGCACCATGCCCGCGGTGTAGAGCAGGATACCGGGAAGACCCAGGTGGTGGAACAGTCCGTAAACCACCAGCTCGAAGAGCCAGCTGTAGGCAGCCCAGGGTTTTCCTACGGCAGTGCTCGAGAAGGGATCGGCGTGGGGAATGGCATGATGCGTGTGTATCCACTCCGCGGTGCGCAGATGCCAGAACACATCCGGATCGCCCACGGCGGTGGTCGCGATGGCAAAGAGCGCCGGGATCAGGTAAACGACCCCGAGGATTGCGGCGTGCAGGAGGCGAGACGAGACTGTGGCGCCTGCCGGGGCGCGGGTGCGAACAGGACGCGGAAGCGCTGGGGCAGCCACCGTGACCGGCAGTTCGAGGAGCTTCACAGCGCGACTCTAGCCTCTTTCCCTCCAAAGCTCGAGATCACCAAGGTTTGCCTGCATCTACGAGCAGCGAAAAGCCGGGCAATTCGCCCGGCCTGCGCAAAACTTCGGTGCGATAGCACGAGGCCTAGCCGAGGTGTACTTCCTTGTTCACGAGTGCGGCCTTGACTTTTGCGACGGTGGTTCCATGGACGCGGATCGCCTCGTGCAGCACATCCCCGGTGACGCCGAACTCTTTGCTCCAGTAGTGAATGTCTGAGGCGAGCTTGGGGTTGATGTGGTCGGGATCGTGGGGGCCATGCTCTACGTTGTCTGCCATTTCTGTTTCTCCTGTTCGGTTGAATCCTGTTAGAGGTTGCCGCCGCCGTGGCGCTTGAGGCCGGCTGCTTCCAACTGCTGAGCGGTAAGCATTGGAAGCTCAATGCCCGTACCTGCCGGCTTGGCCATGTCGGGGATCTGCTGATTGGTGAGAATGCCGTTGTCGAGCATCGCCGTGTTGGCTTCATCGGCCGACTCATAGACGCACTCGTAAAGCTCGGAGGGCGCATGCGGATTGCCGACGCGAACACGGATGGACTGGCCGGAGGCAAACATGCTCAACGCGAGGTGCGGCAGCTCGGTCTTCAGCATGGGCTCGTGCACGCGATCCTCGAGCGCAGCATTGGTTTCGTCGTCGGAGTCTGGTTGCGGCGAGGAGAGCCCGGCGGCGAGGTGCTCCTGCTCCTCCACATGGGCGGCGCCGGAACGGATGAGTGGATCCGCGGGGTTCGTCATGGGGCGTTGGAGGCGGTCGGGGCAGGATTGGAGGTCTGGGTGGCCGCAGATTACGCCACCCGGACCTCCTCGAGGTATTTACTTCAGGCGCACGGGCGCCGCGTCGACCTTGATGCGAAACAGCATGTATGGTTTCTGCCGCTCGTCGTGTCCATTGTGCATCGTTGGTTGCCGGTTGAGCTGGTTTGAGGTGACGTACAGGTAACCGTCATCGGAGAGGCTCATTGTGTCCGGCCAGATCAGGTGCGGGTCATGCACAAGCGTTTCGGTCAGGCCGGTCCGCGGGCTGAAGCGATGGATCGAGTCCGTCACCGGGTCAGTCATGTACACGTTGTTGTTGCTGTCGGACTCAAGACCATCCGATGGCATCTTGCCGGTGACAATGCGCACGGTGCTCGCGACGTCAGCATCGGACTTCGATGGATCGCGCATCGCCGCGGTGCTCACGCCGTAGAGCTTGGTCGAGGAGATAGGGCAGTAGTACAACTCCTTGCCATCCGCCGAGATCGCGATGCCGTCCGCAGCAAACAGGACCGGCTCCGGCGGGTAGCCAGGCAGCGTCATCTCGACCGGGCGCGCCTCGGCAAACATCACAAAGCCTGGTTCGCCCTGCGTGCTGATGTGCTGGTTGAGCCGGCGGATGCTCTTGCCCGTGGCAAGATCGACCACGATGATGGCATTCGGGCCTTCATTGGAAGAGTCCGTGATGTAGGCGGTGCCATGGATCGCGGCTCCAGCAGCGCTGGCCGTGCTATGCCCCGGGGAACGTTCTGCGGCAGGGTGCTTCGGGTCCTTCGGAGGAACATTCGGGTTGGGAGCGGGGCGGCTGCCGATCATGGTCCCGGGATCCTGCGGGCCGGAGTTGCCAACCGTGAGGTCGAAGCGCACATCGTTCATGTAGCTGTTGGTGCCGGCAGTTTCGGGAGGCAGCAGGATCGTGCGGATAACCTGGTTCGTTTTGAGGTCGATGCAGACCAGCTTCGGGCCCCCGGGCACGATGTTTTTGAGCAGGGGCGCACCGGTATCGAGCACCCAGAGGCGATCCTCCGGATCGACGACCACGGACTGCACGCTGACAAAATGCGCCTGATCCTGTTGTTCATCGGTGTAGGCATTGGGATTGGGCAGCGAGCGACCGGGCCAATTGTTGATCTCGGCGTTCGGATACGGAACCGCCTTGCCGTTGACGATCTCGCCGACGGTGAACGGAACATCATCGCCCCAGCGCGGAAAGTTCACGAAAATGCGGTTCGTGTGCGAGACCGTCACGCCGGTCGGCATGGCACCATTGAAGGTTGCGACAGTCTCGAGATGGCCGACGGGACGGTCGGTGGCGGAGTCCTGTGCCGGGAGGGAAAACGGAACCGCGAGCAGGGCGGCAGCGAACAGGGCGATCGTGCGGGGTCTCATTGTTCTGTTTAGATGCTGCACCTGCCGGAGACCGCTACTTTCGCCGATAGTGCGCTGCGGCGTGCGGGGTGTGCGCCGTCGCGACGGGTCTGCAGGCGGTCGGCACGTTGAGCATTTGCTTGGCGAACACATGGTAGCTCTGCGTGCCGGGCTGCAGCGTGGACCAGTAACTGGTGCGCGAGAGCAACGGCTTGCCCTGCGTGATGATCTGGTTGTCGAGGATGCGAATGCCGCACTGGAGATTGTTCTTTGGCTCCAGGATCGTGCGGTTGGGGTCCCGTTCCGGCAGCCGCCGGTCGTGCTCCCAGTTGAAGTCGCAGCCGTACCGCTCAGAGTCCATGTAGGTCAGCTGCAGGAGGCCTTCACTGCGCACCATGCGATGGGTGACTGTATCCTGCCTGGCGACAGCAGGCTCGGTGTGGCGGACATTCGTGGTGGGAGTGAGTCCTGCTTCAGCACCGGCCATTGCCTGGAAAACATAGGCCCAGAAGGCGCGCTTGTCGGCTTCCGAGAGTTCTGCGAAACGCGGGCAGTAGCTGTGTGCGGCCCGGGCAGCTTTCGGCGAGAGCATGTCGGGGGGCAGCGCTTCTTCGATGTAGCGGTCCCAGGTGGGATTCCACGTCTCCCTGCCGAGCTCTTCCTTCTTCTCGGCGATCGGGGTAGGCGGCGCAACCTTCATCTGTGGCTGCGCTGGCTTCTGTGGCGGCTGGTTCGCTGCGGTGTTGCTGTGCGAGCAGCCGGGCAATAACGCGAGTAACAAGAGTGCTTGCAGAGCTGAGGAACGGGTCGCCGAAGGGGCGCTTGCCGAGTGTTTCATTGCGGTGCATCCTGTCTTTCTTCAAGAGTCCATTGGGGTCCGGCTCCTGCAGTGATCTCTTTATAGCAAGTGCGCGCAGGGGGAACCATTCCCCGAGAGTTCCTATTTGCGGTCACTAGGAAACGTGGGGTAACTTGCAACCGATCCGGCCCATCCTAACCAGCAGAGGAACACCATGGCAGACGAGAAGACTGAACCATCCGGCTTCACCGAGCACACCCGGTCTCTTGCCGGCGAGTACGCCCATGAGCAAGGCTGGGGACTGCTCGAAGAGGAGCGCACCAGGCAGCCTGACCAAAAACAGGATTTCGAAGGCGGCCTGGATTATGAGTACGGTGCGCGCGACTTTGGCGACTCTGCCATCGACACGAGCGCTGTGCAGCCATCTCCCGAGTCGGTCCAGTTCCTCACGAAAGGCGCCGAACCCCTCGACCTCGGCGACTCGGAACAGAACGCGCAGGAAGCCAACGAGAAGGAGTAGCCCATGTCGCAGACCAAGGCACACCCGGAAACACCGAAGCAGCACGAGACGATGAAGCAACACATCGAGGGCACGATTCATCCGCAGCCCGTGAAGGAAGATGCGGCGTCCAAGGAGCATCCGATCCCCGCACCGGAGGAAGGCAGCCACGCAAAATCGCATGCGGCCCACCTGCATGAACAGGGCCATGCGCACACGGAGCCGGAGGGAAATCGCAAGCAGGGTGTAGAGCCGGGGGCCCTGCGTCAGCCTGCGTCGATCTCACAACGGAATGGAAAAGAGCACCGGTAGAAGTGTGATTCCCATGTCTCGAAGTCGAGACATGGGCCACTCAGTGTAGCTGCTTCGAAGACGAGAACACGCCACGAAGTGGCTGCCAGCCGCGGTGGCGGCCTTCGCAAACAAAGAGGAGCAGCCTGTCGGCTGCTCCTCTTTGTTTGTGACCCGTCTGTTTGTAACCGCGAGTGTGGCTAAACCTCGAGAATTACCGGCATGATCAGCGGCCGACGCGAGGTGTGCTTCTGGATGTAGCGCTTCAAGTCGATGCGGATCTTTTCCTTCATCACGCCAGGGTCCGCCTTCTCTTCGGCGCTCGAGGTGGAAAGGGTCTGCGCGATCACGTTGCGTGCTTCGCCCAGGATCGCGGCATCTGCGCCGACGAACCCGCGGGTGACGACCTCGGGGGCTCGCTCGACCTTGCCCGTCAGCTTGTTGATGGTCAGGATCGGCAGCACGATGCCATCTTCCGAAAGGTTGCGGCGATCGCGGATCACGAGGTCGCCGACAACATCCGCGGTCGAACCGGAGTCGATGCAAACGCGGCCCGCAGTGACCTTGCCGGCCTTGCGCGCCTTGGTGGCTGTGAGCTCAAGCACGTCGCCATCTTCGATGAGGATGGTTTCGCCGACCACGCCGGTAGACTTGGCGAGCTCGGTGTGCTTCTTGAGATGGCGGAAGTCGCCATGCACCGGGATGAAGAACTTCGGCCGCAGGAGGTTGATCAGCAGGCGCTGCTCTTCCTGCGAGGCGTGGCCCGAGACATGGATCAGCCCCATGGTGCCGTCGTCGTAGAGGATCTCGGCTTCGCGGCGGTAGAGGTGGTCGATGACGCGATAGATCGACTTCTCGTTGCCGGGGATCACACGCGAGGAGAGCAGCACGGTATCGCCAGGCGAGATGCGTGCGTGCTTGTGGTTGTCGACCGCGGCGCGCGAGAGCGCGCTCATCGGCTCGCCCTGGGTGCCGGAGATGAGCACCATGACGTTTTCGGGCGAGTGATCGCCGATCTGTCCGGGGTGGATCATCAGGCCGGGCGGCAGATTGAGGTAGCCGAGATCCTGAGCAATCTCACTCGACTCCATCATGGAGCGACCGACCACCGCGACCTTGCGGCCATGCTTCTGGGCGAGGTCGAGCGCGATCTGAATGCGATAGATCGAGGATGAGAAGCAGGAGAAAAACAGCTTCTTCTTGGTCCGCTGGAAGACCTCGTCGAGGCGCGGCTTCACGGCCCATTCGCTGGGGGTGTAGCCCGGCCGGTCGACGTTGGTCGAGTCCTGCAGGAGAGCCAGCACGCCCTTCTGGCCATATTCGGCAAACTTGTGAAGGTCGAAGGCCTTGCCATCTGGGGGGGACAGGTCGATCTTGAAGTCGCCGGTGTGCAC
Source organism: Acidobacteriaceae bacterium (assembly GCA_965199135.1). Lineage (GTDB taxonomy): Bacteria > Acidobacteriota > Terriglobia > Terriglobales > Acidobacteriaceae > EB88. The sequence continues at coordinate 44,428 of OZ240685.1, read as the reverse complement.
GATCACGCCCACCGGTGTTTCGATTGCGAGCGCAACGCAGTCGACCAGCGAGTGTGTAACCCGGATCGGCTCGATCGTGAACGCCCCAAGCGTGAACTTGTTGTTCGGTGCGATCTCGATCAGCTCGGTCGCATCGAGCATTTTGTGCTCTTCGAGCTTGCCCTCGACATACGCCAGGGTGAACTCGGTGCCGTACACGGGCACGTTGATCTCGGAGAGGATCCACGGCAGACCGCCAATATGGTCTTCGTGGCCGTGCGTGAGCAGGATGCCGCGCACGAGTGCCTTGTTCTCAACAAGATAGGAAATGTCAGGGACGACGATGTCGACGCCCAGTAGTTCGGACTCCGGAAACATCAGTCCGGCATCGATCACCAGGATGTCATCCCGGTAGCGAACTGCCATGCAGTTCATGCCGAACTCGCCCAGGCCGCCCAGGGGGATAAGTTTTACGTTCTCTTCTGCCATCGGAATCTTTAATGCTAGCAGCTACGCGTTGCGAACGGTAGCAGAGGCGCTTTTCTTGGCTGTTTGTGAAAGGAATTGCGCTTGTTGATGCCATGGTTTGCCGCCGCAGGCCGCTTTCGATGGTCCCCTGGCTCTGAGGACTAGGATTAAAGGGAGGGTTCACCCCGCCTTGATCCTGCAGCTACCCCCTGGACAAACCGAAACCTGGCCCAAGTCCGCCGACCACCTTGTAGAGATGATCGGGCTGTTCATGGTGCTGACCCATATCGCGTTCGTGATTCTGCTGGTGGCCTGGTTCACCCTGAAGCGGCCGACCAGCCTCGCGCTGTTTCGCCTGCGGCTGCGGGCTGCGATCCGCCGACAGCCAATCCCTGACCGGCTGCCGACGCCGGTTCGCGGACCCGGTACGTCCGTCCGGCGCTAGGCCGTCGCTGCCGCCCGCGGGATGCGCAGGAGCAGGGCAAGCACAAGCGCCAGCGCGAGCAGCGCGGAAGCCAGGAAAAATGGCGACCCGGGCAGGTGGATCGCGGCGTCCGACCCGATCGAGATCGAGAAGATGTAGGTAAACAGGCCCGGGCCGACGAGCCCCGAGATGCCGCGCAGGCTGTGAATGGCGCCCTGCAACTGGCCCTGTTCGTTGGCTGCCGCGTCACGCGTCATCATGCTCTGCGCTGCCGGCCACACAAACGACATGCCGTTCATGATGGGGATGCCGAGCCAGAGCAGCATGCCTGTCTTCGACAGCCCAAACATGCAGAAGCCGGCGATGCCCATCAGGAGGCCGAGGAAGATTGACCCACGCTCGCCGGCAAACGCGATCATGCGCTTCACCAGCACTCCGCCGTAGATCCCGGAGAAAATGCCGACGGCGGCGAGCGAAAGCCCGACGGTGCGATCCGTCCAGTGGAAGCGGTAGTCGGCATAGAGCACGTACACGTTCATCAGCGACTGCTGCGCGACGTAGGCAAGCAGCAGCACTGCCGAGAGGCCCAGCAGGACGCGGGAGCGGCCCAGCATACGCAGCGAGCCGACTGGGTTGGCGCGCCGCCAGGAGAAACGGGCGCGGTTGCGAAGGGTGAGCGACTCCGGCAGAACAAAGAGCCCGTAGAGACCGTTCAGGAGGCTGAGTCCTGCGGAGGTCCAGAAGGGAAGCCGCGGGTTGATGCCGCCGAGCAGCCCACCGAGGGCGGGGCCCAGCACAAAGCCCATCGCAAAAGCCGCCGAGAGCAGACCGTAGGCGCCAGCACGCTTATCGGCAGGCGTGACGTCGGCGATGTAAGCCTGCGCGGTCGGCACGCTCGAGGTGGTCAGCCCGGAGACGATACGGCCGACCAGCAGCCACTCGACCGTGGGCGCCCAGGCCATGAGCAGGTAGTCAAAGCCGAGGCCGAAGTTTGAGAGCAGCACGATCGGGCGACGGCCCCACCTGTCAGACAGGGAACCGATCACAGGCGAGAAGACAAACTGCATCGCCGCAAAGACCGTACCGAAGACGCCCAGCATCTGCGATGCCTGCGAGGGGGTGCCGTGCATGAGCGTTTCAACAAGACGCGGCAGCACCGGCGCGATGATACCGAGGGCGAGCATGTCGAGCGCGACGGTGAAGAAGATGAAAAGTGTCGCCGCCTTGCGAGGACCTCCCGTGGCGGGGTCACTCGAGGCAGGCTGATCGAGCTGGTCAGCAATCTCGGGCTGCGCTCCGGACAACTCGTTCTGTGCGGGATCGTGGGGCATGTCGGATTGAGTTTACAGGGCGAGGGTGCGTGCTTTGTTTCCCGCAAGGGGCCCCCCTTCTCGGTGAAGAGCGAGATGCTGGGGGTCCCCTGGTGCCATGAGCCCACGTCTCAGGGTTGCGACACAAGGAACCCTCTCCTTGTAAGCAGCGGGCACTTGCAGGGCCTGGCTGCACCGCATTTGCGTTGGAGATGGGGTCTTGCCGAAGCCGGCGCGCGTCTGTAACCGTCGCTGTGCCAGCGAATCTGCGAAGGAAAAAAGTTGCGCGCAACCTCCATCAGAGTGCTGTGTTTTGGCTGATGTAGCACGGAGGTGGTTTATGCGTTCACGGACACTGGCAACATGGGCAACGGGTGCAGCACTCGCAGCAGCACTCCTGGTTGTTTCGCCGAGCAAGGCACAGGCGCAGGTGGGTTTTGGAATCCAGGTTGGCGGGTATGGTGCGCCGGCTTATGGCTACGTCCAGAGCAATCCGTATGACGCATGGCACTATGACCATTCCATCGCGCGGGAGCGTCATGAGCAGTGGGAGGCCGAGCGCGCGGCCGAGTGGCGTCACCAGCAATGGGAGCAGCAGCGCGGCTACGATCGCGGCTTCCGTCATGAGGATCGTCGCGACGGGTACTACGCGGGGCCGCGGTACTGACGCCACGAGCTTTCTCTACAGAGTTGCAGCAGGCGGAGCCGTTTCTGGGCTCCGCCTTTTTTTATTTATGGCCGCCACCGCCGCTGCTCGCACTGCCTGATGAGCCGCCGCCATGCATAGCGCCATGCATGGCGCCGCCGGGGGCGACCGTCCCGGTGCTGCCGCCGCTGAGGCGCCCAGGTGAGCCGCCCGGGCCTGCCATGCCGCCTCGCGCTTCGCCGCCACCGATGCGACCGGCTGTCCCGCCAAAGTGATCGGTGACCATGCCCGCGTGCCCTGCCACGGCGACAGGGTGAGTAACCGCGAAACCACCGGAGTGATGCTCGAAGACGATCGGCGTGCCCGTTCGCGCGCCGCCACTTTCGGCGTGAAGCGCATGCGCAATCAGCTGCGGGGGCTCGGAGCGCGCAAGGGTGGGCAGTGCGCTGCCGCGAAACTCCTTCGGCGCTTCACCAAGAGGCTTGATGGAGGTCGCCGGATTGAAGCTGAGCCGCTCAATGGGCGAGCCCTTCGCACGCTCCGCAAAGACGCCATACGCCAGGTTGAGCGGGGGCTTCCCCGGCTGGTCGTCCGGGTGTACCGGAACGAAGCCTTTCGCGCTGCCATACTGCAGCCAGTGCACTGGCAGGAGGCCGTGGCGGGTTCCGCCTGCCACCCAGGCGTAGCGGTGGTTCTGGTGGATCCAGGTGCCGGCATGGCAGGCTCCCCAACTGTAGGGAGAAATCCCGTAGTCGCTGTACAGGGAGCTGTAGGCAAGTGGGTCCATGCCGAACAGGAAGCCGCCACCACCAATCGGGCAGGGGAAGCCGAGGGCATCGTCCCAGAGCAGCCCCCCGGCTGCATACCCGGTGCCGTAGGGGCTGTATCCCTGGCCGTAATACTGCGCCACACGTACGAGGTGGGGCGCACCGGGTGCCCTCCGCCTGAAGCTTGCCGGCCTCGTCGCGGCGCCGGGCTCGTTCGGCTGCCAGCACGTGCCGTAGGGGGCGCAGTCGAAGAAGTGGCCTTTCCCGTAGAGATCGGCAATCCCCGGCAGGGGCGTGGAGAGTTTCGCTTCTTTCATCACTGCAGCGAGCGCCAGGGTGCGTTCCCGGATGCGGGTAGCGGTCCAGCTGTCCCAGACCGAGTACGTCAGATCGGCGGTCGGTGTGGACTCAGTGACCTTTCCATCGGCCCCGTACGTCAGGACCTGGCCGGGCGTTCCGGCGTCGGTGTGCGCGTGGTCGACCACAAGGGAGGTCTTCGCCTGGGGCGTCACCTGCATGCCATCAAGGTAGCTGTTGATGCGCATGTAGGAGGTGCTGCCAACCGGAACGTTGATGCGACCGACCGCGGTGCTGAGGCTAAATGTCTCCCCGGGAAGAACCGGGTGCACGTGGAGGGTCGCGGTGCCGCTGACCAGGGTGACTGCTGTCTTTGGTGCGCCGGCGACTGTCTCCAGCTGGTCAAAGAGGAGCAACGAGTTCTCGCCCAGGTAGAGGGTTGACGCGTCCTCGAGTTCGATCTCGGCGTGCCCCGTGCCGGTGGCGAGGCTGAAGCCGGTGCTGAGCGGCAGATCGGCGCGAGCGACGCCCCATTCGCTGCCGCCCGTTACTTTCTCAGCGTCCTTGCCGCGGGCTACACGCACGTCTCCCTCGACCAGGCTGAGGCGCACGATCTCCGGGTAGGTACCGGGCGTGGCTTCCGTGTCCGCAGGGGAGCGTGCGAACAGGGTGCCTGCAGGCAGCGTAACGAACAGGGAAAGGGCGAGTGCAACAGAGCTTCTAGAGAGCATCGGGCGACCCTCGGACAGGCCTCAGCGCGCGGGTTTGTGCAGGATACGGAGTCTACCCAGGCGCAAGGTGCCCTGAGTCTATACCGGAGCTGCCGCAGCGGTCCCCTGCAAAGTCTCTGGCGTCGATGCGTTGAGGCCAGAGACCTTCAGCCACTCAAAAAGAGTGGGGGGCTTGGGCCTAGCGGAGCAGGTCTTCGAGAGCGAGCGAGAGCTCGGTCTTGCTGTCCCGGTACTTCGCGATCACCGGCGTATAGACGCTCAGGCCCCACTCGGCGGCCTTGCCCCTGGTGATGGCGCGGGCGCCGGGGACAACCACGGCGTTCTCCGGGATGATCAGCGGCATGTCCGGCGTGGCGCGAAGCACGTCGCCATGGACGACGTCATAGACCGGGGTGCCGCGGGTGAGCACCGTGCCGGCGGCGAGCACGGCACCCCGGCGCACCACGGTTCCCTCGTAGACGCCGCAGTTGCCGCCGACCAGCACATCATCCTCGAGAATCACCGGACTGGCGTTTACCGGCTCGAGCACGCCGCCGATCTGGGCTGCTGCGCTCAGGTGCACCCGCTTGCCGACCTGCGCGCAGGAGCCGACCAGGGCATGCGAGTCGACCATGGTGCCCGCGTCGACATAGGCGCCCACGTTGACGTACATCGGCGGCATGCAGACCACGCCGGGGGCCAGAAAGGCGCCGGCACGGACGGAGGAGCCACCAGGGACGACGCGGACGCCATCCTCGGGCGACCAGGTGCGGGCCGGGTAGGTGTGCTTGTCGACGAAGGGAAAGCGCCCTCTACTCTCGAGGGTCGCAGGCTCGCCCTGCAGCTGCCCAAGGCGAAAGCCAAGCAGGATGCCGCGCTTGACCCAGGCATTCACACGCCAGCCCAGGGTCGTCGTGGGGTCGGGCTCGGCGGAGCGCAGGGTTCCGGCTTCGAGTGCTCGGCGCAGCCCGGTGAAGGCGGCGAGCGCGCCCGGATCGTTTACAGCCGCGGCGCCAGCGGCAAAGGCTGCTTCGATGGCATTTTCCAGCGCAGCATGGGGCTGCGCCGTGGTCGGGGTGATGGCCATGGGTGCTGTGAGTCCTCGTTCTCGAAATTGTGTCGGGCTAGGCGCGTCCGAGCGGGGCGGGGTGACTTGCTTCCTGCTCGGGAGCGGCTTCGTCGGGCAAGAGTCGCAGCGTCTTTGCCAGGGCCTGGAGGCGCTCGCGGGTAGCCGCGGTAACCGGCATGATGGGCAGCCTGTAGGTCTCGTGAATACGGCCCATCGTGGCGAGCATCGCCTTGACGGGGCCGGGGCTGGGCTCGAGAAAGTTGGCCAGTATCAGCGGGTAGTAGGTGTGGTTGAAGCGCCGCGCGGTTGGCCAGTCGTTGCGGAGCGCCGCGTGGACGAGCGCTGTCATCTCGCGCGGGATCACATTCGAGGCGACCGAGACGAGACCGGCCCCGCCCACGCCCAGCACGGCCAGGGCAACAGCATCATCCCCGGCGTAGACCGAGAAGCGGCCGGGCACGAGTGTGAGGAGTTCGGTGATCTGCGCGAGGTTGCCGCTCGATTCCTTGATGCCTGTGATGTTTTCGGCAGCATCGGCAAGCCGCGCCACAGTAGCTGGCTCGAGGTTGACGCCGGTGCGGCCGGGAATGTTATAGAGCACGACCGGAAAGGGAGCGATGGCTTTCGCGATCGCGAGAAAGTGCTGGTACTGGCCTTCCTGGCTGGGCTTGTTGTAGTAGGGGTTCGCCGTCAGGATGCCGGTGATCCCGGGCACCTGTGCAGCATGCTGCGCGCGTTCGGCTGCTTCACGCGTGGAGTTTGAGGAGCAACCCGCCCACACCGGGACGCGCCGTGCTGCGGCGGCCGACGTGATCTCGAGAACATCCTTCCACTCGGCGCTGGAGAGAGTCGGGGTTTCGCCAGTGGTGCCGCAGGCAACGAGCCAGTCCACACCCGTGGGCAGCGTCGCGTCCGCGGTGTTCGCTTCGCCGATCTGCCAGTCCACCAGGGCCCGCAGTGCGGGCTCATCGAGCGCGCCATCGGCGCGAAAAGGGGTGACCAGCGCTGTTCCGCAACCTACCAGTTCCATACCTCAACGAGTCTATACCGCGTCCTGGGGAGCGCCTGCGACGTGGCACGCATGCCCAATCTGGAACGAGCTCGGCAGCGAGCGGCTGCTCTGCTCTCTTGCCCGGAGGCAGCGCTCCGATAGGGACGGAAGGACATCTGCTTCGGGCGGGTGTTCGAAACCGCTTCCGGAGAGCCTCTGCAATGGTGTCTGTTCTGATCTTGACCCGCAACGAGGAGCAGGACCTGCCCGGCTGCCTCCACTCCGTGCGCAGCTGCCGTGATGTGCATGTGTTCGACTCGCTCAGCTCGGACCGTACCCGCGAGATCGCCGAGCGGGAGGGGGCCACGGTCCACCAGCGGCCCTTTGACTCCTATGCCAGCCAGCGCAACGCGGCCCTCGAGACGATCCGCTTTCGCTTTCCCTGGGTGCTGGTGCTCGATGCCGATGAGCGCGCCACGACAGAGCTGTGGCGCGAGGCGTCGGAGGTCGCGCGGTTTGCGCCGGATGGGATCAGCGCGTTTCGCGTTCGTCGGAACGACTACTTTCTTGGACAGCATCTGCGGCACGCCCAGATCATGCCCTGGTACACACGGCTCCTGCGGCTGGGGCATGCGCGATATGCGCGCAGCGTGAACGAGGTGGTTGAGGTCGATGGCACGGTCGGCCAGTTGGAGGCGCCGCTGCTGCATTACCCCTTCGCGAAGGGGCTGGATCGCTGGTTCGAGCGCCACAACCAGTACTCCGCGATGGAAGCGAGCATTGTGGCGAGCGGGAGCTTCCGTGTGGATGCCAACCTCGGTACGGCGCTGTTCCATCCGGACTTCCACACGCGCCGCCGTGCGCAAAAGGCGATCTTCTACCTGCTGCCCTGCAGGCCGCTTCTGCGCTGGCTGTACCTGCTCGTGGCGCGTCGCGGGCTGCTCGATGGCCGGGCCGGGGTGTTGTATGCGACGCTGCAGGCGATCTACGAGTGGCAGATCGTTTTGAAGACGCGGGAGCTCGAAGCGAAGCAGCGGCTAGGGCCCTGCTCGACTTGCCGCCTGCCCGCCGCGGCCCCCGCACCGCGCGCAAAGGGTACGCGCGTGACGGTGTTGCCGTTTGTTTTGCCCGTCCCTCCCTCTCGCGTGCAGGAGAGCCCGGGTACACTGCTGATGGATCGTCAACCAATTCGTTGACAAGCGGGGAGAAGACCAACGCAGCATGCTGTCTGTCCTGATCATTACGAAGAACGAAGAGCTTGATCTGCCGGCATGCCTGCGGTCGGTTGACTGGTCGGACGATGTGCATGTGCTCGACTCGTTCAGCACCGATCGCACCGTGCTGATTGCAGCCGAGCATGGCGCGCATGTGCACCAGCGCGTCTTTGACAGCTACGCGGGGCAGCGCAATGCCGGGCTCTTCGAGGTGCCGTACAAGTACCCGTGGGTGCTGATCCTCGACGCAGATGAGCGGGGAAGCCCGGAACTCCAGGCGATTCTCCGGCGCGAGATCGCAGCGGCGCCTGCGACGGTTGACGCGTTTCGGCTGCGCAGAAAAGACTACTTCCTCGGCCAGTGGCTCGAGCATGCGCAGACCACGCCTTTCTACATTCGCGTGCTGCGGGTGGGCCGGGCGCGCTTTCGGCGCGAGGTCAACGAGGTGCTCGAGGTGCAGGGCGGGATCGTCGATCTTGCGGATGCGTCCTTTGATCACTACCCATTCTCGAAAGGCCTCACGCACTGGGTCGCGAAGCACAACAGCTACTCCACGGGCGAAGCCAGGATCGTGGCCGAGAGTTCGTTTGCAGGCGAGGTGTCGTGGAAGAAGGCGCTGTTCGCAAAGGACTTCAACGAGAAGCACGCTGCGCGCAAGGCTATCTTCTACTCGCTGCCCGGGCGACCCCTGATGCGGTGGAGCTACCTGATGTTTTATCGCCGGGGCATCCTCGATGGTCGCGCAGGCTTTGTGTACTCGACGCTGCAGGCATTCTATGAATGGTTGATCGTGTTGAAGACGCGTGAGCTGCGCGAGCAGTCAGCCGGACAGCACGGAGAACAGGGAGCCCGACATGGCCGCTGAACCTGGTACCAGCGCGGCAGGGGAAACCAAAGCCGACCCGACGCTGCGCCCCGCGTTCTCGCTTGGAAACCGGATTGCGCGCCTGCTCTGGGGTATCACCTACGTGCTGCTGTACAGGTTTTCCCCCAGGCCGATGCACGGATGGCGCGCCATGCTCCTCCGCCTGTTCGGCGCGAAGCTCGGCGCGAAGTGCCATTTTTATGCGAAAGGCAAGATCTGGGCTCCGTGGAACCTGGTGTGCGAGGACCGAGTCTCGCTCGGCGACGATGCGGAGCTCTACAATCCGTCGCCCTTCTTCCTCGGCTCGCACGCGATCGTCTCGCAGGGCGCGTACGTGTGTGGCGCGACGCACACCTATAACGATCCTGACTTTCCGCTGGTCTCCGCGCCGATGCGACTGGGGGCGTACTCCTGGGTGTGCGCCCGGGCGATCGTCTCACCTGGTGTCAACATCGGGGACGGCGCAATTCTTGGCCTTGGCGCGATTGCAACCAAGGACCTCGAACCCTTCGGCATCTATGCCGGCGTGCCTGCGAAGAAGGTGAAGGAGCGCGAGCGGACCGCGGTTCCCGAGGCATATCGCAACGCCTCAACCCTGTAAACCGCCTCCGAGAAAAGCCGCTGCCAGATTCGGCAGCGGCTCATCGGCACCCGGAATCGAAGCTGTTAGCGCCTTACACACACACGGTGATGGTGGCGGGTTCTCCAGGCGCGGCAGGGGGCAGCAAAGGCGCTGGCGGTGGTGGAGACGAGAAGGGCGACGAGAATCAGCTTTTTCATGAGGGGCTCCCATCGCAAGAGACGGCGGTTTCTGAGGGGAGGTTGTACGGCGATTCTTCTCCGCCCTCTCTTCGGTGCGCAGGCCCCGACCTCCGCAAGAGTCAGACCAGCTTCGGCGCCACTTCTGCGAACTCCCAAATGCCAGAAGCCACATGTTCGGCAAGCCACTCGGCCGCTCGCACCGCACCCGTTGCAAACGCGAGCCGGGACGCGGCTTCATGGGTGAGCGTCAGGGTTTCTTCGGGGGAGCGGAGCGTGAGCACATGGAGGCCGGCCGCGTCTCCCTCACGGTGCGACGTGATCTGTGCGTGTGAGTGTGATGCTTGCTCGACGACATGCTGCAGCGTCAGTGCGGTGCCGGAAGGAGCGTCCTTCTTGGTGACATGATGGGTCTCCGCAATCGTCATCGTATAGCCGGGAAGCGAGCGCGCCAGTTCACGTGCCGCGCGCAGGAACGCCTGTACACCAAGGGAAAAGTTGGTTCCGTGCAGCAGCGACGAGCCATGCTTCGTGGCGAGCGCCTGCATCTGGGGCAGCGCTTGATGCCAGCCGGTGGTGCCAACCACGACGCGTGTGCCGAGTGGGAGCAGGGCGCGCAGGTTCTCGACCACTGCCTCCGGCGTGGTGAAGTCGATCACCGCGTCGATGCCCTGGAGTCGCTCTGCCGTGAGTGCGGCTGCGTTTGCATTGTCGCCGGAGCCAAGTACCGAGACGGAGTGTCCGCGCTCGCGCGCAATCTGCGCGACGGCACTGCCTGTTTTGCCCCGACCAAGAATCAGTAGATTTGCCATGTGAGCGCGCTCCGGAGAAGCTTGTCGGTCCCCGGCTCTCGATGCGACGCCCGGGGCACCCCTTGTTGTCGAAGGGGAAGAGAAGACGGCCACGAAGTAGCCGCCGGCAGAGCAGGTCCTCGGGTCCTACGCGGTGCGAGCGTCCACGTCGAAGATGGTGGGATCAGGATCCGAGAAGAACTCGGCATGCAGCGAGCGAATGGCTTCTTCCACATCATCTTCGTCAATCATGAAGCTCATGTTGATCTCGCTGGCGCCCTGCGAGATCATGCGCACGTTGATGTGCCTGATGGCATTGAACAGGCGCGCCGCTGTGCCGGAGTGGCCGCGGATGTCCTCGCCCACCAGGCACACGAGCGCTTTACGCCCCTCATACTTCACGTCCGCAAGCTTCGACAGGTCGGCAGCAATCGCCGGCAGCGCTTCGTTGGAATCCACCGTCAGCGAGACAGAGACTTCCGAGGTCGACACCATGTCGACGACGCACTTGTGCTTGTCGAAAATTTCGAAGATCGCCTTCATGTAGCCATGCGTCATCAGCATGCGGCTAGCGACCACGTCGACAATCGTCAGGCGCTTTTTCGCGGCGATGCTCTTGACGGGATTGCGACATGGCGGCGCCAGCGCCTGGATGCGTGTGCCTTCATTCGAGGGGTTTCGCGAATTCAGCACGAAGACGGGAATATTCTTCTTCACAGCCGGAAGGATCGTCGCCGGGTGCAGCACTTTCGCGCCGAAGTACGCGAGCTCGGCTGCTTCTTCAAACGAGATGGAGCGGACACGCAGCGCTGCGGGAACAACGCGCGGATCAGTCGTCATGATGCCGTTCACATCGGTCCAGATTTCAATCGCTTCGGCACCGACCCCAGCGCCGACGAGTGCGCCGGTGAAGTCCGAGCCGCCACGGCCAAGGGTCGTTGTCACCCCGGCTTCTGTCGAGCCGATGAAGCCGCCCAGTACAACCGTCTTGCGTGCGTCTGCGTGCGGCAGCACAAACTTGCGCAGCTGCTCTTCAATGCGCGCGTCATCGGGCACCGCGCGCATGTGCTGCGCGTCGGTGATGATGCACTTGCGCGCATCGACATGCACTCCGTCGAGGCCGCCGAGCGCGAACACCTGCGCAATCATGCGGCTCGACAGACGCTCGCCATACGACACGATCATGTCGTTGATGCGCGGCGTCAACTCGCCCACCGCTGCAAGGCCGCGCAGCACTTCGTCAAGCGCCGCGAACTCCGGGGCGAGCCAGCCGACGTCGACGCCAAGTTCTGTGGCCGTTGCCTGGTGGCGCGTGAGCAGCCGCTCCGAGATCGCGAGTGCGGCTTCGCGCTCTCCACGCGCCGCGGTCGCTGCTGCGAGCAGAAGCTGATCCGTCACCTTGGCCATCGCGCTCACCACCACGATCGGTTGCTGCTCCCCTGTGCGCCGTCCGGCAACGATGGTCGCGGTCCTGCGCATTGCGGTGGCGTCTTCGACCGAGGTGCCGCCGAACTTCATGACGACATACTTCATCGCAGACCTCCGTTGCCTACAAGCCGGCCCTGCTGGTGCAGGAGTTCGGCATTCAAGAGAGCAGCGCCTGCCGCACCACGGATCGTGTTATGCGAGAGCACGGTGAACTTCCAATCGAGCAGGGAACAGGGTCGCAGCCTGCCGACCACCGCTGCCATGCCGCGGCCGCGCATGCGATCGAGCCGGGGCTGCGGGCGATCGTCCGCCTCCATGTACTCGACGGGAACAGTCGGCGCGCTCGGCAGGGCAAGCGACGCAAGCGGAGCGAACCCGCGCCACGCGTCGAGGATCGCGTCACGTGTTGCCGGGGCGCAGAGCTTGATCGAGACAGACTCTGTGTGTCCGTCTTCCACAGCGACGCGGTTGCAGTGTGCGGTCATGCGCAGCGCAAGCGGGGTGACAGCGTCGTTCTCGAACTGGCCAAGCAGCTTCGCTGTCTCCGCGACCATTTTTTCTTCTTCATTGCGGATGAAAGGCACGACGTTGCCGAGGATATCGAGCGAGGGCACGCCGGGGTAGCCCGCGCCGGAGACTGCCTGCATCGTGGTGACGAAAAGGCTGTCGATGCCGAAGGCAAGCTCAAGCGGCTTGAGTGCGAGCACGAGGCCGATCGCTGAGCAGTTGGGGTTGGTGACGATCGATCCGCCATGCGCCCACTGCTGCTGCCGGGTCAGCGCGAGGTGTTCGGGATTGACCTCCGGGATCACGAGCGGTGTATCGGGATGCATGCGGAATGCTGCGGAGTTCGAGATCACCGCGCAGCCATGGTTCGCAAACAGTGGCTCGAGTTCGAGCGCGATGTCGGTATCGAGCGCCGCGAAGATCACCCGTGGCGTCGCGGCGTCCGGAGTTGCGGGCGAGAGCGGCATCGTGGCGAACTGCCGCGGCAGCTCAGAGGAGAGCTTCCACCGCACAGCGTCGCCATAGAGTTTGCCTGCTGAGCGATCACTCGCCGCAAGCCACGTGACGCGGAAAAAGGGGTGGTCCGTGAGGAGCTCAAGAAAGCGCTGCCCGACCATGCCGGTCGCGCCGAGGATGCCGATATCTACCCGTTCCATGCTGATGCCGTGTGTCTCCCTGCTCGCCGCGACGGTGGAGTGTGCCGTCGGCAGCCGGCCGATCACTCAGTGTATCCTGCTTTTCGAATCGGCTCGGCATTCGGAAGGGCGGCGGCAGCAATCCTTGCCGGTGCCTGCCCCCCTGGCTGTCGGTGTGTGCGGCCCGGTTCACGGAGACCGTTGGTCTTCGATCCGCGAAGCGGCGTTGCTACGGACACCCAGGATGCATCCGTCCCCGTCTGCATCCTAGCCCTCAGCCCTGACCGGTAAAGCGGCTGTCACAGAACCGGTCGCAGGAGTTTGCTTGCAGAAACCGCTCTCTCTTGCTTTTGAATCGTTTCACGCGATGGTGCGGACCACGCTGGAAACGCTGCCCTATATCGCCGTCGGCGTGGTTGTTTTCGGGTTCTTTTTCCTGGGCGCGCGACTGATCGGTCGCCTGGTCACCCGGATCACCCACCTGCGCAACCGTCATTTTGGACTGGCCATGGTCTTCGGCCGCCTCGCGGAAGGCGCGCTGTTGCTGCTCGGTGTGCTGGTCGGTCTGATGATCGCAATCCCGTCGTTCAGGCCGGCGCAGCTGATCCAGATCCTCGGCATTGGTTCGGTTGCGATCGGGTTTGCGTTTCGCGATATCTTCCAGAATTTTCTTGCCGGCATCATTCTTCTGCTGACCGAGCCCTTCCAGATTGACGATCAGATCATCGTGGGAGCTTTTGAAGGCACGGTCGAACGGATCCAGACTCGCGCTACCTTCATCCGCACCTATGACGGGCGTCGCATCGTGATCCCGAACGCCGTGTTGTTCGCCGATTCGGTCATTGTGAATACGGCCTTCCCCCAGCGCCGTCTGCAATACGACGTTGGGATTGGGTACGGGGACGATGTCGAAGAGGCACGGAAGCTGATCCTGGACGCGCTCCATGCGCTGCCCAGTGTTCTCCAGAACCCTGCGCCCGAGGTGCTCGTGACGTCGCTCGGTGACTACAGCATCACCTTGCGGGTGCGCTGGTGGATCGATCCGCCTCGCAAGCGCGACACGTTCGTGAGCACAGACGAGGTGCTCTCGACAATCAAGCTCACGCTGTCGGAGCACGGTATCGACCTGCCCTTCCCCACGCAGCAGGTCCTGTTCCACGACCAGACCGAAGCAGAGGATGGAAACCGGGCGGCACAGCGGGAGGGCTGGCCCGCGCGCCACGGGGAGGCGACGACGCCGCGCTACGGGAAGCAAGCACAGCGCGACAGTCAGCCCTAGCGCTGCCCCTCTGCGAGCGCGCGGCCGCTCAGAAGCTGAATTGCTGGTCCAGGGTGCCGTCGGCTTTCACGGTGATCGTGGCGGACTTCTGCCCCAGGGTCTCATGCACGGCGGTCAACGTGTATGTGCCAGGCGGCAGACCCCGGATCGTGAAGTGACCCGAGGGATCGGTCACCGTAAAGAATGGATTCGAGAGCACGTTCAGATAGCTGTGCATCCAGGGATGGTTGTTGCAGCGGATCGGGATCATCAGTTCCTGCGCCTGGAAGTAGCGGGTGATCGGGTCAGCATGCGGGCCCTGCGACGTGTCGAAGGCATTGTTGCCCGCCACCTTGGGATCCATGTGGATGTTGTGGCGGGTGTTGTCGGAGTTGAGAAACTGCACCGCCTGCCCGATCATTGCCGCGGAAACATGCGGCTCAAAACGGCAGCCCCGCTGGTCAATCATGACCGGGGTGCGAGTGATCGGGTAGGCTTTGTCGCCGAGCCCGCTCTGGATGTACACGAGCACATTGCCGAGGCCGCCATGATTCACCACGTAGTCGCTGGTCATGTTGTTGCCGCCCATGGCGCAGACCGGGTCCTGCGCCATGTCGATCTCGACGGGCGGAGGGACGGGCTTCGTGAAGTGCACGATACCGGAGACCGTGCCGCCATGCGTGAAGTCAATCTGCGTGTACTGCTTGGTGGGGCCCAGGGCGCCGGGTTTGCACGCGCCGACGCTAAGCACAAGGGCCAGGCTCGCCACGGCGACGCAGTTGCCAAAACGAAAAAAGGACATGGATGCTCCTGCTCTATGCTACTTCCACGTGCGAGCTGTAGGGCCTGCAGAGATCTCTCTTACAGTGCCGCGATCACGGCGTCCGCGAAGGCGCGTGTTCCAGCCTGGCCGCCTACGTCGCGCGTCAGCGTCTTCGCCTCGGCATAGACCTGCTCGATCGCTTTCTGGATCGCGTCGGCCATGCTGTCTTCGTCGAGGTGCCGCAGCATCAGCACGGCGGACTGCAGCAGCGCTGTCGGGTTGGCTTTATCCTGCCCGGCAATGTCGGGAGCGGAGCCATGCACGGCTTCAAAGATCGCTGCATGCTCGCCCAGGTTCGCCCCCGGCACGAGGCCCAGGCCGCCGACGAAGCCCGAGCAGAGGTCGCTCAGGATGTCCCCGTAGAGGTTCTCCATCACCATCACGTCGTACTGGTACGGGTTTGTCACCAGCTGCATGCAGGCGTTGTCGACGATGTGCTCGGCGTAGGTGATCTCGGGGTGCTGCTCGGCGATCCTGCGGGCGCAGCGCAGGAAGAGGCCGTCCGTCAACTTCATGATGTTGGCCTTGTGGATCGAGTGCACCTTTTTGCGGCCATGTTTCGCGGCGTACTCGAAGGCGAACTTCGCGATACGCGTGGAGCCCTTCTCCGTGATGACTTTCAGCGAGGTGCAGACGCCGGGAATGATCTCCTGCTCGAGCCCGACATACAGGCCTTCGGTGTTTTCCCGCACGATGACCAGGTCCACATCGGGGTAGCGGGTCTTCAGGCCGGGCAGGCTCTTGACCGGGCGAAAGTTGGCATAGAGGTCGAACTGCTTGCGCAGCGTGACGTTGATCGACTTGAAGCCTTCACCGACCGGCGTCGTGACCGGTCCCTTGAGCGCGACCTTGGTCCGCTCGACGGACTCGTAGAGAGCCTTGGGGATGTACTCGCCGGTCTTCGCGAACGCGTCGGCGCCTGCGTCCATGCGCTCCCATGCGAAGGTGGTGCCGGAGGGTTTTGCTGCTGCTTCGAGGATGCTGACGGTGGCGTCGGTCACTTCAGGGCCGATGCCATCGCCGGGGATCAGGGTGATGGTGTGTTGACTCATAATTTTTGGGGTTCCGGGTCGCCCTGGCTGGGCGCAGCCTGGGTGCGCGACTGCAGGAGCTTCTCGAGCTCGTCGCGGAACTCGGCTTCATCCTTGAATTCGCGGTAGACGCTCGCGAAGCGAATGTAGGCGACGGTATCGAGCTTCTTGAGCCCGTCCATGATGAAGGTGCCGAGCTCGGCGGTCGTGCGCTCGCGGTCTGGCGCCTCGTTCACGAAAACCTCAGCCTGATCGGCCAGGTCCTCCAGGCGGCGCATGGCGATCGGCCGTTTCTCGCAGGCGTGTTGGAGGCCGGTCAGCATCTTGCCGCGGTCGAACTTTTCCCGCCGCCCGTCTTTCTTGACGACCATGCTGGGAATCTCATCGATGCGCTCATAGGTGGTGAAGCGCCGGGTACAACGGTCGCACTCGCGCCGGCGGCGGACAGCCGCGGACTCCTCGATCTCTCGGGAGTCCACCACGCGATCCTGTGCAAAGCCGCAGAAGGGACACTTCATACCAAGTCCACCCATCGTATCCCACAACAGCACCAGCCGCGCCCGGCCTAGAGGCGTTTGCGGACGGCCCGGCGCACGACCTCGGTCACGACACCGTAGACCACGTGTGTGACCCACTCGCTCACGCGTTCCTGGGCTGGCTGGTCCGGCACGGGCTCGACCAGGCCTGCCTGGGGGAGCAGGCCCTCGTGCATCATCTTGTTCAACGTGAGGCCGAATGCCGCGCCACGCCATGCAGTTGCACGAGGCTGGTACTCCGCGGCGACACCGTAGATGCCGCCGGTAAGAGTGCCGAAGCCCCAGTGAAGGCTCTCGGTGGCGAGCGTCTTGGCGGGCTTCGGTAGCGCCGTACCTGTAGCCTTGGCCGTGCGCTCAACGATCAACTCCGGGGGTGGCGTCTGGCCCTCCGTGCGAGGCGGGACGAGCTTTTCCGCGAGGACCTTCGCTGCGGAACCGGCAAGCCCTCCGGCGAGCCCGGCGAGGAATGCTTTCGAGAGAGAAGTAGAAAGTGCAGTAGCCATAGCCGGTGGGATGCAGGCGGCGCGTGGCTGGTCAGGCAACAGCTTCGTTGGAGCAGCCATCGGAGTATGCAAGGTGCGAGGGTTGGACCTTTATGGCTGACAAGGTAGTCCGAGCGGTGAGACCCACTGCTCTTAC
Source organism: Acidobacteriaceae bacterium (assembly GCA_965199135.1). Classification (GTDB taxonomy): domain Bacteria; phylum Acidobacteriota; class Terriglobia; order Terriglobales; family Acidobacteriaceae; genus EB88. The sequence continues at coordinate 27,281 of OZ240685.1, read as the reverse complement.
CGGAGACGCTTGTTCCGGCCCTCGCAGCTGACCTACATCAAACAGAAACGGCAGCCTTTGCGGCTGCCGTTTCTGTTTAAGATCTAGGCTTCGGGGACAAAGCCCGGTTGCGCAGCTTCCCCATGGTGCGTAAGGATCCCCTCGCCGGCGTTCTCGCTTTCCTCGGTCAGCTTCTTGAGCGACACATGCTCGAAGCGCGACCAGATCAGGCCTACCGGCACGATGCTCAGAAAGCTCACGATCAGAAGCGTGGCCGCGCAGGCGATCGCAGACTCGATGCGCGCGCCAAAAAGCTGCTGAATGGCAGCCGCGACTGCAGCGATCTGCGTGAACCAGCCGATCACTGGCAACTGGATGCTGCTGGCCACCATGCTTGCAGCCATGAGTACCATGCAGCGGGCCAAGGTCATACTCGCCAGCTGCGGTGAGTTTGTGAACGCGCGTGCGGTTTCCAGGTAGGAGTAGGAGATCATCCCCCACATCAAGAGGGAGAGGGCAAGCGCCATGGCAACATCGCCAATCGAAGCGAGGGTACCCAGGCCTTCCCGGAAGGCGTGAATCTTGCTCGAGATGGCGGTGCCGATCTTTGGGGAACCCGAGAACGCCCGTTCTGCCATGACCGCAAGCTGCGGCCCTCGCAAACGGATCATCACGGCTATCGTCGCCAGCGCAATGGTCCCGATGAGCCCGCCGCGAGCTAGGTTTTGTAGAAGTTCCGGATGCGGCAAGGAAGAGCGGTTTGGCGCGAAGAAGAGCACCATGGAAAAAATCAGGGCCATCGCGGCAAGGTCGAACATACGCTCGACGACATAGATCGCCAGCTGCGAACTGAGTGTGGCGCGTACCCGTTTCGCGACCAGGTAGGGCCGGACCAAGTCGGCCGGGCGGCCGAGCAGCGCGACGCCGGTAAAGCCGATCACCTGGGTGCCCAGGAGGTCGAAAGGCCCGACGCGGTGCGTGGGCTTCAGGAACACGGCCCAGCGTGCAGAGCGGATCACGTAGGCCAGCCAGATCAGGGCGGTGGCCACGATCAGGAGCTTCCAGTCCGCGAGCCGAAGCTGCTCACCAAAGGTGCGCCAGTCAAAGTGAATGCGGTCCCGCATGGCATAGATTGCAGCCGCGAGCAGGACGACCACCCCGATCCAGATCGCTCTCTGATTCTTCTTCAATGCGGACTCCTTGCCCGTCGTTCGTTGCGTCGTCATGGGCGTGCCGTGGATGCCAAGGTGTGCATGGCAAGCGCCGAGGCCTGGCGGGCGGCATAGCGCTGGTTGAACTCGTGAATGATCCGGGCGACATAGCGGCGCGTCTCCCGGTAGGGAGGCACGCCATGAAAGCGGTCGACCGCGCCGGGACCGGCGTTGTATGCCGCAAGCGCGAACGCCAGGTTGTTGCCGTACCGGTGAAGGAGCGCGTCGAGGTAGGCCGCGCCGCCGCCGACATTGTCGGCCGGCGCATAGGCGTCATGGACGCCGAGCTGCGTGGCGGTCCCGGGCATCAGCTGCATCAGCCCCTCCGCACCGACACGGCTGCGGGCGTGGACGTGGCTGTTGCTCTCGGCATGGACCACGCTGGCAAGGAGGTCGACATCGAGGTCGTGGGCCGCGCCTGCACCCTGGAGAACCTCGTGCAGCTCAGTCGGGGAGAGCACTTCGTGCTGCAGCTGCCCCTGTCGCATCGCATCGAGAGTCGCCGGGACCGGTGGGGCGGCTGGTGGGTCGGGAAGGCGCTCGTCAGCGGCGATGTCGCCGGTGCTGACTTCCACGTAGTTGGTCGCGGCAGCGTCGAGGTACAGCCGGGTCTTGTCGCCGTCGGCAACCTGGTGGTCGCAGACCAGCTCGTAGCCGGTGCGAAGCGTCACATGTTCGGCTGCAGTGGCCTGCCCGGCGAGCACAACGATGGCCGCAGCCGGCAGGAGGGGTAGGAAAGAGCGCATTGCGGTCAATCTACCATGCAGCCGGTACAGCCTGATTGCGCGATTCACGGCTAGACGGCCTGTGTCTCTCGGCTGACCGCGCGAGCTTCCTGCACGGTGGCGAGGGCGGCTTCAAGCGCCAGTGCGGCGCCATCTTCGTCGTTGGTGGCGGTGATCTGCCAGCCAGAGCGGACTGCTTCTTCCCGGAGCAGGGTGCTCGCATTGCGCATCAGCACGGGCTGACCCGCCCAGCGAAGCATCTCGAGATCATTCCAGTTGTCCCCGACAGCCATCACGGCCTCGCGTGGGATCCCGCGACGCTCGGCCAGGCGGGCCAGGGCGACGCCCTTGTTGCAGCCCGGGGGCAGGATGTCCAGGATCGACAGGTCGCGCTCCGCGTACTCCGTCCGGTGCATCTCGATCTGCTGGGCAAAGGCAGTGGTCAGCAGGTGGCGCTCGGCCTCGTTCATCTGTGCGACGGTGCCGCAGATCATGCCCTGGATCGGCTCCTCGCCGCGGTCGAAGACCCGTTCGAGTGGATCGATCTCCTCGATGAACGGGCGGTTCGCTTCTACCCAAAGCGCGATGCGGTCGTGGAGGCGATCCATGGATTCGAGCACCAGCTCGCCGGGGCCACCCTTGTCAAAGGTGAAGACCATGGTGCCGCCAAAGGGGCGCAACTCGGCGCAGAGAGCCCGCGAGGTTTCAAGCGGCAGGAAGAAGCGATCCATCTGGTTGCCGGCGAAGTCACGGGTCGAGGCGCCATTCGAGGAGATCAGCACGGTCTCAGGCGCGAGCCCGACAGGGTGGAGCAGCGGCATTGCGTAGGCGGCGCGGCGGCCGGTCGCAATCGCGATCTCGACGCCCGCTTCGACCGCCGCGTGGAGCGCCGCCATCGTGCGATCTGACATGCGTTCGCCCTCGGACGGCATCAGTGTTCCGTCAATGTCGAAGGCGACAAGCGCAACCGGCGGCCTCTTTGAAGTAAGTGGAGTCATTGAGCCAAGTGTACCGGGGTACAAGGCTGGCCCCTGTTACCGGCGGAACAATGCAGGGACCGGAGTAACGCATTCGGGCCGCGGTTTTCATCCTGGGAAAAAGGAGAACGCGTAGCGGTCACCGGCTGCTTGCGAACCGGGGTACGGAGGACGGAGCTTTATCCTAGGGAGATGCCCCAGATTGCCTCGCTCCAGTGCTCCCGCTGCCACCAGCACACCTCTGCCGCCACTCCCCAGACTGTTTGCCCCCACTGCGCGGGCGTGCTGTACGTGCGCTACGACATGGACGCGCTGCGCACCACTGCCCGGAAGCCGGGTGCGGCGCTTGCGGCGAGCGCCTATGAGCGCCAGCTCGATGACAGCATGTGGCGCTATCGTGACGTGCTCCCGGCGGCCGAGCCGGTCACGCTGGGTGAGGGATGGACACCCCTGCTGCGCAGCCGCCGCTACACAGAGGCCAACGAAGGCGGGGTATGGCTGAAGGAAGAAGCGACCAACCCAACCGGCACCTTCAAGGCCCGGGGTATGTCGATGGCTGTAACCATGGCGAGGCACTATGGCCTGAAGAAACTCGCTGTTCCCTCGGCAGGGAACGCCGCCGGCGCGCTCGCTGCTTATGCGGCGGCTGCCGGCATCGAGGCGCACATCTTCATGCCGCGTGATGTGCCCTTCGCCAACTACCTGGAGTGCGTTGCGTATGGCGCAAAGACCACGCTGGTCGAGGGTCTGATCTCCGACTGCGCACGCATCGTAAGCGAGCGCCGGGAGGCCGAGGGCTGGTTCGATATCTCGACCGTGAAGGAGCCGTACCGGGTCGAGGGCAAAAAGACCATGGGCTACGAGCTCGTGGAGCAGATGGGTTGGGAGTACCCGGAGGCCGTGTTCTATCCAACCGGCGGGGGCGTGGGCCTGATCGGCATGTGGAAAGCCTTCGAGGAGCTCGAGCAGCTTGGCTGGGTCACAGGCAAGCGCCCGAAGATGATCGCGGTGCAGAGCTCCGGGTGCGCGCCCGTGTCACGCGCATTCGACGGGGATGAGACGGCGTCCGAGTTCTGGAAGGGCGCCGAGACCTTTGCCAGCGGGCTCCGGGTGCCGAAGCCCTACGGCGATTACCTCGTGCTCGAGATCGCGCGCGAGTCGGGTGGCCTGGTGCTGGACTTCCCGGATGCGGCGATCCTGCGCTCGCTGCTCGACTGGTCCAAGCACGAGGGCCTCTTGTTGTCGCCTGAGGGGGCAGCGGCGACAGCGGCTTACGACCACCTGATCGGCACGGGCTTCCTGAAGCCGAGTGATCGAGTGGTGATCTTCAACACGGGCGCAGGCCTCAAGTACACCGACCTCACCGCCGAGCAGATGGGGCTTTCGAGGGCCGCGAAGCTGCCGGAACGGATGCCGGTGGGCGGGATCATCACGCCGCAGTAGATGCGGGCAGGCAGGCCTACCTCCGACAGGGAGCGGCCTGCTTGCCCAGCCTGCCTGCCCGGCCTGCTTGCCCAGGAGAACCCGTGAGTCAGGCTCGCTTCAGCTTGCCTTGATCAAGCGAGCCAAGGATCGCCTCTTCCTCTTCGTTCATCTCGGGCGAAATGTCTGCGAACAGTGGCGTGCTCAGGTAGCGCTCGCCTGTATCCGGCAGCATGCACAGGATCGTCGAGCCTTCCGGCGCCTTGTCTGCGACTTCGAGCGCTGCCGAAAAGGTCGCACCCGAGGTGATGCCGACAAAGATGCCCTCCTGGCGCGCCAGCTCGCGGCTTCGGCGCATCGCGTCGGCGTTGGTCACCGGTAGCGACTGCTGGACGCGGCCGGTGGCGACTGCGTCGCCAACCAGCTTTGCGATGAAGTCAGGGCTCCAGCCCTGTTGGGGATGAGGATGCCACGCCGGGTGGCTCGCGGCGGCGGAACCGTCCGCGTTCCGCTCCTGCGGCTGCCCGCTGGCGACCATGGCTGCGTCTGCCGGCTCGCAAAGGATGATCCTGGTCTCGGGACGCTCGGTGGCAAGAACCTGCGCAACCCCCTTCAATGTGCCGCCTGTGCCGAAGCCGGTAACGAAGTAGTCCAGCCGCTCGCCTCGAAAGGCTTCCACGATCTCGCGGGCCGTTGTGCGCGCGTGCATCTGGGCGTTGGCCTCGTTCTCAAATTGCCTGGCCAAGAACCAGCCATGGCGCTGGGCAAGCGCACGGGCCCGGGCGACCATACCTGAGCCTCGCTCCGAGCCTGGCGTCAGGACCACCTTGGCGCCCAGAAAGCGCATCAGTTTGCGTCGTTCGACACTGAAGGTATCCGCCATCACCACGACCAGCGGGTACCCTCGCTGTGCACAGACCATGGCGAGGCCGATTCCCGTGTTGCCACTGCTGGCCTCGACCACGGTCTGGCCGGGCGTGAGCTCGCCCCGTCGCTCCGCGTCCTCGATCACCCCGAGCGCCAGCCGGTCCTTGACGGAGCCAAGCGGGTTGAAGGCTTCGATCTTTACGAAGAGGTTGACATGCGACGGCGCAAGCCGGTTGATCCGGACAACTGGCGTGTCGCCGACTGTGTCGAGAATATTTGCGTACTTGGGTCGCATCGCTGCTCCTTTGGGCACATTGCTCCACTGCTAGTAGCCGTTGCTGATCAGGTAGGGCAGCGTCACTTCCCAGGGGTGATCGCCCTTGGTGTCCTCGTCGGCGACGCGGGTCCACTGGTCGTCCTCGCTGCTCGCCGGCGTCTTCGCGGCCACCACGAGCCCGTTTTGGATCGCGAGCTTCATCAGCACGTCCGCCTCGAGATTGACCGGCGAGCCAACTGCGAGCGTGTGCAGGTTGGTCGCTTCGTAGGTGTGCGGGATCACCGCCACATGCAGCTCGCCTGCGCCAGTCAAGGTGTCATCGTTGGCGTCCTTCTGCGGAAACCACCTGGCGACGGTCAGGCTGATGCCCTCGATCGTGACCGAACCCTTTTCGACAACGAAGCGGCCCACCGCCGGCGGAACCGCAACGCGCAGGAGCCAGTCCGTGCGATCGCCCCTGCTGATCGCCTCAAGGCCTAACAGTTCGCCGGTCGCATCGACATGACCCTGCACGATGTGGCCACCGAGCGGGGCACCCGAGGGTGTGGGCAGCTCGAGATTGACGATCGATCCGTGGGCGAGCTGCGAGAGCGAGGTGCGCGCGATGGTCTCCGCCGCAAGTTCGGCGAAGAAGCCGGAGGCGTCCGGCTCCAGTGCGGTCAGGCAGACGCCGCTGACGGCGATGCTGTCGCCGATGGCCAGCCTGGGTGCAAGCGCGGGGGAGGCGACCCGCAGCCGCAACGTGCCCTGGTTCTCGGTGCGTGCTTCGATGGTGCCGGTGGACTGAACGAGGCCTGTGAACACGGGGGATCTCCTTCCGACATTCTACGAGCCGTCAGCGCTCGTGCCATGGGTCGCGCAGGTAGGCTTCCACGCGGAAGTCCAGGCCCGACTCCGCGATGGTGGCACGCCGGAGCTCAAGCGGCAGCGGCGCGTCGCCCGCGATCAGCGGAACCCCGGCAGCCCCGAGAAAGATGGGCGCGTAGAAGAGGCAGAGCTTATCGGCCAGCGGGGGGCCGTCTTCGGCACCGAGCAGCAGGGTCCGGTTCAGCCGGGAGCCTCCCTCGACCAGGAGATTGAGGACCCCGTACTGTTCGCCAAGTCGCGAGAGCACCTGGGCGAGATCGAGGCTGCCGAGTGCTGCAGAGCCGACCGGCTCGATCTTCGCCCCTGCTTTCACGAGCGCTGCACAACGCTGCGCGTGCCCGTCATCGCCGGGCCGCTTCGCCGTGAAGATCAACAGATCCCCCTGTGCGGTCGCGATGAGCTGGCTGCTCACCGGCAGCCGCAGTTCGGAGTCGAGGACCACGCGCAGGAGCCGACGGCGGCGCGGGAGCCCGCTGCGGTCGGTAAGCAGGGGATTGTCCTCGAGCACCGTACCGACACCGGTCAGCACGGCATCGGCGGCGTGCCGCAGCTTCTGCACGGCCAGCAGGGAGCGCGCGCCGGTGAGATACGTCACGTGTCCGCTGGTCTCGTCGGAGCGTGGCGGGGCGATACGGCCGTCGAGCGAAACCCCGGCCTTGAGCGTCACAAAGGGGATCGCGGTGCGAACCCACCGCGCGAAGCCGTCATTGAGCGCCCGTGCCTGTTCGGCGAGCGCCCCCACGGTCACCGGGATGCCAGCATCGCGCAGCATGCGGAACCCATTTCCATGCACCAGCGGGTTCGGGTCGCCGGTTGCGGCGACCACGCGCGCGACCCCGGCGTCGATCAGTGCCTGGGCGCAGGGGCCGGTTCGCCCGGTGTGCGAGCAGGGTTCAAGGGTGACATAGGCGGTGGCGCCACGGGCAGCCTCTCCCGCGTCTTCAAGCGCCATGATCTCGGCATGGGCCTTGCGATCGTAGTGGTGCGCGCCGCGGCCTACCGGCACATCGTTTTTGACCAGCACGCAGCCGACGGTCGGGTTGGGCGAAGCCATGCCGACTGCCTGCTCTGCCAGCTGCAGCGCCTGCCGCATCCAGCGCGCGTCCTGGGCCGGTGTGGTGGCGAGGTTCTGGGCTGGCGAGTTATTGCTCCGGGATCCCTGTTCTTTCATCGCTTACGCCCCCAGCAGGGAGTCAACAAAGGCTTCGCTGTTGAAGGCCAGCAGATCGTCCATCTTCTCGCCGACGCCCACAAAGCGCACCGGAAGCCGCAGTTCCTGGGCGATGGCGATGACGATGCCGCCCCGGGCGGTGCCATCGAGCTTGGTCAGCACGATGCCGGTTACCCCGGCAGACTCGGTGAACAAGCGGGCCTGCTGCAGCCCATTCTGACCCGTGGTCGCATCGAGCACCAGCAGAACTTCATGGGGGGCGTCCCAGATAATGCGCTGGGCGGTGCGACGCATTTTTTCGAGCTCGGCCATCAGGTCGGTCTTTGTATGGAGGCGGCCTGCTGTGTCGACGAGCAGGACGTCGGTACGGCGTGCATTCGCGGCATTCACTGCGTCGTAGAGCACAGCCGAGGGATCGCCGCCCTGGCGGGTCCGGATCATCTCGACGCCTGCACGCTGGCTCCAGACCTCGAGCTGCTCGATGGCAGCCGCGCGGAAGGTGTCGGCGGCGCAGAGCAGGACGGTCTTGCCCGCGCGGCGGTACCAGGCCGCGAGCTTGCCCGTGGTGGTGGTCTTGCCGGTGCCGTTCACGCCAACCAGGAAGATGACTTCGGGGGGCGTGATCACGCGCTTCGGCAGGGAATCCTTTTCCTGCAGCAGGGCGAGCACTTCTTCCTTGAGCAGCTTTTTCAGCTCGGCACCGTTTGGAATGCCCTGGCGGCGGGCGCGGTCGCGCAGGGCGCCGAGTACCGTCTGTGTCGTGGCCATGCCAAGGTCAGAGGTGAGAAGCACTTCTTCGAGCTCATCGAGCGCCGCAGCATCGACCTCGCGGGTGAGTGCGACGACCCCTTCGATGCGGTCGGACAGGGTTTCGCGGGTGCGGGTGACCGCCTCGCGCATCCGGTCGAACACACTGCGTTTTTCCGGTTGGTCGAGTGAGCCGAACAGCGTCTGGATCATGGGTTCAGTGTAAGCCGTTGGCTGCTCTCTCCTGGCCGGCAGGACGCAGCTTCTGCGCCAGAGCCCTGACCGGCTCGATCGCATGGTGGGCGCTGCGGGGCTGACGTTCCCCGGGCTCGACCGGTCACAAATCAGACTCCTCGCACCAAAGCGCCGTCATCCACTTGAGAGGGCGGCGACGAACTCACTCGTCCGTGCCCGGACGCGACATCAGGCTGCGGACCGCATCGGCAGCGGAGCGCTCGCCATGAAGCACCGCGTACACCTCTTCTGTAATCGGCATGGTGACAGAGTGCCGTCGTGCGAGCGAGAGGGCTGCGCCCGTGGTGCGCACCCCCTCCGCGACCTTGCCGCCGAGGCTCGCCACGATCTCCGGCAACAGGAGCCCTCGCCCGAGCTCCACGCCTACAAAACGGTTGCGGGAGAGGGCGCCGGTGCAGGTGAGCACCAGGTCGCCCACCCCGGCAAGCCCCGCGAGGGTTTCGCGTCTTCCTCCGCAGGCAAGCGCGAGGCGGGTCATCTCGGCGATGCCGCGGGTGATCAGGGCAGCCCCGCTGTTGTGGCCCAGGCCAAGCCCTGCTACGGCGCCGGCGGCGATGGCGATCACATTCTTGAGCGCACCGCCCAGCTCCACGCCGACCACATCGGTGTTGCGGTAAAGCCGCATCGATTCTGACGTCAGCATCGCCTGCGTGCGCTCGGCGTCGTGGCTTTCAGCAAAAGCGATGGTGACGGCTGCTGGTGCGCCTGCAGCGACTTCCTGCGCGAACGAGGGGCCGCTCAAGACGCCGATCGGATTCGCCGCTGCGCCGGGCTGGGAGAGTTCTTCCCGGATCACCTCCGTCATGCGAAGCAGCGTCGCATCCTCGATGCCCTTGGCTGCGCTGACGACGACGGTGTCCGGCGGCAGCAGTGGCGCTGCCTTTCGGACAGTCTCGCGCACAAATTGCGAGGGAACGACCACGAGCACCGCATCTGCACGACGCACTGCGTCGTGCAACGACACTGAAACCTGCAATCCCGGCGGCAAGGCAAAGCCGGGAAGGTAGCGGTGGTTTTCGCGACTCGCAGCAAGTGCTTCGGCATGTGCGGCGGTATGCGCCCAGAGCGTGACCTCGTGATCAGCGCGTCGGGCAAGATGAAGCGCCAGTGCGGTGCCCCAGGATCCGGCACCAAGAACCGCGATCCGGCTCATGCTGCTGCCCGGCCGAAGCGGTACTCCGTCCCGGCTATCAGCCTGCGGATATTGGCGTGGTGCTTCAGCACCACCAGCGCGGGGCCGAGGATGAAGACCAGCATCGGCGCCCAGCCACGTGCGGCATGCGGTGGCAGCGCGAAGGCCGCGACCGGGATCGCGATCGCACCGAGGATCGATGACAGCGAGACGATCCGCAGCGAAATCATCGAGAGGATGAAGATCCCAAGCGAGATCAGTGCCACGGGCCACGACAAGGCAAGAAAGACGCCAAAGGCTGTCGCCACGCCTTTGCCGCCGCGGAAGCTGAGCCAGAGCGGGAACATATGGCCGAGCAGTGCGCACATCGCCGCCAGCGATGCAGCCACCGCAACGTGAAAGGTGTAGGCAGCATCATGCTGCACCCAGCGCGCGGGCAGCATGGGCAGCACACCGGTTGCGAAGATCACGGCTACCCAGCCCTTGGCTGCATCGAGCACAAAGGTCAGCGCACCGAGGCCCTTGGCGCCCGAACGCACCACGTTGGTCGCGCCGATATTGCCGCTTCCGGTCGCGCGGATGTCCTCGTGCCGGAAGGCGCGAACCAGGATGTAGCCCCACGGGATCGACCCGAGGAGGTAAGCCACCACAGCAATCAGGAGAAAGGGAACAGCGTTCATCGCGCTCTGAGTCTACCGCAGCCCGGCTTTGCGGGAACCGCACCACGGTGCGGTGCTAGGCTGAGTACGCTATGCGCGCCCTTACCCTGTCCCTTGTTGTCTCCCTCGCAACCGTGGCATCTGCGCAGATTGCGCCGCGTCACGTTCCTCCCTCGGACACCACGGTGCCTGTGGGCGCTCGACTGCTGGCGCAGGTGATCGGCCAGGGCGTGCAGATCTATGACTGCACGCGCAGAAGCGGTGTAGTGGGCTGGGTCTTCCAGGCGCCTCGAGCGACGCTGGTCGACCCGTCCACGCACGCGCCGCTCGGGACCCATAGCGCAGGCCCGATGTGGAAGTGGAATGACGGCAGCGCCGTGTCGGGCAAGGTGGTCGTATCGCAGCCTTCGCAGGAGCAGGGGAGCGTTCCGTGGCTCCTGCTTGCCGCCTATCCGCTCGGCGAGCAGAAAGGGCTGCTGACTCCGGTGATCTGGGTGCGGCGGTCCGAGACCCACGGAGGCGCAATGCCGCCGACCGGCTGCAACGATCTGAATGTAGGCAAGACGGTGCGCGTTTCCTACACCGCGCTCTACACCTTCTACACCGCGGACACGCCAGGCAAGCCGCGGTAGATCACGTCGCGAACGCGGGATCCATGACTGACACCTCGCACGGAGGGCTGTTGTCCGCCCTTCGCCGGGGCTACTTCAAGCGCCGCGCCAAGAGCATCTTCCGCACCATGTCGAGCGCCTGCTGCGAGGCATGCTGACGCACCCGGTCGCGGTCGCCATTGAAGCGGTTTTCCACGACCTCGGTGTTCACGCCATCGGTCACGGCCATGTAGACCAGCCCGACCGGCTTCTCCTCCGAGCCGCCGCCCGGCCCCGCTATGCCGGTGATGCCCAAGCCGATGGTGCTGCTGCACTTCGCGCGGATCCCTGTTGCAAGCGCCGCGGCCACATCGCGGCTGACTGCGCCCTGCGCCACGATCAGCGTGGGCGAGACGCCGGCGAACAGCGCCTTCAGCTCGTTCGAGTACACGACCGCGCCGCCCAGGAACGAGCGCGACGAGCCGTCAATGCTGGTCAACCGCTCGGCGATCATGCCTCCCGTGCAGCTTTCCGCCACTGCCAGCGTGGCATTGGCCAGCTCCAGGTGATTGAGCACAATGCGCTCGAGCTTGTCCCCGTTCGAGGAATAGAGCACGTCGTCCAGCTCTTCCTCGATCGCGCTCGTAAGCGCGTCCACGCGCTGCTGGGCCTCTTCAAGAGAGGGCTTGGTGCAGATCAGGTTCAGCTGGATGTCCCCGAGGTGCGCGAGGATGGTCGTTTCCACATCGGGATACTGCTTGTAGATGGGCGCAATGCGTGCGTCACAGGCGCTCTCGCCGATCATCGCGGCCTTGAGCGTGCGGCTGGCGAAGTAGCGACGGGGGATCGTGTCCACAAGCCGGGGCAGAACCTCGCCTTCGAACATGGGCTTCATCTCGCTCGGTGGCCCGGGCAGCAGGATGACCAGCTTGCGATGGTCCTTGTAAACGGTGTCGAGCCACTGGCCAGGTGCCGTGCCGGCGGAGTTCGCGAGAGCCTCGGCGCCTTCGAGTACATCGCCCTGCTTGGTGTTGTTGTCGGTGATCTGGATGCGGCGGGCGGCGAAACGAGCGTACAGGGCCGCCACGATCTCCTGGTTGCGACGCAGACGGATGCCGAGCGCCTCGGCGACCGCCTCGCGCGTCAGGTCGTCTTCGGTAGGCCCCAGGCCGCCCATGGTGATCACGATATCGGCGCGCTCGAGGGCATTGCGCACCGCTGTGACCAGGTGCTCGCGGCGATCGCCGACGATGGTCTTGGCCGAGATGCGGACGCCCAGCTGGTTGAGCTGACCGGTGAGATAGAGGGAGTTCGTGTCCTGGCGGTAGGGCGTCAACAACTCCGAGCCGACCGCGATGATGTCACAGTTCATGTCGCATTCTTTCCTGAAGCAAGAGACTAAAAGAGTCGAAGGCCTTCCACGCCGAGCGGCAGGGTGTAGAGCGCCGTCGCGGTCGAAACTACAGCATCGCCGTTAGGGATGAACGCGAGGCCGGCGATGCCGCTGCCGGCCGCGACGAGCTCGGCCGTGCCATCCAGCGAGACCTGCACGATGCCCCGTCGACCGGCAAGCGAAGCCGCGACGTAGATGTTGCCCGCAATGTCCAAGGCAATGCCCTGGGGGCGGCCCAGGCCGCGGTAATGGACCTTGGCAGTGCCGTCCTGCCCGACGGCGTAGAGCGTGTCGTAGCTCGAGGTGGTGGGTCCTGCAACGAAGAGCGTGCCATCAAGGCCAACCGCGAGATGGTAGGCCGCAATCGAGGGTTCCAGCGTCGCAAAGACGAAGATCTGCCGGTCCGGTGCGATCTTGAAGATGGTGCCGCTGCGGTCCCCGACGTAGAGGTTCCCGGCGCTGTCAAAGGCAATGCCGGTTGCCACTCCCATGCCCTCGGAGTAGGTGGAGACGGCGCCCTCGGGCGACACCCGGTAGATGGTGCCATCGTTACGCGAGGAGACGTACAGGTAGCCGTCCGGACCCAGTGCCAGGCCGGTGGCATTGGTGATGCCGGTGACAAAGGGCGAGGCCTCGCCAGACTGGTTCACGCGGAAGACGGAGACCGGCGTCTCCTGCCCGCGTGGGCCGGAGAAAGTGGCATAAACGTTGCCCGCGGCGTCGACCGCAGGGTTCGAGACCTGGTGGATGCCGGTAGAGAGCAGCTGCGCGACATCGATAGGCACGCTGTTGCTCTGGGCGCCATTGCGCAGGATACGAAGCAGGCTCGATTCGCCCTCTTCGGGAATACGGAGGAGCAGGCGCTCGGCACGGCAGAGCAGGACGCCGGCGGCCAGCTCACCAAGCATCGCGACAGGAAGGTGACCGGCTACCGGCTCAAGCGCGGATCCATGTACCTGGATCTCGCCGCCAGGGAGTGCCGCGATCGGGTGCACCCGCGTGATGCGTGGGGCAGCGGTCGTTGGAGTGGGGAGAGATGGGGAATGGGGCGCGTCAGGGGTCATCCACTTCTACTGTAGCGAAGCGGATGCACAGGGTGCCAACCGCGCACTCTTTCTACCACCAGTGGCTGATGATCGCGCAGACAAGCAGGGCGTAGATGCCGGCTGCCACGTCGTCCATCACGATGCCGACGCCGCCGTGGAGCTTCTCGAGCTGGCGGACCGGAGGTGGCTTGAGGATGTCGAAGATGCGGAACATGACGAGGCCAAGCAGGGCATGCCCCCAGTCGGCTCGGCCGTAGCCGCAGAAGGCCAGCAGCGTGATCCACTGCCCGGCTACTTCGTCGATAACGACGTGGCCGGGATCCTGGCGGGGGGATTCCGTCTCGACGACCGTGGCCGCGGGGATGCCGCAGACAATGGCAAGCAGCGCTGCCAAGAGGGTTGCGGCCCGCAACGCGGGCGGTGTGGGATCGACGAGGATGGCAAACAGAAGCCAAAGCAGGACCGCGGCAAGGGAGCCCCAGGTGCCGGGACCGGGCTTCAGAAAGCCGGCGCCAAAAAAGGTGGCGACGGCCCAGGCCCAGGGCGTGCGTGGCGGACGCGGCATGACGTCCGCGTCAGTCATTCTCGCCGATTTCTTTTCTGGAGTCCCGGAGTCCGTCGAGCTCGTCGAGCAGCTCCGGGTCGTGGATCGGCGACGAGATGCGGTAGGCGCCCGAAGCCCACTTGCCGAGGTCAATCACCCGGCAGCGATCGGAGCAGAACGGGAACTCGGGGTCGGCCTGCGTCACCAGGGTGGCGCAGGTGGGGCAGCGCAGCGCTTTGATCTTCTTGGTCGCCATGGGCTTTGTCATCGGCACCGCAGCACCCGGGCTACAACATCGTAGTCATGCGCTTCGGTGATCTCGCAGGTGTAGAAGGTGCCGGGTACCAGCATCTCGTGATCCCCAAAGTCGTTCAGGTACAGCTTGCCATCGATCTCGGGTGCATGGAAGGGCGAGCGGCCTTCCCATAGCAGCGGTGTTTCCTCACTTGGTCCCTCGACGAGCACGTCCACCTGTTTTCCAACCCAGGATTGCTTGCCCGCCGCCGAGATGCCCTGCTGCAGCTTCATCAATGAGCGGCGTCGAGACTCGATCGTGCGGCGGGGAACCTTGGCGCCGAAATCGAACGCCATCGCTCCTTCTTCGTCCGAGTACGAGAACACGCCCATCCAGTCGAAACGCGCATCGCGTACGAACTGCTTCAGGAGGAGGAAGTCCTCGTCGGTCTCGCCTGGGAAGCCGACGATGAAGCCGGTACGAAGCACCAGGCCGGGAACGATCGAGCGGGCCTTCTCAAGCGTCCGCAGGAAGATCTCGGCGCCCGCACCCCGGCGCATGCTCTTGAGCACCGCAGGCGAGGCGTGCTGCAGCGGCACGTCGAGGTAAGGACAGAGAACCGGGTATTTTGCAATCGTTTCGAGAAGGCGGGTGGTGATGCGGTTCGGATAGGTGTAAAGAAAGCGGAGCCAGACCAGTCCCTCGAGCTGCGCAAGCCGTTCAAGCAGCAGCGCCAGTCCGTCACGGAACCCGAGGTCCTCGCCGTAGCAGGTGGTGTCCTGGCCGATCAGCGTGATCTCGCGGACGCCGGCGGCGATCAGCCGTTCGGCCTCGACCACGATCGACTCCAGCCGGCGCGAGCGGAACTTGCCACGCAGGTTCGGGATCACGCAGAAGGTGCAGGGGTGGTCGCAGCCCTCCGCAATCTTGATGTAAGCCGAGGTGCGGCCGGTCGCAATCAGCCGAGGCGTCTCGTCCGAGTAGAGGTAGGTCGGCAGCGTGGAGGTCTCCGCGCCGTCCCAGCTCGCACGCGCGAAGCGGCCCTGCTGCTCGCGCAGATCTCCCTCGGGCCGGCTGGTGAGCGCAAGCTCCGGCGCTGGATTCGAGAAGGTTGTCTCGGCTGCGGCATGGACGATCGCGGGCGCGGTCGCGCCGCTGCTCAGGATGTTGAAGGGCGACGTGGAGACGGTCGCCGTCACCGGCTTGGCCAGGCCTGCGGCGAGCAGGATCGCGTCGAGCTCACCCGTGCCGACCACGGCGTCAACCTCGGGAATGTTCCGGCGGATCTCGTCGCGGTAGCGCTCGACCAGGCAGCCGGCAACGATCAGGCGCTGGGCCCTGCCGCCGGTCTTGTGCGCAGCCATCTCGAGGATCGTATCGACCGACTCCTGCTTGGCCGAGTCGATAAAGGAGCAGGTGTTTACCACGAGCACGTCCGCAGCCTCAGTGTCCGTTGTCAGCTCGGCGCCTGCCTGCTGCAGCATGCCCATCATCACCTCGCTGTCGACGAGGTTCTTGGGGCAGCCGAGCGACACGAAGCCGATCTTCAGCGGGGCGGTGGCAGTGGGCGAAGCAGGCCCGGTCGGGGCGAGCGCGCTGGACATCTCAAGGGTGGGGTGCACTGCGGTATTCTAGCCGATCGTTTTTCGGACACCCAGGCAGTGCCCCGTGACCGTCACAAACAGCAGCAAACAGAGCCGCCGGGAGATCCTGGGTGGCCGGCCTGCTTCCCAAAACCGCCCAGGCCCATTACCGCCGTTCGGCCACCGTTCCTCCTGATCAACCGCTGGGTCTTTCCCTGCATCGCACCAGACTGGTTTCGCCAGCACCTGGGCGAAGCCTTGGGGGAGGAAACAGGATGGTTGATCGGGAGACAGGTAGGGGCTTTGCTGGGCTGCTTGGCCGGCGGGTCGCGGCTGGGATGATGGCGGCAGCCTTGCTGCTGCCAGGCGCGGCGATCGCTCAGGGCGGCCACGGCGGGGGGCATGGCAACTACTACAGCGGCATGCACGACAACATCCGCCGCGGAGGCTACGACCAGCGTTACCGGCAGGATGATCGCTACCACCACCACAACGGAGGCGGGATTGGCCCCGGGTACGGTGCATTGATCGGCGCCGGCGGTGGCGCAGCGCTGGGCGCAATCTTTGGTGGCGGTCTCAAGGGCACGCTGATTGGTGGAGCAGCCGGCGCCGGCCTTGGCGCACTCGGCGGCAAGCTGGCCCAGGGCAATGATCACCACGATCACGACCATCGCCGCTAGCTTCCCGCATTCACGGCTCCGGTAGCTTGAAAACACAGCCCTTACCCGATAGAAGAGGAAACAGAGATGAAGAAGATCACCGCAGGAATCTTTGCTGCAGCGCTGTCTCTTGGAGCGCTCACGGCCGTCGCTCAGCAGCCAGCCGCACCGCATCTTTCCCCGGCCACGACGAGCGGCGCCGATGACGCCCGGATCAACGCCATTCCGATCGACAAGCTGGTCACCGCGACCTGCCGCCAGGCCTGGCAGATGGCCGGCCGCAACCAGGACGGCTTCTTTGACATAGTGGCCCGCCTGGCTGCACTTTCGGCGGCAAACCGTGACGTGAACCTGCCGGACGACAAGGCCGCTGGCGCCAAGGCGGGTGAGTGGATTCGGACCCAGGCGATCAAGGATCCGGACCAGCTGCTGTACGCGGTCGTGGATCACGCGATCCTGTACTCGATCTCGAAGGGAACCGCGACCCCGACCGGCGCGGCTGCCCCCGCGCACTAAGGCACATGAGCCCAGGGAGCAGGCGGGAGCCGCCTGTTCCTTGGGAGGCACGCCAGTGGTAATCTAAGTGAGTGCCGGGCCCTGCGCGGCGCAATCCCGCCAACCCCGCCAGGTCCGGAAGGAAGCAACGGCAACGGGCTCGTGCGTGCGCAGCAGGTCCCCCGGTACTGGAAGTCCGTATGACACCCCCGTCATTCGACAGGGCGGCCCCTCTCAGAGACAATCAAGGCTATTCGCCTCCCCTGACCGGGCGGCCCAAGATTCTTTGTTTTGTTGGAGATTGCCTTGAGTTTGGATCGACCGAAGCGCCTGGAAAAGCCTGCTCTGGTGAGGCGCGCCAAAATCAGTGCCATTGGGAGCTATGTTCCTCCCCGTGTTCTGACGAATGCGGATCTCGAAAAGATGGTCGACACCTCGGACGACTGGATCGTCGAGCGTACCGGCATTCGCGAGCGCCACATTGCAGAAAAGGGAACGGCCACAAGCGACCTGGGCGCCGAAGCTGCCCGCGCCTGCCTGAAGCAGCGTGGTATCTCGGCCGAGGAAGTGGAAGTGATCATCCTCGCGACGGTAAGCCCGGATATGCCCTTCCCGGCGACGGCCTGCCTTGTGCAGGACAAGATCGGTGCGCACCATGCCTGGGGTTTTGACCTGGGGGCGGCCTGCTCGGGCTTTCTCTATGCCCTGCAGGTTGGCGCCAAGCTGATCGAGAGCGGCGCACAGTCCAAGGTGATGGTGATCGGCGCGGACACCATGAGCTCGATGGTGGATTACACCGACCGCAGCACCTGCATCCTGTTTGGGGACGGCGCAGGAGCGGTGTTGCTCGAGCCTACGGAAGAAGGCGAAGAAGGCATCATGGACTACGTCCATGAAATCGACGGCTCGGGAGCCCAGGCATTGCGGCTGCCGGCCGGTGGAAGCCTGCGCCCGGCCAGTGCGGAGACTGTCGCGAACCGTGAGCACTACGTCTATCAAGATGGGCAGACGGTTTATAAGTTCGCGGTCCGCAAGATGTCCGAGATTGCCGAGAAGGTGCTGACGCGCAATGGCATCGCCGGCAAAGACCTGGCCTGCTTTGTGCCCCACCAGGCCAACCGGCGCATCATCGAGTCCACAGCGCAGCGCCTCGGCATGCCGATCGAGCACGTCATCATCAACATCGACCGCTACGGCAACACCATCGCCGCTACGGTACCCCTCGCCCTGGGCACGGCCCGGGATGAGGGGCGGCTGAAGCGTGGCAACATGGTGCTGCTGGCAAGCGTCGGGGCCGGCTTCACCGCGGCAGCCTCGCTGCTGCGCTGGGAGATGGACTAGGCCGTTTCCGCGGCCTCGCGGGGAGCGGCATTCGCACGGGAGGCCTTGTCGGCCTCCCATCCCTTTTTCTGGCGCTGGTACTGCCAGAAGCCAAAGATGATGGCGGCCAGCAGCAGCCCGAAGAACGTCCAGAGGATCACTCCAGACCAGTTCGCCAGGTAGTGGTTCCACACGCGGAGTACGCGCCGGCCGTACGTCGCGCCGATCCAGGCCATCAGCCCGTACCGTATGCCGCGGGCCAGTGCGAACGCAGTGAGAAATTGCCTGCGGCTCGCGCCGAGGGCGCCTGCGCCAAGCAGCAAAGGCATGAGCGGGATCGGCGGGGGAAGCAGGGCGCTGGTTGCGATGGTCAGAAAGCCGTGGCTCTTCATCCATCGAGTGACCGGCTTGATCATCCGCTTCGGGGCGAAGTAGTCGAGCATGCTCTCGCCGCCCTTTTGCCCGGCTCTCCACGTGGTATAGCCGCCGATAACGCTGGCGACCACCGCGGCGAATGCGAGCAGGACGGGGTGCGAACCACGCTGGGCGCAGAGCAGCAGCAGCAGCACATCTCCACTGCCCGGAAGCGGCAGCGGGATAATGGCAGCATCCAGCAGGGAAACGACAAAAAGGCCTGGAAGTCCCAGGTGAATGAGCCAGGGAGGCATGTGGCCGTGGCCGCTTTTTTGTGCGTGGTGCGCTGCCATGTGGGCGGTGTTCTGCGCGAAGAGGAGAAGTGTCGCTGGGCTCAGGGGCATTGGCTTCTAGTTGGAAGCAGAGTTGCGCCCCAGCGTTCCTGCCGGGAGCAATTTAGATTTCGCGGTGGTTCGGCGGAGCGAGGAAGCGCAGCGGTGGCGGGGCAGGGATCAGCCCAAGTGCATGGGCCTCGGCGAGAAAGCGCCGGATGCCCGCTTCGACCTCGTCGTCCAGGATGTAGTGGATGTTTTCGGCGAGGTAGGTCTGAATGGTCGAGCGGGTGAGGCCGAGGCTGGGCGCCCACTCCCGGGCGAGATCCGGGATATGCATGAGACCGGCATCGCGAGAGTGCAGCAGGTCGGTGACAATCTGCTGCTGTTCCTCGTTCGTCATCCCGCGCAGGGCCGCACGGCGGACCGCCCAGAAGGCTGACACCCAGGCAGTCCCGGTTGCCTCCCGCCAGAGATGCCCGAGATCGAGGTAGCGCAGCCGTTCCCCGGTGCGTTGTGCACGGGCCTCTCGGTCGCGCAACGCATGGAGCGCCGGGTCGCCGATGAGCACTGCTGCATCAGCAAAGGCGAGCATGGGGTCGATGGCAGGAGGGTGCGCGAGGAAGCCGGGTGCGTGCTCCCAGTAGCGACGAAACAGGATCTGGGTGTAGAGCGCCGTGGTGCGCGAGGCGGTGTCAAGCGCGACGGCGCGGATCCCCTGGAGCTCGCCCACGCTAGGGGGCTCGAGATCAGCGGCGTCAGCGGCTGCGTGGAGGGAGCGCGGTGGGGAATCCTCGGCAGCGCGGACCACCAGCAGCAGCGAGCGGATCGCCCCGAGTGAGGCGATCGTGCAGCCCGGGATGATCGCGAGGTCCGGAATGGTGCTGTAGGCCCCGACCGGGATGAGACCGAGGTCTGCTGTGCCTTCGAGAAGCGAGGCAGCGCAGCGAGCGGGCGTCATCCGTTCGATGTCGTAGCGCAGCTCGAGCCTGGCTGCTTCGGGTGGGTGCTCGAAGTTCCACATGAGCGGAGCAGGGTTGAGAAAGTCGATGGCGGCGATGCGGAGCAGAGGGGTCACAGCGCCGCTCGCGAACGGTCCCGGAGTGGCCGCAGCCAGACCGGTGCGAATGTGCACAGCAGGGCGAGTGCCTGGACGCTCAGCAGTGCTGATTCTGGCGGCAGGAATGAGTAGGAGCACCAGGCAAGGGAGATCCAGAAGGCCATGTCGGCCGAGGCAGCCAGGTAGACCCAGTCTGGAAAGCGGTGCTGGTCGCCCCCGACGCTCATCTGCTCGATCGCGGGGTATGGAAGCTGCATACGCCAGCCGCTTGCGCGAAGCAGCACAACGGGCATCAGATTGAGTGCGAGTACGATGGCGATCCACGCCGGCAGTGCCCAGGGAGCGGCGCCATAGTGGGCGTAGACCGGCAGCGTAATCGCGATCGTGATCAGGACGTTGAGCGTAGCCCCGGCATGCACAAGCGCGGGAAAACGGGTCATGTCACTGAGCCGGTCCATGGCATTCAAGGGCTTGGTTGGCGGCAGTGAGAAGGTAGTCGGCATAGTGGCGTCCCTTGTGTCACTGTAGCCGAGAGGAGGATACGGGGATGGCGAAGAACGTTCTGGGCGGACCGCTTGAGACCTGTGGCAAGGACCCGTTGACGGGTTTTTACCGCAATGGCTGCTGCGACACAGGGCCGGACGATTTTGGCGTGCACGTGGTGTGTGCCGTGGTGACGCAGGAGTTTCTCGAATTTTCCAAGGAGCGCGGGAATGACCTGATCACACCGCGGCCTGGTTTCGATGGCCTGAAACCAGGAGATCCGTGGTGCCTGTGCGTGCTGCGCTGGGTCGAGGCAGAGCGCCACGGGGTTGCTCCGCCGATCGTGCTGGCAGCAACCCATGAATCGACGCTGCGGGTCGTCTCGCTCGAGAACCTCCTGCCGTATGCGCTCGACCGGGAGATGGTCGGCTAGGTACTTCGGAGAGTTGTGACAGGGTGGGCGGGAACGTAGGCTGCGGGTAACCTTCCGGTCTGTTCCAGGTCTACTCTGCTCCTCCGAGGTACAGCTGTGCCTGCTCGCTCTCCACTTCCGAAGCTTCCTGAAGCCGCGCCCGTTGTTCCCCCTGAGCTGTCCGAAAGTCCGGAGAGACTGGCGTGGCTTGCCCTCGCGTTGACGCCGCTGCTGGGCCCCCGCCGCATCTTGCAGGCGGTTGAGAGTCTTGGCTCTGCATTACAGGTCTTGCAGCTGCCGCCAACGGGCCTCGAGGCGCAGCGTTTCCCAGCGCGTTCGGTGCAGTTTCTGGCTGACGGGCAGGCATTGCAGACGGCAAAGGAAGAGGCACGGCGGCTCCAGGCGATGGATGCGAGCTTCCTCTGCTTCCCGGAAGCGCTCTACCCGGGAAGCCTGCGCGAGATCTACGATCCGCCGCCGGTGCTCTGGGTGCGAGGACGGGCGGAGCTTCTCTCCGAGATCGGGATCGCGGTCGTGGGCACGCGCCACCCCAGCCCGTACGGTACGGGTATGGCGGAGCTCCTCTCACGGGACCTGGCCAGTCGGAATCTGCTGATCATGAGCGGGATGGCACGCGGCATCGACACCTTTGCTCACCGGGGAGCGATTGCTGCCGGCAAGCCGACAGTCGCGATCTGGGGGACCGGCATCGACGTCATCTATCCCAAGGAGAACAAGTCGCTGGCCGAGCAGATCCTCAAGTCCGGCGGGTGTATTGCGACGGAGCAGCCGCTCGGCACGTACCCTGCGCCGCCGAACTTCCCGAAACGGAACCGAATCCTGAGCGCGATCAGCAAGGGTGTGCTGGTGATCGAAGCCGCCGAATACTCGGGGTCGCGGGTGACGGCGCGCTGCGCGCTCGAGCAGAACCGCGAGGTCTTTGCTGTTCCTGGGAACGTCACCAACAAGAACTCCTGGGGTCCAAACACCCTGATCAAGCAGGGCGCCAAGCTGGTCGCGACCTGGGAGGATGTCTGGGAGGAGCTGCCCAGCCAGCTCCGGATCGCGGTCGAGCAGACGCTGCCCGGGTTCAGGGCTGAAGGAGCGAGCACGGCGGAGCGGTTGTTTGAGGATCCAGGGCTGCCACCTACCGAAGCACGGGTGCTCTCCGTCTTACGCCATGACGAATCCCTCCAGCTCGACGAGGTCATGGAGAAGGTGGACGGTGAATTTTCATCGGCAGAGGTATTCACGGCGTTGTTTGAACTGGAGCTGTCCGGCCGGATCCGGCAGCTGCCGGGCAAGTACTTCGTGCGTACTTTTTAGCCAAAACGCGGCAAAAAGCGACCTTTTCTACACTCCGGGCATCCTTAAGGGGCCGAACCTCTGTGGTTCAGCTTCCGGGCGACGCCAGTCCCCTCCGCCAGGTTCCACTCGTGAACCGGCGAAAAGCGGCGCGACCACGAGTGAAATCCGGCGAATGATCTGGCTGGCGCTGGCGCTCAGGGGTGCCTCGTGGTAGGTTCCAGTAGATTTCGGTTGTACAGCCGTCCCTGCCGATCCCGGCAGATGGCAAGCGAAGAAGGAAACAGATGAGCAAATCTCTCGTGATCGTCGAATCGCCCGCCAAGGCCAAGACGATCAACAAATATCTCGGCAAGGATTACATCGTTGAGGCGTCCCTCGGCCACATCAAGGACCTGCCCAAATCCAAGATCGGTGTGGACCTGGACGGGGGTTCCTTCCGGCCTGACCTGATCGTGATCCCGGGCAAGGAGAAGGTGGTCGACCACCTGAAGAAGCTCGCCAAGAAGATGGACCATATCTACCTGGCGCCCGATCCTGACCGCGAGGGCGAGGCGATTGCGGCGCATCTCGAGGAAGAGCTGCGCGGGATCGGCACGGCAGACATCCAGCGGGTGACGTTCAACGAGATCACGCCCAAGGCCGTGCTGGCGGCCTTTGAGAACGCCCGCAAGGTGAATGTGAACCTGGTGGATGCGCAGCAAACCCGCCGGGTGCTCGACCGGATCGTGGGTTATCAGATTTCGCCGCTGCTCTGGGATAAGGTCCGTCGCGGACTCTCGGCAGGGCGGGTGCAGACGGTTGCGGTGCGACTGATTGTGGAGCGGGAGAGCGAGATCAAGGCGTTCCGCCCGGTCGAGTACTGGACGGTGGACGCGGTGCTTGAAGCGCCAGGCAAGAGCGAGACCCTGTTTACTGCCCGCCTGGTCGCGATCGATGGCGAGCGGATCACGGTCGATACCGTCAGCCAGGCTGCTGTCGGGGATGGCGCCACAGCGCGGTCGATTGTGGAGAACGCGACGAAGGCGCAGTGGTCCGTCCGGTCGATCGAGCGCAAGGAGCGCAAGCGCAATGCTGCGGCTCCGTTTACCACGAGCAAGCTGCAGCAGGATGCGGCGGGCAAGCTCGGCTTTGGCGTGAAGCAGACGATGGGCCTGGCGCAACGGCTGTACGAGGGCGTGGAGATCGGCAAGGATGCCGATGGCCAGCCCAACACCATCGGTCTGATCACCTACATGCGTACCGATTCGACCCGCGTGTCACCCGACGCGGTCGCCGAGACCCGCGAGTGGATCGCGAAGGAGCTCGGCGCGCAGTACCTGCCCGAGAAACCGAACTCGTTCAAGTCGAAGAAGGATGCGCAGGACGCACACGAAGCGATCCGCCCGACCCATCCGGAGATGAACCCGGATTCGCTTCGCGGAAAGCTGAGCGATGCCGAGTACCGGCTGTATCGGCTCATCTGGCAGCGGTTTGTGGCGTCGCAGATGATGCCGGCGGTATTTGACGTGACCACCGTTGAGATCGACGCCAAGGCAGACCGGACATACAACTTCCGGCTGAGTGGTTCGATCCTCAAGTTCGACGGCTTCCTCAAGGTGTACGAGGATGTGGACGACGAAGATGAAGACCAGAAGCTGCCGGATCTCGCGGAGGGGCAGCAGCTGACGCTGGCGTCGACGGCTGCGCTTCAGGCGGCAGCGGTTCGTGATCGTGAACACAAGCTGGCCGAAGCACGGCGGCAGTTCGAGATCAAGAAGAGCAAGATCGAAGCCCGCGCCGAGGATCAGGACCTGGACGAGGGGACGGTCGCCGCGATGATGGCGGAGCTTCACGCCCCGCAGCAAGACGCAAGGGAAGTGAAGGTCCGGAGCGCGGTCGACACGGTGCAGAAGTTCACCGAGCCGCCGCCACGGTACTCCGAGGCGTCGCTGGTCAAGGTTCTGGAAGAGCGCGGGATCGGCCGCCCCTCGACGTATGCGGCGATCATCAACACGATTCAGGAGCGCGAGTACGTCCAGAAGGTGGGCGGCAAGAAGAATGGCGGGTTCATTCCGACCGAGATCGGCACGGTGGTGGCGGATCTCCTGGTGAAGAACTTTCCTTACATTTTCGATACGCAATACACCGCTCGGCTCGAGACCGAGCTCGACGGTATCGAGGATGGCAAGGAGCAGTGGACGTCCCTGCTGCAGGGCTTCTATGGGCACCTGAAAAAGGAGCTCGTGCATGCGAGCGAGCACATGGAAGACATGAAGCGGATGGAGGTCCCGACAGACCAGGTCTGCGACAACTGTGGCTCGCCCCTGGTGATGAAGTGGGGCAAGTTCGGCACCTTCTATGCCTGCAGTGCCTATGACAAGAAGGTGAAGGGAAGCTGCACCTTCACCAAGGAAAACTACGACACCAAGCCGAACCTGCACCTGCCCGAAGGCGATGTCGAGGACAAGGAAGAGTTCTGCGAGGCGTGTGGCCGCCCGATGGTGCTGCGCAATGGCCGATTCGGGCCGTTCATGGCCTGCACCGGCTACAACGCCGACCCGCCATGCAAGACGGTGCGGCGGCTGACCTCGAAGCAGCAGCAGAAGCCTGCGGTGCCGCTTGAGGAGAACTGCCCGAAGTGCGACTCGCAGCTGGTGTTGCGCAATGGGCAGTATGGCGAGTTCGTTTCCTGCTCGGCGTACCCGAAGTGCAAATACATCAAGCAGGACACGATCGGCATGCACTGCCCGAAGTGCAAAGACGGTGAAGTGGTGCAGAAGAAGTCGCGCTTCGGCACGATGTTCTACTCGTGTACCAACTATCCGAAATGCGACTTCACGGCGAACCACAAGCCGATTGCGCAGCACTGCCCGGAGTGCGACAGCCCGTACCTCATGGAAAAGGTGTTGAAGTCCGGCGTGTACCTGGTCTGCCCGAACAACAAGAAGGGCACCGTGGCTGACGATACAAAGAAGAAACCGGCGCGCGGCAAGAAGGGCGCGCTGGAGCCGGATGAGCCGATTGTCTGCTCCTTTACCGAACGGATCGGCGATGCGCCGGCGGCGGGTGATACGAATGCCAGCTCTGTTCCCCTGGAGCAGGCCGCCTCGGCTGCAGTGGCGTTGGCTCCCGTGAAGGCAGCGGCCAAGAAGGCACCTGCGAAGAAAGCTGCCGGAAAGAAGACGGCTGCGGTTCCGCCACCGTCCAAGAAAGCAGCCAAACAGTCTGCAGTGTTGGTGTAAGTTCCCCCGAAACACAATGCAGTGAATAGAAGAAAGCGAGAGGCACAGAGAATGGCACGCGCAACCTGGAATGGCAAAGTGATCGCCGAGGGCGAACAGTTCGAAACGGTGGAAGGCAATGTGTACTTCCCGGAAAGCGCGCTCAAGCGTGAGTTTTTCCGCACGAGCACAACCACCTCAACCTGCCCCTGGAAAGGCCAAGCCCGGTACTACTCCCTGATGATCGATGGTCAGGAGAACCAGGATGCGGCCTGGTACTATCCGGACCCGAAGCCGGCAGCGCACAACATCAAGAACCACGTGGCGTTCTGGCGTGGTGTGGAAGTCGAGAAGTAAAGCAGAAGGCAGCGCTCCGGCGCTGCCTCCTTGCTGCGCCGGGTTCACGGGAGAAACCGCAGATCTCGGCCTCGCTTGGCCCCTCGCTTGGGTAACAACATACTTCGCAAAGTAGGCTAATCAGAGTCTCGTGACCTTCTCAGCCGGTACAACTCGTATAAAACCGGCAAGAGTAGCGCGACTAGAACGGCAATGAGTGCCGGGTGCTGGTAGCGGTTCATCGTAGAAGAGACTTCTGTACCGCCGCTGAGTCGATATGTGATGGTATTTTGTGGCCACGGAATAAGGGCACATGCAAGTTCGCCACCCAAGAAGCCTAAGGCTCCTATTACTGCGTCACGGCGTAGACGCTTTTGCTGCTTAGTAAAGACCACAGTCGCAAGGCCAGCAAACAATCCCATCGTTCCTCCCGCTATGGCATAGAGCAGGGCAACGATGGCGTACAACGGTGATGAAGTTGGCAGCACGGAATGCTACTTAGGGCCTTGCTTCTTGGGGTGCTGGCGGTGCCACTCCGCCTCACGCTTGAGCAGTTCATCCTTTGACACGCTGAAGATCTTGCGGACTGCGTTCTCGAACTTTTCCGCTTCTGTGTTGCCGGGTACGTTTGGTGCTGGCAGTGGCTTCATGCGTAACCTCCTATGTGATCCCTCTACTGCTTCTCGGTGCGAAAGGGTTTTGCCAGTACAAAGTGCGCGTTCGGGTCTTTCTGAATATCCGTCCGATGGATGTACTCAAGAATTTCTTTGTCGGTCAGTCCTTTGAGAATTCGCTTGCACGTGTGCCACGTCTTCACAGTGGAGGACACGAGGCCATGTAGCTGGCTTACGTTGATCTGACCGTGCTGCTTGATGAAGTTGATGGCGCGGCTTTCCTCGGGGCTTAGGGACTTGGAAACAGCTTCGCCTAGAATGGAGCTTACGTCCGAATCAATCCATAACTCGCGCTTCTGGTAGTTGTTGCGCAGCGTGAGTCTTACTGAATAACCACCAGCTACATCACTCTGCTGGAATAAGGGCACAGGCAGATTGCTGGCCAGCATTTCTTCACGTATACGCTTTGTTCCTTCGTTCGCGAACTCGACGAACCCCATGTAGATCATCGCGTCCATGAGCTTGGGGTTGCGGGCATGCTGATTGTCGTAGATGTTTTCTGGAGTGATGAAGGGCGGGAAGGGCCCGGGACTCTCAACTACCATTCGGTCATAGAACATTTCAATGGTCGTGTGCATGTTGCGCATGCCGTAGGAGCGATGTACGCAAGCGTTGACAATGGCCTCAAACCACGCATCATGCGGGTACTCAGGAGCGGCGTAGAAGCGTCCATCTGGACCTAGCTTTGAGAACTCCCTTATTTGCGAGTCAAGAACCAGAGCGGTGCGCTCGATTATGTCCGGTAGGTTCCCTTCAATCCAATACTCTTTTACGGCGTTATAGTTTGCGCCTGTTTGCTCCCGCTCTCCCTCAAAGCGACGCACTCTGATGCGACATCCGGGAAAGCGCTCCAGGGGGTCTTTCGCAAAGAGCAAAACGCATGCAACATTTGGAATGAATCGCCCGTTTTTAGATTTCCCTAGATGCCTCAGCTCTAGAACTTGCTCATCACTCTTCTCGTAAGAGAG